>CAJUSR010000005.1 GCA_910588855.1 uncultured Kineothrix sp. | reverse complement strand
AATTAAGGGTTACAAGCTTGCTACGGATTTGTTCAAAAATTTCGAGTTATTGCATAATTATTCTTCCTCCTTATCCTCAAAAAAATCATCTTCCGAACCGTCCTCCGGCTCATCTTCGTTTTCATATTCGCCCTCATCTTCCTCGTCCTCATCTTCGTCCTCGATGAATTCCTCTTTCTTTTTGCGGACTACCTTGAAATAATACGCCCCGCCGATAAAGGCTATGGCAAGTGCGCCCATGAGAATATAGGAAACCATAGGATTCGGTTCTGACGCTTTTTCTTCCGGCTCCGGTTCTTCTGTGTTTTCTGTATCTTCCGCATTTTCAGCATCTTCGGTATTTTCCTCTGCCTGTTCCGTATCCTCCGGAATTTCCCCGTTATTGTTCGGAAGTGCGCCTTCCTCTGTAGGAATAGCGGATTCTAAGGCTGCGGAATTTTTCGGCAGCGTTTCGCTGTTGTCGGAAGTGGCGTTTAACAGGTCATTTTCCGTAATCTCCGTAAGGAAATACACCATTTCTTCCTCCCCGTCCCGGTCAATGATGAGATAGAAAACCTTGTCCGTTGCGGTCTGGATTGTGTAAAATTCCTTCCCCTGCCCGGACTTCTCATTTCCGTTATCCTTCTCCCCGCTTTCTTCCTTTTCAGCGGCATCCGCCTCCGCCATTGCTTTCTTTTTCTGCTCCTGCGGCGTTTGTGAAACGGTGTTCCCCTGACTGTCCGTCCTGGTATGCTCCGTTACCGTTCCGGTGGCGCTCCCCGGCTTTGTGGCTTCGGCACTTTTCGGGAGCTGCTCTGCCGGGTTTTCGTCGCTCTCATCGGCAGGGTCTTTGTAATACGAGTTTTTCGTTTTATAGACCTCTGACATATTCCCGGCATTGTCCATTGCGGAAATGGTGAAATACTCATACCCTGCGTCAAACTGCTGTAGGCGGATATTCAACGTGCCGTTTGTCAGCTCCGTAAACTCGTAGCCGTTCACATAGACCGCTTTTGCACCGGAATCCCTATCTGTCACCTGGATACTCAAAAGCCCGTCGCTGACCGCTGCATTGAGCGTGGGCTTCGTGGTGTCAAAGCATCTGATTGTCCGGCTCCGCTCGTATGTATTGCCTTTCTGGTCTGTCACCTGCACATAGACGGTACAGTTTTCAGATATTTCCAGTTTCTTATCCTCCGTTACGTCCGTCCAGCTCCCATTCTGCCCGACTTTCGCCTGAATCTTTGCGGCTTCAAAATTCCCGGTATGCGCCGCATCAGATGCGGTAAACGTGACGGTTGCCCTTTCGTTATGCCATCCGCCCGGACTGTTAATTTTAATAACAACATTCGGTGTCTTATATGCACAACCTTTGTAATCGGCGGCACACACTTCACAGTCTTTGTCATAATCGTATGCGCCGCACTTCTTTTCACAAGTGCATACCGGCTCGATTTCGTTGCCCGATACAGTTCCGCCCTCTGTTTCTCCTTCCTCTGTACCGTCCTCCGTCTGCTCTCCCGGATTTTCCTCTGTACTGCCCTCCGTTTCCTGTTCAGCAGCACTTTCTTCCGTACCGCCTTCCGTTTCTTCTCCGGCAGTTTTTTCCTCCGTATTATTTTCTGTTTCTTCCTCCGCCCTCGCTTCAATGGCGCTGTTCCCATTCATGGAAAACGCCGCCACAGGCATACAGAATAATACTGCGGATAACATGAGCGATAATACCGCCCTATAACGTAACTTCATTTTTTTGTTCATGGCTTTCTGCCTCCCTTTCTGTTTGCTGTGTCTGTTCCTCCTGCTCCTTTTTCCGAAGCAGGCTTAAAATTTCTTCCTCGCTGACTTTATTCAGCAGAATCAGGCGTTCAAGGGAGATTTTATTTTTTTCAATGAATTTCATTTTCTCCGCATCTTCCGCCATCTGTAGCTGGCTCTCCAAATCCCTCTGCTTTTCCTGCAGGTCTGCAAGCTGCCGCCGGACTTTGGAAAGCTCCTTTATGATTCTTTCCTTTGTCACATTGTTTCTCCTTTCCATGCCCCGATAAAAGGCATTTTTTTTACTGTCCTTTCATAAAAAAGTTTTACATTTACAAGTGACTTTATGATAAAATAGTTTGACAATAGAAAAGCCTGAAATGCCCTGCACTCCAAGCTGATTAACACAACTATTTCATTTTTCAGATTATGACATTGCCGCCTGCGGTATCTGCATTGATATTGTCAGACTATATTATGATTTTCTCATTGCGGCTGTCATACTTTTTTATCAGCAATCAACTAAAACTGATGTTGTCTCTCTTTTTTATGAAAATGTCGGTCTTTATTATCATTGTGTCAAACTTTATTATCACTCAACATTTACTTCTAATTCAGCCTTCCAAAAGCGTAGAAATGGCTCTGCCAATAGGACGTATTGATACTGGCGTATTTGATTGGATCGCCGCAGTGTATCATCACGCCATTTCCGCAATATATCCCCACATGGCTCACCGCACCGCCCGAATTGTAAGTACCCGTAAAAAAGATAATATCTCCCGCCTTTGCGTCTGCCGCCGAAACCGGAGTACACTGGTCATAAATTCCCTGCGCCGTGGTTCGTGGCAGGTTATGTACCCCGCTGTTGGTAAATACCCAGCAGACAAAACCGGAACAGTCAAAAGATGTGGACGGGCTTGAGCCGCCCCATACATACGGAAAGCCTAAATATTTTGCGGCTTCCTCCATAAGCGCCTGCACGGTTGCGTCATCATAGGAATCCGGCGGTATCGCATTTCCCCCGCCGCTCCCTGCCCCCGGCGTCTCTCCGTAAAGAGTTCCCTCCCCGGCTTCAAAATAAAATAACGGGTTATAATACTCCCCGTTATACAAACACTCGATATGCAGGTGGCTTCCGGTGCTGCTCCCCGTATTCCCCGTTGTCCCTATGGTATCCCCATGCTTTACAGCCTGCCCCGCACTGACGCTTAACGTGTTCATGTGGGCATACTTGGTACAGTACCCCTTGCTGTCCTCTATGACGATATAATTCCCGTAATAGCTGTCATAGGCGGCTGTGGTGACTGTGCCATCCATCGCCGCAAGGACTTCCGTTCCGGTTGGCACCGCAATATCCACGCCCCGGTGGAACTGTTCCGCCCCCGTCACCGGGTTGATGCGGTAGCCGTAATAGCTGCTCACATAGTTGTACCAGTATAAATTTAAAGGCGTGTAAAACTGTTGTGTCAGACCGTGCGTCTGGTTGTAAAGCGCATAAATATCTTTCTGCTCACTGTTCATGCGTCCGGCAGCAACCACATTCAAATCTTTTGCGGTCAGCGTGACTTCCAGTATGGTTACGGTATATTCTTCTTCCTCCTCATACTCATATTCTTCCTCTGTTTCCTCCCCCGTTACCGGGTCTGTGATGGTGCGTGTGCCTGTTTTGGTTACTGTCCTTGTTCTTGTTTCCTCTGTCGGGTTTAAGGTCAGCTCATACATCTCATCAAAAAGGCTCTCGATTTCGCCCTGCACGTCCGCCGCCGTAAATTCGGTATGGACTGCGGAAAGGTAGCTGATGAGTGCGAACGGGTCATGCCCGATTGCATCAAGGTTATAGCGGTACTCGTCATAATCCGGGTAATCCGTTTCTATGGAATCAATCTGTTTCTGTAATTCCATCTCCAGCGCCGAAAAAGCCAGATCCGCAGCGTCAATCTCTGCCGGGACGCTCATATAGCTGCCCGCCAGTGTGGTACTCATACCCTCCGAGAACATCGCCCCGCAAGAGGACACAGAGATCATTATCATTATGAGCAGGACTGCAAACGCACCAACCGCCACAAGCACGGAAGCGTGTTTCGCCGCTATCTCCTGCAATTTCTTCGCAACCGTCGTGGTAATGTTTGCGGATTTTACAGCCGCCTCCTTTGTATTCTTCGCCGCCTGCCCCGCCCGCTTTGCCTTTGCGTACTCACGCTTGATTCTCTGTTTCTGTAACCGTTTCTGCAACTGCTTCTTTAGTGTCTTTTCCTGCATTTCTGGATTTTCCTCAAGGAATTTCTGGTAGCGGAAATTGACTTCTTTTTTAAACTGCTTTTTTTCCAGCTTTGCCACTTTCGCCCGCCGCCGCTGTTCCTTCCCCTTGTAATGCCGCCTGATGAAGCGGTAGCCATCTTCGGCTTTCTGCTCCGTTTTATGTGCGCCCTCCACTGCGGAATTGTCCTTCTCCGCTTCGGCAACCTTGCCATGTGCGTAATTCGCAAACTCCGAGCCAGTCCTGCCCGCCATGCGCTTCACCGGATTTTCCGCCTGAAAAGGCTTTTCCTTAATCTCTGCGGTCAGCACATATCTTGCCCTGCCCGTCTTTTCGTCAAAGACACGCTCTAAGGAATACTCCTTTTTCTTTGGCAGCTTCTTCCTTGCCTTTTGGGTACGCTCCGCCGCTTTTTCAGCCTTTCCCTGCAATTTATTTAACTTCTTGCTGCCCTGAAACTCCGGCTCTGCGCCATCGGCAAAGGCATCGTCTTTTGCAAAGGTGGCATCTTTCGTCTGGAAATCACGCTCAAAATCAGATTTTTTCATACGCTCCCTGTCCTGATGCTCACGCCTGCGGTATCTGCCCTTCTTTTCGTTCTGGTGGTAGGTATCCCTGCGGCGGTAATCGTCCCGGAAATCTTTCGTTTCTTCGGTCTGCTCCCCTCCGCTGTCCTCCGTAAAAGCGTTTTCCTCTTTTGCAAAATTGCTCTGCTCCCTGACTCCCGCATTATCGCCGTCCGGCTTTTCTTTCTCTTTAGCAAAACTGCTCTCCTTTTGGAACTGCCTTGACTGTCGGCGTTTTTTCTCAACAGACTTTGCTTTCTGTCCGGAGGTTTTCTCTGTATTGCCCTGAAAACTGTTCCGACTCTCCCCAAAACTGCCACCTTCCGGTTTCCCTTTGGGCTTTTGGACATTGTGTCCAGAAGTTTCCGCCCGCCCCGGCTGTCCTGACTTTTGGACATCATGTCCAGAAGTTTTATCTGCATCTCTCGGCTGGTGTGCGCCGGAGTGCCTCTGTTTTGTATTCTTAACGGCGGTATCTTTTTTTTCAGAACCGCCATTGGCAAAGGCGTTTTTATCCTTTGAAAACCCTTCCGGCTGTTTTTTCTTTTTTTCTGTCATCAATCACTTAACCTCCAAATTTTTTATTCTGCCTTGTGAAGCCTCAAACCACCTTCTTTCCTTTTCCACGCCGATAAATCCCCTGCCATTTTTTATACACGCTTCCCCTGCAGAGCAGCTCCCCATGAACGGGTCAAGGCATACCTCGTTTTCAAGCGTGGAACACCTTACCAGATGCTCTATCATCGGCACTGGCTTTTCTGTCGGGTGACGTTTTTCCTTTCCTCTGGGAATCCTTGTTTCTATCACCGTTGATCCGGAAAAATGTGCCTTTCGGTAATTTCCTTTTCGGTACATGAGGATAAATTCTGCCCGTTTGGGATAATACGTTGAGGGTACAGTCATTTTCTTGTCCATCACCAATAATTCACAGAACTTGAAGCCGCTTGCAGTGCAGGCATCATGTAAAGGAAAGAGATTCCTGTCATTGGACATCACATAAAAATACCGCTCCCTTTTTAATATCCGATACACCTGCGGCACCCAGTCCTTAAAATTTATATCCTTCGTGCTGAATCCGAAGTTCTGGAAGACCTCGCCGCCCTCATAGAGCAGCTTTCCCTTCTTCATGCCGCCACCTGTCAGCTCAAACGGCGGGTCAGTAAAGACCATATCCACACTTTCATCTTTCATGCCGCCCGCAATCCTTAAAAAATCAGCATGGTATAAAATAGCCCTTCCCCCGGCACATACGGCTGCAGCTTTTTCTTCCATCTGCCTTCCCCCTTCCATAAGGTCAGACTCACTGACCTTTTTTCCGATAACCGCTTGGAACATAATCCTTAAAATCTTTTACAGAGTGGAACAGCCACTTATTGTTTACCCACCTCTGCATCTTTCTTGTTTCCTCCGGCGCTGTCGGCTTTTCATAGATCATCACATACGGGTCATACCCCATATCCCGCAGGGCATAAATGCGGTATAAATCCTGCTCATGGGTACTTCCATAGTTGGTAAGCACATAGACACGCCTTTTCCGCTTGTCCTTTACGGCTGTATGTTCCAAAAATCTCTGAAAAAATGGTATCAAGTCATCTTCCGGGTTATCCCATGCGAAATGCAGCATTTTTGTTTTTATCCGGTTGAGAGCCGCCACTTTCTCCGGTGTGATGAGCCGCACATCAAGCCCCTGCGTAAAATCAACGGTTGCGCCGCTGTCCGCAAGCTGCCCTAAGAGCCGCTCCCAATCGGGACAGGCTAAAATATTTGCGTCTAAGAGCTTAATTTCCTTTTCGCCGCCCCAAAATTCGGAAAGGTCAGCCACCGCCTCCGTCTTTCTTCCCTCCTTTTCCCCAACGATACAGAAGCCGCACCCACGAGGGCATCCCCTTGAGAGGAAACCGTAAGCGGTTCCCGCAAACTGCGGATACAGCCCATAGTCCGGGTGCGTATGCTCCACAATGTCCGGCAGCTTATTGTCAAGACCGTATCCGGTGCCGCCTTTTATAACATGGTAAGCCTTTACGTTGCCTTCGTAATCTTTTGAATAGGTGTCAGTGAATACCCTGCTCATATAAACAAGGTCATACCACTTGTTTTTGTCGTACCATTCCACCATATCTCCCCTTGCCTTATGGCAAGCGGATAGCTTCATCAGGCAGAGGTTAGGGAAATTATGTCCATCTACGTCAATCAGCCCTACTTTCAATCCGTTTCCTCCTGCCTGACTGATTCTTCGGGTCTAGTGTTCATAATTGCAAAAGTTTTCGTATCAGCAGGGTACTTATCCACGAATGGGATAACCACGTTGTCAAAGAGGATAAGCCCGCTTCCCGGTTCGGAGTTGGTCACATGGGCAAGCTGTTTTTCTGAAAGCCCTAACTTGTCGGCAAGTATCGTCTGGTCTTTTGCGTTCTGGTTCAGCAGATAAACAAAATCAGAGTTGCCAAGAATCCCCTCGATCTCCTCTGATTTCAAAAAATCGCCTACATTCTGTGTCAGACCTGTCGGTATGCCGCCCCATTTACGGAATCTTTTCCAAATCTCCACGCTGTAAATGGCAGTCTGCCTTTCCTTTAAAAGCAAATGGAACTCATCACAGTAGTACCTTGTGGCAACCTTCCTTTCACGGTTCTGCGACACCCTGTTCCAGACTGCATCCTGCACGATTAACATTCCAAGCTCTTTGAGCTGGTTCCCCAGATCCCTGATGTCGAAGCACATGATACGGTTTTTTGAATCCACGTTTGTATGGTGATTGAAATAATTCTGCGAGCCATGCACATATAAGACAAGGCTGTTAGCGATCCGCACCGCCTTCTGCTTTGCTTCTTTCTGCATCTCCGGCGCAACGTCCCTCGGCTCATACTTTAACAGCGCATTATATAAATCCTCCAAAAGCGGCATATTCTCCGGCTTCGGCTCTTTGAAATACCTATCATAGATATGCTTGATGCAGGTGTCGATAATGCCTTTCTCGTCATTTTCAAGACCGTCCTTCCCTCCGGCTATCAGGTCACACAGCGTTATGATAAAGTCTGATTTCAGCTTTAACGCTTCCTTGTCGTTCTTATGGGAGAGCTGAATGTCCATCGGGTTTAGGTAGTCCTTTGAGTTTGTCGCAAGCCGCACTACCTGCCCATGCAGCGCACCCACAAGGGCAAAATATTCTCCCTCCGGGTCACAGACGATCACATCGTCTTTTGTCATAAGGAAACAGGATAAAATCTCCCTCTTTGCGCTGAATGATTTCCCGGAACCGGGTGTGCCGAGGATTACTCCGTTTGGTGTCCTAAGCCTCTTTCTGTCTGCCATAATCATGTTGTTGGAAAGAGCATTCAGACCGTAATAGATTGCCGGAGCAGGCATGAATAATTCCTGCGTACAGAAAGGCACTAAAATCGCTGTACTTTTTGTGGTAAGCACCCTTTCAATGCCCGTATCGTTGCAGCCAATCGGCGCTGATGCCATAAGCCCCTGCTCCTGAAGGTACTGTAAACACCGTAAGTTGCAGTTTGCCTGCTGGATAATGCCGGATACCCTCTGGGTGATGTTTTCAAGTGCTTTTTTGCTCCTGCCATAGCAGGTAATGAGGAATGTCATTTTGATGATTTTCTGGTTGCTTGTGTTCAGATCGTCAAGCAGCTCCAGCGTGTCTCTTTCGTAGGTGATGATGTCTGTCGGAAGAATATCCATGTCATAACCTGACCTCACCGCCTTTTTCTGCTCCTCAATTTTCATTTTCTGAATGTTCGTAAGCGCCCCTTTTAACATCTTGATTGCCTTTACCGGGTCCATCGTCTGCATATGCAGCGTGACCGTGATGTTGTCATCAATGTCCAGCAGCTTTTTTAACAGCTCGTCATTGAACCTCGGCGCAATAATATCAAGGAAATGGACGCTCCCGTACATCTTCCCCGACTTGAAGCGGCTCGGATAGCGGAAGTCAAAGCCCGGCGGCGCTATATAATCCTTTACGCTCTTTCCCGACTCTGATAATTCCTTAAATGAAAAACGGAAAGGCTCCATTGTGTCCTGATTGAAATATTCATGCAGGATTCGCAGGCGTTCCTTCCCGTCAAGGCTTCTGGCGTGGGTGCCGAGGTTCAGGAAGTTCTTGATAACATCGGCTTCAATACTGGACAATTTCGCCTTTGCTTCCCGATACCCTTTGCACTCAATACCAAATATCAGATATTTTGACTTGATAATCCCGTTGTTTCCCTTTGCCGACTGTTTCTGCAGCATCGTTCTGTATTCCTCACGAATATCGTCAAAATCATCGCCCTGCAAGGGTATGTCAAACTGGTCTGTCAAAGTCTGCTCATTGACCTGCCTATTGAATAAGAACAGCTCGAACCGTATGGACGGGTCAAAGTAATTGATGAGCCTGCTGTACTGCTCTAAAATCTCCCCCTGATCTTCAATCTCCAGAAGGTCATAGTTGATGTCAAAAAATTCAACCATCTTTGTATAGTAATCGGAAGCCACCTGACAGATACCGTCCCGGTACATCTTTTTAAATGTGATCGTTTTCTGCGCCGTGTCCGGCTTTTCCTGCTTTTTGTCACTCCCGGCAAGGGTGCTTTTTAACTCCCTCAGCCTTTTCTTTTCTGAAAAATTAAGCCCCGCTTTCGGCTTGTTTTCTCTTGCCTGCGGCTTTTTCTTCAAGGTAACGCACCTCCTTCTTCATTTTTTCCCTTTCCTCCAACTGCTTGTAGAGGTTTTCCGATTTATAAGGACGAATCCCCGGCGTGAGTATCTTCTGCCGCACCATAAAGTACAGTATCTTCTCCGCCGGGAAACCGTCTTTTTCATACATTGCCAAAAAAAAGAATGGCAGCATAAGGGCTACCATAATGAGCGCCGATGCCTGCGTACCCAATACCCCTTTTGTCACAAGATAAAATGGTATGCCCACCGCTGCGGCGCTGCCAAAGCAGACAAGCTGGCGTTTCGTAAGGTTCATCGCCACCTTTGTCTTGATGCCGCTCAGATTTTTCGGCACTGCCACTGATATTGCCATAAACATTTTCCTTTCCTGATATTTTTAATGTGCGTTCAGCACTGATTTCGCAAGGGAGCCTGTCTTGAAAAGGCTGAAGCAGAGGATAACGGTGTATGCCGCCACCGACCACAATGCCGTGTGCAGATTGCTGGCAACCGCAACACTGGCAACGAGTACGGAATAAATGCCGACACATACCATGATGAAGAACCCCTGAAACGCCAGAGCGCAAAGCCCCTTGATGTAATTGTTCCCGATGCTGCCCCATTCCCGGTTGCTCAAAGTCGCAAAGGGGACGGGTGCCACTGATATATAAAGGTAAATCTCTATCATGCGCCCATATAAAACGACGGTGATAAGGACGGACATGATCTTCATGCACAGGCTGACAATCATGGTTTCTATCCCAAGCCCGATCAGTTCGCCAATGCCCATAGTGGAAAGCTGGTTGTTGAACATGGTAGTCAGCGTAGTTGTCACATCAATGCTCGTAGAGCCTGATATGACACCCGCCGCATTTGTCACGATATGGTTGCCCACATCGAATACTGCCATTGTGATGTCAAAAGTTTTGCTTAAAAGCATAACTGCAACACACGCTTTCACGAGGTAGCGGAAGAAAAACTCGCTCCCTACCTCGTGCATGTTGTTTTTGTCCATTACCATCGTTATCAGCTCATAACATAAAATTGCGCTGATGATAAGCCCCGCTATGGGAATCATGACATTCTCTGAAAGGTTTCGGATCATGGAAAAAATGCTCCCATTCCATGCGCTGGGTGTCTGCCCGACTTCCCCGGCAATCTCGCCCACTTTTGTATTTACGTCCGTGAACATCGTGCCGAGGTTGTCAAGCACCCACCCCTGCAGCATCTCCTTTATAAATTCAGTGATTTTGTCAATGATTGCGCCCATGAATTATGAGAACAGTGTTGTAAGCTGTGGAATCACCGTCTGCGCCACGATTACAATGCCTCCGCCTGCCATCAACTGTTTAATGCCCTGGCTTTTTGCGCCCGGATTATCATTTCCATATCCCTCAAGCAGATTGATAACGCCCCATACTGCCACGCCTGCGCCGATTGCTGTAACGACTGTCTTTAATCCTGTAACTGCTGTTGTGAAGAAACTCATATTTTTTACCTCTTTCTTTCCTTAAAATTGATTTTTTGATAAAGAAAGAGCTTTGATATGTAAATTCCCCGCCCTTTGTGGTAAAATAAGGGCAGGGAAATCCTTTGGGAGAACCCATGCGGGCATCCGGTACATTCTGTTTGGCGATAGGCTGTGCCGGGTGTCTTATTTTTATGTTTTCCCAAATACAATCAAAACTCCGTTTCCTGATTTCCGGTCTTTTATACGGAAATCGGTGGCTGGTTTACAGTTCCATATTCAGTTGTCTTTTCTGCACTTCTGGACATTATGTCCAGAAGCCGCTATTCAGTTGTCCGGGGAATCATTCTCCTGCCCGCTGACTTCCCCACAGTCAAAGGCTTCGTCCACCTCTGTATTTGGAGTGACTTTCATGTGGTGCAGATGCTTCACATAGTCCTCAATGTCAAAGGCGTTTTTCTGGTCATAATCGGACAGCTCCTTGTACCTGCCATGCTTCGTTATATCGAATTTATCCGAGAAGAATGGTCTGACACCTCTAAGCTGCATGATACATTTCCCACCGTCCATGACCGCAATCTCGTCCTGGCTCATAAGCGCCTTCCCGGTCTTTTGATAGTTCAGACCGTAGGACTGCGACGTACCCCTTGTATCCGAGGTATTGTAAAGGTCTATCGTTTCCTTCCCTAAAACGTCCTCAAGGTCTTTTAAAGTAGTCTTTTCTTTCCCTCCGAGGAATAAGGTAGTGTCACAATTCCCTTCGATTGTGTCAGCGTTGTCCTTGTAAATCGCTTTAAGCTGTGACTTTGACTGCAAAATAATAGATGCTGATATTTCCCTGCTCCGGATTGTGGCAATCAGCTTTTCAAACTGCGGAATCTGCCCGATGTTCGCAAACTCATCAAGTAACATCCTGACATGAACCGGGAGCCTTCCGTTATACACATCATCCGCCTTGTCGCAGAGCAGGTTAAAGAGCTGTGAATACATGATTGACACCACGAAATTAAAAGTGGCGTCCGTATCTGAAATGATGACGAACAATGCTGTTTTCTGCTCTCCGAGCGTGTCAAGCTCCAGATCGTCATACTCCATCAGGTCACGCAGCTCTTTTATGTCGAATGGCGCTAACCTTGCGCCGCAGCTAATCAGAATAGATTTAGCTGTCTTGCCCGCCGCAAGCTTGTATTTTTTATATTGGCGGACAGCGAAATGATTAGGGTCTTTTTCCTCCAGTTCATCAAACAGAAGGTCAACGGCGTTTTTAAAATTCTCGTCATCTTCCCTTGCTTCGCTTGCGTCAATCAGATCGATCAGCATGGCGAAATTCTGTTCTCCCTCCGGGGCTTCGTACCAGATGTAGGCAATAAGAGCCGTGTAATACAGTTTTTCCGCTTTCACCCAGAAATCCTCACCGGATTGCTGCCCCTCCCCTTTGGTATTGACAATAATCGTGTTCACGAGTTTCAAAATGTCCTTTTCGCTCCGAAGATAGGCGAAAGGATTGTAGTGCATGGACTTTGCAAAGTTTATGGTATTGAGGACTTTTATCTTATAGCCGCCCTTTTTCAGCATCTTTCCGCACTCTACCAGCACTGTCCCTTTCGGGTCTGTGACAACATACGAGCTATGAAGCTGCATCAGGTTCGGTTTTACAAAAAACCTCGTTTTGCCCGAACCGGAGCCACCGATGACAAGGATATTTTTATTCCTTGCGTACTTCGGCTGTTTCGGTCTGCCTGACATCATCAGCCTTTCCGTCTGCGTCAGGAGGATATTGTTCTCAAACTCCGAATCCATATATGGCTCGATGTCCTTCGCATTTCCCCAACGTGCCGAACCGTACTCCACACCCTGCCGGAATTTCTTGGCATTCTTCGCTTTGAAATACACCAGAAGCCTTAATGCAATCCCACAGCACACCCCGATCAGCAGGTCTTTCGGGTAAAAACTTGGCAATGGATTGGAAAATAAATCCTCCATCCCCGCCATGACCGCCATCATCTTTGCGGAAGCGTCCTGCCCCGGCGATACCCGCCACAGCCACGCTATTTTGTCACAAAAGTATCCGGCAAGCACATAAGGAAGGTTCATCAGGACAAGTTTCTTTTTATCCAGATTCCCGGTCTTTGCCTTGAGGTTCTTCGGAATGGCTTTTAAGTCTTTGGCTATGCCGTTTACGATATTGCTCATAGGCTCTGCCCCCTGTCCTTGTTTTTCTCCCGGCTCCGTTCCCGGTTCTTGTCCTGCGATACTGCGTCCTTGAAACGCTTTAATTTCTCCCTTACGGAAACTTTTCCTTTCTTCTTCTCATTACCATAAACAAATTCCTTGAATGCCTGCGCTACCGCATCGGCATCTTTGCCCTTAAAAAAGACCAAATATTTCGGCGGTTCGCATGTCTTGTCTTTCTTTACGGCAAAATCAACATTGTACTTTTTCGCCACACGCTCAAAAGATTTGATGTTGCCGTCAGTGACTTCAATGGACGAAACCCCCATGCCCCCGCCAACGAGCTTTTTCACAGATGTTTTTCCATGCGTTTTCTGTGCCTTCTGCTTTCGGTGGTTTAAGTACATCCTCATTGCGGCTTTCAGCACATTGGCGTCTAATTTTGTGGTCTTAATCACAAGGGCGATTGTTTTCTGTGTTACTTCCTCCTGCATGAAACACCTCCTTGTTAATTCCAGTCAAAGCCCATGCACTACGGGGGAATCCCCCGGCAGATAATGTTATAAATGATTTTCACTGTAAGATACATTCTCGTTCTCCTTCCACCTCTGGACATCATGTCCAGAAGTTATTATTTTTTGTTTAAACAGTAGATTGTGTGGAGATTGGCGCATAACCTGCCATTCCCGTATTCCACATCATCAAGGAGCAGCGCCTGAAACAGCACATCTCCCACACCATCAAGCAGCGCAATCTTCTGTTCCCGTTCCGTAAGGTGTCCGTATTCCACACCGTCCAAAACAGCGGATTTCCTTGCCGCCTCACAGTAGGTAAACAGTCCGAGGATATATTTGTTTGACATAATAAAAGCATACGTTTCCTGCCCCTCATGTGTCATTCTGCATTTCTCCGCTTCCCCTTCTGACAAAGTGAAGATACACCGCACCGTTTCAAGGCAAAGTCCATTTTCATAGTCCGGATTTAATTTCTTTTTATATCTCTGCACCCTTGCGTAAATCCCCTCACGCTCCATAACGGAATGGGTGCGCTTAAACTGCGGCTTTCTGCAGAGCATATCCAGATCCATATACACGTTGTTGATAACTGTCTTTTCCGCATACTGCCGGAAAGATTTCAGTCTTAACAGATAGGCAAGCACCTCGTCCAGTTTTTCCTCTGACAAGATAAACTGGAAAGGCGTTCCGTCAAACTCAATCTTTTCAAACATGAGCGGACAGCTCCCTTTTTTGGCTTCACGTTCCATTACCCTCCTGACATCACGCAGCGATTCCATAGCAATCTCCTTTCCGTTTCCCGGTGCGCTGACCGGAAACAATAAAAAAGGGCAGCTACAAATCTCTACTGACTTATAACCGCCCTTACGCTGTTCTCCTGTTATACTGTTTTTAAGACAGAGGTCTTCCACCTCCGTACCTCTGGAAACCTTGCCGGAAGTGTGATTGAAAAGATAATCACACTTCCAACAAGGCTTGAAAGTGCCACCCGCCACACTTTGGCAAACTTATCGTGCTTCTATCCCCGCTATCTCTGCGAAATCCTTTTTCCTGCCCATAAGCTCATTTCTTTTTTCTTCCGTCAGACGGTTGAATATCTCATCATAGTCAATATCGCCTGTCCCCATCTCCTTTGCAAATGTGATGAGCTGTGTGTGCAGCCATTCCTCCCACAAATCCTCGAACAGTTCCCTGCTGTCCGTAAATGTAAAGTCATTCTCAAAGCCTCTCGGCGGCGTGTAATATTGCAGTTTTACAAAACCATATCTTCCTACATCGACCACCACAACGTCCACATCTTCAAGCTCCCGAAAGGCTTCCGCCACCTTCCGGCACTTTTTCTGTTCTTCTTCCGTAATATATGTTTGTTTCACTATAAATTCCTCCATTTCCGTCCCATAGCAGTATCATACACCCTGCCTGAAATATTTTCCACCTCTGGACATTGTGTCCAGAAGTCCGCTATGTAATTCCTTTCTCCGTCCACCCTCCGCCATACATATCGTGTTGAACCTCCTGCTGATAGTAATGGCTCATGGTTGAGGGGGCATTGTAAAGGGCAGTAATCAGATATGCCCTGATATTGGCAATCTTTGTAACAGTATCTTTCATGCACCCCATGACATACTCCACATGACCGCTTCGCAGTTTCAGGAAACGGGATTTGACAAGCTCGTAAGGGTAATCCTCCCCGTTGATGCGGATTGTCCTCCGCTTCACGCACACCACATCGCAGATTGTTTCGTAGATTTCCTCATACATTTCCTTATCGCAAAATTTGTCGTATTTCATGTGATGCTCATATTCGATATTATCACGAATCAGTTTCATATATGCGTTTGTTTCATCCATCCCATCAATCCTATCGTCTTTCCCATGCACTGGCACGTTATCCACACTGTCCGCTGATTGATTGATAGGATTGGTATATCTCAAATCAGTATTGTTCTGATTGTTATAGATAGTATTGTTATAATTAGGGGCAAATTCTTTTACTTCTTGAAGTCTATTTCCTTTACTTCCAGAAGTCAAATTCTTTTCCCTCTTGAAGTCAGATTCCTTTACTTCCAGAGGTTCAGTTTCTTTACTTGCAGAAGTTAAATTTCTTTCCTTCTTGAAGTAAAGATTTTTTACTTCTGCGGAAACATCAGTATTAGCGGGCTTTTTTCCGCTTTCTTTTTCCGGTACGGAAGCAAAATTTTTTACATAGATTATATCCGGCTTTCCAAGCCCCCTGCGCTTCTTTTCAATCAATCCGATTCCATTGTCTGCGTCAAGCTCTCTGATAATCTTTATGCAGGTAGGTTTGGAGCATCCCAAATCCTCCATGATATTTTCCACAGCATAAATGATATATGCCCGGTTTTCGTCGTCCAGCCATCCATTTTTCATAGATAATGCCATTCTGTCAAGCATCAGCCCATACAGGAGCTTAGCATCGCTGCTAAGCCCCTTGAAACGCTCGTCTTTTATCAGCAGGCGGGGAACACGGTAAAAAGAAAACTGCTCTGCTTCAACGCCATAGTAATAATCAAATCTCAATGGCTCGCTCATTCTTACCGCCTCCTTTACTGCTTACTCTGCCATTCCTCCAAAAGCTGGATAATGATACCCTCTATATCGTCATTGGAATAGTCCTCTGAAAAATACTGGCTGATCTTATCGCCCTTGATCGTTACTTTTCTCTCTTTCGGCTTTTCCTCCGTCAGAATCAGCCGCACCATTGGCAGTGTCAGTTCACCGCTTTTTCCATACTCTTTCAGCTTTGCCGCCTGTGCGTTGGAAACCGACGCTCCTGTTTCCTGAAGAATAACCTCCACATACTGCTGTTGTTCTTCTGACAGAAAGGAAATATCTACTCCTTGCGAGATTCCTATCTTCTTAGCGTCTACTAAACCGAGAAGTTCGTCAGACAGCCGGGAGAGCCACACATATCTCTGCACCGTCTTTCCGCTCTCTCCGGCAGCTTCCCCCACTTCGTCAAGGGTGCTGCCTCCTTTGCTTCCCTGATGCTTCATAGCCTCGTATTTCATGGCATAAGCCTTTGCTTTCTCACTCGGCAGAATATCCTCACGTTGGATATTGGAATCTACCATGATAATCGTAGCTTCATCGTCCGTATAGTTCCTCACGATGACGGGCATGGTATCAAGCCCTGCCAATTCCGAGCCACGTTTCCTCCGGTGTCCGGCTATAATTTCATAGCCGCCCCCTTCCCTCGGTCTTGCAATACCTGGCACAAGCACACCGTATTTACTGATGCTCTCCGTGGTTTCTTCCATTTTTTCATCATCAAGGACACGGAACGGGTGTCCTTTGAATGTATGTAAATCCGCCAGCTTCGCATGAGTGATTTGTTCGCCCCCGCTTCCCTGTCCGGCATTGCCGCCAAATAGATCATCAAATTTTTCCAGAGTAATATTTGCTGCACTCCCCGGCTTTTTGCTACTGCCCATCTGCAAGCACCTCCTTCGTCAGAGAATCGTAGGCTGAAGCCACTTTCCCTTTTGGGTCATGCTCATAGATGCTTATGCCCTCCGCCGAAATTTCCGCCGCCCGGACAGAAATAGGAATGGCATTGGCAAATATCCTTACCCGGCTCCCATAGGCTTCTTTCAGCATGGAGCTGATGTCCCTTGCATAGTTTGTCCTGCTGTCAACCATTGTAAGGAGAATCCCCTCTATTTCCAGTTTCGGGTTAATCTGCCGCTTTACTTTGCCGATTGTCTTAATAAGCTGCTGCAATCCCTTAACGGGCAGATATGCCGCCTGCACCGGAATCAGAATACTGTCGGCACATGCAAAGGCATTTATAGTTATCATGCCAAGAGAAGGCATACAGTCAATCAGGATATAATCGTACCTCTCCTTAACCATATCCACATAAGAGCGCAGCATAACTTCCCTGCTCATCACATTCACAAGGGAAACCTCCAAGCCGGACAGCTCAATATTCCCCGGCATCAGGTCAATGCCCTCGTCATGGGTCAGGATACCATACCCCGGTTCTATTTCCTCGTCATTGATAACCTTTTCCATTACATTTGCAAGGGTGACTTCCAGCTTGTCCGGCTCTGTAAAACCGAGGCTTGCGGTCAAACTGCCTTGTGCGTCCGCATCAATCACTAAAACTTTCTTTCCCTGCTTTGCCAGCCCGATCCCTAAGTTGCTTGTGGTGGTGGTTTTACCTACACCTCCCTTTTGGTTTGCGATTGCTATAATTTTACACATGGTTTTATTCCTCCGTATCAGTTAGATTTTTCTTTGATGTTGGCTTTCTGCACTTCCACATAAGCCCGGTAATACCTGTTTGTACCTTTGTTCCGGTACAGCTCCGAAACTTCCGTCACAGCCACTTTGGGCTGTCTTTTCAGAATCTTCTCGAACCACTTAATATCATTCTTCGTTCCCATCAGTCGAATTTTCAGCACGTTTCCTCTCCATTTCCGCAAGGATTTCTTCAATGGACTTCTGCTTTTGGCAGTATTCCGGGTAGCGGAGCTTGATGCCCTGCCAGAAGTACATCGCATAGCCGCAGCAGAAAATATCGCTTACTGAATACTCCCTGCACTCCCTGATCCGCTCATCCTCGCTCTCATAATCATCAACACTTGGCGTTACGTCTGTGTAAAGGTTAAAGGCAAGCCTTACTACCCGCACACTTCCGCTCGTCTGCCAGCCCTGATGCAGACACTCTGGCTTGATATACCCGGACTTAATGTCATAAATCTGGCTGAAATGATTTCTTGTGTCCTCTGAAATACCGAGAATGTAAATCAACGCCTTGTGGTAACAGTCCTGATACCTCGCCTGTTCCAGTTTCTCAAAATAAAATTTCTCATGTTCCTCGTTTGCAAAAACCATGTGTTTGTTGTTGGCGCTCTGCGCCCCTGCTCTTAACGCTGTGTTTGTCATAATGCTTTCCTCCATTCTGATTTTTTGACCATAACAAAAAAGGACATCTTCTAAAATTTCTTTTAGAAAAATGTCCTTGTAGATACAAATATTTGATTGGATTCGCACAACCATGAACGTACATAAGGGTATTATTCCGTATTATTCGTTCAAAATTTGTTGCACTTTTGTTGCACTATGCGGATAACAAGTAGCTGAAACCCTTGAAAACACTGGCTTTATTTGTCTAGTGACTTCATCGTCGGGAACAGCAAAACATCCCTAATCGCCGGCGAATCCGTCAGCAGCATCACCAGCCTGTCAATACCATACCCAATCCCTCCGGTAGGTGGCATGCCAATCTCCAATGCATTCAGGAAATCTTCGTCCGTATGGTTTGCTTCCTCGTCGCCCGCCGCAAACGCTTCCTCCTGCGCCGCAAAACGAGCCCTTTGGTCGATGGGGTCGTTTAGCTCGGAATAAGCGTTACACATCTCCCGGCCTGTAATAAACAGCTCAAAGCGTTCCACATAATCCGGCTTGTCCGGCTTCCTCTTGGTAAGAGGGGATATTTCCACCGGATGGTCCATAACAAAAGTCGGCTGCACCAAATGCTCCTCCACGAACTCCTCGAAGAACAGGCTCAGGATATCGCCTTTTTTATGCCGCGCCTCATAATGTACCCCTTTTTCATCCGCTATTTTTTTCGCCTCTTCCGTATCTTTGATTTCATCAAAGTCCACGCCTGTATATTCCTTCACGGCATCAATCATCGTAACCCGTTTAAAGGGGCTGCCCAAATCAATCTCCACACCGCCGTAAGTAATAGTTGTTGTACCGCATACTTCCTTTGCCACATGGCGGAACATGTTTTCCGTCAAGTCCATCATGCCGTTATAATCCGTATAAGCCTGATACAATTCCATCAAAGTAAATTCAGGATTGTGCCTTGTGTCCAGCCCTTCATTGCGGAACACGCGCCCAATTTCATAAACCCGCTCCATGCCACCTACAATCAGCCTTTTTAAATATAGTTCCAAAGATATACGCAGTTTTACATCTTCATCCAGTGCATTGTAATGGGTTTCAAAAGGCCGGGCTGCTGCGCCGCCTGCGTTGGATACCAACATAGGAGTCTCTACTTCCAAAAATCCCTGTCCATCCAAATATCTGCGGATTGAACTGATTATCAATGACCTTTTTATAAAAGTATCCTTCACTTCTTCGTTCATAATCAAATCAGTATATCTTTGACGGTACCGGATATCCGTGTTCACAAGCCCATGATATTTTTCCGGCAGAATCTGAAGGCTCTTGGAAAGCAATGTGACCTCTGCGGCATGGATGGATATTTCCCCGGTTTTCGTTTTGAATACCTCGCCCTTTATCCCTACGATATCGCCTACATCACATTTTTTAAAATCCGCATAAGGCTCTTCGCCAATGCTGTCTCTTGCCACATATGACTGGATATTTCCCTGAATATCCTGCACATTGCAAAAAGATGCTTTCCCCATAACGCGTTTTGACATGACCCGGCCTGCAATCGACACATTCTGACCTTCCAGAGCATCAAAGCCCTCTTTAATTTCAGCGCTGTGATGTGTTACATCATACTTTGTAATCAGAAACGGGTCTTTACCATTTTCCTGAAGCGTAGCCAGCTTCTCTCTTCTCACCTTTAATAACTGATTAATATCCTGTTCTTGTGTGTTCCGTGTTTCTCCCACCGTTGACACTCCTTTTCCTCTTAATTTATCCGGATAGTTAAAAACCATTAAAATAGTTATAAAACCAATAAACTTCCTACATACCCTTCCATTAATTGCTGGAACGCTGGATTTCCAGCACTTTATACTGCAATACGCCTACTTGGGTTTCCACATTGACAATGTCATCGATTTTTGCACCGATTAGAGCTTTTCCTACCGGGGATTCATTGGAAATCTTTCCTTTTAAGCTATTTGCTTCCGTAGAACCAACGATTTTATATTCCAATTCTTCATTATATTCCAAGTCCAAAATACGCACCTTACAACCAATGTTGATTTTATCCAAATCAACTTCGTCTTCCACGACAACCTCTGCATTTTTAAGAATTTTTTCCAGTTCTTCAATCCTTGCCTCAATATCGCGCTGCTCGTCCTTCGCCGCATCGTATTCGGCATTTTCCGACAAGTCGCCCTGCTCTCTGGCTTCCTTGATTTTCTGGGCAACTTCCTGCCTTTTTACCACCTTCAATTCATGAAGCTCATCTTCATACCTTTTAAGCCCCTCATAAGTTAAAATATTTTTCTTCTCCTCCATTTGAACCTCCCTGCTCCTTTCATAGTTTTGTTTCTTTATATCCATTCTTTCGCTTCATTATTTACGGGAATTAACTATGGTATTATACCCATTTTTCACCAGAGTGTCAAGGAATTTCACGGCTGACAGATAACGGATATCCCTGCGTTCCCTTTCCAATTCCTCCCGTTTTCCCTTATCAGACCAAAAATCTACATATGCTGCTCTTGGAGGAATCTTCTGGCATGATGCCCTGCCTTCTTTTCTCATATCAAGCACTACTGTTTTCCCGCTTTTTCCAAACCGCTGCCCCATCGCCTTTGTGTTGGCTGTGGGGATTCCATATTCCTCATAAATATAATCCGTAAACTCTTCATATCCTTCCGGCCTGTCCGTCACCAAGGTAAAATGATTGACTCTGGTCAAATAAGGCTCCAACAGCCTAAAAAGCATCCGTCTCTCTTCACGGAAAGCCTCTTCCCCCAATGCCCCTTCCCTGTGCCCGCTTCCCCAGCCTATATAAATCAAATACTCCGGGCAAGGTATCTGGCTCAACACCTTTTGCAGCAATATTTCAGGAGGCATCTTTTCTTCCACCTCCGCCAACCGGGCTAATTCCGGCTGCAAATAGTAGTCCTCCGCCTTTTGTTCTTCCAATATCCTGCCCAGCTCTTCCTTTAGCTTTCCTTTGTCCCACGTTCTGTTTTTCCAAAAAAACTCCGGCACACCGCAGCATCCCAGCATCCCGGCATCCCCCATCGCAAAATCCGAAATCGGCATATGCCCACGGCTCCATCTGCGTTTTTTAAAACCGATACCTTCTTTCAAATAAAAATAGACCAGTTTTCCGTCATCCAAAACATCCTATCCTCCTGTGCCCCTTAAAACAACCTATGAGCAAACAAGAGTTTTTATTCCCGCACGCACCGCTCCAATTGATGGGGGGAGAAGATTTCCTCTATCCCTTTGCGCAGCTCTTCCATCCCCTCTATTTCATTTATCCGTCCTCTGAATTTTGCCGAATGGGGATATCCCGCCGTATACCATGCAATATGCTTCCTCATTTCCCTGATTCCGATATATTCCCCCTTATACCGGGTTTGAAGCTCCGCATGGCGTAAAATGACATCCTTTACTTCTTCTGCCTCCGGCCTTGGCTCTTTCCTTCCGTTTTCCAGATATGCCGTCACTTCTCGGAATATCCAAGGATTCCCTCTGGCTGCCCGCCCTATCATAACCCCGTCGCAGCCTGTCTCCTCCAGCATCCGTTTTGCCGACTCGCCGTCCGTCACATCTCCATTCCCTATTACCGGAATGTTTACTGCTTTTTTTACCTCTGTAATAATCTTCCAATCCGCCTTCCCGGAATAAAACTCTTCTCTCGTCCTCCCATGTACCGCTACTGCCGCCGCTCCTGCATCCTCCGCCGCCTTGGCGATTTCTACCGCATTGGCATGTTCCCCGTCAAAGCCTTTCCGTATTTTCACCGTAACCGGTTTGCGGACAGTCTCTACCGTTTTGGATACGATTTCCCGTACAAGGGCCGGGTTTTTCATTAATGCCGACCCTTCCCCGTTATTTACTACTTTCGGTACAGGGCAGCCCATATTGATATCCAAGATGGAAAAGGGTCTGTCCTCAATCCTTTTTGCCATCTCGCTGATAATATCCGCATCCGAACCGAACAACTGCAAAGAAACCGGCATTTCGTCCGGATGAATCTCCATCAAAGCTTCCGTATTTTTGCTGTTGTACATAATCGCCTTTGCACTTACCATTTCCATCCCCAACAGCCCTGCCCCCTGCTCTTTGCACAAAAGACGAAATGGCAGGTCCGATACACCTGCCATAGGAGCCAGTATAACATTGTTCCCTAAAACCACATCGCCAATTTTCAACTGCCTTAATAATTTATCCGCCATTGCTATTTCCTATTCTTTTCGTAAATCATGCGCAGCCCGTCCAAAGTTAAGGTGCTGTTATAAAATTGGATGCTCTCCGTTTCTTCGGAAATCAGCCTTCCCAGCCCCCCGGTCGCCACTACTTTCAGATTGTCATAACCGCTTTCCTTTTTCACATGGCTGACAATATATTCCGTCTGCCCAATCTGTCCATATATCAGACCTGCCTGCATACTGGAAACCGTTTCCTGGGCTAAGATAGATTTCGGCTTTTTAATTTCCACCTCCGGCAGCTTCGCGGTCCCTTCCCAAAGGGCTTTCGCGGATATCCGTATGCCGGGCGCTATGATACATGCAATAAAGCTTCCGTCCTCCGACACCAAGTCATAAGTCGTTGCCGTTCCAAAATCCAATACCAGAACCGGCCCGCCGTATATTTCATATGCCGCCACTGCATCCACGATACGGTCTGCCCCTATCTGCCTTGGGTTTTCCGTTACCACTTTTATCCCCGTTTTCACCCCCGGCCCTACGATGAGCGGCGCGGTTCCAAGATAACGTGTTACCGCCCCTGTCAGGGAATGCATCACATTCGGCACCACGCTGGCTATGATGGTTCCTTCCAAATCCTTTTTATCCACCGAATGAATCCGTAAAAGTTCCATAATATTCATTCCATATTCGTCCGAAGTACGGGGCTGCTTCGTCGTCATCCGAAACGTAGCTACCAGTTCCTTCCCCTTATATACCCCATAAGTTATATTGGTATTCCCTACATCAATCACTAATATCATCGCTTCTACCCGGCCTTTCCCAATCTATTTCTGTTCCCTCTTCTTCCGCGTCCAACCTTTCATGGAGGACGAACACTCTATAATACAGGCTTAAAGACTCCAGCATTTCCTGTCTTTTCCGGCTTACTTCCCGAACCAGCAGCCCGCTTCCGATTTCATCATATAAGAAATCATCCTCCGCAAAATTTGTTTCCATCACCACACTTCCGTCCGGTTCAAAAGCAATGGTAAAAATCCCCCCTACCTCTTCGGTAAAAAGGACACAGATAATATTCAATTCATCTTTGATGGATTGAGGGATTCCGTTGAATGTATCGTTGAAATAATATTTTTTCTCATACGCGTTTGCCCCGCATAGAACGGTTTTCCCATTTTCCTTTTCCGCTGCCCTTCTTTGGTCAAACATATCCATACATCCCCCTTACCGAAACTTCCCCGGCATAGACTTCCGCCACTTTCCCGTCAGGAGTCTCTATCAGCAACTCCCCGGAGGCATTAATCCCTCTGGCAATGCCTTCAAACTCCCCTTTGGGATCCAGCACTTTCACCTGTTTGCCCACATTCACCAGATGGCTGTTATATTCCTCCCGCATATAGCTTAAGTCCAACTCCTTTTCATACATCCCATAATTTTCTTCAAACCGTGCCAGCACTTCCTGCAAAAGCTCCGCCCTTGCCGTCTTTTCTCCACCCTCCCGCAAAATCGAAGTCGCTGTCTGGCTGATTTCCTCCGGCATTTCGTCCAGATTCACATTAATCCCCACACCAATGACCACATGCTGGATATAATCCGTTTCCATATTCATTTCCGTCAAAATCCCACAAATTTTTTTCCCGTTCAGCACCACGTCATTGGGCCATTTAATACCTGCCTTCAAATTGCATTTCCTTTCCACAGCCTGCGCTACGGAAAGGGCCATAACCAACGTAAGCCCTGACGCCTTATCTGGCTCAAAAGAAGGCCGCAGCAAAATCGTAAAATAAATATCCTTCCCTGCCGGAGACTGCCATGCCCTTCCCCTGCGCCCTCTGCCTGCGTTCTGTTTGTCTGCCACCACTATGGTTCCATGAGCAGCCCCTTCTTCCCCCAGACGCTTTGCATCAATGTTGGTAGACCCGGTTTCCTCATAATAATAAATCTCGCCGCCCGCCCAATTGTTCCTGATACGGCTCTTCAACTCGCTGTATGAAAGCACATCCGGATTCAGCCGCAAGCGATAACCTTTATTCTGCACCGCTTCAATCCCATATCCTTCTTCCTTTAGCTGGTTTATCACCTTCCATACCGCCGTTCTGGAAACGCCAAAAAGGCTGCAAAGTTCCTGCCCTGAAATATAATCCCCGCTTTCCCGAAGAAGTTTCAAAATCTCTGTTTTCATGCCCGTTATCCTTTATTTTCCGGCACGCCAAGCGTTGCCGCCATCACTGCTTTTATTGTATGCATCCGGTTCTCCGCTTCTTCAAAAACAATGGATGCCTCCGACTCAAACACCTCATCCGTCACTTCCATCTCCGCAATGCCGAATTTCCCTTTGATTTCCTTCCCTATCTTCGTATTCAAATCATGGAAAGCAGGAAGGCAATGCATAAACACCGCTTTTTCCCCTGCCAGCCCCATCACCTTCCCATTCACTTGATATGGCATAAGGTCTTTAATCCGCTCTTCCCAGACTTCATCCGGTTCCCCCATAGAAACCCATACATCCGTATAAATAACGTCCGCCCCTTTTACCCCGGTCTCCACATCTTCCGTTAAAGTAATGGTGGCTCCTGTGCCTGCGGCTATTTTTTTACATTCCTCTACCAATTCTCTATCCGGGAAATATTTCCCTGCCGTACAAGCAGTAAAATGCATCCCCATCTTCGCGCACGCCACCATCAGGGAATTGCCCATATTGTACCGGGCATCCCCCATATATGTAAAACGGATATCCTTCAAATAACCGAAATGTTCCCGGATGGTCAGCAAATCCGCCAGCATTTGGGTCGGGTGAAATTCATTGGTCAACCCGTTCCAGACCGGAACCTTTGCATACTTTGCCAGTTCTTCTACGATATCCTGCCCAAACCCTCTATACTCAATCCCCTCGAACATACCGGCAAGCACCCTTGCCGTGTCCGCAATACTTTCTTTCTTTCCTATCTGGGAACTTGTGGGGTCAAGGTAAGTGGTTCCCATACCTAAATCATGGGCAGCCACCTCAAAAGAACATCTTGTCCTTGTACTCGTCTTCTCGAAAATAAGCGCCACGTTCTTCCCCTCGTGCCACCTTGTCGCTATCCCTTTTTTCTTCCTTTCCTTTAAATCCGCTGCCAAATCCAGTAAATATTCCATTTCTTCCCCTGAAAAATCCAAAAGCTTCAGGAAATCACGACCTACTAAGTTCATCCTCGTCTCCTCCTTCTATTTAAAATCCGGCAGGCGGAACCCATCTCCCAACTGCCGGAATTTACTCCTATTCACTTTTTTGCTCTTTTGCCATTTTCTAAAACGCCTGGCCTATTTAGCCTGTCAGCTTTTCTATTCCATGCCGGAAGGCTCTACTTTTCATCCACCACGATTTCTTTTAAAGAAGAAGCCAATCCTGCAATCCCCTGAATCTCGGAAGGGATAATAATCTTTGTCGCCTTGCCGTCGGCTGCCTTTTCAAAAGCTTCCAAACTCTTAATCGTCAGCACTGACTGGTCTGCCCCTGCTTCGCGAATCATCCGGATACCGTCCGCAGTTGCTTTCTGTACCTTAAGGATAGCCTCCGCTTCACCTTCGGCTTCACGAATCATCTTCTCCTTTTGTGCCTCCGCGCGGAGGATAGCCGACTGCTTTTCTGCCTCTGCTTCCAGAATCACCGATTCTTTCTGCCCTTCCGCTACAAGAATCGTAGATTTTTTCTCGCCTTCCGCACGCAAAATCGCTTCACGACGTTCCCTCTCCGCCTTCATCTGCTTCTCCATCGCATCCTGAATAGCAGCCGGAGGGATAATATTTTTCAGTTCCACACGGTTTACCTTAATCCCCCAAGGGTCTGTGGCTATATCCAGTGAGGAACGCATTTTCGTATTGATTACTTCTCTGGAAGTCAATGTCTGATCCAGCTCCATCTCCCCGATAATATTTCTAAGCGTTGTAGCCGTTAAATTCTCAATCGCCATAATCGGATTTTCCACACCATATGCAAAGAGCTTAGGGTCTGTAATCTGGAAAAATACTACCGTATCAATCCGCATTGTTACATTATCCTTTGTAATTACCGGCTGGGGCGCAAAATCCACAACCTGTTCTTTCAGATTTACCTTTTTCGCCACTTTGTCGAGGAAAGGCGTCTTAAAATGTATGCCTACCGACCATGTCCCCTGATATGCGCCAAGCCTTTCCATAACATAGGCATAGGCCTGCGGCACAATCTTAATACAGGAAGCCAAAACCAATACAACCAGCACCAATAAAACAATTAATACAAAACCCATAACTCATCCTCCATTCCTGCCCAGTCCGCCTTTGCAGGCATAGACTAAACGTTTTCTCATTTCTTTTCTTCTACAATTAATTTTACCCCATTAATCGCAACAATATTTACCACACTGCCTACTGGAAGCTTTATTCCGTCTGCCGAACCCCGGGCCGACCATTCCATCCCGCCGACAGTCACCTGCCCAATCCCTTGCAGGTTGTCAATTTCGCCGATTACAATTGCCTGCTTCCCCACAAGGCTTTCCGCATTGGTTTTTACCCGGTCTTTATTAAAATATTTTACCGCCATCGGTCTTGTAAAATAAAGAAGGACAAACGATATAATAAAAAATAAGACAATCTGTACTGTCAAAGGCAATCCCAAAGCCGCCGCCAGCACAGCTAACAATGCCCCGCCGGCAAACCATATGGTAGTCAAACCCATTGTGGCTATTTCAATAGCAATAAACAAAACCAAGGCTACCAGCCAAAAAATTGTATAATTCATACTTCAAGCCCCTTTCAAGCTTTCTTATTATCTTACTATATTTTAACCCTTTGTTCAATACAGTACGCAAGATTTTCAGGCAAAAGGCTTCTGACACCCAAATTCCAGTTATCCAAAAAAAGCAGCTTTCCCCAAATCAGGAGCAAGCCGCCTTTTCATTAGTTTTCTATCCTGTTTTTACCAGAAAACGTGGTCGCCGATTACAATCCCATCATGGGCGCCTACCCTTCTGAAATGAGTCGCCGTACCGATATTGGTAGCCCCATTAATAGCTTCTCTTGCCGCAGTCATACAGCTTTCCGGTATATTACCGCCGTATACCCTTGCCACTTTACCGTTCAATGCGGGCGTAAACTGCCCCGATGCGTAAATCACACTGTAAATCGTATTAGGATATGCGCCGCTCCTTACCCGGTTCATCACGGTCGCCCCCACTGCCAAATGCCCTTCATAGCCTTGGTTGCCCGCTTCGCAGTAGATAAGCGCCGCCAAAAGCCTTGTATCGTCTGCGCCCACTGCTACCGCGCCCTGGTTTGCCGTCAGCTTCGCCTTCGCTTCTGCCTCCGCCTTTTCCCTTGCTTTAATGGACGCAATTGTCTCCCCTTCATCAATATGGAAATCTAAATCTACGAACTCTGCCGATACATAGCCAATCTCATTATCATACTTTACACTAATCCAATCATCATCAACAACCTCTATGACATCCAGCTCATCATCCTGAGCCATCAATGCAAAAACACCGGCTTCCGTACTTGGCTCCTTACGGATACGCAAAGTATCCGTATCAATTGTTACGATAAGGTTGCCCACTTCATCTGCCATGCTTTCCGCTTCCTCATCAAACAAAAGATACTCATCCTTTGCCCAGCCCACCAAATCGCCGGATCTTAATTTCGTCCAACCGTCTTTCCTTTCCAGTATCCTTCCGCCGCAGTCCTTATATAATACACCCACTTTTTCCGAATCTTCATCGGCTTTTGCACGTACATTTAACGCATTTTGCACATCCGCCATCACAAGATCGGATTTTTTCTCCTTCTCCTGCTGCTTCCCGGATTCAATGCTCTCGGTTACCATACTTTCCGTAACCTGTACCCTCGACGCAGAATTATCCGCCAGAAGATTTCCTGGCACCGCCTCCTCTTCGCCCTCTTTCTCTTCCGTACCCGCCTTCCCCATTGCCCCGTTGCTTTCATCGGGTGTAAGGAGCGCTTCCACACCTACATTCAGCGAATCCAAATAGTCCTGGCTGCTGGTCTTACTTTCGCCGGCTACAGCGGTCATACCTACAGCCATCATCATGATCAGGCTTATAACCAAACCTGACAGCATACGAAACGGCCTTCTGTTTCCTGACATTTCTTTTACCTCCCAGTTCGTACCTCACTTATCAGCTTGATAAGGTTCGGTGCATTTTCTTTGCATTCATTTTATGTAATTATTACGAAATTGTTAATTTTATTACATAAATAATAGCAAATTAATTACTTATTGTCAAGTTTATGCTAACTCGTCCATTCTTATGCGGTGTTTTAGGTAGGCAAATTATTCTTTTTTTTTAAATTTTTTTAAAAAAGTTTGACTCAGCCGCCATTTCCCCTTTACGTGGGGAGGGGTGTAAACTATGAAAAATGATGGAACAATGGGGGAAAAGCTGTCTTCCATCGCAGCCTACAGCAACTTTGATTTCTCCACGCAAGCATGAATCGCATTCATCACGGCTGACCGCATCCCTCCTTCTTCCAAGGCTGCTACGCCTTCGATTGTCGTTCCGCCCGGAGAGCATACCATATCCTTTAATTCCCCGGGATGCATCCCGGTCTCCAAAACCATCTTCGCGCTCCCCATAACCGCATGAGCGGCAAATTCATAAGCCTGCTTCCTGGGCATCCCTGCTCTTACCGCCCCGTCCGCCATCGCTTCAATAAACAAAAATACAAATGCCGGGGAGCTGCCCCCTACCGCACCGGCCGCATCCATCAGCCGCTCCGGGATTACTATTGCCTTTCCAAAACTTTCCATCAATTTCAGGCAGAATTTCTCATCCTCTTCCCCTGCCCTTGGGTTGCAACACACGGCCGTACAGCCTGCCCCCACTAAAGCCGGGGTATTGGGCATACAGCGTATCAGCTTTATATTTTTCCCAAACTCCTCTTCTATCCATTTCAGGCTTTTCCCTGCTGCAATACTGATAACCAGTTTATCCTCCGTTACCGCATCCTTAATTTCCCCTATCACTTCCGGGAAAAAAACGGGCTTCACCGCTAATATGATGATATCCGCCCATTTTGCCACCTGCCTGTTATCCGCCATCGTATGGATATGGAACTCATCCCCCATCCGCTCCAACGTACTCTGCGTTTTTGCCGAACCGGCGATATCCTGCGCCGCCACGATTCCTTTCTGCAGCATCCCGCCAATCATTGCCTTTGCCATATTCCCCAAACCGATAAATCCTATTTTCATCTTCTCCTCCATTCCTACGCAGCCTTGCTGCATAAAATCAATCCTATTTCCAAACCTGGCCCCTAATCCCTTTCCCGTCTCTGTCTGGCCGCTTCATATACCAGCAGGGCGGCTGCTACCGCCGCATTCAAAGATTCCACTTTCCCCTCCATAGGGATTTTTACATAGGAATCTGCCAAATCCGCCGTCCGCTCCGTCAGCCCTTTCCCTTCATTCCCAATCAAAAACGCAGACGGCCTGCAATAATCACATTTATCATAATTCCCTTCCCCTTTTAAATGGGCGGCGAAAACCGTTACCCCAGCCTCCTTTATCCGTATGATAGCTTCCTCTAAGTTTTCCGTATAGAAAAAAGGCATCCGGTATATCGACCCCATCGTCGCCCGAATCACTTTCGGATTATAAATATCCGCTGTATCCCGGCTCATCACCACGCCACAGACACCGGCCCCTTCCCCTGCCCTTAAAATCGTTCCCAGGTTGCCCGGGTCCTGAAGATTTTCCAGGACAAGCAAAAGGGGGCATTCTTTTTCCCTCAGCACCTCTTCCAAGGAATAATGGCATTGCCGGACAATGCATAAAATCCCTTGCGGAGCCTGTGTATCGGATATCTTGCGAAATACTTCATCCGACACCGTTTCGTAACCGCACACTTCCAGTTTCTGTCTCGCTTTCTTCCCCTTTTCCCCCAATTCTTCTAAAATAGGCAGAAAGCTTTCCGAAAGATAAACTTCGCACAACCTTTCTTCCGGCACTTCCAGAAACATTTTAAGACCCTCTGCTACAAACACATCTTCCTTTTTCCGCTCCCCCGCCTTTTTATTCAACTGCACGATTCTTTTTATCTTCTGATTCGCCGTACTCGTTATCATGAATCCCTCTCTTTCCCGTCTGTCCTCTGACTGCTTACGGGCCGGCACTTTCCGCGCCGACCCGCAAGCAAATACCCCGCTGCGAGCAGCGGGGTATTTGACCCTCGCGGCAGTCGCCAAATGTCTGCAAGCAGCCACTTGGCTCGTTGCTCGCGGGAATAAACATTTGTATTCTATATTTTTCCATCCGGCTACATAGATAATGCCCGGCTCACTTCATACTGATATTCGGGTATATTTTTCTTCATAGCCAATGCTTCTTCGATATCAAAATCCTGAAACTCCCCGCGCTGGTATCCTACCACCCGGTTCGTCTTCCCCTGGCAAAGGATGTCCGTCGCATACGCACCCATAATCGATGCATAAAAACGATCCTTACAAGTAGGGCTTCCGCCCCTTTGCATATAGCCTAATATGGTCGCCCTTGTCTCAATCCCTGTTGCCGCTTCAATCCTCCGGGCCATGGATGTGGAATGCCCAATCCCTTCCGCGTTTATAATGATGTGGTGTGTTTTCCCTTTTTTCCTGTTGCTGATAATATTATTGATAATCCTCTGTTCGTTATAATCATACTTTTCCGGAAGAAGGATATCCTCCGCACCGTTTGCCACACCGCACCAAAGTGCAATATAACCTGCATTCCTGCCCATTACCTCAATAATGCTGCATCTTTCGTGGGAAGAAGAAGTATCCCTTACCTTGTCGATTGCCTGCATCGCAGTATTTACTGCGGTATCAAAGCCTATCGTGTAATCCGTACAGGAAATATCCAAGTCAATGGTTCCGGGAATCCCAATCGTATTAATCCCTTTTCTAGAAAGCGCCTGCGCTCCCCGATAAGAACCGTCGCCCCCAATGACAACCAACCCATCGATGCCATGCTTCATGCAAATGGTGGCGCCCTTCTGCTGCCCTTCATCCGTCTTGAACTCCATACAACGGGCAGTTCCGAGAATAGTTCCACCCCTCTGGATAATATCCGATACGCTGCTCCTCTCCAAATCCACGATTTCCTCATTCAGAAGCCCTTGATACCCCTTTTTAATCCCTTTAACCCTAACTCCTTTTGCAAGCGCCTGCCTCACAACCGCACGGATAGCCGCATTCATCCCCGGTGCGTCACCGCCGCTGGTTAATACCCCTATTGTCCTAATCTCATCCGCCATGCCTACACCTCTCTCATAAATTATCCAATGCTGACAATACTTATTCTGCTGCCGTTTTTTACCCTTCTAAAATATTACGGTATACAGTATCCTTATTTTACCTTTTTTTTAACCCCTTTTCAATAACTTTTTCGGAACTCTTTCCAAACGATAGGAAAATGGGTTACTGTTCACACAGGACTTAGCATTTACTGCTAAGTCCGTACAAAAACATTCATGCAGCAAGTAAAAATCCATTTGCGAAGCAAATTTTGCATGGATTTTTGCCTGTTACCGGAACGGAGTGAACAGTAACGAAAAGGGCAAGAAGAAAGGCATCACGTCACTTTCACGTTATCCGCCCCGTACAATGCCGCCAATTCCGCCACCAGTTCCGCATCCGCTTTTACGTTCCTATTCGGCGGGAGGGTTTTTATCGCTTTAGGGGCTTCTACATAAATGCAGACGCTGTCTCTTCCATCGGACTCCGCCAGACGGGAAAAAAGTTCTTTTTCTGCCGTTTCATAGGCCTCCTTTGTGGGGAACTTAATCCACAGCTTTTTCGTAATTTCATCGAAGCCGGTAATCTTTTCGCAAACCAGCTTCCCATCTTTTTCCTCTTCTACGGATACCCGTCCTTTTATGAAGACTTTATTGTCTTCCAATAGTTTCGACGAATTTTTTTCATAATCTCTGGGAAATACGATGACCTCCACCGTACCAACCAAGTCTTCCATTTGTAAAAAGGCCATCACTTTGTCGTTTTTCGTATACTTAATTTTTTTATCCGCGATAATGCCGCCTATGGTAGCGCTCTGCCCGTCTTTCACCGCCGTTTCCCCGGTTTCTTCATCCAGAAGGAAATCCGCGGTGGTATTGGTAATATTTTTCTTCCATATTCCGGCATACTCCTCCAAGGGGTGCCCGCTGATATAAATGCCCAGCACTTCCTTTTCAAACCCAAGCAGCATTTCTTTGGAATACTCCCCTACCTGCGGCATCTTTATCTCATAATTCTCTTTTTCTTCCTCCGAAACAATATCGAACAAAGAAATCTGCCCTGCCATATTATTTTTCTTATCCTGCTGTATGCTGTCCATAATCTGCACGTAAACGCTCATAAACTGCTTCCGCGTGCCGCCCAGGCTATCCAAAGCCCCCGCCTTAATAAAGTTTTCCACGTAACGCTTATTCACTTCTTTGTCCGCCACACGGGTAATAAAATCCTTCAGATTCTTATATTCCCCTCTGGCATCCCTTTCTTTTACAATCGCTTCGATAATCGGATAGCCTATGCTTTTAATGGCTGTCAAAGCATAGCGGATGCCCTCATCCGTAACGGAAAAACCGACCTCCCCCGCGTTGATATCCGGCGGCAGGATGGAAATGCCCATATTCCGGCAAGTCACAATATATTCCGATACCTTCCTTGGAAAGTCAATTACAGAGGTGAGCAGCGCCGCCATAAACTCCACCGGATAATAATATTTCAAATAAGCGGTCTGATAAGCCACCACCGCATAACATGCCGCATGGGACTTATTAAAAGCATATTTTGCAAAGTCCATCATGTCTTCATAAATCTGCCTTGCCGTGCTTTCGTCAATGCCGTTTGCCACGCAGCCCGGCACACCCTCTTCTTTATTCCCGTATATAAAATTATCCCTTTCCTTTTCCATTACCGACTGCTTTTTCTTGCTCATGGCACGGCGCACCAAATCGCTGCGCCCCAGCGTATAGCCGCCCAAATCCCGCACAATCTGCATTACCTGTTCCTGATACACAATACAGCCGTACGTAGATGCAAGGATAGGTTCCAATTGCGGACAGGAATAGGTAATATCCTGATGATTGTTTTTCCCTTTGATGTATTTGGGGATAAAATCCATTGGACCCGGCCGGTACAAGGAAATCCCCGCAATAATATCCTCTAAGCTTTGAGGCTTCAATTCCTTCATGAAATTTTTCATGCCCCCGCTTTCCAGCTGGAATACCCCGTCCGTACGCCCGGTTCCGATAGATGCAAGCACTGCTTTATCGTTATAATCAATATGCTCCATATCCAAATGGATGCCATGATTTTTTTCTACAAAATATGCCGCATTCTGGATAACCGTCAAAGTACGCAGTCCCAGAAAGTCCATTTTCAAAAGCCCCAGTTCTTCAATCGTAGTCATTGTAAACTGCGTTGTAACGGAACCATCGCTCCCTCTCGACAGCGGCACAAACTCTTCCGCCGGCTTGCTGCAAATAACCACCCCGGCCGCATGCATGGACGTATGGCGTGGCAGCCCCTCCAAACGTTTGCTCATATCCACCAGGTTTTTTACCTGTTCGTCCGTCTCATACATCCGCCGAAATTCCGGATTGATACTAAGCGCCCTGTCTATGGTAATGTTCAGTTCATTGGGAACCATTTTCGCAATGGAATCGACATAAGCATAGGGCAAATCCATTACCCTTCCCACATCGCGGATAACTCCCTTGGCTGCCATCGTACCAAAGGTAACAATCTGCACCACCTTATCTGCCCCGTATTTCTTCCCTACATAGTCAATGACCTCCTGTCTTCTTTCAAAACAGAAATCAATATCAATATCCGGCATGGACACCCGTTCCGGGTTCAAAAAACGTTCAAATAGCAAACTGTATTTAATCGGGTCAATATCGGTAATCCTCAAGCAATAAGAAACAATGCTACCCGCCGCAGACCCCCTTCCCGGCCCGACCATAATATCATTCATTTTTGCATAATTAATAAAATCCCATACAATCAGAAAATAATCCACATACCCCATCGAACGGATGACATTCAACTCGTATTCCAGGCGTTCTATCAGGCTTTCCCTACTTGCCCCCTCAGGAATGATCCCCTTTGTTTCCCTGTCATTCCCTTCCTCCTGATTCCTTAGGACACCATAGCGCTCATACATACCGTCATAGCAAAGCTTGTTCAGATACGTCCATGAATCATACCCCTTTGGCACTTCAAAATGCGGCAGTTTGGTGACCCCAAATTCGATATCCACACAGCAACGGTCAGCAATCCTTTTGGTATTCTCCACCGCTTCCCACGCATAAGGGAATAAGCCTTTCATCTCTTCTTCGCTTTTGACATAATATTGCCCGCCTATATAGCGCATACGGTCTTCATCGGATAATTTTTTCCCTGTCTGGATGCAGAGCAGCACATCATGGGATTTTTCATCTTCGGCATAAGTATAATGTACGTCATTGGTAACAACCAACGGAATGTCCAATTCTTTGCTCATTTTCAAAAGTGCGGCATTCACTGTTTTCTGTTCCGGGATTCCGTGATCCTGCATTTCCAGAAAAAAATTCCCCTTCCCGAAACATGCTTCGTATTTTAATGCCGTCTTCTTCGCTTCGTCTATCAGCCCTTTGACAATATACCTTTGTACCTCTCCCGCCAGGCAGGCGGAAAGGGCAATCACCCCTTCGTGAAATTCATTCAGCACTTCCATATCTACACGCGGCCTATAATAGTACCCTTCCGTAAAACCGCGGCTGACTATTTTCATCAAATTGGCATATCCCGTGTTGTTTTCTGCCAGCAGTACCAAATGATAATATCTGTCTTCCCCCCCGGCCAATTCTTTGTCAAACCGTGAATTGGGGGCCACATATACCTCGCAGCCCAGAATCGGATTTATCCCCGCCGCCTTCGCCTCTTTATAAAATTCGATTACCCCGTACATAACACCGTGGTCGGTAATCGCCGCACTGTCCATGCCTAGTTCCTTGACCCGTTTTACATACTCTTTTATTTTGTTGGAACCGTCCAATAAACTGTACTCCGTATGGACGTGCAAATGAGTAAATGCCATAACCGTTGCTCCTTGTTTTCTTCTTAATTTGTATGCATAAAATATTTTGCCGGATTTCCAAGCCTCTACAGATTTCAGATGCACAGGGCTGTATGCCGGCCGCCCAATAATCCCTTTCCCTGTTCCGATTAATTTTCCCGCCTTTTCGGGCTTTTGATTATTCGCATTTCCGCTTTTGGGGCTCCTATCTTTTTCCGATTCCTGCCCTTTTGCTCCAATCCTTTTTCGCTTCCTAACCCTTCATTCCCGAATTAACACCCCAAAATGCCGGCTGCCATTGTATCCCGCAACGGCACATAGGTTATTCCACCGTAACCACTTTGGCAAGATTTCTTGGTTTATCCACATCCAGTCCTTTATCAAGGGATACATAATATGCCAAAAGCTGCAAAGCTGCTGAAGCAGGCATTACCATAAAGCTATCCTCCATCGCCGGCAATTGGAACACGCTCTCCCACGCAGCTTCCTTATCCAACTCAAAAGTCTCTTTCATAAACAGTATAACCCCTGCACCTCTGGACTGCACCTCTTTTATGTTGGAAAACTCTTTCGATTGCAGTTTGCTCTGGGTCACCACTGCCACCACTGGCGTATCTTCCGTAATCAGGGCAATTGTGCCGTGTTTCAGTTCCCCTGACGCATAAGCTTCCGAATGGATGTAAGAAATCTCTTTTAATTTAAGCGAGCCCTCCAGAAGAATAGAATAATCCAGCCCTCTTCCCATCATAAACACATCTTTTGCATTCAATATGGAGCGGGCAATATAATGGATTTCCTCCTTCCGGTCCAACACCTGCTGCATCGCTTCCGGCGCCAGCAGCAATTGCGATGCAAAAGACTTCGCCTCCGTTTCCCCAAAGCTTCCTCTTACATATGCCATCCTTCCCGTCAATAAATAAAGCACTGCCAATTGCGTCGTATAAGCTTTCGTACTGGCAACCGCTATTTCCGGCCCTGCGTTGGTATAAATCACATAATCGCTGGCCCGCGCCACGGACGCCCCCCTTACATTGACGATAGCAAGGGTTTTTGCACTGTTTTTCTTCGCATATTTTACCGCTTCCAGCGTATCAATGGTTTCCCCGGACTGGGAAATCGCTATCACCAATGTTTCTTCATCCACAATCGCATCCGTATACATAAATTCGCTGGCAAGCTCTACGTCCATATGAATACGCACTAACGATTGCATCAACGCTTTGCCTACCAATCCCGCATGCATAGCCGTACCGCAGGCTACCACACATATCCTTTTGCAATCCTCAAACAAGTTGTCGGGAATACCGTCCACGCCAAAATCCGGCATACCGCCGCATATCCTTGGCTGAACCGTCTCCGCAATCACCTGAGGCTGCTCCATAATCTCTTTTTCCATATAAAACGGATAGCCGCCTTTGCTGCTTTTATCCACATCCCAGCTTACCGTCATCCATTCCGGCTCTGCCGGTTCACCGGACATATCATACAGCTCCACGCCTTCTTTTTTCAAAACAGCCACATGAAATTCCGGCAGCACAAAATATTCTTTCGTATACTGCCCTAATGCCGTCACATCCGAGGCCAGCATACTCCCTTCCTGCACTTGCCCGATAACAATAGGGCTTACATTCCTTACCGCAAAAATAGCTTCCGAAATATCTTCAAACAAAATACCGAAAGCGAATGTTCCCTTTAATTTCAGTACGGTTTTCCGGATTGCCGCAAATGGGTCACCGTTATAAAAGTGGGCAAGCACCGCCGCTGCCACCTCGCTGTCCGTCTGGGAACGGAGCCTATCCTGTAAATTGTATTTTTTTGCCAGGCCACGGTAATTCTCAATAATACCGTTATGGACAACCGTAACCTTTCCAAACCGATGGGGATGGGCGTTCGCATCGCAAACCCCGCCGTGGGTCGCCCATCTTGTATGCCCGATACCGCATGTGCCCTGGATTTCCCCCTTCCGGCACAAGGAACGCAAATCCCTTACACGCCCTACGCATTTGCGTATCTGCACACTGCCGTCTTTTTGGCTGACCGCTATCCCGGCGCTGTCATAACCCCGATACTCCAAAATTTCCAGCCCATCCACTATTATGCCTTCCGCTTCTTTTCCCCCTGTATAACCAATAATTCCACACATAGATTCTCCTCATCTTTCTATTTTCAACTTATCTTTATCATCATATTATTCCGTAATCTCCCGTTATGCCGTCTTTGTTTTGCAGTTGCCCGCATATTTTCCCGGCATATCACGCACCGGAAGCCGTACGGGAAGGCACCCGCCGAATTTTCGATAACCTTCCTCCTCGTCAACCTGTCCACCAACAGGTGCATGGCGCTAAATGGGAAACTATGGGAATTATTGGATACAGCCGGACCTTGCCTGTGCATCTGAAATCCATAGAAACAGTATTTACTTTACAAGGTACAAAACCATGCCAAAAGCAATGGTTTACTTGGGGCATTATAGCATAAATATAAAGAAGCGGTCAACCTCACGGAGGAGATTGAACGCTTCTCTTATTGTCATTCGGCTGCCAATCAGCCCTGTTTTACAAGATTTTTGACACATCAAATATGGGGCAATCGCTGCTTATAAATACTTCTTCAGTGTATCCACTTTATCCAGCCTTTCCCAAGGCAAGTCCAAATCGTTGCGACCGAAATGTCCGTATGCTGCTGTCTGTTTGTAGATAGGTCTACGCAAATCAAGCATCTTTATAATGCCTGCCGGACGCAAATCAAAGTTTTCGCGGATAATCTCTACCAGTTTATCATCGTCTATCTTTCCGGTTCCAAAAGTATCCACCATAACAGATGTAGGCTGTGCTACACCGATAGCGTAAGACAATTGGATTTCACATTTTTCTGCAATCCCTGCCGCCACAATATTCTTTGCCACATAGCGTGCCGCATAAGCTGCGGAACGGTCTACCTTTGTACAATCTTTGCCGGAGAAAGCGCCGCCGCCGTGACGTGCATAACCGCCGTAGGTATCTACGATAATCTTACGTCCTGTTAAACCTGCATCGCCGTGAGGCCCGCCGATAACAAAACGTCCGGTAGGATTGATATAAAATCTTGTTTTATCGTCAATCAATTCTTTCGGCAAGACAGGGTCAAAAACATATTTCTTAATATCTTCATGAATCTGCTCCTGGGTTACATCTTCATCATGCTGGGTAGAAAGCACAACCGCTTCCAAACGCAGCGGTTTCCCATCCGCATCGTATTCCACGGATACCTGGCTCTTGCCGTCCGGCCTTAAATATTTCAAAGTACCGTCCTTGCGCACCTTCGTCAATTGAAGCGCTAATTTATGTGCAAGGGAAATGGAATAAGGCATATACTCTTCCGTTTCGTTCGTAGCATAACCAAACATCATCCCTTGATCCCCAGCGCCGTTTGCTTCTATCTGTTCATCCGTCATTTTATTTTCTGCGCTTTCCTGCTTCGCTTCCAAAGCCTTGTCCACACCCATAGCGATATCGGAAGACTGCTCGTCAATGGCTACAAACACAGCACAGGTATTGCCGTCGAATCCATATTCTGATTTTGTATAGCCGATTTCTTTAATTGTTTCCCTTGCAATTTTCGGGATATCCACATATGCGTTTGTAGTAATTTCCCCTGTCACAAGCACAAACCCTGTACAAGTTGCTACCTCACAGGCTACACGGCTCATCGGGTCTTTCTCCATGAGCGCGTCCAACACCGCGTCCGAAATCGCATCGCAGACTTTATCCGGATGCCCCTCTGTTACAGATTCTGAAGTAAATAAAAATTTCTCCATCTTTTTTCCTCCTTAATAAACTAAATTTCCCTCGGTTTGCAGAAAAAGTGCCCACGGTTTTTGAACCTTTTCTTCATTTTCCAAAAACCATTTACACAAAAAAATCCGCCTTTATAAGCGGACCCGATAGTTGATAATCAAATCCTCTTATTGTTCGATTTACTGCGGCTAATCCACTGCCGCTCATCATTGCTCGCTCAGGCAGGCACCTTCCTCATTGGGGGTTGCCGTGGCTTCTCAGGTCCTATGTACCTCCACCACTCTGAATAAGAGATTCTCTACAATATTGAATTTTCATATCTGTTTATTAACATACACCATATCCGGCTTATTGTCAATGTATTTATTGACAATGCTTTATAAAAACCATATAATTTTATTAATCCAAAGCTTTCAGCGCATGAGGACTATAAAAAAACCGTATTATACTACTGCGGGATATAATGGAGAAGTGAATATGAGACGGATAAGTACAAGATCGCTGATGCCGGGGATGATAACGGCAGAAGATATTTTCAGCTACAGCAATAGCCTGATACTTTCAAAAGGAACGGTTTTAACTGACAAGGCGATTACAAAGCTGGAAGTTTATTCTATTTTTAACATAAGAATAGAAGATGAACGCGCGGAAGTTCCTGTAGAGGATGAACCACAGCCGGATACCTCATATGCGGAACGTTTAAAACAAACGCCGGAGTTTCAGAATTTTGCCGCCGGCTTCCACAAAGAAACCGAAACCTTTAAAAACACGATAAACAATGCATTGGATGATATCACCAATTTGGATGTCGACCAGCTCGTGGAAAATTCCATTGCACTTTTATCGTCAGACGGCCAACATATCAATGTATTTGACATGCTTCATAATATGAGGCAATTGGATGACTCCACCTATGTCCATTGCATGAACGTGGGGCTTATCTGCAATATTTTTGCCAACTGGCTGCATATGGAAGAAGAAGATGTCAAAACAGCTACCCTCTGCGGGCTGCTGCACGATATTGGCAAACTTAAAATGCCAGAAGATATTTTGAAAAAACCGGGTAAACTGACCAATAAAGAGTTTAAGGTTATTAAAACCCATCCAAAGGAAGGATACAATCTGCTCCTTAACTCTCCGGTCAACGAACATGTGAAGAATGCAGCTTTGATGCATCACGAGCGGTGTGATGGCTCCGGCTATCCTTTACATCTATCCGCAATACAAATTGACCCTTTTGCAAAAATGGTAGCCATTGCCGATGTTTACGACGCCATGACTTCCGCCAGGGTTTACCGCGGCCCGCTCTGTCCTTTTAAAGTAATCGAAGCCTTTGAAAACGAAGGTTTCCAGAAATACGACGCCCAATATATTTTGACTTTTTTGGGAAATATTGTCAATACATATATGCTCCACCGTGTCCGCCTGAATAACGGGCAAGAAGGGGAAATTGTCTACATCAATCCGGACAAATTGTCCAAACCGACCATAAAGATAGGCAGCCAATATGTCAGCCTTTTCAATGAACCCAATTTGTCCATTGAAGCAATTATTTAATGGCACTTCATGAAGAACCTTCGGTTCTTCCTTAATTTATTTCCTTCTGGCGAAGGAATTTCCTATATGGTTAAAAAGAATCCTGTTTACAGGATTCTCCGCCTGCGGCGGGTCGCGGCAGCGACATGCTCCCCTCCGACGCAGTGCGATAATTACTTTTTCTGTTCTATTTCTTTCCCTCTCCTTTTTCTTCCTCGTTATTACATATTTCAGAAGTCATTGCTATTTTTTCACTTGTCCGATAGAATGACCAATGTAAATTTTCGGCGGCATAATGCATGAATAATCCTGTCCCCTGCAATCCTTTCGTTCAATCATTTTCAAAAGCCGCTCCGCTACTTGCCGCCCAATCTGATACCCCTGGTGAATAGAGCATGTAATCCCTTCCTTCTCCCAATCGTCTCCCGAATAGTCAAAGCAGACAACCGAATAATCCTCCGGAACCTTTTTTTCCAGCTTCTGCAATACTTGCCGCACCAGCTGGTATATCATATAATTGCAGCACACAATAGCGCTGCAGCGCGGTATCCCTTTTAAAAACTTTTCGATGGAACGGGCAAATCGGTTATCATGGGCTTCGTTGGAAACGCACCACTTAATATTGTCATCCTGGAAATCCACCCCATACCGTTTCAATGCTGCTGCCATCCCCTGAAACTTTTCAATGCTCTGGTAATTATCATAAATGAAAATCCCGGCAATATGCCTGTGCCCTGCCTTAATCAAAAGCCCCAGTAGCCGGTCGGCACATTGCTTATCATTCACGGTAACCCTCGGATAGTTTAAATCTTTATAATAGTTATTATAAAAAATAACCGGGATTTTTTTCTGGTATATCTGTTTGTAGCAATCCAAATTAGGGTTCATCAGGCTTGCCTTCACGCCGTCTACGATAAACCCCTGAAAATCTTGATGGACTACTGTTTGGAGGCATCGCCTCTCATTGGCAAATTTATTGTCGGTAAGGAAAATGCGCAAATCCACCCTGTCGGTAAAAAGGACGCTCCGTATCCCTTCAATTAAAGCAGAATTGGCGTTGGTGTCCTGCCCTTGCAACACCAATCCCACTTTAATCGTACCGCTATTGCCTCCAAGCTCCTTTGTCAAGGCCACCTCCTTATTGATGTAGGTTCCGCTCCCCTTCACCTTTCGGATGAGCCCTTCTTCCGTCAATCTTGCAAGAGCAGTCCTTACCGTTTCACGGCTTACCGACAGACGATGGCTAATAACATTTTCCGATGGGATCTTTGAATTATTGGCAAACTTATTTTCGTCAATATATGCTCTCACCCAAAGATAAGCTTGCTCCGATTTTTTATCCAAAGTCCCCATCCTTATCCCTCCTTAATCCAAAATGGCCGGTCTCTTCCCTTCCGCTTTCTCTATCCAATCCAGCAAAAGCTTCCGCATCTCCGCTTTTACGTTCCCATATTCCGGATTATCCACAATGTTCTCAAGCTGGTAAGGATCCTTTTCCATATCATAGAGAAAATCATCCGCGTATACATCCGATGATGCCGCTTCGCCCCCGTTCAGCCCCGGTGCGTAAACGGAATACGTATATCTTGGCGTCCGGACACATCTTCCAATCCGGCTTTCAGAAATCTGGGCAAACACCTGGTTTGGACGGTTTTCATCCTTCTTTTCCAACACGTCAAGCAGGTTTTCCCCTATCATCGCATCGCCCACGTCCACGCCTGCCATGGCCAAAATCGTTTTCGGAAGGCTCTCCGTACTTACCAGTTCTTCCACTGTCACCCCGCCTTTATAGGGGCCTCCGGCAATCACGAGCGGTACTTTCAGGCAAGCATCGTGGCAGGAACGTTTATAATCGTCATAGCCGTTCAAATGCCCGTCCCTATTTCTCGTCTTGAAATGGGAACCGTGGTCTGCCGCAAAAATGATTATTGTATTTTCATATAAACCTTTTTCTTTTAATCTTTGAATTAATTTACCCAAGTTCTGATCCAAGCTTTCGCAAGCCCCCAAATAATCCGGATACTCTTCCGCTGCATCCCCCTTCAGTACCTTCAAATCTTCCGGCAATATGAAATCTTTGAACTTTTCTTTTGAACCTTCCGGCCCTTCATAACACTTACGGTCGTTTTGATGGTGCGGTTCAATATGGGAAATCGTCATAAAAAACGGCTTTTCCGTATCCCTTTCATCAAAAAAGTCTAAGGCCAAATCAGTTATGCAATCCGCCCGGTAGCCTTGAAAATCTATCCGATTGTTGTTTTCATCAAATACATATCCATCATAGCCATGAGAAGTAAATTCAAGCACATCCGCGGTACGCCAAAAACCAGTATAGCCTCCCCTTAATTCTCTCGGAATAGGGGTAATCGTATGGTCTATCGTCGGAGGCTTTTCCAGTTCCCCATCGCTGGCTAAATGCCATTTCCCGATATACGCTGTTTCGTATCCGGCCTCTTCAATATAATTTGCCAATGTCTTTACGCCTGCCGGAAGCATAATGTTGTTCCGGAAACATCCGGTTTCCGTCGGATACTTCCCAGTCTGGAAAAGCGCACGGCAAGGCCCGCAGACGGGCTGTGGGGAAAATGCATAGTCAAATTTTACCCCTTCCGATGCAAGACGGTCCAAATTAGGCGTAATATTCAATGGCTGCCCATAGCACCCACATGTATCCGCTCGCTGCTGATCTGTAAAATAAAATATTATATTATATTCCATAAGTCTATTTACCTCCACTATTTCTTTGTTCCTTCCCTTCCCTCTTTCATCTTGCTTCTAATCAAAGTCGCTACCGCAAGAACAGTCAATACTATAAAGATAATACAATAAATACTGCTTACAAAAATTTTCGGGCTGCCGTTTGATATCAGCAACGCACGGCGGAAATTAGTCTCCGTCATATTTCCAAGCACCATCCCCAAAAGAATCGGCACAGGCGGCATTTCCAGCTTCCGGAGCAACCACGCGATTACGGCAAAAATTAGCGCGACACCTACGTCAAAATAATTCTTGTTTACCGAATACGCCCCCGCAAAGCAAAACAGGACGATAATCGGTGTCAGAATCTCCTGCGGGATAGACACTACTTTAGCAAAAAGCTGGGTCAGGAAAGTGCCTTGTAGCAACATAAACAAATTTACAAATATAAGGCCAATCATAATCGCATACATAATATCGCCCTGTGTCGTAAATAGGCTAAGACCCGGATTTAATCCGTTAATCATCAGTGCCGAAAGCATAATTGCCACTGTGCCATCCCCAGGAATCCCCATAGTAAGCAAAGGAACCAACGTAGCTCCTGTTACGGCATTGTTTGCCGACTCCGCGGCTGCAATCCCTTCCACGGAACCATGACCGAACTCCTCTTTATGTTTGGACATCGCCTTTGCCCTGTCATAGCTGAACCAGGAAGCCTCGGAAGCGCCTGTTCCGGGAATAATACCTACCAAAACACCGATAATGGATGATAGGATTGTGGGCCGTACCATCCTCTTAAATTCATCTTTCGTAATTTTCCCGTTGTCATTCATTTTTTTCGAGTCCAAAATAAGCTGCCCCGGTTTCTTTTCCGCCTTTGCCAACACCTCCACAAGAGCGAATAACCCAATCAGGCAGATAGCCAAATCCAGCCCAAGATACAAACGTTGAACACCGAAAGTAAACCTGTCGTAGCTTGTCATCGGATCTGCACCGATGCAGGAAATCAAAAGACCGATACATGCTGCAATAATACCTTTAATCATGCTTTTCCCGGACACACCGGCAATAATTGTCAGCCCAAACAGACAGACCATAAAATACTCCGCTGTTCCTAGCTGTGCCGCCACTTGCGCCACCTGAGGCCCTAAGAACAAAAGCATCAGTGCGGAAAAAACACCGCCAAAAGTAGAAGCGTAAAGCGCAATTTTCAGCGCCGCCTTTGTCCTGCCTTTTTGGGAAAGCGGATGCCCGTCCATCATTGTCGCTGCCGCATGAGGCGTTCCAGGTGTATTAATCAATATTGCCGATACGCTTCCTCCATAACCGCCCGCGCAATAAATGCCAAGCAAAAACATCATCCCGGGAATGGCTGTCATCCTGTATGTAAAGGGCAGGAACAAAATAACGCAGAGAATAACCGAAAGCCCTGGAATGGCTGCAAAGACCGAGCCGATAAACACGCCTAGATTTATCCAAAGAAAATTTTCCAATGTAAACAAATGTTGAAGAGCGGGCCCTATAAATTCTAACATAGACAAATACCTCCTCCCTTAAAAAGCAACGCCAAGCCCAAAACGGAATGCGACCCAGATTAATACCGCAACCGTCACTGTAATTGCATAATAGCTTTTCTTTTTGCAACGGAAATAAACAAGAAACCCAAGGCTGCAGAACACAGCTCCGATAACAAACAAATCCGTAACTTTACAAATCACATAGGTTAAAACTAAAATTGCCAAAATCTCCAAAGCTTTCACTTCTATCAGAAGATTTACCTTTTTCGTCGTCAGCGGTTGTTTCTTTATAAAAACACTATACAATTCCTTCAGCAAGACAATGCCGCTGCATATCATCATAACTACCATAAGCAAGGTCGGGAATGCCCGTCCATTTACTACATCGGTATCCGATACCTTTACCTGCCCCGGCATCACTAAAAGCGTCAAAATCCCAATCAACAAGAATAAAGCCCCTGTAATCAAATCAATGGGGAGGTTTATCTCCTTTTTCTCCAGCTTCTCCCCAATCTCATCCCTTTTCTTGTCCATACGATCCATCCAGCTTTGTTTCCCTTCCATATATAAAACTCCTTTCTATGAGAAAGCAACAGATGCCACGCTCCGTGGACCATCCTTATGTGAAACAAAAAGATGGACAAGTCCTATCTGGTCCTGTCCATCCTATGAAGAGGTTCGATTAGCCTACAACAATGTCATAATATTCATTTACAATATCCTGAACATTTTGGATATGTTCCTGAACATCCGCTTCGCTCATGGTATCCACTTCCAGCATCATAGTATCGCTCAGCCAAGAGGACATTTCGTCATTTGCAAGTATATCATCGTATAACTTTTTCAATTCTGCCACTGTTTCTGCTTTGGTTCCAGAGCGTGCAAGCACGAAGCAGCGGTTACGGAAGTAAGGATAGCCGTATTTCCCTACGCCTTCTACTCCTGCAAACTCACCTTCGGCAATGTCCTCACCGTCAAATGCGCACACGATGGTAACTCCGCCCTGCTGATAGGTTTCTAAAATCTGGGATTGATGGGAAACCGCAAAGTTCGTCTCCCCTCTTGCTACAGCCTGTGCAGCTTCTGCCGCAGAGCTGTAAGGTGTAATCTTCAATTTATCCCCATAACCCATTGAGCCAAAAAGCGCCGCTGCCAAAAATGCCTCAGAGCTGGTTGCCCCGTTTGCTGCTACACTGATTTCATCAACACCTTCTGCATAAGTTTTTAAGTCTTCAATTCCTTTAATATTCAGTTTTGCATCCGCCGACATAACAAAAACGGAAGAATACAGATTTTCTACAAACATAAAGTCATCATATGTAAACTGCAATTTCGCCGGGTCCAAAATTGAGGTAATGGAAAAAAGCCCTTCTCCAGCAAATACCAGCTCCGTATCATTTGCTTTTGTATCCGCTACCCATGTATTTACAGTTGCCGCATCTCCTTTAATCGCATCCGCTACAAGAATAATGCTTTCGGAATAATCCGTCGACATAGCTGCTGCTTTCTGGCTAACCATTGCTGCTACGCCCGATGGAGCCCAAGGACAAGTCACAGTCCAAGTCGCAGTCTTGCTTCCGCCACAGCCTGTCAGCAACCCTGCTGCCATTACAAGAGCCAAAACACTACTTAATATCCTCTTTTTCATTTTCACATCTCCTTCATAATTTTCTAACAATCCCTATAGGTCTTTTGGACATCATTGATGTGATTTCAATATAGCATATTGTAATTTGACCTCTCAACAAGTTTCATTAGTTTTTTCAAAAAGTTGTACGAAATAGTCTATTTTCCACAAATCTTGTCTAATTATTTTAAAATAATTCGTCATTATGAAATTTTATTTTTTTTTTAAAGAAAATCATTTAGCAATTTTCCCGAAACCATCCGGCCATCTCTTCCAGCCTATGGATTGTATATTCAAAAAAATCATAATAAGAACTGCAGAAATAATTCTTTGGAACCCGATGCCTTCGGCATCCCCCCCGGCAAATAGCAGCATATCTGCACCCTCCACACGCTTCATGAATAACTGCCGACTCTTCAATAAAATGGATTTTTTCCCTTTTTTCGTTGATTTCCGCAAAAGATACTTGACTTAAATTTCCCAGCTTATACTCGTCCAACACATAAAAATCACAGGGATATACTTCCCCGTCCGCTTCCACTACATGCTGGTAAGAGCAGGTTCCACTCATGCCGCATACATCCGGAGGCATAAGCAGGAGCATCTTTATGTATTCCTCAAATTGCTGGATATGGATGATATTCCCTTCTTTCCAATCGTTGTACCATAAGTCAAAAAGAGTTTTTAAAAACTTTCCATATGCATCCGGCGTAAGGGTATATGCGAAACGTTCTCCTTCTTTCCCCAAGGGATTCAGACATGGGATAAACTGTAGATAGAAAAAGCCGCTCTGTTTATAAAAATCATAAATCCGGGAAATTTTTTTTGCAGTCATAGCATTTACTACCGTCAGAATATTAAAATCCACCTGAAACTCTTTCAACTGCCCAATCCCTTCCATTATTTTTTCAAAAGTACCTTTTCCACCGCTGTCCACACGGAATAAATCATTGGTAAACTCTGTGCCGTCCAAAGAAACGCCTACCAGAAAATGATTTTCTTTTAAAAACTTCGCCCATTCCTTATCCAAAAGCGTTCCATTTGTCTGAATGGCATTGAAAATCTTTACCTTTTTCGTATTGTGTTTTTTCTGCAATTCTATTACTTTTTCAAAAAAAGGAAGCCCTCTCAGAAAAGGTTCTCCGCCCTGAAAAGTAAACGAACAAGAAACGTCGGAATAATCCAGCGCCTTCCTAATTACCTTTTCTAAAGTTTCCTCCGACATAAATCCATAAGATTCCACTTCCCTATTCTTAGCTTCATCACAGTAAAAACAATATTTACATCGCAGATTACACATTCCGGAAGCCGGTTTTATCAATACATTCACATTATGCATTACACATCTATCCTTTCTATTCTTAAATTGAGCAGAGAAGAATCGTCTTCCCCTACCCGCTTTGTGCCCATGCGCCCCATAGCGGCTTATTTCCTCTGCACGGGGCTGCGCATAAAAGAGCGTCTTCGACACTTCCTAAATCTGCGTCTTTCTGGCGAAGGACTTTCCTATAAGGTGAAAAAGAATCCTGCTGCAGGATTCCTTTTTGCTCATAATGCGCCTTCTTACCTTACCGAGGCGATTAGCCAATGTTGCACAAACCCCTGTTAAGCAAGGAAACGGTACATGTTGTATATATTAATGAAGATAATCACAACCATAAGAGCCATGAACAGCATATCTACTTTACGATCATCAATCTTTTTATTGATTTTCCTGCCGCAAAACCCTCCAAGGATTCCCCCTGACGCCATTAAAACCAAAAGGAAAATGGAAAATGCCGGAACCGTGGATGTAAAAATTGAATTTAAAAGGCTTGTAATCTGGGAAAACAAAATAATGTATAAAGAATTTTGAGCCGCAGTTTTCGTGGACATGGAAAAAAAGTAAAAAAGCACCACAAGATTAATCGGCCCGCCTCCGATTCCAAGGAATGAAGACATTACTCCCAGCACCAGACCCACCAACAGGCATACCACCAAATTCGTTACATGCATAGTTTTGACTTTTGCTTTATAAATGGTGTAAACGAGCGTTCCCAGCGTTACGGCTAAAAGGCATCCTGCCTGAATGGCGCCTACATAATTTTGGTCAAAAGACCGTACAAGCGCCTGAAACAAACTTTTCCCCAAAACGCCCCCTACGGCAGCCCCTATGGCAAGAGGTGTCCCTATCCGCATATCGACCAAAGATTCCTTTTTCAATTTTGATACTACAAAAGAATATGTACTCATAGCCAAGACCGTACAGCCAGACAGGAAGCTTATCGTCTTTACATCCATTAGCCCAAAAGAATCCAACAACGGCTTAATGATGACTCCGCCCCCAATGCCGCAAATAGCCCCGGCTATGGAAGCCAAAAAACTAATGACAAAAAACAAAATGTAAACCATATTCGCATCCTCCTATTTCACTTTATGAAATACCCCTTACTATAGGAAACCATTCCCTACAGTAAGGGGTCATTAACTAACCAATCTTCAGCTTAAACTTCTGCAGTTCCTTCTCGGTATTCACCATTTCAATCTGCGCGCCCAGCGCTTTCAGTTTCAAGTGGAAATCTTCATATCCTCGCTGTATAAACTTAATATCGTCTACTATCGTAATCCCTTCCGCTGCAAGCCCAGCTATTACCAATGCTGCCCCCGCCCGTAAATCCGGCGCAGTAATGCTGGCTCCGGTATATTTCTTTACACCATCTATAATGGCGGTATTGCCTTCTACTTTAATGCTGGCCCCCATCCTTGTCAGCTCATCTACATATTTAAAACGGTTTTCAAAAATACTTTCCGTCACAATACTGGTTCCTATTGATAAACCAAGGGTTACAGCTATCTGCGGCTGCATGTCCGTAGGGAAACCCGGATAAGGCAATGTCTTTACATGGGTATGCCCTAACGGCTTAGACGCCACTACCCGCACCGCATCGTCTGACTCCTCCACATCGCACCCGATTTCCAGAAGTTTAGCGCTGATGGACTCCAAATGTTTTGGGATAACGTTTTTTACCGTCACATCCCCTTTGGTAACCGCCGCCGCAAACATAAATGTGCCTGCTTCAATTTGATCCGGGATAATAGCATACTCACTGCCATGCAGTTTGGACACCCCTTTGATACGTATCACATCAGTTCCGGCGCCCTTTATATCTGCGCCCATGCTATTCAAAAAATTGGCTAAATCTACCACATGCGGTTCTTTTGCTGCATTTTCAATGGTAGTCTTCCCTTCTGCCATCGCCGCCGCCATCATAACATTAATGGTAGCACCTACGGATACCACGTCCAAATAGACATGGCTCCCACGTAAATGTTCGGCATCGGTAATAATCAACCCATGTTCAATCCGGACATCTGCCCCAAGGGCGCGGAACCCTTTAATATGCTGGTCGATGGGGCGTAAACCGATATTACACCCGCCGGGCAAAGAAACCTCTGCCTTTTTATATTTCCCAAGCAAGGCTCCCAGAAGATAATAAGACGCTCTAATCTTTTTAATAAAATCATCCTCTATTACCACATCGTGAACATTGGATGCATTAATTTTCACCGTGTGCCTATCCAGCCTTTTTACAATAACGCCAATGCTTTCCATCGCCTGAATCAGTACATTCGTGTCACGGACGTCAGGCATGTTTTCTATCAATACGGTTTCATCCGTCATAATTGCGGCTGCAAGAATAGCAAGGGCAGCATTTTTAGCGCCCCCTATTTCCACTTCCCCTACCAACGGATTACCACCTTTAATCGCAAACTGTTCCATGGTGTACCCTCTATCTATATCGCTGCCGTGAAAAATCTTCCGGCCGCTATCTATTCTCTATCCTAATCAACTGTTCCTGTAAACGCCCAAAACTGCTTTTTTCACCGTTTGCAGGAATCTAAACACAGTATTTCTCTTCATCCATTTCTGCAAGGGCAACACCCCCTGCAACATGTCATCTTAATGATTATACCATAAAAATGTCATTTGTAAATGGTGCTTTTCAATCAGTTTAGATACTTTAGCGGATTCACTTGGGAACCGTCAATTAAAATTTCAAAGTGGACATGGGGTCCGGAACTGATACCAGTATTGCCGCTTAAGGCAATCTTCTGCCCTTGGGATACTGTCTGCCCTGCGGATACCAGCACTTTGCTCAAATGCCCATATCTCGTCTGGCGTCCATCCGCATGGTTAATATAAACCACATAACCATAGCCGCTGCCCCATCCGGCTTTCGCTACCGTTCCACCGGAAGATGCCATTACCGCAGTCCCTACCGGTGTCGCCCAGTCAATGCCTTTATGATAAGTACTTGCACCCCTCGTCGGTCTACTGCGCCTTCCAAAACCGGAAGAAAGCCTTCCACCGGAAATCGGCTTAATATATGTGGGCGGAATCTTCGTTCCCTTCTCCACAATCTTCGGCACCGCTTCGTAGGTCACTTCTTCTTTTATAATCTCCCTGTCGGTTTCCGCATTGTTGCGGTAGGAAACCATTGCAACCACTTTCCTGTGCCCTGCGGAAGGCTCCTGCAAAGTCTTGCTTTCCGTCGTGTACCAATCATCGTTATCCACATAAATGATTTCCGCCTCGTAGTCCTCTTCATAATAAATTTCTTCCTGCCGCTCTACCGAAAGTTCCGGCTCCGGCACGGTTATAATAATTTCATCACCGACACGGATGGTGGAATTTTCATTTTCTATGGATTCATTCATTTCGATTAGCTTTTCAATCGTCAATTCATTTTCTACTGCAATCTTGGAAAGGGAATCGCCGGACACAACCTCATATATCTGGTTCTTCTCCTGTTCTTTGGTTACTTCCTCAATGGCTTCATCTATCGGTGTCAACTCTTCTTCCGACAGATAGGACTCTACCACCTCGACTTCATCACCGAACTCCAAAGAAACCAGGCCAAGTTCATAATCCGAAAAGTCCTTTTCGCCTGCCGGTTCCACCCCTTCAAACATTTCGTCCAAAGTTTTGAAAATACCAACTGACGCAAGCACAGGAACATCCTCTTCCTCTTTCTTCCGCTCCTCTTTCGACTTTACTTCGGTAGTCAGCACATTCAATTCCCTCGTGGCATCCAAGACCAAATCCACATCATATTTCCCCTCCGAATCGTATTTGCCAATCGAAGAACGCAGCAGCCTGAGAACTTCCTCCTTACTCGCCAAATTCACCGTATAATCATTTACCTTCACTGTATAAGACCGGTGCAAAGTCTGCTTCACATTATCTTTCAGCACCTGAACCATGTTTTCCACCACGGTTTCTTCGCTGTCGATATGGCCCCAAAACACCTCTTCGCCCACGCATTCCAAATTGCTGTCAATCAATACAAGCTCTTCGCCGTCTCCAGCCACCATCCTGCGTGCCTGCCTTAAATATTCCTCCGCTTTTGCCCCATCGCCTATCGTTCCCACATAAGTTCCGTTCAAAAGCACCGTAAACATATTGTTTCCCGTATTTTTTATCTTAGTATATCCTGGCATAAGAAATATAAAGGTAATAATTGCCAAAACCGCAATTTTTGTTGACCTGACCTGTAAACGTTTGTAATTTTTTGTAATTTTCTTCATATCCGCAAATTCAATCCATTTCTATCCTTATTTTCCTGCAAAAATATGGCGCCTTTGCAGGAATATGTAATTTATATTTCCCTTTTTTGTCATAAAATTGTAACAGAACAGATTTATTCTAACAGTATTTATTTTAGTTGTAAAGAGGGAGGGATTTGGCACAATGGGGTGCGCTGTTTTTGGGGTGTTCCCATTTGAAAGCACGTTCCCATTTGAAAGCAATGGTATTTGGACGCGCTTTCGCTCGGCAAAAAACGCAGCGGTGCTAAGGCACTAAAGGACAGTGCCTAAGAACCGGCGTTTTTTAACGATCCAAATACCATTGCTTTCAAATGGGAACTGGGAGTCTATGGCTTTCATTTTTTTATGGAGGAGGAGGTTTAGGGGGGATTGGGAGGGTGGTGTGTTGATTTGCTTTTATTTTTTGTATTATAATGATGAAAGGGATGAGGGGCAGACTTTGTGGTTTGCTTTGGTTTGGAAAATTTTGTCCAAAAGGGGTTGGTAAAAAGAGGGGGTATTGGTTCAATGTCATTTAGTTAGTGCCTTGATTCAGCCGTGAGGAACATAAAATGCTCAAGGAACCCGTTAAAAAGCGTCGGCACTTAACGAGGTTCCTCACGAGTTTAGTGTCCGTTACGCTTTTTACCGAGCGAAAGCGTGGTGACGGAGCATTTTATGTTCCTCACGGCGTCCGGTACCATTAACTAAATGACATTGGGTATTGGTTCTGGTTCTTTTTGTTGTCCAGATTCGGTATTTGTCAAGGCGCGCTTTACCCTGTGTATCCTTTTTCCCTCTTCCTTATATCTTAATATGATTATAATAAAAAGGAGTGTTCTTATGCCTAAAATCATTTTTCATATTGATGTCAATTCCGCCTATTTAAGCTGGAGTGCCTTGGAAAATTTATCTCGAGGCGCTGATATTGATTTGCGGGAGATTCCTTCTATTATAGGAGGGGATATGGAAAAACGTCATGGTGTGGTATTGGCCAAATCTATTCCGGCGAAGGCTTATGGCGTGCAGACCGGGGAGCCTATTGTCAATGCCATGCGTAAATGCCCTCATCTTCTCCTCCACCCGCCAAACCATACGCTGTACCGCCAACGCTCTGCCGAATTGATGGATTTCCTTTTCCATATCTGCCCGGATATTGAGCAAGTAAGCGTAGATGAATGCTATATGGATTATACGCCGGTTGCCGCACGGTATGGGGCGCCCCATCTGGCCGCAGCCAAAATAAAAGATTCCATCTTTGAAAAATTCGGGTATACCGTGAACATCGGGATTTCCGACCGGAAAGTCCTTGCCAAAATGGCATCTGATTTTAAAAAGCCCAATCTGGTACATACCCTCTATTCGGAAGAAATACAGGAAAAAATGTGGCCTCTTCCTGTCTCCTCCCTTTATATGTGCGGACATGCCAGCATGGAAGCTTTAAAAAAATTAGAAATTCTTACAATTGGCGATTTAGCTATGGCAGATAAATCCATCCTTGCATCCCATTTAAAAAGCCACGGGATTATGTTGTGGGAATATGCCAATGGAATTGATGATTCCGAAGTTATAACAGAACACTTGGATTTAAAGGGTATCGGCAACTCCATAACCTTAAAAGAGGATGCCCTTACAAGGGAAGATGCATGTCGCACTCTTCTTTCCCTTGCGGAAACAGTCGCCGGAAGATTGCGGAAGTCCCGCCAGATGGCAGGAATGATAAGCACAGAAATCAAATATCATACCTTCCGCAAAGTTTCCCATCAGTCAACCCTTACAACCCCTGCTTCTTCCACCGATGCCATTTATTCCAAAGCCTGCCTCCTATTCGATGAATTGTGGGATGGTTCCCCTGTGCGGCTTTTAGGCATCCGGACTTCCAAATTAATACCGGAAGATGAACCTATCCAACTAAACCTTTTCGATATGCCGGAAATAAAAATATCCCCAAGCGGCTCCCCTGCCCAAGACATTCCTGTGTCAAAACAGCAAAAGCTGGAACGGGCGTTGGATTCCATCCGTAAAAAATATGGAGAAGACTCCGTTGTCCGCGGAAGCCTGCTCCATAAAAAAGATGATTAGATTTATTTTTTTTTCACACTGTAACCAAAAGTTCCTATTTTTCTGCCCAGAGATATATATTCGCCATGAGAATATACAATAGGGTACGCCTTGTCAAAATGAAATTTATTCTTTACGTCCATATATTTTTCGTCCGCATGCACCGCTACTACCTGAGCAATGAACATGTCATGGCTCCCCAATGCTTTCACGTCTTTTACCAGACATTCGATATTCACCGGGCTTTCTTTGACAAGCGGAACTTTTACGATATCCGCCTTTTCCGGAGTCAAATGCAGTTTCTCAAACTTGTCTATATCACGTCCACTCACTACACCGCAGTAGTCCGTCGCATAAGCCAGCTCTTCCGTCGTTAGATTAATGACAAACTCTCCTGTTTCTTTTATCATATGATAGGAATAACGCTCCGGCCGGACTGAAATAGAGACCATCGGCGGGTCGCTGCAAACAGTGCCTGTCCATGCCACAGTAAAAACGTTTTTCTTTCCATCCCTGTCCGCTGTACTTATCAATACTACCGGCAATGGATAGAGCATATTTCCCGGTTTCCAGCTCTGCTTCCCCATTTATACAGCCTCTCTTTCCTTATATTAAATACTAAAACAGCCCTGCCAAATATGCAATCAGCAAGCCCAAATTCGCAATCGAAGTTATCAATGTCAAAATGCCAATTGTATACAATTTTTTATTTTTCCGTTCAAGTTCCTGCTGGCCGCTTATAACTGCCTGCGTCTGCTTCTCCAACTCCTCCGTAGTAGCCGCTTGGACGTTACGGTATACCTTTACATTTTCCCTGTGTACGAAATCGTCCGCCCGCCGGAACATTTCTTCCATCTTCGTCATATTTTCCGCCGTCAATGTGCGGACTTCCTCCAAAAGTTTCTCTACTTCTTCCCCTTTTCCTGCTTTATTCGCTTCTTCCTCTTCCGCCCCACGCAGTTTTGCAATGCATTCTTCCGTAATTTGTTCTATCTGCCCACTGCTTTTTTCTACCAATTGGCCTATCTGCTCGCTGCTTTGCTCCATCAACTGCCCTATTTGCCCGCTGCTCTTCTCCACCAGTTGACCTATCTGCCCACTGCTCTGTTCTATAAGCTGACCTATCTGCCCTCCGCTCCGCTCTACCAGCTGGCCTATCTGTTCACTGCTTTGTTCCAAAGCACATTTTACCTGTTTGCTGACATTTTCCAACATTTCTTTTAATTTCTGCTCGTTTTCAGCATTCCTCAAATTCAGTTTGCGCATCTCCTTAATACATGCGTCATATTCTTTCACCTGCGCTTCCAACCTTTCTATCTGTGCTGCGTCTGCAGCAGCATTCGCACGTATCGCTTCTTGAGCCCCTAGCTTCTGCGCAATTTTATCCATAAAACCATCCATCTGTTCTCCTCCCAATAACATCTTCCGCTACTTCCATAACCTTTGAACTGCAATTTTCTGCAATATATTAAACATCTTATCATTTTTCCCTGCCTTTTACAACTGTTCCCCGTTTTTTGTGCAATATGCCTTAAAATCTTTTTCCTTATTTTTCTTTTTTGTAAGTATTAACGTTATTTTTACATCTTGTTCATAGTTTGTTCATATATAATTGCTATACTAAATTCATAGTAAACGAGAGATAACGTAATGTTTTTCATTACACATATAGATAAATTTTTTCATAATAGCCCGGATGCCGAAAGGTGTCTGGGCACTCCTCATTTTATGGTAAAAGTATGGTAAAACCCCAATTAGAAACCAGATATCAAAAAACTTTTCAGCCATTTCCGTTTGTCGGCAAAAGAGCAAGGCTTCTGGCAGCTGCATCCGACTAATCAAAAATACCGATACCGGAAGACCAAATCCCTGTTTCCCGATATCGGCATTATTTGTGGTTAAACTTATTCGCCAAAGGCTTTTGACATATGGCTTAAGCTCTTTTTTTTTCGCTTATACTATGCACCTTATTATTCAAAGAAAGCATCCTCGCATCCAATTCCGAAGACATTCTCGCACATTCCACCAATTCCTCCTTTATATAATCCGGCGCATTCCCTTCCAGTTTGTAATGTATCTTATGTTCCAGGCTGGCCCAAAAGTCCATAGCAACTGTCCTTATCTGTATTTCCACTTTTGTATCTACAATCCTGTCCGACAAATATACCGGCACCGTCACAAGCATATGATAGCTTCTGTATCCACTCGCCTTTGGCTTCACAATATAGTCTTTTATCGAAATTACCCTGATATCGCTCTGACCTCGTATCATATCGGCTATCTCATAGATATCTGAAGTAAAAGAACAAATCACCCTGATTCCCGCTATATCGTTGACATATTTTACCATGTTCTCTATGGTAGATTCATAGCCATTCCTCTTCAATTTCTTTACGATACTCTCCGATGTTTTTATTCTTGATTTAATATGTTCTATCGGATTATATCTATGTACGTGCTGAAATTCATCATTCAGAATTTCCAATTTCACAGAAATTTGTTTCAAAGCCGAATTATAAATCAGCACGACCTCTTTCCAACTATCTACATCGCTGTTCCGTTCTACTCTTAGTTCCATTTCTTTCCTGCCCTTATCAATAATACTGATTTCCTCATTGCCTTTTCTTTTGGAATTTACATTTTAATTATCCGCTCACGCCTCTGTGTAATTTGCTATATCATTTGCCTCCAATTTCCACCAGGCAATTCAAAGCCCGATTACACATCTTTGCAATTCATTATATCACATTTTTACGCAAATGTGCATTATTCACAATATTTTTATTCTTTTTTAATTTTTATTGTCTATTAATTCTTTTATATTCAAATTAAGTAAAAATCCGTTATTTTTAATAGAAAAGCCCTATCAAACAACAACATACCTTATAGTATATGCGAATTGGGGGATAGTATGATATAATGTTTATTAACATTATATTTGTGCCGGTTCGCATCCGCTATTAATGGTCAAATTTATCCAGCAAACCGTGTGCATCCAACGGCGGGAGCATGTCCGCAGGACATGGCATAATATTGATTGGCATTATGGCCGCGACGGTTCGTGTCCGCTAATGGCGGACAATATAAAACTACAAAGGAAAGGAATCTTTCATATGTTTCGTTTATGGGCAAAAATAATAAAGGACAATCATCTTCTAAAAGATACTGTCATCTGCGATGGCAGCAGCGATACACGGACCCACAAAGTATTCCGCGCCTTGGACGAAATCGTTTACCAATTCGACCTTGGCAAACCCATTTGGCTGGACGCTACGGTAAATGAATTTAAAAGGCATGACAAAGCGCGGTTCTATCAAGACAATTTTATCGAGCCCATCGACTTCGATTATTTGGAAATCCATGTCATTGAAGAAGATTAAACCTTATTATCTTATAGGAGGTCTATCTGCATGAAGGGAAAAACAAAGCTGATAATTTTATTCGCAATAGTTGCCGTTTGGATAACACATATTAAAGCAGGGGAAAGCGCCGACTCTCTTACACCGGAAAAAGGCGGCGCTCCCCTTTCTGTTTCCGATTCAGGTGCAATTGCGGCATCTGGCTCCCCCTCCGTGCAGGATGGAAATACCTCTATGGATACCTGCCTCACAGAAAAACGCCCAACCCTCATAAGCCAAATCCCCGTAAATCATGCAGATTTCCCAATCCCTTGTGCAGAAACTTATTCCGTCGCCCCCGACTTAAGCAACATCGATAATCTATGGCAGTTTTATTTTGAAGAGGAAGCGGCTGACAAATTATCGAAAAACGGATTCCTCGTATCCGGAACCGCAGGCCAGGAATTTTTTGAAGTCTATGAGCAAAACAGGTATCTTATGCTCCCCAGTTTTATAACCGTGGATTCCCTAATGCATACATATCATCTCTATTTCAGCCATTTATTAAAGAGAGTCGAAAAAGAATTTCTATCGGATAAAATCACTCTATTAAGCAAAGCCATGCTTAAAAACAGCATTGCACAATATGATAAGCTCAAAGGCAGCGAATGGGAAACTGCAGCCAGACGGAATGTTGCATTTTTTACAGTCGGAACGAAACTACTCGATGAAAACACTGCCGTCAATGCTTACGTAAAAGAAACCGTAGAGCATGAGCTTGACCTTATCCATAGGGCCAATAGCTCTGAAATATCCGAAGTTACCGGGCTGCCCGAAGATTTTACCCAATATATCCCCCGCGGCTATTATGAAGGAGACGAACAGTTAGAGCAATATTTCAAAGCAATGATGTGGTATGGCAGAATCCATTTTGTACAGGCAAACGAAGATTTGGACAGAAGCGCTTTGCTCATTGCCAAAGCCCTTGCCGATGACGAAGAGTGCATAGAATTATGGCAGGCTATTTATGCCGTAACCTCCTTTTTTGCCGGCGCAAGCGACGATATGGGGGTATGCGAATACGCATCGGTAATCCATAATATATACGGCAGTGATATTTCTATAGAAGATTTCATTGGAAATGAAGAAGCCTTCAACCGATTCCATATCATGACAGCCTCCCTTTCTACCGCACAGGTAAATTCTATCCCCTATGGAGACGATGGGCAATCTGCCATTGCGGGGTTCCGCTTTATGGGACAGCGCTTTACCATTGACGCTTTTATTATGCAAAAACTGGTTTATGACAATGTGGATAAAGACAAAGACGGAAACTACCGTATGCTTCCCGATGTCCTCGATGTACCGGCCGCTTTAGGGAATGACATTGCCCTCCACATCCTGGAAGCGGAGGGCTCCACTGGTTACGATGGTTATATGGAAAATATGTCTCAGCTCAGGCAAACCCTTTCTGAGGAAAATACTGCACTTTGGTCCTCCGGTTTATATGCGAGCTGGCTCCATACGCTCCGCCCATTATTGGATTGCAAAGGAGAAGGATATCCCTTTTTTATGCAAAGTGAAGAATGGGCAAAAAAAGATTTGGAATGTTTTGCCGGAAGTTTTACGGAATTAAAACATGATACAGTCCTATATTCCAAACAGGTCATAGCGGAAATGGGGGGCGGATATGAGGAAGAACCGGATGACCGGGGTTATGTAGAGCCTGAACCTCTTGTATATGCCAGATTTGCCACCCTTGCCGACTCAACCGGGCAAGGCCTTGAAAAATATGGTATGCTTCTATGGGAGGATCAGGAAAATCTGTCACGCCTATCACAGATTGCCAAACAGTTATTAGAAATTTCCAATAAGGAATTAAACAACGAACCCTTAACAGTGTTGGAATATGAATTTATCAGAAGTTATGGAGGCTATCTGGAACATTTTTGGTACGATGCCGTAAGGGAAACAAATGGTTCAGAAAACATATCGACTCAGGAAGTTCCGGCGGCTCTTGTGGTAGATATCGCTACCGACCTTAACGGCAGGGTATTGGAAGCTGCAACAGGCAATCCATCCAAAATTTATGTAGCCGTAAAAGTAGACGGAAAGGTAAAAATTGCATGCGGAAGCGTCTATTCCTTTTATCAGTTTACCTATCCTTTCGACGCATCGGCTACGGAAGGCGACCGGATGACAGACAGCGCATGGCGGCAAATGATTGGTTTAGCGCCGGATGAAAGTGGAAACTATAATTATGACGCATCGGTACAAAAGCCTGATTGGACAAACAGTTACCGGTACACCCCAAACTAAAACAGCATATTCTTATATAATATGTATTAATATATTAATATAATGACTAAAAAAATTTTTTTTAAAATATCCATAATTTTATTAACAGTTTTTATCCTTTGCATCAGTTTTTATTTTTTATGGAGCAACGGCACATTCCTTCCACATTGGATTGAATGGGAAAATAAAACTTTTTCCGGCAAATCCGGGAAATACGAAATACACTTAAGCAATAAAACTGTCCATATCAATTACGGCGGCGCCCTCATCTGGTCAACAGCCCAGGGCATAAAAGTGCAGGATGCAATATCTTTTGACATAGACAACGACCATGAAGATGAATTGATTTTGCTTTGCTGGAAGATTGGCAGATACGGCAAACAAAAGCCATTTTGGCTGAAAAATGACGATCCAAAATGGAGCCAGCATATTTTTGTCTATGAGTACGAGCAAGAGCAAATCAGACCGAAATGGATGTCCTCTTATATCGGCCAGGATGTTGCCCGGTTTACTGCCAATAATAAGGAGGCCCCCTCCTCCCGCCTTCTGCTCACAGATTTAAACGGAATAACAACCAGTTGGGTATGGGATTCCTGGGGTTTTACAAAAGAAGATACCGACATATCCTTTGTGGTCTTCGGCGACAATCTTATTCATGAGCCTATCTATCGGTATGGGCTGCAAAATAACGGTTCCTTCCATTTTTTATTTGAAAATTTCAAACATACGATTTCCCAAAGCGATATCGCTGTTATCAATCAGGAAACACCTCTTACGGACAATCCATCCCATTACAGCGATTATCCAAAATTCGGTACCCCTGTTCAGGTAGGGCAGGCAATTGCCGATGCCGGTTTCGATGTCGTAACATGCGCTACAAACCATATCCTTGATAAAGGGCAGGAAGGCGTCCACTTTACCAAAAAATTCTTCGATTCCAGACAAATCCTTTGCGTCGGCATACAGTCAATGGACGAAACGGGTTACGTTCCCTATGAAATCATTGAGCGAAATGGTATTCGTTTTGCGGTGCTTAATTATACATACGGCACAAATGGCATGAAAATTCCCGATGAAAATCCTCATATGGTACATTTGCTGGATGATGAAGAGCAAGTCAGGAATGATATTAAGGCTGCCCAGTCCGATGCAGACTTTATTATCCTCTTTGTACACTGGGGTTCGGAATATGCCAATCAACCCGATGCTTATCAGAAAAAATGGACACAATTATTTTTGGAAAGCAAAGTGGATGTTGTCGTCGGAACGCATCCTCATGCACTTCAGCCATATGAGCTTCTAAAAGACAACAGCGGACATGAAATGCTTGTCTATTATTCCATCGGAAACTTTATCAGCGCCCAGCCGGAAAAATACTGTGTAAAAGGCGGCTTTGCAAATTTTACTGTATCCCTTACTTCTAGCGGATATAAAATTACGGATTACTCCCTTCAACCATTGGTTATCATCCGGCATGGAAAAGGGAATTTTACCTCTGCCCCTCCGCTCTATCATATTTTTTAATATTTTTAATGCATATTTTTGTTGACACCTCATACACTATGTTGTAGTATTTTAATATAGTTAATGTAGTTTTAATTACTACGTATTGAATCGTTTTACTATTGCTATGTGATTGAGGAGGTATCTATATGCAGATTACAATTCGTGAACCCGGAAGCGCCATTACCCATTTTATAGGTATGATGATGGCAGTTTTTGCCGCTATCCCGCTATTGGTGAAAACTGCTGCTGGTTCCAGTGCAGCAAGTTTAGCATCTATGTCCATATTTATACTTAGTATGATTTTACTTTACGGCGCAAGCGCTACCTACCATTCTATCAATGTCTCGGAAAAAGTAATTAAAGTTTTCCGTAAAATAGACCATATGATGATTTTCATCTTGATTGCAGGCTCCTATACTCCTGTATGTATGATTGTCCTTGGCGGAAAATCAGGATACACCTTATTGGCTATCGTATGGGGAATCGCCGCTGTAGGTATCGGCATCAAGGCTTTCTGGATTACATGCCCCAAGTGGTTTTCTTCTATAATTTATATTGCAATGGGCTGGGTCTGCATTGGTGTCTTTGGGCCCCTGTGGCATACCCTTCCTGCCAGCGCATTCCTGTGGCTCCTCGCCGGAGGTATCATTTACACAATCGGAGGCATTATCTACGCGCTGAAACTCCCTATCTTCAACTCCAAACATGCCAACTTTGGCTCCCATGAAATTTTTCATCTCTTCGTAATGGGAGGAAGCATCTGTCATTTTATCTTTATGTATCTCTATGTAGCTTAGATATCCTTGACTCCAATTAAACGAGTAGAGAAGATTCGTCTTCCTCTACTCGCTACGTGTTCCGTGCGACGCATAACGCATTTTCCCTTGCACAGGGATGTTCTATCGAGGGGTGGAGATTCATCCTCCTCTTCCCGCTGCGCTCCCCCTGCGACGCATAGCGGCTTTTTCCTCTGCGCGGGGATGCGCATAAAAAAGAATGCTGCAAGGCAGGATTCTCCGCCTGCAGCGGGTCGCAGCAGCGACATGTTTCCTCTCCGCCGCAGTGCGATAATTGCTTTTTACCATATGGTAAAAAAGAGACGGAATGCCTACGGCACCGCGCCTCCTCTAAAAAATATTTTTCCTGTTTTACCGCTTTATTCGTATCCATTCGGATTATTGCTTTGCCATCTCCAAGAATCTTCACACATTTCCTTAATCCCATTTTCCGCTTCCCAGCCAAGTTCTTCTTTTGCTTTCGTGGCATCGGAATAGCAAGTCGCAATGTCGCCCGGCCTTCTGGGCTTAATTACATACGGGATTTTCACCCCAGTAGCAGCTTCAAAATTCTTTACAATATCCAAAACGCTGTATCCGCTGCCTGTACCAAGGTTATAAACGCACAAACCTGCTTTTTCTTCTATCTTCTTTAAAGCCTTAACATGACCTTTTGCCAAATCCACAACATGGATATAATCCCTGACGCCTGTTCCATCCGGTGTATCATAGTCATCCCCAAATACACCAAGCTCTTTCAGCTTGCCAACAGCTACCTGCGTAATATACGGCATCAAATTGTTCGGAATGCCATTCGGGTTCTCTCCAATTGTTCCGCTCTTATGCGCCCCAATAGGATTAAAGTAACGCAGAAGAATTATATTCCATTCCGGGTCTGCTTTCTGCATATCCATTAAAATCTGCTCCAACATGGATTTTGTCCATCCATAAGGATTCGTACACTGTCCCTTTGGGCACTCTTCTGTAATCGGAATCATCGCCGGATCGCCATATACCGTCGCAGAAGATGAAAAGATAATGTTCTTCACCCCATGTTTGCGCATAACATCTACTAAAGTGAGGGTACCCGCTATATTATTTTCATAATATTCCCAAGGTTTCGCTACTGATTCCCCTACCGCTTTCAGCCCTGCAAAATGAATGCAGGAATCTATTTCTTCTTTTTCAAATATCTGGTTCAGCGCCTCCCTATCCAAGATATCTGCTTTATAAAACGGAACTTTTTTCCCTGTAATTTTTTCTACCCGTTCCAATGATTTCTCACTGGAATTGCTCAAATTATCCAAAACCACAACCTCGTATCCCGCGCTCTGTAATTCCACTACCGTGTGGCTTCCGATATATCCGGCGCCTCCTGTTACTAAAATTGCCATTTTCCAATCCCTCCAATCAAATGTACGCAAAACATATTTGTTTTATCCATTACCTGCCCTAACAAATCAAGCACAATACTTCTTCCGGGAATATTTCCCAATCACTTACACCTAATACTAGTCTACTCCCGCACCATACTTTTTCAATAGGATAATGTTATACATGGCTGTCAAAATGTTAAAATATCAAAAAAATACCGTTGAGTCAAATACCCCGCTGCAGAGCAGCGGGATATTTGACCCTCGCGGCAGTCGCCAAATGTCTGCAAGCAGCCACTTGGCTCGTTGCTCGCGGGAATAAATGTTTTACCAAGAACTCATAAGCCTATAACAAAATACCATTTTCTTTGCACAGTTCCCTGGCGGTTTCCACAGAATCAATTCCCGTAGCATTCTTAATTGGAGCAAACTCTTTTTCCCTTTCCACTTCATAGGCGAGGCAAGTATCTACCTGGTGAATCATATCCAAAACCAACGTTTCATATTTGTAGCCATTGGGAACATCCGGTTCTATATGCCTGCCTGTATCATCCATATAAGGTATCTGCTTCTCCACAACATGAAGCGGAAGTTGCCTGTCCATAATTTCTACCAGCGTTTGCGTCTTAAAAATATAATTAAGGATTACACCGAAGTCATACGCAGGATTACCATCCGCATCCTTCGCCATCTTCATTTCATCTGTCAGCTCATAATATTCCACGATAGACGGCCTGCCATCTTCCAGGCATAATGCCCCTACCCGCTCGTCCGGGCTGTTCTTCTTTACTACTTTTGCCCCCGCCACACATCCATTGTCCATCGTTGCACCTACAAAACAAGGGTCTGCAATTCGTTGAAGTACATTATCCACAGCAAAGACATTAATCCATTCAATCCCATCTTCTCTTACGATATTCAAAAGCCCGCATTTATTCATGGAAGAAAACCATCCTCCATTACCGTTAGGGGATGTGGCAATTTTCCACCTTTCCTCCATATATACGTTTCCTTCATAATCGGAAGCTGGCACCACATCCTGAATGAAAAACCTTATATAATCTTTGCTATACCCGAAGTAGCCTTTTTCCTCAAAAAAGGCTACTGTCATATCATGGTTCTTATCGCTTGTCATTACAAATAAATGTACCCATGCACCTGCCTGTCTCACTACATCCAACATATTTTCAATAATTCTTTGAAAAATATACACAGGTCTTGTGAGCCCAATATCAAACATCCCTTTCGGATGATCCGAACCCAAACGGGTTCCCATCCCTCCTGCAAGAAGGACAGCAGCCACTTTGCCTTTTCGGATTTCCTCCACGCCAATCTCCGTATACCTTTTCCTGTGTTCCTCAATTTCGGGAAGCTGCATAGCCGCTAACGGAGAAATCTCCCCCTTTTGATTGGTGGTATTTTCTTTACTGTACTTTAGTATCCCAAAATCCAATTCTTCTATCTGCTTAAGCAGTGTTCCTTTTTCTATTTCCGACAATTCATCATAATACTTTAGCACATGTAACTGTCCGTATTTCTCCAGCTTCTCATACGCTTCCTTATAGTTCATTTCCTTTTCCTCCAGATACATTTTAACCAAGTTTAAAGTGGTCAATCAAGGAATTTAGGCTTTCTGACTGGGCAGAAAGTTCTTCGCTAGTAGCTGATGTTTCTTCGGCTGCAGCGGAATTACTCTCTACTACTTGTGAAATCTGTTCCACGCCCTTTTCGATTTCCTTCATTGCAACTGCCTGTTTATCGGATGCACGGCGCACGCCTCCTACTGCAAGAAGAATTTCATCCAGACCCTCCATTACCTTATCTAAATGTTCTGCCGTATCCTTTGTAATTATTCCTCCGTTATCTACTTCACCAATGGATGTCTCTATCAGCTTTCTTGTATCAATTGCAGATTGGGCACTTTGTTCCGCCAATTTACGGATTTGATCTGCAACCACTGCAAACCCTTTGCCCGCTTCCCCTGCCCTCGCTGCTTCAATTGCTGCATTCAGGGAAAGCAAATTCGTCTGCGATGCAATATCCTCAATATTTTCAATAATATTGCTGATTTCTTTGGAAGTCTCCTCGATTTTCCCCATCGCCCCTGTCAAATCTTTCATCTTGTCCTGGCTCGTTTTGGCAACCTTTGCAACCACATTTGCCCTGTCATGGGCTTGGTCTGTGGCCTTTGCATTTTCCTCCACATGAACCGTTACTTCGGATACCGTAGCCAAAAGCTCTTCCACAGCTCCTGCCTGTTCGGTAGCTCCTTCCGCAAGGCTCTGGGCGCTTTCCGCCATTTGGGATGCTCCTGCTTCCACCTGTACGGAAGCTTCATGAATCTCTTTTAGTGTTGCACTTAAATCACCGTTCAACGTCCTTATCGAAATAAGCAAAGCCTTAAATGCGCCTACATATGCATTTTCCCCTATTTGGGAATGTACTGCAAAATTCCCGTTCGCCATTTCTGCCAAAAGATAGGAAGCATCCCCTATAATTTCATTCATTCTCTCTACAATAACTTTGGTAGATTCCGCAAGAATCATCGTTTCATTTTCCGTCCTGATTTCGGGAAGCGGGGTTTCCAAGTCCCCTTCTGCCAACAAACGCAATCTATCCGCACATTTATTAATTGGCTCTCCCAATGCCTTGCCCATTTCTCGTGCCGTCTTGATTCCTATGCCTACCGACACAATCAGCAAAATAATGATAATAATAATCCCAATAATGGATTGCATCATAAAGTCAGTCATAGGCGCATTCACGCCAAGGCTCCACCCATTATATTCTATCGGCGCATACGCAAGAAACTTGTTTACCCCGCCATATCTATACTGTCCAAATCCTTTTTCCCCATTCATCATTTTCTTTTCCAAAGCTGCAATCGCTTTCAAAGAAGAATTTGATTTTGATTCCTCCACCGTATTGCTTTCGTTCAGCACAAGCGAATAATCATTATGGGCTATCGTACCCCCTTTTCCATCAATTATGTAGGCACTTCCGTTTTCACTGACATGGATGCCTCTTACAATATCCGTCAGTTTTTCCGCATCAAAAGCCACTACTACGATACCTGCCGTTGATGTATTCAATTTCCCGTCTTTCCACAAAGGCGCTGCAATGGTAATTACCAGATTATTCGTCTCTTTGCTATAGATGGGGTCACTGATTACGGTTTCCCCTGCTGAAGCTTTTCCAAAATAATCCCTATCCGATACATCTATCCCAGTTCCCAGCCTGTCAATGCCATTTTCATCGGTAATCATAATGGTTTCCCAATCATAATTTATCCGATAACCTTCCAGCAACTCTTTCTTCTGTTCCACAGCTACATCCGGATTGCTCAACCTTGCAATACTCCCCACAACCTCTACAAGGTTCATTTCCGCCTTTAATCTATTTTCTATCACTTCCGACGTTGTTTCTGCCTGTTCTATCATTGTCTGTTTCAATGTATTCTGCGTGGAATAATAATTTAAAAAGCTGGAAATAATCCCCATCACAGCTAACGATACTGCTACCAGTTTGATAATATTCCTTCTGATTTCCATCTGGATAGTCGTCTTGCATAAACCGTTCTGGTTATTTTGGCTTTCTAATCCCCTCTGTCTTTCTTTTTCCCTTCCTGTTGCCTTCTTCATCTGTCTTGCCTCGCTTTCTGCTTTCATTGCCCCTTATTTTAATAAATATCATAACAAATTATTCCACTCTTTGCAATCAAATGCGCTATTTCTTGCATATGATTATTACTAAAAAAGATTAACTGCAGCAAGGAAAGAGGTTTTATGGAAATATATGTTGTCCGGGCCGGAGACAGTGTGGATTCCATCGCTTCCACCTATGGCGTCACCCCTGATTCCATTATCTATAATAATCAATTGTCCTACCCTTACCGGCTGGCAATAGGCCAGGCTTTGTTGCTTTCCGTCAATGAAAATGCCAAGGAGAAAAGAAATATCATAACGGGCGGATACGCGTATCCCTTTATCCGGCGGTTTACGCTTACGGAAACCCTACCATATCTTACTGACTTATTTATTTTCTCCTACGGTTTTACTACAAACGGAGATTTAATCCCTCCTCTGTCGGATGATAATTGGATGATTGAGCTTGCGCGTAAAAACAATACTTCGCCTGTCCTCACGCTCACACCTTTCGGATCCGATGGAATGTTCAGCAACTATTTAATTACCGTATTGGTAAACAGCCCTGATGTACAGCAGAACTTAATCGAAAATCTGCTAAAGACTATGGAAGCGAAGAACTACGGTGGAATTGATATTGATTTTGAATATATTCTGGCAGAGGACAGGATTGCCTTTGCCGAATTTGTTACAAAAGTAAGAATAGCTGCCAATGCCGCCGGTTATTCTGTTTCTGTAGCATTGGTGCCAAAAACCTCCGATAACCAACCCGGTCTTCTCTACGGAGGCAAAGATTATGCCCTTTTAGGTGAAGCTGCCAACTCTGTGCTGCTTATGACATACGAATGGGGCTACACTTATGGCCCTCCTATGGCTGTAGCGCCTATCCACAAGGTACGCGAAGTCGTCGAATATGCCCTTACCCGTATTCCTGCGGATAAAATCAATTTGGGTATCCCTAACTATGGCTACGATTGGCCCCTCCCCTATGAAAAAGGCATTACCGCCGCACGTACTATCAGCAATACGGAAGCCATTGAAATTGCTATTGCCAACAATGCCTCCATCCAATTCGACCCGGTTTCCATGTCACCTCATTTTTCCTATGTAAAAGACGGCACCGGACACGAAGTATGGTTTGAAGATGTCAGAAGCATGAATGAAAAATTCTCACTTATTCAGGAATATCATTTAAGAGGAGCCGGCTATTGGCAAATCATGAATTTGTTCCGCGCTAACTGGCTCCTTCTTGCCGATACCTTTTATATCTCCAAAGCGCCAGATTAAACCTGGCATTATTTCCTTGCACAAAGCAATTTTCTACATTTCCCTATATTTCTTCCGTCAAATCCTCTTCCTGTAGGCGCAGCCCTGCTGTGCTTGTAACGGGGAGGGAAAACACGATAGATTTAGCCTTACTGTCCATGCCGGCTTCTTCCATAATCGCTTTCATAATCTCATTCTTCCCTTTTGCTTTGGTCACGATAAAAATCATCTCCTTTTCCGCAGCGATAGATACGCCCAAAAACTGCTCTGCTTTTTCCATACCTGTACCTTTCGCATGGATTACCGTGCCGCCTCCTGCCCCTCTCCCTCTTGCCGCATCCATTACAATATTGCTGTAGCCCTGATTTAAGATGACTATAATCAATTCATATTCCGTCTCTTTCAAAATGGTTTCCTCCTCTTTGACAAAGTCCTGATGGGCTGTTAAAAACTGCAAAGCTTTTTTCCCTCCGACACTGGAAAACGGGATAATAAATGCAATGCCTGTTCCCGGCACATCAATATTCATTTTCTTTTGCAGCCCCTTCTTTAACAACCGCCATGTTTCCCTCGTGACCGGAGCCACCATAACTGCTTTTTCCGTTGCCTCTAAGCCGAAATAATCCAGCACATCGCTATTCGCCGTTCCTGCTCCCAGAGTGCTTAATATAACCGACAGTCCGTTCTCTTTATAAAAAGACAGCATCTTTGAACCGATACCTCTGTTCGTAATCGTTACCATCATATATACTTTGCTCATCCCGAACCCCTTTCCTACAATTCAATAATCTCATCGTCACCAAGCAGTTCGAAAGCCTCCTGTACGCCCATACCTGCAGGCTGCGGTATCGGCGCCGCTTTTGCAGAACGCAGCTTGTAAACCAATCCCAACACCTGTATGGTAATGAGAGGAGTCATGGCTACCATAGCCACAACGCCGAAGGCATCCGTCACAATGTTCCCGCCTACACTAACACAGGCTCCCATTGCGAACGGCAAAAGAAAAGTTGCCGTCATCGGCCCCGATGCCACACCGCCGGAGTCAAAAGCTATTGCTGTAAAAATCTTGGGAACTGCCAATGACAAAACCAACGCAATACCATAACCCGGAATAATAAACCACAAAATAGAAACCCCCGTTAAAACACGTATCATTGCAAGCCCCAAAGATACTGCCACACCGATGGACAAGCTAAGGCTCATAGCTTTTGCCGACACCGCACCAGAAGTAATATCTTCTACTTGTTTTGTCAATACATATACTGCTGGCTCCGCTAATACAATAAAATATCCAATCAGCATACCAATAGGAACAATAATCCATCGGTAAGGATTTGAAGCAATCACCTGCCCAAGATAATTACCAGCAGGCATAAACCCTACATTCACACCGGTCAGAAACAGGAACAGGCCCACATAAGTATATACAAGGCCAATACCAATCTTAATCAGCGTACGTTTCTGCATCCCTTTGAAAATAATTTGAAACATCCCGAAAAATGCCAGGATTGGGAAAAGCGAAACTGCCATTTCCCACATATATTTCGGGAAGCCTCCTGAAAACATTCCCCAAAGCTCTACCGAACTGCTAATATCCGGGATTTGCTCCGGTATGTATTCGGTGCTTTCCGGATGATAAATCAACCCTAATACCAGCACTGACAATATCGGTCCGATAGAACAAAGCGACACAAGACCGAAACTATCATCTGCTGCATGCTTATCGCTACGGATTGCTGCAATACCGACACCCATTGCCATAATAAAAGGAACCGTCATCGGCCCTGTCGTCACCCCTCCGGCATCAAATGCCACCGCCAGAAAATCCCCCGGCACGAAAAAAGCCAGCACTATTACAAGCCCATAAAAGAATAAAAGCATAAAAGACAGCGGAATCGAAAACAGCATACGCAATAGCGCTATTACAAGAAAGATTCCGACTCCAAATGCAACTGCAAAAATTAGCGTCAAATTTGGAATAGACGGCACTTGCTCTGCCAGCACTTGCAAGTCCGGTTCTGAAATAGTGATTACAATCCCTAATATAAAACTAAGCAATACCATTACCGAAAGTTTCTTAGAACGGGTCATACATGTGCCTACCCGTTCTCCCATCGGAGTCATAGAAAGTTCCACGCCAAGCGTAAAAAACATCATCCCTACAATTAAAAGCACCGCCCCTAGCAAAAAAGCCATCAATATACTTGGTGAAATCGGCGCAATTGTAAAGCAAAGGACAAGAACAATCCCGATAATCGGCAGCACTGCCCTTAATGCTTCATTTAGCTTTTCCTGAAATTTCGTACGGTATAATCTCAATTTTTATCGCCTTCCTATCCTCCCTAATATAGAGCATTCTTCAGTTTTTATCCTCTTTCATCTATTTCTGTATAGTTCCGCTCCATCAACACACTTTTATACGCCGGACGGATAATTTTATCCGCATTAATCAGCTCTTCCAACCTATGCGCACTCCATCCTACAATCCTTGCCATAGCAAAAATAGGCGTATATAGTTCCAGCGGGATATCCAACATGCTATATACAAATCCACTGTAAAAGTCTACATTTGCACTTACTCCCTTATAAATGTTCCGTCTTTCCGCTATTACTTGAGGCGCCAAACGCTCAATCATGGAATAAAGCCTGAAATCCTCCTTCCGCCCTTTATCCAACGCCAGCCTTTCCACAAAACTTTTAAAAATAGTCGCTCTTGGATCAGAAATGGAATATACCGCATGACCCATACCATAAATCAAACCGCTCTTGTCAAATACTTCTTTATTAAGCATCCGTGCCAAATAATCCTTTACCTTTTCCTCATCGTTCACATCTTTTACATGCTTTTTAATATTGGCCATCATTTCCACTACCTTGATATTCGCCCCACCATGTTTCGGACCCTTCAAAGAAGATAAAGCGGCCGCAATAACCGAATAAGTATCGGAGCCGGAAGATGTCACCACACGGGTCGTAAATGTAGAGTTATTGCCACCTCCATGTTCCATATGCAATACCAATGCAATATCCAAGACCTTGGCTTCCAGTTCCGAATATTTCATATCCGGGCGAAGCAGCCGTAGAATATTTTCTGCTGTGGAAAGATTTGCATCCGGCCGGTGTATGTAAAGGCTGTCATCCCGTTCATAATGGTTGTACGCTTGATAGCCATATACCGAAAGCATCGGAAATACACTAATCAGCTGCATACACTGCCGCAACACATTAGGGATGCTAAGATCCGATGCCTGTTTATCATAAGAAGCAAGAGTCAGCACGCTTTTGGTCAAAGAATTCATAATGTCTTTGCTGGATGCTTTCATAATAACATCCCTTGTAAAATTAGTGGGAAGTGTGCGCATCATTGCCAGCTTCCCCCGAAATTCCTTCAACTGGCTTTTATCCGGCAAACTGCCAAACAGAAGAAGGTATGCAATCTCTTCAAAACCGAATCTGGAGCTATGTTCAAATCCCCTTACCAAATTGATAATATCATACCCCCGATACAGTAGCCTTCCTTCACATGGCACCCTCTTTCCATCAATTATTTCCTGTGACTTTATCATGGAAATATTCGTCAAGCCTGCCAATACGCCTTCCCCGTTTTTATCCCTTAATCCCCTCTTTACACCGTATTGTTCATATAAATTAATATCTATTAAGTTATTTTCTTTACAGACATCACCATATTTTACCGTATAATTTTCTATTTGCTCCCTTTTGCTATTTCTTGTCATTTATATAACCATGCTCCTTTCTTAACGTGTGAAATTGTGGCTTTCGGTACGGATTTCAGATTGACCAAACGGCTCTTTCAACCTTTCCCTCCATCCCGGAACTTTTACCACAATGCCCTCTCCATTCTACATCAGCTCTTTGCTAATATTACATGCAATCTTCTTCGCCACCTGCCGCATCATCAATCGCTCTTCTTCTGTAATCCCCTGGCAAACGGTATTCATCAGATTCTCACGCATCTTCAGAAGTTCCTCGCATACCGGTTCTGCTTCCCCTGTCAAAACCAAATGAACACATCTCCTGTCTTGCCCATCCAGCTTCCCAACCAAATATCCGCATTCCATTAGATGGTCAATAGCATGTGAAATATGCGCTTTAGAAAAAAACTTATTTTCTGCAATATCCCTTGCAGTATCCCCTTTTCCTTTCTTCAAGAAAAGCAGTATTTCAATTTCCACCTTATGAAGCCCATATTTTTCCGTAATAAGATTGCTCATTTTTTCATATAGCTTTTTAAACTGCTGCCCATAAAGCAGTGTTTCAAACTCAGTATCCACTTTTCATCCCTCTCAATTAATTCATAATCGAACAGTTCAAATATGAACTGTTTATATACGAACTGTTCATTATTAAACTATATTCGCATGAAAACAGGATTATGTCAAGGGCATCTACAGACCACACACGTTAAGATTGTGCTAAGAAACCTTCCTCCGTCTTTTCTTGTTCAATTTGCCACACTATAATAAAGGCAGTCAAAACATATTAATATTATTTTACATCAGGAAGTTGTTCCATTATGAATTTTGGACTATTAATCATTGCCCTTATCGGCGGTACCGTTGGTATTCTTTCCACCGTATATTTATTATTTAGTTTTCCGTCTGTTCTTCTATGAAAAATTTACCGAAAGGTTACGAAAGGGATTCCACTTACAAAATAGATTTTTATACATTATACATTGCAAAACTATTATGACTAATATAGCCCCAAAAGGGCTTAAACTGTAATCAATATGTCATCATGAAGAAGATGTCCGTTAAAAAACACGCATTTTCTCCCTACTGTTGCGGGCATCTTCTTTATGCCGCTTTAACACACAGCTTTCCCCAATATGCCGCCATTCTCCTCCGTGTACCTTCCTGAAATTTATGAAGCGGTTCCGAGTATCTGTTTTTCCCCCTCATATCATAGGGCAAAATCTCACATATTTTTTTCTCCGTATTTTGCACATAGGAATCTCCTTCTATTACCAGCAAATCTTCCATATGCACTTTCAGGATACGACTCAGCATCAGCAAATGGTCGAGAGAAGGCATTACCTTTCCCTTAAACCATCGGTATATCGGCTGCGGGCATGACAATTGAAGATATTTCTGGATATCCTTAACCGAATAACCCTGTTCTGTTATTTTCTTTTTTAGCAAAAGCCCTGTTTTCTCCATATTTATATTTGGATATACATTTTTATCCATAAATATTTCATTACCTCCGTTGTATAATTCAAACAGCAAAAGCCTTTCACATGTTATTTAATATATAAAGCCCATTACAGGGGCAGACTTTTTGCCCCTAAATGATTCTATAAATTTGCCTATAATGCAGCCATGTGGTTAACCTTGACCAAACAGCCCACTACCGAACCTTTCTCATGGATTTCAGCGTGTTCCTACACCTGCAAAAAAATCTGTCATTCATTTGTCAAAATAATTCATATTTTATCGTTTGTCCATAAGGCCGCTTTATTATGCCAAATCTGCATTTATAATATAACCCTGTTGTCAGGAAAACTGAGATTTAGGTTTTCGCATTATAGGCATAATTAAACATTAATCCAAAACAACAAATGTAGTCGCATTAGAAACTTTGATTTGTGTATCCAACTCCGAAATAAGCTTGTCTTTACGCTCCTTTAACTGCTGCATTTGACTCACAATATCTAATGGGTCAATCAATTCCGCTTTGTTTTCTTTCACATAGACCTCCACAACTTCTAATGGTTTTGTCTCCTTCATCCGGGTTTCTTTGCCAAGGATACTTAGTCTCATGCATTCCGCTGTTTCATCCAAATGACGGTTCTTCGCATGAATAGATTGGATACATCGTTCGTATTCTTCCTGCATCTTATCATATAAACTATTTTCAAAACCCTTATTCTCGTATCCTTTTGCTGCTTTCAAACGGTTCCTTAAAGAAATTGCCCCTGCAACTGTATACTCACCATATGAAGTCTGAATCTTGGTATTAGCATTAGATGCGACAATGGCAGCATCAATTTTCTGGTACCTCTCTATCAAATCTATAATCTGCTGGAAAGCACTCTTTGCCTGCTCCGCATATTCGCTTCTGGGCAGCCGCTTTTCTGCCGTCTTTTCTTCATTACGCTTTGCCATATCTACAAAGCTTGATCCTTTAATATTATCCATTATCCTGTGAACCAACAGCTCTCTTTCATCTAATGCTTCCGCCACCAATAACTGACTGCCCATCGCCCCAACCTCCTATACTTTTCATAGGAAAAGTATAACTTATCTTGTTATGGCTGTCATTGGACAGCTAGTCCAATCGTTTAGAATTTGCAATGCAATCTACCTTCCACCGCTTAGTTATGAACAATATTTCCCCCTCCCTTGCAAATATCCGCAACAGCTTTACATAAATCCCTTCCTAATTTTAAAAGAGAAAATCTTACCTGGTCTACTACTTCTTTTGCTCATAGGAAAAACCGGAGAAAACGATTCTTTCTTTTATATATCCCCATCTCCTGACATCCATAAATATCTACATATAATATCGAAATACTAATCCATCTTCTCAGCCAAAAAGCAATTATAGCTAATATCTTTCTCATGATAGTTAATGACACTTCAATTTGTATTTCCCAACAAGATGCTTTACAACAGGTATGAACGTGCCTTCACCCACCTTCTAACCCGCGTTTCCCTGCAGGGGAATGGTAGTAGATATAAAATGGAAAATAGACGCCGCTCGATTTTAACTTACACTCCCCGCCAAGGGAGTGACAGCAATTTTACACAAAAGTCCTGCCTATAATCCACACTAGCTAAACACATTTTACATTTCATCCAATATATTTGCCCTTGAAATTTAATGGCATTACCTAATATGTGAAAACTGCCTATACATCTTTTTCGCGAAACCACCCCACTTTCGCTGTCCGCTTGACATCCGCATTTTTAAATAAATAATGTTCCCGATAAATCGAATGCCCTCTGTACTCCTATATGCTCTATTTTACTTTTATACTTTTCCCCTAAAATATAATAACGCACACTATCTCTTTCTAAATCAATAATATCCCATAATTGTTTTTTCATCATCGCGAATTGGGTGCTATCCACAAGACATTCAAAGACGGAGTTCTGAACTCTCTGCCCATAATTCATACACACTTTTGCAACGCGCGAAAGCCTCCTAATGCCTTGCGCTGTTTTTGTATTTACATCATAAGTAATCAACACTAACACTCTACCACCTCCGCTGTCCTGATTCGTCTTCTATAATATTTTCTTAAGCACAATTATCAGCTAACACTAAATTACGAAATCCGTACCTCTATTACCGCTTAAAAAAAGGCGGATACGCATTGATATCACCCCTTAGATACCTTGCTAAAAGCATCGCCTGTACATATGGCAATAGACCTACCAGTACTTTTTCTTTCAAAAATGGATGCGTAATAATCTCCCCCTTTCCCTCCTGCCATTTCTGTACCACCAGTTTACGCGTTGTGTCGTCCATAATAACGGCATCGTTTTCTTGTTTCTTAAAATTTTTCGCATTTACTTCCTGCTTATTAATCAAAGTTAATACCAATCTATCGGCAATAGGCGCACGAAATTCTTCCACCAAATCCAGGGCAAGGGATTGCCTGCCCGGTCTATCCTTATGCAAAAAACCTACATATGGATCTAATCCAACGGAATAAGCTGCACCAGCACATTCTGTTGTCAACAATGCATAAACAAATGACAACAATGCATTTACGTTATCAAGAGGAGGGCGCTTACTCCGTCCGGAAAAAATAAATTGACTTTTATTTTGAAGAATCAAATCATCAAATACCCCAAAATATATCGTAGCTGCTTCCCCTTCGTAACCGCGCAACTCATCCAAAGTCATGCACCTTTTAACATATCCCATAGATTTTTTCAAAAGATTGGACGCATGCTGCAGTTTTTCACCATCTAAACGCAAAGAATAGTCTCTTCGCGCTCTTTCTATTACATAACGCTGATTATGCACCTTTCCTAATATCATGTTACGCGCTATATTTAGGCTATCTTCCTCACTATCTGAATACCGGTATTGCGCCTTTCGCAGTGTCACATTCCCGTTTTCCCTTCCTTGGGATTTCGACCCCTTGCTTCTTTTCCACTTTAACAGATTCGAACAGCTTATATGCCGGCGCACATCCTAACTCACTATCATGCTTAAAAATAACCAATTTTCTAACAGCCATTTTCCCACGAGCTGCAGAGCGGTCATTTTCAAACATATTTAATATCGCCTGCCATAATAGTTCCAAATCATCTTCTGAAAATCCTGTCACTTTTCTGGCTAGATTAGCAGATATATATCCCTCTACCCGATAAAAGCCATATGGCACAATATATTTCCTCCCCATTTCCGTACCCTTTTTTTCCGCATCACTTTCTGTTGTAATCGCTACCCTTGTGATAGTGACCTCCTGCGGAACGATGGGGTCTACTGATTTTGCAAACCCAAACTGTACCGGTCCCCTTATTTGCCCGCAGTTTAAATTTGCTTTTACAAAAGTAGTCATCACCGCGCCAAACGTCCTAATATCAAAAAAGTTCCGGCACATAAAATCTCTTATTTTTATATCTAACTCCGGATCCGTTTTCTTTATGGCCTTTATTTCCTTTGCCTGTACATTTAAATATTCAAACGCCTTCGCATCGCTGCGGTTTAAAGGAATATTGTCTTTGATATAAATTTGGTACCCTTGTCCTTCCTCTTTTAACGTTTCTACATAATTCCTTATTTTTCTTTTCAGGCATACATCCGTAATCAGGCCGCATCCACTTTCCGGGTCTATCCTTGGCATATTCCCGGCATCCGAATCGCCATTAGGGTTTCCGTTTTCCACATCAAATAAAACAACAAAATCATACCTGTTCTTAATTACATCACTCATCCTGCACTTCCTCCTTTTTTTCAAAATCATGTTGGGTCTGGCAATAATATCCTAATTGAAAAGCTCCCTGCTCCGCCAAATTTAACCGTTTCGGAAATTCTTCCCCAATTATTTCTGCCATTTCCCCTATCCTTTTGCTGAAATATATCCTTTTCCCTTCCTTCAACTTACGTAAATGTTTTTGCGCCAGATTAATTAATATAGGGAATATCTGTGCCGGGGTAGATGCCGCCGTATTAAAATACTTGTCCTTAATTGTCGTATTAATCCCTGCATTTGCATTTCGCTGAACGCTTTCCAAAACCGCAAATAACCTGCCTAATGTGTACGGCACATTTGTACATTCTTCATTTAATCCCACTTTCAATACCTCCTCCGGACAATCTCCGCTTTTGTTCCGCAAATAATACGCCTTGATTATCGCTGCTTTCCCCCTTGTCACCTCGTGTTCCGCTCTTATCCTAAGCATTACCCCATTCAGCAGCGATGCCGGGTATCTTGCTCCTGTTCATAATGCTCGTTAATATGCCTTATAATATCACCGAAAGAATCCTTCATAAAAAAACGGACTATCAGTCTGGCTGCGTTGGGGGCTAATCCCAAAATATAAAAATGTTTCTCCAAATCCAACCACTCTTCACGAACTTCCACTGGTTCCCCACGTCGGGCTTTTTCCAAAACAGCGCTCAGTTCCTGCTCCGTTATACCGGAGCTTTCACCTACGCCAAACATTGCCGCTATACCTACATCCTGATAAACTGCGCTTCCTCCTTCTGCCCAGCAAACTACCGTGGTATCGCCAATTACTCTGCTATGTTCCCTGTCACTTAGCAATTCATTTAAAGCCGTAGCATAGGCGAATGCAGCATATTCACCAACCGGGGCATTATCCCATTGTATTTTTTCATAAGAGCAAAATGCCGGTGCGTTAAAGGAGACCAAAGATGTGCCCATAGCCTGCGCCCCATGTACCCCCTTGATACTGGGATGCAATTTTGCAATCGACATTTTTTCCCCTGTTACTATACACATTTGTTTTTCATCATCTTGATTTTTGTTTTTATCATAATGCCTTTGCCATGCCCTCTTTATTTTTTCATCATCTACCACCGGCTTGCCATCATAATAAAATAAAATGTTTCCCCCAGCCATCAGACCATTCCAATGCTCCGTTAAACATTTATTTTCTTCAGTCTGTTCCGGCCCCCACTTTTCAAAGTATTGGATGATTGCCTCTACCGCAGGGCTTTCCACTTCTTTTAATAATTCAACGTGCATTTCCTTACATGCCCGATAACATTGCAATGCCCTTTCCTTCTTTTCTTTCTCATCCACCCCTAAAATATAGGTAGCATTATCACACAAGAAATTGGTCTTCACATCTGACGAACGTTTTACAGGCTGCGGCACCTCTATCGCCTGTGGAACAAATACCGTCTTTTTCCTTACTTCCTGCGGTGTTTTTAAAGTTAATATACCTACTATATTTCCATTCCCATCCAAATTCAGCCCATAGGATACGCGAACTTTTCCCCAGCCCGGCTTTGATATACTCCCTTTTTCCAGCAAATCCTCATAGTATGCCACTAAGGATTGTAAAATCATCGTATCACCCCGCAATCTGCTACGTTTATTGCACCATTTTCCATTTGGGCCCTGAAAAACAACGGTTGGATATTCTGGCTGTGGCTGGTGAAAACATTGCCCTTATATTGTCTTTTGAAATTTTAGACTGTACTTCGTTTCTTCTGATATTTGTCATTTTTATGGGGGATAAAACATATATCTTATCTACATGCCATCGCAACCCAGGATGCCAGTAAATCGCTTCCAACACTCCACGTGCCGCAGAAGGCGTAATAACATCATAACTGACACGCTCTACTTTCATCTCCACTCTGGAAAAACATGCATAATCTCCCCATATTTCTACTTGAACCGCCAAATAACCATCCCTTTCCTTCTTCTGCCGCCTGGTTTTTCTACACAAAGAAACCAAACCCTGTTTCTGTATCCATTTGCAAACCCGTATCATCCCTATACTGGTTCATATCCCGAAGCACATAAACCATATCGCCAACCACCTCAAGGCATCCCGCTTCCCATAACTCCCTAAGATGATTAGGATATGCATCGACTCCATATTGCCCTAATTTACGGAATAACTTTCTAGTCGGGTGTCCGTTATACAATTCTTCTATCCACCCTTTTGCTTCATCCACTGGTATATAAATTGTTTTCGTCTGGCTCTCTATCAGCTTAAATCTTTTACTGACGGTATTAAATGGAAACATGCTCCCGCCTATCCCCCGCTCAAAAGCATCCATAATCCTCTTCTGGTCAAGGTTTTCCTTACCCAGCAATTTTCTATAAAATTGGAAATAAAACGATATTGCCTCCAAGCTTGCCGGATTGCTGTAATGCCGCAAGGTTTCCCGCAGTGCATCAATATTCTGCCCGAAAAACATATCATCATCGTCTTCCAGCCGAAACAAATAGACATTACTCTCTTTGACTTCCCGCCTTCCTTCCCGATTGCATCTTCCGGCAGACTGAATCAAAGAATCCAGACCGATTTCCTGTCTGTATACCTCCGGAAAGTCCAAATCTACCCCTGCCTCTACCAAGGAAGTGGCTATTACCCGGCACGGCAAACCACGGTTCAGCCTATCCTTGATTTCTCCAAACTTCTTTTTACGGTGCGCCGGATAAAGAAGCGTTGTCAAACAAAACGCCCCGTCCTCCGGCAAACCTGAATATAATTCCTGTGCTGTCTTCCGTTTATTTACAATGCATAATACCTGTTCCCTCCCCTCAATCTGGCACCGCAGTTCATCTAAGGAAAGAGTACCCGCATTGCTTATTTCCGTCCTTTTAAAATACTTGTCCAAATCCATCACATCGTTGCATATTTCCTGTATTTCCCCACCTGGCAAATACTTCTTAAAGATAGAATCTAAAACAGGTTGTGTTGCCGTACATAAAATAACCGTCGAACGATAATGAGCCACCAATTCCGAAATTGCAGCCACACACGGCTCCAAATAAGAAACCGGCAATGTCTGTGCTTCATCAAAAATAATAACGCTATTGGCAATGTTATGAAGCTTTCTGCATTTAGAACTCTTGCTGGCGAAGACGGATTCAAAAAATTGTACTGCCATCGTTACAATTATTGGCATATCCCAATTTTCTGCCGCCAATGCTTTGCGGCAAGATAAGGAATGATCCCTCTGATTCTCCTCCATTTCATAAAGCATCCCGGAATGGTGTTCCAGAATATTTTCTTCGCCAAGAATATTTCCAAATACCGCTGCATTCTGGTCAATCACAGAAGTGTAGGGTATCACATAAATGACACGTTTCATTCCCCTCTTTTTCATATGCTTTAATGCAAATCCAAGAGAAGCTGTCGTTTTTCCGCCGCCGGTAGGCACTGTCAACGTATATAGCCCTCTATCCCATTTTTCACCTTTTTCCATACATTCTTCTAATATCTGGTTTCTTTTCTTATAAAGCCGCTTCTGCTTTTCATTTTCAAATTCCTCCCTCCCCAGCCACTCTCCAATATATTGCTCAAAGCGAAGCAGCAAATCTTCTATAGGTGGATATCCCTGTCTGCCTATTTGACCTCCATTCATGAATAATTCCGTATCCAAATAATCCGCATCTACCAGGCATGAATACATCATCCTGATAAAAAAAGCCATAGAAAACATACGATTATCCCCTTTTATGCAAAAGGGAGGCACCTCCGCCGGCCCTACTTTTATATCCTTTTCCCATCCGCTATAATCCGGTATCTTACTTTTTAACCGTCCAAAAAAAGTACCGGCTTCTTCACCCGAAAACCTATAAGAACCACCGTCCATCAATCCCGAATGATGCCCCGCTATTACCATAGAAAAGGGAATATTATGATTTGATATATGTAACGCTTCCAATGCGCCCGCCGTAGAGTGGTCTACTTTCTTTGTATTCTCCGGATTCCGTATCCTTTCCTGAAACTACTTGGAATACTTTCCGATATCATGTAATATCCCGCAAAAATTGCCGGCTGCCCCACAGCCAAATTCCTCCGCAAATTCCTCTGCCCTTTTTGCCGTACCATACAAATGATCCTTAATAGATTGTTCCTCACCAAGTGTGTTGATATGTGCAATCATTTCATTTACATCCCCTATCCGTTGCCTCTATCATTATGGCACCATATCTAGCTTTTATTATATTCCATATGCTGTACATAAAAACGGTCTTACTCATCGAATACCAGTTCTTTTTCATATAAATATCCATTCATCAATACTGTTTCGTCAGCCTGTCCACTTCCTTTTTCATCTGCTCCACTACCGACTCCGGCCCGACAATCTTCGCCCCTTCCCCAAGCGCTATAACCCATGATAAAAACTGTCTGCTTACGGCTACTTTTACAATCACGGCAAAATGTTCCCCATCCTTCTTCATAATAGCTACATCTTTTCCAAATCTATCTATCATAACACCGGCAAGGGCATTCTCACATTCTATTTTTACCATCTGCTCTTCCCCGCCGAACATACCAAACATCTTTCTGGTATAAATTGCCATGTCAAATTCGTCAAAGCATTTTTTGCCTTCCCGCTTTGACCCCTCCATTTCTATATGAAGCATTTTATCCACACGGAAATGCTTAATTTTATCTTCCAAACTGTCAAAAGCAATCAAATAATAATTTTCATCGCTCCACGAAAGTGCCCAAGGGCTCACTTCATACAAAGAGCCGCCTCTGCGCAGTTCCATTTTTTTGTCTACGTTCCATTGGAAATATTGAAAAGTGATTTTAGAATTGGCGCCAATTGCCGCATGAATCATATCTACATTATAATAAATGCTTTCATTCATCGTCTTGACGCGCTCCGCCACATATACTTGACGGTGAAGCTTAGATGCTTCATATTTGCTAGCCATGCTTTCGATTTTCTTGATTAGTTCATTAGATTTTTTTGCCGTAATAAATTTTGCCGCCTGTACGGAATCTACCAGCAGTTTCAGCTCCGCCAATTCAAACTGGCGGTTCCCCACCGAATAATAATATGTCCTATCCATCTGCCTGCCAATAATGTCCATGCCATATTGACGCAAGCTTTCGATATCGCTGTACAGGCTTTTCCGTTCCGCCCCAATCCCATAAGCTTCCAGAGATTCCTTGATTTCCTGCATGGTAATGCTATGTTCCTCATCCGTCTTCTCCAGAAGTATTTTCATTAGGTAAATGATTTTTAATTTTTGGTTCACTCCCTTTGCCAATCAACTCCCCCTCTTCTTTCGTCCGCTTTGTTACTTAACCTCCTCACAGCTCAACTGGTATCCCCGCCGCATCCACAAATACATGGAACACAAAATGGTTGCAAAGCCGATTCCGCCTGCCAGCCAAAAATCCCTCCACCAAAAAGGGCGGATATGCATCATTTTAAGCAGCCATCCGATGACAAACACCGGCGCACCCGCAGTGGCGGCCCAATATATGCCATAACCACCCCAGGCAAAAGCCGCACGATAATTTTTGCTGAACTTATACCAGAACCAGATTGGCTTATAATTTTCCCCATACATCAGCTTCATCATATAATCATATGTGCTTTTGGAAGGGATTTTTACATATTCATAATGGCAAAAGCACCAGGAAGACAACACAATGATTAGAAAGCCAATCAGATTAGCCGTAAACAACGCTCCCCAACCATACCCCAACTTGCTTACCAAAGGGTTCCCTTCCATTGCCAAATCCGGTGTATTCACAAACGTCACCAGTCCATCCATAAGATGAATCAATGCATTCCCTATGGACAGTCTGATAAACCGGTACTTCGTCTTTACCCCAGGTTTCCAGAAAATAAGCAATGCAGCCAACAGCAGCATTACAATAACAAAGCCGATTATCAAAAGCCAAAGGCCGCCCCCTATTTTCCCTGCAAGAAAAATAGACGTCGGCCCATCCGCTCCTCCTATTACCGTTATAGAAACTGCTTCATTTTCCATATATCCTTCCTCTCAGGAGCCTTTGGTGCAGGCGCCAAACGATGCCGCCGCAAAGGCTTTTTCACACTCAAGACCATAACAGGAAATTACATGTGCTTCCGCATCCGGCAAAACCATGCCATACTTCTTCGCTTTTTATAATTCTCATTCCGCCACTTCCGAAACGACCGTAACCGGAATCAATTTCGTGCTTTTTACGCTAATTCCTACATGGACAAAATATAAGGATACTGTCACCACCCCCGCAATGACAACTGCAACCAAAGCCCTTTTCACTACCCTCATTAACCCTTCTTCCTCCTTACTTCTTCAATCTGACCCTCTGATACTCTATAGATAATATCACAGTTCTCAATCGTATTCAATCGATGAGCGATAATAATCATCGTTTTTTTCCCATGAAAACTGTTTATAGCATCCATCAGGGCAGCCTCCGTTTCGTTATCCAAAGCCGAAGTGGCTTCGTCGAACACCAATATTTCCGGATTATGGTAAAGAGCCCTCGCTATGCCTATCCGCTGCCGCTGCCCGCCGGAAATCCTTACGCCCCTATCGCCCACTTTTGTATCCAGCCCTTCCGGAAGGGATTGGACAAAATCTTTTAGCTGTGCCTCTTCTAAAGTCTCCCATACCCTGTCTTCGTCAATATCCTCCGGCTTAATGCCAAAACCGATATTTTCCCTTATGGACTCGTCAATCAAATAAATGCTTTGGGGAATATATCCGATTTGGGCAAGCCAAGAAGCATAGCTTTCAAAAATATTCCTGCCGTCACAAGTGATTTTCCCTTCCTGCACATGAAGCAGCCCCAGTATAATATCTACAATCGTGGATTTCCCCGCCCCGGAAGTTCCCATAATACCTACTGATTTCCCGTAAGGAATGGTCATATGGGCATGCTCGAATATATTTTTGTCCGTATTCGGATAAGCATACGTAATGTTTTCCAATTCAATCCCTTCGCGGATGCCCATTTTTTTCCCATAATCGCCGGTAAGGAGATAACTGTTTTCTTCCATGCTCTTCCTGCTTACCTGCATATTTTCATATACGTAATCCAGACACGGCTGGTTATATGCAATTTCCGCCAGATAAGTGTTAATCCGGTTCAGGCAAGGCATTAGCCGGATTGCCGCCACTGCGTAAATAGACAGCACTGTCACCAGCTTATCCACATCATTCCCGGAGGCAATATATACCATAATGTACCCCACCAGGCAACCGATAAATACCGTTTCTATTAAATTCCTTGGAATACAATTCAACACTGCATATTTCTGGGATAAAACAGCCCCGTATTTCCCGGAGTTTTCGTAATTATAAGCAAAAAACTCTTCTCTGCGGAGTACCTTCACATCTTTAATCCCGTAAATGGCCTGAATCCTCCATTTGGCAATCCTCGACTGCACTTCCTGATTCTTTTTCCCCAACGCGTTCAATCTGGGTTTCATCCCTTTATTCATCAAAATCGTTACCGCCCCGAAGACCCCTACCATCATAAACGCCATTTTCCAGTCCGTCACCACCAGCACTGCCGCCAAAAACAGGAATACAATCCCTTCGGATGCAAACTGCAGCAATACCATCATCAATTGGAACAAATTGGGGATATCCGAATCCGTCATCCGGAATACCGTCGGTATATCCGCATCCAGATAAAACTCATACGGTCTGTTCAAAAATTCCCGCAACACCTGGCTAATCATTTTATTTTTGTTCACCGTAATAAACCGGTTCTGCTCATAAGTCAGCCAAACCGTATATAAATTCTTCAGCACATAAACCCCAATCAACAGCCCCAATAGGAACATGGTAAAAGACTGCATCGTTTCGATACGGCATAAATCCATAACTGTTCCTACGATTTCATATTCCTGCAAAGATTCCTGATCCAGAATCACCGAAATAACCGGCAGCATTGCCGAAACCCCCAGCGTCTCTACAATGCCTCCAATAAAAATCATTACGCCTAAAAACAGCAAATGGATTTTCTGTTTCCGGTTAAAAATTGCCATTAATTTTTTGAACATTTCAATAACCATGCCTTTCTCTCAGCCTTTAAATTTGGGGCCACAGGTATAATTTTTCTCTCTATCCATCGGTTTCCTTTTACAAACCAATTCCTTTTTTCAGCCGGTATTCCAGTTTACGCAGTTTCTTCATCCGTTTCCCCCTGATAGAATCCTGAAATTCAATCAGTGGAATCCTTTCTTCCAATTTTTTTTCAAACAATGCCTCATCGTTCATCCATTCATTTTCTTCATAAGACTCGCCAAAAATCACCGGAAGCATACGTTCTACATGATGCGCTTCCGAAGGAAAACTGGGATTTAGCCCATAATCCATAATCTTATTCATATTACGATAAAACTCCGGTGTATGCTTCCGCACTTGGGAGCGGTTTACGATATAACATGCCCCTGGCGAAAATACATTATATTTCGGTATCACTGGCTTTTTATAGATAAAAGAAAGCAAACTGTTATATTCGTCAAAATAACGGTGGGGGTGATTGGGCGATTCCACATACCATGAAGTATTCTCCTCCAGATAGTGGGATTCGCTAATCAGGCACTCTATCGGTTCATCTTCCTTAGACAGAATCCCCTGCTGCTTTAATTTCCCAAAAATATCTTTATCTTCATATAAAAAAGTAAAGGATTGGTTTTGGTAAACCCGGTCGAAATACTCTTTGGAGCAATGCCTCCCAATCATATTCCCTTTGCACAGGCACATGTATTCCGGCAGCTTATCATAAAAGTCCGCAAAATACCGGAAATAACTGGTAATATTATGCCCTGTATTTTCCACGGGAACATAATGATATCCTCTTTTTTCCAAATCATTTCTCACCTTTTCGTCGCTAGAGGCATCATATATTATATAATCTTTACAATATTCAAGCAGTTTTTCCGGCACCGTATTAAAATTATGAATCACAAAAAAAGTATCGGTTTTCTCCATTTTTAGAACCACGCTCCTTATCTCTTCCTAATATTCATCCCATTCTTCCCTTGGTACCGCCTTAACGCTGTTAAGCCCGTATTTGATGCGGTATACCTCATTAATCCAGAAGTCTTTCTCCATAGAAATATCATTATCGTACATAAAGCTATATTCCGTCTGAAACTCCGGCCGGAGCATCGGAAGGGTCAAATCATAGTTCCCCTGGCTTGTCTGTTCCAAAATATAGACTTCCCTTTCATTTACCTCCCGCATGATTCTTGCCAAGTTGGCGCCGTTTTCCGTATAGGAGAAAAACATCCACACCGTTGCTGCTGCAATCCCCCCTGCTTTCAGACTTATCAGCAATGTGTCTTCCCTGCCAAGCTTCTGAATCATCTGTACACAGGCTATGGCAAAAAAGATATTTGCCCCGAAATAAGCCCTTGGCATAGGCTCCGGTGTTAAAATAAGCACATAACTGGTAGCCAGCCCTGCTAAAACAAAAATGAAAACATCCATAAATTCTTCCAGTTTTTTCCCTTTGTACATAAAATACGCAAAAAGCAGGCAGATAACAACAATATAAATCATCATATATTCATTCATCGCCTTGTTGATTTTCAATCCCCTGCTTACATACGCCATAATGCCGCTGTATGTTTCATCCGCCTTCATCAACGCCCCTCTGGACGCATTGCCGGGCGCCATAACCATAACGAGAAAACCGGCAGCCATCCCGGCAAGCCCCGCAACAGCCCACGGCTCTATTTTTTTCTTCTGTTTAAAATGCAAAAATGTGTACAGCAAGGCAACCAAAATGCCGCCTCCCGAAGTATTCTCATTTCCCCATCCTGCCAATATTCCGAACAGGAAAAGCAAAATGCTTACCGGAACTGCCTTCCCCAAGCTCTGCCCTTTTTCCAGAAAATAACGGAAACAGGTCAAAAATCCCAGCAAAATCACAATCCCCCATAAATAATTGCAGGCGCCGCCCATCCACAAAACGGTCTGCGAAAAATCTACGCTGAAATTCCATACCAATAGATTAATCAAAATAAGCAAAAAAGAATCATATTTCTTTTTCCCTTTTGCATTGCAGTAAATCAGCAATGTAAGGAGGACAAAGCACAGGCTGTTGCAAATGTTAAATACCCACTTTGGCATCAAACTGAAAATCTTCAAAATAATCTGCAGGACCGAACGGCCTGTCCATGTCATATACTGCTGGTATTCCATGCGGAATACATCCAGCAGCGAGTGATAGTCCGACGTCTTAAACAACAAATCGTCCGACATTAGCGGTGTCATAATATTATAAATCCATACTGCCACGAAACTTATCCCTAAAAGAACAAAAAATATGATTTTTCTCCTCTTATCATCCAAATATAATTTCTTCACCCTATTAACCATGCCCCTTTCCAGCATTACTATTTGCTAGTATCTTTATGATTATAGCAAAATGTACCTTTTATTTCAATCAATTGATTTCTCCGCCTAAACCTTACCGGGCAATTAATGCCATACAATAAATTATTTACACAGAAATACAAATATGATAGAATTAGACGAAATAAGACAAGAAACTGATGTAAAAAACAAATAAAGACAATATATGGCAATGTATATCCTAATGCCGCAATGTCTTTACATGACGAGGTAAGCATTATGGAAAAAAACAGGAACAGATATAATTTGTCAGTCCGTGAAATAGATATTCTTTATGTGTTATGGAAAGCAGATCGGCCGTTGCTGGCATCTGAAATCGTCGAGGCAGACGAAAAGCTAAAATTGCCTACTGTACATACTACGCTAAAAAGGATGCTCGATAAAAAAGTAATTGAAGTTGCTGATTTTGTTAAAAGCGGCAACGTTTTCGGCCGATGTTATTCTCCCACTCTTTCTATGCAGGAATTTGAATTGAACAAACTTTCCGTCACCACTTCCGACTTAGTATCCAACTTGAACAACTATCAAAACGACAATTTAATTCTGGCAGAGCTGGATAATTTAGAGCAGATTATCAAGGAACAGAGGGAAAAAATATTGAAAAAAAATGACCAGACATAGAAGAGGCTATTTGAATTTTATTTGAATTGCATAATAAAGCGTGTGTTATAACGTACGTTTGCATCGAAGCGGGGCTGCACCGGCGGCTTTTTTCTTTTTCTGCACATTGCGCATTTCCTTGGGAGGGATTTTTTATAGCAGGGGATTGGTATAGGTGATTTCCTATAAAGATTCGGGCTTCAAAAGGCCTGTCCATCAGTATTACTTGGCAGACCTTTTGGCATCCAAATCCGATAAAGTAAAAGGTGTTGGCCCGGCGGTCGACTCTGTTACTTTATTCCCATTCAATCGTAGCCGTAGGCTTCGGGCTCAAATCATAGCATACCCTGTTTACATTCGGAACTTCCTTCATAATCCTATCCGTAATCTTCATAAGCACCTGCCAATCCACTTGTTCGATTGTGGCTCTCATGGCGTCCACTGTATTTACCGCCCGGATAATAACCGGATATTCAAAACATCTCGCATGGTTCTTTACCCCTACCGATTTAAAGTCCGGCACCGCCGTAAAATACTGCCATACTTTCCTGTCGAGCCCGGCTATAGCAAACTCTTCCCGCAAAATGGCATCCGATTCGCGTACCGCTTCCAGACGTTCTTTTGTAATCGCCCCCAAACACCTTACGCCTAAGCCAGGGCCCGGAAACGGCTGACGGAACACCATTTCCCTTGGAAGCCCCAATTCCAGTCCGCAAGCCCGCACCTCGTCTTTAAACAAATAATATAGAGGCTCTACTAAAGAAAATTTCAAATCCTCCGGAAGCCCTCCTACATTATGATGTGATTTTACCATTTTCGCCGTCTTAGTGCCAGACTCTATAATATCGGGATAAATGGTTCCCTGTGCCAGAAAATCAATGCCTTCCAGTTTACGGGCTTCTTCCTCAAATACACGGATAAACTCCGCCCCAATAATCTTCCGCTTCTGTTCCGGGTCTGCCACTCCGGCAAGTTTCCCGAGAAAACGTTCTTCAGCATCCACATAAACCAGATTTGCATCCATCTGGTTCTTGAAAACTTCTATAACGCTTTCCGATTCCCCTTTCCTCATCAATCCATGATTTACATGAACGCACACCAATTGTTTCCCAATCGCCTTAATCAACAGTGCGGCTACTACCGAGCTGTCCACACCCCCCGATAATGCCAAAAGAACCTTTTTATCGCCTACTTGCCTGCGCACCAACTCAACCTGATCCTCGATAAAATTCTTCATGTTCCAGTTTGCTTCCGCTTTGCATGTATCAAATACAAATCCCTTCAGCTCTTCCTCATCCGGCATCACATCCAGTTTCTGCGGGCACTTAGAACCCGGATAATCAATTGACATCATAGGGAAAGCCATATCGTACAATTCCGGGCGAACCTCAACGGTAACCCCGTCCACAACCCGGTTTTCCCCTCCATATAAAATAATTCCTTTTAAATTCCCGGCTTTCCCCAATTCCTCTGCTGTAATATCATGAGGATAAATTTCACTATATACCCCTAACCCCCTAATGGCTCTCGCCAATTCCGTATTCTTTGTACTTCCAAGATCCAAAACCGCTATCATATCCTGTTTCATTTCGTTCCTCCTTGTCCATCCTGCCAGCCTGCCCATACATCTATAATGTATGGTAATTCCTGTCCGGGAATTGATAACCTGCCTGCATATCAATGCAATTCATTATATCATTTTACCTCTCTATGTGACAAGAAAAAAGTATGCTTTGCCTATTGGCAAAATAATTGGGCAAACCGCTTTTATTTACCGAAAATAAACCTGAAAAATCCCTGCTGCCCAAAACCAGACAACAGGGATTCCCACATGCTTTATTTGCTATTTATACTTTTTTCTATTTATACCTTTTTCTATTTATGCCTTATGTATCTGTTTTTCATCCGGACCTACTCATTCATCAATGTAAACTGGCCAACAAGTTCATCCAATGTAACCGCCTGCGCAGATAGCTGTTCGCTTGTAGCAGAAGTCTCTTCCGCAGTTGCCGAGTTGTTCTGTACTACCTCGGAAATCTGGCTGACACCTTGCTCTGCCTGACGCATTGTTTCGTTCTGGTCGCCAATCATAATGCTCAGTTTCTTAGAAACATCCGCAATCTGTTTGATACCGTCCACTACGATTTCAATAGAGCTTGATGCGCTCTCTACCGCGCGATTACCGCCTTCGATTTCCTGCAGGGAGCCTTCAATCAATTCCCTTGTGTCCACTGCTGCTTTCGCACTCTGCTCCGCCAACTGCCTAATCTGGTCTGCAACAACCGCAAAGCCGCGTCCTGCTTCCCCGGCCCTTGCCGCCTCTATGGATGCATTCAAGGACAGAAGGTTTGTCTGCGATGCAATGGATTCAATCTCGGAAATAATATTCCCAATCTTTTTGGAAGTATCATCAATTTTCTTCATAGCAGCAACAACCGTATTCATACCTTCACGGCTATTATCCGCTTCATCCGCATATTTCTGTGTCTGTACATAAGATTCTTCTGCATCCTCTGCACTTCTTTCCATCGTCTCCGTAATATTCACAATCGTTGCCTGCAATTCCTGTACTGCCCCTGCCTGATCCGTTGCGCCTTCCGCAAGGTTCTGGGCTGATTCCGCCAGATTCGACGCCCCGGCCGAAACTTGATTGGAAGCCTCCGCTATAGAGCGCAGTGTAGCTGTCATCTGATTTCTCAGACCTCTCATTGCAACAACCAGTTTTTCAAAATCTCCGGTATATCTATCCAGCATGGAAGAAGTTACCGCATAGTTTCCTCCTGCCATCTCGCCCAAAACATAGCTGATATCATCTATGATTACATTCAGCTTATCCGACATCTCCCTTGCTTCCCTTACCATCACCGCCACTTCATCGTCTGCTTCCACTACCGGGAATGGGGTGGCAAAATCTCCTGCCGCCAATGTGTTTAACCTGTTCCCCAATTCTGTCAAAGGCTGGGCAATCCCCCTTGCGATGCTTCTTCCTACCTTTGTAGAAATCATCATCGCAGTAATAATCACCGCCACAATTACAACCAACAATATCAAAGACAGTATTTGAAGCGTAGTAGAAAGCGTATTCCCTTCCTCTACTTTCACCTCCAAAAGCTCTTCCAGCCTCGTATAAATCTCATTATAGCTTCCTGCCAATTCGCCTAATGCCAACTCCTGGGCTTGTTTGCATAATTCCCTGTCTGTGGTAGCCCCAAGATCCATAATCTCTTTGTCCAATACCCAATAAGCATCCAATAACGTTTCAATCTCGTCATATGTTTTCCGTCCGTCTTCGGATACAATTGTATTTTCCACTTGTGCAAAATATTCTTCAAACTGTGCCTTATTTTCTTCGTGTTGTTTCACTACAGCAGCTATAGCATCCGGGTTATCATATCCGATAGCTGCCCGGAGCGATGATCGGGAATCCGCAAAAGTAAACAACGCCTTTCCAATATCCCCCTGTGCAAAACCGAAATTCTTCAACGCATAAGAATACCTGTTGGAAATGACAATTACCGCTATCAAACCTGCTATCGCTGCTATTGCCGAAATGGCTGAAACCATTACAAAAGATTTCGTAAGCCTTTTTTCAATTTTTTCATTGTTGAACATCTCTTATTTCTCCTCCCTTTTTATTAAATCGAATCCTCTGGCATATCCTTAATCAATGGAATTGGTACATGAAAACTGGCTTTATCCTATTCTTTCCTTAAAGTATCAAAAACCGGTCTTCCCAAAGCAACAAACGACAGCTATGTATAATTCTATCCTCTTAAGTTTACCGGTAGATTTATTATAATTCTTTTATGAAAATTATACAACATTTTTATTAAATAAAAATTAAAATTTGAAAAAAGGAAAAATTTTTAACAATTCTTACTTGTAAAACCCGAAATCTTCTTTGCATTTTGCTGATTTTCTCCACTTTCCTTTCACAAATCAACCGTTTTCGTTGCAATCCGTTCCCTGAATTTTGCATCATGCTCCACTACCAACATTGTCGGCTGGTATTCCAGCAAAAGTTTTTCAATCTGCATCCGGGAAAATACATCAATATAGTTTAGCGGTTCATCCCACATATATAAATGTGCCGGTGTAAGCAGGCTTGCGGCAATCAATACCTTCTTTTTCTGCCCCTCCGAAAAGTCTTTCATGTCCTTCGTAAACTGTATCCGGTCCATATCCAGTTGTCGAAGGATGGCGCAGAATAAGCTTTCATCCAAGTTTTTCATCTTGCAAAACGCTTTAATACCGCCACTCAGGAACGACGTATCTTGATTAATATAGGAAATAACAAGACCGGAAGCCAGCGTAAGGCTCCCCTGCTCCCGCAAGGGCATCCCACCTTCTTTCTGTTCCACCTCCTCTGTCTTTTGTAAAATAGCTTTTATCAGGCTGGACTTCCCGCATCCGTTTGCCCCATTTAAAAATACCCGTTCTTTCTGGCAAATCTCAAAACAAAGGTTTTCAAACAAGGGAGAAGCCGCGTCCTCATATTGAAGACCATATTGGTATGCTGTCAGCAATTTTTGCTTAAAATGTTCCAAAGGCCTTATTTTTAAATCCACCGGGCATTCGATATCCTGAAGCAACCCTTCTTTCTCTTCGATTTCCCGCTCCATCCGGTTGCCCATCTGCGTTACCCTGCTTTGCATTTTCTTCGTCTTTGCCCCAATATACGCTCTCGTCGGGCGATCCGGCTCTTTCAACGGGTCATACCCTATCTTCGTGCTTTCATTTTTCTCCGCCCACTGCCTTGCACGTTCCGACGCTGCCTTTAGTTTTTCAATTTCCTTCTTATGCTTCTCGTTTTCCATCCGGGCAAACGTATCCTTCCGGTTTTTGTTCTCCCACCAACTGGAAAAATTCCCCGCCTGTACTTCCATCGAATGGCGGTTCAGCACTAAAACATGGTCAATGCATGCATCCAAAAAGTTACGGTCATGGGATACCAGAATAAATCCTTTTTTGCCCGCCAAATACCTTTCTACCGTCTTTCTGGACTTCTGATCCAAATGGTTGGTTGGTTCATCGATGAGCAGAAAATCATTATCTCCCGAAAACAATACCGCCAGCATAATTTTTGACCGCTCCCCAAAGCTCAACGTATCAAATGGCCGGTACAGCACTTCCCCATCCAGCCCCAATTTATCCAATTCGCATATTATCCGCCATTGCTCTGCCCCTGCTTTCCATTCCTCTACAAATTCTATCGCCGGGCGGCTCCAATGCTCCTCTTTCACCTGATAGGGAAAATAATCGAACACTGTATTCGTGGTAATCGAGCCAACATATTCGTATTTTCCAAGCAGCAGATTCAGGAAAGTCGTCTTCCCCTTCCCATTCCTCCCGATAAAACCCAGTTTCCAATCCGTATCAATGGAAAATGACATATTTTCAAATATATTATCAAAACTTCCCTCATAATAAAAAGTGAGGTTATTTACATTAATTCGCGCCATTTTCATTCCTCCTTCCCGCTGCCAAAGGAATATATGCCTGTAAATAACCTCATAAATATCTTATATCTCCGTTTACGATAAACAACGACAACATTCTTCTACCTAATACAATCCATCGCTGTCAGCCCCAATAAACAGATTAAATTTTCCATCAAAAAAGAGAGGTTATGCGAGCATAATCCACTTTTGGCAACACAAAAAATATATTCATGTCTTCAAAAGTAAATTATATCCGCATTTTTTCACCTCTCTCATTTTTTCTGCACTTATTATAGGACAGGACGGCAAAACTGTCAACCTATTTTCTTCCTGCAATTTCCCGCCGCAGCCTTCCACAAATAACAGGCCATATCACTTTGATTAAAAGATGCAAGATATTCCTGCCAGAATATTTCCGGCACAGCATCTACTACACAACATCCCCGGCAAAGCACCCGTCATTTATCGGTCCCTCCGATATGGAACCAGAACCATCCTTCACTGCTTTTGGGCGGCATAATCCTTGGATTCACCGATTTCTATCATATGCCCGTCCGGGTCGGCGATTCTGACAACCCGTTTCCCCCACGCATTTTCCGCAGGCGCATGAAGATATCTTACCGGTTCCGGCCACCCTTCCAGCTCCTTTAAAAAAGCATCCATATTATTTTCTTCAAAATAAAGTTCTACATCATTGCCGCCGGAAATAGAAGATTCGCCTATCAATCCATCCCACATCTTCCGCTCCTGCAAAACCAGCCCTTCCGTTAAAATAACATTGCCGCCAAAATCCGTCACTACCCTTAAACCAAATAAATGGCAATAAAAATTTTTTGAGCGTTCCACATCGTCTACCACTATCAGTATGTTTTTCAGTTTCACCTTGATTCCTCTACGCTTTCTTCATTGCAATACCAACCTGCATTTTCCCCTTATTTATGTTCCTCCCACTTACATTCCGTCATTTCCATATGAGAAAACTTTGCCTCAAACGACGACTCTTCCGGCGAGCAGGCATATATTCCAAATAGAATCTCCTCTGCCCCTTCCCACAAATGGCAGATGCGCATCTGTTTAAAATGAATACCGTCTTTGGAACACTCTATACAATAATCCGATTCCCGCCGGCTGAGACGGTACCACATCGACTTCACCGACGCATCAATATCCGTAGTCGCCCAATCCGAATACCCGTGATTCGTTACCACGCTGCCCAGTCTCTGATAATTTTCATTTTCGTACTCAATAGAGGCTTTCAGCCAATTTTCACTGTCAAGATATACGGCGACCCCGCACTGGTCAAACCTTCTTTTACTGGCAAATTCCGTTTTTACCGTAAATGAAAAATATTTTTCTTTTGTTGCCATTTGCAGAACCGGCGCATTATCATTCCGGAACCCATAATATGTCCTTTGCCATAAATCCGTTCCGGGCTCCGTATACACCACAATTTCATCACTGTTGATTTGATATCTCGCCGGTTCATTCACCCAAAATAATTTTTTTACATCCAACATCATCTCATCCCTTCCCTTCTTTCCATTATCTACAGTAGTTTGGAGTGCAGAAATGCCTGCCTAGTTACATCATTTTGCAGGCTCCTCCATGAATGTGCCCATCCTTATGGATTCCCGTTCCTTTCGCCAACACAGTCTGCACAAAACATATGGGAAAGCATTCCATAATCCGCCGCATTTTTCAACCGTACTGCTATCCCCTCAACAGATTCATTTAAATATTCCAACACTCCTCTGTCCGATTCATAATACTCCTGTATAAATGCGGCCACCGCCTTTTCCAGTATCTTCTTAACGTCTTCCAGACTGTTTTGCCCAAATATCTGCTGCATCCGCAAATAGTCCGCTTTATCAAATTTTTGCTCCAATAATGGTTTCATTGCCAAAACATGCCCTATCACGGAGATAAGCATAATTTCACAAAGATTTTCCGCCATATCCTTATAAAACCTATTATATCCCCGCAACACGCCCTCTACATAGCCCGTAGGGAACTTGCTGAAAAAAATCTGCTCCAGCCGGATACACTTTATAAATTCATAAATTTTATCAATGCCTGTATAAGCGGAGATATCCTTTAAAACAGGGTAATCCAATGTCAAAATCGTATTCTGTGGTTCAAATTTTATATCATACCATCTAAAAAACTCCGGCAGGCCTTTTACAAAAGTATCGTACAAGCATTTGTTTCCATAACAGACAAATTCCGGTAAAATCTGATTGTACAAGTCCAATGCCGCTTTCGTTTTCTTTTCCACATAGGAAGCCCCTATTTCATACGCCTGCTGTGCCGAAACCGTTCCTCCAGCCAAAACTGCAGGTTCCCATTCTTCCGTCTCCAATTCATGGATCGAATATAAAACAGCCCCCATAAGCTGTTCCGCTTTTTCATAAGAGATAGATGTGCTTTCAAAAGAAGTATATTTTTCCGCCAATTTTCCTACGATAGGAACCAGTTCCTCCATTTTATATCTCATCGTCCGGCTACCTCCAGCAAAGTTCTTTTAGCATTTCAAGGTACAAATCGTAATCCCATCTTTCCACTTCGTCAAACGCCCCATATTCCCCGCGCCCCTCCGATGCGCGATAGCCCCGGTAGCCTGCCCGAATTGCCTGGGAAAAAATGGCAAGGCATGTTCCGGCCAAATAATCCAAATCGCCAAAACATACTGTCTCAAACTGTTCCTTCATAAAATGCAGCAGCTCCTCATCCGAAATTTCATCCTGCATTTCATTCTTATACATATAAAAAATTTCCTGCAGCCGGATTATGGTGTCCGCATAACTGTCCTGCTCAATAAAATCGGAATCGCAAAATTCATAAATAATTTGGAGTGCAATCCCCTCCCCAAATTCCACTCTCCTCTCTCTTTGTAAAGCCTGGTTCCGCTCTGCCAAAATCATTTTTGCATCCTGTTCACTTAAACTAAGCCCATATCTCTCTGTCGCCCGGTTCACCTCCATCATTTTGCTCAATTGATTCTGCTGCTGCAATAAAACCATCCAATCCTTATCCAAGAGCATTCCTCCTCTATTTCGTATTTGAAACACAAGTTACTATCCTCTCTGTAACCGATTGCAAATACAATAATAGCATCGCCCGGAAGTGCCTACAAGCCTTGTTTTTCCGCATATTTTGTGGTAATATAAGAATGGGAAAAGACCTATAGGCACATTCATATAATGCCCTCTCCGTTCCTTCATCCCGGGGAACTCTTACTCAGCCGCACCATCTTTTTTCCATAATACAGCTAAAATATCCTTCAGGACAAGAAAAGCATCCAAATCATTATATCCATATTTCTTTTTCAAATCATTTAATAATTTGCGCAGTTCTTCCATGTAAAAAGCGGTGTCCACCTCATTTTGGTACCGGGCCAGAATAGGATACTTTTTACTCCATGCCTTCGTCCAGTCTATTTTGTCCGATACTTTTTCATTTGTCTTATCAATTATCTCCTGAATCTCCTGGACATCAATATCAAATTCAATCAGTTCATCCAGCGACAATCCATACATCACTGCCAGCCTTTTTGACTGGCGGATATCCGGCAGTGTTTCGTCGGTTTCCCATTTTGAAATAGTCTGCCTGCTTACCCCCAGCTTCCCAGCCACCTCTTCCTGCGATAACCCTTTTTTCTTTCGTGCATGAAACAAATGATTCCCTAAACCCATAACCGTTTCCTCCTTTTCATAATGCATTTTTATGAACAATTGCCAAACCGTTGCATTTGCTGAACTGACTGAATTCGCTAAACTAGCTGAATTTGCTGAACTAGTTGAATTTGCTGAATTAGCAAATACCATATCACCAGAATATTTCCGCAGCTCAACGTTTCTTCATTATAAATAATTCCAGGGAAACGTTCTACCAAGATAATCATGCACTTGTGCCCGTTTTATTTACATCCAAACCCCTACCGGAAATACAATCCGCTGCCCCTTCATATCCGCATCACTCTTGCCCGGTTTTCGGTATCAATCTTTTAAAGATATTTTTCATGCCTACAGCTATCGCAAGAGAAACAAAACCTGCAAACAAAACCACTGCAAATTCATACCCCTTGCATATTTCAAACAAAATGCCATAAAGAGCATTGCCTAACGGCTGTGCGCACATGGAAACAGCCATCATAACAGCGATAACTTTCCCAATCAGATTTGGAGGGGTTTCCGTCTGCACAAAAGACATAATTTGCACCGTAAAAACCGTGGAACATACCATTATGCCAAAACAGCAGACCGTGATAACCAAATAGTTGACAATCCCCGAAGAGAACAGCAGCAAGGCAATCCCCATCGGAAATACACATCCGGCACTGGCTATGATTAAATCCCCTGATTTTTGTATGGTCAGCTTTTTTGCAAAAACGCCTGCCCCAATGCCTCCTGCCAACCCTCCTGCCGCCAATGCCCCTTGGGCAAATCCATACAGCTTATTCGCCACCGCCGCTTCTAAAGGCAATACCTCCGTCACAATATATGGCAGCCCCACCACAATCATAGCTGACAGGAATAGATTAATTCCGCAAACCGCAGTCAACCCCTTTCCAATCTCCGGCTTTTCCTTCCATATATATCGGATGCTTTCCGAAAAATCCCCCTTCACGGTTTTCCATATACCAACACCCTGTTCTTGTCTCACAAAAGGTATTCTGATAAAAATCTCCATCACTGCAGACAGCAGGAAGCAGACCATACATACCCAAAGCACAGGTTCCAGCCCATAGGCGCTATATAACATCCCGCCCAAAACCGGCCCTAACAAAGCGGAGAAAGAGCCGATAATATTGATTACGGAATTTGCCTCCATAAAGTATTCCGGGCTTACCAGGGCAGGTACGCTCGCCTGTACGGAAGGCTGGTATGCGCCGGCAATGCCATATAGAAGCATTAGGGTTACCGTCATTAAAAGGATAAGGTTTACCCTACCCATCAACATGGAAAAAGCCAGGATAACTATCGCCGTAAAAAAATCCAGTGCCACCATGATGTTCCGTTTATTTACCCTGTCCGCAACAATCCCGCCTATCGGCGATAATAAAATTGCGGGAATAAAAGCACAGGCCGTCACAGTTCCATAAAGCGCGGATGACCCTGTGTCGTTCAATAGATACAACGGTAAAGCAAACCTTATCCCTGCGTTACCAAACAGTGAAATAATTTGACCGATAACGACCAATGTAAAATCTTTTGAAAATAATTTTGTATTCATTTAAATTACCATACCTTTCTTTCAATCTGCAAGCTTTGTGCCACAGGCACAATATTTGCAGTATGAATCAGTTGCTGTATAAAAACCCATTTCCGGCTGCGGGCAAGGCGCATTTGAGGCTTTGCTCAAATTGCCAATTGAAACATCTGCTATCTGTTTTGTTTTCTCATCCGCTTTCTCATTTATAATACCGCACGGCGGTATGTATAATGCCCTAAATATATCTGCCCTTGTTATAGGGCAGATGAACCATTACTTGCTTTTTTGATAAATTGTCGCCAATTCCTGTATCCTGCCTAATAAATCCTTATCCAAAATATCTAAGCCAAAGGCCAGCAATATTTGCTGGAACACCATAAATTTCCTGTAAATTTTCTCGGCAGTATCCTGATAAATCATCGGATTCATCCAAACATTTGCCACAAGCATGACTATCTCCGCCAGTTCCTCCGGATAGTCCGTTTGGATAGAGCCATCCGAAATGCCCTGCCGTACAATTGGCAGAATATAATTCGGGGCCAATTCATTTACCGTATCTTGCAAAATGCTGACAAGAAGCTTTGGATTTTTGTTTAAATCAGGAGCCGCCGCAAATAAATCATCCTGTTCCGGCTGAAAAACGGACTCTTTTAAAATAGCTTTTAACTTTTCTTTCCCATTTAAATCGGAGCGGTTGCAGATAGCGGCTAAAATCCGGTTTGATTCCTCCGTCATTCTATTTGTGACCGCAAGCAGGATATCCTCTTTTGACTTAAAATGGTGATAAATGGCACCCTTACTAAGCCCGCCTAAACGATTAATAATGTCCTGAATGGATGTATGTTCATACCCCTTATTCATAAATAACCGGAAAGAAGCATCCAAAATCAAATCTACGGTTTCTTCCGGGTGCTTGTTTCTTGCCATTTCTTCACCTCCCTACATACCGATGGTATGTTTATATTATCATACTGTTGGTATGTAAGTCAATTATAAAAATCCACAAAGAAGACATTTTCCTTTTACACGCAGTATGCATCCCCATTTTCATAGCATCCTCATTTTCATAAGTGCCCTCCTTATGAAATCGTCAAATATTTGTGCCTGAATATGGAAAATGCAATCCCTCAAATCCATACAAAGAATTGCATTCTTTCCCTATCAGTTCCCGAAAACAGGAATCGGCCTTCAACAGATGTCATTCCGGAGCATTCATAAGTGCATGTCAGTTTGCATGAAGCATTACTATTTTTCTTATAAACGGTATATGGTCAGCCACAAACGCCCCAAGCAGGCTAACTATGATAATAAATATTGTTATGGCAGGTATGGAAAAAAGCGCCGGATATGAAACCGTTGTTATCCCAACAAGGTTCAGCTTTTCTAGTACAAACATGTGGAACATGTACACGAAAAATGTATAGCGGGATAGCTTTGCCCATATATCCGCTCTTTTTACCTGTTCAAATGCCTTACCATACCGGAAGCAGACAAAGATGGCAATGGTCATGATGAGAATATTCAAAGACCCCGGGCTAAACCATTTCTCTACATATGTACCGGATTTTATACAGTCCTGCACTGTTAAGAAAGGGGTTAAAAGCAATGCGGCAATCCCCATTGCATAAATGCATCGTCTGGCTTTTTTTCCAATATCCGTTATGTTCAAATAATGCCCCAATAAAAAGTAGCCGAAGTTTCCAACCAGAATATCAAGCCCCAGACTGTCAATCCGCGCCTGGAACGTATCCAGACCAAAAGCATTCGTCAAGGTGGGTATAAAGAACCGGAATATAATCCATAAAATCAGGTAATACCGCAATATTTCCTTTTTTGCGCATATCTGCCTCGCTATCGGAATCACCAGATAAAATCCGCACAGAATCTGAAGAAACCACATATGGATATGCCCGAAGATAAACCGCTCTACCGCTGCCCTGAATACTTCCATTGAAAACGCGCCTCTTAACGTATCTACCGCTATCCCCTGGAACGCATAAAATGCCGACCAGACATAGAATAACGCCACCAGCTTTAAAACCCGTTTCCCAACCGCCACATTTTCCCGCTCAGGCGTAACAAGAAAAAGCCCGCTCAACATAAAGAAAACAGGAACTGCAAAACGGGTCAAACTGTTATAGACCGTCATAACCAGAAATTCCCTGCTTTGAACATCCACTACACTCCAGTAACTGGCCGATACGTGCAGCAGGACAATAGAAAAACATGCCGCAACTCTTAAAATATCATATTTTACAACTCTGGACATACACCCCATCCTTTCCCTAAACTACATTCTTTTTTGTCATCTCACCCCCTTATATTATTCTAAATACCCCATTGTGTCAATATTTATACCCCTTATGGATGTTTCAATCTATACTACAGACATTCTAAAATAAACAATGGGGTGATTACATGGACTATAAGAGGTTAGGAAAAAGAATCCGGGAAGAACGGCATCGGTTAAACCTTACACAGGCACAACTGGCAGAAGATATCGACATATCAGATACTTATATGGGAGCTATCGAACGTGGGGAACGGAGCCTCACGCTGGATACGCTTGTGAGGCTCGTCAACAGGCTTGGTGTGTCCGTCGATTACATGCTGTCCGATTCCGTAACAGACAGCGACACCAATATCTTAGAACAGTTCCGTCAGATTACCGACTGCCAACCATTGGAACGTAAGCAGATGGCAATCAATGTTTTGCGTACTATCTTTTCTTATTTTGACAAAGATGAGGCATAGAGAACTATTTTAATCCTGTTTTCCATTCCGAAGGCTTCTTACAAAGTCAACATCGTTAATCATTCTCTTTACTGCCTCATTAATCAAGTATTCCACCGATACGGAATATTCTGCAGAGAGTATGTGCAGCCTGTCATACAGCATGGGATTGGTAAGCTGCACAGTGAAATTTTCCTCTGTTTCATTTCCCATACTGCTTGTACACCTATTTTCAGAAACCATTTTCCAAGACCTCCTTTCCAACCGGACAACCCGGAAAGCGCAGCCGGAACCCTAACGAACACCGATGCGCTTTATAAGTTGCCTTCGACACTTCATCAATTTACGCCCTTCCGGCGAAGGCTTTCCTATAAGTAATCCCTATGCCATAAATGGCACAGGGATTATTATTATATCACAGTATTTTCCGCGGTTCCGCCATACGGAATCTCGAATCTATGCAGAGAATGTCTTATTTTTGAGCATCCTCCCAAGCGGATAAAATCATTCTGCTTTTGAAATTTTTAAACGCCTTTCCGAATGATGACAACCGTTGTCACTATTTTATGATAGACTAGCTATGTACCAAATGCAATATGCAGCATTTTTCATTTCTATTTGAGCCGCCCCAAGGCGGAATGAAGGATTGCTATGCATAAAAACGGGATTGAAATGATGTTACATTGGGAGGAAATGACATGACACCAAACGATATTCTTTCCTATTGCCAGTATAACTTAAAAGATGTTGTATTGGTAGAAAGTTGGGGAGAACGGGGAATTTTTTATAATCCAAACAGAGTTTTGAAACGGGGCGTATATGTTTTAACTGTTAAGGAAAAAGACGGGGATAATGATAAAGGCTCTATGTTGAACCGTGATAACGTTTATCGCGTAAATGTTGGTTTAAGAAAACAAACCTTTATTAACAAATTTGGGCATATTCCAGAGCGTCCGCCCGCCGGAAAAATCGTGAGAATGGATTATGATTTTACCGCTTTAGATACCATTATCCCCCACCCTGTCTACGCATGGATGGGTTGGGCATGCGTCTTAAACCCCTCTGAAAAAACCTTTGAGGATTTTAAGGTAATGATACAAGAATCCTATGATTTTGCAAAAGAAAAATTCAATAAAAGAAAAAGTAAATAATGCAACCATAAACCACACACCGCCCCATGTGAGGGAAAGGAAAAATTTTTATGGCGTGACAAAAACGGGTGACTTGTCGCTGCCCGGTTCAAGTTCCGCTTTGATGAACAAAAAGCATAAGAAATCGCTTTCACTTTTGGGAAAACAGATATATAATAAAGCAATACCCAACCCCAATTCGGAGAAATTAAGCACGGAAAAAACAAAATAAAATTAACGGAAAAAGAAATAAAACGTAAAGATTACTTTGAAAAATTATGTTCTGAAACTGCAAAAATGTGTAATTGGGGAGAACTCATATTTACAATTGCGTTATGAGGTAATTCACTGACAAATCCTCGCTTGCCGGGAATTTATATATAAAAATTAAAATTGTTGGAGGTAAACAAAATGGCTAAGAAAGAACGGTTTGCAGAATTGTAGCCAACTAAAAATTGAACAACAGCCGTACATTAATATTCCCTTTAGTAAATTCACAAACCACCGTCTACTTTGCCTTTTGCGGCTTGCCACAGAGCCACAGGCCGAGCAGGAGGGCACCGCCCATCCCCGGATTTATTGCTGTCTGTTTGAAATGTGCTGTCTGGTATTCTTTACCGGGGAGAATATCAGGAAAGCCACGGCACAGGGGAAAATGAAACAGGATAAAATCGTTGTCGTCTTTTGCGCTGTCTACTCCGTCATTGATTGCAATATATCTAATGTCGCGCTCTACGAAAAAGCTTTCCTAATTCCTAAATACAGAGAAGTTTTACAAATGCCAAACATAGACAAAAGAAAAAGCAGGAACACTTCCGCTTTTTCAAGATAAGTTTATTTCGGTATGATTAGTGCGACTTTAAATCCGCCATATTCGCTATGGTCTATTAAAATTTTTCCCTTATGTCCTTTTATAATCTGTTTCACAATAAGCAACCCTAAGCCGTGTCGCTGTTCGGTAGTATTCGTATCGCAAACCATATAATGTGGTGTATTGTTTAGCTTGTCAATTTGTTCGTCGGAAACCCCTATGCCGCTATCTTCAATACAAATCATACAAGTATTGTTATCATCATCAACGGACGCATAAATCATACAGCCGTTTTCATTGTGGTTTATGCTGTTCTGAATAAGGTTTGCGATTGCGCGTTTCAGTAAATCCTTATCAGCGTTAATGTAACAAACAGACAAGGTAGGGGAGGTTTTCCATTCAATCGGAAATTTATCATCAATATCCATGTTCATAAAATCCACAACCACTTGCCGAACAATAGATATTGCATTTTCCTGTTTTATTGTTAGCGGCTGCATATCATATTCAAGTTTGGAAGCAAGATTGAGGTCGTTGATTAAGTCTTTCATTCGATTGCTTTGCTTTACAATGGCAGCGGCTTTTTTTTGCTCTGTTTCTGACAGATTTTTTGAATTTTCCAACTGTCCGGCGTAACCCATAATCATTGACAACGGTGTTCTGACATCATGGGAAACGCCCGCTATCCAGTTCGCCCTTGCAGTTTCTTTTTTTCGTAGCTGTTCAGCTTGCATTTGTAATATTTCAGATGTTTTATTGATTTTTTCCGCTAATTCATATAGCACGCCATTCTGTTTAATGCAAACAGGACTACCGCTTGACAAATCCTGTATTCCATTCATTATTGGTCTAATGGAACGTGACATTTTCGTATTAGCAGCAACGTATATGAGAAAAATTAAGGCAGTATTGATTGCTAAAATAATAATTATGTTCTTGGGTAAATTTGCAATGAAGTTATAGTCCCAGCTTCCCCTTGTATGCTTCCAAAATCTATCTTTTGAATAGCCTAATACTAATAATCCATCTTGGGCTTTACCTGTAAAAGTGGGGTACCCGTCTACATAGCCGCGCGTTAGTTCAGCTATATCTGATAATGTATATTGCATAGGGATATTATTAGGTAGATTATCTGTTTGCCATTCAACTTGTCGCGTATCATTGTCAATAAGGATAGCCCATGCATTTTGTTCTTTTAGTTTAGCCATTACATCATCAGATATGGAATATCCATAATCTGTTAATTGCAATGCGGCTGCCGCATAACCCGCCATATCCCACGGAGAAAATGTTGACGTATTTCTTACAAAAACTATTCCGAAAAAAGCAATATTCAAAATAGAAAAGAGTATCGTACTTAATGCCATTATTCCGACAAAGCGGCGTATTAGTTTTGAAATACTTTTCATGTTATTTCCCTTCTACAATTAACTTATAACCTAATCCCCTGACTGTAACCAACGAAACGGGCTGTGAGGGATTTTGTTCTATTTTTTCTCTGATACGGTGTATATGCGCCATTAAGGAATTTTCATATCCAAAGGGATTATTGCCCCATGCTGCTTCACACAATGTGTCAATCGTCACAATACGCCCTGCATTACGATATAAAGCAGACAGTAAATCATACTCTTTTGCCGTTAATGGGATATGTTCATCATTTTTTATAATCTCAGCACGCGAAAAATCAATTTGGCTGTCATGTAAGTATACAAGAGGATTTTCGTCTTTGTAGCTTCTGCGTAAAATTGCCATGATACGAAACAAAAGCTCTTTTGGCAAAAAAGGTTTTATGATATAGTCATCTGCCCCTAAACCAAAGCCTTTGAATTTATCATCATCTTCGCCACGGGCAGTAAGAAAAAGAATAGGGTAATTACCGCTTTTCTTTAGCCGTTCCATTAAGTCAAACCCGTTCCCGTCTGGAAGCATTACGTCAAGTATTGCTAATTCCGGGCGGGATTTTTCAGCTTGTTCCATAGCTTCTTTTAAATTTTTTGCAGTTTTGACATTTTGAAATCCATATTCAATCAAAATAGATAAAACCATATCTAAAAGCTCCTGCTCATCATCGACGAGCAATATATTTTTATTCAGCAGATAATCTTCGTTCATAGTACAGTCTCCTTTCACATTTACATCATACCATATAATCGTGGATTTTATTGAGATTTTGGAAAATGTAAGGTAGATGTAAGGTAAAGAGAATATTATCACAAGGTTGCACTGGTATCATGTAAGCAATGAAAGGAGATGTCTATATGAATTACATTATCACAACAGAGCAATTGACAAAAAAATACAAATCTTTTGTCGCTGTTAATAACGTTTCACTGAACATTCGGAAAGGCAGTATCTACGGCTTTCTTGGTCCGAATGGCGCGGGAAAATCCACTACTATGAAAATGCTTTTGGGATTGACCGCGCCCACAAAAGGCAGTTTTATAATTGACGGAAAGCAATTTCCGAATGACCGTCTTTCTATTTTGAAAGAAGTAGGTTCCTTTATCGAATCGCCCTCTTTTTATGCAAATCTGACAGGTAAAGAAAACCTTGACATTATCCGCCGTATTTTGGGTCTTCCTAAAAGTTCTGTTGCAGACGCATTGGAGCTTGTCGGACTTTCTGAATTTGGGGGGCGGCTTGCCAAAAAATACTCGTTGGGCATGAAACAACGGTTAGGACTTGCCGGAGCCTTGTTAGGCAGACCGCCTATTTTGATTTTAGACGAGCCTACAAATGGACTTGACCCGTCCGGCATACATGAAATCCGAAATTTGATTAAATCGCTGCCCAATCTTTACGATTGTACGGTTCTTATTTCTTCGCATATGCTGTCTGAAATCGAGTTAATGGCAGACGATATAGGAATACTAAACCATGGTCGCCTCCTGTTTGAGGGCAACTTGGACGAATTACGACAGAACGCATTACAGTCTGGATTTGCTGCGGATAATAAAATTAGCGTGGCTAATTTGGAAGAAATGTTCCTGTCCATGATTGATAAAGACAATGCAAGCAGAAAGCAGAGGGCGAAACTATGAGGACATTTTCAGTCGAATTTAGAAAAGAGAAACGCACAGGTGTTATTCCATTAATGCTTGCAGTCGGCATTTTGGGGGCAGCATACGCCTTTGTCAATTTCATTGTGCGAAAAGACACTCTTTTGAATCTGCCATTGGCTCCTATGGACGTGCTGCTTACGCAGTTGTATGGCATGATTATGGTTCTGAATATGTTTGGTATCATAGTCGCTGCCTGTATTATTTACAATATGGAATTTAAGGGGAGTGCTGTTAAAAAAATGTATATGCTCCCTATGAGCGTTTTGGTTATGTACTTTTGCAAATTTTTGATTTTAACTATAATGCTCTTGATTGCAATAGTTTTTCAGAATTTGGCACTTACAAAAATAGGTCTGACAGATTTACCAAAGGGCTCATTTGAGTTTAAGATATTGTTATCTTTTACCGGATATTCATTTATAACATCAATGCCTGTATTATCTTTTATGATTTTTGTATCTTCCCGCTTTGAAACTATGTGGGTGCCGCTTGGTATCGGTGTTGCCGGATTTTTAAGCGGTATGGCATTGGCTGCGTCGAATAGCACTTTGCTTTGCATACACCCTTTCGTGGTTATGCTAAAACCCGCTGTTGCAATGAGCGCACAGCCGGATATTACGGTTGTTATTTTCTCACTGATTGAAACAGCGATTTTCCTTTTTGCCGGATTATGGGCTGCTAAAAATTTACGCTACGAATAAGGAGGTGTACGATATGAGCTTTTTACAACTACTTAAAATCGAGTTTATAAAAGTAAAACGGGGTAAAATGATACCTCTGATTTTCATAGCTCCGCTGTTAGTCGTGGCTTCCGGGGTGGCAAACCTACAAAGCTATTTTTCGCCGGAATATACAAACGCATGGGCGGCTATGTTCATTCAGAGCGCATTAGTTTATGCCTATTATCTGCTTCCGTTCAGCATGATTGTTGTATGTGTGATGATTGCGGAACGGGAAACAGGGAACAATGGAATTTTGAAAATGTTAACCCTACCTGTTAGCCGTTATGCTCTTTCAGCAGCCAAAGTTTGTGTTCTATTATTTTATTTATTTATGGAAATGGCTGTTTTTCTTGTTGTTTTTGTAATAACAGGATTGATTGCAACAATCAATACAGGCATTACAGAAACACTACCAATCATGTATTTGTTGAAGTGGTGCGCTGGTTTATTTTTTACCATGCTCCCCAGTGTTGCGACAATGTGGGCGATTACAGTACTATTTGAAAAATCATTACTATCTGTCGGCTTAAATCTGCTCCTTGTTATCCCTGGCGTATTAGTAGCAAATACACCACTTTGGGTTGTTTACCCTTATTGTTATAGTGGCTATTTGGTTTCTTGCTCTCTGCATGACTTCACAGCAGAGGGCGTTAATACTGGTTTTAACCTATTCCCGTTTTTGCCATGTGCAATTCTGATTTTTGCATTGGTATTTACAGTGGCAATAACACGTTTTGGAAAAAAAGAAATGAGGTAAGTTATGGGAAATAAAAAATTACAAAAATTAAGTGTAGTAACATTGATTGTTGGCATTTTGCCTTTGGCAACATTTGTTCCCATATTATTTAATATGGCGTTGACTGGCAATGTACGTTCCATTTGAACAGGAGTAAATATCTTCTCTGTTTTCTTGGAACTAGTATTTTCTATTATTTGTATTAAAAACCGCGATAGCCGAAGCATGATAAATATTATTTCAACTGTTATCAGCAGCGTTTGGATAGTCCTCATGTGCGGTATTGTTATCCTTTCTTTATTCATCAACTTTATACAATAAAAGGATTATATAGGATTGCATAAGATTTTTTAATAATCTGCCGTACGACGGCAAAAGAAAAAAACCGTCGTACAGCAGAGATATTCTCATACCTTAATAAATCTTTACGGCGGTTTTGGAAAGTATATGTCTGTCCTCTAAAACGGCGTTCTATTGCGTAACAGAAAAGCAGAGAACCGACCACTAATGAAAGTGATATGTTCTCTGTTTTTGTTTGCCCCCTGTTTGTCAGCGTTAATGATAAGTTGTTGTGAATACTTGCTTATCAACGTAAAATCAATGCCGAACACGGTTTTTGCTTTCAGAAGCTCATCGGAATGTTTTTTGCAGCGGAATGAAACAAACAAGTTCCGCGGCAAACTACACCAGCCTTTTCAATACCGGAATTTTCTTCATAGCGGATACAAATATCACCCCTGCTGCAAATGTTGATAACGTATATAGAGCCGCAATGAGGAAATCGTTTGCACGTATATATACTATAAATTTTATGGCCTGATTCCGAATCATATCTTCTGTCAGATAAATGCCAAAAGCCGTATCGCCCACGGCAAGGATGGCTTTTTTCAACCTTGCAGAATATGAACGCCTCGCAGCCACACATTTTATGAATCCAAATATCCCAAAACTAACTATTGGTGTGAAACATTGTATAGCCTCCATGAGGTTCCCATTCCAATCCGTATGCCTTGCAAAAATCAAACTTACAGGCACAATCACACATAGTGGCAGGATTGCTGCCAGACCATATTTTCGTACATCTTTTCCATGCGGAGAATCGGGGGCATTATCAATCCAATACCCTAATATGGGATACAGAAAAACTGACGGAAGAAGGAACACGCTATTATTAATAAAACAACCGGAAAAATATCCCAGCATAGAAAGTACGCTGCTTACACCACTAAAACCAAATAAATACCTGTAATCCTTATCCGTCATCCCGGAAACTGCTTTCCGCAACAGTGGAAGCAGAAGCAAAAATCCCAGATACAGATATAAATACCAATATGTCTCCAATTTCGGGCTGCTGTAAATGTTGTTCCACCAGTCCCGGACAGACACCCCCGCCTTTCCTGTCCGAACATAACGAAGGTACTGCAAAGTTCCCCAAAATAAAATAATCCCCACATATCTGGCGATTCTTCCGAAAAACAGTTGCCTATAATCTTCTTTTTTTCCAAGCAGCGTTGCCCCTGAAATCATCAAGAAAATAGGAACTGCCGTTTTACAGACTGGTATCATAAAAACTGACAGATAATAGGAGCAAGCATCGGATGTATACTGATATAAAGTAAATCCCAGCTCTCTTGTATGGTTATAAATAACCAGAATAATTGCAATAATCCTTAAACATTCAATATAAGTCTTTTCATAAACATAACGCTTTCTGTTTTATTCCATTTCATTCTCTTTGCGCCGTTTGCTAAGTACGCTCTCAATAAACTTCACGGTATATCCCCCTGCCTTTGCAATTTTGGCCCGTTCACGCCTGTCCGTCTCCTGTTTTGCCAAATCCGCTATAAATTCAGGGCGGTATAGTTTCATAGGGCAGTCAATCTTATCGCCCCGGAAATACTTAAATAATTTAAGCATAGCATCACGTCCAATCAGTTCAAAAAGTTCTAAATAACTGTCATTTAAAGCCTCCGCTTCATTGCCATCGACGCCAAACGCCTGATAAATCATTTCTTCATTAATGTTATCCAAATCAATATTCATTAAACTTTCACCTCCTGCATACGAAAGTTTATCAGTGCCTATCTCCCTAAATCCAGTCATAAAAAAGAACTTTTAAAGGAGAATATAAAGTCCCTTTAAAAGTTCCTTTTTTGATAAATTTATTTACAGCTTACTTGTACCTGATATCCTATCTATGATACATTTTCTCATTATAATATCATTTTCTTGTTGAATCCAAATCCTCCATTCGGCCTGATTGAATCGCCCCAATATTCTTTTTAATCCTGTTTTCAGGCCAATTCCACCACTGGATTTTTAATAATTGGGAAATCACATCGTCAGAAAACCTTTTTCTTATCGGTTTTGCGGGAACACCTCCAACGATTGTATAAGGCGGTACATCTTTTGTAACAACTGCCCGTGTACCAATAATTGCCCCATCACCAATCGTAACACCAGATAGTATAACCGCTTCAAAACCAATCCAGACATCATTGCCGATTACAATACCGCCTTTGTTGTTCCATGCGGCTGTAATCTTTTTTACGTCCAATTCCCATTCCTCAAAAAATATTGGAAATGGATACGTTGAAAGCGAAGACATTGCATGGTTCGCACTGGTAAACAGAAACTTTGCCCCACAAGCAATAGAACAGAACTTGCCAATTTGCAGCTTATCTCCATTTACGGGGTAATGATACAATACATTATTCTTTTCAAATTCCCGTGGGTCATTCACAAAATCATTGTACATTGTATAATCGCCAACTTTAATACTTTCATCGGTAATCACATTTTTCAAATAAATAGTTTGGTTATCACCTGTCCTGGGATAAATTTTATTCTCCGATATAGTCATTTTATATTCCTCCATATTTTGATAGTTATTATGCGACTATATCGGATACTACAATGCAACGTCTCACTTTTTTACCTCCATTAACTGCACTTTGCAAATTTGATAATACTACCTACCAGCATGTTTTTATCTTTGCCCCTATATATTACCACACAGCCATTTATTTTTCCAATTAAGTATAAAAGACTCGTTTTCCCCTACTCGCTGCGCGTTTCCTGAGCCCCATAGCAGCATATTTCCCCTGCATGGGGCTGCGCAAAAAATGTAGCAATCTGCATATAACTGCAAACTGCCACATTACCATTTCCTTTGTCTGTTTTAACTGACACGACCCTAACGCCATATTTAAATCATTGCCAAGGGAAACATTGACTATCTTCCTTGCCAACAGAATTTAATTAGTTTTCAATCTCTTTTCCATAATTTCATAAACCAGCTTAACATCATTTTGTAATACATAAATCCCATGCCCTACCGTTTTGTACCCTCTATGCTCATATAAACACACTGCAGAAAGCGAAGCATCCAGGAAAACTATATCGTATTTTTTTGAAATTTCCGCTTCCAGGCAATCCATAATTTGGGAACCACAGCCTTGTTTTTGGTAATCCGGCAACACATATACCCCTGTAATATGATTGCCGTCATAACAGCCTGTACCGATAATAACCTCTCCATCTACCAATACTCCCATATTTCCAGAAGCTATCCCCTCTAAAATATGTTCCCGGCTATGATGCTGGCAAAAGAAATCTGTTACCTCTTTAGGATAATACTTCGGATATACCGTTCGTATGGTTGTATGTAAGATATTGTGTATTGCATCTGCCATTTCCACTGTTGCTGTTAAATATTCCATACCTTTCCTCCCAAAAGCCCTCAATCTTCTGCCCTTTTAAGCCTGTCCCAGCTTTTTTAAGTAAATGTTAATAGCAGTTGATAAAGACATTCCAATTATCCAAACCTTTTTTGCTTCCCGACAGAATGTATCTTATCTCACAGCAAGGCAGCCTTTATTTAACTACACTGTAAATCTATCTTTTACCCACCAACCAGGAAGCAACTCTTTCAGTTTAACTGTTTTTTGAATGATAATCATTCCCTGCTTTTGCATTAGCATTTCCAAGGCTTGAAACTTTTTCTCACTAAGCGCCTGTCGCCTGCCGGTTTGTCTGATATGAAATTTCATAGGTAAACCGGTTCAGCGTCAATCCTTCAAATGTCAAAAGTTCCGGTATGTAATTCTTTTTCCGGCAGAGCATTGCATGGACTCTTGCCAAAAGCTCTGCCGTTGAAAATGGCTTTGGCAGCAATATCCTTTTTCATTGCAAGTAGCCTATTCCTATGCCTGCCATGCCGGAAGGAAGGAGATTCTTATACTGTATTCTAGTGCTTTTTAAGCTCTGCAATAGCAGCATAATGCAAAATATCAAATTCATCCGGCGCAATTTGCCTAAGGAGTGTCTTATGCTCTTGTTCCCACATCGAAATTTCTTTCTCCGTAAGCGAAGCGCCGATTCCACGGCAAGCCTTCATTCTTCCATTCCAATTTTCACGGGTAAACGGTACTTTTAGAGTAAATTCTTCATGATATACAAGCTCAAAGTTTTCTTTGTAACAATCCGGTATGTCTATTTGATGTTTTGTTTCTCCTGCGCCGCTCCAATTGGGGTTATATTTTAATACAAGGTTTTCACTGGCTCCTGCAATCTCATCCTCAAATGGCAGCCATGCCATATATAAAACAAGAATGCTTCCCCCCTGCCTAAGCATATGGTAAAACTTGGGCATAACAGCTTCGTGGTTGAAATACCAAAAACACTGGCATGCTGTAATTACATCAAAAGAGTTATCCGAGAAATTTATATCCTCTGTCGATACAACATAATAATTTATATCCATACCCTTTGAGAGAATTTTCGCTTGTTCGATTTGGTTTTCTGAAATATCCGTAGCCGTCCACTTTGCCCCATACTGGTACATATTCCTAGGGAGAACCCCCGTTCCCGTTCCGATATCAAGGATAGATTGTCCGTCTAAACATAATTTGCGGTCAATAATTTTTTGATAAAACTCTTTCGGATAAATGTCACGGAATTTTGCATAATCTAAAGAAGTTTTTCCCCAATCAAAAGGTTTTCCGCTATCTATGTCTCTGCTTATTATCTTCATATCAATCCTCCATGCCTCCTTTGGGCGGCTCAAATAGAAATCTCCGCAAATACCAGTTTCTCAATCTAATTTCTTTTTCTAAGTATACATGAAATTATAAGATTTCTCAATTTTCCAAAAAACTACTAATTATGATTCCATATCAGAAAATATTTTCATTTCTTGACAGTTTTCGGCTATGCAATGTGAAAAGGCCAATCCACACAAGGCAGATTGACCTTCCGGGCAAGACGGGCTTGCCTTGTTCTTATATCTAAATTATTTAATCTCCATATCTCCGAACCATTCTTCCAATGTTTCTTTTGTAGTTCCCGCTTCAAACCGTTTTCCATCCAGCCAGTTTACCGAATCCGAACATAAGGCGTGCAAATTGTCTGCGCTGGAACCGATACCGCTGCTGTGAGAGGTACAGAACGGAACGATTGTTTTTCCCGAAAAATCATAACTTTCTAAAAATGTACTGATAATCCGGGGAGCCTGCCCATGCCAGATAGGATAACCGAGGATGATGGTATCATATTTTTCCATGTTTTCCACACCACCGGAAATTGCAGGACGTGCAGAAGCATCGTTCTGTTCCTGATCTGCCCGCCCATTTGTATAATATGCCAAATCCTCCTCCGTATAAGGGTCTTCCGGTACTATCTCATAAAGATTAGCGTTTAGAATCTCCGCCGCATTCTCTGCCAATGGCTTTGTTGTTCCGGTAGCAGAGTGCGTTCCGCTCCATTTCCTCTGCAGTCAATTCAAAATCGAACATTCCGTATTCTCCTGAATGTGGTTGGGATTGCTGGAACCGGAGATAACAACCACACTTTTTTGTAAATTCCATCGAAGGATAACCTGTGCAGATGATTTTCCATGCGCAGCCGCAATTTCTGAAATCACATTGTCACCAAGCAGCTCTGCCGTATGGCCCTTGCCGCCCAGCGGATACCAGCCCTGGATTTTTCCATCCGCAACGGCCTTCTCCATAATTTCATTTTTTAGCGAGCCATAGACAATACCTACCTATGGCTCATATTTCCTATTATTTCACTGATACCGAACACAAGTTGTTATTCCTTTATGAAATGGCTGTCTGTTTCCGGTATTTCTCCCTCGTCAGATACATATCTCTCCACTTTCATATGAAGGTCATACTTTATCCGAAGTTCCGCAATCTTCTCCATCATCGGGGACGCATGATGCTGATCAAGAGCCTGCTGGTCTTTCCAGCAGTCAATCAACAATACTGTTTCTGAATCTGTCATTGGGAAAAAATAGTCATATCGCAGATTACCCACTTCTTTGCGGATTGCCGTAGCGGTTCCACTGCTTTCCATCTCTTCCGCAAATTTTCTTGCATTACCGTTTGTACTGGTATAATAGATATTCACAACTATGCTCATTTCTGTTTCCTCCACTCTAAACCCCCTTTTTAATCATATCATAATAATACGACTATTGCAGAACTATACACCGTCTTTATCGTTGTTTTCTCTTGCCTGAAAAGGATTTTCCACCTTCCATACAATCTCTATAGCATCTACTCCATAGACAATAACCTTATCAATTAGCACTTTTAACCTGTCTACGCTTAGACTGTACTGTTACCAACACAATCCCTAGACTTGCTTTCGGTGGCGTAGCTGGCACCTTACCGAGCAGGATTTCCACCTGCATAACAACGCACCCTTGTTTCGTGGCGCACTATGTGATAAACTTTTACTGTCCATTTGGGCCGTCTCCTACTCTTGAGATTGGCTTGCGACACCTTTCTCATTTTAATATAGGAGGCTTTTCTATATCATCTTCTTCGCTACAGCTTACTCTATTCTCCCCAGCATAACTGGGGGATTAGCGTTTTCATTCATACCTCTGACTCTGACACCAATTCCAAAATTCCTTTTGAAAGACGATACACTTTGTCAACTCTTTCCAGTTCTTTATATTTATGTGTAATAAAAATGATTACCTTATTTTTTAATTCACTATGTAATAACTCATGCAAAGCTTCATTTGATTCTACATCAAATCCTTCTGTAGCCTCATCCATAAGTAATATGTCTGAATTTTTCAACAGAGCCCTAGCTACAGCTATCTTTTGCCTTTCTCCTCCAGAAAGTTTTGCACCATCTTGTCCAATTTTTTGTCCAAAACCATAATCAAATTTTTCAATAAAGCTTAAAGCACCGCTTTTTCTACATGCTTCAATAACCGCGTCCCTTGATGCCTTTCCATCAATATTAACGTTCTCCTCAATAGTCCCTTGGAATAGATATGGTCTTTGGCTTATAACAGCAATTCTATTGCGCATATCTTGTATATCCATCAATTCTACAGGAACTCCACATAATTTTATTAGTCCTTTTTGGGGCTGATAGAATCCAGCCAAAAGGTTCAAAAGTGTTGATTTGCCACTTCCATTTTCTCCTATGATTGCAACTCGTTCACCTTTTTTTACACATAGTGAAACACCATTTAGAATAGGGTGACTTGGTTCATAACCAAAGAAAAGATCCTTTACTTCAAAAACTATATCCTTATCCTGAGAAATTTTCCCAGGTTCCATCGCATGTAATTTCATTTCCGGTTCTTCCGGTTGTTCCCATAATTTAAAAAGGCGTTTTGCCGATGGCTCTATTTGGGCAAAATAATATTTAATGTTTATCAATGATGAAATCGGATTGACAACATATGCACTATATGTAATAAAAGCAAACGCTCCACCTATGGTAAATTCTCCTTTTATAATAAAAAGACCGCTTAATATATACAATAAAGCATTTACAACCGTGTCGATTACTACAACACTGACAGTGCTATATGCATCTAACAGTGCGTTCTTTTTATATGAATCCATCAGATTATTTTGCTGACATTCAAATTGGGGATTTTTTACCTGAAACAGGTTCCAGAGCTTCATTTCATGAATCCCATTTATACACTCGGCAAACCAACTCATAAACTTTCGTTTATCCTCAATCCACTGTTCGAACACTTCCCGTTTCTTTTTTGCACAATATGATACTATTATAAATTTCAGTGGAATAATTGCTTCTATCAATATTGCTAATTTCCAATCTAATAAGGATAGCCCAACTACTCCTCCTATTATTTGGAGAAGCGATGATATTGAAAACTGAGTAATCTGATCCACAACAGATGACACATTATCAATATCCATACTGATTGTATTTATAATCTCTGCACTTCCTCTTTCATCAAAATACTGTATTTTCATCTTGTTGATTTTCCAGTAAGTCTTTTTATAGAAAGAATGTGTAAGCTGATTATGTACATTTGAAAATAATTTTGTTTGGATTATATTTAACTCTTGCTGGGTTAAAGAAATTATTATTAATATACCAGAAAAAAAAAGAATGTAGTTCATATTTTTTTGCAGCATACCACAATCTGTTATTTGCCGTATAATCAACGGTTGTAAGAACATTATGAATGATGAACCCAAAAGGCAACAGAAAATCCCCGGGAAATATTTTTTATATTCACACAACATTTTACAGATCCGATACCATGTTTTCTCCTTTTCTCTCATATCGAATTGTCATCCTCTCTATTCGTTAAGCAAAATACTGACAAACAAGCTCATATATATCCTCTATATGGGAAGTTATTCCTATTCGATTTTCTGCATACAATTCATATGTATTACTTTTACGCACAATATACATATCTATATCTGATACCCTACTACTTTCCCATCTTTCTTCCTCTTGATTCAAAAGAATAATATCCGGACCATAAGCTTTATATACTGTATAAAGAATATCGTTCAATGATGCAATGAAATCGTCATAATATCCCAAAGGGATTACATTTTCATCTATAGGATTTTTCTGTAGAACTACTGCATAATAACCGTTCTGGCTAAACAATGCTTTTAGTTGTATCATTTCTTCGCAATCTAAACCAACACCAGCAATTACTGGTATCTCTATATCCGCCTTATCCCTTATTACATTTTCTAGTATATCAGGGTAACCAGATTTATGCATTGCTATAGTCATCAAAAATTTCATAACATCATCAAAACCTGCTGCGGGCTTTGTGTTTAAATACGTAGCAATATGTCCAGTCACAACAGGGGCCGCATAACTATTGGCCTGATTTATGATCCCATTCCACGACAAATTTGCTACAATAGAGTTCTCAATATTATATCCCTTTTGTTCTCGAAACAGGATTTGACCATTTTCTAAAAAACCGTAACGATCCTGCCTAACGCCAAAAACGCCTGGGAATGCGGCCGGATATGTCTTTATATTTCTGTTATGATATGCTGCAACCACAATCGCGTCAGCATCAAGCAGTCTCTTTATTTGAATCCATAACGGTTTGATATCAAAATAATTTATTGTTCCAAGGCTCATATGGATTAACTTTATTTTATTTTGAACACACCATTCCAAAGCCTCCAATAAAACTGTGGTCTGTGTTGTTCCTGTAGTGTCAGTCACATTCAAATCCAAAAGTTCTATATCACTACATATACTTGTGATAATTCCGGCGCATACAGCACCATGGAATGATTTTTCACCTTTGTACTCACTTGGATCACATATAGAAGCCAAAAAAGTTTTATGGACAATCTTATGATTGCTTTTATTTCTCATATAATAAGGTATTCCGTTATCAATCAATGCGAGTTTAATCATTTGCATTATTCCTATTCTAAGCTTTTATATATGTCAAATAAGCTCCCATGTTTGGGAGTGTAATGGATTTCAAGCTTTTTTGCAATCCTGCGGGCTTCCGATGCCGGAAACGCTTTGTACAGGGAGGAAAGGGCATGGGTAAGCCCCGTTCCCTGTTCTTCGTCCAGCTCAAGCAGTATCTGGCAGCGTTTCAAAACAGTTCTGCAGGTTTTTGTTACGGATTGTTTTTTGAAGTGCAGCCCTTTCATCGTCACTAAGTTTAATGATGTATGTCTTAGGTCTTGCCATAGTCGCCACCGCCGTTTCTTTTTTCTATAACACAGAATGGCATTATATGGAATAATTATTTAGTTAAATATATATCGGTCAGTACACTAGTATACTTCTCCAATCACACTTCCGTCATAAGCATTGATCACATAGGAAAGATTCTGCAGGGGATTTCCCCCAAGACTTTCTTGGACAGTAAAAATCCACGCTGGAACCAACCATGCATGTTCCGGCTCCTGATAGGCTGTGGTATAAGTATACTGCAGCTTCGCGTTTATCACATCATATTCCAGCAAAGTAGTATCGTTGGCGGACTGCCCTTTTCCGGAATACCAATAAAAAATCTGATCCGTCAGCTTTGCCTGTATTTTTTCAAAGGGCAGAAGCTTTGTATTTTCCGTCACTGTACGGACTTCCTCCGCTATCCCATCCCATTTAAAATACTTAACTCCTTCCTCTGTTATCAGAATGGTGATTGTTTCTATCTGGAACGGCGGCGCATAGCTGTCCACTGTTTCTTCCGCAGCCATACCTTCGGAAACTGAGGTAAGCCCCTCTACACTTCTTGAAAAAGAATACATGTATCCCGGCAATCCCTTATCCAGATCCCCCTGCCACAAGGCATCACTGCCAAGGCCCAGACCATTTTTCTCCGAACATGCGCCCTTCGGGAACCACACAGTACGGTCGGAGTCTACAATACCCATGTCGTCGATACCGAGATCCTCTAAAATTTGTTCCGCCTGTTCCTTTCCATCTTCCTCTGTGAAGGTGATCTTATCCATGCACTTTCGGTACGCATCTGCCAGCTCATGAAATTTCTCTGTATAGCCGTTGGTATCCATGCCGAAGCTGCTGTAATACTCGCTCTGCATTTCCTCATCCTCTATCGTTTCTTCCTCTATAAAATTAGAGCCCTCCATCCAGAGAAAGCTGCTGTCATTGTCAATTTTCTGATTATACCGCTCTGCTTTTATATGTGCTGCCCTGTCCTCTCCCAAATCCGCAGCAAAATAATCCTCTGTATCTGTGTTTTCCGGTTCCGCACCCGTCCAGCTCCGCGCCGCCTCCACGCCGGGATCCTCTGATTTTTTATAAAATCCTATCTCCGCCTTTTCCGGGGCAGACGTCTCGTCCGGCGCAAGCTCCATCCCCTCCCGGGTTGCATTTTGGATACTTGCAATCGATGTGGAATACGCTGATTGCGCGTAGCTTCCTTCCTTGTTGGAAATCCTGTCTAATACCGCCTGATACACATCCTCTGCCACCATCTGTGGCCTATATAATTCCTCACCGTTCGCAAAATAATCAATCAATCCCTTCAGCTCTTCCTGCGTCAGCTCATGGCTTTTCATCTCTATAACCGGAAGATTGCCGATGCTTTGTTCTCCCAGCTTAAGATCTGCTTGGATAATCACACGGTCGTTACTTTTCTTTTCTTCAAACTCCCAATGCGCCGGAACGCCCGTCTCCCTCTTTTCTCCCTCCTTAAGAGGTTCACAGACAACCGCCTCACTGATCCCGTCCGCTTTGCTGACTACCGCGCTCTCCTCGGGCGTTTCCTGACAGCCGGAAAGCATTATACACAATGCACCTGCCACTACTGCCAAAATATATTTTTTCATTTTTCCTCCCATATATCTTATAGAATCGGTGCTTCTCTCCAGATAACTTCAGTCGTAAATTCTTTAACTTATAAATACAAGCCTTGCACTATTAAAATTCTCGTGCATTATTAGTAACAGACTGTCTTATACATTTTAATGTATTTAACAGCCTGTTCCATATACTAATAACTACTACTTGTTAGGACATTACATTATTGTTAACACTAACAACCACTCTTGCAACGTCAGCGTTATTCTGAGATATCCAAGTCGAAGCGCAATATGAACATGGGCAACCACATCCGCAAGAACACCCAAAGGACTCAATAGTGTTCCTATTTTTCTTCATATTCTTGTTGAGTTTCTTCATACGGTTTTCCTCCTTTCTGCTAAAATAATAATATCATTATTTCTGCTTCATTGGCGCCATGAGAAACAGATGTATGATATTCCCTATTATAATTTCCGGATATAGAATAAACCAATTCAAAATGTTGCTTTTCATATGTGTGTTAATTTATCGCATAATGTTTGCAAATTAAATTCATCCGCTTTTATATCACCTAACAGTTTCATAATTGGCAAATTATATGTATTCTCCAATTCCATTATCACATATATCCAGCATTCCTCTACCACAGGCAAATCTAATAAATTCTGTTCTGAACTTTCTACTTTTATCATTGTATATTTCAATATTACATTTTTGATTAGCTCTTCCATTCTATCTCCTTATATTACAAAAATATTATTTGCAAACTCTTCCAAAATTCTCAAAATCTCTTTTTCAATTTTAGCGTCATCAAATATACTAAGGACTTGATATTCAGAACTTTCAGGTATAGCTAATTCCTCATTCATATTCTCCTCAATGGTATAATACCGTATCTTTTTCCACTCATGATCCGCCTTATAAAATTGCCGTGAAAGAATATAATCCTTCACTGATGTATTATATTTTTTTAGGACAAAATCACTTATATTTTTTAATACAGAATAATCTAGGGCAGTATGCCCATACAAAGTCGCAAAGCCTGCATCTACATCCAATGCGTTTGAAATAATCAGAGGTAGCTCTCCATAGTAATTTGTTTCATATTTTTCAAATTCGGAAATACCGCCGGGGCAACCTACGAGAATCACATCGTACTCCTGTTGTATTACTTTTTCATATATCCATTGATTTAAAGCATTAATCTTTTCCGGATAAGACATAAATTTTGAATATAGAAAACTAGGAAAATTTTCCATTCCTAAAAACCCACCTAGAACGTTAGAGCAAAGCGCCAGTACGCGATACCCCTGTTTTTCAATCACCTTTTTAATCTTCACCTGCAATCCGAATTTATCACAATTCTCTCCCAAGCCCATGACCGATACTACCGGAATATCTATTTCTTTTTTATCTGATGAAACTACTTCATCTGATGATGTGCTTTCCTGTAATATACATACCTTATCTGTGTCTATTTGAATCTTATCTAACAGCGCTAAACCAGCATAAATCTTTTTTCCTGAATCTAGTGCCATTTGCACTCTTTTTTGGTATCCATCGTAACTATATCCCATTGTATTTTCAGCAAAAATAATAGCATCTGCTCGAGCAAGACATTCTTCAAATTCTGTACTACAATATATCGAACTCTTCTTTTGTAACAGTTCAAGTCTACTCTTATCTTCTATATAGCTTGATACCGCAACTATCTGATATAATTTGCTTTCTTTCAAACCATTGATTAGTATTTCTGTATCATTATTTAATGGAAATACAACTAATTTTTCCATATGCACTCCTTTATCTTAATACATGTAAATTTTCATTTCCTTTATATCCAAACTCAACAAGTATACACAATTTATATAACGATAAAAGTGTACTTTCTTTTGATTTCTCACACTGCTGCAACAACATATTTTCTGTTAATATCTGATTATCTTTCGAAATTTGCGCTAAACAATATGCACACATTCTCAAATTCCAGCATTCTAAACATTTTTCTTTAATCATCTTACCATGGTTAAGAAGAAAACTCATTTTATCAAAATCAAACCCTGAATCCAAAGTTCCTATGCGCATTTCCGAGTCTTCTTCAGAAACTCTTTCACATGGAAAAAAATTGCCTTTTGTATCCACAAATAGTCTTCTAACTGCCGGAATACACGGACCACCATGATGTGTTTTCTTGCCTTCAGCAACATGGCTATGTAGCTGTTCATATAATAACTCTATATCTTGAAGCTCTCGCCGCAACAACCGACTTTGCGCATCCCATTTTCGTTTCTCTAATACAGCTAAAAGCATCTTTATATATGCTAGCCGATGTACCCTTGCATTTTTTTGCGCTATATACGACAATTTCTCATCTTTAAGGCCAACTGGATTTACATAATTGAAATTCACTGTACCTGCCTTAAACAACTCCTCCTCTGAATAAAAGCGATATATATTTTCAAGATCTGATGAAAAACTAATAACACAATTAAACATAACTCTTGAATAATACTCTTCGTTGTAAGCTTTTAGTCTACTCAAATTTTTTAAAATGACATCAAATGAACCTTTTCCAGATTTAAATCTTCGATTTATATCATGGCTCTTCTTGTCCCCATCAAGGCTAATCATAAGATTAAACTCATGCTTTACCAAAAATTCTATAACCTCTTCTGTCATTAAAGTCCCATTGGTCGTCATAGTAAAGAGAATTTTTTTATCTCCTTTATGCTGTAAAACATAGGAAACACATTTCTTAATCAATTCAAATTCCAGCAGAGGCTCGCCCCCATAAAACGATAAGGCAAGTTGATCCGCTTTATCACTCCTTGCCAGATAAAAATCTATCGCTTTTTTGGCTGTCTCGAAATCCATTCTCTCTGATGTATGTGAACGATTATAGTAGTTTCCAGAATATGCACAATATTTACATCTCAAATTGCATTGCTGAGTTACCTGTAAAATCAGATTGCCCATATAATGTTCTGCTAACAAGTGCAAATTTTCTGACTCTGGATGTTCAATTTCATCTATAGCAGTCTCACGTAACAATCCATTATTCACAAACCGTCTTAGCGAACCATCAGGAACCTGTTTTGTCTTTTCAACTGTTTTTAATATCTGATATTCTTCGTCATCCACCATAACTACAGAATCTAAAGAACGATCATAAAAATACTTCTGCATCGGTGTCTGAACACATTTGATCAATACCTTCCCCATATTTATTCCTCCGTATCATTTTTATTTAATCTGTGTCAGGATGCCTGCATCCATCTCACAGATCGTATCGCAGAGCCATTCGATCTCCAGCATGTTATGCGCTGCGACAAGGACAGTCTTTCCCCGCTCCTTTAGTTCCCGTAAAAGCTCGCAGACCTCTCCGGCCCCCTGCTTGTCCAAACCATTAAAGGGCTCGTCCAATATCAAAAGCTCCGGATCTTCCATAATCGCCTGCGCGATACCAAGACGTTCCCTCATTCCAAGAGAATACTGTCCCACCTTCTTTTTGGACAGAGGATCAAGCCCCAGAGCCCGCATCGCCGCCCTCACATCGTCATCGGAAATACGATGCTTCAGAGATGCCAGTCTTTTCAAGTTCGCAAAACCGCTGAGGTCCAAAAGGAAACCGGGATTTTCAATGATAATCCCTACGGAATCCGGAAAGTCCACCTCCTTTCCAATCTGCTTTCCCCCTACGAGGACTGTGCCGCTCTCAGGTCGTAAAAATCCGCAAATGCATTTAAACATTACAGTTTTTCCTGAGCCGTTAAAGCCCATGATCCCATGAATCTTCCCTTTTTCAAAATCATGGTTAATATCCTTCAGCACTTTTTCTTTTTGAAAGGATTTTGTCAGTCCCTTCAGTCTGATTGCATATTCCATTTTGCCCTCCATTTATTCGTTCATCTGCGTAAAAGAGAAATTATAACCTCGGATCCGGACGGCTGACAAGATGATCAATGCGATGATCAATACCACAAATATGGACATGCTCACCCCAATCCCCGGCAGGTAATCATAGCCAAAGCTGTGCATGGGGAAGGTAGCGTGGTTCAGCGGAGATAGCCAGCCGCAGAACACGTTCGCCCTGTATGCCTGATTCCCTGTAAAATGAAACAGTTCCCGGAGAATATTCGGATTCAGCAGCAGCCCATACAGACTGACTGCAAAAGCACCAATCACCCCTGCCATATTTCTTGCAGTTAGATTTAAAAACAACATGAGAACTGCAATAAAAAGAGTATACAAAAGTACAAGCCCAAATACGATAGCCGCGCAGCCGTAAGGAGTGGAGCTTTCCATTGTTTTTATCGAAACAGGAACGGTTATACTCTCCCCACCGCCATAGCCCAGCATCGCCGCTGTCTCGCTCCACACATTCCCCGTAAAGGAAAAGGGCGCACCCATGATTCCAAGCATCACTGCCAAAAAGATATTATAGATCACGGTTGCCAGAATCACATAGATAATCTGACCCGCCAGCCATACCTTCCGCTTTGTACGTACAAGCCAATACGGAGTTGCCTGACTGATAAACGGCATGTCCGCAAAAAGCAGAATCAAAAGCAGAGAGGAAAGCATCACAGAGGACGCGTCCCCATATGTCCAGATAAACGGCTCGAATACCTGAAGGATTGTTTCATATTTTATCGCATGGGAAATAATCTGATCTGATAGCATCAGACATAATACAGCCGCCAGAATGAATGTCATCCAGATCCTTGGATTTTTTCCCCATCCGGAAAAATTCTGGCATGCAATACGAAAAGCCTGTTTAATATCACGCATACCGCAACCTTCTTTCTATTGCGCACATAAAGATAAGTGCTACCAAAAAAGTGCCAACCGCTAATATAGCGATACAGAAAATATCATTGTAATAAATAGACGCTGCCCAATAGCGGGGGTTCATAAAGAATGCATTTTGATAGTAACGCTCCTGAAATACGGCCAGGACATAATAAAGAATAAAAGGAACGGCATAGGACATATAGCGGTTTTTGGTTATGACCGCCGCCAAACCGCCAACCAGCGCCCAAAAAGCGCCGTTTAAAAACAGCCTCAGAAAACTTACGGCCGTTCTACCCGCAAGCACGGCTATATCATAGTTTCCATCGAACAAAGAGGGATACTGCCCGAACCTTAGTATACAGATCACAAGAAGGAACACCATGGCAAAAAAGGCCGTCAAGCCGCCGGAGGCCAGAAGCCCTGCCGCTTTTCCTATGAGATACTGTTTTCTGCCTGAACGGATATAACTGAACAGGGAAAAACGGCTGTGCAGCTCAGCCTCCGTGTTTTCTCCGCCTGCAAAAGCAACGGCAATGGGAACGAACAAAAGCATATTAACGCTGTTCATACAATAGGAGTATGCCACGAACCAGCCCGGTCCCTCCGCAGATCCACCTGCATTTATGATTTTCTGTAGCATCTCATGCTCAGATATCAGGGCAGATGAAGCGATTAGCAGGATCCCCAAAATAAAACGAACGCTTCGGATATTGTTTTTTATGTCCGTTGCCAACACATGCCTCATACGCTTTTTCTCCATACATCAAACAACCATAGACTTGGTTTTTTCCGATTTTTTATAGCATTATCAATTTTTATATATTTATTATACTAATATTTATATAAAAAAACAACTCTTTTTTATGAAAATAAAGATTGTATCCAAGAAACGAACCTTGACAACAAATGTCAGTGAAATATTGATAATACAAAAAATCAGGCTTGCGCTTCTACATGGCAGCCATGCTTCTCTAATTCTCGTATGTACCGGGAAAGCTGTTTTTGTTCGCAGCTTTTACGTCTTGCCTCAAAACAGGATTCATCGAAGGGGGGTACCCTGCTTCAGCATAGTGTAAATGATTACGAGAAGTTTTCTGGCAAGGGCAATAATGGCTTTTTTTACCCCTTTCTTCTGCCTGATTCATACAACACCACGCAAAGCAAAATTGACGGAGATTTATGGAAGTTTTTTTATTTCCTCTTTGCACGGCATAATACCGGCGATTTTCCAAAATGCCAAAAATGGACGCAAAAAAAACAGGAAACCTTTTCTTGATTTCCAGTCTTGGTGTGCCATTCTATGCAACGGCGGTTATTCAGTTTTGATGTATGTCTGTTCATCAAAGCGGAACTTGAACAGGGCGGCGGCAAGTTCCCCATTGGTGAGGATAATTGTCTGGCCGCATATCGTTATAGGGTATTCTTCATAGGGTGCTTCTGTGCAAGGCATTGATAATCCCCCACCTTTCTCCCACATGGGGTGTTTATAATTTGCAATTAGTAGGTGTGACAAAATATATTGGATTCTGGATAAATAAAATGCAGTATAAGTGCAACTATTATAATTAGGCATAGAAATATAAAGCTGCCCACTATAAACCATTTTATCCCTTTTAAAATATCTTTGAGAGTTTTATTTTGAATAATAGAATCCACGTCTTGGGAAACTCGATAAATTGAATCGACTTTCTCATTTATAAAAGAATTTTCCCTTACTTCCTGCACATCAATATCCTTTACAAGTTCATCTAAAGTCATATCAAAGAAATCACTTAACATGACTAATCTAGTAAAATCCGGGTATGATTGCCCTGCTTCCCACTTTGAGACAGTCTGTCTTGATACCTGCATTTCCATTCCCAGTTCTTCTTGTGAGAGTCCTTTTTCTTTCCGAAGTTTTAATAATTTTTCGTTAAATTTCATTTCATATTTCCTCCTTTTTTCTAGCCTACAATGTTATTCATTTGGCTTCAAGCAATTTAGGTTGTCAATTTGTCAATTTTAACACACATTTCATAGGTTTCTGAAAGTTAACATTGTGTCAATAATCTTTAACACACCTTTTAGATACTCCATTCCTGATTGTTCATTGTCAATGACACCAAAATTATGCTATATTCCTGACTGGTTTACAATGCTTGTCTTTTGGTCTTTGATTTCTTTGGTTCGGAATAATGTGGTACTCGCGGTCTATCTCTTGTTTTCGGTTGCTTGCTTCTTTACCGTACATGAGCATTTTTTTCGGGAATGAAGCTGCCATTCAAAGGCCCGGCGCGCAGCAGGGCGGAGATCCATTCGGAATCCCGCATATCTGTTTTCTTGCCAGGAACGGTCTTCATATGGCGCGCATTTACAACAAGCAAAGTAATGTCGCCGGAGAAAGCATCTTCCAGAATTTCATAAATGGGCATCCAGTAAATGCCGATGCTTTCCATAGCAGCATGATGGCAGTTTTGAGAAACGATTCAGTTCCGTAAAGCAACCATATCCGGAACCAGGGCGGTAAACTCACGGATTTCGGAATGTGTCGGTTTACCCAAAGGGCCAGTGGGGATACACGCAACAATTTTTCCTTTGTGGACATCCAACCCACAGGAAATTTCCAGAAGGTCTTCCATATAATCCATATCCAACTTGTTAAGGGTCTCCTCAATCGCTTCTTCAGGATTTAAAAACTGATTCAGATACAGCTTTGTAATAACAAAAATTTTTTCCCTCGGTATGCCTGAATTTCTAACAGCCTCGCCCACACTTTCCTCGTTATGATACATATAGGCGGTATCGATTAAACGCACTCCGCTGTTCAGCATAACGGTTTTTGTTTCAAAGTTAAATGAAATACTATTTGTCATAGTATAATCCTCTTGAGCCTTTGTCGATTCTGTACCCGTGGCCGGTTCTGTCGTTTCTTCCGCTTGAGAGATTATTGTGTGCTCTATTGGTTCAGCGTTTTCTGACTGCCCGGATTGTTCCATTCCTGACTGCTTCCCACAAGCCGACAATGAAAGAATAATCAAACATGACAGCATAAGATTAAATAGCTGTTCCATATCGCACCTTTCTTCCGGGTTAAGATCGTGATTGATTGTCGCCAGTATCACATTGTGTTCAATGAGCGCTCCATCCCCAATCCGTATTCCTCCCTAATCCTGAAAATGGCATCCGGAATTGATAAAGACATCTTTTCCGATTGTAATATTTTTTCCAAAATCGGTAGAAACATCCGAAACGAAGCGTCAACCTTTTTTCCGATTAACCTTCCCATTATCTCCCGAATTTCCTCTGGGGTATGATACTGCATATTCAGCTCCATACCGATACAGCCCATAATAGTTGTTAATATCCCATTGCTTTCTTGACTTCAATGGTTTTTTCTTTTGATGTAAGCATTTCTAATAAATGAAATGCCACATCAGGAGCAGTTTTAGGGCATGATGATGTTATGATATTATCATCCACTACTATCCATTCATCTCCGAGTACAGCTCCAAAATTTTTCAATTCCTCTCTCTTATATCCACCTCGCAAATGATATGTTGTTGCTTTTCTATTTTTTAGTATACCACTTTTAGCTAATGGAAAAGCAGCAACACAGACTGACGCAATGGGTTTATGATGTGAATGAAAAGAGCGAATCAAGTTTAGTGTTTTTTCATGATACGCTTCCTTATAAAATCCATATTCTTCAAATCCTCCAGGTATAGCCAACGCATCATATTGATCTACGTCTACATCATCTATTAGAATATCTGCTGTTATGGACACTCCAAATGTACTTACGATATTACGATTGAATCCACATATGTCAATTAGTATATCACAATTAAAATCATCATGTGCCCATCCAATAACGTCCACAAAGGGACTAAATTCCATTGTTTCAAATGCATTTAAACACAATAGCAATATTTTCATTTCCCCATCTCTCCATAAATTCTAATTTATCATCAAGCCCATCTTCTTAACTTTCAGTCAAGAAGCATCCCTTGCTCGGCTCGGCCAATCCCGATTTGTTCATTTGATTGTAGCACTTTCATCCCTTATTTACTACTAAAAAATCAGGGCATAGCAACCGCTACGCCCCACATTTTTTAGTGGAAATCTTTTGAAATATTTCATATTCAATGGCAATATAACAATACAAAAGGCAAGCAACATTTCCTTTGATAGACCAAAATCAGAAGCAAATGCTGCTAACACCACTTGGGAACAGTTAAAGCCATTCTTAAAATAGTTAGCAGACTTTTCCACTTTACTTTATAACCTTAATTCAAACAAAGTAGTATTTTGCCAATTTCCAAATCGGTCTTTTGCTATTTTTTCTCTATATCCTATTTCTCGAAATCCGCATTTCTTATGTAACGCTATACTTTCTGTGTTTCGTGAAATAACTGTGGATAGGATACTCCAATATCCCAGCTTCTTTGCCTCCTCTCAAATGATATTCCCCATCATACCGCCATTAGTTGCATTTATCAACTGTTTCCTTATCCACTATTATACATGTTCTTTACCCCTACTCTCTTTTTTCGTAACCACCATCCGGCTATCCCGACCATAAAAGCAGATAAAGCCACTGCAACTGCCGGGCACCATACTATGGCATGAAATGTCTTTCCAGCAAACCTGTATATTTCATTATGGATATAAAAATCCCTGCTGCCAGAAAGCCTAAGCGGCATAAAATTAGCAAATACATGATTGACTTCAAAACTGATCATCTTCTCCATAATAAGGAGCAGTATCCAATAAAAGCTGACTACTACGATTCCTGCCATAATCCTCTCTATCAGAACCGAAATCAGGATTGTCATGGAAATCACAAAAATAAGCGCTGCATAGCCACGGCTGCAGTTCCAGACAAACTGCCTTGCATATGTGATATGGAATACAGAAAAAAAGTATCTTCACTGCTCTGAATATACTCACCGCCTCCTGAAAAACCAAGCGGAATCATTTTCACAAAAAAATAAAAAATGATTGCCACAAAATATAATACGCTCCCCACCCCGAAAGCCGTGGCAATCCTCGCCAAATCGAGCCTCTTTTTCCCATTTTTTGTGGACTGGCTGAGTTCCTTCATCTTAGTCTGGGCATCGTCAGCAAAGAGCGGCATTATGATGATGGATATGATAATCAGGATAAAAGGCATAAAGCTGCCCATGTCACGGTTCAGCAACTTCCATCCTTCCGCAAAGCCTCCCCTTAGTCCGGTAAGTTCCCTTGCTTTCTCCATAAACATTTCTTTTTCACTTTCCGTATAATTAAAATTGCTGCTTTCATCCAGCTTCCGTTTTATCGTCTTTAAACGATTTTCAAAAAATGAATTGATTTCCCCATCTGATAAGTTCCCTGCCTCCCTGTCCGAATAATTCAGGGCTACCAGTTTCTCTATATTCGTTTCATTCACATAGACCGCCGCATGAGTATTTTTGAGCATCACAATCACCTCCTCAATACTTCTGTTATCCGCATTTTCTTTCCCATGCTTCAAATTTTCCCATCCACTTGCCACAAACCCGTTCCCGTTCCACAATTCATAGCTCTTTACCGCCTGACAGCTACTGTTTACCGACAATATAAGGGCAACAGCGAAAAAGGCCATAAGCGATTCTGTTTTCAGTATTCTCTTGATTTCTACCTTTACAATAGATTTCACAGTATTCACCACCTAACTCAAATAATATTTCTTATCCCTTCTCCCCAGCAAAAAAGCGAACACCCCTATATAGATTACTGTCAGAATCAGAACAACAGCCATATATGGCACCAGTATTTTCCCACAGAAGAAAAAGTCTTCCACTACTGCGTCACTGCCAAACTGAAGCGGATAAAACAATTTCATCTGGCTGTACGTGTTGGACAGCCTTGTCAAGGCTGCAACTGCCAGCACCGAAGCTACGGAAGCTATCTTCAGGTTTCCAGACAGGCAGGACAACAGCATGGTAAAATTTGCAAATACGAAAGCGCCGCACAGACCGCCAACAATCTTAAAGAGCATCCCTGTACCAATATTTATATTAAAAATACAGTGAAACCAATAAGTCTGTGCCGATGCCCCAAAACCTCCAAAAGCAGCAACCGCACCATGCTCTACGGACAGCACCCCGATAAAGATTATATAGGCAGAAGCTGTAAACAGATTTCCCGCTATCCATCTTGCCCGGAAGTCTTTTTTCCTTCCCTTTGCCGCTGATAATGTCAACTCATTGATACCGCTCAGACTGTCTTTTGCATAGGTACAGGCAAGGGCAAAAGCAACCACAATAAAGAATACCGGATACTCCAGGTCATACCAGTTCATAAAATTGGAAATTCCCTGACAGTATGCGATGCGGACCGGGGTATTGATTCCGGCAATCTTCCAATCCAGCACTTTTATCTGGGAATCTGTAAATTTCACCAAACCGGCATACTGATTCTCATACATGAGTTGTTCTTTTACCGCTTCCCGGTACTTCCGGTAAAATGCCTCCTCCGAATCCAGGAAGTCATAATCCAGCCCCATCTTGTTATTTCCATTGGACATATAATAGGAATAGTAGGCATAATTGATAAAATAATTTGGGTACATATATTTTGTCATTCCTCCGGTGCCTAAAAATCCCCTGTGTTCATCCAGATACTGCTTATCCGCACTGGCCTCATACTGTTTTTTCAAATCCAGCAGATATTTACCATCCACTATACCCTCGATATCCTTTGATGCCTCCTTTAAAGCCCGATAAGATGCAAGACCGCTTACAACCTCCCCATCTTTATCAATAGCTCTCCACTGCGAGTTCATGTCCAGATAGATAAGGGTATGAAGTGTGGATAGGATGCACATTGCCATGACAGCAACAATGGATACCCTGTTCCAGAGTTTCCTGTATTCAAACTTAACCAGCATCCTCATAGCTTTCACCTCCGGTTCCCCTATTCCTTATAACTGCTTCCATCATGGATTACGCTCCATGCGCCGCTCTTACCGTCACGGACAAGAATCAGGTACTGCCAAACACCATCTCCATTGCAGTATTCGCAGACAAAAATATTACTGCTGTCATACCCTGCTGCAACACCTTTATCCTCGTCATCATAAATCGCCAGCACTCTCGGATCGATACACATATAAGTCACCATCTTTGTCCTTGGTTTGAGCCCAAGTATATCTGTCACATAAATCCGTGCGGCAGCATAAGCTTCCGTAGTTTCCCGTGTGTCAAACCTGCTTGTATAAAATAATCCGGACATATCGAAGGAATAATTGTCCTCATCCGGTGAACCTCCTTCCACCAGGCCGTTAGCCTCCTGAATCATATCCTCCCGCTCTTGACGGTAATTTTTCAGTTCCTCCTCCAGCTGCGCATCTGTCTGTTTTTCCACACTGCCCTCATTATTCTCCGGGAACGATACCTGCATCTGTGTATCAGAAGCATCTGCATCCTCTTTATTTTCCCTTTCCTCTCTTATGACAGATGATTCTATCCGCATCGGCGCACCCGGTTCATTCCCGCTTTCCTTTGCACATCCTGCCAGACCCATGACCACTGCAAATGCCACCATTGTTATAAACAATTGCTTACCATATAGGAAATTCCTTCGCCAGAAGGAAATAAATTGATGAAGTGTCGAAGACACTTTTTTATTCTTCATTTCCTGTTCCTCTCTTTCCATCAAGAATTTTCTTCCATAATCCCGCCTGCAAAAACATAGTAATCTTCCAGTGTGGGCTCTGCCCGGCTGCCCTCTGCCTCCGGATATTCCTCCCCGATAAAACGCACCTGCACTTCCCTTCCAACCTGCTTTAAATGGATGACAGAGCGCTCTTTCCTGAGTTGCTGGTATACCTTCTGGCTGACTACTGTTTCCCAGACCTGCCCCCGGACTTTCTGAACCAGTTCATCCACGTTCCCAGTCTCCAAAACCTTCCCTTTCTTTACCACTACAAGCTCCGTGGCGGCCGCTTCAATGTCTGACACAATATGGGTAGACAGCAGCACAATCTTATCCTTGCCCATATCACTGATAATATTGGAAAAACGGATGCGCTCTCTCGGATCAAGCCCGGCAGTCGGTTCATCCAATATCAGTATCTCCGGTTCGTTGATAATCGCCTGTGCAATCCCTATCCTCCGCTTCATGCCGCCCGAAAAAGTCTTCACTTTCTTGTCTGCCGCTTTTGACAGGTCCACAAATTCAAGGATTTCCATAATTCTGTCCTTCAGCTTTGTTTTCGGTATCCCTTTCAAGACACCCATATATTCCAGAAAATCTTTTGCCGTAAATCCGGGATAAACACTATAATCCTGTGGCATATACCCAATCAGGCTGCGGTATCCTTCATCCATGCCAAAAATATCCTTCCCCCCATACCGGATGTTTCCTTTTGAAGGAAAGTCTACCGTAGCCATCATCCGCATAAGGGTACTTTTTCCCGCACCGTTTTCTCCCAACAGCCCGTAAATCCCTTTTCGGAGTGTAAAGCTGACATCCTTCAACGCTTTTTTTTCTGTAAGATTTGCATAGATGTTCCACCTGCAATTCCATATTTGATTCCATCCCATTACCTCCTGTTCTGATAGATTACCTGCCCATAAGACGCTGCCACGCTCCGGGGGCAGCTTGTTGATACAAAAACACCCGTCCAGGATATATACTATCCTAAACGGGTGTTGTGTTATTTTTACGTTATAGATGTGTTATTGATGTAATATTTTTAATCTGTCAATATTTCATATGTAATCACCACATATCTGTCATGAAACAGCTCCCTGTTGGTATACTCTACCACAGCATTATCCCCAAGGGCTACATTCTGATAATCAAGCCCTGCATACAGCAGACCGTCTTCCACCACAAGGACTGCCTGCGTTTTTTCTTTATTTATCTCTGCAACTCCATCCGTTACCGGCAGGCCTGCCAATTCTACAAACTGTCCCAGTTTTTCACAGGGCAGTTCCTCCAAAAAATTATCATACAAGGTGACCTCCGCTCTCCATACCCTGCCGGTGACCGCATTCAAATATACAACTGCATCTGTATAGGAACCTGAAAAATGCACTGTCCAAAAACTGTAATAAGGCTCCATCTGCACTTTTGACGAACCCTTTTGTGTACCAACGCCCAGCACCGCTTTTACCAATTTCAGCCTATCCTCTGCTCCCTGGGTTTCCTCTATTCCCATTGATATCAGCCATTCTTCCCCTTCCCGGACCGCTTCCTTCATGGAAACCTGCCCTTCTACCGGATCATGAAGCGTCTCCCCCAGCCGCTGATTCCAGCTTTCCATAGCATCCCTCACCTGCACCGTTGTAAGGGAATATCTTTCTCCATCCTCCTTCGCATCCGGTTCATCTCCCCACCCCTGCCATGAGCGGACTGGCGATTCCACTACTGCCATCCCGCTTTCCGACAAAAACTGGTCTTCTCTTATGTATAATATAAAGTTCATGACCGCCATACTGCCAAAGATAAAGGCCAATGCAAGGAACATGGTGAGAAACGTATATTTATATGTTTTCTTCATCTGCGCCTCCTTTATGCAGTGGGAATCCAATGCTGACTACCGTACCCATCTTCCCATCGCTTTCTATCTCCATCTCCGCCCTGTGTATCCTCACAATCTTTGATACCAAGGCCATCCCCAGCCCTGCCCCATGCTGTTTCCTGGAACGGGACTTATCCACCATATAAAAAGCCTCTGTTATACGCCCCAGTTCTTTTGGCGGAATCCCTTTTCCGTTATCTCTAATCTTAATCAGGTAGGTATCCTTTCCCCGTGTTCCGCTGATCCATACATCCCTGCAGTCTGCCTTGACTGCGTTGTCTACAAGGTTTAAAATCATGGTCTTAAACAGGTCATAGTCCACTTCTATCATGCTATCCTCTATTTCCATATGCAGCTCTGCCCCATGCTTCCTGCATACAGGCCCTATGCCCTGCGCAAGGTTTTCAAACATTTCCTCTGCAGACATCCTCTCCAAAAGGAAATCCTGTTTATCCAGTACAAACAAATCCATCAGCTTTAAGGACAGGGATTCCAGCCTCATACCTTCACTCAAGATATACTCGGCTGCACTCTTTACTTCTTCCCTTGGCAGCTCCCGGCGATACAACATATCTGCGTAACCTATCACTGACGTCAGCGGTGTCTTCAACTCATGGGCAAAGTTTGCAGCAAAATCCTCCTTCTGCCTTGCCACATCGGATAACTCTGCAACTTTTTCCTCTACCTGCCGGACCATCTGGTCAAAGTCGGAAGCCAGCTCACAAATCTCGTCCTTCCCCTCTATGCCGATTCTCTCGGAATAATTTCCCTTTGCAATCCTTCTTGCCGCTTTCCCCACTTTTTTAATGGAACCTGTCAGAGCCCTTGTCAGCAGGAAGATTACCGGGGAACTGATACACAGAATGGCTATATATATCCTTTGAAAATAGGCAATCATACCTTTTTGGGCAACCACCACGGAACTGATGTCCGTCTCCGTGACCAGGAAGGCCTTCCTATCCCCCTGCGCTATACAACCATATACAAAAATATCGCTTTCCTCCCCTTCCCGGAATATCTGAAAAGCTATCCGATCATCCTCCTCCCCGGTAAAAATAAAAAAATCAGGCTGCATGCTTGTATTGGAAAAGATGCACACCCCATCCTCGCTAAAAAGGGCAACGGGAGCAGTGAATCTCCCTGCCATATTGTGCAGGCTGTCTGCACCGTTTTCAAATAGTTCCGGCTCCAGATACAGGATTGACTGTAAGATATACTTGTTCTGCTGAAATTCCTGAAAGGCATATTTTTTCTCCTGCTCTATGGCATTCCCATAAGCATAGTTTACCAGCAGAAATCCTGCGGCTTGAAATGCAATCCCAAAGAGCAGTACAAAGCAAAGGAATATCTTGTGGAATAATTTCATGGACTTTCCTCCAGCCGATATCCCACACGGAATACTGTCTTAATATGTTTCTCCCAGTTCAGCTTCCTCCGAAGCCGCTGGATATGGGAATCCAGTGTACGGGTATCCCCCATGAACACCTCTCCCCATATCTTTTCATACAGTCTGTCACGGTATAGGGCAGCGCCTTTGTTCTGCACCAGCTCCACCAGCAGGTCAAATTCCTTGAATGTCAGTTCTACCATTTCCCCTGATTTCGTAACCGTCCTTGATACCATGTCAATCTCCACATCTTCAAAGGACAGCTTTTTATTAATCTTCCCATATCTCCGAAGCAGCGCCTCTACACGGGCGAGCAGTTCCCCTATCTGGAATGGTTTTATGATATAGTCATCCGCCCCCAGCTTCAATCCACGGATACGGTCATTTACTGCGCCTTTTGCTGTCATAAAAGTGTTCCAAAAGGTTTGATATATTCCAGCAGTTCATACCCATCAATCTCTGGCAGCATAATATCCAACAGAATTAAATCAAAAACTTCTTTTTCCAGATAATCCGCCCCTGCTTTTCCATCATAAGCACAGGCACAGTGGTATCCTTCTGCCGTCAGGTTTATCTTTACTAAATTTGCAATAGATTCATCATCTTCTACAATTAAAACTTTCATCACAAAAACCTCCAATGTGTTTATAATATCAAAAAGATGTGTCAAAGTTGCGTATTTTCCAAATCCTCCTGCATTATTTATGAATATATTGCATAACTGATTATGGGTTTTATCGTATAATGTATAGTAAGCAGCACCCACCTGAATGAATATTTGGAGTGGAAGTTGAATTGACCGGAATCGTACCAGCATCTAAACGGAAAGGACGTTATCACTCTTTCCAAAACGCCTAAGAGCATCCTTACCGTGCCCATGCCGGATTTCTGCGTGATGAACTAAAAAGCTATACAGAACGCCTTTATGGCATACATAAGCATGGCAGACTTTTCCCCTATACAAAATCTTTCTTTGAACATGAAATGGTAAGGGGAACGAAAGACGGGGAAGTAAAGCGCATCCGTTTGCATGATATCCGGTATTCCCACGCAAGCCTGTTAATAGAACTCGGCTTCTTCCCTCTGGCCGTTGCCGATTGTCTGGAGCATGAGTTTCAGATTAAACAGGTATCGTGCGGGTATCACAGATTTTCTTCTTGACTGCCATATCTACATGGTGTTAGCACTATGTAATTATTGCATTAACGGAAAATATAATCGCTCCCATTACGCAACATACCACCTATCCCGGTGATAATGGCACAAGATACTGCAATCATCATTTTTACTGCTGAATCCCTTATAAAATAAGCGTTCAAAATCCCCTAAGCGCAACAATACTTTTTCCACCTCCCCTACAAATCGGAACTTATTTTGTGTCTTGAATGAACCGATAGGCTTCTTTTGCATAATTAGCATTTTCAAGGAACAAATTAGGTAGTTCATCTATTCTGTCAACATCATTACAGCAATACTGCACAACATATGTAACAATCGTTTCAATATTTTTCCCACATTTATCAAACAATTCCGCAGACTTTAGCCAATTATCCTGCTTATATTCCTGTCCTAATTTATGGAGAATCTCTGCAAGCCTGTCATAATTTGCACAGTATGGTATATCAGCTTCTTTCACTCCCATAATCTCATTTGGCACTTTAGGCACTTTCCCCATATATTCAGTAATAGAAATAAGGGCTTTTCTGTAAACTTCTTCTGAAAATTTCTTTTTCCATTTCGGAAGTTCTTTTGCAATTTTTTCGTAGGCAGAAATTCCAAGAATATTCGGTTTTTCTCTAAACTGTCTTTCTGCTTTTTTCAACAGGCAATTACAGCTAAGTGTATATTTATCGGGCAGATTGTCACCTAACCGAATCTTTATAAATCCGTTTTTATCGCCCACCCCATTTTTCTCAATATCCCAAGCCAGTTCTAAATCACTAATGGCAAGTTCTATCATCTCTTCCGGGTCGCAATCATATATCAAAACACAATCCTTTTCTTCATCATATCCAGTCACCATCACATAATGTATAGGTATATGTTCAGCATGGTACATTTTCAGATAGGGCAAATAAAACATATCCAATGGACCTAAAACAACAGGATTGCCTTCATCAATTTCTTTTTTGATAGACTTTTTGGCATATTTTACAGTTGTTCCACCAATAATTTTATAATCTAACCCCAATTCTTCTTTTAAATTTTCATATACTGTTTTTGGTTTTGCATCATTTGCGCTGAACATATATGGCTTTTCACTATTATTCATTTTAATGAAAACGGTTTCACAAAAACTTCCCAATGCAAGAAGAAGACCCTCTGGAATGGATTGATTTGTCCTTGTTGCATATAAATCCTCAATTCCACTACACATACAGCCTCCACTTGAAAGATGATGTTTTATCTCTATAATTTTTCTTGACATTCATTCCTCCAAACACCGATTTTACGCTACCTGCAACTTCCCGACAAATTTAGAATTTGTTATTCTGGCAATTCCATTTCATCATTCATTTTTACAAAACCATATTATTCATACAAAGGACGCCCCATAGCAGTTGCTTCCAAAGAAATAGAGGTAATCCCCTTACATTTAGTATCGCTAATCAGCATATCCAGTGTTTTATATGCAATCCCCATTCTTCTGTAATCGGGGTGTGTATACATATTCATTATATATGCTTTCTTTCCGCTTGGATTATGATAAGTTGGCATTACTTGAAAAAAACTGACACCGCCAGTACCTATAAAATAATTTTCATCAAATATCAAATATGCGATATGTGTACCATCACAAAGAGCTTTTTTATAATAGTCATAGGATTGTTTTTCCACTTCACTCATATCAATATCATCAGATAATTTATTAGCTGCCCTTAACACTTCTATTCTTGTTTCTGTTAATAAATCTATGTCCTCAATCGTTGCCCTTTTATATGTTAAATTCAATGCTCTTTCCTCCGTAAATCCCGAATTTTCACTCTGCTCACACTGTTGAAGGTGAAATTGTTATTTTCTATTTCGATAAAAGGCGATGCTGGTAAGAGCAAATACCAATGGAATAATGGCGTACCCTGCATTTACCTGTCCTCTATTATATAAAACATATCCAGCACCAATAAAAGTTAAAATAATAAATATAATGCTTAATGCCAAAGCAGTCTTTTTCATGGCGCCCTCTCTTTCAACCCCTATTTGTTCCTTTGATTATACCCCTTTCATCCCTTATTTACCACTAAAAATACAGGCCATAGCACCCTGAAACAGCAGAATAACACATTTAAAAAATGGACAACGCTAAACTTATCCGGAAGCAGACAGCCATCATTGACATGGCAATCTCTGCCACCAATCATTGCGGCGCGGTATACGGCGCAATAGCGTACCGGCATGGGCTGAAAGACGGCATACAGCTTTTGGCCGAATTATGTGGAATCATCTAGTATAATCAAAAAAAGGGCATTCCGGGAAACCGATTCAGGAATGTCCTTTTCTTCATTAATACTGCAAAATATAGCTTTCAATCAATCCAATATTTATAGATTACACCGTTAAAAATTTTCCTAAATTTCAAAATCGGAAAAAGACTGTCCGATGCCGGAAGTTATACTTTATTAGAAGCACGGAACAACCGTGTTACAAGGTGGAAAGCCTCCCGCACTTGTGTAAATAACAAAATTCATGGAGAAGGTTGATGCAAATGGATGCATACGAAGTCTTTCGCCTGTTATTTTTAGTCGACTCGTTTTTTCTTGCATTGTGATATGCAACTTGTTGGGTTTGCCTACTATAGATAGGAACAACAAGCGAAAATAAATAAGCCTACCTTGTTACTTGGCGGTAGAAGGCAGACTTAAGAGCTATACTTCGGAGGCTAACCACTTTGTGGGCGGTTGCTTCCTTTTATGTCTACAGTTTACAATATACCGTATCCGGCAGGAAGATTGAAGCCAATATTCCTTTAAAATGCAACACAGAATGTTTCCGGCTCCCCACCAGCAGGTATCATGACACCCGCCGCAAATCCAGTATCCATCAAATAATTAGATCCATTTTAGGACCAACAGGCATAAAGCAACCCCGGAAATGCCCATTTTATCAGTATCTTCGGCATCTTGTCCGTTACTCGAACTCGGCGTGTTCTTTGCTAATCTTAACTGTATTTATTTAGTCCTTGTGCAAATACACCCCTGTTTTTACTTCAATTACATCATTTATTCTGGCTTACTGATTTTCTGTTGCCAAAATGTTGCCATCTTTTCAATATAATATTGTTGGTTTTACTTTGAATAAACAGCATCATTTCTTGATAGAAGATACACACAATACTGATTCATACTGATACCTTCTCTTTTGGAATGCTCTGCCAATAGGCGATGTAAGCTGCGAGGTAATCTCAATTTAAACTGCCCGGAATAATCTTCCAAGTTGTCTGGTTCATTAATCTTAATCCCCTCTTCAAGTGCAGCTTCAATCCATTCCCTCTTAGCATCTGTTGCATTTATCACCGCTTTTTCTACTGTTTCACCACAAGTAATACATCCCGGCAGATCGGGGTAAGAAACCACAAAACCACCTTCATCCTTATCCTCCACAATCTCCATCCGATAAGACATTGCCATATAATCATTCAACGTTTTCATCGTTTCTTTCCTCACTTTCCACGATCTGTTTCACCATCTCAACATAAACTTTCTTAATTGGCTCATGTTTTGGTATCGTAATTGGCATACACCCCTTTTTTCTAAATGTATAATGACTGCTTCCACTTCTTGGGGCATTCATCTCATATCCATAGCTCTCTAACACCTTACGCAATTCATCAAACCGAATATCTTTTGATAAAGTGCAAATACGTGCTAATAGTTTATCCCACTTTGACATTCTGAATACCTCCTATCTATATTATATGTGGTGTCATATTTGGTGTCAATCATTTTGTATATAATTTTCTGGCAACAAAAAATTTTGCAAATAAGCCTAAATGAAATAATATCAAATATGGCAGGCAATCCATAAACTACCTGCCATATAAAATAATATGTGTAAAATTTTTCATCACTCGAACTCCCTATAACTATAATATAATTGTTAAATATTTGATTGCTTTTTAAGGGTTTTCATAGCTATAATATTAGTATTTTACGCCGTATTTACAGTTTCAAAGCAAACAGGTATCATACGGGTATCACAGATTTTCTCCTTGACTGCCATATCTACATGGTGCTAGCACCATGTAATTATTACACTAACAAGGAAATTTTATCTGTCTTTCTTCAAATTCTCCAATATCGCCATAACGTCCGGCTGTGTTGGAGTGAATTTTATGCCACGTTTCAACATACCCATAACTTTTTTCGCTTTCTGCTCAATCTCTCTAGCAGTATGCTCACTTGTCAACATCAGATGATTTCCGGCAATTGTGTATTCCCTCTCTATGTATTCTTCCGTTATCGGGAACATATCTTGTATTAGAAATGCGCTCTCCCGGCTGTCATCCAATTTAACGATATGGAGAATATCGCAAGGTTTCCCAGCTTTTTCTTTTTTCTCCATAATTTGTTTGTATTTGTCAATGCGGCTGGATAATGGTATCATCCAGTATATTCCGGTATTTGTATCTTCAAAACAGTAATAATGCGGTCTGTTTCCCGCTTTATTTCCCTTGAGATACGGATCGGGCATATCTACAAAGAATTTGTCCTTGATAATATAAAAGCCTGTTTTCTTCATCTGCCTGTCCTCACTACAGAAAAGTCCTCCGCCTTGCGGCGAAGGACTATACTTTCGACCCAACCATTTATATACCGCATATTGGTCAGCGGTAAACTTTCAACCCGACCATTTATATACCACATATCGGTCAGTGGTAAACTTTCTTTGTACCTACATTCTAGCAAGCACAAAGAGGAAAGTCAATAGTGCTTTCCACTAAAATTATATGCAAATAACCACTAATTATTCCCATTAAGCCATTTGAACGATATTGATATTCTTTATCAAAATAAGGAAATATTATACTTTTCTAATTCTTCAAGGCATTTTGCGCACAATTTTCCAACAATCCTGTTAGAATACCCCGGCAACGGTTCTATATGCCCCTGATAGTATGATGTATGTCACATTCTAAGAATAGGAACCTTCTTATGGCCTATGATAAAATATCGCTTATCTTTTTCACATTCTGCACCCAAATATTTAGAATGCAACTCCATATAATAAGTTTTTGTACCAAGCCAAACTGAAGCGAACCCCTTTTATTAGACAAAAATGAAAGTCTAATGAAAGGGGTTATTTCTATGTCTGGAAGAAAAATATATTCCACAGAACTCAAGCTGGAAATTGTGGAACGATATCTAAAAGGAGATATTGGAATCAAAAAACTGGCACAGGAATATCATTTCAGCTATGGTGATATTCAAAAGTGGAGGGATGCCTTTCAGGAGCATGGCGTGGAAGGATTAAGCACTACACACGGAACTTATACTGGCGAATTTAAAGTCTCTGTTGTAGAATATATGCATAATACAGGCGCATCCATCCGAAAGACGGCAGCCCACTTCAACATCCCTTCCTTCAGGACTGTTTCCCAATGGGAACGCATCTACTTTGAGCAAGGAAAGGATGCCCTGTTTGAAGAACAGAGAGGCAGGACATCAAAAATGGGGACAAAACGACCACGGAAACCAAAAACAAACATAGAAACAAACGAAGACCTGCTTTCCGAAGTGCAGCGTCTCCGGATGGAGAATGAATACCTAAAAAAATTAAATGCCCTAATTCAAAAGCGGGGAAGATCAGAGAAACCGACAAAGTAGCTGTCGTTATGGAATTAAGGCAGAAATATAAACTGACAGCATTGCTGGAACTGGCAGAAATGCCGCGGAGCACCTATTATTACCATGTAAAACAGTTGAAGAAGCCAGATAAATATGCCGCTATTAAGGAAAATATCACGGCTATCTACCATGAAAACCAGGGGCGGTATGGATATCGCCGTATCACGATGGAACTGCATAACCGCGGATATCAGGTCAATCATAAAACAGTTCAGAGACTGATGAAAACCCTGCATCTAAAATGTATGGTAAGGATTAAGAAATATCGTTCCTGCAAGGGGGAAGTTGGAAAGATTGCGCCTAATATACTGAAAAGGGATTTCAATACTACAGAGCCGAACCAAAAGTGGACTACAGATATCACAGAGTTTGCCCTGTTTGGAACGAAATTGTATTTATCACCGATTTTAGATATGTATAATGGGGAAATCATCAGCTATGAAATAAGCGACAGACCAGTCTTGGGGCAGGTTTTGAGAATGCTTGATAATGCTTTTGCAAAGATTCCTGATAATACAAACCTTATTTTCCATTCGGATCAGGGATGGCAGTACCAGCATAAGACCTACCAGAAACGCTTAAAAGATAAGGGAATCCGGCAGAGCATGTCGAGAAAAGGGAATTGCCTTGATAATTCCATCATGGAAAACTTCTTTGGTTTGTTAAAATCGGAGCTTTTATATTTGCGGGAATTTGATTCTATGGAGGGATTTCGAGTTGAACTAGAAAGATATATTGATTATTATAATAACAAACGGATTAAGGCAAAACTAAAAGGACTGAGTCCTGTGCAATACAGGCTCCAATCCTTATCAGTTGCATAACCATAAATTTTTGTCTAACTTTTTGGGGTCAGATCATACTTGGCAGTCTGGTAGGCTTAAAAACCATTTCCGGAGACTAACCACTTTGTGGGCGGTTGCTTCCTTTTATGTTTACAATATACCATATCCGGCAGGGAGATTCAAGCCAATATTCCTTTAAAATGCAACACAGAATGCTTCCGCTCCCCACCACCAGATATCATGATACCCATATAAATCCAGTATCCATCAAATAATTAGAGCCATTTTAGAGTCAAACGCCATATAGCAAAGCCGGAAATGCCCATTTTATCAGCATTCCCAGCATCTTGTCCGTTACTCGAACTCGGCGTGCTCTTCGTTTTCCTTAACTGTATCTGTTTAAGTTTTGTGCAAATACACGCCTTTTTTACTTCAATTACACCATTTATTCTGGCTTGCTGATTTTCTGTTGCCAAAATGTTGCCAATTTTACTTATCTCTATAATGAGAACCACATTGAACAATCTTTATCATATTATCTTCTATCCGATAAACGATACGATTTGCATCATCTATTCGTCGGCTCCAATAAGATGCCAAGTCACCACTTAGTCTTTCTGGCTTTCCTATTCCCTCGTATCCATTTCGGTCAATATCCTTCAATAGCTGAAGGATACGCCTCAACGTCTTTTTATCCTGCTTTGTCCAGTATTCAAAATCTTCCCACGCCGCATCTGACCATGACTTAATCATCAAAATTCACCTCATGTATCGTACCACCTGTCGCTTCCATTTGCGCTACAGATTCCCTAAGTCTGGTCATATTCTCCTGCGAATAAAACGGATCAACAGATACTTCAAACGGTATCCGTTTCTCTCGTCCAAGTTTTTTAAGATAAATATTTATAGCCGTAGATAAAGACATGCCAATATCGGCGCATGCCTGCTCTGCCTTTTTCTTTACATCATCCTCTATGCGCAAACTAATTTGAGCCATTATATATCACCTCTTCCTTTTTGATATTACAAGCATATCACACGACACAGCATTTGTAAAGCATTTTGCTATATATTTGCTTATTTTTTATTATCTTTTCTATAATCACCCATAAAAATACATAGTTACACTGGCAACAATTCACTACATTAATTTCTCTAAAAATAACATAATGTAAATATAGCAGGCAATCTCATAGACTACCTGCCATATAAAATAAATAATATACTCTTGTACTATTCGAACTCTTCGCCGGATGGTGTGAATTGGATGGTTTTTCCTATTTTTTAGGGGATTTATTATCCATATTCTTTGAAAAATGCTCTTGTATTTGTGGCTGTCAATATTTTTAGAGCCAAAATAGAGCCACATATATCGTCATCCTTTGGCATAATTATGGCATTCATACTCTCCACTAAAATATTTAATCAATATAAATGTTTTCTTCAATTTCTTCTTCATTTTCTAAAATGCCTTCATACTTAATTAGTTTTTCTTTCTCCAATACGTTTATTATTCTTTCTGCAATCTGGATATATTTTTCATCACCTATTGTATTTTTAATATGAAAAAAACCTCTGGAACTTAAAGAAAATATAATAGAAACACAGAATCCTGTAAATTCAAGGGTTTTTCTTTGAAATGTAGGAATACTCACGAAATAAACAGCTTTTCTACACCCTTAAATACTTGATTTTGCCCTTAACTACGCTCCCGGTTTCATCCTGTATATCCTGTCCGGACGAGTCAGCAACCTCTTCCTCTACAATAAACTCGGCAGGACATCCGGATAACATAGTTCCGATAATTATTGTACCATCCGCCCCATGTGCCTGGCAACCCTTAAGTAAGGTTTCTTCGGTAACGGTATCCCCAGTCAGGTCAATCAACGTTCTACCTCCGTAAACAATTTTGTTTACTGACATTCAATCACCCCGCAATCGTTACCGTAGTACCTCCCGCAGAATTAGAACTTTCCACATAGGGAATCGCGCCCACTACAATCTGAGACAGATAGTTATACCCCTCATCCGGCAGAATTGTCTGCTGGACGGTAGACGGAGAAACCGTTTTAGTCTGGGCATTCACATCCTCGGTTCCGGTCATGTTTCCCTCGACTCCAAGGACACTAACCCCGCTCCGGATATTACTTGGAACAAGTTTTGCTTTCTCCGTGTCATCGATTTTAACCACACCTGAACCATCGTGATACCCAACAGGAACCACATACGAATCGTCTTTCCCCGATATGCTTCCCGTAACAGCGCCGTGATTCAACATGGTTCCAGTGACCTTGCTGCCTCTGGCGTATCCCGTTTTTCCTTTCAGAATCTCAGCCGCCGTAACTGTCGCATCCGTAGAGTCCACATCAAATGTACAGGTTCCGGCAATCGCTTCTCCGGATTTGTCATGGGCAGTCTCACCGGCGAGAAGTTTGTCCGGTGTCACGGAATCCCCTGTGAGATCCATCAGGGTCTTTCCACCGTAAACTACTTTGTTATAAACCATTCTCAACATCCTTTCCGATATATGCAGTTATTCCGCCCGAATCATTACTGGTCTCATAAAACGGAACTTCTTTCACAACGACATCTTCTTTCAGTACCCGGTTGCTGGTAGGAAGTACCTGCTCCTCGAATGTCTTTGGAACAATTTTATACTCCCCACCGTAAATATCATACTCTTTGGTAACGGACACTTTCCCCGACAGCCCGCCAACACATGACAATACCCCAGACAAAGAAACATCTGCAGCTATGGAGCCGGATAAAGTTTCCAATGCGTTGATGTTCCCCATGTCAATCCACCTCTTCCGTTATTTTCATGCTCCCCTTGGTGATGAACGTGTCCACTTCCCCGGTAACTTTGGTAAGCTGAATGTCATAAACATACTTCCCAAAATCCAGAGCCTTGGTATCTCCTGGTTCGAGTATCAGCTTCATCGTGTCAATGGGTATGTCTTTTACCAAAAGAGGCTCGCCATCCTCGTATGACTTCTTCATCGCAAACCGTATGGAATCTCCTTCAACCGGGAGATATTGGCTCCCATCCGACTGTGTTATCGAAACGAGCGCCATAAAAGTATCGCCTCTTGTGAGGGTGATGGTAGTGCCCTGAACGCTATAACTCATCTCTATCCCTCTTTTCCAAAATATAATTTGCTGCCATACCAACGGCACAAGACGCAATCAGCGCAAAAGCAATAAACGCCAGCCCTCCGTACTCAAACAGAATGGCCAGCGCTATTATCAGAACCGATATGAAAACCAGATACAGCAGCAAAATCCACAGGCAGCCTTTCATCATTTTCCTTCCGCCTTGTTATACTGCGCCGCACTGATCCCCAGAATCACACCCAGGAATGTATCCACTGCAGTGATGGTGCCCACTACCTGTTCCCCACAGGGCAGCCCCCAGATTCCTGCCAGGGCAAAATATAATGTGCCGGCAGCCGGAAGGAGATACTGTGCGATCCATTTCAAAGTGTCATAGGTTTTGTTAGTCATCTTCATGATTTACTTCCTCCTTGTATTGTGATTTGTGTATAGGTAGTTTGTTTACCTCGTTCATGATACGCTTGGCGGAGCCGTTTCCGCCCATCTTTTCATACGGCTTGTAGAGATACTCGTAAAGATTCTCATATTCATCGGAAGTGATCCACCCCCGGTCGATATATGACATTCCCAGATACATAATCCGATCATGTCCCAGTCCTATAAGCATCTCTGTCTTTACGTCTTTTTTCTCTGCTCTTTTGGCGATATAAGCCCACAGCCCAGAAGACGCTAAAACTGAGCTAAAAACTGTCAGTAGTATTTGCATCCAGCCATCCATCTATATAACCTCCTTCAGTTTTTTCTTGTGACTTATCCGTTATAATCATCTTTTTATCGACAATCGTAATAGTCTTGCCGAACAGCTCTTCGTACAAGCTGATCAGATTTTGCCGTTGCTGCCTCGACAATAATTTATAAAAGCCGCCCATCCAGCCACGGAACATATTCTCCACATTCTCATACAGGATCTCTCCGTCCTGGACTTTTACAGCTAATTTCTTTAGTTTCCGTCTCATTGTGGTGACACGGGTTGGATTGATCCGCTTGATGATTTTACCATCCTTTGTGAGTGTGTAGCGGATCTGCAAATATTTGTAGGTACTCGAAATCTTTACTATCCGGGTCTTTTTCATGTTGATATGAATACCAAGCTCCTTCGCAATCGCACAAATGTTTTCCAGCAGATTCTGCAATTCTTCCTTGCTTGGACTCATGATGTACCAGTCATCCATATACCGTCCGTAAAACTTCTGACTTCTTACATATTTCACATAATTGTCGATAGGGTACGGATAATAAATACCGATAATCTGAGACAACTGATCTCCAATGTTGACCGACTTATACATCCATTTCTCACCAGTCAACAGATTCTTCGGAATATTCCGATAATCAAGCTTGTTGAACGTGTCCTCCATGCAGGAAGCATATTCCTCGTCTGACATATAAGAAACGTCAATCTTGAAGCCTTCAAATATAAGGGTAAGCAGCCAGTCAATGAATTCATCATCATCGAACAGCTTCAGCAATTCCCTCTTTGCAATCTCATGTATGATGTTGTCGTAAAACTTGGAAAAATCTCCGAACAGTATCCAGCCCTCGTTACCGTGCAGCTTATAGTAACGATGGAGATGAATCTCGAAACGATCCCTTTGATGTGAAATACCCCTTCCTTTGATAGAAGCCCCATTATCATAAATAATGTGTTTACGAACTTCTGGAAGAAGCACTTCATCGCATAAGACATGCCGCACAATCCGATCCCGGATGCGGATACTTGTAATCGGTCTTACCCGGCCTCTTTCGGACAGAGAGAATTCCTCGGTTGGTCCATTTTGAAGTGTGCGCCCCCGAAGGTCATCCTGTATGTCAATAAGATACCGCAGAAAGTTTATCATGAACTTCTGGGTAGTCTCCTTCCATTTACTGCCCTTAATCGAGGCCTTGTAAGCCTTATACAAGTTGTTAGCGTCACAGACAATCTCCTCATACGTCATAAGATTATTCACCGTTGTAGCAATACTTACCGTAGTAAATTGCGTCCGGCTTTGCTATTTATCCTTGATGGAAAGGACAACATCTCCTTCTCTGTTGGTTAGGCAGAGAATCCGGACGAACCCCATTAGAGTTCGACGCGTTGTTGTAGTTCGTATTGCCATTGCTGTTCACATTAGCGAAATTCGTCCCAGAAACGACGCAAAATTAGATGTTACCCCTGTTGGACATATGACTTGATTTTGTTGTCCCGCTGACGCCACTTTTTTATCAAACCGATTTCTCGGTCGATAGCTTTTACATACCTGCCATAAACATTCAGGTCCACCTCAAAGGTCTCCACAACACGCTGCAGTTCCTTGATGATCTGCTCGCAGTTCACAATAGCCGACGACTGGTAATCCCTCCGCGTCTCGTACTCTCTCATAGTAGTCGGGTAGATACTGTTGGCCGCCCTGACATTATTGGTCATAAGCGTTGCCAAATGATCGATTTCCTTCTTATGAGTCAGCATAAGGTAACGGTATTTTCCAAAATCCTCAGTGTCGTCTTTTCCATAGGCATAGCGAAGCTGGACAAAATGTTCCAAATCTTTCACTCCAAAATTTCTCTGCATGAACTCCCGCAGCATGTTGTGTACTTCCGTTGAAAATGTAATGGGCTCGAACTTTGATTCCGTCCGGTCACTTACCAGAACGCTCATCAATAATCCTTACCGGTGATCTCCCGGAATTCCTCCTCAGTGATCCAGCCCATCTTTACGGCGTTACGGACGCGGACTTCATTCCACACCTTCATGTCGTGATAACGTTTTACTTTCTGGTAATTCTTGCTATGTTCCATGGTGAGTCTCCTTTCCTAGATTTCAATCCCGGCCATCATTGCGACGTACTCGATATCGGACTGTATTTTGATTTTTTCCAATTCCGCCGCAGAGAGATCCCGCAGGACAAACCAGTAATCCTCTCCAACGGGAGTGATCTGAACCAGCTCCATGTTCTCATGAATTTCTTCATTCTCTCCATCGCTGATGATTATGGGCGAACAGTTCCCTTCAAAAATCAGCGCATCGATGGAATCTCTGGAAATAAAGTTGTTCCCATTGATTCTAAGATTTTTGATCTCCGTTCCATCCGCAAGGGTGATTACATAGATTTTTTCATCCATTCCTATTGTTCCTTTCTTTTTTACCATCTTTTTCAGTTACCTGGATACGGTTTTCACAAGGGGCACAAGGCCCCCGGATTACCTAACCAACCACACCGAAGACCGGACGAACCCCATAAGAGTTCGACGCGTCGAGGAAGCCCGGATGGCCAATGCCGGTCACACGAGCGAAAACCGTCCCAGAAACGACGTCTCTCAGCCACTGATTCTGCCTGTGGGGATTTATGAATCTCGGATAAATCCGCATCAAAGCCAACTGTGTCTTATTGATTGTATAACGATACGGAACAGTTGTACCGTTTCCGGCCGGGGTATACACATAAGCCCCATACATCATGATCTCGTTGGGTAATTCCACCTTAGAATCGTACCAGGCTCCCGCAGAAGGGTATCCGTTGCTTACGGCATTCACCAGAAGTTCTCTGTGGTTCAGAATATTTGCAGCACCAAAGGCCGCATTCACCAGGGTTTTTGCATTCTCCAGATTTGTTGTATACATCTTAGAGCCGACATAGCCTCCGGTGGTAATATTCGTCTCGTTCATCTGGGCGTTGTATAATACGGCATCCGGCATGATCACCAGATGAGGTGTCGTGCAGGAAGTATCACCGCAGTTCAGCCAGTAATTGATGTCAACAATTCTCCATATGTTATCACCGACAGTCCAGTAATCACCGACAAAGAATCCCTTGAATGTTCCGGCCTTGATCTCGGCTTTCTGCGCCGCAGTCAGAGCAGGCCCCAGGTTTTTTCCCCTGAAAATATTTCTCCGCATTTCAACGGTTGCAAATTCATCAAGAACCGCAAATAACACGTCGTTGGACGCAATCGCCTTATTTCCGGTCGCCGTCCCGACAAGAATCTTATCGTTAGCTGATAATGCATTGATCTGAGGCAGTTCGGAAAGATTGACTCCGGACATAAACTGCTCCGAATCAAGCAGGCCGATCAGTGCCTTTGCCAGATCCCCAGCCAGGATTCCCTTTGTGCCGCTTTCCCCGTCAAGCAGAAAAACATTGTCGGTTGAAAGTTTCTGCACTTTCTCATAATCTACGATTTTCATATCGCTCCTCCTCGTTAAAATCATTTGGTTACAAATATAACTCTGGCATCAATCGGATTTCCGCTGCTGTCCAGAATAAGTTCACTTGAATGGGTGCGGCCGGTCACTGCGTCAATATCGCTGTCAAGAACGTCTTTATTTGAAGAATCCTGTACAGCGCCATATGTTCTGTATCCGCTGTCATAAAGCTGGTGGTATACCGCATACTCCGTTGAAAGGACTTCGGAGAATACTTCCAAAACCTTCGTTCTATTTTGAAGCTCCAGAATCTCCTTCGCCATATTAGCGGCAACGTCACTTGAAAGCATTGCCTGCAGGTTCTGAAACCAGCTTACAAAATCTGTCTGGCTCTGATCCCTCCAATCCGCCATTTCAGCAGTATATCCGTTGGTATACCCATAAAACCACTGTTCCCATTGCTGCTTCCAGAAAACATTCGTGCGCTCCATATCTATCGTTTGGGACTGAAACCAATCCGTCCATTGTTTTTCCCATGCAAGATATGCCTCCTGGATCTCCGTTGTCTGCGCCAAAAACCAAGTTGCCCACTGTTCTTTCCAGAAAATATTGGTATGTTCCATGTCGGCCACTTGTCTGGCGTAATATTCCTCCCACTGATCGCCCCACTGCGCAATGAGGTCGTCAATGCTGATGGTGTCAATAATTCCAGTGACAAATGGTGTCGCCGAAGTACCCACCATATTCGTGATATTGGACTGCCGGATTTCTGTAACGCCGGACCCAACATATATGTACGCCAGCGGATACTGGTGAACTGCACTCGTATTGACCATTAGAGGTCTTGCAGGATTAGTAGCCGGCGTTCCTTTTATCACTTTGATTGTATTTTCGCGGACGCTTTCCTCCGCATTTACTTCCAAAATAATGGCGTCAATTCTGTTAAGGATTATCTCCGATAACGGAACCTCAATCGGGAGCAAGGAGTCGTTCAGAGTCCATGTATGATTGAACCAGGCCCGTCCCACCCCAACTGTAACCATCATTCCGGAATTTGACTTTACGACCATGTGATCGCCGATTGACATATAAATGCCATCGCTGATAATTCCATCAAAAATACTTGATATCTGTATCGAATTGTATCGGCGGTCATGGTTCTTCGCATTGTAAAATCCATACGTTACACTCATCTGCAGAACCTCCTATTCCACTACGCTGAAAGTCGGGTATGTTTCATAACCTGTCGTGTCCTGTGCCCTGACGATTTCAATCACCCGAACTTTTGATTCTATTCCATACTCGTTTACAATCTGAACGATATCCCCTTTATAAAAATCCTTTCCATAAACAAACGTCTGCGTAGACTCCACCTGCCCCTCGAACGACTTGGTAAGCTGATACTCAGAAAGTTTTTCTTTTCCTCTTTGGTCCAACTGGGCATTGTATTCTCCATCTGACAATTTTCCGTCCTGTGTTTCAGACTGTATATCTCTGGCGTCCGTATAAATCTCTCTCCGGTTTAAGTCTTTCCCAGTTCCAACAATCCGTGTGCGCCTTGTTGAACCTGCATCTTCCCCTGCTACCAAAGTCACATTTTTCAACGTTTTCTTTGACTCCAGATAATTGCTGTTAATGATATTTTCAAACTTAGGAGAAAATACAACATAAGGATTGACTGATTGATCATAAGAACGGTCCGCTCCGGAATAAAGACTAAATACAAACTGATTCTGCTCATTGAGTATGATCTGAAATCCAAGATTATAGGCTTTGCAAATGGTTTCTATGGTTTCGTACAGATTGTCCCCGGTATACTGAGCCCGTATCGTCAGACCCGTTATATATGGATCTTTTGATTCCTGGAATACAAACCCTGCAATCTTCCGATCTGCAATAACCGGAGAAATAACATTTTCGGTAATCAGCTTTTTAATCCCATTTTGAAGATTTCCGTTAAGCACTGTTTGCTGCCAGACAATGCGCCGGTCCAGAATAGATTCCAGGGAACGTCCAGATATTGTCAAATGTCCTCCGGTCTCCACTTCCGTCCCGATCTGAACTTCCTCCACAATCATCACCTGATCTGAATCCTTCAGCCAGGCATAATAGTCCTGCTTCACTGTTTTCATAAGTTCAGCATTTGCTGGTGTATAAATCTCAAAGTCTCCAAAACCATGATACCTCTCAGTCCAGATCAGAGACTCGAAAGCATCGATTAGACAGACCTGCTGAAACTTTTCGTCCATAATCAATACTTCCATAATCTATACTCCTTCATATATGATTCTGTTTTCAATCTTAAACTGCAGGTTTTCTGAACCGTATTCCGCCACATAGGCAAAAATATTATCGCCTTTTGACAGCTGGAACCAGTCCGAACCTTTGTCCAGGCAGTTGAGGATATTGGTATAACGGCCTGTTCTAAGCAGCCGGATTGATTTCTCTCCCCGGACGGTTGTGATGATGATGTCATCACCGGATATGATTCCTGAACCAGTAAGAGCTTCCAGCTTATCCGTATCGATCCGCATTACTTCCCTGGTCCCGGTATTGTAAATTGTAATGTTCCTTGCTTCTCCAATAGCGTGGATTGTGATAGTTACTCCGATCTCCGCATCCCCGTCATAATAGACTGAACGCTCCGTCTGATTTTCTATAGAGCCGAATTCAATCAAGTCCTCATCAAGGGAATTATTATCAAACTCAAACTCAAAAAGGGGTTCCACGCCATAGAAAATAGTTACGTTATTTCCATTTTCCCCGGCCGAATAAAAATACGGGTCCGGGCACACGATAGAGATCTGACTGGACTCCTGCTCGCTGAAAATATTTGGCTCGTTGGATTCAACATACCCCTTTGTCCTGACAATCCGATTATCCGTCTCTACAAGGAAATCGAGGAACTTCTTAATCGGAAAATACTTGTAGGTTGTCTGTCTTGCGTCTTCAATCCTTGGAGCTTCGGTAAAATATAACTGCATAACGATATTTCGCTCTTCAAGCCTTGCCGAGTTATACAGCGAGCCGTCATTTGTCGCCAGATTCGTAGTATTGACATCGGCCTTAGCGGGACCAAGACCTTCTATGCTTTTGATGAGCAAACCATGTTCGGGGTCATCATCGGCAAGGTTAATCTTGATCCATTCGCCAAGGTAATTTGTTACTGTTACTGATTTGATCATGTGCTACTCACCGCTCCCTTCATCGCCGCAAACTGGTTCTTAGTCTGCCGGTAGATATCTTTCCGGGACAGAGCTTTCGGCGAGTAGTTATTCTGCACGAAACTGTATGTATTCGATGCAAGCTGTTGATAGTTTCCTGAAGCATTATCAGCGGCAACAGAACTAATTTTATTGTCCCTTGCGGCCGACAGAGCTTTATTATAGGAAGCCGACATATTCAACCCCTTTGTGAACAGGGAATTGATTTCGCTGACTCCATTTTGAACATTTGTCATATCCAGAACCGGCCTGATAGTCGGCTCCGTGTCCATCTCTCTGTTTACGATATCCGAAATATGACGGATGGCAGATTTCATTGAATCGATTGTTTCTCTGCCAAGCTCCGTACCGGCATCGCCAACACGTCTTAAGTACGCCCGGATGCCATTGATCATTCCCAAATCAACATTCTCGCCGATCTTAAAGAAAACCTTCGATGGAGAATGTTCATCAAGTTCCTTTTTAGCCTCCCGGACAGCTCTTTTCGCAGCATCAATCGCCGCATCTGCAATCTCATTGATTTTGCTTCTGATTCCATCTGCTAATCCTTGAGCTGCGTTTGCACCAACCCCTTTCAAATCATCGGCCGAAAGATTGTTTCTGAATGCATTCATAGTGGCGCTGCATACTGCCCTAGCCGCTTCTTCCGCTGTACTTTGCTTGCTTTTGATTCCGTTCACCAAAGCCTGAACAAGCCCCTCTCCAAGTGTCTGGAACGTGGCTGTCGGTAATTCGGTCCTGAATTTTGCGACAAGCGCAACACAAAGGTTTCTTGCCGTTGCCAGCAGTAATTCCCTTTTAGCATTCATTCCATTGATGATAGCCTGGATTACATTTTGGCCGATTGTGTTGAATGTAGCGCTGGGAAGTGAAGTCCTGAATTGCTGCACCAATGCCGTACAATGATTCCTTGCTGTACTCAACAAAAGAGCTCTCTTAGCATTCAGACCATTGATAAGTCCCTGCATAACATTCGTTTGCCCAATGGTATTGAACGTGGCGCTTGGTAATCCAGCCTGCATCGTTTGTATCAAGGTCACACACATACCACTTATAGCAGCTACTGCCAATGGTTTCTGCGTGTTGATTCCATTGATTAAACCAGTGCCAAGACTCTGTCCAGCAGTAGTCCCAGATGCGGTCAGAGTGCCGACCTGCGCCTGCATTGTTGATGTGACTGTTGTTAATAAAGCCGTCACTCCCTGCTGTACTTTCTCATTGGCATTTGTGAAAGCCTGAATAAATCCGTCGATGCCGTTGTTCCCCATGGTTGTTAAATCACTTGCAAACCGTGTAAATCCAGACGTATCCACTCCAGATATGCCGTTCGCCATGTCCACAAGTTTCCCAAGCTCCACTATCACGGCATCAAGAAGTGCTGTGTCGATGCCAGCGATCGAATTGTAATATCCAGCAAACGATTGTCCAAACTTTTCCAGACTTTGGCCGAATGCTCCAATATCGTTATCACCTGTAAACCAGCTCACAAGACCACCTGTATTCGGCAGATTATTCGCCAATTCACTGAGAGCTTTCGCCGCATTGGCCGATGCCGTGACCACAGTAGGCTGCACGTTGGCTACATCCTGTGCATACTTGGCTATGTGAGGACCAAACTTCTCCAGTTCCTCACCAAACTCTGAAAGGGTGTTATCGCCCATAATCAATGCTGCTAAACCACCAGAATTAGGCAAGGTTGATGCCATATCCGATAGTACCTGCGCAGCCTGAGCAGAAGCCTTCACTGCCGCCGGATCTACACCATTAACATCCTTAGCATACTTGCTGATGTGCGGGCCGAACTTCTCCAGTTCCTCACCAAATGCCGAGAGCGTATTATCGCCCATAATTTTAGCGGCCAATCCTCCTGAATTTGGAAGTGTCGCCGCCATGTCAGCCATCATTTGTGCTGCTTCCGCTGAAGCTTTCACCGCAGCAGAATCCAGCCCTTTCACCTGATCCCCATATCTTTTAATATAAGGACCAAACTTCTCCAGTTCTGCCCCAAAATCAGACAGATTATTTTCTCCGAATATCTTTCCGGCAAGCCCTCCACTATTAGGCAGTTTTGATGCCATCTCAGCCAGAGCAAGTGCCGCATTAGAAGAAGCGGTTATCACTTCCGGGTTGATACCGGCAATCTCATCAGAGTATCTCTTAAAATATGGCCCGAATTCAGCCAGTTCCTCGCCAAACTTCACAAGGCTGGTTCCTCCGGTAAACCATTTAGTCAGTCCGTCCAAAATATTAGCTGCCGTCAAGAGCAGAATCGTCTGCGCAAGAGCGTTGACCCCCTGCAGCATAGCAGGATCGATCTTTTTTGCTCCTTCGATAAATCCTTGGGCGTTAGTCATAAAATCAGTCAGGTCCTGACCAATCTGCGGGAACTGTGCCGAAATACCGCCAAGGAATCCCCCGACAATACCACCGATAAATTTCCCGATAGCCGTACCTACACCCTGTAGTAAATCTCCTCCTTCCCCTACCAGCCACTTCAATCCCGGCAACTGAGCAAATGCACCGACAGCGGCCAAAACCAGCGACATTTCGGCAATCACCACTCCCATACCAAGAACGCCCGCCATAGCCCCGGGTATCAGCCCCGCAACGGCAGAAAGCGCAAGCATAATAGCCGAAAGCAAACCGATACCAACAATGCCTTCCAAAAGAACGTTGGTGTCAATCCCTTTCAAGGCATCCACAACACCCTTAAAGAACGCACCGATCAGGTTCACAGCTGCTTTAATCAATTCTGGAAGCCTCGCCGCAATCGCGTTGATGACCCCAATCAGGAAGTCCATCAGGTAAGTCACTATGTTAGGTCCATGCTCCGCTAAGGATTTCAGTACCTCCTCGATCAATGTAAGTACGCCCTCCGCAATCGGTGGAGCGCATTCGACTATGACATCCACTATCGCAAGGACAATCGCTTTCACCGCCCCGGCAATAGCCGTAGCACTGTTTGCAATAATCCCGAGCACGCCGACAATCAGAATTTCTAAGGCGGCCACCAATGCTGTTACTCCAGCCACGCCGGAAACAGCCAGAGAAGCCAGCCCCGCTGAAAATGCCAAAATGCCCACGCCGCAAGCCGCAACCGCCACCCCGAGCAATGCTAACGCCCCGGATAAACCAAGAATTGCAGGAACCATAGACCCGAGCACTGCCCCGGCAATACCCAAAACCGTAAATGCTCCAGCCAGAGCCAGAAGCCCTTTTCCAATCTCTGCCAAACTCATCGAGCCAAGGGATTTCAATACCGGAGTAAAGACAGCAAGCGCCGCTGACATAACCAACATTGCTGATGCTCCTCCGAGAGTTCCCTTCATAGCATTGAGCGCTACTGCCAGAATCGTCATGGAACCGGCGAGAACAACCATGCCTTTTCCAATCTCTTCCCATTTCATTCCGCCGGCATCCCGAATAACACTGCCGATGATTTTAAGCGCTGCTGCGACTTCGAGCAGTCCAAGCCCAATGCCGACCATGTTCTTAGGCATAAGTTTTGTGGCAACCGCTACAGCAGCCAGAGCGCCACCAATACCAATCAGTCCTTTCTCTATCTGCTTAATGGGCAGCGAGCCGATTTCCTTGATTGCTTTTCCAAATATCAGCATGGCCGCTCCAATGACAGTCAAAGCCGTAGCACTGGAAAGAATATGTTTCGCTTTTCCAGCGATTACCGAGAATCCGGCTACTTCCGCAAGGACAACACCGACACCAACAAGTCCTTTCTTTATTGTTTCGATGTCCATCGACCCAAAACCAGAAACCGACTTCTCCAAAATCAGAAGCGCCGCCGACAATTCAATGATTGCAAGTCCTTGTGTCGCTTTGAAATTTCCAAACTTTGAAGCAACCATAAACGCCGCTAACTCCGCCATGAGTACACCAACGCCAACAAGCCCTTTTGTAAGCTTATCTGTATCTAGCGCCCCTAGTTTCCCGACAGCATTTGCCAGGATATTGATGGCTTCGGCAAACAGTATCATTGAGACCGCACTTGTCTTTATCTTCCCACCCCATTTTGAAAGTGCCAGGGAAGCCGCCACCATCTCTCCGATCAGAACTGTTATACCAACAAGAGCTCCGGCTAACTTATCCGAATCAATACTTGCAATCTTCTTTAGAGCTGACGCAAGCACAAGAATAGCGGCCGACATTTCAATCATCGCCATCCCAAACTTATTCAGACCCTTCTGCTCGCTCAACGTTTTATCAAACAGCGCCATAGATGCGGCCAATTCGGCAAAGAGGATGCTGATAGAAGCTAATGCCCCTCCCAGTTTATCTGAATCGATCAGTGACAACACCAAAAGTGAACCGGCAAGAACCGCAATGGAACCGGCAATCTTCATCAGTATATCCGCTTTCAGACTTGCCTGGAAATCAGCAAGGGTTTCTTTTGCTCCATTGATAGCACCCTTGAATCCCTCTATAATTCCAGCAAACCCTCCAATAGCATCATCTGTAGTGCTTTCCAATCCGGTAAGGTTCTTGATGAATTTCATGATGCCTACACCAATACCGGTGACAATACCCCCGTTCAATAGGTCAATCAGCGAATCAAATCCTTCGCCGTGCAATGCTTTCATGATTCCGTCAATTACTTTTCCGAGAGCATCGACAATGATTCCACCCAGATTCGCCAGAACAGGGGCAGATGCCTTGAATGCGTCAACCAATTTTCCCATCGCTTCCTTTGCGACTTCGCCTATTTTTTTGAACGGCTCAATTCTTGCTTTCAGCTTATCTGCCACGCTCATAAGTCCCGATGTATCCGGGACATTGAAATGCGTTTCTGCGAATTTCTTGATTGCCACAACAGCGCCGTCGATATGCCCTTTTACCGATTTTAGGATCGGGCTGACTTTATCGTGAAATTTCTGTATTGCCTGGTTAAAAACGTCGCTCTTCTTTGCTGCCTGGTCCAAAGATACAAGCCATTCCCCGATTTTCCCGGTTACGCTTAAAACCCCAGAGCCGAGACTCCCAAGCCCTTTTGTCATCGGGAACACCGCTTTAACAAGCGCGCCAATTCCTTGTTTCACAAGATCCAAAACTGCGAACAGACCCTTAAAAGTATTCTTTAGGTTTTGGGAATCTTTATCGCTCAGTTTCAAATGCGATGTAAATTCTTTTAGACCTTTGGTAAGGTTCATAAGCTGTTCCGATGTAGTTGCCGGAAAAATTTCACGAAACGCCTCTCCAACCGGCTTAACCACACTCATCAGACCACTGAATGCATTTTGAACGGACTCGATGAGGGCTTGTCTCCCGCCCAAATCTTTCCAACCCTGAAGCATGTCATTTCTAGCTTTTGACGATTGGTCAATAAACCCGCCTACAACTTGACTTACAGCGGTCCATAAAACTTTTGCCTCTTCCAGATCGCCAAATAAAATCTCAAATGTCTGTGCCCATCCGGAACCTGCTGCTTCTTTGAGCGTATCCATCAACTGGCTGAATGTTTTTACATCCTGCGCCGAGTCATATGCTTTCTGTCCAAGTTCTTCGATAGCCTTGATCTGATCTTCGGTGTATCCAATTCCCCGGAGTTTTTCCTCATATGCCTTTTTCTCCGCAGCGGTCATTTCCCGCACATCCGTTGCGTAATTACCCAACGTCTGCACAAGAACATCTGTAGTCATCCATTGCGAGGAAAGAGAATCGTTAAACATACTCGTTGCCGTGAACAAGTCAGATATCTTCCCCTGCGCATCCGTTGTTGTTGACTGATATTTATCGCCGACTTTAACGACAGTCCCCATTGCGAGTGCCGTATCCAGCAATGACTGTTTGAACTCTACAGTGGCCATGTTAGCATTTTCAATGGACTTCCAGTCTATCAGTTTTACTGCTCCTGAAGACAATGCCTGAGCGAAGTTATACATAGCCCTGGATGCTTCGTTTGCGTTTGCTCCTGAAACCGCCGCCTCATTGCTGATACCCTTAATCGCCTTTACTGCATCATCCAGAGAAACTCCTGCATTTGTAAATTTTCCAATGCTCGAAGTCATATCAGAAAACGAATAAATGGTTTTATCCGAATAGGTATTCAGTTCTTCAAGGTAGCCATTTACTGTCTTGATATCCGCCCCCGTACTTGCCATGATAGTTTGCACGGACCCCATTTTGAGTTCATACTCTGCAAATCCCTGATGGATTGGTTCGAGAGTAAACGAATCCACGAGCTTCTTTCCGGCGTTGACCACTGAGTTTGTGATATTCGCCAACGCTGTGATTGCGACCACTTCAAGCGCCGAGAACCTGCTCTTAACAGTTTCCACCGCACTGCTCAGCCCTGATATGTTAATCCCTTTTACCGCTTTATCAACATCTTCGAGACCCTTTGTCGCTCCGTCGAGCTTCAGGGAATGTTTAAGCTTGTCGAGCGTACCCATAGTAGTCTGTACGCCCTTCTCGAACTGCTGATTGTCAAACCGCATCTCGACAATGCGTTTTTCTACAGACTTACTCATAGATTCGTTACCTCCCTCCAAGCTTCATTTGCCATCTTATCGAAAATTGGCTGTATGGCCGGATTGATGTAATCTCTTCCTGCCACGTATCCGCCACCTTTTGTTCCATGCCCATACTGTAAAATGATTGCAATATTCACACCGTTGCTTATATTGGAATTGGTGAATGCGATTGTTGTTTCTTTTCCGTTATGGGTTATCTCATAGTCCCAGGAAGCAGCTGTCAAACCACTATCCTTTGGCGTTGCAGAGGCGAGAGCCGCAACCCCCGCCTGCCCATAACGCTCCAGCACGTTGAGATAATCCAGCTTCAAAAGAGAATTAAAAAACTTCTCCGTTTTGGAGAAGTCACCTTTATGCCGGAACGTTATGCCGCTCATGATCTACACCCTTTCTGTAATATCCAAAGAAATCCATCCGTCCCTGTCATCCGCATAGGACTTCAAAAGCCCCCATCCAGAATCCGATCCTTCGCCGGGCTGTACTTCCACGATTGTAAAGACTCCGATTCCCGTATACTTCCCACTCTTGGGATGATTAGTTCCCGGCCCCTTTCTGATGTTCAGATAGGAAGTATTTACCCTTACTAAAAACGGTTCAAAAGAACCTGCCGATGAATATAAAGTCCGTCCGTTTTCATCGAACACGCTATAGCCAGGGTTCTCATCCGCACATGCCTTTGCATATTCCATAACCTTGAATGCCCCTTTCTGAGAGGCAGCATCGTCCCGGGTCTTTCGCACCCGATACCACACTTCGGGTTCAGGCTGTTCGGCAGGCGATGTTCCTTCTGTTACAGAAAGGATACCGTTAAGGATAGTTAAGATTTTCCCTCCATATCCGCCACCAGCTGCCCATCCGGCCCCCTGCGGGTTCTCCTGCTGCCCAAGCCATTCCACATACTCTGCGCATCCACGCTTAACATACTGGAATCGGGAATCGATGCAATCGCCGTTCAATGGCTCCATCGAAGCATAGGCTTTTAAATGCTGAATCTGCGCACGGATTCCCATCTGCGGCGTGTCAAAAGAATTTCCTTTCATACCGTTGGCAGTCACTCCCATGCCACAGAAATTGTTCTGGTCAAGAGTCACCGCCGATCCGGAAAATCCGAAATTGCCCGTTTCCAGACACGACTGGGCAAACGCGACATCCCCACGGACACCCTCCGCCTGCCCCTCAGACAGATATAACGGAATCATGTCCAGCACCGACTTGGATACGTTCGGATTCTTCGCCTTGATATAGGAAACCATCTGCTCAGCTGTCGCCAATGCAGCTCCCATAATCTTGGTTCCTTCCTCTACGGTTTCTGAAACTACAGCGCCCATCGCATCTTTTACCGCTTTACGGAAACCGTCCATTGTATATCCGGTTCCGAGCTGCGACCACAGATGTTCCGGATCTCCGTGATTTGAAGCAATCCCCCGATCATGGCCTTCCTTGTGGGAAATCACCACGCCATCTGCCAGCGGGTCAAGGCTGAACTTTTTGCACAGCATAGCAAACAGTTCTACAGCCGCTTCATATGTACGCCTTGCCACGGCTTTTGCAGTGTCCAGATCGGAACAGGTGAAATTCGCCCCGCCTGTATACTTGATGCAAGCCGGTTCGCACATCTCCACACCGATATGACTGTTGTTCCCACTGCCTTTAGATCCGCTTCCGCAATGCCATCCACGATGGTCCCAGGGCAGTGTCTGGTATACGGTTCCGTCATTTCCATCGATGAACCCGTGGACACAGGAATTGTTGTGAGACGGATTGTTCCAACTGTTGATAAAAGCTGATGCTTTTGGCTGTGGACAACCTACGGAGTGAAGCATCAGGCCGGTTACTTTGATTTTCTTTCCTGCCGTATAGCAGGGATTCCGACTTAAAATAGATTCCACCAATTTCATAACCTATTTCCTCCCTTTCGATTTATGTGCTTTTCTTCTGGCAGCATTTATCGCCGCAGTCCTCTTGGTAATCTCTTTCTGGGAAAGTCTCTCTGGAGGCGCATTCTTCACATTGCAGACCCTTATCAGAGTCAGGAGCCTGTTCAGATGCCATTTCTGACACTCGAACGGAATATTAAGAGCAATCATCCAGTAATAAATCAACTCCGCCGTGACCGCTTCCTGACTGGTGGTTCCCTTCTCCTCTTTCGAGAACCAGGTCGCAGTCATCGAATCGTCAATGTAATCAGAAACCTGACCCATTATTTCATTGGTAATAAAACCATAAACCGATGGGTCAACATTCTGCGTCAATGTCATGCAGCGTATATAGTCCACCGTTTCCTCCACCGTTTTATCCCCTTTGCCAAGAAACGGCTTATGCCATTTGGATTCCCATTTTGAAAGGGAGACCAGAGAATGCTCAAGCTGCAGAGTTGTGCCTTTGGTACTGACGAATTCCTCTTTTCCTTCGTCCCAGAATTCCTGACCGGGTATCGTAATCTTAAGCATTTCTCCAATCACCCTCCTTCATAGACTTAAGCGGTAGGCGGAGTGACCCCTGCTATGGGCGCCTGGCCGGGAAGCGCGGTGATGTTCTGCCCAGCCTTAGCTTTTGTTTTGGGCATAATCCCGTTGACGAACTCAGCAGCCTTATTCGCATCGTGGGCCAGTTCCATGAAGATGTCGGAATATGCAATGGTGGAAGCGAATTCCTCGCGAACCTTATCGTTCTTAACGAACTGTCTGCCGTCCAGGCTCTTTACACCATAGGCCATGATCACGATCTTCTTGAAATACTCGATAATCTGTTTCTGGTCATCCTCCTTGATGATCTTCTCCAGCAGCTGGGACAACCCGCCATTCATGGAATATTCAAGCTCCGTCAGCTCGGCCTCCGTCAGGTTGAAATAGAAATCCTCCGTCCTCTGCTGTCCGTCGAAATCATAGTAGGTATGGGTTTTCTTTAACATAATTTTCTCCTTTCCATTTGCACATAAAAACGGAGCCGCACATCATCTGTCTGAGAGCAGCCCCGTTATACATGTTTCGTTATTCAGTTTGCTGTTACGATCTTAACCTGCCTCATTGAAGAATCGAATTACCTCGTCCGGCAGAGGCAGCCGTGCCTCGACAGGTTCTGCTGTAGCCTCATAGTAGGTCTTGGCACTGTCAAAAGCCGTATCGGAAGTTTCTGCATACTCGCCGTCCACCAGCTCATAATATTTCTTTCCAGAGCTGAAATCAGTATCGGTAGTTGCAGCAAATTCGCCGTCCTTTCCATAAAGGATTTCCTCGAATGCCGCCAACTTCTCCGGATCGACCCTTGTAGAATCAATCTGTAAATGCGCCGTCGGTTTGTAGACTTTTCCAGTCTTCGGATTGATCATGTTAATCACCACTGCTGTGGTGGATACCGACCAGCTGAGCTGAAGAGCCTCCGGGCTCTCATTCACGGTACTGCGGGCTCTCTCCGACGGTGCCGCTTTCCCGTTGTACACCAGATGGATCTTATAACCGTGGTCGGTATCATCTACATCGTTACCGATCAGAGTCCGATAAGATAATCCAAACATCTTTCTTGTCTGCTGACCGATATTTACTCCGGGAGCCACTTCCGCCGAACCATCGCATTCATCAAATTCCACGGGAGAGAAATACGCCTCGATGGTCGCCGCAAACTTCTCTGCGGAAATCAGATTCAGATATTCAATGTTATCCGCATACTGCGGTGTCGACTCTGCCCCAGAAGGGCTCTCGTTTACGTTAATCAGACCGTCCCAGGCTACGCCTTTCGGATAAGATGCCTTTACGGCGGGATAAAGAACGCCATGATCCACGCCAGTTTCATAGAGACGCTTGCCGACTTCGTCCCATTTAATTTTCCTCATGAATTTCTACCTCCTTAAAAATATAGTGTGAAGACATCGTGATTGAGATTATCTGCCGTGAAGTGGGTATCAAACCCACAATATTCCAATTCCAACAGCTTATTGGGAATCTCCGAATCCGGGTCTTCGTCAATGTATGTTACCGTATATCGATTGTATTTCCGATATATCTTGTTGTTCGCCGAATCGGTACGGATACCGCTCCGTTCATAAACAATGCACGGATAGCTGAGTTTGACTGATTCAGGGGGCTGGTAATATACATTGCGACTACCAAGAAGACTTTCAAGCAGAGTCTGTAGTGTTTCCCTCGGTTTTGCCATCGTTATACACACCCCCTATCGTCAGTATCAGCCTGGGGTACTGGACTTCCACTCTTGTGATTTTCCATTTCGCCCCCATAAATTCAACGTATCGCATGGAGTGGAAATTCTGCCTGGCATATGGATCGGCTACGATGCTGATTTCATTGGCAATATTGAGATTGTCATTTACCTGCCCGGCAGATTCATACTGGCGTGAGTTCCGAATCAAATCCCCGAAGTAGGGCTTTTCGGTTATCTTCGGTCTCCATACGCCCGGCTTCGTTTCCACCGTCTCAGCGTAGCCGATCTTTCCATAAAACTTTGCCATTTTGAATTTCTCCTCCGATCCTTATCCCTGCTCCTCTACCAGTTCTTCGATGACGATAGCAGACTTGATTCTGGTGAGCTGGCCGGACTTGCGAGTCTCCAGTAAAGACTGAAGCTTATTAAACTTGATATCGAAGTCCGTGAAGTGAGTCACATCGCCGCCCTTGGAAGCGCCGTAACCATAATCAGCCATGTTTACGCAGATTGCAAGGAGCTTATGCTTCTTGTTGTCGGCATCGGTACGGATCTTATCCTCGAACTGAGTTACCTCATAGATGTTGGCAACTCCCAAAGCTGCAGCCAGTTCGGTATCCGTTTCATAGATACGGCGGCCATTGCGATCCCGCGCAAGGATCATCGTATTGTGCATATCAGTAGTGATATACAGATCGGGCTTACCGGTACCACGGAAACCTTTGCGGGCCATACGTAAAGCTGTGACCATTGCTTCGGCATAAATGAAGCTCTCGCCAAAGTAATCTGCTGCATTGTTCCCCTGAAGCTCCTTAGCCATAGCGGCAAAATCAATGTCCTTATGGATGGTATAAAGCTCATCATCCACCCAGACAGGCCGAATGTGTTCCGGGAAGATCTTTTCCGGATCGCTGTCAGGACGGTTATCGCCCAGCATTGTAGCAACAGCCAGGGTTTCCTTCAGCGAAATCTGATCGATGCCGTACTGGAACTGAACATAATCGAAATCCTCGATATCTACGACATCATCACGATGCAGTTCAGACGTAACATACACGGTCTGGGGGTCAGTAGTACGTCTTACCAGGGCGTAGTTGCCGGTAATCTTCTTCTCATTGCCTTTGGTGTAACCCTTAGCGGCCAGAGAGTCAATATTACGGATATCTACATGGGAAGTACGAACCCGGCCATGAGGTATTTTCTGGGTCTTGGCCATGATGGCGTCAACCCATCCCATATCATTGGTGATGAGTTCGGGAGTGCGGCTGGGATGCGCTTCAACATACTCCGGGAACAGCGTGGCCACATTACCATTGCCGGTCTGTACAAAGCCGCTGATATCAGAGTGCTGAAGATTGTTTTCCTCCATATAAATCTTCATGGCGGCCTTGAAAGAACCGACTCCTTCGGATTTTGCCAGCTTCAAAATCTCTGCCTGGTCAGCATGGGACAGAACATTGGCCTGAACCTGCTGATCGTTGTCAAATACATTATGTTTCATGTTTTCACTACCTCCTTTTTCTTCGTCGTTGAGAACGCCATTCCGGGCCATGATTTCTCCAACCACAGCATGGAAAACATTTTTCTGTTTTTCATTGAAAGTATTGATGACATCCTCGATAGTTTCCTCATCTCCGTCATCTTTCTTGCCAGGATTTTTATCCTCATCCTTATCATCAGGATCATCGGCGGCTCCGTCTTCATCCTCTTTCTTGGCGCCGGAATGACAGAGGCTGATGGGTTCTCCGGTGTAGATAATAGCCTCGCCATCCGCGTCGTCACCGTGAGAAAGCGCTACCGTGTCAATGAACGCCCCAGGATTCGCGCCGGCTAACACAAGGCTGACTTCCTTGATGGCTCCGTGAAGTACATTGGATGCGCGCTCCCGTATTTGATTTGCAAAGATTGACAACGCAGAAATATCTCCGTGCTGTACCAAAATCTTCGAGATCTGTCCTTGCTCGGTATCGTTGAAAGTACAGTAAGCATAGACGCCATCTTTACGGTTCTCCAACAAGGCATGTCCGAGAACATTGTCCGGTCCATTGTGCTGGTGGTTCCATACGAGCGGAACCGTCTGCCCGTCGTTATCCTTAAATGCGTCTTTCAGGATGGTCCGTCCGTCAGAGCATTTCAGGTTATTCCGGGTAGCCCAGCCACCAAAGTCGAATTTCTTCGTCTTCATTTTGAAATTTCCTCCTTCTATGTCTGGTTGTTTTCTTCTGCTGCTTCTTCAGGTGTGACATTCTCAGGGCTTCCCCTATCCGCAGCCGATTCGCTCAGGTTCTTATTTCGCAATTCATCTGCTTTCGGGTCATCCGACGGCTTCATGCCGATAACCTGCCGGATTTCATTGGATGTCATAATCTCGTTTCTCGTGAACTTGTCTGCGATCTCAGAAATTTCAGATACAGGAACAAGCTTGAACGGATCTCTGAAGAATTCGATTGACTGCCGCTGAGACCGAGCGGTCTTGGTAAGAAACTTCCGTTTCATTTCATCAGCGATTGCTGACAGGATAGGTTCAATCGTCCGATTGTAGTAGTTGAGCATCGTCTTCTCGTCCGCAGTACCATCCAAAATCCCCTGAGTGATTCCCAACTGGCTGTACAGCATACTCGTCAGGTATTCAATCTGGGACATCAGATTGTTCTCGACGGGTCGATTCAGCTGCGTGATATGCTCCGTACCATCGGTATAAGCAATCCCATACTTCGATCCCCGTAACTGATCCTCTATGTCCTTACGCCGGCTCTCGGCCTGCCGACGCCTCGCTTCGGTCTTGATAATATAAGGAAGCTGGATAATCAAATCCAATTTCCCGGAGCCGTTCTGTTCGTCAATCACATCTAACAGATTCAGCTTCCTGATCAGGCGCTGCATCGTGGAATTCGGTTCGTTGATAACCGCATAAAGCGGGTTCTCAATTATTGCCACTGACTGCTTTGCCATAAGGATATCTTCTTTCTGTCCCGTCCGTTCGTTATAGACCCGGACGCGGACATGCTGCGGATACCATTCCAAAATCTGTCCCGTCCGCATAGCATCGATGTCAAAAGAGCCAGGAATCCCATCACCCGGATCATCATCCGTGTCTGTCGGGACAATGGCCACGCACCCCTCATCCATCATGGACATGACAACGTCCTGCAAAAATGCCCGCCCAGTCTGATCCGCATTGGCTTCAACTGTAAGACAGTTATTCAGCCCGGAATCGAGCGTCGCAAGGAAGCGGTTATTCTCGTCCAAACGTACATGGAACATGTCCACCGCCGCCACATCCATCGCAATACGGTTATAAACCGATGTCACAATAGATCGTTCATTGCCCCTTGAAAACCGCATCCTGTCCGGGCGGAAAGAATATCCGATGCCAATGTCCCGGTAACTCCTTGTAGGGTCTTTATTAAAGAAAGCATTCCAGGCATGTTTCAGCCTGGCTCCCATCGAAATCTCCATTTTGAATTTTCCTCCAATAAAAAAAAAAGAACCGCTTTCGCAATTTCTAATCAAATGCCTCTCTGTTCAGCTTATAAGCTACAAATGCATCCATCATCGCGGCAACAGCGTCAATCTTGGCATCATACCGTTTCTTAAGCAGCTTTCTGTTTCCGTTCGTGTCTTCCATAACAATGCAGTTCCCCATTGCAAATGTCATAAGTTCTTCATCAAACAGAAGCATTCTTTCTTCAGAAAGCTTTTTCAGCTCCCCTAACGGTACCGATTCCGTTTTAGCTCCCTGGATTACCTTTTCTATACCAAAAGGACCATTCTCGGATTCCCATCTCGCAACGAAATCTTTCGCATTGTATGGGTCATAGCCGAAGCAACGTACATCATAGTCGCACTGAGCGATATGGTTATCCAAATCCTCATAGACTTCCATCATGTCCAGTACAGTGCCAGGCATAACAATCAGACTGCCCTCCGCTATGAATTGGTCGTACTTCATACGTATTGCAGCCGGAAGTTTCTTCAAAGTCAGTTCTGTGATGTAATTGCGGGTCTTAACTCCGAAAGAGCCATTTGATAAAGGGAAAAGAAAAGTGAAAGAACAGAAATCATCCCCCTGGGATAAATCCCCTCCAAGGGAACACGGCAGTTGCCAATAATCCCGCTTTTTATGCGGTAGCGTTTCCTCATAAGTAAAGTAATACGTGTATCCTTCCATCGGTATGCCGAACCGCTTTGCCAGAATATCGTTCCTGGCTGCTGGTGCTTTTTCGGCTCTTTCCACATCCAGCTGATAGGTCTCATAGCTTACTGTTTTTCCGATGTTTGGATTAGCCTTTATCCACATTGCCGGATTAGCCACTTCGTCTATGGAGTCCAGCCTGTAATACCAGATGGACACATGGGGATTGATGTAATCCCCCTTCAGGATGTCCAGCAGCTCCATCTTAATCGTGTCGCCGCTTCCGTTTCGCACCGTACCTTCCGAACTGATTGCAACAATCAAATAATCATCCAGTTTCGATGCACCCTGCTCGATTGCACCAACCACGTCTTCGCGTATATCCCCGGAAAGCCATTCATCCACCGTCGATATCTTTGGCCTTAACCCCTGAAGCTTGTTAATACTCATAGGGCGGACTTCCAAAAGAGAACCTGTCAGGAAATTCTCAATTCCTTTTTTCGTGGATGCCAGCTTTATCCGGTTCGCTTTAGAACCAGTCGTATTTTGAAGAGAGCCGTCTGTCAGGAACCGGAAGAACGGCCCCCTGGATCTGGTAATGGCAGTCCGAATAGGCGACATAACTTCATCCGCCTGCTTCATCGTGGGGGCGGTTGTAATCTGGTGGGTTGTTGATGTATCCACATTCAGGAAATAATTCTGGATGCAGGAGCCATACATTGATTTGGCTGCCCCTCTGGCTACAATTAGATACTGCTTGTTAATGAGCCGCCGCTTCACGTTCTTCCGTACATAGCGTCCCCCATGACCATCTGGATTTGGAACGTACACACTCCGCTCAACAAAGTAATACCAGCCAAATATCTGCTCCGCCCAAAGTTTGAAAGTATCGAGCAATCTCAAATCAGCTCCATCTGTCAGAGTCAGTTCTTCTTCACAGTAGGCAATAAAGCCGTCAATAGCTTTATCGTCGTACCAGATACCCGGATTCGCAATCAGATCATCAATCCGATTCATCTCCAGCGATATCATCTCACAGACGGGTATTTCGCCTTTCATTACGGCATCTCGAAACTGGCCGTAATACTTCGGTGTGGCCGTGTTCGACAATGCCATGTTCTATTCTCCTCTCTCCTTTATAGTCCCAGTGCTTTTCTGCCGACCAGAACCATCTGCGAAAATCTTTGCTCGCTTGTTTTCGTGCGGTAAACATCTTTCGGAACGACAGACTCCATGTCAAATACGATTACCGGAGATTTTGCTTTGAATCCTCCGTATATTGCATCATTCGTATCGAGAACTGCCCCATACCCAGCCTGTTTACAGGCATTAAAGAACTTGGTTCTCTGCGTATAGGCATCCTTACCCTTACGTGTATCTCCCTGGCCGTCGTAAGGGATAACATAATTAAACATCCTGTACACTTTCTGCAGTTCATCAGCGGTCGGAACATAATCATCGTTCCGCATCCGTTTCAAGACATCCCTGGCTTCCCGGTATCCCTTGAACTTGTACTTATCACTTACGAAATAACTTTGCATCCGTGCATCATCCGTAACGAAATTGTAGAAATCCCGATCTTTCTTATACAAACTCCTGAAAACTTCCGCTCCTGAATCTTCGCTTGCGACTTTTATGTTCTGCTTAAGGGAATTGTCTATCCGATACTTCAGAAATGTCCCTGTTCCGAGGCTGTTTCCGTTTTCGTCGTATATTGTCTGTGGTACCTTTCGGTTAAACAGGGCATTGTACTGATGCTTGTCCAGCACATTATGGGTAGCGTAAAACATATCAGTGTTTTTTGTCCGGTCACGGTCATACGATAATGTGCTAAGCGTCGTTTTGTCCGCTCTCAGAACCTCATCGAAATGCTTCTTGTTGTAAATACTGTTTGGCTGTTTCCTCTTCTTATAAATAGCTTTCCTTTCCGCCTGCGAATAATACCCGCCGCCAAGCGGGTAAGGAGGGCCATTCCGTTTTCCCCCATCTCTGCCCAAGGATACCGTGGTGCCGTAAGTCACTCTTACTATCCATTTTGAATTTCTCCTTCCCACGGCATCATCTAGCTCTTAAGCTGATGAATCATCATCATGATACTTGCCGCTGAAGCACCGATTGCGAGAACATCACCGGTCGTGGACAGAAAACTGGACACATAATCTCTACCGGACTTGATATGTTCGGTTGATAAAGACTTATAGTTTCGTTCCAGATTGAGACGGTTAATTGCGGCCTGAAGCTCTTTATCCGTCATTTTCGACAAGTCCATCTTATCCATCGCCTTTGCCTGTTTGCGGTTAGCTCCACGGCTGCTTATGCTTGAAGCAGCCTTTGCCGCATTGCTTGCGGACTGCAGTCCAGCCCCGGCATTCTTATAATCATTTGCAACCGTTTGATGGACGGCTCCTCTTGCACGGCCGCTATTATCACCACTTACACGACCATTCTCATCAGAAGATATTCCACTCCCCTGAAGCCGTCTTCTTCCGGCAGACGTCAAAGTACCATCGCTGTTCTGATAACGCCGTACTCCCCAACGCTGACCCAAAACTCCATGATGCTGTAAAAAATTGTTCATTTTGAATTTTCCTCCTCTCCTTTGGATTCTCCAGGATCAGCCGCAATACTGAGCCGCCACTCAAATTCTTGAATCTGACGGTTCATGACCTCGATGACCGCCGACCCCAGTGGCGGGTCGAAGAGCAGCTTCACTTTCAGATGCATATAGGATTTAACCAATTCCAGTCGTGAGTCATCTGGAATAAAATCCGTCCATATCTCATCTTCCCCTTTAATTGAAAAGCCCCGTGATGGCCCAACACCAATCTGGTTCAGAATCATAAATACGGAGTTTATATGCATTATCAAATCAGAATCAAAGTGCTCGTATTCTTCGGTGATTCCGAGCATTTTCTTGATTGATGTAAGTATGCTTTCCATAGATTTTTCCTTTCTTTAATGTTTCCAAGGACATGTATCATTTCTTGTTCGCTCCGGCGGAAGCCTGATCAGTAACTCCTCATCTCCGTAATGGATAGCATTATGAGTATTAAGAGTTGTTGTGATCAGGTAATCAGGATTAAGCAGAAAGTCGCTACAGGTTCCAATGTCCTTGGGAAGAATCGGATTCATGTGATGAATGAATATCTTTCCAAAGATGTCATATCCGTCAACACCCAAGTCGCATCCTCTATCCCGCAGAATCACAAAATCCCGAACGGACTTCCACTCCTGGGATCTATAAAACTCCTGATTGATAAACCTATCAAAGCCAAATGTTTCCTTGCCTACAGAACCATTAAGCTGCAAGTATCGAAACCTCTCCTCAAATGTTCTCAGCAGGGAAAGTTCGGAATATGTTCTAATACTCATCTTCATCATCCTCCTGCCCACTATATCTACGGAAAGAGGCCATCGCTTGGTCGTACATCTCCTTTATGTCCTTTGCCGAAGCGACCGCTTCCGTTTTAGCCTTTACAAGCTCGTTCTCCAAAGCAATCTTTTCCTGCTCATACTTCTCTCTGGATGAGCCAAGCTTTAAAAAGTGAACTATTTCCTGAGAAGATGCCGTTCCATTCCTTAACCGTTCTTCCGCGACATCCATCGCCAAAGAAATCATCTGGTTTTCTCTTGCTTCTGGTGTCAACGCAGGACGCATTCTGCGGGTAGCCCCAGATGAACTAACGACTTTGGTTTTTCCCACAGTTATCGCCTCCTCTCGTTCAAATATCATTTAGTTTTAACATAGTCCTGTTGGGAATCCATATACTAATAGACCAGTTTCATGACACTAAAAAGAACTCACAAAGCTGTTTCACGCCTGAATCTGAAAGGAGAAAACAGGAAAACGATCCTGTGGCGTCATACGAACCCTGCGAGCTCTTTTTAGTATCATGAAAATATAAAAAACTTTCCACAAAAATATCCCCCGGAGAATTTTCAAAGACCGCCGCGATAAGGGAGGGGGTGCTATTTTGGTGACACCCCCCTATACCTTACGGCAACCCGTCAGCGGAGGCTCTGACAGTATACAAATAGTTGTTAGTTGCTTTATTGCTCAAAACCGATTTGTTTTGTCACTGTTTACTTGCTTCTATTCTTTTTTTTCACTTTTTTGTATATATTCAGGAAATCGTTCTTTATGATTTCATCAATGGCTCGCTCTACTTCTCTGTCATTCTCCTCATCAGACAGTTGTTCGGAAGTTCTTGCAATTCTTCCAAGATAAGCGCAAGTATTGTAACCTTTTTCCACATCGAACAGAAACCAGGAATGAAACTGTTCAAATGGATCAAACGGATTGTCAGTTGTCGTCAGCCTGCATTGCTGTTGCACGAACAATTCACTCCTTTCATTACAAGTATTTAGATACAGTTGATGTAGAAATGCCAAGTGCTTCTGCAATCTCGGATGTGCTGTAACCAGAAGCGCTCATAGAGGCAATCTTGTTCTGCTTAGCGGTGCTCAATGTTGTAGTAGCACGGGGTGTTGCTCGCTGCCTGAGGCTGTCGATGTCAGCATTATTGAGAATCTGTGTCAGCTTGCTTTCACTAATAGCTCCAGCTTGTATAGCTTCCCATTCCCTATCTGTTATGACAACTGGCTTACGCTCTGCACCTACCTGTTTTCTCGCTGCTGTAAGAGCCTGTTGATTTGCTTTCTTAATCTCAGCATTAGTCATGTCAGGATTTGCCTGCTTCTTTGCTGTTACAGTAGCATTTGCAATTACCTGAGCCTGCCTTTCGCGAGGGGCGTTCTTAAGAGCCACATTGAGCTTTGCATTAAGGGAATCTACTTCGCTCTGATAGGCCGCCTTTGCGGAAGCAGAATAGGGGATCTTACCGGTACTCATCATCTCCTTACGGGCCTGGTTAGCCAGGGACTTCATCTTATTGGCATAAGAGGCATAGGCCTCTTCCTGAGGGGTACCTGACGAAAGGGTACGGGCATCCTTGGTTTCTGCCATCTGGGTGCTGGCTTGGGTACGGGTCTTGGTTTTTCCGGTCTTCTTGTCAACATAGGTAAGGTCATCTGCTGTCTTGTAGCTCAAAGAACCGTCTTCATCTATAGTCGGGCTTCCTTTTCGTTTAGGTACGGATACTTCGGATTTGGCACGGGAAATCAAAGTGGCAGCGCCCTCTTTGTACTTTCCATCTTCGACTCTTCCCTGATACTTCTTTTTCAGGGAAGCAATCCCATTGTCCTGCTCGCTTCTCTTGTAGTCGAGATTGTGTTTCTCAGCATCAATAACAACCATACTATGCCGAACTGCACGAGCGAGTTCGTCTTCGGTAGCGCCCTTTAATGTCATATCCGTGATCAGGTTTGACACTTTCCCCATCTCTGTCTGGGTATTCTTCATCCGCTTATATGGTTGTGTGGTGCTGTCAGGACCATATTTTTCTTTTGGATCAAATCCTTCCAGTCCTTTAAGCGGATGAGTAGAGGTGATTTTTGTCTTCCCTCCTGTCGGAATCACCATGACTGTATCGCCATCGAAGTCGGCACCTGACAGTCGTTCTGCAACTTTACTATTGATACCGATTGCATCTTTTGGCGTGTTGCCGAGCACCTTTTTACCTTCTGGCTGCTTGTTATTTACAGTCAGAACCGGGATTTCAAAAGTACCGCCATGCGGATACCGAATCAGAGCAACTTGTTCTCCATTTTTGTAGTTTGGAGCATAGACTTCCGTATCTTTGATTGTGGTCAAAGGCAATATAACCTGATACTTCTGTCTAGGTAACGCTGCTGCCTGAAGATGCACCGCTGCCGAATCACAGTCATCGGCAAACGATTTCAATAAAGTCTTCTTGACAGTAGGATTAGTCAGTGAGCAGATCTCATCATATTCTGCAACCTTATCCGCACTTGCCAGATCAAGCTGTTTCTTTATCAGCGTCATACTCTGCTTGGATAAAAACTGTGACGGAAGATGGTCGCTCCATTCTCCCCAGTCTCCTTCCTCAGCACGCTTATTGATAAGGGAAAGTTTTTCGTTTCCATCTTTGTCAATATAGTAACTCTGACCGCCATGCTCCTTAATCAACGAACCAAAGGGATTATCAGGGTCATCCTTAATTTTCTTAAGGACATCGTTCATTGGAGTTCCAGCTTTCTTGTTCGTGTTGAACAATACATCAACACCATCCGGGAGGTCATCAGAATATACTGCCATTCCTTTCAGATAATGCGTTCCATCAACCATAATGCGAACCTGGGCATAATGGGAATCGCCAAGCGACAAATCATCCACGCCTCTCCGAATCTCGATTACGCCATCTTTCTGGATACCACCGTCTTCCGCATAGTTAATTTTCAGGCGACTGGAATCCATACTTTCCGGATATTGAAACGCGGGTCTTATTTTCTGCCCGTCTTCGCTGAGAATCTGGTCATAGTCCTTTACTGAATGAACATTATCGAAATCATAAATTTCTCTATGCTCTGTCCCAGGAGGGCATATGACCTTGATGTTCGTCTGTTTGCCTGGATTTGTCACTTGCGGAACACCACCGCCATAAACCGGATATCCCTCCATCTCCAAAATATAAAGCGCCTGGTTCAGCTTTTCTCTGGAAATCCCAAGTTCACGCTCAACTCCAGTGCCAACGTCGATCATTCCTTTTTCGTCAATCATCTTTTTCAGAAAATCGGCAGTCGTTTTAGCCTGGTTCATGCGGGCTTCGGAATTTTCATTGAGAAGAGAGCGTACCGAAGAATCATTAGCAAATCCCATCTTTTCGGCAATTTCGTTAAGACTGTATCCCTTTTCTCTAAGTCCTTTAGCAGTTGCAACCTGGAGAGAGCGCCGTTCATCTTTTGCAAGGCTCATCTGAGTGCGCAACTGAGTAGTTGTCAGACCAAGTTGTTCCGCAATTTCTGTCTCACGAAGCCCTTGACTTTTCAACTCATCAATACGGCTGAGAAAATCGCCACTGTGCTGGTAAGGATTATCTCCGGAACCCCAAGGATAGCGGCCGGAACGTCTTGGCATTCCATAATGCATTAAAATTTCTTCCGCAACGGGATTCATGCTTACTCCTCCTGTTCTTTAATTTTGTTGATGATTTTGTCAAACGTGATGATTTTGTCCATGATTGGTGCAATATCCTCCACTGTAGGATTAGCAACCAAAATATCATCCGATTGATACAGCCGCAATTCCATACGAATGTCTGCCGGCTTAACTTTGTACTCCAAACAGAAAAGGGCAGCATATACCTCCAGCTGCTCCATGTGAGCCGGAATAGCTCCTGTTTTCAAATCATGTATTCTCAGCAAATCACCACGGAAAGCAATCGCATCCGCTGTACCAAAACAGTTGTCTGAGTAAAATAGAATTTGTTCTGGTGTCATTTTGAAACCGATAGCATCGTTGACATATGCGTTCAATGTCTTTTTCGATTTCGGTAACTTTTGACCAAGCCGGATACACTGTGCTGCAAATTCATGGAGCTGTGTTCCTTTCTGTGTCGCTAAAAATCTGCTGTAAGATTCTGCAACTTTGTCCTCACTGTAGTTGATCCAGTGATACTTACTTGCGCCAAGAAACGCATGTTGCCCTTCAAGATTTGAATGTTTGTTGAAGTTCATGCAATACTTCCTCCTTGTTCTCCGGACAAATGAATCTTGAAAATGACATCTTGTTCATCAGTCCGACGTAATATTCTTGATTTGGCTGTCTTTTAGCCCTCGCAGATTTCTTACATTCCAAGGTGGCCCATTTGTTTTTATACAGAATCAAGAGATCTGGTATGCCCTGAATATGTCCGGCATCAAGTTTTGTAACTATGCATCCTACAAACAGCTCTTTCAATTCTTTTACAAGCGAAGCCTGGAAGTCACGTTCTAACTTTGTAACTGCCATCAGGGAACCTCCTCTCATTTTTCTGAAAATAAAAAAGAGAAAGTAAAAGCTAAATGGCGCTTTTATTCTTCTCTCTTCATAAAAGGGTATGTTTTTTGTGCGAGGCAAAAAATAGCAAAAGAAAAGCCCGCGTTGTTATACGCGAGCCATGTTAATATTAATCGTCAAATATTTTGCAACTTGTTTTACAATACGGCCACGGTCCTCCGCAAGCCGCACATCCAAATGGTGGATTATCTGGGTCGTCATATATATGTTCATAATCCCAGTCATCTTCATCCATGATATGCCCACACTCAGGGCACTTAAATTCTGACCGAATATAACTGTATCCCATAGTTTCGCCGCAAACCGGACAATCCGGACAGCAACCACTATAATCGGGAACATTGTCATAGCCAGTCATATCAATTTTCTTTTTACCCATTTTTCTTTATCTCCTTTCGATAATCAGAAAGCAGGTCTGCCCCACTTCCAAATTTGTATCGAAGAGACAAAGAGCTCTTTATCTTCTCCTTCCATAAAATACTTTGTAAAATGCACGTAGGGCACTTATTCAATTTTCTGTTGTTATCTTTCAGTAATCGCTACTGGTTCCAAAAAGAACAATCCTATGTCCTCATTAAAATTCTTAACTTTTGCCACAACATGAACGTTGCTACCGGCTTTCACAAATTCTGGCAGAAACAAATCTTCTATACCCAAGTTCATGGTGTTTACATCTTCAAATTTAAAGACCGGTCCGGGATTCGCCGTATTTTCATCTATGTAATCGCCGGCACTTAATAGAATATCATATCTGGTATCATAGTCATCGTGATTGACGATGTAAGTTATACAGCCATCGAATTCGATAACTGACTCTTTATACGCTTCGGCAAACTCGGAATATAAAGAATCTATTTCGGCCTCAACTACTAACATGGTTGCTAGCTCCTCACAATTATCCACTGTAAGATTGGGCGCTGGTGGTTCTTCAGTTTCTAAACTTTGAGTTTCCTCCGGCGTTGTTTTTTCTTCGCTGTCATCTTCCTCTGGAAATGTATGGTATGTAATTATAACTTCCACATCATTCGGATACCATCTATCCGGAGAATAGTCCTTATCCCCGTCAACCGAAACTTCCTCGACCTCACCATCTTTTGTCATCCAGCCGGTTACAAGATCGTCTATCGGTTCTACTTGAATATTTGTAAAACCTTTACTTTCAAAATCTTTTATTACATCTTGATAGTTTCTTCCTTTTTGTGCGCTTGATGCGGACGGTGTTTTGGCCTGTCCCTCGTGGCTTTCAGAATCTCCACAAGCGCCAAGAGCAAATATCATAATTAAAACCAACAGCAAGGAAAATTTCCTTTTCATAACTTCGTTCTTTCTCCTCTCAAACCAACATTTGAACAAAATAAAAAGTGCGCCCCCACAATAAGAAGACGCACTGAAAAAGTGAATCTCCCTATTGTTGCGACACAATCCCTTCCTAATTACGGCATGAGTAAAGAGAGAATACACCTTTTACCAAGATGAAATTCTCCGCAATTAGGATAAAATATAGAATTGTGTCGCAGCTTAACTATACCATAAACAGAGCGAAAAGGGAATATCCTTCTTAAACTCATTTATGCCGTGACAAATCTGGCTCGTCTTTCCACCTCATTATATACCATACGCAGCCCATCCGGAAAATATACCAGAATCGACATGTAACCATGTGGACAGTATCCGACAGCATCTTTCTTCAAATTTGGATAGATGGACTGAAAGCTCTCGTAAATCTCAGACCACGCATTCTTCTTTTTCATAAAACCTCCTTTCCATCGCTCTGCCCACTTTCCCACCTTTTTTCGCAACCTTTATATATATTTAAACTTTTTATCACAATTAGTTAAGAAAAAGGGTGGGCAAATGGGCTTTGAGCCTGCAAACCCGCATAAATACTGGGTTTTTAGTGACCAAATCGGGTTTTCAAAAGTGGGCAGAAAGTGGGCAAATGGGTAGAAAATTGACCATTTTTACCCAAATTCCACCAACTTTCGTCCGTACCCACTTTCAACCTCTCCCAAACTGCTTTCAAAAGTGGGCAGTCAAAAACAAAAGTGGGCATGGAATTGTTTCCAGATTGTAAAGATTTTACGGACGTTTACCGTAAATTCACGTCTGATTTCTTCTTGTAGAAATTGCAGTCCGGGTCATTCTTCTTGATAAACGAAATATCATCCGGATAATCGCCACGCATCTTCTCACATGCACCCAAATATTCTAAATACGTCTGCTTATACACGCATACTTCTCTATGTACACAGCTGGTACAGATTGTTTCTCTAACTCCTTCGCCCATAAATATCACCTCCAAACTTTTCCTGTCTGCAAATCTTTCAGTACAATCCGCTCCTCCAAATGAAACCCGGAAAGCTCGCAAATTGTGAAGATTGTGTTCAGCAACTTGTGAAATCTCTCATCATCTGCATCCAGATTCTTGATAGCCTCGTATGCAGTCGGGTCGGAATAACCCTCTGCATTTCTCCGTAAATCATTGTTAGCCATTTCCATCTCTACCTCCCCACCGGAACGAGTCATCCATGTAAACGGCACAGGACGAAATAGCTTTTGATACTATTATCGCCGACAGTCCAACAAGGAAAGACACGACTCCAAATATAACTTTAATCACTGTTTTAACCTCCTTCTTCTAGCCGAACACCGCCGTAATCCCACAAATCCTCTTTCAGCTTTTCCATATCCAGCTCGCCGTTCTGCCATCTTTCATAATATTCCAGAACGTATGTCGTGAACTGCGGAATGCGTTTCGCATAGGACTTAGGCCAGTAGTGATCCATCAGAACCTCCAACGGCAGTGTCAGCAATAATATCATAGCTGTATTAACAGCGTCATCCGTAGCCTGCTGCCGAATTTTTACCAGCTCATCTTCAATCTGTTCCCGCACCATAGCATCCAACTGAGCTTTGGTCAGGTTATAGGTGGCGGTCTTTGCTTTCTTCTCATTTTTCATTTCCCGCCGAATCTCCGCACGTCCCATAAAGCCGCCTCCTATACAATCCAGTTTTCCTTGGAAAAGAACAATGCAAGCCCAACCATCAAAGCAAATAAAAAGAACGTTGCGTCCCATTCGATAGGGACAGACAACGCTCCCAGAAATATAAATGCTATGGCATAGAGCTTATTTTTCAGTAACTCTCTCCGCCACATCCTGCTTCTCCTTATTTGATTTCTTGATACCAGCTTCGACATCATCCATCTTTACCAACACTCCATTCTCCCGAAACTTAGAGTATGCTCTGGCGGTAGCGCAATGTTCAATGCACTGACAAATTCTGCCAATCAATGCATAAACACAAAGATAGACAACAATAAAAACAATAACCATCTGCCAAAATGTCATGTTGTTTTCTCCTCCAATTCTTCATTCATATACTTACCGAGAATGACTTTAATCGTCTCGGATTCTTCTTTACTGGCAATATTCAAAAATGGAAATCTCACCGATGTTAATACACAAAACCAGGCGAGTGCCTTTTGTGCTGCACGCCGCTTGGATTTTGCATCCAGTTTTTCAAACTCCTTTTTTGTCATCGGACACCTCCTACACCAATTCGTCGCCATCGAAATCGCCTGGTAATGTCATGCTAACCGGAACCGGCCCGTCGAGATTTGGGCACAATTTATCAAGCAACTCATCGTCCTCCATACGATCACACGATATTCCCATCCCGGCAGCAAACCCCTCCACAAGATAGTCATAGTCGTCACCTTTAATGGCAGCTTCATCATCCGTAGCCATACCTTTCTTTTCCAACCAATCTTCGACAACATCCACCATCCTGCCCAGTAATTCCATGCGGTCTGTTTGCGGCAAGAAAGTAAAATTCCGGTCATCTATGTACTCGTTGGCAAATATCTTTCTGGTATCGCCGCCCATCCATTCCAGAACCTCTGGCAGATTCTCGTTGACTGCGTCAAATATAAGTCCCTGCTCAGCAGACCAAGCAACTGCGGCATCACGTACCTCACCGACACGGCAAGTCCACAGAATCAGTTTGTCTCCTGCTTCCTGGCGCTTTTTCAGGTAAGCGATTAGCTCATTATTCGGCTCTCCGATTTCCGGCCACTTATTCTCGCACAGAGTCCCATCGAAATCCACTGCAATAATGTTAAAATCCATACCGCTTAATCCTCCTCACAAAGCTCTATTTTTAATTTTAATTTCTTGCCATCCATATTGTATACTTTCAACCCGCCTAAAATATCATTCAAATGATTTATCGACTCCCGGTCAATCACGATGTCTTTAACACCGACCTGCTCAAAACATCCCATTTCCTTCTGAATATCCCATAAGAGTATCATGCCATATTCATCAAAATAGTATTTTTGATTTCTCATTCGGCGAAAAGTTTGTTGCCACATATCATAAGTAATTGGTTTAGGAATCGAATGTCCGAGTTCCTTTGCCATCCGAGAAATATAAATAGCCATCTCGTTAGTAAGACAAACAATAACACCATTTGTTTCTGCGGCTCGTTTTATGAGCAACGTTGTCTTTCCTTGCCCTCGATTTCCAATCGTAAATGTTGGGCGGTTATCCACTCGCTCATTTAAACAGGTGCATCTCCAATCCATCTTTTTTCTCCTTTCAAAGTTCCAAAACGCGTGTTCCCACAATATTTTCAATAGTTTTTAGCAACATGTTTTCTATTGGCAAGACAGACATATTTATGTCACACGGGGAAATGGTAATTTCTGTACTAAAACCATTTTTAGAAATTTTGATACACATCCAGTCTGCTTCTTCAATAGGATTTTCAAAAGAAATCTTGTATCCTTTATCGGTTAATCTTTTAATATAGTCGCCTAACATTTTTCAATTCTCCTTATTTGCGACAAAGAAGAAACCGTTTGCATCCTTTTCCAAAAATATCATTCCTGCCCCCTGAGCAAACGCACATTCCATGCGGCTTCCACTGTTTCCTAATCCATCCCATCCGGGTAACTGATATACAGCATCGCATCGGCTCATGATGGCCGCATCAATCGCCCGTTTGTCCTGTTTGGTCCATTCTCCAGAAAAATCCATCCATGCCGGATTAAAAACTGTATAGCCCTGCTGAATCAGTTCTTTTTCTGCCTGATCAAAGGCTTCCTTGTTGAAGTTGGGATACCCTTTCATGGGACCACTAATAAATACTTTCATGTTCTTCTCCTTTCAAAAATAAGCATAAAAATAGCCCGAATTTATCCGTTAAGACAAACCGAGCTACTCTTATACCAAAATATCAATGATTTATTCTTCTACGACCTCAAACTGATCCGGGGGATACAGATAGTCGTCCCCGCTGTCGTCCACAATCCGATACCACCCCTTTTCTACTGCGAGGACAGTGTATACTTTGTCGTGCGTAAGTACCAGAAAATCTGTTTTTCCTTTCCACCTAACTTTCATATTCTTCACCTCATTCCAGCCATTTCTTCACTTTGAATTTGTGTTTTCCCACCGATGGTTCCTGGAACCAATGCACCTCCGCATCAACATCTTCACCATCACAGTCAATCGTTCCAATTCCTTTGCAGTGCTGCCATTCATCGGGATCGCCGCCAATCTGTTCGGAAAGTCCCTGAGCAACTTCCGGCTCCAGTTCTTTTACACCGCCTTTTCCGGCAAACACTTTCGATTCTCTGATTCTGGTTCCCTCCGAGAAATGAAAGTATTCTCCAGTCGCCGGGTCTAAAATATCATAGTTCCGAGCCTTTGCTCCAACGCTTTTATGAATGTATGTATCTTCAATGGTAGCACCTTCTCCGGATTTTTCAACCGTTTTCTTGATTGGATATGGTGGTCCATTCCGTACACCCCATTTTTGTCCCTCGACTCCGTGATGGGCGAGTTCGGAACTACCATCCAGTTTTTCCTTTATCTTGCTGAGAATCTCTTCCACTTTCTTTCTGGTATTCGGATGCAGCTTCATGTAGTTCTTATGCTCGTCATACCATTTGAAGATTTCCTGCTGATTCCCTTTCGCCCAACTGAATGCCCACCAATCACAAACCATCTCAAAAATATAATTGATTGGCATCTCTATGAGAATCTCGCCCTCTTTTGGATCGTCGTTAATCAGCACCCAATGCTGCCAGTGATGAGGATTTCGATGGAGATGCATCAACCAGGCTTTTCGGTATTCCTGTACCACTTTGAAAGACCGATTGCCGCCATAGAAGTAAGCGTCATATGCCTCGTATTCGTCCGGCTCAGACTTTGACTGGTCATGCGCAAAACCAGTTTGCCACCCTAAATTGGGTACGTCCTTTACCAGCTCCGGAAGATTGGTTTGGAGCCAGTCAAAGCCGTTTCTCACATTTTCTTTATGTTTGGCCAGATACTGGTCGTACTGATAGCTCATTTTCGTTCTCCTTTTCACAGCCTTTATATAAAACATGTAATATAGATAGCCATTCCTGATAAGGCATTTTTGTCAATCCTCGTGCCTTGGGATATATAACTTTCGCATCTGGATATTCTTCCAAGTATTTAATTAGTTTTATCTCATGTTCCAATAAAGGACGTTCAATAATAGCTTCACAAAAAGCAATAAAAGTCAATTTAAACATCCTCCTTTTTAACAGTGAGTTTTTGATACAGCTTTTCGGCTTCCTCACCCTTAAAAGCATTGATAATGTTTATACCGTTTTTAACCTTTGTCCCGACAACAAGTACCGGAATATCATTGGAAAAATCAGCACACACCAAAAAGCTTTCTAATTTCTTTTTCACAGTTTTCTCCTTTCAATCTCCATCACCATTTTGCCCATCCGGTTTCATTGAACCTTTTCTTATCTTTCAGGGCCTTGCTGATTGCCAAATCAATTCCAGATCGGCTTTTCAGGTGGTAATAATATAAATCCGTGTAGGGAGTGTTCATCCTATCAATCCGCCCGCTGGACTGTACCATGATTTTGTAAGAATAGTTCTGCGAGTAGAATATAATAGTGTCTGTCTTGATGCAGTTCCACCCTTCAGCTCCCGCATTGTACTGAACAAGGTATACCCAGCTTTCTGACTCTGGAATGGGCTGATGTGCGTGTCCGTTCCACTCAGCCATCTCGAAACCGCCCAGTTTAGAATCACATCTGCCCAAAAACATTTCCCTTAGGATCTCCAACTCGTAATCGAAGTTGTAAAATATAATAGCCCTCGGATGCTTCTCCAAAATCTGCGATAATGCGACCTGCCTTGATTCATCCGAATTGACCACTTTCCGCAATGCGTAGCAGAACTCCGCAGCGTTCTCAATCGGCTTATTCTCCCAAGGATTCCACCGTGTACGACAAATATCCTTATACCTCTCAATGCTATAAGGTACGAACACATCCTCATGATGGGAGACTGTTTCCCGTTTGAAATCCATGCTAATCAGAATAGAGTTCCGAAGCCGTATCAGCCGTCCGGTATTCAGGTAGCGGTCAACTTTAGGGAACTTGGTGAAATGACTGTAAACAATATGCTCCCTTGTGAACTCACTTTTATTCTTATAGAAACCATTAGCAATGAACACCGGAATATAATCCTGCCATGTATCCCCAGGAGTGGCCGACAGTAGAATCCATCGGTTTGCTTTTGCTATCCGCAAGAAAGCTTTTACCCAGGCTCCGGTACCGACAACCCGCTGCTCGTCAAATATAAAGAAAGCATTCTGCACCTCGGCATACTTCTGGATATTGTTCCACGAGTCAATAACCACTTTGTTGGAATAGAGATTAACTTCATGATTAGGCGAGAGCAAGAACGGTGAAAGTTCCCCCTCCCACTCGCAGGTGTCCCTTTTTCGGGCGGTGGTAATAATATAAAGGTCTTTTGGTGGATCGCCCATTGGGACATATTCGTCCGTACCAATCTCCCCATCTTCGCATAAATAATAGTAGGCGAGAGCAGTGCGAGACTTACCGCTACCAACTCCGCCGCACAGGATGCAGCCGTTTTTCATCCGACGTACCGCATCTAACTGGTAGTCACGCAACTGTATTCCAGCCATAAAGTTCCTCCTGTATCATTTCTTCAATAATCCGACAGCCTCTTTTGCCAGCCGGTCAGCCTCCTCGTTACCGGAAATACCAGAATGCCCCTTTACATGGCGAAAATATAACTTTACGCCGCAAGCGATAATGGAACAAGCAAACTGAACATAGTCCTTGGTAACAGGTTTCTTCGCTTTCCATATTCCCAAAGGCCAGTTGGCAACTCCTTCGTAGTCGTAGAATATAATCAACTTCTTCATCTGGAGTTTCCTTGCCAGTTCCATTACTTTTTTCGCCCCAAGGATTTCGCCGGCTACATTTCTCATAACCGCCCATTCTTCATTGTCGCCGCTTGCCTGTATAACATGCCTCTTTCCGAACTGGTCAATCAGAAATCCGCCACAACCATAAATCTTTGTTGTGGGATTGAAAGAACCGTCCACGAAAGCATAAGATCTCTTCGGAATTTTAACCGGGGATTTTTTCATCTCTCTTTTTCCCTCCACATTTCCGGCTCATCGGTTCCTTCCCTGGCACAGGTATCAAGACACTCGTTGCATGGGCTGTCGGTATCTTTCTTCTTTTCATACTCGCAGGTTTTGCAATACTTCTCAAAATCTACGAACTTGGTGTTTCCAACCATTGAATTCTCCTTTCTGAAATAGAAGAGCGGCAACCATGATCAGTCACCGCCCCTCGTCGCTTTATTCCTGCGGCCCCTCAAGCGCCGCATACTTCTCTGCCCACTCGTCTTCCTCAATGGTGACATACATTGTCTTCAGGTAAGCTTTGATGCCGGTTTTTCCATTGACTTCCCACTCGGATGGATTGATTGTCAGATCTACATTCCGGATTTCTGCATAATCCAGGGAATCCACGGACTCCTCGTCCAGCGGGGTCTGCGCCCGCCTCGTCACCATGATAACTTTCGGCGGAATGACCTTATAGCTCACGGCAACCTGAATATAATTTCTTGCTTCCTCGTCCTCATCACGGGGCGGCAGAATACGCACATTCCATCCATCCGCTGCCAGCTGCTGAGCCATGTCGGGATCTTCGATGATGACACAGAAGTTCCGATCCCCTTTCCGGTTGTACTTTGTCTCCTTGCCGGAAAAATTCCTGAAAATAATCCTCGCGTTCTCGATGTTGATAGGTGGTATTCTTCTTGACATTTTTCTTTCTCCTTTTCTTTTAATTAAACGGGATTTCTTCGTCTACTCCATCCGGAATATTCATAAAATCCCAATTTTCAGCTTTTACATAGGGGTCATCAGAAGCAAACTGTTCAAAGTCTCCGTACTTAGAGATTGTAGCAATCGCTTCATCTACCATAGAAATATAATACTGCTCATCAATGTCGGCCTGCTTGCCGAGCTCCCTGACCATCTCTGATTCCAGCCACCGGTAGCCTTTCGATCCTGTTGCGGCATAATATTTTCCGTCCTTTTCGCGGTAAAGCACGCCGCCTCCGCAGCCCGCCTTAATTGGACAAAAGTTTCCAACCTTGCCTATGAAAATATAATTGTGCCCTTTCTCAATGAGAGGAACCAACTCCTGTCCCATTCTCTCAAATGTGGTATCAGACAATTCGCCTTTCTTATACTTACTCTCAGCCTTAGCCAGCTCTTTCTCATACTCGGTCACATCCGGCATATCCTCGTTCATGTCCAAATATAACGCGCTGCTGACAGACTTCGCTTCACACAGATCCTCGAACACGATCTCTTCTTTGCTGAACAGCTTCTTGAAAACATACGGCACCGCAAACTGAGTGCCAGTGGCCGTCCATTCCCCAGCGTGCTTTCCGTCCTTATAACGGGCAATATAAACAGCATCGTTGACCAGGCACATCTTTTCATAGGTAGCCTCATGCTCAAAGGTGTAGCCATACTTCTTGCCAAACTCCATGACAAACTGGATGATTTCCGGCGTTGCGTCCGGAATCTTGATGGAGTCCGTCTTAATATGGGCAACAGTAAAGCCCCGTTCCTGTACCTCGTGTTTGAGGTTTACCATGAACAGAGCTCCACGTTTCGCCACAATATTGTCCTTATTACGCACATCTCGGAAAGGATTCTCAAATGTTGCCGAAGTCAGACCGTATACAGAGTTAATCGCAATCTTCAGTGCCTGGGCCAGATCTGCTGCCGAATCCTCATCCGTTAAGTATTTCGCCAAAGCCCCACCCAGCATTTTTCTGGCTTTATCAAAGTCTTTATGCTTGATAGCGATACGGGCATCCAGAATCTCCTTAAACCGCTGAGTATATACATCACCAAAAAGATTCTCTGCCACAATACTGCTTGGGTGCATGGATGCAATATCCAGCAATGCCACGTTTCCATAGATTCCAGGCTCAGCATAGACATAACCTCCCTCGCCGACTTCTTCTCCGCGATAGATAGACTTCCCATGCTCAAAGGTGTAACCGGGAAACTCAGGTTTACCGTCTTCGTTGAAAACATTATAAAAGTTCTCTTCCTCTTTACCGAACGGTAACTCGTCAATCCCCATATCCCGATAATTGAACTGATCCTGCGGCTTCCGGTTATTGCCAAATATAATCCTGGTTGTCAGCGTGTTGGTCGTGTCATTTACAGTCATACCTGCCACATCGGCCAGAACCTGCCTTGCCGTGAAATCTGACTTCCTTGCATTGAACACCGCTTCTGTAGCCAGAACATCATTGTCACAATACTCGGCCACTTTCGTCCAGAGTTCCTCTGGTACCGGTTGATCCCAGGGCAATCCCAGTTCCTGATGGTGAATGCCCAACTCAATCTCGAATTTCTTTAAGGACTGCTTTTTACTGGAAAAGTCATAAACATCCGTATAGCTGACATTGTAAGCCTCCCCAAAGAAGCAGTTGGCGCTTCCGCTGATAATCCTCTGGGAAAGGTTGTAAAGCTGTTCGTTGTCATATCCCATAAGCCTTGCGTAGAGAATATGATTGTCATACCGCCGGCAGTTGAACCCCACCAGACGGAATTTCATCAGTTCTTCAATCTCTGCAGGAGCCGGGTTAATCATGCGGACTACCGGTTTTCCCTCACCCTCGATCTTCCAGTTTACGAGGAAGAGATTCGGAAATACCTCCACATCATAAAAAACCAGTTTTGCATCTTCATTTCTCATCCCAGAAGAAGCCTCCTCCGACTTGAACTGCATCTTGTTCACGAGCTTGATACAGTAATCCGCCTGGTTTGTACTGTTGGCAGCAAAAGCAAGAACGCCATTGCGCATGTCTGTGATATCGTACTTTAAATCACTTGCGTAGGCGTCTTCCAAAATTTTATAAATGAAATCGATGCTCGGCTTAGTCCCCGGATGGATCTCCTTATTGAGATTCCGCATAATCAGAGTCCTAAGTCCTTTCTCGCTCTTTATAGCGTCAAAATTTACCATTTTTTCTCCTTTCAGTGGCAGGCCGGAGCTAATCGTGGCAATCGGCAGATTGTTGCATTTCGACAGCTTTCTCCGAAGAGAGCTGTTGCCGGTGAACACTTTCACTTCGATATGGTCGTCGTAAATCCTGCTGAGTTTCGCCGGGTCTCCCGCATAAATATAATGGAGATGAATTCCAGCCCCGCTTTTGCTTAGTTCAGCATAGGTAGGCGGCCACTTGCTTGCCTCTTCAACATTCCTTTCAAAACTCTTGTTCCCAGTCTCGTCCGTAATGTCAAAGTCAATGACTATGTGATTTTCAGGTACTTTCACATAATGCAGTTTTGACGTATCCAAGGCGGCCAGCTGTGTTTTTACCGCATCCCACTTTTTAGATGGTGTCTCCTGGGATGAAGCGTACTGCGCATGGCAGTCGGAACACTCACGGTCAAATATAGATTCCGTACAATCAAACTGCAGTAACGGTTTCACTTCCTGTTCCTTTTTGTTCTCCTTCCTCTCATCAAATTTTTCAGTCCGGAAACCAACATAATAACTGCGCACCCTTGTCCCATCATCGAAATTGAAGCGCTCCTTGTACTCATGAAAGTAGTTTTTAAGCTCTTCCTTGAAAACCCTCTGTGAAAACGGAAAGCCGACTTTTGTCTCGTCACAGTAAGTCTTATACATTTCCCAGGCAGCTTTCAAAGTTGTGCCGTCTTCTTTCTTGAATACGTGATAAGAGTCGATAATGAAATTATAGAAGTCATTTGATGCGCCAAGCATCGTAATCGGAATATAATCGTCATACTCTCCGGGACTCGCCAAATACACTTCCTGGCAATGGTGCGCGATTGCGCCAAGCTCAAAATCAATCTGTTTCACAATCGCTTTGTAGTCCTTCGGGTCTAATTTTTCGCCGGTTGGCGACACGTCGATCAGCCTTCGTATCAAGCCAGATTTTGCATCCGTAATCTTTACCGGTTTATTTGTGCCCATGAAAAGGAAACATTTGAAACGGTTGGAATAGGTCGATTTGAACTTTTCGTTCACTGTCATAAGTTCGTGGGAGACCAGACTGTTCAACCTCGTGTTATCCTCAATCTTTGACAGGTCGCCATCATGCTGGATAGCGACCAGCGGATTGCTCTTAAACGCTTCCAAAGCAAAAGAGTTGTTTGAAGAGCCAAGACTTTTAGCATCAAAGACCGAATAGTATCCCTCAAAGAGCTGCTGTATAATGTTAAGAACCGTCGATTTTCCGGTTCCAGCGGCCCCATACAAAACCATAAACTTCTGAAGCTTTTTGGATTCCCCGGATACGACTGACCCAATGGCCCATTCAATCTTGCGCCTCTCTTCTTCGGAATATAATACCGACATCAGCTTGTCATAGGCAGACAAATCGCCAGCTTCAAGCGGATAATTCAGCTTTTTGCTGGCGTAGTCTTTCTTGTCGGTAGGCGTGTTGGAAAATATAAGTTTCTCGTCCAACATATGGAAAGAGTCCCGCATCTGCTTCTGGCAATATTTATGCCACCGGTCAATCATGCCTGATTCGGCGTCCCACATATGGAGGACTTTAATGTTGGAGTCAAAACTCTGGCGGTTTTTCTCCGCATATCTATCCAGTTCACGGTCAATCAGTTGTAATGCATCCTGCTCATCTGTTGACCATAAACCACGTTCCTCAATCCAGATAGCATAGAAGTCCCCGCCCCGGATCATCAAATCGGAGCTTGTCCTGACAATAAACTTTGGATAGATTTCTATTATTCCACGCTTTGTGCTGCGTGTTGAAATCATAAGAAAGTCAATCATCGCATTTTTAATCTCCTTCCTTGTCCCTAAGCTCCTTAATTTCCTCGTTCATGTTGCTGAGCTTTTCTTCCAGCTCGCTGATCTTCTGATTCTGCGCCAGAAAGCAAAGTTCCACGGCAATGCCAAATATAAACCCGGCCATAGCATTGGAACGGTTCTTTCTTTTCAGCCGCCCGATTTCTCCGTTTGCCCGCTGTATCATCCGTACAATAGTTTCTGTATTACGGTTAGCGACGTCGGCTACATCATGTAGATCGTAACAGTGTACCATCTTCATTGCATATCTCTCCTTTCAAAATATAATTCAGCTCTTAAGCACCTCATCAAGGTACCACATTGCCTGATACCAGATTTCCACCGACCGCATATCAATCCGGTTATGATGTACTGTGAAAAGTCCCCCATCGCCATTTCGTCCGTATTCCCGGTTCAGGAACCGATGCAGAATCCTCTCGACATACCGCTTGTCAAAATGGTCATCCGTCATCTTCTCCAAACCAAGATTTACAATCATGTCCAGAAACCATTTGCCGGTTCTGTCCCCGATATCCGGGTTGTCCATGATATGCTCTTCACATCGAATGGCAAGGGCGACCATCATCTCCAGTACACTGCAGTCTTTGTCATCCAGACAGTCTGCTACTGCCGAATTATCAAAACCACATTCATAGCCAAACCGATACCGCAAATCCACCCCATCTTCCGCTCGGTTGCCGTCCATAGCAATCGTGTAGTTAAACGGAGTATCAAAAAGTTTACAGAGCAGCTTCCGGTAGGACAATCCTTTGGCATCTTTGCACACGAGCCGGTACATCCATTCAAAGTATTCGTTAATCAGCTCGTTTCTCATCGTACCTCCACCTGACGGGGATTATTCTCGGCCACTTCTGAAAATGTCCGCTGATCCATAAGAATCTCATAGTCACATTTCCGCTCGTCACATCTGACAAATACAGAATCATCTTCATACTCGCCGAAGTGGTCCAGAGCATCACCGACAATATCCTCCACATCATCTACAACTTCATTATTCTCATCTGCCAGGACACCGTCCGAATAATAGGTAAGGCTTATCTTCTCATAATCCTCAAACTCGCCAAATTCCTCCGGCGATATGACATAAGGAAATTTTTCTTTCATAGGAGCCTCCTTTTCCTCGCCAACGGTTCCTCCGTATTTTTGGACCATAGCGGCATACTGTACAAGATCGGGTTTTTCTTTTGCCTGTTCGGCTGCCTGTCTGATCCCGTCATTCAGCCCTTTTACGACTTCTTCTCCGGCTTTGGTCATCTCCTTTACTTGGGAACTGAATTCCTTCTTGGCAAAGACCTCTTTCACGGAGTCGATCTCTTCCTGGGCAATCCTCTCGTACTTCTTTTTTACAAAACACCACGTCACCACAGAGCCCACTATCGCCCCAGTGGCAAACGTTGCTAAATATAATCCTCTACTCATCCCGTTTTTCCTCCGTCTTTAACGTCATGGTGGTCAGCGCCAAGCCTCCAAACAGAAACGACACGCTCAGCAGAATGCCGCCGACAATGTGCCGCTTACGTTTGGAATCCAGGGTGAAGTCCAACATGGCGATAATGGCCTCAAAATTTTCCATACTTTCCGCTCCTTCCTCCAAACAGGACTGCCAGCCCCGTTATAAAACAGATCCCGGACAACGCCGATAAAGTATAAGACATGACAACTAATCCGCTATTCATAAGATTCTCCTTTCATTCATAACTGCTAAAGTAATGGTTTCCTTCCTGGAACATAGGAGTTCCATATTTGCCGTATCCGCCCGCCGTAAAAAATATAACTTCATAGTTTTGCCGTTCCAGAAGTTCTCCCCTGACAAGCTGGCATATTTCATCCGTGACGTGGCATCGGTCTACACGTCCGTTCCACATGGATGAAAACTGACTGGGCTGATAAACAACTTCAAAGACCGTATCGGGATAATGCTCGGAATCTACGCGGTTCAAAACTGTATCGATCACCAACCGCTTTCCGTACTCCGATTCCCCCTCTGCCTCAGCCACTGTCACCAGAGCAATCAAATCGATATCTTCGTCTGAAAGTCCTGCCTCTTCGCTGTTATCCAAAAGCTCTTTCACTTCAACCGCGGCAGGAATGCCAGAATGCTCCTCTTCGTTTATTAGCACTTCGATTTGTTCGGAAATCAGTATGGGTTCTGTACTGACCGGCTCTGCAACGGAAACAATTTCTCCACAAACAGATGCACAATTCCCAACAACACAAAATATCAAAAGAAGCAAAAGCATTCGTATTCTTCTGTGCATGTCAGCCACTCCTTTCTAAAATATAAAGGCTGGCCATCCCTAAAACAGATAAGGATAGTCAGCCAAATCGCGATCAAAGTTCCCGGATAGCATAGAGGCATACCCATCCCTTCAAATCATCTCATTATAAATATTGCCGTCTACGTTGAAGTCGATGGCGTAAGCCTCTTCGTACCCGCCTTGCTCGTTCGGAAGATTTACTTTCTTAACATCAAATTCCACGTAGTTGTCTCCATTCGGGTGATCCAAATCATAAATCCAGCCAACTACCATGCCGGCCTTACTGTCGTGAAACCCGAGCATGTCATAGACATCGTTCAGAGTGAGATGCCCAGTTGCTTTCAGTTTGTCATTGGCGTAGTTCTGTTGGGAACGCAGGAACATCTCGACATAGGAAGAGTCTTCCTCCCAGTAAGGATTGCTCCTTGTAAAATACTTCACATAACCGCTGGCATTCGGATCGGCAACCTCGATGCTCTTCTTGACCTTTTTCTCCTTGCCTTTCTCATCTGTAACAGTCTCCTCAATTTCCTCGGCCTTAATGTTATAACGGAGCTGATGGTCCACTTCTTTTCCGAACCGCTCTATAACACAGTTGCGGTAATCTTTAAAGTCCTGGGTAGCTGCCGCCAAAGCTGCTGAGATTGCCATATTGCGTTTCCTGAGGATATTGTTGGATGCCAGAATGCTGCTGATGGACAAAATTCCAAGTCCTACTGCCGGCGCATAAAGCTTTGCCAGTTTTACACCTGTCTGAGCATAAACAATAGCTGTATCTTTCTTAGCGTCTTCCGCATTGTACTTCTCCGCCGCATCGGGATTCCCCGCATACTCATGGATCTTGCCCAACTGCTCCTTGGCCTCATCCAGGATTGTGTTGATTTTCGTGGTCGCTTTGCAGGCCATTACAGCACTTACAACAGTGCCCACAACACCAACCGCCACCAGAATCTCAGGGCTGCGCTTCTTCAAGCCGAACCCGATCTTATTCAAAGCCCCACTGGCTTTACTCATAATTTCATTTGCTTTCATGATTATTGCTCCTTTTCATATTTTTTAGTTTAACGGCAACGCTCTCGGCAGTTTAATCGTGTATCCGTCACGAACCCTTACCACCGATGCATTCCGAATATCCGTCCAGCCGTACTTATTGTCTGTATAGCTGCCCGTGATTCCTACCAGATCGTAGAAGTCTGCCACACTGACAAGGCCATATGTAGCAATCAGTTCATCCATTCGAGACAGGACTTCTTCTGCTTCCCCGCGATTGTCCAGGATAACATCATCATAGTCGTACCCTGTCCGCGTTCTGGAAGAACCATAATCCCTGCGGTCATCCCTCTTGTCGTAGTAGCTCCTGTAAGATACCTTGGAAGCCGTTCCGTTCTTTTTTGTTCGCCCAGTCTCTCCGTACAGGATCATGTCAATCCCGTTTGTAACGATATCCGATATGGCTTTCTTTACCGCCGGTACCAATACATCCATCAGAATATAAGACTTTACTTTCTGCGCATCCTCCTGGATAAACACATCCGCAAATTTCTGAATCTCACTTTTCTTTCTGGATTTTACAGACCCGCTGACCACTTTTTCCACTTTCTTTTCAGGGGGCGCCGTCTGCTGTTCTTCCTTAGATTTATGGGAGTTTGGCTTGTATTCTTCCATAAAATATAATTCTCCTTTCTTATGCAATCCTGAACGTCATTTCTTTGCTGTCATCACGACTGGAGATTGACTTAGCAATGGAATTGTAGATTTTGGAGACATTATTGAGATCACTATTGTACTTCTCTAAAATATCTTCCAAATCACTCTCAAACTTTTCGGCGGCTTTTTCTCCAGCCTTTTTAATTACATCCCGCTTTATTGAACTTATGTCAATATTACCGATTTGGTCCGAGATTTCTCTCTCAACTTTTCCACGCAAATCGGCATAAGCGCTATCCACAGCCGTCTTGACTTCTTTCTGTATGTCATGACGAACCTGGTTCACAGCTGTTACGGTGGCAGACTGTACAGCCTTATATGCCGCTCTATCAGCCGCCCGATCAACAGCTTCCTTAACGATTGCATCTGGCATAGATATGTCAATGGATTCTGATAACTCATCCACGGATAAGTCCAGTTTTGCGCAGAGTTTATTCATTTTACTGGTTACATGCATGGCGTATCCAAGTGCCGCCACCCCTAGAATAAACAGTACCGAACCCACCAAATTTTCTTCATTTCTCATAGTTTCTCCTTTCAGCTTATCTCCCGCAGTTTGCCGGGCAACGTAATCTTCACGCTGGCAATGCGGTTGTTCCTTTTCTTCCACTGGTAGGAAAGATTACTCCGGGCTTTTGTCTCAGATGCGGCCATTGTCTCTCCTTTCCAGTTACTCTGGACGCAACGGTCAAACTCCATGACCGGTCCATCATACAAATACCTATTCATTGCAATCCTCCTTCCAGGAAACGAAAAAAGGGAAAGCACCCTGTTACAGGTACTCTCCCCTCGTCTGATCCACCGAATATCATTCCTCGGATTCTTCTTCGGACTCCTCTTCGTCGTCAAAGTGGTCGTCATCAAAATCGTCCGCCGCCGTAGTGATCATGGGCTTTGCTTTCCGCGCTTTGATCTTGGCGATTACCGGCTTTGCCAGCTTACAGATAGCCATACCTGCAAGAATGCCCAAGCCGAAACCCGCCGCCATCTTAAACCCGCATCCAGAACTCGCTTTCACGATCTCCTCCGTAGCCGTCTCGATAACTTCCTCGTTTTCCATTACTTCATTAGGTTCCATAATTGTTCTCCTTTCGTTTATGAAATAGTGTGGATTCTTCCATTAAAGGCATTGTAATTTTTGCGCAGTTACATCAAGGTGCGAAAATCATACCTTGGCGCTACCCGGTATCCAATCACAAGACAAGGCGTTTCGTCCTCTGCAAGCTGTGAACTGAACTCCAGGTTGATAAAACCGTCTGCCAGATTCCATCCGAGGTCATCACCAATATCAGTAGAACGCAATCCGATCTCGTAATAGAACTCGTTCAGCGAAATATACATCTCGCTGATAAGCCTTTTATTCAGCTCGTTTTCCACCCTCCGGAGCTTTTCAATATCACACTTAAAATATCGGGATGTAATCGTATCGTAGCAGAGAGTCTCCCCGCGTCCTGTGATGATGACCTCTTTATTCACGACCGGATCACGCTGAATCTTGTCCTTTGCTACCGCATCCCGGATTTCCTGCTCTTTCTTCTCCCCGATGGTCTCAATTACCTTCTCCTGGTACTCTTTTAAAGCGGACTCCGACAGAGAATAGGCCGCGGCCAGCGCTGCATTACGCCGAATGTTCACGGAGCTGGCTCCAATCAGGCAGGCAATAGAAAGTGCGCCAGTGATAGTAGCTGGAATATAACAGGTCCAAGTAGTCCGAACAAGCTCTATCGGCTTTAGCTGGTCAACTTTCGGATGGCTGTCTAATCTTTTCCTTTCGGCATCTTCATACAGTTCTTTATTCTGCCGGCGCTTCTCCTCCTCGATAAGAATCAGCGCTTTGGGCGTTGCCCGCACTGCCAATACAGTGGTGGTAATCATCCCGGCGATGCCAACCCCGGTAAGGATTTCAGGGCTATGTTTATGCAACCCTACCTTTACACTTTTGGCAATCCGGGAGAAATCAGGTTTCTTCATTTCATCGCTTCTCCTTTCAAAATATAAACCGCCCACAAGGGGCGGAGATTAGCCTAACCGCAAGCGGAGAACCGGACGAACCCCACGAGAGTACGACGCGGCGTCGGAGTTCGCATAGCCAACGCCGTACACAAGAGCGAAAACCGCCCCAGAAGACTTCAGCTTGTTCTGCAGCCAGCCCCACTCATAAGCTTCTCCTTCTCGGATGGCGATTCGATTCTTGCGGTTTTCCATAAGCGGCCACTGTTTCTTTCCGCTCGGTTCATAAGAATCGACATCACCGAAGAATTCCTCCGCATACGGAATACGGAGCAAATCGCCATTCTTGAACGGAACCATCATTTCCCGGACAGAATCGAAGATTTCCAGAACACTGTTCTCCTGCAGCTCTTTACGCAGGTCGCTCGCCTCATAGCCGCCCTCGTTCGTATTCTCGCGATTCATCTTAAAGGCCTCATCCAGATACTGGTCCAAAAGGAAGAGTGCCCCTTTCCTGGTGACTTTCTGGCAGGTAGCGGTATACTTTCCGATCTGAATCTGATCTCCGACCTTGAACTCGCCTGTTGTCTGAATAGATACTTCCTGTTTTCTTAATACTTTCATCATTTTTCTCCTTTCGATATGTCATTTCATGGCAATCAGAACGTCCAAAATATTCTCTGCCATGTCATGTGCGACTGAAAATATAAAACTGGTCTTTTTGTTCCGGCATGAGAAGTCATCCATTTTACGGATGAAATCCTCAACAACCATGATGGGCGGCGTGAATCGGGATTCTTCAATGCTTTTCAATATTTCACCCACCGCCCACCGGCTATACGAAACCTGCTTGAACCATTCTTTTGACATACGCCATCCCGGTTCTTTCAGGTATTCATCCGCATATTCCCGAATCACGGACAAAATATAATCGTTGCTCATTGCGCTGCCTCCTCTGCGCATTGTGTGCAAGAAGAAAGAGCCCTTGTTCAGGACTCCTCTTCTTCGTGTTCTTTCCTGGCCAATGCCTCATTCACTTTTTCTTCGATCTTTTCATCCATCTTCTTTTCGTTGACCCAATCGGTGATGAGTGATGTCCCCATCCCAATTACAGTCGCCGCCAATCCGATTCCTTTAATTACCGCTCCAGTCATAAAGCATCTCCTCCTTTCATAATAGTGGTTGCAAATTTTGCGGAGTTGTCAGCATTCCCATTCTTCCAGGACTTCCGGTGGAAATACCATGTCAATGGAATAACAGGCAGTTCCCCCATCGTCATTATCAATCAGCCGATGTTCAAAATCTACCCACATGATTCCAGAAGACATGGACCACCCAACGGTTCCTCCGTATTCGGTCATAGGCAATCCCAGAAATTCGTAGAACTCGTTAAGGAATGCATAACCTCTCATTGTAAAATTGCGGTTGAAATGATACTCAGCATCTATCACTTCCCGCTCATACCGCATAATGGATTCCCCGGATATTTCATCGTAAAATATAACCTTACCATCCGGAACATCCGAATCAAGCGGATGGAAATTGCAATGTTCCCGTATCATGGCATTTCTGATTTCGGCATCTGCTTCTTCGCCATGCAGTTCGATCAACTTATCACGATATTCCTTATGATAGTTTCTAAGCAAAGCGTAAGCGCTCATCAATCTTGCCTGATGCTGTTTGTTAAGAGCGTTTGCTCCGAAAATACAGAAGATGGTGCCAGCTCCAATAGCAGCCGCCGGAATATACAAATGAGCAACAGTGAGGACAATCTCCGTCCTGCTTAAATCTGTTCCTTTTTCGTCCGTAGCGTCTTCCAACAACTTCATAGCTTTAGGAGTCACCTTGACGGCGGCTACAGCTGTCCCGACTACGCCAACGGCAGCCACACAGCACAAAATGGTGGGAGAGGAACGTTTTAAATATAACCTCGACTTACCACACATTCTATAGATTTTTTGCTTCAAATTCATTTTTTACCCTTTCCTTTCACTGTAAAAAACTCTTTCCATGAAAACGGCTTCTTCTTGCCCTCTGATTTCTTCATGATCGGCATTTGCGGCGGTTTATGTACTGTTGGAACAGACCGCACAATCTCCGGTGTTATGCTTTTAGAGGGCTTCTCGGATTTAGGAGATTCTCTTTCTTCTTTCACCGTCTCTTCCAGCTTTCGTACTTCTGCGTTCCAGGATTTTATCCTGCGTAAGGTCCACACATCGGTAAAATATAATGGCGTAAACCAGATGTTTTCAGGCTTCTTATAGTCTGGTTCTATTGTGGTGCCACATACAGGTTCCGAAAGGGAATTCCCTACAACTACATATCCAGGGCATCCCAAAAGGCTGATTTGGATGTAACACATTTTTGCAACGACTTCATCAATATCCTGCCCGACAAAAAGTACCGACCGCTGATAGTTGATATCCATATCATCTTTACAGACCTTTGCAAACGCCATAAGCATACATCCCGCTCCACAGCAGGAGTCACAAACCGAAATATAATCTTCGGACGCAATCTGGTCTTTTGCCTCATCTCCTAACTGTAGCTTTGCCATAAGCTCAGCAACATGCCACGGCGTAAAGAACTGGCCATGCCATCCGCTTCCAAAGTCGAGCTGCATGTAGAACTTTCCAAGAAAGTCCTGAGCCGGATTCTCGTCTAAAGCTAACGTGGTAATGCTGAGCAGCTCAGAGATAAGATTGAGTTCATCCTTGGAATAGCTTTTAATCGTCTCCATGTATGAATCCTCCCTCAGCTTCCAGACCGCCGGTCTCTTATCCACAGCATTAGCGATGGCACATGCAGACATATTCACAAAGTCCTGCCACACTTTCCACGAATGGTGCCTCCTGCACAACTGCTCGAACACGTCAATAAACTGCTTCTCAAATTCTGTACTGCCTCTGATTCCTTTCATTCTTTTTCTCCTTTCGATAAAAAACTAGGAGCCCCTGTCAAGACTCCAAAACTTAAGAGAAGCAGTGAGGGACTCGAACCCTCGACCTCCGCATTTCAGCGGCGCTCCACCACTGAGCTAACTGTTTCTCCATAATAGTCCTTGTAAATTTTGCGCAAGAAGAAAGAGCCCTTGTTAGGACTCCTCTTCGTGGTTCTTAAACTTGCTCTTGATGTACTCCGTGATGTCGCTCCAGTAGAACCAAAGGTACGGAACAATCATCGAAATTACCAGCAACACCGAATATCCTTTCCAGTGCTTCTTCAGCCATTTCCATGACGGTCTCATAACCATTTCGTTGTATTCCTTTAATGCTTTCATCATAATTGTACCCTCCTGAAATTAGTTTATTTTTCCATAAAAGCCCTTGCGATTTTTGCGTATGTAAAAGCGAAGAGACCGTGTCTCCACGATCCCTCAACTCTTTACAAACCAATCGCTGCCAGAAGCTTTGTAAGTTCGTCTTTACCCAATTCCGCATCTACATTCAAGTGAACATGAGCCGTTCCGTCCGTAACCGTTGCCGTAAATTCATTCAGCTGAATATCCACTTCGTATCCTGCCTTTTTCTTTACCTCTCTTTTTACAAACTTAGCAATCAAGTTCCTCAAGAATTTTGAGTTGATTTTCATTTCGTCCATACTCCTTTTCTCCTTTCCAAATCGTTGGTTTTCATAAAGGCAGTTGTATTTCAAGCGTAAAGAGAAAGAGCCCTTGTTAGGACTCTCTCGCATACTGTAATTTCTGTAACGACATACGCATTTTTGTCAGTTCATTTCTGAGCGTTTCAATTTCGTACCCATTTTTACTCCGTAATAACATATCTTCAAATATGCGTATTTTGTTGCTTAAATGCCTCTCCGTTTTGCTCATTCTTTTCTCCTTTCGTAAATACGTAGCTTTCCATAAAAGGAGTTGTAATTTCCGCTAAATATCACGCCGGTCGAATACCGTTTCCCAACGTTCTCTTGGTATCGGCTTCATCTTCAAAGCCCACATGATTTGTCTTACTGTAACCGTTGGATAAAGTTCATCCACACAATCGCCTGCTCTGTTTTCAAAGTATTCCTTGAACTTCGGATGCAAATATAAGTCATCTGTAATCCACGAATCCACCTCGCTCCACCAGGTACTCTTAGTCTCGGCGTCAAAACGCTGCTGAATAACAGCCAGTCCTTTTTCGCCAATCTTGAACAAAGTGCAGCTATTATAGACCGGATGCTCACAAATATAACGTTCTCCATACATGGAGAGATAAATCGTCGGTTTTTCATAGTGGTATCGCATATCTCGCTCCCTACTGCAAGAAGAAAGAGCCCTTGTTAGGACTCCTCTTTAAATCGGTTTGTAATAATTCCATCAACATTAAAATCCAGCTCAATGTTCGGTTCTTCGCCCTTTGTAGTTATCCCAAAATCAATAAAGTTGTCTCCAATAGGGTTCTCCAAATCATAAACCCATCCTACAAATAACGTCTTTAATGTTATAGGGAAACCGAGATCCTCATAAATATCTCTGAGGAATACATAGCCCCGCATCTTTAATAAATCGTTAAAATAGGTCTGTTTTGATTGTAGAAGTAATAAATTAAACTTCTGATTTTTATCCCATAATGGACATTTAGAATCAAACACTTGCGAATACATGCTTTTCATAAATATCACGCTCCTTTCATAAGAGCAGTTGTTATCTATGCGAAGAAAAACGAAGAGTCCATGCGTTTCGCACGAACTCTCCGCTTATTTGTTTCCAAATTCACTTCTTTGTCGGTCTGAATCGATTGAACAATCCTCTGAATGTCGTTGAAGTATAAGTTCCCGTCTCCTCGAATTTGAATCCTCTCTTCATCCAGGTCGCATAGAAAATCAGCGGTAATACGATTCCTGCCACCTCTACTCCAAGTTTGAAATATCGGTCTTTAGTCTGTTCCGCCAACTGATCTTTCTTGAACTGTTCCTCGCGGGCCTGCCGATCCAGCTCATCCTGTTCGTGCTGTGCATCTACATCCCTACGATATAACTTTTCATCGTAATCAGTGTCGGCTTTTACATCCTCCAATCCCAATCTATAGAGTTTGGTGACATTTTCCACTGCCGTCTGCTGCTCTTTGCTTCCCGGTTCAAGATTACTCAAACCATTAAGTTGACTTAAAATCTCATTTGCCAACGCCTGTCTAATTTGTTCATCCATCGTTTTCTTCTCCTTTCAATGATGAATTTTTATGTTCCATAACAGAGAGTGTTATTTATGCGTTCTGCCTTTATTAACAACATTGAGTTTTACCATCGGTTGCGCCCTCAGTCTTTCGATGTCCAATCTTGAAATTTCAAGGAACATATAGGAACCGTCCTCCGGATCATCCGCAATCACCAAATTCCCGATGGTGTCCTTTCTCAAAACATGCAGAGTCGCAGCAACACCAAGCAAAAACCCCACAATTACTCCAACCACTATCAGCACTTCTTTCTCCTTTCCGAAAAGTTCTCCCGAATTTCTTACCCGGGGAATTTTCCAAATACCAAAATAGCATGTTTTTTCGTTACCTTCGTTCTGAAAATATAAAAGAAAAGAGCCCTTGTTAGGACTCTCTCCACTTTTTATTTCGTAGGTTCATTCTCTTTAATAAGCTTGTCTTTTTCTTCAGCCGTTTTGTTTCCGGTTTGTGCCTCCAGCATAACCTTACATCCGCTGATATAACCCTGGCATTCTTTCTGGTAGCCATAGCTTCTTAATGCGTATATAGATAATGCTAATCCTCCGATTCCAAAAACCGTGTTTTTAATAACATTTTTATTAAGCATAATGATGCCCTCCTTTCATAAAGGAGATTGTAATTATTGCGCACCCTTTGATTTCTCGTATGTAATATTCTTCCTAAGGCTGGACCAGGGAATATAACGATCCTCTCTGCAAACCGGGCAAAAAAACTTGTTGACCTTTCCGCCGATATCAACGAACTCCTGACTTTCACCCTCCAGCCGACTGCCACATACCGGACAACTAAAGCGATAGGTCTGCTTAATGGCTTTCTCTACAATTTTCATAGCTCAGTCCTCACTTTCTTATCCGATTCAATATCCAGAAGAAGCGCCTGTACAATTCGTAGTAGACATCCTTACAGCAAGGCACGTTTACTCTCGCTCTCAGATGGTCATAAGAGATGCCCTGGGTAACGGCTTTCAAAATATAATCCCCCAACTCTGCATCCGTTTCTGCAGCTGCTTTCTCAATCAACCCCATCCGTTCGGAATAGAATTCTCTCGCCTCCACACACTTGACGGTTGGATCGCTAATGCTTCCGGTAAGCTTAACCGCATCAATCGGTCGCTGGCTCAAACTGCTTAGTGCCGCCCTTGCTTTCTTCCAGATTGGATACTGAAGACAGAAGTGTTTCAGTTCATAGTACCGATGCTTCTCAATCCAGTACGGATTTTTCTCCGACAACTCTGGCCGTATTGTTGTACTCATTTTCGTTCTCCTTTCCACACATAACCCGTTTCCTCGAACAGCAATTTGGGAGAGATATAGAAGTTGATACGTCCATACTTGCTATTCATCTCCTCAATGTCCGTAATCAGCTTTCCGTTCCTTGTAGCTTTCCCGATTGGCAACCACCCGGATATGATGCCGGCTCGAACCCAGGAAGCATCTTTTCCATATACTTTAGCCGCTACGGAGACAGGAACAGAACCGCTTGCAAATTCTTCCATCTGCGTCTACCTCCTTTCTACGGCTATTCTAGGTTAAGGACGGCTATTAGTAAAAACAACCTCGGTGGAAATATAGAGCAAGAAGAAAGAGCCCTTGTTAGGACTCCTCTTTAAAATTCTTTAAGTAATTATCCAGATAGTCAAATTCATCAACGCAAACTTTCAGAGTATTTAAAGCCAATTTGGTTCCTTCTTTACAAAAATATTGATTTTTCTTCTTTGCCCATCCATGTATAAGCCGATATATGCCGCCTCTATTTTTTGTATATGCATATATCTTTTTACATCGTTCGGCTTGTCGAGTAAAATAATCAACTTTTCTGTGATTCTGACTTATTTCAGCTATAACTCTGTCGTGGTATGCTTTCGTTTTCCTTTCGTCTATCATAAATATCACGCTCCTTTCATAAGAGCAGTTGCGATTTCTGCGCTTTCCAACGAATCATGGTCATCTCGCACGGGTAATCTTCGTACCCCATCGTTTCCGGAGTAATGAACCCCTCCAAGACTCCACGAATAATTTCTGCTTCATACTGCTTGTATGGAAAAATATCCTCTGGCAATTCTCTATGTAGCTTACCGCATTTCGGGCATCGCAATCTTCGGATCATAGTCCGATTCGTAACACGTCCTTTTGTCCGTACAATCCGTTTTACCTTATCATAAAGTTTCAGCCGTCCGCCGCACTTCGGACAGACTGTTTCATTCATGCTAACCGTATATCATCACCTCGATTCTTAATCTAGGTTAAAATATAACCTGCAAGAAAGTTTAAATGTAGGAGTTGACAATTCCTACACTATGATATATGATTGCTATGGATGTTGCAACAGAAAGGAGAGATAAGATGCTAATTAAATGTCCTGAGTGTGAACTGCAGATAAGTGATAAGGCTTTGATTTGCCCGCATTGCGGCTATCCAATTCAGCCAGATGCAAAGCCGCGGGTACCCCGAAAGTCAAACAAGCGCAGACGGCTACCAAACGGATTCGGGCAGATCAGTGAGATTAAGGGACGGAATCTTCGTAATCCGTTCAGAGCAATGGTAACAGTCGGAAAGACCAAAACAGGCAGACCCATTTGCAAACCTTTGAAACCAGAATCGTATTTCCCAACTTATAACGATGCCTATGCAGCCTTGGTGGAATATAACAAGAATCCTTATGACCTTGGTCCCGCTATCACGGCAAAGGAACTATACGGGAAATGGACAGAGAGCTATTTTAAGACCTTGAAGTCAGATGCAAGTGCAAGAGCAGTAGACGCCGCTTGGGCGTATTGTACGTCTGTATACGATATGAGAGTGATGGATATCCGTGCCAGACATGTGAAAGGCTGTATGGAAGAGGGGACAGCGATTGTAAAAGGAAAAGAGCAACATCCCAGCGCTGCCATGAAAAACAAAATCAAGTCCCTGTTCAACCAAATGCTGGACTATGCTTTGGAATATGAACTTGTAGATCGGAATTACTCCAGAACTTTCAACCTGTCGGATGAAGTCATCAAAGAAGTTACAAGTGTCAAGAAAGGTCATATCGCTTTTACGGATGAAGAGATAGCATTGCTTTGGGAACATGTGGATGATAAACGGTATGTTGATGCCATCCTCATTCAATGCTATTCTGGATGGAGACCACAGGAATTAGGATTGTTGGAACTGGAAAACATTGACCTTGAAAACTGGACTTTTAAAGGCGGTATGAAAACAGAAGCAGGTACCGACAGAGTTGTTCCTATCCATTCAAGAATCCGACCTTTGGTTCTTCGGAAGTATAAAGAGGCTGAAGCTCTTGGAAGTAAGTATCTGTTCAACTGTACCGATCCAGACAGTAACCGCAAAAATATAATGTTCACCTATAACCGATACCAGAAAGGTTTTACCCGAATCCGGACTGAATTGAATCTTAATCCGGAACACCGTCCACATGACGGACGTACACACTTTGTCACCGCTGCCAAAAAAGCTGGTGTTGACGAATACGCAATCAAATATATGGTGGGTCATAAAATCTCGGACATCACCGAAAAGGTGTACACGAAAAGAGAGTTTGAATGGCTCAAAGAAGAAATAGAAAAATTAAAATAGAATGTAATTGGTGTAGGAATATGGATGTAGGAGTGGTGCATGAATAATATACGAGTTACGTACATTTTACCGCTTTTTACCACTCCCAACCACTTCTAAAACCCTTGAAAATACAGGATTTTTGTTCATTGGCCGACTTAGGCAGTTTCTATTATATATCCTTTAACATATTCCTCTCCAGCTAATTTAAACTCTACATTTTTTAATTCTGAGCCAACTGTTTTTAAAAACTTTTTCCAATCGGCATTTTCATTTACCTCTTTGCCTTGTAAAAGTGCATTTTGCAACTGTTCCCCTAAGTTTGAAAACCACCCAGAATACACTTCTATCCCTTGTACATTTCTAATTATGCAACTTATTGCCTTTGTCAAATCAATGCTAATAGGTGAACACTTTATCGCCGTTCCTTTATACAACCTTTTCAACGCAGCGCGGGTTATAGTTCCCTTTGATCCCCCAATACTTATAACGTAATTGCTATCTTCTTTTACATATAATGGTATAGTATATTTTCGCAAAACACTATTAAAATCTTTATTATTTACTCTTCCAATAATATTATACTTTTTAAAAAATTCTACGTTAAATTTATAATACTCCAATAATCCCTTTCCATTAGGATATACCTTAGTTTCAACATCTTCCTGCAATCCATTCATCGTAATTCTTGTTATCGCTTTTTCAACATTTTCAATATCAATAGAAAAATCTACCTTTCTATTAACCGTCAGTACTTTTCCCATAGTTATTCTCCCCTAATTTTTATTCTATTGTACATAAAAGATTAGTAAAATCATTAAAGCCATTAATAACTGATGTGGCTTTTACCATCTTCATTACAATTTCATCATCGGTTAAAATAAATTGTATATCTTTTTCTCCTATATCATTGACTATAACATTATAATTTTCTACCTTTCCAACTTCATTATTAAAAATATTTTCATATGAAAGCTGGCTTCCTTTTTTTAACACTGCAAGTTCCATAGTTCTAACAGTACCTGATTTACGAATAAACTCCTCTTGCAATAATTTATTGTTTATTATTTCTATCAGCAAAGATAAATACAAGATATCATTCCTCCTTGAATGCAACTTTCCATATTTCCCTTTACCATTAATTCTTATATTTATGGTTTTATCTGTTTTATAAAATTCAACCATACATCCACATATTTCATAATACATTTTGCAACTATCATTTATAATTTCTGTAATTATCTTTCGCGGAAGTTCATCTATTTGTAATCCTTCTATTAATTCGTTTTCAAAAGTATTAATCCAAGATTCTATTGTCCTTTCTTCAGTCAATTCCAGAACTATCCCTATCCTATATTGCACAACCTTATTTGATATCAATTTCTGATTTATATATTTGCTTATAGCATTTCTTTTACTTAAAAGCAACTCTCCCATTGCAAACAAACAGCCCAATAACGCTAAACCATCTGTATTAAATAGATTAACAATGTCCCATTTAATCTTTTGAGTTACAATCAATATAATCGCTCCAATAAGATAAACTATTGATACCAAAAACATAATCATATCAAAGGATTTTTTTTTCATTTTTATCTCCATTTGGTGAAAGCCACCTTTATATCACTCACATTATATATCTAACTATAATGGGATTAAATTATTATTTTCAATACTTCTTGTTATTTTTGCTTTATATACAGTTTTAAACCAAATAAACATTTATACTATTTATCACTACAACCAATACTTCTATAAAATCATTATACCAGCCGTTTTTTAATCCACATATGCAATCGGTCTTTATGACCACTGATAATAATTTTTGCATACCTCTATTTTTTACCCTACACCAAATATAAAACCAGCTTTCGCTCCAATAAACGGCTATTTCTCTAAGCAGTATAATTAAACTACTTATCGTTTCTATATATTCATCTTTCACTTTATTTCTATATTTTATCATACAAATATCCATCTATCTATAAAAAAGTGATGTTCACTTCTCTTTATAGAATATCATATATACACGTTCCCAATCCCCTTCACCCCACATGGTGCTAGCACCATGTCCATCCCTCAAACCAACTCAACCCTTCCCCCTTATCCACCCACGCAAAAACTCCAACTGCTCCGCCGTGTGAAACCAATGCTCCCCATCCTCCATAACCGTCAAACCGCAATGGAATCTCTCCATAAAATCATCCACCGTTTCCCGCTCCACCAGATTATCCTTCCCCGCATACAAAATCTCCGTTGGGCAATTCCATATTCTAATCAAACGCTCCTTTGCATAAACATAATACTCCCACGATAAAACCTCCCCAAAATCAGTAGCAATCTCCTGCTCCCGTTCCAGCCGTTCCAATGTCACATTTGCCCATCCCATCATATTTTCTATTAATCTTCGCATATCCAAAACGGGAGAAACAAATAGACATTTTTCCAATTTCTCCTCTGCCAGCCCCAGCATGGAAAACCATGCCCCCAAGCTGTTTGCATATAAGCAAATCCGGCTCCAATTCTCCTTCGCATATTGATATACTGCTTTGATTTCCGGCACAGCCGTCCACGGGTTAAAAGAGTTCCGTTCGCTCTTTCTCTGCCCATGTTCCGGCAAATCAAAGCTGATTACCTGCCACCCCCGCATACAAACTATTTGCGCCAATATCTCTGCTTCCTCTTTGCACCCCGCCTTACCATGCACATAAAGATACACCTTGTCAGAGGGGTTTCCCCACAAAATAGCAGGAATCTTTCCAATCTCTATATTCATCATATTAATATCTGCCATAACTTCACCTTTCTCCCAATCATGCCATTATTATACCAATGATTTTATAAAATTCCACCATTATAAAGCAAAGAAGAACATACTTCCCTTCCATCGCATAAAACATACATTATTTCAGCAATAAAATTTCTCTCTATGCAAAGTTCAAAAACATCACATAACCTTACCATTACTTTCTTTTCCATATCTGCCATATCCCGCCTCAACTTTCATACCTGAAAAATTCCCGTGCCAATGCCTCCGACATAGCCTTGCTGTACCCCTGTTTCAAATAACCCTGGACAATCTTTCCAAACATACTTTTTACCATATCTGCTTCTATATCGCAGTAGGCTTGGAGTTCCCCCGATAAAGCCATTGCAACATATTCTACTGGTTTACTATCCAGCAGCTTATGAAGCTTTGCCAACGACTGTTCTGTGCTATGTAGCCCGGCTTCTACCTCTTCGCATTTTATTGTCAAAATATTTCCATCCAAAAAGCGGACTTCTACATACCCATTATCCATATTGTATCCACAGTCTACGATATTTTCCTGCGAATACGCTTCCCCCTCCATTCCTGTTATCCATCATATCAATCCCATCCTTTCCTATCGCCCCATCCCATATACCCTATTATGAGTTTTCCTTCCCTTCGCAGCCCGTTCCAGTTCCCTTGCATCCTCTATCATCGCATCCACCCTATCCATTCCAACATACTGCCTTACACGCTCCAAATCATCTGCCTTTTCCTGCAACTGCTCCAGCTTCAAATACTGCTGTTTTACTTTGCCTTTATAAAAATCAATCTCTTCTGCCTGATTTTCCACTTTTACCCTTAACTGCTTTACTTGCTCCATAAGGTTCACGCATTTTACCGTAAGGCTTTTTATAACATCTTTCAATTTATCCACCAGCGGAGCCGCGTTCTTCTCCCGGTATGCCTTTGCACTCATTAATGCCCCCGGTTCCGGCAGTTGCCATTTGTCTTCTTCCTCATAAGCGCGGATACTGCGTTCTATAACTATTTTAGAGTCTGCCATCTTTTCTATTTCCCGCCGCAATTCTTTCTGTTTCTGTTCCAGCCATTGGTTATCCGACAGCAATTTTTCCCTATCCTCTATCAGCTCTCCCGTCTGTTCCCTCAATAAATCGTTTTCGGCGGAAATCTCTGCCGTCTCCTGCCTTATTTCCTCATTCTCCTTCTTTATCCGTTCCGTTTTTCTCTCTGCTAAAGCCTGATGGTAAATAATATGGGATAATTCCTCCTTGCTATCAGCAATTTCCTCCTCCAGCTTGGCAACTTCCTTTGCCCTCTCCTGCTTTTCAAAATCCAGTACAGATAAATGCTTATTGTGCGTTCCCAGCTTCTTCCATTTTATCCCATACCTTTCCGCTACCTTGGAAAGCTCCTTCTTTTCGGATTCCATCCATTGATTCCACTCCGTTGCCCCTCTTGTACCGCCTTGAAATCCCAGCTCCGCCAATGCCCCTTTCAGCGACACCCTCGTGTCCAGCCCCCGTTTGCTGTTACAAATAAAAGGAACAAAATCAATATGTACATGAGGTGTTTCTTCATCCATATGCAAATGCGCTGAAAATACATATAGATTAGGGTTTCTTGCCTGAAAATCTTCCATAAATTCCATCAAGACCGTTTTTGCAATCTGCCCCTCCCGGCTTTCCGCATTTGTATCATCTTTGTTGCCAATTTGGAGAATCACCTCGTAAAATAGCTTTTCCTGCTTGCTCTGTCTAATCTTCTCGTAATAATTAGCAATCTTCCTGTCGCTCCGCTTTTGTTTCGCATTATAACGCTCCAAGGCTTCCCCAAATAATTCGCGGTATACCCCTTTGATATCCATATGGCAGAACTCCACATTATACATGCTCCGCTCCCTGTCCACATTCTTCGCGCTAAAAGCCCTCGTATTATGGCTAACAGAGCCCTTCCCCATCATCCCGCTGATTGTCCTCCCCAATAAATATCCTCCTTCATCTATCCTATTTTCAGGCACATATAAGTGCCGCATTCGGCACGAAAGTAACGGTTTCCACTTAGGCTTTGTTACTTTCTCCGAAAGTAACGCAAAAGCACTTTTGGCAGGCAAGCCTATCAAAAATGCAACCTCCAAGGAATGGCAAGCCATCCTTGATAGGTTTTGCGCCCCTCGCCGGGGAGGCATTTTAGTTCCTGCCCCCATTCCCGTTTTTCCCCTGCCCTTCATCCTGCCAAAGATACTTGGCACCGTCCAGCATCCAAATGATTGCTTTGAGCATATCCAGGCAGTCATTCCTCATATCCTTTAACCCCTCCGAAGTCAAACAAACATCTTCCCTTTCAAACTGCTCCGTTACTTCCCGTATGTTCGTCTGCATCATCTTCAACTCTTCCACCAACCGATATACCAGCTCTTTTTTACCCACCACACACACCCTATTGTTCATGCAGGAACGGATAAAATAATCCTTCTTTGCCAACCCGCTTGCCATTATTCTTGCTTCCATTTCCTCCCGCTGCCTTGGAGAGACACGAAAGCTGATTGTCGGATATTTATGTACTCCACTCATTCCTCTTCCTCCTTGCTGTTTTCAAATTCCAACTGCTCCGCGAGTTCCCCCTGCTTGTTGGGATATAAATGGGAATAGGTATTCAACGTTGTTTCGATTTTTTCATGCCCCAGCCGCTCCGCAATCGCCAATGGTGTAAAGCCCATTTCCACTAACATCGAAGCATGGGAATGCCTTAAATCGTGGAGCCTTATCCTTTTTACGCCGGATTTCTGAATCCCCTTGATAATTTCATGCTCCATATAAGACTTTGTAAATCGGAACATCCTTTCATCCTCCATAATCCCGTATAAACGGGAAGTATACTCCCTCAATTCCTCTGCCAAGAACGGGGGTATTGTTATATTCCGCTTGCTCTTTGGGGTTTTCGGCGGGGTAATAATATCCCTTCCATCTATCCTCTGGTAAGACTTGCTTATGAAAATAGTACGTTTATCCAAATCAATATCTTTATAAGTCAAGGCAAGCAGTTCCCCTATTCTCATGCCCGTCCAATACAAAAGCAGGAATGCCATTCTTGCTTCCGGCTTCTCTTCCACTACGGAAAGAAACTGCTTAAACTCCCCCTTCGTCCAAAACCCCTTCTCCCCGGCATGGCTCTTCCCGATGCTCCCCGCCTTCCTACAGGGATTGTCTTTCAAATCATAATACCGCACCGCATAATTGAAGATTGCCGACAACTGGTTATTCACCGTTTTCAGGTATGTATCCGAATACCCCTCTTTTATCAACGCATTCTGCCATGCCCGGATATCGGATGCCTTAATCTCGCTGATACACTTTTTCCTAAAATACGGAACAATTTTCAAATCAATAATGAATTTCTTTGTCCGCATCGTGTTTTCCCGCAGACGGTGTTCCATATCATCGTAGTAAATTCGGACAAAATTCTCAAAATTGATATCCAGATTCCTTTCCTGCTGCTGCAAAAAATCCCGCTCCCACTGTTCCGCCTCTCCTTTTGTCCGAAATCCCCTCTTATTCTTTTTGTGGCTTACCCCCTGCCAGTCCTTATAATAGAACTGGCAGCGCCACATCTTCCCATCCCTTGTTGCCGACATAACGCCCTCTCCTTTCCTACATAGCTACATTCAGTCCGTAAAATTTTTCTTCAAAGTATTTCGTCGGAACCTTCCCACAAATCGTCCGATACCCTTTCTCTTTCAGCTCTTCGTTCAGCCCCCGGATAAGCTTATAAGCATACCCCGTTGATACACCGAGCATTTCTGCCGCTTCTTTTGCCGTTACATACATCCTCTTTACATTTCCCATTTTTCTTCCCCTTTCCTTATTGGTACACTTTTGTGACCTATTAATTGTATTTTACAGTACACATATGTGTCTGTCAAGTATTAATTTTATTTTTATATACACAAATGTGTTCTTTTATGGTAATATGAAAATATATAATGAAATGGAATGGAACACTGGAGGGAATTTACATGACTACTGGAGAAAAAATAAGACATTTTAGGAATATGCGCGGTATATCACAAGAAATGCTAGGGCAGCTTTCCGGCATTAATCCTGCCACCATCAAAAAATATGAATACGGCATCCGCAACCCCAAACCCGACCAACTACTGAAAATCACAAATGCCTTGGGTATCAGCATCAACATTTTTATGGACTTCGATATAGAAACCGTATCGGATGTCCTTTCCTTGCTTTTCAAAATGGACGAGCAAATCAATATGACATTGGATGCAGAGGAAGATGCGAACGGAAACCTGATTCCATCCACTATGAAAATATCTTTTGCCCATCCGGCAATCAATAAAAAGCTATGCACTTATCTAAAAGCCAAGCGGTTGCAGGAAAATATCAAAAACAATAAATATAACTTTGACAGCCAGAAACAGCAGGAAGAAGCCCTTGCCGCTATTTCCGCCGATATGGAGGAAATTAAAAGCCATCTGCTCGATGACAGCATGATTGTGAAAAAGGGAACCCACGGGCTTTCTGTTAAAATGTTTCCTTGACTATAAACATCCCGCCGGAATCATACATTCTTGAAGACCATAACTGCAACAGTTGTGGTTTTTTCTTTTCTTCCCTTACAATTTTATTTTTGGCGGTAAAAAATATTGATTTATTGGCGGTAATATATTATACTAATGATGTTGGCAAGGAAGGGAGGGAAGCATGCCAGAAAAGCATAGGGGGCGGCCAACGAGCGATAACCCCAAAACTATGCGCGTCGATGTCCGTTTGACGGAAGAAGAGCTGAAAATGCTGGATGAATATTGCCAAAGAATGGATGTGTCGCGCCCGCAAGGGTTACGTGACGGGATAAAAGCCCTTAATGCAGAAAAATAAAAAGGAAGCGGTGCCGTTGGCAAACGTATTTACACCACTTCCCATAGCCGCCCACCAGAAGATGGACTGCACAAATATTATACATGATGCAGTTCTTTTCTTCAAGCAACTTGTGGAGCCGGAAAAAACACATAACAAGCAAGAAGGAAGTGATGCTGTTGGCAAATTTATTTGCACCACTTCCCGTAGCCGCCCGCTCCAAGGCGAACTGCATAAATATTATACACCGTGCGCCTTCGCCTTGCAAGCAGTCGCGGAACAAAGATAAGAATGCAAAATAAAGATAGGAGTGCGGAATGGAGAACAAAAAGTTACTGGATATACTAACAGCGGCACGGATGGCAGACAGCCTGGAAGCATCATTAAGGAAAAACCGTGAATATCAGGATACCCTGAAACAGCAGAATATCGCATTTAAAAAAATGGATAACGCTAAACTTAGCCGGAAGCAGACAGCCATCGTTGACATGGCAATCTCTACCACCAACCATTGCGGCGCAGTATACGGCGCAATAGCGTACCGGCATGGACTGAAAGACGGCATACAGCTTTCAGGCGAATTATGCGGAATCATCTAGTATAATCAAAAAAGGACATTCCGGGAAACCGATTCAGGAATGTCCTTTTCTTCATTAATACTGCAAAATATAGCTTTCAATCAATCCAATATTTATAGATTATACCGTTAAAATTTTCCCAAATTCCAGAATCAGAAAAGGATTGTCGGATATTGGAAGTTATGCTATATTAGATACACGGAACAACCGTGTTACAAGGTGGAAAGCCTCCCTCACTTATGTGAATCACAAAATTCATGGAGAAGGGAGGTGATGCAAACGGATACATACGAAGTCTTTAGCCTGTTATTTTTAGGCGGTTCGTTTCTCCTTGCATTGCTTGCCTATATAGATAGGAATAACAAGCGAAAATAAATAAGCCTACCTTGTTACTTGACCGGTAGAAGGTAGACTTAAAAGCTATACTTCGGAGACCAACCACTTTGTGGGCGGTTGCTTCCTTTTATGTTTACAATATACCATATCCGGCGGGAAGATTCAAGCAAATATTCCGTGGAATACAAAGCCAGATATTTGCCGCTCCCCACCATCAGGTATCATGATACCCACCCAAATCCAGTATTCATCAAATAATTAGAGCCATTTTAGAGCCAAACGCCATATAGCAATGCCGAAAATGCCCATTTTATCAGCATCCCCGGCATCTTGTCCGCTACTCGAACTCAATCGTCCCCGGCGGCTTCCCCGTGCAATCATACAGCACTCTGTTAACCCCTTTCACCTCATTCACAATCCTGCTTGTCACCGTACTCAATACCTCCCAAGGCATCTGTACCGCCTCTGCTGTCATAAAGTCAGAGGTACTCACTGCCCTAAGTGCCACCGCGTAATCATACGTCCGCTCATCTCCCATAACCCCCACGGATCGCATATTCGTAACTGCTGCAAAATATTGCCCTAATTCCCTCTCCATTCCAGCTTTCTTAATCTCTTCCCGATATATCGCATCCGCTTCCTGGACAATCCGGACCTTTTCCGCTGTCACCTCTCCAATAATCCTTACGCCCAGACCAGGGCCAGGAAACGGTTGCCTGTATACCAGTTTTTCCGGTATCCCAAGTTCCAAACCCGCTTCTCTGACCTCATCTTTAAACAACAACCGCAGCGGTTCTATAATTTCTTTAAAATCCACGCAGTCTGGCAGACCACCTACATTATGATGTGACTTGATGACAGCGCTCTCCCCTAACCCGCTTTCAATCACATCTGGATAAATCGTTCCTTGTACCAGATAATCCACCGCACCGATTTTCTTTGCTTCCTCTTCAAACACCCGGATAAATTCTTCACCGATAATCTTCCTTTTCCGTTCCGGTTCTTCCACACCGGCCAGTTTCCCATAAAAACGCTCCCTGGCGTTCACTCGAACAAAATTAAGGTCATAACCGCCCTCCGGCCCAAATACTTCCTCAACTTCATCCCCTTCGTCTTTCCTAAGCAGCCCGTGATCTACAAATACGCAAGTCAGCTGCTTTCCAACAGCCTTTGCCAACAACACTGCCGCCACTGAAGAATCCACACCGCCAGACAGTGCGCAAAGGACTTTACCTTTCCCAACTTTTTCACGGATGTCCGAAATGCTTGCTTCCACAAAAGAATCCATTTTCCAATCCCCTTTGCATCCGCAAATATCCATTACGAAATTACGCAGCATCTTCATCCCTTCCTGCGTATGCATTACTTCCGGGTGAAACTGCACGGCATATAACCCTTTTTTGACATTTTCCATACCCGCCACCGGGCAGACCGGCGTATGTGCCGTCACCGTAAACCCTTCCGGTGCTTTTTCTATATAATCCGTATGGCTCATCCAGCAAATTGTCTTAGGCGATACCCCCTCAAAAAGCCTCTTCCTATTATCTACATTTACTTCTGTCTTACCATATTCGCTCACCGGCGCTGTAGCAACCTTGCCCCCGAGGAGATGCGCCATCAACTGGGAGCCATAGCATATCCCCAGCACCGGAACCCCCAGCTCAAAAACCTCTCTATCACACAACGGTGAACCCTCCGCGTACACACTGTTGGGACCTCCCGTAAAAATAATTCCTTTTAAGTTCATTTCCTTTAGCTTGTCCAATCTAATATTATGAGGGTAAACTTCACAATAAACATTGCACTCCCTAACCCGCCGCGCAATCAATTGGTTATACTGTCCGCCAAAATCCATTACAACAATCGTTTCTCTTTTCATCTTTTATAATCCTATTCCTCTTCTTCCAAAAGCCAATTGCCTGTTGCCGGCAAAATCCTGCCTTGTTCCGTCATCCGCAAAAAGTGTTTATGAATAACAAAGATTCCAGTGCAAAAGCCTCCGCAACCATATCCATTATATTATCCGTATTCTTCCTTGTCAAAACATTCCGGTAAACCTGTTAAAATGAAAGCCATATCCGGTAATGGCTTCCCTCCATTTTAAACCTCATTTCCACCGTATCAAAGCCCCTTGCCCAACACTTCTTTGTTCTATCATGCCAAGCAATATTGTCTGACAAACCTTTTACCTCCCAAATTACGATTGCAAAGCTTTTTCCCATTTGTTCCCATAATAGCGCAGGCAATAGCAAAGCCCACGGAATGCCCAGTCTATCGTCATGGCAATCCATACCCCTATTAGACCTAAGCCGAAAAACCTGTGGAACACATATGCAGCCCCAATCCGGAATACCCACATAGAGCCGATTGCCACAAACATTGTCCAAACCACATCCCCCGATGCACGCAATGTATTCGGCAGCGTAAAAGACGGCGCCCAAATCATCAATGCCAGTGCCGCATGATATCGGATTACCTGAATGGCAAGCAACTCCGTTTCCGGATTCAAATGATATATTTTCAAAATATACGGCGAAAATATTAACAATACTGCAGAAAGCCCGGCTATACTTATCTGCGTAACCAACATAAGTTTCTTTGTATAATATCTCGCCTGTTTATAATCCCCCGCTCCAACACAAACTGCAACTACTGAAACTAAAGCCAGACCAATTGCCTGACCGGGCAGTATATTGAATCCCGCCAACGTATTGCAAACCGCATTCGCGGCCATTGCATAAGTTCCGAATGTAGAAATTAAACTTAATAAAAGTATTTTCCCCAGCTGAAACAAACTGTTTTCTATCCCGTTTGGAACCCCTATATATAAAATCCTCTTAATAAGGCCACCGTCTATGCGCCACGTCATACGCCCTTTTATATGGATTGCCCTATCCTCATTGCACATCAAAATGAAAATGATAACCGCAGCAACCGTCCTGGAAACAGTTGTTGGAATTGCCGCCCCTGCAACCCCCATGCCAATACCATAAATCAATATCCCATTTCCGGCTATATTTATGGTATTCATCAATACCGAAATGAGCATCGTCGTTTTTGAATTGTTCATTGCACGGAAAAGCGCAGCACATGCATTGTATACCGCAAGCGGAACAATTGATACTGCGGTAATCAGAAGATAGGTCACCGCGCTGGACATAACCTCTTCTTCCACATTCCCAAAAACGGCTCCTAAAAGCGGGCGGTGAAATACTGTTAAACACACAAAAATAACTGTTGCTGCCATTGCGGAAAACAAAATTAGCTGCCAAGCTGCCCTGCCGGCATTCCCTGATTCCTTCTGCCCTAAAAAATGTCCCGCTACCACTGCCCCTCCGGTAGCCATTGCAGCAGTTATGTTAATCACAAGAATGTTAATATTATCCACCAGAGAAACGCCCGATACAGCCGCTTCCCCCACACTGGAAATCATAACAGTATCCACCATGCCAACAAGAATCGCCAAGAACTGTTCAAACACCAACGGTAAAATCAGCTTTTTCAAATCTTTATTGGAATATAACATTTCCCATCCTATCCTTTGCATCCAAAACTCTGTTTCTTCCATACGGTATTGTAGTACCATTTGGGAAAAATGTAAACTATTTTATCCTTTTCCTATATCCGGCCGCAGCCGTTGATGTTCCGATGATGTATGGGCAACGGACCTTCCCCTTTTCTTCTATATCCTCGATTGATGTAGATATTTCTCTCTCGTGGCAAGCCCACCCCTAATATGCCGCTCTGATTTATTTACATCAAGTACCTTCCTTGCCTCCTTTGCAAGTGCCGGATTAATCTGCATCAATCGTTCTGTGACATCTTTATGCACCGTAGACTTGCTAATCCCAAACTGCTTCGCCGTCTGCCGCACGGTAGCGTTGTTATCAATAATATAATTAGCAATATTGATTGCTCTTTCCTCAATATAATCCTTCAAAAGAAAACCCCTCAGAACACTTTTTTACATTGTATGAAGTGCCTGGAAGGGTTATGACTGTTTGTTATTCAGATGTTTGCGCCCATGACAAATGTGTGGAAAATGCATCCCGCCATATGCAGCAAAGCATTAATACACGCCCCGGATGCCCAAATCCCCATCTAAAGTATTCATATTATAAAGCACCAGCACATCCGATACATTTTTATGCTCTCGGATAAATTCTGATACACCCTGTTTATAATACCGCGTGTCAAATACATATATTTTTTTATAATGATGAACCAGGAACGGTACCATAGAATTGGCATAGCTGTCCTTGACAAGCACCAGTTCCCTGTCCGAAACCGCCGTTTCATTGGTAATCTCAATCAACGGATGAAGATTGTCCAAAAACAAAGAGTATTTATCTTTGGCTTCCACATATTCCAAATTATAAAGGCTGTCCGTTATCTCCCCTGTGTCCTTATATTCTACTGTCAGGCAATCCGCCGGGTTGGTATAAACCGTAATCGCATCCCCCTCTCTGCCATAATCCCCTGCCTTAGAATATACCGTTCCGCAAAAATCTTCCGTAACAATCCGGGCATCCATTTCTTCTATGGGCACCGCATCCAACCCCATTTCCCTGCAATAAGCCTGATACCCGATATAGGCTCCGAATGTAGTCCAATGATGGTCGGTTTTATAATATAGCTCCCCTTCTTCTTTATGTTCCATCAAATCCCCGCTGCAATCAATCGGCAAAATCCCCGAAGACTTATAAATCCTGTCCGCTGTTTCCATCTGATTCCTTACCGGCGCATAATCCGGCAGCTTATCTTCATAGACATAGACTGCCGTTGGCACCAGCATCAGCCGAAGCTCCACATCCTGCCCTTCCAGCTCCCCTGCAAAATCTTTCAGTATACGCCCTATCTTTTCCGTATTTTCCGGCTTTTCGTATTTTTCAATCAGATACCCTTCCTCCGCCATATAAATACCATTGACTTCTTTTTTTCCTACCGATGTTTCCGCCTTTGTCTTCATGCCCATAAAAAAATCCCGGAAAGGGAAATGATCCGCCAAATAAGTCTCCAAGTCTTTCATATATTCCCCGCTTTGAACTTTCTCCAAACCGAAAGAAGGGAGTTTGGCCAGATACCTGTTCTCATTTTCCGAAAATTCCCGCTTTTCCATAAAGAAAAAGCCTATCGCCAATGCCACAACCATGCCGCCTAGCATCCCTGCCGTCAACCCTCTGATATACTTTTCCAGCGTCCTTTCGTTTTCCATTTTTAGCCCCATTTCTGCGCAGATTTTCGCGCATTCCCAATTTGTAGATGCCCCACAGACTCTTTTTTCCAACCATAATCCTATTAAAATCTAAAATATAAAAACGGATTATATGTATCGTTCACAAGAAAAGCCGTAGTCACCGCAAACAACAGCAAATATCCGAACATAGACAATAAGGAAACTGCCGCTCTTCCTTTATCCCCAAGCGCTTCCGTCTTCTTTTTCACCCAAGGGTATACCGGAAAAGCCAGGACTGCCGCTGCTGCCAATACTGCTTTATAATTCCGTAAATACCAAAGGCATTCCTCCCCCCACAGCCTGTTGCCTGCGCAGCCTGCCATAGCTCGGAAATAATTTCCCAATGCCCCCATATCATCAAAGACAAAAATAACAAAACCCACCACTACAATCAATATCGCATAAAGATGCCTGCACACCTTCGGCAAAGCATTCAATGCCTTTCCCCATACATATTTTTCCAGTGCCAGCAAGACCCCATAATACAAGCCCCAAAGCACAAAATTCCATGAAGCCCCATGCCATAATCCTGTCAGGAACCAGACAACCAACATATTCCGCAAATGTCTGGCTACTCCCTTCCGGTTCCCTCCAAGCGGAATATACACGTAATCCCTGAACCATGTGGACAACGATATATGCCATCGCCTCCAAAAATCTGTTACCGACACGGACGACAGGGGATAATTGAAATTTTCCGGAAAATGGAATCCCAACATCCGCCCCATGCCTATCGCCATATCGCTGTAAGCGCTGAAATCAAAATAAAGCTGCAATGTAAATGCAGCCGCTCCCAGCCAAGCCGTTGCCACCGAAGCCTGCCCCATTTCCAATTGCCGTATTTCTTCCCATAACGCACCTGCCTGATTGGCAATCAACACTTTTTTGAACAAGCCCTGCATAAACCGCAGCAGGCCTTCTTCTACTTCCTCCTTCTTTATCAGCCGTTCCCTTAATTCCTCGTTTACCACACTGTAACGTACAATCGGTCCTGCCACTAACTGCGGGAACATAGATACATAGGTAAGATAATTCAAATAGCTTTTCTCCATCGGCACTTGCTTCCGATACAAATCAATGCTGTAGCTCATCGTCTGGAACGTAAAAAAGCTGATTCCCACCGGCAATCCCAGCCCCAAGGGTTTTATGGACAAAGAAAAAAGCCCATTCAGGGTCGCTATCAGAAAATCAGCATATTTGAAAAAGGCAAGTACGGAAAGATTAATGGCTACCGAACAGATAAGGAAAAACCTACGCCTGCCCTTTGTCGAACCAAACCTTTCCATCAGCCTGCCGTTGCAATAGTCTACCGCTGTTGCAAAAAACATCAATAAAATGTAGACCGGTTCCCCCCATGCGTAAAAAATGAGGCTGAATAAAAGCAAAACCACATTTTTCCAGACATATGGATTATTTGCTTTATATGGAACCGCATAGTATAAGATTAAACAAAAAGGAAGAAAGAAAAACAGAAACGGAATACTGCTAAAAACCATATTTCTCCCCGTCCTTTCTAAATCCCGTTCTCAATGATTCCTATAATGGCATCTGCCGATTCCGAAATAACAAGATAAACATAGTTCCCCTTTGTCTTTACGGAACTTTTATCCACTATTTCAAATTGTTCCGGGAGATAGTCCTCCATTTCCGCACTTTTTTCATCCACTACCACCTGAAGCGCCGCACTGATACTTTCCACATCCGCTTCATCTTTCACTTTCATAATAACGATAGTTTCCGCGCTTGTGGCTTCTTCGGACATAACGAATACATATTCTTCCAATTTTTCCGGAACAATCCCGTAATAATTAGAAATAAAACTATCCGCCATTTCTACAGGGGAATAAAGCTCTACGCTTTGCTTGATTTCCTCATAAATATCTTTTACCGGTTTTGCATTTACCGTTTCCTGCACTTCCACTGCCTCACTCGAGACCTCCGCAGCCGGGGCTTCGCTCCCGTTTCCTCCACAACCCCCCAGCAAAACTGCCATCGTTGCAAACACACACACCGCCGCTTTTCCTTTTCTTTTCATAATAGACCACACTCCCTTTTATTTTTGAAAGCGCCAATAAAAGCGCCCTTCCCACTTGTATTTGTCTTTCTGCCTTACCAATTCCTGTTTCCCTTTACTCCAAATGTTCCCCGGCATACTTCCTTAAAACCGATACCCATACATCATACGCCTCCGGATTTTGATGGGCAAAACCGTCGCTGCAATACTCCGCCGCCAGGTCTCCGTTTTCGTCTGCCAACGCTTCCGCCACATCCACAAATCCCCATCCGTTTCCCTCAGCCATCTCCTTTAACATTCCATTAAACTCCCGGATAGTATTATTTTCCAGTTTCCCAACGTCTTCCCCCTTCAAAATATAGGTCATACTCATAATATGAATCTCCACATCGGGATTGCTTTCTTTAATCTTGCCGATTAGCTCCTGATAGATTTCACAGGACCCTTCCAATCCGGTAATGTTTAAATCGTTCATCCCCAGCATGATAAAGACCTTTTTGCTCCCCATCATGGAAATAGAATCCCATATCTGCCTTTGTTCCCCCTGATAGACGGGATGCACGCTCTCCTCTCCCACATCCCATAATGCGTTGTTTGCGGAAAAGCTTCCTGCTGCCAAAAAATTCATCCGGCTTAAAAAAGTATCCTGCCTTTTCATCGCATAATTCCGGAACCCAAGCATAATGGAATCGCCCACAAATACGGAATCATCAAAATAAGCGTCTATTTCGTCCGCATTTTCTTCCCTTGCTTCTTCACCTTCTTCTTCATCTTCTGCTTCCTGCGCTTCCTCTTCGTCAAGGGCTTCTTCCCCACCCTCTTCTTTCTCTTTATTCTCCTCCGTTTCCCCTGTCAATTCGTCCTCTTCTCCGTTCCCAAGGATCTCTGTATCCTGAGCCCCTTCCGAGTCCTCTGAAGCCGTTCCATTCTCTACGGTTTCTTTCCCTTTTGCTGTGCCCGTTCCTTCGGAGCCTATCAAATCCACGGTGATTTTAATGCTTTCCACCGCTTTCATGCTTCCCTCCGCTTTGGCAATAATATCCGCACCTGTCCGCCCCGTCTTTTTCCCTGCAGCTAAAACATCCGTTTTCAGCCCGCTTATCATACAAACCAGAGCTAATCCACTGACAACCCCATATCTCCACCTATATTTTTTCATCGCCGTATTCCATCCTTTTTACTCATCCGTCGCTTGAATAGCTATGTTCCTTAGTTTATTCTATTCTTCAAATGCATCAAATTCACATCATTTTTGCATCATTTTTGCATCATTTGTCATTTTTTGTCGGATTTTACACACCTAATCCTATTATAATAGATACCGCCCCATTTTCAAGCATTACGTGTATATCTACAGGACGGAAAATTCCCGCAGCCATAAAACTTCCCAAACTTCCCCTTCCGTAAAATAAGCATTCCTCCGCACCTTGGGCACTCCAAATCCCCTTCCTGTGCTGCCTTTCCTTCCCCGGTTTCCGCTTCCTCCTCCCGTTTCTTCCAGATTTTCCCCATTTCTTCATAACACTTCTGGTTCATCACGCAATCGTTTAACGCACGGTGCGCCCCTTCCGTATTAATTTGGAAATATTCCGACACATCTGTCAATTTGTAATGAGCCAGCCCGGGAAGGCAGCTCCTTGCCATATATAATGTATCAATATAATCGTTGCCAAGCTCTTTCCCCAATGCCTGCAATGCCGCATCGTAGGCAAAGTTCATGTCAAAGGTATGGATATTGTGCCCTACCAGCACCCCGTCCCCGATAAACTCCATGAAACCGGCTATCGCTGCTTTAATATCCGGCGCATCTTTTACCATATCATCCGTAATCCCATTTACCGCAGTCGCCCTCGCCGGAATATGGCGCCCCGGATTCACCAGCGTGGAATATTCCGCCGCACATTTCCCTCCGCATACCTTAACCGCAGAAATTTCAATAATGGCATCCCAATCCGGGTTGATGCCCGTCGTTTCCAAATCAAAAACAATATAATCCGTCACATATTTGCTCAAACGTTTTCCTTTGTTCCTTGTAGCCAAACCGCTTCTCCTTATCTTATCCCATCCCGTTCAATTCCTGATACAAGCCCTTTGCATAGCTGTCTGTCATTCCGCAAATAAAATCCGTCACAAGCAAAAGGCGTAAATACAGCCGTTCCGTTTCATCCTTCCCTTTAGAATAAATCCGGTAAATCGCTTTATAATTATCCGAAATGAGTGCCATCATTTTTTCCTGAACCGCATTCATTTCTTTCCCTGTGTCATAATAAATTACCGCATCCGTGAATTTTTCCAGAAGAAAATTCAAGATTGTTTCCGCAGCAATTTCCAATTTCAAGATTGGCTTGGATATAAAGGCATAGCGGTATGCAATATCCCCCAATGCCCAAGCCAGCCGTTCCCCTTCCGTGCCTTTCAGCAACTCCGCCGTATATTTTCCATCCATAATTTCCTGATAATGCCCGGCAAAACCGTCTGTTGCACAGGCAATCAGCTTCGCCTGCACCCTGACAATCCAGTTCTGTACCGCATGATTCTCCGGCTGGGCAATCTCCCTTGCTACTGCTTTTTCAAATCTTTCCTCCAAAGCTTTCGCCATCCGGAAATACTCTCCGTTTTCCGCTTCCCCGCCGCCGCATTTATCCAGTTCCTGTACAAGCTGCCCGAACGTAATACACCCTTTTTTAAACGCATCCTCTATATCTGCCGTTAAATATGCGATATCATCCGCCGCCTCCAATACATAAGATAGAGGATGCCTCGCCCCGCATACACCAAGACTCTCCTGTAAATCCCGAAAAATATCCCGCTCCGCGTAATAATACCCCATTTTTTTATCTTTGATATTGCCGCTTTTGCTGTTGATTTCCAAAGAAGAAACCGGATATTTAATAATCGTGCCAAGCAGCCCCTTCGTCAAATTCATCCCATGCTCATCTACCAGATAATGCAGCTTTGTCACAAGGCGCAGCGCCTGTGTATTGCCTTCAAAATGGTAAAAATCCGCTTTCATCTGGGGCAGAAGCAAGCTTTCCACACTCTGTCCGTTATATGTAATCTTTCTTAAATTTTTGGAAAACCACTCCCGGATTACCGTTTCCCCAAAATGCCCAAAAGGCGGGTTCCCAATATCATGCAGCAGCCCCGCGCATTGCAGGATATCGCATACATCTGCCTGATAAGTGTCCAAAAACGTTTTATCCCCTATTTCCTGCATGATTTTCCTTGAAATATTCTGCCCAAGAGATTTGGCAAGAGAAGACACTTCCAGGGAATGGGTGAGCCTTGTCCGGATAAAATCGCTCTTATCCAAAGGGAACACCTGAGTTTTATCCTGCAGCCGCCGGAAGGAAGCGCTTCCGATAATCCGATGATAATCCTTCTCGAACTCCGTCCTCAAATCCCCCGGGCTTTTCCCTGCCCTGTATTTCCGTATCCTATCCTCACATAAAAGCCTTTTCCACTCCATATATCCACTCCCCATTATCCTTCGGATGCCAAAATACTTACTTAAAACTTTACTACGTTTTCCCAAGAAACACAAGTATTTGACATTCTTTCCCTCCATAGTATATTATTAATTCAGAGTATCATTCCGGTACAAGGAAAAATGAATGAATAAAAAGGGCGGTATTTGATTATGAAAAAAAATGCTGGTAAAATGTTAGTCCTCCTTCTCGCAGGCTTTCTTGTGTTAAATGGATGCGGTGAATCCGACCAGACACAGGAAGCTGAGAAAACGGAGGAAACTTCAGAAGAAAATACGGGAGAAAATACAGAAGAAACTGCGTCGGGAGAAACCACGGAAAGCAATGCAACGGATGCTGCCACAGACGAAACTACGGAAGGCAATCCAAGCGATGCTGCACCGGAAGAGACTGCAGAAAACACGACCGCGGATGCTGCACAAGGAGTTTCCGGCACAAACAATGCAGAGGCAGCTACCGAATCCGGAACGCCAAACATCGATACACCTTCTCCGGACAGCTCCGCTTCTGCGACAGATATCCCTGCACCCAATGTGCTTGCCGCTGCAAGGCCTACTACGGAAGAACTCCTTGCAGGGGAGAGGAAAACCCTCGTTGGGATTATTATCGATGCAACGAAATATTCCGTTGCCATCCAGACCCCCGAAGGCATTTCCTATTATATGACAATCCCGGAAACAGGCGTTACCGGCAATTTAGATTATATTACCATTGGGCAGATTGCTACCTTTACCTATGTGGGAACATTGGATGAAACCGCCCTTCTGGTGGGCATATCCGACAGCGGCATGGTTACCGGCATTTATGTGGAAGAATATGCCTTTGCCATCAAAATTATCAATGCCGTAAAAGCAATGGATATGAAAGCACTTTCCGATTTAACCAATTTCCCTGTCTTTCTGGATACCGGAAATTATGACGGGCCGATTAACACCTCGGGCGAATTTGAAGTCATCGACAGCGAAAAGATTTTCAGCGAAGCCCTGGTAGAGCGGATTATCAATTATAACCTTTTTGATTTGAAATATACCGATGCCGGTTTTGTCCTGGGCGGGAACGGCACACCCAATATTACCTTCGATATAGATGACGAAGGGATTCTCGGCATCATCGGTATTAACAGCGCTCCGGCAAATAACAGTACCAAATAAAATAACAACATCAAATAAGATAACAGTATCAAGTAATTGAACAGTACCAAATAGTTTAAGGCGGGTTATGCAACCCGCCTTACGCTTAATATAGATTTATAAGTTGCCGTCGTTATCTTGATTCCTGACTTCGGGGTACTGGCATGTACGATATTCCCGTTTCCTATGTAAATCCCTACATGGCCTGCATAACATATGATATCTCCCGGCTGGGCATTGGAATAGGATACCTCCGTTCCTACATTGCGCAATTCCCACGATGTACGCGGAACCGTATAGCCTTTATCCTTGAATACGCGCCATACAAACCCGGAGCAATCTGCACCGTTTGTCAAACTCGTTCCGCCTGCTACATAAGGATTGCCAATAAACTGACAGGCATAAGAAGCAATAGACTGCCCGGCTGCACTTCCGCCGGAAGCTACATTGGAGCTTCCTCCGGATGAAGAGCTGCTTGAACTTGAGGATGATTCCGATGGTTGGGAATTGCTTTCCCCGGAAGAATTATTGGCTTCCGCTTCCATGCGCCTGCGCTCTTCTTCCTCTTTCCTTCTGCGCTCCTCCTCTTCCCGCCGTTTCCTTTCTTCTTCCTCCAATTTCTTAATCTGGGCTGTCTGCTGCTTGATTCTCGTCCGGTAGGCTGCCGCTTCCTGTTTCGCTCTGGCTATCTGTACATTATAATTTTCATACTCCTGCTTTTTCTCTTCCAGAAGTTCTTCCATGTAAGACTGTTCTTCTTCCAGTTCGTGCTGCGACGCCTCCAGTTCCGATTTCTCCTCTTCCAGTCTATCCCAAACCTGCTGCACATAGTCCTTTGCCGCTTTATACTCTTCCAGCATCTTGCGGTCATAAGCATAAAGCTGCTCCACATAATCCGCCTTGTTTAGCATATCGCTGAAACTTTCACTGCTCAAAAAGAGCTGCATATAGGAAATATCGCCTTGCTCGTACATAAACTTAATACGGATTTTCATCGTCTCATATTGGGTCTCTTCCTGCTGTTTGGCAACCTCGTATTCCGCCTCCGTTTCCTTTATCTGATTTTCCTTTTCCACGATTTCTTCTTTGATAAGATCTACACTGGCAATAATCTGGACAAGTTCCGCATCAATTTCATCAATTTCCGCGCCGATTTCACTTTGCTCCCCTTGCAGCCCCGATATCTGCCCCTGCACATTATTCAGTTTTTTCTTGTCTTCCTCCTGTTGTCTCCTGATTTCGGATATGGTAGAAGCATATACCTTTCCGGAAAAGGAACATAGGATAAGGCATGTCATGCTTATGCACATCATCCTCGCCGCTTTTTTTCTCATATGCAACCTCTGTTTTATCTATCCATCCGTTCCCCCGGCCCTGCCGCCACAATTATGATATAAGCCCTGCATATAGCTTTCAGGTATTTCTTGCAATCAATGTAGCAGCCAAGCCGAAGACCGAACTGTTACCAATTTACAACTCACAGTTCTTCACTGTCCTTGGGAACGGAACCACATCCCTGATATTCCCCATACCGGTCAGATACATGACACACCTTTCAAACCCCAGACCAAAGCCTGCATGACGTACGGAACCATATTTGCGCAAATCCAGATAAAAACCATAATCCTCTTTATTCAGCCCAAGTTCTTCCATACGTTTTTCAAGGATTTCCAATTTATCCTCCCTTTGGCTGCCTCCGATAATCTCTCCAATCCCGGGCACCAAACAGTCCATCGCCGCCACAGTTTTTCCGTCTTCGTTCAACTTCATATAAAATGCCTTGATTTCTTTCGGATAATCCGTTACGAATACCGGGCGTTTAAATTCCTTCTCCGTTAAGAAACGTTCATGTTCAGTCTGCAAATCGCAGCCCCAAAATACTTTATATTCAAATTCCTCGTTATGTTTTTCCAATATTTCAATAGCTTCCGAATAGGTCACATGCCCGAAGTCAGAGTGCAACACATGCTGCAGTCTCTCAATAAGCCCCTTGTCCACAAACTGATTGAAGAAATTCATTTCTTCTTTAGCATTTTCCAACACGTAACGGATTATATGCTTCAACATAGCTTCTGCCAGAATCATGTCATCTTTCAAATCCGCAAACGCCATCTCCGGCTCTATCATCCAAAATTCCGCCGCATGCCTTGTGGTATTGGAGTTTTCCGCCCGGAAAGTAGGCCCAAAAGTATATACATTTTTAAAAGCAAACGCATAAGTCTCCACGTTCAACTGGCCGCTGACTGTTAGGTTCGTGGGCTTGCCGAAAAAATCTTGGCTGTAATCTATGCTACCATCCTCGTTTTTAGGAATGTCATCCAGATTCATGGTCGTGACTTGGAACATTTCCCCTGCGCCCTCACAATCGCTGCCGGTAATCAACGGAGTATGCACATACACGAATCCTCTCTCCATAAAAAAGGTATGAATCGCATATGCAATCAAAGAACGTACCCGGAATACCGCCTGAAATGTATTGGTACGCGGACGGAGATGGGAAATGGTCCTTAAATATTCAAAACTATGTCTCTTTTTCTGAAGCGGGTAATCCGCCGTGGAAGCTCCCTCTACCCATACTTCCGCCGCCTGCATCTCAAAAGGCTGTTTTGCTTCTGGGGTAGCTACGACAATTCCCTTTACGATAATCGCAGACCCTACATTCAGTTTACTGATTTTATCGAAATTCTCCAGCTTGTCGCTGTATACAATCTGCAGCGGCTCAAAAAAAGTCCCGTCATTCACAACAATAAAACCAAACGTTTTAGAATCCCGGATGCTTCGTATCCATCCGCCCACTGTTATTTCTGTACCGAAATATTTTTCCCGGTCACGGTACAAATCCCGAATGTCTGTCAAGTCCATATTTACCCTCATTTCTGCGTTGCTTTTTCTTATCGTGGGTCTACGGATGCAACGCTGACGCAGCCCTCAATCCTATCGCAATAGTTTAGCTCTTCGCCTTACCATCGCTCTTATCCCTCTTTTACTATCGCATTTTCCCTTAGCATCCCCATTACCTTCTGTGCCATCATGGATTCTTTATATCTTTCGGCATCCAAAACCTTTTTGAGTTCTTCTACCGATTCATAAGCGCCGGCCGCCGCCAGCTCCTCCATTTCCGTCTGCAGCTCCTCTTCCGATACGCTCAATCCCTCTTTGTCCGCTATCGCCTGCAGCATAAGGGATTGTTTGGCAAACCTTACCGCCTGTTCTTTTATCTCAATGCCATAAGTCGCCGTATCCGTTCCATAAACAAGGCTCATCATCTGTTCCAGCGTCATCCCATAGCTTGCTGCTTCCGCTGTCAGATTATTAACCAATACCTCTTCGTAGTTGTCCACCATAGCCTGAGGCGGTTCCTTTATAAATTCACAGCTATCCATCAACATATTGACCAAAGAATTTTCAATGGCATCCTCATAAGCCGCCGTCGCGTCTTCCATGAGCAAATCATACACATATTGCTTATATTCCTCCACATTGGCGCATCCATTATCCAGCCCTTTTACATAAGCATCGTTTAGTTCTTGCGGCTGGGCAGCCATAATCGTATTGACAGTCACTGTAAAAATGACAGACTTGCCTGCCATTTCCGCAGCACGGTAATTTTCCGGAAATGTAAGGTTCAATTCCACAGTATCCCCTACTTTCGCACCAACCAAACCCTCTTCAAATCCTTCAATAAACCTGCCCGATCCCAGAGTCAAGTTCTGCCCCGCAGCAGTTCCTCCATCAAATGCCACGCCGTCCAACGTGCCCACATAATCAATATTTACTGTATCGCCGTTCTTCGCCCCATCGCTTGGGTTCAAAGACAAAAGATAGTTAATATAAGAATCCCTTTGTTCCTCCGTCACCTCAGGCATGGGCTGTACCACTTCAAGCCCTTTGTATTCTCCAAGTTTTACATATTTTTCCGCTTCCACTTCCCTCAAATATGCTTTTTCACTATCGTCCTGCCCGCAGCCTGCCGTTACCAGCATAAGTGTTGCTGCCACCGCCAGCACGGCTGTTTTTATTCCTGCCACTCTTTTTCTCATTCTCAAAATTTTCTCCTTCTATGTCGCTTCCTTTTCCATTTATACCACAAATCAGCCTTCCGTAAAACCCTTTTCCCCCTTTTTATCATTTATTAATATATTTACGTTTTCTATTTGCCGTCTTTACCCTCAGTGGACAAGGGAACACACGCCCCAAGTACCGGATTTCGGTGGCTGGTAAGGCAACGGAATGAAGCGTACCGGACGTACGCTGAGTGATGTTAACGCAGCCAGCCGCCAAAAAACGGCGCTTGGAGCGTGTATTCCCCTGTCCACTGAGGGTACCTACAGCAACGGAGACAGCAGCCGGCATACCTGTTCTTTAAATTTTACAAGCAAAGAACGCCCTACATAAATGTTTTTCGTAATCTGCCTGGAATGCTTCAAATCTTCTTCAAACAATTTCCGCATCTGCAAAGCTTTTTCTTCATTATAGATTACAGCATTCACTTCAAAATTCAAGGCAAAACTGCGGATATCCATATTCGCCGTGCCATAGCACATCACCTTATCGTCCACAATCATCCCTTTCGCATGAAGGAATCCTTCGACGTAAGTATAACATTTTGCCCCTTCCATCACCAAATCCCCAATATAGGAATAGGTTGCCCAATATACAAAAGGATGATCGGGTTTGCAGGGAATCATTACATTTACTTCTATCCCCGAACGGACGGCAATCATCAAAGCCGCAAATATTGCTTCATCCGGGATAAAGTAAGGCGTCTGGATATAAATGCTTTTCTCCGCCTTTCCAATCAGCCGCAAATAATTATCCCGGATGCTGCAATATCTGGAATCCGGCCCGCTGGAAACAATCTGTATATCGCAATTTTGTCCGGGCGGAAACGGTTCCTTGTTTATATATTTTTCCGTCATAAAAAGATTTTCCTTGGAAGCATAATTCCAGTCCAAAGCAAACCGCAGTCCCATCGATGCTACCGCTGACCCGGTAATGCGCAGATGGGTGTCCCTCCAATACCCGAACCTGTCATCCATGCCAATATATTCTTTCCCGATGTTGAAACCGCCCACATACCCCGTTTTCCCGTCAATGACCACGATTTTCCTATGATTCCTATAATTTATCCTCAGATGAAGCCGCCGCAGGATAGCGGGGAAAAACTCCGATGTTTTTATCCCTTGGCTATTCAGCTTTTTCCAGCAGCTTTTCCTAACGGAGCGGCAGCCCATACCATCATAAAGTATACGCACTTCTACCCCTTCTTCCGCCTTCTTTGCAAGCACTCCTTTTATCCTTTCAAACAGCACGTCATTCTTAATAATATAATATTGGATATGGATATACTTTTCCGCCGCCTGCATATCTGCCAGCAACGCATCGAATTTCTCGTTGCCGTCCGTAAAAATCGTAATATCATTGTCGTCCGTCAGTACCGCCCCTGCCACATCCAGATTATACATCACCAAGTCCGCATAATCCGCAATAGCAGGCGCTTCCTTTTCCAGCCGTTTGCTCCTTAAACTATATTCCTGCTTCCGGATTGCCTCATTCAAATGGTCTTCGATTTCCTTGATGCGGAACATCTTCTTCTTGTGCATATCCGTTCCGAGAAAAAGGTAAAAAATAAAACCGAGAATCGGTATAAAATACAAAAGCAGCAGCCATGTCCAAACGGATTGAGGGTCTTTCCTCTGGAAAAAAATAATAATGACCGCCAATATAAAATTAATAAAAATCAAATGGCTGAACATAAATTCCAGCCCCGTCCTTGCATTTTCCCAAATCATAACTCCACCTCGCCGGTTACAGGCAACGATAAAATCCTCCTCACGCATCCACCTCTCCATATCCGGTCGTCACAAGGTTTGTCCTGCGACACCGCTTGGCAACCGAATCCTATTATATAATATTCCCCCTCTTTCTTCAATGAAATACCTTGTCTATTTTGCAAAACAATGCTACAATAAATTCTAATTAATAGGAAACGGGAGGTACATTGTGAGTACACTATCAATTGTATTATTAGTCATAACAATTATTTTAATTGCAGGCATTGCCTTACTATATTTTTTAGGCAAAAAAGCCCAGAAAAAGCAAGCGGCACAGCAAGAGCAGATAGAAGCCATGAAACAGCGGATTTCCATGCTTATTATCGATAAAAAGCGGATGAAGATAAAGGATGCCGGGCTTCCTCCGGCCGTTGTGGAGCAGACACCAAAGCTTCTGCGCGGTTCCAAACTCCCTATTGTAAAAGCAAAAGTAGGACCCCAGATTATGACCCTTGTTTGCGATGAAAAGATTTTCGATATGGTACCTGTAAAAAAAGAAGTAAAGGCAACCGTAAGCGGCATTTATATTACCGAAGTAAAAGGGCTTCATGGAAAATCCATCCCTGTTCCCCAGAAAAAGAAAGGCTTTTTCAAGCGCGCTGTGGAAAAGGCACAGGAAAAAGCAGGGGCAAAACCTATCAAATAAAAAAAGCAAAACCGAAATTTCAGCAAATTGAAGAGTTGGTCAGCCGGCCGGCTCTTTTTTACCACTTAGGAAATTCCTTCGCCAGAAGGAAATAATGAAGTGTCGAAGACACTTTTTTATTCCATCTATATTATTGCAGGGAAAATCCTTCCCCATTTTTCGCACGGATGTCCATTTTTATCTTACAATCCGCAAAATGCTCATAATTTACTTCCAAAGCGTAATCCACATCCACCTCGATACGCTCTTCCTTTTCCTTCAGCCGCACGCTTCTGGCATCAATACCTATCAGGATGTTTCCGTAAGGCGTAGCGTAATTTGTCATATTCTTTTTATTCTCTTCAAAAATCATATGCACGTTCACCAGGCCTTTTTTAGTCAAATCCAAGCTGTTTTCTTTAAACTTAATGACATTTTTTGTTTTTTCCTGAAACCCTTCCATTGCCTCTTCAAAAATCACATAGTGGCTGTCATTCCTCTTATAGTATTCTGCTGGCGTAATGGTTTCTATTTTATCCCCATCCGCAGAAACGGCATCGAACTGAAGCCCCTGCAAGGATAGCAATACTTCTTTCGTCATGGCTTATACTACCTTTCCTTTATCGAAATCATAACTAATAGTTTTCTATATGAATTGTTTTTGCTGACAATATTCCGTATTTTAATATGGAATTGGCAAATGTACGGAACTTATCCGCCATATCGCTTACGTAAAAACGGTAACGCTCGGTTCCCAGCCCTTGTTCTTCCCTGTTAAGCAGATTTTCTTCTTCCAAAAGCTCTTTCAGTTCCCTTGCCGTCTCATAAGCAGGGTTCACCAGCGTTACGCCTTCCCCTACGATTTTCCGCAAAGTGGAGCGGATAAGCGGATAATGGGTACACCCTAAAATCAATGTGTCAATTCCGCTGTCAATCAGGCTGCCCAAATACCGGGTTGCTATCTCATCCGTTACCGGGTCTTCCCACAGCCCTTCCTCCACCAAAGGAACAAACAGCGGACATGCTTTGCCAATTACCTTTATCTCCGGGTTGATTTTATTAATATATGTAGAATAAATCCGGCTGCCAATCGTGCCTTCCGTACCGATAACCCCTATGTTGCCGTTTTTTGTCGTCTCCGCCGCCACCTTTGCCCCCGGCTTCACGACCCCGAGCATAGGAATGTCCAGTTCCTTTTCAATTTCTTCCAAAGCATATGCGCTCGCCGTATTGCAGGCTACTACAATCGCTTTCACATTTTGCCCCTGCAGGAAGCGGACAATCTGCCTTGCATATTTTGTAATCGTTTCCTTCGATTTGCTTCCATAAGGAACTCTGGCAGTATCGCCGAAATATATGATTTTTTCATTGGGAATCTGCCGCATGATTTCCCTTGCCACCGTAAGGCCGCCTACCCCCGAGTCAAATACCCCTATCGGTGCATCTTTTGGCATCTCTTTATTTTTTATCAGCTCCATCGCTATTCCCTTTGCTTTCCGATTTTAATATTTCCAAAAACTTGCTTTTCCATTTTATTTGCCCAGGCTCCGCTTCGCATAGCCCGGTGAACATATCTTCCTCACTGCCCAAACGTATCACCTCCGCGTTGCGGGAATCCTCTGTTCGCCCGGCTCCTGCCCGCCCATCCGTTTCCCCGTCAGGACAATCATATGCATTGCCTGTTTCGTTGCCCTTTGCCTGGCTGGCCTTTTGCCCGTCTTCCACACATTTCGTCTTTTCCGTACCTTGCGTCTTTTCCGCACCTTCCGCACTTTCCGTATTTTCCGTACTTTCCCATACGATTGCACATACATCTTCCGTAAAACACAAATCAGGATATATCATACCCCAAAACCCTAATGCTGAAAATAGTATAATTCCTGTTTCCCATATTTTTTTCATCAGACTTCCCTACCTTTCCGTTAAAGAAAGTCTGCCCTGATTTGGAAAGTTTATACATTATTCACTATTTTGAGCCATTATCCAGACGTATCTGCCTTATCACCGATTTTTCCTGATTGTCAATGTGGGTTTTAGCCGCAGCGGCCGCCGCCTGCCTGTCTTTTCGTAATATACTTTCATAGATAATCTTATGCTCTTCAATCAGCCGCTCATGCTGGCTTTCGTCCTTTATATATTCAAAACGGTATCTGTACATCTGCTCTGCCAGGTTATTGACAAGCTGTACCAGCCTCCGGTTTCCGGTAGCCGCCACAATAATATCATGCAATGTTACGTCCGCCTTGGCAATCACAGTTGCATCCTTTGTTTTTGTTGCCTTTTCAAATCCGGCACAGGCATCTTTCAACTGTTCCATTTCTTCCGCAGATATCCTGTCGCAAGCAAGTTCTGCACATAAGGCATCCAAAGCCCTGCGTACTTCCAGCACATCTTTCAGGCTTTTTTCCGTAATCTGGGCTACCTCTGCCCCCCGCCTCGGAATCATCGTCACCAGCCCTTCCAGCTCCAATTTTCGTATCGCCTCCCGGATAGGAGTCCGGCTCACGCCCAGTCGGTTTGCAAGATGGATTTCCATCAATCTCTCCCCCGGTTTCAACTCCCCTGTCAGAATTGCTTTCCGCAATGTGTTGAACACCACATCCCTTAACGGTAAAAATTCATCCATATTTACCTGCAACTGGTCTTTTGCCATAAATCCGCCCCTTTTCTTAATTCCAGTTCCGGCTTTCCTGCGGTTCTCTCCGCCTGCCATTCCCTTGCTGCTTTTTCCTGCAGTTCCCTCCGCCTGTCTTTTCCCTTGCTGCCTTTTCCTGCAGTTCTCTCCGCCTGTCTTTTCCCTTGCTGTCTTTTCCTGCAGTTTTCTCCGCCTGTCTTTTCCCTTGCTGCTTTTCCCTACAGTTCTTTCCTGCTGTCTTTTCCTGCAGTTTTCTCGTCCTGCCTTTTTCCTACTTATTTTCCAAACATTCTTTTTCCTGAATTTGTCAATTTGCCGGCCTACTTCTCTGTGGGCATTCCTGCCCATCCTGTCACAAAAATATTTTTTGCAAGCCCAGCCTCTTTCAACTCATCATATGTCTTCCTTGCCTCTTCTTCTTTTTCAAAAATACCAAAAACCGTGGGGCCGCTGCCGCTCATTAACGCGTTCAATGCCCCCCTGCTCTTCATAAAATCCTTGATTTCCTCAATCACCGGATATGCCTTTATGGTCACCGTCTCCAGCACATTTTCCATGTACTCTGCCATCCGGTGCAAATCCCCCCCTTCAATCGCCGCTTTCATCCCGTCCACATTGGGATGGTCCGTTAAGCTGTCAGCATGGAGATTCTCATAAACATATTTCGTAGACACATCGATATCCGGCTTTGCAATCAGCACATAACAAGCGGGGGCATCCGACAGCCTTGTCAGGATTTCCCCAATCCCTTCCGATAATGCAGTTCCGCCTTGGATGCAATAGGGAACATCCGCCCCTATTTTCACCCCCAACGCGCACATTTCGTCCTCCGACATCCCCAATCCAAACAGCTCATTCATCCCGTGGAAGACTGCCGCCGCATCCGTGCTTCCTCCTGCCATACCCGCTGCCATAGGGATATTCTTCTGCAATTCTATCCTTACCCCTTGTTGAACAGCATATTTTTCTATTATCAGCTTTGCTGCCTTATAAATCAAATTGCTTTCATCTCCGGGAAGTTCCTCTTTATCTGTCAGGACCGTAATCCCTGAGGACTTGCACATGGTAAACGTAAGCACATCATACAGCCCTATCGTCTGCATAATCATCCTTACTTCATGATATCCGTCTTCCCTCCGCCTTATGACATCCAATGCCAGATTAATTTTCGCATACGCTTTCCTTATTATTGTATTCCCTTTATCCTCAACCATATTGTACCTCGTTTGCATTTTGTATACATGATTGTACTACATTATATCTAACAGGGGGAAAATCGTCAATGAAAAGGTTTTTCTTTCATAAAAACAAGCCATATACAGTCACCAGTGATACGGAATAACGATTTTACATATAATACCCTTATCTAAAATTTGGCAAGTGCCGATATACACTATAGATTAGGAGCATTTTCCTTAATCGGCGTACATCAATTTATTTACACATCCAAGGAGGGTTTGAAATGAGCGTAAACGGAGTTACAAGCAAATCAGGTGCTGCCGATTTGTACGGCACATACAATGTTCCAGCTAAAACGGCTGAAAAAACGGAAACCACAAAAAAAGAAGAAAATAATGGTGTAGTTTACGAGCCTTCTAAGCAAACTACTACACAAAAACCATCGAAGAAACCCGATGCTAATTTGGTAGCTAAATTAAAAGCAGAATCCGATGCCCGCGTTTCACAGTTAAAGAGTCTGGTAGAACAGATGATTTCCAAACAGGGGCAGACTCTCGGAAAGACCGACAGCATCTGGAGCTTCCTTGCAGGCGGCAACTTTACTGTTGATGCTGCTACAAAAGCACAGGCACAGAAAGATATTGCCGATGACGGATACTGGGGCGTAGACCAGACTTCCAGCCGTATTGTTGATTTTGCTGTTGCATTGGCAGGGGATGACCCGAAACAGCTTGAAAAAATGAGAGATGCCTTCAAAAAAGGTTTCGATCAGGCAACCAACACTTGGGGCAAGAAATTACCTGACATCAGCCAGAGGACATATCAGGCAGTTATGGATAAGTTTGATGAACTGACAGGGGCTGCAGAATAATTGCAGTAAGTGAGCCCATTTGGTAGAAACATATTTATTTGGATTCTATTGAAAATGTAAGACCGGAAAACCGATTGGTTTTCCGGTCTTTTCATGGGCAAAAATGGAGAAGGTAGGGCTATAGCGCGGATTGTAAGCGCAGGGCTAAAGTTTAGGACGAAGGAACAATCTTAGTTGTGGTTCTAGGTTGTGAATTTGAATTGCGAATTTCGGTTGTGAGAATATTCCGACAATGGGTTCTGTAAAAATCCAACTGTGCCGGGCATTCCACCAAGCCCAGACATTTGGTCTTGGTTTCATGGCACAAACGGATTTTTACAGAACCCATTGTCGGAATATTCAGGAAATTTATTGGTTTCCCGGCACTGACGGGAAGACCTTTTGACACCCGAATCCTATATGGCAACAAAAGTAGGGAAGGCAGCCTTCCCTACTTAATTTTGTTAATTTGATATCCCCTTTACAATTAGAAGTTTATCCCCCGGTCTGATTTCTTCGGTAGTCATATCATTTGTCTCTTTTATCTGTGAAATCGGCACATAATACCGTTTCCCCACGTCCCATAGGCTGTCGCCTTCTTTTGCAATGTAAATTACAATACCTGGCAGGCTGCTTAATTTGTTCATATCCAAATCCGAAACCACAATATCCGTCACAATATTTTCCGTTTTATGTTCAAAAACAATTGCACGGCATACGATGACCGCTTTTACGTCCAATTCACCACCATCCAGCATCGCCACTGCCAACTGTTCCAAACCAGCTTGAATCTTAAAAGTGCATCCATTGTTAACATCCGGTACATCCAATACATAGCTGAATGGTATGCTGCCTTTTATCGAGCTGTATGGGGCTTTTTCATCGCTGCTTAAATATAATGTCTGAATATTCAGGCTTCCTTTTATATGTATGCCATTCTCTACGATTTCCCCGTCTTCTGTCTGAATCTGTGCTTCGCTATACAATACCTGTACCATAGGCGCATCCGAAGATGCCAGTTTCATACGGTCCGTCACCTTGGTTTTTCCCGATGTTTTGGCAAGAAGCCCTTTAAACTGTGCCGGTTTGCTTACTGCTTCCACTTCTTTCACGACACCATAAACCCCGGAAAGGATATCCAGGCGTTCCTCCTCATAAAGGCTGATATCCAAATCCATCACAAGCTCGATTGCAAAAACCCTTTGTTCCCCGTCGAAATCTGGACGTACTTCTACGTCTTTTGAGCCTAAAATATAGTCAATATCCGCTGCCATCCCTTCATCGCAGCCGGTGCAATCCACCGTACCGTTAAAAGGCACCGATGTCTCATAACATTTTACCGCTTGTTCCTCGCCTTCCCCCTCATACATGAAAAAGGCATTCAAATCGCCCTGTACCGATATCTTCCCTTCCAAAGCCCTAAATTCCACGTTTTCCGGCTCAACGCTCTGCCATATAATCTGGGAGACATTGGGGAAGTTTTGGGGTAGTTCCAGCTCTTCTTTCATGCGGAAGATATCCCTCTTTTTCACGGTCATTTGTGCAATGCGGAGCGGTTTTTTACGATATTCCACCGGCTCTTCATGATACAAATCCACCGCTGTTTCCTCATCATACATCATCTCCGAACACACCTTGAGGGAAATCAATGCCTGTATACTCAGCTTCCTTGAATTAATCAATCCCACCGTAATATCTTCCAAATTCCACTTTACATTGGCGCTGTCCCCGCTTTGTACCCCTTCCACATAAATCTGCTCGTCAAAAGGAAGGCTCCCTTCCATACAAGCCGGCACAGGTTTTTCCCCTTCCGTTAAATACATAACAAGAAATTGCAGTTTCCCCCTTACCGTCACATGGTCTTCCGTTACTTTTACTTCCTCCAAAGCAACGTTTCCTCTATCATAAATCAGCCTGCTTGCATCCGGTTTGGAATCTAAGATATTAATGTCGTCCTCCAACGTAATCTGTGTGGACGCCTGCCCCTTTATCCTGTCCATGTGTATATTTTTTCTTACTAATTCCACAAAAATACCTCCATGTAGGTGAACCCATTAGTCTGTACTTATTGTAATTCTATTTCCTACATGAAGGTATTATTCCTTTTTCTCGTAAAAACATGGCGGTTTTAATCCACGCAGCCGATAATATCCCCAATATCCTCTATCCGGTACTGCTTCATATATGCTTCTATGCCCTCTACGATTTCCATTGTAATATAGGGGTTCACAAAATTCATAGCCCCCACCGCCACTGCCGAAGCGCCTGCCATCAAAAATTCAATTGCATCCTCCGCACAGGCAATTCCTCCCATGCCGATTATAGGAATCTTCACCGCTTTGGATGCCTGATATACCATACGCACCGCTACCGGTTTTATCGCCGGGCCTGACAAACCCCCGGTTTTATTGGCAAGTACAAATTTCCTTTTATCAATATCAATTTTCATCCCTGTAATCGTATTTATCATAGAAAGGGCGTCTGCCCCCGCTGCTTCTGCCGCCTTTGCCATTTCCGTTATATCCGTCACATTGGGGCTTAATTTCATAATAATCGGCTGTTTCGCCTTCTTCTTAATAGCGGATGTAATATCATATAAGCAGTCCGCCTTCTGTCCGAAAGCTATCGCCCCCTCTTTTACATTTGGGCAGGATACATTGATTTCCAACATATCTGCTGCCGTATCCCCCAATTTCTCCACTGTTTCCAGATAATCTTCCACCGTTTTCCCACACACATTGACGATAATCCTCGTATCATACTGCTGCAAAAATGGAATATCTCTTTCTATGAAAACGTCTACTCCCGGATTCTGCAATCCGATAGCATTTAACATGCCCCCATATACCTCCGCAACCCGGGGTGTGGGGTTCCCTTCCCAAGGCAAATTAGCTACACCTTTTGTCACCACTGCGCCCAGCTTGTTCAAGTCCACAAACTCCGCATATTCCATTCCCGAGCCAAATGTTCCCGATGCCGTCATTACCGGGTTTTTCAATTCTATACCAGCTATCTTTATTTTCGTATCCATGTTCTCCTCGTTTCTTTTTCCCGCCGGAATCAAATATCCACATCTTCTGCCAAAAATACAGGTCCATCCGTACATATTCTCGCATTTTTCACATGGGAATGGGCATCTATTTCCTTTGTCCTGCATACGCATCCCAAACACGCACCTACACCGCAGGCCATTCTTTCCTCTAAGGAAATATATGCTTTTATCCCGTTTTCCTCCGCATACCGCTTAATGGCACGGAGCATCGGCATAGGCCCGCAGGCCATTATCACATCCCCCTGCAAACCATAAGCCCCGACGGCATCCATCACATTCCCTTTTGCACCGGCGCTTCCGTCTTCCGTTGCCGTGTATACTGCCGCATATTTTTCCATATCTTCTTTCAAAAAAAGCTGCCCGTTCCGATATCCGGCTATGACAGCCACTTCCATCGCCTTCCCTTCCATCTTCAAATCCTTTGCCAATTGCAGCATAGGCGGGATACCGATGCCTCCGCCCATTAAAAATACCCGTTTTCCTTCCGCCGCATCCAGGGGGAAACCATTCCCCAAATTCCCCAGGATTTCTATTCCGTCTCCCGCCCGGTAACGGGAAAACTCTTTGGTGCCCTTTCCGGCTATCCGATATACCATCCTCACTCTGTCGGTTTCCCTGTCCGCCTCGCAAACACTGATTGGCCGGGGCAGCAAAGTGCTTTTATCGCAAGGGTACACACAAATAAATTGCCCTGCCTTTACATCCGCTGCCAAATCTGTTTCTATCCACATATCATAAATCCCATCGGCAATTTCCCTTTGGGATATCACCTTGGCTTTTACCTTTTTTTTCTCCATTTCCTGTCTCCACGCCTTTCCCATTTAAGCTATTCCCCAAAAGAACAGCCCCCAATATATTGAATCAAAAATCCCTATATGCCATCCTCCGTCATTCTTTCTCATCTTTTGCGTAAACTATCTGTCCGCCGCATATCGTATAATATATGGTTCCGGGCAGCAGCTCCCCGGCAAACGGTGTATTGCCGGATTTTGAATAAAATCCCTCTGCTTTCCACTGCTCCTTGCTGTCAAAGATTACCATATCCGCCGGACCTCCCTCCGACAAATATCCTGCATCCAAATGGTAAAACCCGGCGGGCTGCCATGACATGCGGCTCAACAATTCTGCCATAGTCATATAACCCTTTTCCACCAGTTCCCGTATCCCCAGCGATAACGCCGTCTCCAGCCCGATAATCCCGCTCGGTGCTTCCGTAATCGCTTTTTCCTTCTCTTCTTTGCTATGGGGCGCATGGTCGGTGGCTATGATATCTATCGTTCCATCGCACAGCCCTTCGATAATCGCCTGCCTGTCCGCTTCTTGCCGAAGAGGCGGATTCATCTTTGCCAAAGTACCGTACCGGATTGCCGCTTCTTCCGTCAATGTAAAATGATGGGGTGTCGCTTCCGCATGGATATGGGGATTTTTTTTCTTCGCCTCCCGTACTAATTCCACAGCCTCTTTCGTACTGATATGTTGAATGGATATTTCTGCCCCGGTTCCCTCAGCCAATGCCAAATCCCGTTTTACCATCCGGATTTCCGCCTGCCTGTCCGAACCTCCTATTTGATAATATTCGGATGCCTTCCCGGCATTAATCCCGTTGTTTTCGATAAATGCCGGATTTTCCTCATGAAAGCTTAAAGGCTTTCCGGCCCGCGCCGCCGCTTCGCACGCCTTTTTTACCAGCTCCTCATCCAAAAGCGGAATGCCATCATCCGTAAATCCCACCGCCCCGTTTCCTGACAGCTTCTCCATATCCGTCAGTTCTTTCCCCTGCATCCCAAGGGTAATATTTGCACATGTCTTTACATGAATGCCCGTTTCCATTCCTTTTTCCAAAACATAGCGCAAAGTCTCTTCGTTGTCTACCGGCGGTTTCGTATTGGCCATTAAAACAACCGTCGTAAAACCCCCTTTTGCCGCTGCCCTCGCCCCGCTTAAGATATCCTCTTTATACGTGAAACCCGGATCCCTGAAATGTACATGGACGTCCACCAAACCCGGCGCCACGATTTTCCCTTTCGCATCAATTATCATTTTTTCCGGCATTTCGGACTCCCCTGCACAATCTTCCGGTTCTCCATGCATCCGCATATCCTGTCCGATTTTCGTTATCTTCCCATCCTCTACCAGGATATCCGCAACCCCTTCATAACCGCTGGCAGGGTCAATCACATAGCCGCCTTTTACTATTAGAACCATCTGCAAACCCCATCCCTTCCTGCAAATCCGCATCCAGCATCCCTGCGGATTAAGCCATTGTCATTGCTTCCACTGTATCGTATAGTATATCGTATCCCTTGTAAAACCGTCAACAACCTCTTATCCTTTCAAACATCAGCCAATGTTTACGGGGAACACTATGGACAATGCATCTGGCGGAGGGTATCTTCAGTAAGCAACTTATATCGCCTTCTGAAGATATCCTCCGCCAGATGTATTGCACATAACATTTTCTATAAATATTGGCTGCCGCATTATCACCCGTTTTGCAGCCCTTAATCAAAAACAACTGATTTATCCATATATTCGATTTTCAAAATCACATAAGGGTAGGATGCGCTGTCTTTTTCCTGCACACGATATACTTCCCGGTTCTCCGGGCCAGGCCCTATCAGGTTCGTGTCTACATAAATAGAATTTCCTGTTAGATACAAATCGTTTACCGTAATACTATAACCGCCTGTTTCCTGCCTCCCATAGCCTACACATATATATAAAAACCCATTGTCCTGATAAGTCATCTTAAACTCTTTTTCCTTTTTTTCCTCAACAATCTGCTTTAACTCTTCCGGTATATTGTCCTCCCCCAGTACCGTAAATTCTATATCCTTAATCTTTTCATTCCCATCTTTTGTTTTCACCGTACACCCGCACAAAAAAAGCATGGAAATTGCTGCTGCAAAGAAAAATAAAATATGGATTTTTCTCATTTTACCGATTCCTTAACCCTTTACTCCTATTGTATTCCCCATACCCTATAATTATTCCTGTTCGCTTTTCCGGTTTTTTTGCTTTTGCGCGGAATCCCATTGCGTTACTCCCCCGCCTCCGTTATAATATGAAAAGATATGACAAACTATTAGGAAGGATAAAGTTTATGTTTCGTTTTATTTGTGTTGCCATTTTTGTAATTCTGTTCCTCGTATGCAGTATCCCACTTCTGATTGTGGAATGGATTATCGGCAAATTCAATATGGATTTGAAAAACAGAAGTTCACTTGCTATCGTAACCTGGGCATTCCGCAGATGCCTGGACATCACCGGCGTTTCCCTTACCGTTATCGGGGAAGAAAATGTGCCCAAAGACACTGCCGTCCTCTATGTTGGCAACCATAGGAGTTACTTTGATATTTTACTTACTTATGTCCGTGTTCCCAGGCCTACCGGCTACATTGCCAAAAAGGAAATGCTCCGCTATCCCCTTTTGGTCAATTGGATGAAAAACCTCCATTGCCTTTTCCTTGACCGCAAAGATATTAAACAGGGATTAAAAACTATTTTAGAGGGCATTGAAAAAGTAAAATCCGGCATTTCCATTTGTATTTTCCCGGAAGGAACCCGGAACAAAGTCAACGATACCTTCCTGCCGTTCCACGAAGGCAGTTTTAAAATTGCGGAAAAATCCGGATGCCCTATTGTTCCTATGAGCATCTACAATTCGGCAGCTATTTTTGAGGATCATCTTCCCAAAATAAAAAAGGCGCATGTTATCCTCGAATACTGCCCGCCAATTTCTATGAAAGATTTATCCAGAGAGGAAAAAAAGTTTGTAGGAATGCATGTGCAGGATATTATTAAAGAGACTTATTTTAAGAATAAAGCAGAAATGGAAAAGAACGCTTAAAAAACCCCCTAAAAGGGCTTTCCCCGCCAATTGCTGCAATGCAGCAACCGGCGGGGTTTTTTGCTGCCTGATGAAAATTTCCTTAATGCCAAATTACTTTAATGCCAGATTTCCTTTATGCCGGTTAGCCCTAATGCCGGATTACCTTCGGCAATATTTCATCAATATCTACATAATAATGCTTATAATTTTCCCCTTCCACATAAACTTTAACCGTTTGAGACTTCAACAAGGGATATGGGTCAAAGAACAGGCAACTGCTTTTAAATATATGCACATTACCGGAGCCATCCTGATACCGGCATTCCACTACGTAAGGGGACTTACCATTCACCCTGATATTATAGTTTAATGTTACCCCCGATATTTCTGCCAAAATGTAGCTTCCTGACTGCAATAGCCGGGTATGGATGCTCTTCTTCTTTATCGTCATGAGTAAAAATACGATGCCAATTAACAAAAATGAAAGCCCGGTACCGCCGAAGGACCATAGAAAAACCAACCCCATTTCTTCTTGAGACAAAGCAGTAAACCCAATCCCAAACGCCATAAATACAATTCCCATGCAGAAAAAAATAATCCCTAAGATAGATATTGTATTCATTGCAAACTTCGCTTTCCGTTCCATAACCAATACTCCTTCCCTCTGCTTAATGATTAAGTATAACACAAAGCGTTCGTCCTTGGCGATTACTTTTTCAGCCTTCCCATTTATCCATTCCTCCCAGTTCCCTCAGCAACTGCCCTTACTGGGCTTTGTTCATTAAAATCCTCTTCGCTCCCTGACGAAAAATATTGATACCTTCCCTTATTTTCCACTAATGATATTATTTATAATAGCAAATGCTTTCTATCAATGAAAGTTATTTATGCATAAAAATATTGCGGAAACACAACTATGATTATCAGCCACAGAACAGGCAATGACCAACCAATGTCATTTAGTTAGCGCCTTGATTCAGCCGTGAGGAACATAAAATGCTCAA
>CAJUSR010000004.1 GCA_910588855.1 uncultured Kineothrix sp. | reverse complement strand
CAGTATCTCTGCTTTTTAAATATTCAGTTGTAACACATGTATTGTAATCCTACAACAGTATGAGACTATATGAAAAGTAAATCTATTGACACCACGATAAATTTGATATAAGATAATGAGTATAGAAAAGATTCTATATAAAAAGCAAAACAGCATCCGTTAGACGGTTGAGCCTATATGTGGTGTATATGGCTAATAAATGAATATTAACACAAAAGTGACCGCATACTACTCATGGCGGTCATTTTTGTGCGTAAATTTATCTACAAGGCGTACTATGTAAGTTGTAAACAAACCACTTACTATTCTGCCAAGAATTCCAATAATAAATTCAACAACAAATGTCACTTCTTTTATCACCCTCCTTTCTTAGCAAGGGTATTTATAAGATTAACAGAACATCGCTGTTCTGACGTGACTCAACCGCCTAACCGTCCATCTAGCCAAAATGAAACGTTGGATGCTGCTTGCACTTATTATTCTACATAATATCCCATATAATGTCAAATTAAATAGTAACAACCAAAACTATAATAGGCTGACAACTGCCAAGGAAAGTGTTGAGAGGTTAAATTAGCGAATGACTGGTATCCGATCTGACATTCTGAAAAGACAGAACATATCAGGAGAGTTTTCTATACTCTCCTATTTTTCATGGGTAAGTAGCATAGCGGCGAATGCAAGGCACTGTAAATGCCCCACAAAGAAACACCAGAGGTTCGAGTCCTCTCTTACCCACTGTATAAAATTGGAAATATATAAAGAAGGTAGGTGAATTAATGCAGCTAAATTTGGATAATTTTCAGTTAGAGCCAGGCCAAGTACGTATGATAACCAAAGATTCTGGACAAACTGTCCAATCCATAGAGATACTGCTTGGCGATCAAACAAAAGCCGAAATGATGGTAGATGAAAAATTAAATGTAATGAATTTAGTAGTCCGTGATACAGTCCTAGCAGATATCCCACAATTACAATGCGCAATTAATAAAGAAACTCTAAGGAACTTTATTATTGGACTTAACAAATTGCATAATTCATTAAAATAAAAAGGAGAAAAAATATGAAATTAGCAAGAACTATTGATACTGAACATGATGTGGTAACAGCAAGTATTGTATGTATCGAAATTGCAGACGAAACAAAAGAAGCTCTTCATGATTATACTAAATTGCTAAAATATGGAGACATTGATTTTTCTGCGAATATCAAAGTTACCAATGGTATGCCAGAAATTGTTTCTGATGATGACCCTGATGGAGAAAAGGTAACGCTCAAACTTGTCGATAAATCTTTTATTATCGACGAAAACCTTAACCTTGTATTAGAACTAGACAGTAATAAAATGTCTATCAAAGAATTAACTACTACTATTCCAAATGTAGAAATTTTGAGTAAAGCAAAAGCTCTTATCTGGGTGGATAAAGTCGAAGAAAAAATCCAAGAACTTGTAGACGAAGCAAGAGAACAAAATGCTGCTAATATTGAAGGCACTGTTGAAACTGTAATTTAGAGGAGATGTATGATATATGTTAAGTGTGTTAATTCAAGATGAAAAGGATAAACAAAAATGGAATTTTTTAAAGATAAAAAAAGAAGATACTGAAACAAGAACCGAAGAAGTTGAAGACCCAGATACTCATGAAATTAAAAATGTTTATACAGAAATTGGACTTGGTACATATTCAAGTGTAATTTTTGAGGAGTCTGACCCAGTTGAATATGAGAAAAAATGTGTTGAACTTTTAAAAACATATAACTTATCTCAATTAAAGTTTGTGGATGTAAAGGAGTATGGTGTAGATTTACTTTGGGATTTGGATAAAATCGAATAAAGGAGTAATATTGTATTTTGAAAAAAATTGATAGAGAATACGGAACTCAAGATAGAAAAGAGATGTTTTATCTGATTGATAATGGCATCTCTTTTCTATTTGCAAAAACTGATATTAATGGAATAACAACTTGGAAATTCAAAAAGGAAAAAAGACTGTTTGAATTATTAGTTGATTATTATTCAAACAGAGAATAAATAAGTAAATGAATTAAGGAGTAGCGAAAAATGATTCAAAAGAAATTATTTAAAGAAGACTTTGTTTTAAAATATAATAGGATAGATTGGCAGAAATCAATAAATGTAAATTTTCGAGTTAAATATGATAATATCATTTATACATTAACATATTTAGAAACTATAAATAAAAATTATGTTAAAGTTGAATATAATGATAAAGAATATGTTTTAACAAAAGGTGCATTATTGAATGGGCAAATTGGAAAAATAATTGATACCACACATTATGGTTTTCGATATTGTGTTGGTGATATTATAAATGAAAGAATTATATTAGAGCAAATTAAAAGTCCTAAAAAGAATGGCACATATGAAAAAAGATATAAAGTAAAATGTGTAAAAGATAATTACTGTTATGAAATCACAGAAATAATGTTAAAAAATAATTCCAAATGCCCTGTCTGTTGTAACCGTATATTAATGGTAGGTGTCAATGATTTATGGAGTAAGCGTCCCGACATCGCACAGATACTATATGATAAAAATGAAGGTTATAAGTATTGGCCTTCGTCAAAACATAAAACATCTTGGTTGTGTCAATGTTGTGGTTCTGTTGTTCATGGGAAAAGTATTTATAATGTAAGTACTTATAATACTGTATACTGTCCTTTTTGTAATGATGGATTCAGTTACCCAGAGAAACTAATGAATGCCATACTAACACATTTCAACATTCCATATACATATCATTTTTCTTTTGAAAATCAAATTTTTTATTACAATAATAATCCCTATCATCCAGAATATGATTTTTATTTTGTACATAATAATAAAAAATATATTATAGAGATGGATGGTGGATTTCATTATAAAAAAACAAATAGGGATTATGAATATACATTAGAACAGCGACAAGAAATTGAAAGATTAAAAGATAAACTTGCTTCAGAAAATGGATGTGAAATAATTAGAATAAATTGTTGTCGTAGTGAGTACACCTATATATTAAATTCTTTAAAAAACAGCAAGTTATCAGAGATGATGGATTTTGATAGTTTAAACAGTTATAAAATAAATAAAAATGCATGTTCAAGTAAAATTAAAGAAGTATGTGATGTTTACATATATAAGACAAAGATATTACCAGAAATTTCAAAAATAACTAAAATAAATAGATTTACCATATATAACTATTTGAAATTTTGTTCTCAAATTGGATTATGTGATTATAACCCGGTTGAAGAAAGATATTCCACTATTGAAAAAGAAGTTGTGTGTTTAAATAATAAAAAACTTTATAGTTCAATTTCTGATGCTTCTAAATTAACGGGTATAAATATAAATCTAATTTGTGGTTGTTGTAAGAATAATTATATGACAGGCGGTATAGATGAATTTGGTAATTACTTAATATGGATGTATAAAGAAGATTATAACAAATTGATTAAAAATAAAATAGATATTGATTGTTATATTATTCAACGGCTCAATAAAAGATGGACAAAATTATCTAAGCAACTAATATGTCTAAATACCTTAGAAGTATTTGATACATCTTCAGCTTCAAATTGGTGTAGTGTTAGTAAATCATCTTTATCTGCTTGTTGTAGGGGTGAAAGTAAGACTTCTGGAAAACACCCAATAACAGGCGAAAGACTAAAATGGATGTATTATGAGGATTATATAAAATTAAACGAAGTATCTTAAATATTCTACATCACATTAGCCTTCTTGATAAATATAATCGGAAACAGATTATTCCTGTTGTCATTGAAGATTACAATTTGGATATGATCTTTGATTCTGATACAAGTGAATAATTGTCTATGTTATGGAGAGTGGATGCACTGCTCTCCTATTTTCTTGGGAAGATGTCAGAGGCTGGTTTATTGTGTCTGTTTTGAAAACAGATGCACAGAAATGTACCGTAGGTTCAAATCCTACTCTTCCCGTTATATATTTGCCGACTCCCATTGAGCCGGTTTGAAAATTAAATCGACTTAATAGGAAGGAGAACATTAAATAAATGAGTAATACAAACTTTATAGATTCCGATGGTCATATTGTAAAAAAATCAAATATGGTAGATGAACACCAAATTATTAAGATAACAGAAAAATTTCCTGAGCCTAAAAATATCGGGAAAATTGTACGTGGTGATGTTAATTCAAATATTTTGACATTTGAAATAAATAGATATTACGATAACGTTGATCTTCTTTCAAAAAATATTAAGTTTATAGTAAAAAATGATTTAGGAACGTTTACAGAAGATGCTGTAAATACACAATATAACAATGATTTTTTAAGATTTTCATGGATATTATCTGATTCAGTTACATATAAAAGCGGAACTGTTACTGCTGCTATCGTTTTTTTAGGAACAGAAGCAGGGCAAAATTACGCATTAAAAACCATCCCATTTACTATTAAAGTTGAAAATTCCTTAGATTTTTTGGATATAGAACCACCTTTAAAAAATTGGTTTGTAGATATAGAATCACGTCTCTTCAAACTAGAAAATAATGAACAATTAGAAGATAGTAGAAATTTTTCTAATATACCAATAGGTACAATTATATCTTATATGGGGAAAGATTGTCCAAATAATTATCTGATTTGTGACGGTACTGTTTATGATATTGATTCTTATCCAGAACTTGCCCAACACTTCTTAAAGCAATTTGATTCTATGAACTTTTTCGGCGGAGATGGAGTTACAACATTTGCTGTACCTGATTTAAGAGGTGAATTCTTACGTGGTAGTGGTACAGCTATCAGAAATACTGGTTCTGGAGGAAAGGTTGGTCAACATCAGGACGGCACAGAACACATTTTGATATCCAAAAATAGTGATTTGAGTGTTACTGTATATGGCCCTGTTGGAGATTATGCACATAATGTGAGCAAAATAGACAAAGAGATAAAGGATCCAAATGGTGTAACCTGGTGTTCTAAATCACAATTTGAATTTGTTTCTACTGGATCTACCTATAATTATACTAGTAGACCAACGAACACATCCGTAAACTATTGTATCAAAGCAAAAATTTAAATTTTGTAAAATCTGAAATTATTAAGAATATTTTACGAAAGAACGTATCGTTAGTACACGGATTGATGAAAACTACTATATAAAATGTTGGTTAATAGTTTATCCAGCAAATTCCAAGTTAATAAATATTTTTATGTTGATGAAGTAAGCATTTCATTGGGATATTATTAAACATGTTTATTTAATATTATTTAGTTCACTATTTTATTGATTTATCTATTCTGTTGTATCAGATTAAAAAATACATCTTCTAAAGTACACCAATTCCCACATTGTGTAATATGTAATAAATGAACTTTTGTATCCATATAAATATCAAATTCCTTTAATTTAATTTTTCTGATTCCTGAAAAAGAAGATTCGATACCAGAAGTGTCCTTACAAATTTGCAACAATTCAGAAGAATTCGTATTCAGGTTATTTACATCAATATTTAGAGAAGTTTGTGATGAAATTTTCCAATCACTTGGCAGATCATCTATTGAATCATCATAGGGTCCTTTTTGAAAAGTTGTACTCAATATTTCTCCAGTTGCACAATTATGACGCAAAAAAAATATAACGGAATTTCCAGGGTATGCAAAGTTTCCTCCACTCATAAACCATTTTTTTTGAAAAAACCAATTTTGTCTTATTATATAATGTATATAAGGACTTGGCATATGACCACCATCACAAATGCAAATCATAAAGCACCTCCGATTTTGCTAAAGGTAAAATTATTATAAATCTATTTTACAATAATGTGGTTTTGTTTTCAAGAATAACTTCATTTTTACATTAAATTTCGTTATAAAAGAATTGTTTCATTGGGTGTTATCATCAAACATAATGTTAGTTAAATCAATTGTTCCGCTAGACCAATCAAAAGAATTATCAATATTATTAAATGGTATAGCAATAAAAAAATGATTGTCTTTAAAATCCTTATATAACTTTTTATAATATATTTTCAAAAAATGTGATGAATATAAACTTCCTTTATTAAACCCGCCAAAAGTAATAAAAACCGTTTTATTAAAATTACCACCAAAATCTTGTGATGTGAGTTTTATTAAAAAAATGACATCATTATTTTTAGAGTTTATTTTGAAATAATGTAAGACTTTGCCACTGTGTTTTTTATATATTTTAAAAGCTGTTTCGTTTTGCGAGTATTCAATAAAATGTTGATTTATTGGATATTTATCAAATTTCTGTCTATCAGTTGACGGAGTTACAAATTTGAAATTAGGGAAAAATGTTACCATATAAACATTTACTTTTTTATTACATGTAGGGCCTCCTATATTAAATTCGTCAGATTGCACACTTGACTCCTCATATATCCTATATTTATAATTACATGTTCTTAACAATGTTGCAATATTAACCAAACATATTGCACTTTCATATGTAATCATGTTATGGGTGATTCCAGATATCATCGAAGGTTCAAAAACGGATTGGGTGATTACTACTTCTTCATTTTTAAATCCTAGTAACTTTTTCAAATATCTTGTATTAAATAAATAATCGAATTTGTGTTTTAACCACATAAAACCAATAAAAATATTTATTAATACTGATATAAAAGTAATCATAAAATTTGTGCTATCTATTAATATTTGTATATTTTCCCACATTATATTTGCCTCTTGTATTTACATGTATGTTTTTTATTTTATCATAAATATTATAACTTTTAAAGATATATTTCACACATATCGTCTAACAGGCAAGACATTCGATTTCACCCGAAAATGAAAGTCCGACTCTTTCTGTGTGTTTTCAGATAGTCATCACGTCTGTCTTTTTTAATTGGACAAATAATTTTAAAAATTGAAAGGATGGTGGCAACATGCCAAGAAAAAAATCACAATCATCTGGCAATAAACCGTTGCCAGCCAATCAGCAAAAAGGAAAAAAAGTCTGTACGTGCTGTCATGATGAGAAGAATTTAACAGACTTCTATTATAGCAGCTCCCCTATGTACTCTCTTGATGAGCGCATACCTGTTTGTAAAGAATGTTGCAAAACTTCTGTTCTAGCTGAGGATGGAAGAATTGATTTTGATAAATTTAAGGATTTGCTTAGAAATATTGATAAGCCACTATATTTTGATCTACTCTTCTCTTCCGAAGAATCTGTGAAGAAAGAAAATAGTTACCTGAGTGATGAAGAGGTTTCACTACATGGGTACGAGATATTACAGAAATATTTTACGCTGGTAGCGATGCGACAGGACAAGGCGAAATCGTACTCTGATGCAGAGAAAGAAGGATTTATTCATCAGAATAGTAACCGCACTAAAAGGGAAAAAGATGAAATTTTAAATAGATATTCTCATTTGATTAATCAGTATTCTAAACCAAGTAAAACAGTACACACGCCAAAACAAATTCAAAATAAACATTATTCTAGCATAGATGATTTTGAAGTTACAGAAGAAATCAAAAGTTTATTTGGTGATGGTTATGATACTCTTGAATACAAAAAAATGTTTGATAAATATGAAAAACTAAAAATAAATTATACGCTTCAAACAAACATTCACCAAGAGGCTCTTGCTACATATGTACGATTTAAAGTTAAAGAAGAAGATGCTACTGCCAAAGGGAATGTTGATGAAGCAAAAAAGTGGTATGATGCGGCACAAAACGCTGCCGAAAAAGCAAAACTTACTCCAAAGCAGCTTACTAAAGCTGATTTAGATAGTGGCGTAAATAGTGTTTCAGAATTAACAAAAGCTGTAGAGCAAGCCGTTGATGTTATTAAAATAATGCCACAGTTTAAATATCGTCCTAATGATGCTCCTGATTTTAATATATGGTGCTATGTTGATTATGAGCGAAAATTAAACGACCAGCCATCTGTATCATATGAAGATGTATATTCTTTCTATGACAAAAGGCGAGATGAGTATATTTCTCAGAACGGTGATCCGTATGGGATATTTAATAATGAACCAACATTAAAAAATAGGGAGACTGTAAAAACATTCATTAAATTACCTGATGATTATGAAGAATTGGCAGGTGATGCTAATGATTAGCGATGAAAGGATTTTGGAACTAACTGAACTCGAAAAAAATAGAGTTAAATCATTAGAAGGTGAGAGTCTATTTGGTGAACACTTATGGAATTATTATCAGTTTATAAGTTGGGCAAGATGGTATCCTGATTTATTTGTTGAGATTTTTAAAAGCAAAGAAAGTAATCGACAGCTACACTTTGATCAACGTGTTTTTATGAGATGTGACTTGCGTTTCATGAGTATGTACGGAACATTTTCTCGTGGATATGCAAAAACATACACAGAAGTATTAGACGATTTTATTGCAGGAATTTTATATCCAAATATTACTTTGTCTGTTACTGCTCAGACACGAGAAAACAGTGCCGCATTATTAGAGGACAAGTTTAATGAAATTATATCAGATTTTCCATTGTTGGCAAATGAAATTGAAAAATATCGTTTTTCTAAAAATGATGCCTTCATAAAATTTAAATCTGGCTCTACTATAACTAATCTTGCAAATGCCCAAACAAGCAAGGGTAGACGTAGGCACAGAATTAAAATTGAGGAATCTGCATTATTAAATAATACTCTTTTTGAGGATGCACTGGAACCTATCGTCGAAGTTCCACGTACTACTGCTGGAAGCCTTGCAATAGTAGATCCTGAAGAAATGAATTTTCAAATACACTTCTTTACCACTAGCGGTTATCGTGGTTCAGATGAATTTAATCGTAGTGTAAGAATGATAAATGGTATGCGTGATTGTTCTGGTGATATTGTGCTTGGTTCTGGATGGATGTTACCATGTTATTATGGGCGAGGAAGTACAAAGAGTCAGATAATCAAAAAGAAACGACGTTCTAATCCTATATTTTTTGCTCAAAACTATGAGCAAAAATGGGTAGGATGTTCTGATGGTGCTTTAGTTGATATAAATAAACTTATGGCGTGTAGAGTATTGGATAGACCAATTCTTGAATTTGAAAATGGCACTGACGAATTTTACATAGGCGTAGACGTTGCACGTAGTGAAAATACAAATAACAACCAATCTGCTATTTCTGTAATTAAAGTCGTAAGAAATCCTAACACAAAAAGAGTTATTGATTTGCAAATTGTAAATGTTCAGGGTGTATCTAATAAAATGAATTTTACTGAACAGGCGTGTCTTGTCAAAAAATATAAAAGAGCATATCGGGCGAAAATGGTAATCGCAGATGGAAACGGACTTGGCAGTGGACTTGTTGATGAATTGCTTAAACCATCTTATGACAAAATTACAGGAGAATATCTTGGATGTTTTGATACTATTAACACTGATAATAAGCCACAGTCTCCAGATGCAGAAAAATGTCTGTATGATATGAAAGCACAAGGGACGCAAACAAAAGTAATCTCTCATTTCATAAACGCTGTTGATAGTGGAATGCTTAAAATGTTGATACGAAAGCAGGAACAAGATTTTACGGATAAAGAACGTGAATTTTTGGATAGAAATGTTATGCCTTTTATCAATACAGAATTATTATTTTTTGAGATTGCAAATTTGAAGTTAAAAGTAATGTCTGGTAATAATTTATCTGTTGAAAAAGTTGTTCGTAAGATAGATAAAGATAAATTTTCTGCTACATCATATTGCATCTATTACATTTTAGAATTTACCAATAAGGACGAAGAAGAAAAACATGCTGATTACTCTTCTGCTCCAACATTTGCGTCAAGTATAGATTTTTAGAAAGGATGGTGATAAACAAGAATGTCAGAAGAAATAAAGTCTGAAACAGATAATATTCAGAAACAATCTAACGAAGATTTTGATGTTATCTTTGTTTCAAAAGCAGATGATGGTACAGTAGTTGCTACTACTCCATTATCAATTCGTGATCAAAAACTCCAACTTGCATTAAGCCAGTATGACCCAGAGAACAAAAAGTATTCTGTATATCTTAATGAAGGTATATCACCATCTAAATCAATATCTGTTGAAGAAATCGAAGAACTTTCAACTAATACTCAGAATGATTTGAATAAGGTTCTAAGGATAAATGCCTATAATAGAAAACTCATTAATAAAAACGATATTGTTGGAAAGACAGTAGAATCAATAGATACAAATATCAATACAGAAATCAAACTTACATATGGAAATGTTGATGAGGGAAGAAATAAGAAAAAGAAACTAGAGGAATGTAAACGGTTTATTAAAGATTTTAATACTTCTATCAAAGTACAGCAGTTGACCAGAAATGCAATCACTACTTCTTATGTTGAGGGGAACTGGATTTCTTATTTGCGTCATGAAGATAAAAATAATTATACCGTAGATATTTATCCATTGGGTGTATGTGAAATTACAGAAACAATGATAAACGGAGAACCTGTTATATGGTTTAATATTATAGAATTACGAAAAAGATTACAAAAAGTGTATCGAAAAACCAAAAAGAAAAAGCCTCTAATGTTTGAAAATATGGAAGAAGAAGTAAAGAACAGTTATCCAAAAGAAGTTTATGAAGCATTCATTAACAAAGAGGACTATGCTGTTTTAGACAATAAATACACAGGAATTATTCGTATCAATAATCTTAACCGCAAATATGGTGTTTCTCCTATTTTGAGGGCATATACAGATTTGAGTATGCTTGATACCTTTGCAGATTCAGATAGGATAAATAGCAAGGCGAAAGCAAAAAAGATTATTCACCAGAAAATGCGTAAGGAAACTATGGGACAGGATTACAATAAAGATTTCTTCCCAGAAGTAAGTTATGCACACTCTAACTTTATGGATGCTTTTAAGCAGAATACGGTTGTTGTTACTTCTCCTCCTACTGTTGAGGAGATTTCTTATGTGGAGCCAAAAGTAGAAATGACTTCTAAGGATACTTATAATATCTATCGCTCAAAGGTGTTGTCTACTCTTGGAATACAATTTTTAATGGATAGTGGATCACAGTCTGTTTCTACTGCTTCTATTTCTGTGACACAGCTTATGCGTACAATCAACGCAATATCTGAACAGTTAGAAGACATTTTGAAGAAATGGTATCGTCAGATTATCTTAGATAACGGATTTACATTGGACTATACACCTGATGTAAATGTTATTGATACAGAGCAGCTAGAAGCGGAGTTAAAACATTCGTTGGCTACTCTTCTATTCAGTACAATGAACTGTTCCTACGCTACTGCTTTTGAAATTCTTGGATTGGATATCAATGACGAAGTACAGAAACGTACAATGGAAAATGAGAAAAACTATGATGAAATATTTAAGCCTCATAGAAGTCAGTACACTAATTCTGAGAAACAGAATCCAGAAGATAATAAGGGTGGTCGACCTGCTGATTCTAACAATAAAGTCAAGCAACAATATGATAAGACCAGACAGGAGGCATTGTAATAGTGGATTATATAGTTAATTGCCCCTGTTGTGGCAAACAAATAAAAATATCTATTGATGGTAGTGGTGATGCCACTGCTTTTTTATTGGATAAAAATAAGATTTCCCTAAATGAATTATTTCAGAAAACGGGAATTGAATTAGGAATCGTTGAAAGCGAGGAATGTAATTAATGGAATTTGAAAAAATATGTTTTTCATCTAAAGCCATTGATATTGCTGAGAACGATTTATATTTGGAGATTACTAACAGGCTTTGCTACTACGATGATAAAAACTTGAATAATGTAATGCTCCCATATAAAGGTTTTGAAGAGTCTGCTTTAGAAAACGCAAAATCTCTTATAAATATGCCTGTGCAAGCCAAGTATAAGAAAATAAATAACATGGATGACCTTGGAAGCCACGAAATGCACGTTCTTCCAAATGGAGAAGTAGAGTTTCTTACAGAGAGCATCGGGACACATATTTCTATTGAAATAAAAGATGATATTGTGACTACTGTTTCTGGTGACACTAAAACTCTTCCATGTTTATTTGCTAAATGTCGTATATGGAAAAGAAACTCTAACATGATTGCTGCCGTTAAAAGATTGTATGAATCTGATGGTGGTCTAAATTCAAGTTGGGAGATTTCTACTTCTGAATATGAGTATAAAGCAGGTGTAAAAATTCTAAAGGACTATGCTTTTCTTGCTAATACTTTCTTGGGTAGTACAACTACTCCTGCCTACAATGGCACATCAAAAGCAATATCACTATCTTCTCTTAGTGAAGATGAATTACTGGTTGCAGAAGCTCTAAGTCTTGATTTATCGGAAAATCAAACAGGAACTTTTGACATAAATAATGAACTCGAAAAGGAGGAAAATAGTTTGAAGAAAGACAAAAATGTTGTTTTATCTTCTGAAAATAATGCGGAAGCAGTATCAACAAATACAGAAAATGTATCTGATGCCGCAACTGATGTAACTAATGCTGAAAGTGCTACTGCTGAAGCAGAAGTTAAAGAAGATAAAAATGATGTAACTGATGATAACACACCTATTGAAACGTCTGCTCTTACTTCTTATGATTTGAGAATGCGGATTTCAAAGGCGTGTCGAAATAAATATGATGACTGGTGTTGGGTTGTATATTTGTTTCCAGAGGAACACGAAGTATGGTGTGAATACGATGGTGAGTCTGAATTAGATTATCTAAAATTTACATATACAGTTGAAAATGATGTGGTAACTGTTTCTGAACCAGTAAAAGTATCTTTGACTGTATCTATTAAGGATATCAACACCACCATTTCTGAATATGAAAAAACAATTACAGAAAAAGATGATCTAATCGTAAAGGCGAGTTCTGAGATCACTTCTCTTAAATCTGAAAATACTGAACTGTCTCAGTATAAAGAAAAATTCACACAGATGGAACAGGAAAAGGTAGCTGCTGAATTGGCACAGAAAAAGGAAGATTTGATTGCTTCCGTTGTTAAGTCTGGTCAGATTACAAGAGAAGAAATTGAAGAATCAGAAGAGTTTTCTGCATATGTTAAAAATTTGGATAAGAAATCTCTTATGGCTATTGTTGGTGAGAGATTGTCTGCATCAGTAGATAAGAAGAATGATATAGAGGTTGAAACTTCTGAAACGAAAAATGATGTTCACGTAGCTTCAAATCTAAATACTGATGATGAAGTCGTGGACGGTGCAACTATTATGAGAAACTTTTTAAGGAAATAAGGAGGATATTTTATATGCTTAGAGAATTACAGGTAACCAAAGACAAGCCAGCAAATTCTATGTATAAGTCTGGTGAAGAGAAAATTGTAACTGGTATGGCAGTTGTTAAGAATGAGACAAATAAGACATTTGAATTTGCTTCTGCCGCTACTGCTACAGATGTATTTTTTGTAGATAAGGAGCGTGTTCCTAGTGGTATTAATGCTGCAAGAGGAGATATGTCTGATTATGATGAGGATTTTGTAACACTCAAAGGGAATGAGTTTGGAAAGTTAATTGCTTATTATCCCGGGGAAAGATTTGCAACTGACCAGTATACCGAAACTGGGTTGGTAGAAGGCGTTCGTGTTGCAGCGGGAGCCGATGGTAAATTGGCAAAAGCAACAGTGACATCCAGATATGTGTTTAAGGGTTTCTGGACTGATAATGGTCACAAACTGGCTGTGATCGAGGTGTCTGATACAGCGATTGTTAATTCTTAATAATAAACAGAAGATTTGAAAGGAGAATATATATATGTCTTTAAAAATTGAAGTTGCCGAGCTTATGGAAAAGCCAGGCGTTATGTATGACGTTGCTGAAAAAGTAGAATATAAGAGAAATCTAAGCACAGAGGAAAAAGAAATTTATGAAATTTCTGATGCATGGTGCAAAGAAATCGGGAAAACGGGCTGCGATGAGAAAAAAGAAATCGCAGCCTTTGTTAATAAGGTAGTTAATGAGGAAATTTACAACGCTCCTGATGAACTGCTTGATTCTATGTTTGATAGAGGTTCTATTGGAGAGTTTGACGATGAGGAATTCACCAAGACTCCCAAGAATACGCTTGAAGCGCATGAAGCCGCAAAGGGCGGTACTGTAGATAGAAGTTATATTGACTTCACTGCTGTTAAGCCTATTGTGAGAAACCGCCAGATTGAAACTGACCTTTCTTATGTGGATCTGAGAAAGAACGGGTTTAAGTCTGTCGCTACTCTTACAACTTATGCAAAGGAAGCTTTACAGAATGCACTTTTCTACGATGTATTCTCTATGATTGATAATGCAATCGTAGGTGGTGATCAGTTAGTAACAGCAGGTGGTAAGGTTCCTACCCAGACAGCCGTTGATGCATTTAATCTGTATCTACTTGATAGAGATCCTTCTGCGGTTGCTGTTTGCCTTACTAAGTATGCACAGGCTCTTGGTCGTATGAGTGGTCGTGCGCAGTATATGAGTAACGATATGAAAGATGAATTCAATCGTTATGGACTTGTGAATTTCATTGATGGCATACGAATTGCTTCAATCTCTAGCGCAAAGAAAACTGGTAAAGGTCAGCTTATGTTGCCTGATCTCCGAATTTTTGGTGTGGCTGGTAAAATCGGCGGTTTGGATATGAAGGGCGAGATTCATACATATGAACGATTTGATGATTCTAATGAAAAGGTAATTCTTAAAGTTGCAGACTTCACTTATTCTGTTGGTATTACCAATATCGAAAATTGTAACAAGATGGTTCTTACTAACTAATCCTGTTGGAAGTTAAAAAGATACTGTCTATTTTTATGCTTAAAATCAGGAAGATAGTGTCGCTCACGAACAGCAGATACCCACTGCTCTCTTCCTGGTTTTATATAAATAATGGGATACCGTGGGTTGGTTTTGGGCATATGTCCAACTCGCACTAATTATAAAGGAGGTATCGGAAATATGTCTAAAATTGATACACAGAATATCAATGTTTTAAATTATAACGAAAATGAAGTGTTCGTAGACAGTTCAAAAGAACACTATAAATTTAATGCTTCAAGGGATGGTAAAACACCATCTGTTATCCCTATCAGTTTAAGTGAGTTACAGAATATTTGCAGTAACACAGATATTATTGTGACTGGATGGCTTACTTTTGATGATGATGTAAAGGAAGAAGTATTTAAGGAACTTCGTATTGCTAATTGGCAGGACATTCTTTCTAATGAAGACATTGCTGAAATTCTGACGAATCCTACTATGGAAGGACTACAGAAAATCATCAATATTGAAAATCAGACTTATTTTGATAGAGTCCGCATTATTATGTTCAAACTTATGAAACAGGGTGTTGATATTACCACTAAAGTAAACAGAATTGTTGAACAGCGATATGATGAACTCCGTAATAGACAGCGTAAGAGTTCTATTGTTCTTACTAAGAAGGATGCTAATAGGACTTATGCCACGCCTGACGAAGTTAAAGAACTGTCTGCTCAAAATGCAGCTTTGCAGAATCAGTTAGATGAAATGAAGAAGATGATGGAGCAGATGATGTCAATACAAAATACTTCTACTACAACTACATCTGAGAATGCGACTAATGAAAACGCTGTTGTTGATACTGATGCCCCAAAGAAGAAAGCTGGAAGACCTAAAAAGTCTACAATTTAGAGGAGGGATTGTAATTGGGACAGGCAACTTCTTTTGACAAGGTAATGTCAAGATTGCTGAGAAAAATTGAAAAGGACAAAGATTTCTTTTCATACTATAATGTGTCTGTTTCAGAAGTGCAATCTCTTGTTATGGAACAGGCAAAAGGATATTTATATGATGCAATTGATTTGTTGGTTTCTAAATGTGAGCCAGATGTAGATTTTTATAACTATGATGATGAGTTAGAAATGTTTCGCTTTGAGCTAACGCAGAGAGAAATTGGTTTACTTGCTTCACTTATGTATGAAGTGTATTTTGAAAGAGATGAAACATTGCTGAAGGCATTTAAGATTCGTATGACTCCATCTGATCTTAACCAATTTTCTCCAGCTAATGAACGTGCTTCATTTGAAAATATGTTGGCGAGAATTAAGACAGAAAACAGAAACGATATATCAAGATATATTTCTACAGACAGAAAGACTGGTAAGCGAAAAACAATCAATTACAGCCAATATGATGATTAGGGGGTAACTGAATATGGATATTAGTTACTTCCAAAAAATCAATAATACATATAAATCAAAAAGTAGGCAAGAAACTGATTTATACTTGTTAAATCGTCATGTAGATGAGTGTTTTGCAGATACAATTGATTATCATGTTGTCAAAAGAAATGGTAAGCCATTTGAGTTACTAATTATTAAAGATACCGATAATAATACATTTAAGAAGAAGATTAAATCAAGACCCTCTGAGCCATTTAATCTTGGAGATTATATTGAGTGGAACAATCAGATATGGCTTGTTACTTTAGTTAATACTGATGATAAAACATATCATTCTGGTTATATGTATCTTTGCACCGTTCCTCTTCGTTGGCAAAATTCAGAAGGTAAAATTATTGAGCGTTACGTTTTTGCTGAGGATTATACCAAATATTCAAATGGCGTTACAGGGAATAATACTATTACTATTGGAGATAACCAATATGGATTGACTCTTCCTGTTGATGATGAAACCAAAAAGTTGAAACGTGATATGCGTTTCCCGATGGATTTTGATGACAGTGAGCAGCCTGATATTTATAAGCTAACTAATAGAAAGGTTAAGCTGAGTGATAATCAATATTTTGGTCGTGGTGGCACAATGGTTGTAACTATGTCATTTGATGCCTTTAATACAAATGAAGATAAGAAGGTTGTTATGGAAAATGGTCAGGAAGTATGGATTTGTAATTATAATAATTCTGCTACTCCTCTTCCGCCCACTCCACCAGAACCCGATGAAACGACAGATTTAAGATGCGTGATTTCTGGAAATACAAATCTGAAAAATGGATACTATCGTAAATTTACCGCAACCTTTATGGATACAGATGAAAATGCTGTGGATTGGCAAAGTGTGGATTATCAGTGGAATATTAAATCTGATTTTGATGTCAAACAAACCATCACAGACAATAAAATAACCATTTCTGTTAATGATGAGAACCTTATTGGAGGTTCTTTTTTAGTGCAGATTGTTGTTGGTGAAGCTGTCTTGTCAGAAGTAAAAGTAAATATTGTGGAATGACGGAGGTGAATATATATCGGAAAATCAAGAAGTTATGAAATTATTGAATACAGGAAACTTATAGAAAGGCAAATATGTACCTCTCCCGAAATCATAAAATTACTCGGATGTGAAAATGAGGAATATCCAGAAGATATTATTCCATATAAATATTCATTTCCACATGAATACATACCAGGAACACAGGAAGAAACAAACAGATTTATAAACTATGAAATCAGTGCAATCATTGACCCTAAAAATAATGTATTCAAAGATTTAACCATTTATTTCTTTGTAGTATGTCATGAGGACATTATTCAATATACGGAAAAAGGAAGAACATATTTGTGGTATGACAAAGCAGTTTGCGAACTAGATAATATTTTTTGCGAAAGAAATATATTAGGTATTGGGAAAACAATGCTTACAAGTAATACACCATATGCTCCTCAAATGAAATTCAAAGGAAGGCTATTAAAATTCGTTGTAAAAGATTTTAATAATGGGTTGAAATATGGAAAATAGAAAAAGCCTTCTAAATTTATCTTCTGTTAATATTCCAGATACTCAACTTTTCATTCGCATTCCCACTGTTGGAGAAATTTTAGAAGATGAATTTACTTATTATAGTATTATTTCTTCACTAACTGCAAGTCCTTTTCAATATATGGTTCAATTAGATGATATGGGAATTGATTTTACAACAATGAGTGATTATGAATTGTTTAAAATGTTATTTCTTGTATATACAAAATCTGATTTATCAATATTATTTGGGAATTTAGATGTCTCAGATTTTGGTGTGTATAGAGAAAATAGTAATAATACATTCATATATAGTCCAAGTAACCATATAGAAATTAATGAAAAAGTTTATAATGATTTGGCTGAAACTATTAGAAAAATAAATCTTCTTGAAAAAGTAAAATCAAAACCAGGTAATGAATCTGCAAGAAAATATCTTTTAGAAAAAGAACGTAAAAGACAAAAACGAAATGCTAAGAAGAAACAAGAACCATATTTAGAAAAGCTAGTTATTGCATTAGTAAATACAAGTGAGTTTCCATATGATTATGATTCATGTATGGATTTATCTATATATAGGTTTAATCAAAGTTTCAAACAGATACAACATAAAATTGCTTTTGATAAGACAATGATTGGTGTATATGCTGGAACTGTTGATACTTCCAAGTTAAGTAATAAAGACGCTCTTACTTGGATTCCAAATAAATAATTTTAATTGTGAAAACAAGACCGTAACTGGTCTTTTTTATTTTACAAATAAAACAAAACAGGAGGACAATCAATGAATATTGATAAGTTTACAATTACATCCTATGACCAGATTACGGGATTCGATAGAACAAATGGTAGTCTGGATATGATTCTGGATGAATTAAGTGATTTTACATTATCACATGAGGAAGAGAAAACTGATATCACTGGTAAGGGTGGAAGAGTAATCAGTTCTTTGAAAAAGAACAAAAAAGTTACTGGTAAAGGAACAAACGGCATGTTATCTGGTGGTGCATTAGCTGCTATGCTTGGTGCTGAAATAGAAGATGGAGAACATACAATCAGATATACAGATGCTATCACAGTTTCTGCTAACAAAGGAATTACTACTGAAGTCGCTATTGGTACTGTAGGCAATGAGATTGGAACCATTTATGTCAGAGATGCAAATAATGCATACATTTCTGGTGGAAAGAAATTAACACAAACAAGTGGTGAACCTGCTACTGGTGAATTTTCTTATGATCCAGAAACTAAGGAAATTACTTTCTTTGAAAGTGATGTTGCTGATGGCACAGAGGTTATTACATTTTATGATGCTACTGTTACTGGCAAGAAAATTTCTAACAATGCAGATAATTATAGTAAAACTCTTCAGTTATTCATAGATGTAACTTGTCAAGATGGCTGTGATAATCTTTTTCATGGTCAGTTCATCATTGACAGAGCAGATTTTAATGGTACATTTGATATTGCTGGTGGTTCTGACCCTGCTACACTTGGCTTTGAATTTACTTCCATGCCTAATTTGTGTACTGGCAAGAGTGATTTATGGGATTTTGTCCTCTTCGATTAATTTTATAGGATTGTGGGCAGTAAGAAACTGCCCATAGTAAAACGGAGGTCGAATATGTCAAATAAAAAGTTAATTCCTTGTCGTGTCTGTGGAAAACTTTTTGAATCATGCTCATATTGCCAATCTCATGCTGATATTTTTAGGTGGAGAAATTTTGCATGTTCAAGAGAATGTGCCACAACATATATTAATGATACTATTACATATCGTGAATCATTGAAGCATAATAAAAAAGAAAACTCAGGAACTATTGAAGAAGCAAAAAAAACTGATACAGAGACAGCTACGACAAAGAGTCAGAGAAAAAGAAAATATAGTAAAAAAGCTTCAGTTGAAGCTGTCGAAAATGAAATTGAAAATAATGAAACCGAATAAGGATATTGTGTATTGTAATTTTGTAGGGTTATAACTAATACACAATATTTTTGTAATGGTTATAACCCTATTTTTTACGATTTGAGGTGATAGAAATTAAACAGGGAATAATTTTTGATTCCTTAGATGAAGTTTATGAACATTATAATAATGATGTTTTAAAACTGGTAAATATTAAGCAATTACTCTTCTATTCTGATATATGTGGCATTCAGCCTGATTGGATTGGAAAATCTGTTTATGATGGAAAACTAATTGCTTATTATGGCAAGGAACGTACAAAAGAATGTTGGGAACGTTGGAAGCGATATGATACTTAACCAAATAGAACAACAATTTCAAGTGGTGATTAAAAAATGATACTTAGAACAAAACAAAAATCGCATGAACGGACTATGCGTGAATTAGAGCGAAAACTTCAAATTGCTAAAATGAAATGTGAAGAACGAAATCTGAAATATAAGATTTTGAAATCATACATTCCATTTCATATAAAACCAAAATTCAACAAACTAATAGTATTACTATCCATTGTCGCAATTATATCCTATACAATTGCGGCTATTTTATTGCAAAAATATACCTTAGTAGAATTAAGCCCTACTCTTACAACTTGTGTGTATGGGTTCTTTGGCACAGAATTGTTAGGGCTTGCTGGAATTAAAATATTTGATACAAAATACCAGCAAATTGAAAATAATGTAACAGAAAATATTATTGAAAATGATCCAGATGCGGTCGGTTAGGAGGATTTACTTATGGAATTTACGGAGATGCTTAACTATATTTTATATATTGTTTTGACAATTATTTTACCTGTTGTTGCTAGATATGTCGTTGCCTTTATCAAAGCAAAAATCAAAGAAAGTAATATAATTATGGATGCAACACACAATGAAGACTTAAGCAAAATTGTCGAAAGTGCGTTATCAGATGTAATGGATGCAGTCCTTTATATAAATCAAATATATGTTGATTCTCTGAAGTCCAGTGGAAAATTTGATAAAGAAGCTCAGGAAGAAGCATTTAATAGGGCTTATGTAGAAGCTATGAATATGATTTCGGATGAAGCAAAGAAAGTAATCGAAGGTCTATATGGTTCGTTTGACAAATGGTTGAGGATTAAAATTGAGTCTTCTGTAAATATGGCTAAGAAATAGTGGGAGTGTGGTAATTTAATGTCCAAAAACGTAAAAGAGATGGTTTCTTATTTTGAGAAACTTTATACTAATAAGGCAATCTATTTATGGGGAGCAAATGGTGAAATAATTACGAAGGATTTATGTGATAGGCTTTTCAAAACATATGGCTCTTCTACATATAATAGACAGTATTACGATAATAAACTAAAAGAAGGTGTAGGACGTATAGGTGCTGATTGCTCAGGTGCTATATGTCCTATGTCTGGTTTTGATACTACAGCGCAAGGATATTACAATAAATGTGACACAAAAGGGAGCATATCTTCTATTGTCAAGAATAAGGTCTGTTTAGTATTTAAAGGGAAATCTACATCGTCCATTAATCACATTGGGGTTTATCTTGGTAATGGATATGTTGTTGAAATGAAATCCAGTAAAGATAATTGTGTCAGAAGCAAATTAGAAACTGGTGGTTGGAAATGGTATGGCATCCCAAACTGGATTGACTACTCTTCTCCCCCTACTCTTAATACATCATCAATCATTAAATGTGTTGATGTAAGTTCTTATCAAGGAGATATTAATTGGAATCTTGTAAAATCCGCTGGAGTAAACTATGCTATTTTAAAAGTAATTCGTAAAGATTTAAATCCAGACACTAAATTTGAGAAGAATTGGAATGGCTGTAAATCCGTTGGCGTTATAGTAGACGGTGTATACAATTACTCATACGCCACTACAGTTGCAAAAGCAAAGACAGATGCTAAAAAAGTTTTATCTATTTTAAATGGTCGAAAATGTACAGTATGGCTTGATTTGGAGGATAAATGTCAACAAGGACTTGGTTCATTGTTAAAAGACATCATTAATGCATATAGGGATGTTATCGTATCTGCCGGTTATGATTTTGGAATATATACGGGCCCATCATTCTATAATCCATATATAAAACCATATATTTCACAAATTAAATGTGACAAATGGTGGCTGGCTAGGTATTATAATGGATATAATAAGATGACAATATCTATCAATCCTAATGAACAATATAACCCCAAATTAATGACAGGGATAAGTGATATTTATGCATGGCAGTACACTTCGTCTGGACAAGTTTCAGGTATTAATGGAGGTGTTGATTTAAGTGTTGTCTATGAAGATGTGGAATCATCTGTTACAACAAATCCTACGCCAACAATTTCTGAATCTCTTGTTGCCATCCTTGGAAAAATAAATACCAAATCAGGGAATCTTAATATTCGTTCCGCTCCAAATTCTTCGTCAGCTAAAATAGGTTCTTATAAGAAGGGTGAATTAGTCCAATTAATTGCCAAGACTTCTAATAATTGGTATAGAACAGATAAAGGATATATTTCTGGAGAATATGTCATTGCTGCTAAGGGAAAAGTATTTAATTGCACAAAATTAAATATGCGGAAAGATCCAAAGGTGGAAATAGATAATATAGTTTCAGTATTAAATTCAAATGATGAAGTACATCTTATGAAGCAAGCTGATAATGGCTGGTACAAAGCAAGAACAAAAGATAACCTTGTTGGATATATATCTAATAAGTATATTACCATTTTATAAGGAAAGGCAATTATATGGAAAATGGAAGAATTAATAACTAAATACTTAGAAAATATCAATCCTATGATTATATTTGTTGCATTCGTGATTCTTATTGTTGGATGTTGGATTATTATTAAAAATAGAAAATTAATTTCTGAATTGTTCAATGATCTATACAATAGAAAAAAGAATAAAGAGGAATTACTGCAAACTATCAAAGATAATCAGTCAGATATTAAAGCTATAATGGAAAATAGAATTCATGATCGTGAACAGTCATTAGCTATTCAGAAAGAACTGACTGAAGCGCAAAATAAACTTTCTGAATCACTATCTAACATTTCAAAGAAAATAGATGATATGAAACGTAAGACCGATGAACGATTTATGGAAAGTGAACGTAAAAATAACAAACGTATCAGAGCAGAATTAAAAGATAAGATAAGTCAATCCTATCGATATTATCATTCTCTTGGTAAAATCAATGACATGGAATTAGAAGCATTGGAAGACTTAATTGATGAATATGAATCTGCTGAAGGGAAGAATAGTTTTGTTCACAGTGTTGTGCAAAAAGAAATGTATACTTGGGAAAAAGTTTCTCAGATGTAGATAGTATTAAAAGAGCGATTTCATTGACCAAAAATTTTCTCTTGAAAATCAGATCCAATTATACTATAATAGTTACATAAAAGATGCGCCCGTAAAGCAAACGGTTCGCCTCGGTTTATATTGTTACTTCAAAAAAGCAACTCAACTTTTGTCGGTGCGGTTGCTTTTTTGATGTCTAAATCTATCTACTAAGTCGATTGCTTTTACAATAGTACCTATTGCAGACACAATCATTCCAGCAATCTTGAGAATCGTATCCAACATCTCAAAGAGATTTCCTCTCGTGTATTTTCCATCAAATCACCTCCGTTGATTCTGGAAGTTCTCGTATATGTAATCATACGGCAAGAGACGAACCGCTTACCCGTTTTGGGCGCATAATTATTATAGTACATATAGAAAACATTAGCAAGGGCGATTCATATATGGATTGCTCTTTTTATTTGGAGAAGTATCTATATGAATACCAATAAATTGATATAGGTATTTCTTATACCAAAATGTCAGAGGTTATTGAACTGGCATCATATAGAACAAATTTAGATGGGTCGCTCCCAGATAAAGGTGGTGGTCTAATCTCCTACCACCACTCTGTTCTATTTTTTAAGAAAATTTAGGAGATAAATATAGAAATAGTAATTGGAACTGAAAATATTATTTAAAGCAAAGGAGATTTAAAGTTATGAACAAAATCAAGGAATTTTTTAATGAGAAGTTTGGAACTGTGAGAACTGTTGAAATTGATGGAACTATCTATTTTGTAGGGTTAGATATTGCAAGGGCGTTGGGATATTCTAACGAGAGAAAGGCAATCAATACTCACTGTAAACATCCTATTAAAGCTACTATTGATGTGGAGTCCCAAAATGGTACGTCACATAAAGCAAGAAAATCACAAGAAATGTTGGTAATTTGCAAATCTGATATTTATAGGCTAATTGTAAGGTCAAAACTAGATTCTGTAGAAGAATTTGAAAATTGGGTGTTTGATGAAATTCTTCCTACTATTGAAAGAACGGGTGCATATATCGAAGATGGTCGTGAAGAGGAAATGATTGAAAGATATTTTCCTTCGATTAGCGATGATGTCAAGCTTCTTATGATTAAAGATTTACAAAAAGCAGTTAAGGACGAACAAGAAAAAAACAAGGAATTACAACAATTTTATGATGACTTGATGAATACTGAAGGTTTATATCACATGGGGATGGTAGCAAAACAGCTTAAAATAGGCAGAAATACAATGCTTTCTTATCTCAGAGGAAAAGAAATTATGTTTTATCAGGACAATTCTAATGTTCCTTATCAAAGATTTATGAACCAAAAATTATTTGCTGTTGTAGAAACTCCCTGCGCTGATGGGAAATATAGACCTGTTACATATGCAACCAAGAAAGGACTTGATTATATTCGTAAGCTGCTTAGAAAAGACGGATATTATGATTTAGTAACTGAATAGATAAATTACTACTCCACTATCTGATATGTATAGATGGTGGAGTTTTTATGTAAAGGGAGAGATTTTTATTAAACTTATTATAGATAATGATGTTGTTGAAAGATATAATCAATACTATTTTTCTCAGCATCCAAGAGCCAAGAAAAAGGCTATAGAACATAGTTACCACCCATCCATAAATGTATGGATGGTACTACCAAGAATTCAAATGAATGCTTTAAAACAAAAATGGAAAGATTTCATTGTTTATTGGATAAATGAATTAGGATTACAAGATAAACATCTTGATAATTTTGAAATGGTTTTTACAACTTATATGCCAACAAAAAGGCGTATAGATTGTGATAACACTGTGCCAAAATTTATCCTAGATGGATTCAGTGAATCTGGTTTCATTATTGATGATGACGGATCTCATCTAAAATCACTTACATTAAAAACAGGATATGATAAAGATAATCCCAGAACTGAAATTGAGGTGATTGAGGTTTAGTGTATTCTATAGAAATAGATCATAAACTAAAATCAGAAAATTATAATATCAGCTCCGATACATACCTATATATATGTGATTCAAGTCAACAAATAACACACGTAAAACATGATCCATATTCAGATTCATTTGAATTATGGACGATTGACAATTATTACTGGAAAATAAAAATATACAGGAAGGAAAACTAATTATGATTACATTACTTAGAATGGTTCGTTTATGGCAACTGAAAACTAAGTGGCAGCTTGCACTTTGGCAATTTGTAGATAAACAGGCAATGGAACTTATTAAGAATCCAGAAGATTTAGAAAAGAAATTTATGGAAGCATTTGCAAAGATTATTCACGAAACAAATCAGACAAAATAGATGGAGAACAATTATGGGAAAAGAAGAATTGAACATAAAAAATATCAAAAAGAAAATTGTTGATAGTTTAATGAACAATATAGATATACTTAATTATTTTGCTAAGTATACAGAAATAGAACACTTAAAAATAGAGCAATTATATAATACTTTGATCTACGATTATGATTGTTCAACTGTTGGATACGATTACATAACTGTTGAGGTTTCTGAATTAGAACCTGCAATCAAAATAAATATTGATGATAAGAAATATCAAGTTATTATAAAAATGGGATTACAAAATGAAGAAAAAGTTTGTGATATGTCTTGTGTAGTAGCAGATATTATAAATAAACTATATCCATATAAGAAAAAATTTAGTAATACAACCTTTATAACAACTGAAAATTGTATCAGTGTTGGAAATTATAATGGTTACATTTCTATGTTGCCAGATGTTTCATTAAATAATAGAACACATAAACAATTACATCGAGTAATTACATTTGAAATTTGATGTTATCAATAAATTGTCTCTTTTATTGGGATAGAGAAATAGCACCGTATTTCTACGATGCTACTCTCTTAAATCTGCTATCACTACTACTCTCCTACTGATGAATTGGACTATAGGTTACTGTTGATGTTCTGGTGTGTTATTGTTTTCATAGAAAGAACCTGATATATCAAATCCTTTCAGCAGCCCAAAGTGTATATGGAATTCTTTTGTGTCCTTTGCCAGAACCAGACTTCCAATAAAACATACAGCTATGAGCAAAATGATTACAATAACCAATGTCATAAGTGTTTCTACCATTCTTCACCTCCCTCCTGTACTTGACATACAAGAAAAGGAAGCAAGACTGGGAGAATCCCAAGATGTGTTTTTAAACACGAGAATATCTTTCGTCCTTTCTGGTACTATGTACCTCAGTAGATTTTTTTGTGCCATAAGGCACTCCCACAGGCACTTTTGCCAAGCATATAGCCGTGCTAATGGATCATAATGTGGTTGTATAATCGCATATATGCTTGGCAATATTATATCGCTTTACATCAATAAAGTAAATAAAGATTGGATGTGATTTATGGCTACAGTAATAAAATCAATGAGTGATTTAAAGAAAATTCTTGAGTCACGAATACAACAAGCACTAAAAATGACTCAGCAAGAAATATTTAAGGTTATTCAACAACACATAACAGATTATTATCATGAACCTGTATTTAAAGATGGAACAAGTGCAATTCCAATGCTATATGACAGGACATACAAATTACTAAATTCGCTTATTAAAACCAATATTATAAAAACTAATGGAACCATCTCCTGTTCCGTGGAAATTGATCCAAATTATTTAAATTATCAATATATGGGAGGAGCCAGTGGATTAGATGTTATGCTCAGTGCCGAGCAAGCATTTCACGGATGGTCTATTGAAGGCGATATGCATATATGGTATGATGCGTTAGCAGAATTGGGATTAAAACCAGGGATATTATATATCATGAAAAGTAACCTGAAAAAATGTGGTGTTCCAGTAAAATAATTCCATATTTTACCTATAGATTGGCAATGGTTGGTTGTAGTATAATTATTTCATAAAACAATCGTTATGCTTAAAATAATGTACATAGGAGGGTAAATATGGGCTATATTACAAAGAACACAGAAAGATTAATTGTAGTAGATATATCTGGAATGTATGCAAAGATATATGATGAAATATATTTTGATAATATTGGAAAAAATGTCTATCAAAATATAATTGATACATATCAAAGCTCTGAAAAATTTATATGTATAAAATTAACATATTAATTATTAATTTGAAAATATTATTTTGAATATCATATATAAAATAGAAAAATGAAAAATCAAATTTTATCTCTAATCATATTTGTATGGTTGGAGATATTTTCTTATTACAATTAAATAATTATGAAAATTACTACCGCCCTTTGTTGGCGGTATTTTTATGCCAAAGACAAAGGAGGTAATTTATATATGGACGAATTTTTGATATTGCTCCAAGCTAAATTAGATGAAGCGAAATCAAAAGGAAATATCAATGCTGATATTGGCAAATTACAAAGTCAGCTTGATAAATTAAAAGTTCAAGTTGAAATTGATCCAAAAGCTGCGCAAATGTTAGCAGACAGTATCGGAAAACTAATAAATCAGAAAATTGTCATTTCCAATATTGGAATTGATCAAAATAATCTATCAAAAACTGGACAACAGATTGGGCAGGTTATTTTAGATGGCACAGAAAAGGCTATTGGCGATGTTACTTCAAAGGTAATTGGCAAGGGTTTTACAGTGTCTCCAGCAATGTCAAAAAAAGTACAATCAGAATTAGAAAGTATTGTTAAAGACTGGACGAATAACAAAGGAAAAGTAAATTCTATTACTATTGATACCAAAACTGATTTTAATGAAAAAACTCTTGAAAATATAGAACAACTAAAATCTGCAACTGTCCAATATTCTAATGAACTTGGTCAAGTCATTACTAAGACATTAAAATATAAACAAGTTGGTGTTAATACTTTTGCTAATGGAGAAACAGAAGCGATTAAAGGATGGGTAGAATCAGCTTCTACTTATAAAGCTACTCTTGAATCTACAAGTAAAAGCACAAATAATTTTGTAACACAACAGAAAAAAGCAGTTACAGATTTAACCAATCAAGTAAATCAAATATATAAAAGTGCAATTGATCAGAACGCATCAAAACCAATTAAAGATAGTACAAATTTATCTAATTTAGAGAACAAATATAATGATATTATCACAGCTATTGGTAAAATGGGTAATGCATCTGAAGCGGCATTTACTGATGAAAGAAATTCTGTCAATACTTTGATTTCAGATTTAAAGATTGTAGTTAAAGAATATAAGAATGCAGAGACAGCCGCCACTTCAATGAGAAGTAAAGATGTTGGAACTATAAAATCTGTAAAAACAAATGAGTTAGATGAGTTTATTGCAAAAATACAGAATTCAAAAGTACCTATAAAGGAAATGCGTTCTGAGATTGCAAATCTTAAAACGAGTTTGTCTAGTATTCATGATACTGATACATTAACTGCATATTTAAATCAGTTTGATATAGCAAATTCTAAATTTAAAAGTTTGAAAGAACAATTTGCGAAATCAGAATCTCTTTCAAGTGTTATTTTTAATCCAGTTGATTTAGAGAAACAAGGAAAAGTATACATACAAAGAGTTAGAAATACAATCGAAGCAATCAAGCCAGAACTTGAAAGCAAGCTTCGTAATGCTGGATATTCAACTATAGAAATTAAAGGGGTAGAGAATGCAAAAGGGAAGATCAAATCCCTTACTGCTATTGTTACAGATGCTACTGGTGCATTCAAGCAATTAAATTTTGAACGCGCAAAAATTCAAGGAAGTAATCAAATTAATCATGGTTTTATCCAAACAGATGATGTAAAAGTTATCGGAAATATATCTTCTGAAATTGGGAAAGTACAAAATAGTCTTTCTAATTTAAAAACAAAATGGGAAGAACAAGGTGTTCTTGTCGGAGAATTTAAAACTAAGGTAGAACAGTTAGAATCTTCACTCTCTTCTGTTGGCAACAAAGGTGAATTGGATGGTCTAAAGACACAAATTCAAGATTTAAAAAATGAGGCATCTACACTATCTCGCATCCATGAAATTCAACTTTCAATGGATAACGGTCACGGTGCAAGCGAGTATCAGAACCGTATTAATACTATTACTGCTTCGTTAGAAAAGTATGGTGTTGAGGCTGAAGAAGCTAAAAAGATTACAATATCTCTTCAATCTACTTTTGACAGCATGAAAGGCATGGATGGTCAGAAGCTTGTTACACAGGCTGATAAACTTGAACAGGAATTTAAAGCTGTTAAGCCGTCTGTAGAACAGGCAAAGTTATCATATGATAAGTTAATGCAACCTGCTTCAAAAGAAAAAATCTCTTCTACTCTTCTCAAAGTCCAAAAACTTTTAAGCAATAATACAAAAATTACTGAAGAAGTAAAAAATGAATGGCAAAGCTATGTTAATAGACTTTCTAGTGGTTCTGACATCGCAGTAAAAGAGATTAATGATATTAATTCACGTCTTAAAATAACCGAAAGTAACATGCGTAGCATAGGTAAACTTGGATTCTCATGGACTGATAAATTGAAACAAGCATGGGCAAAATTTGGTGGCTGGGGATTTGCTACTGGAACCATGATGACTTTGTATAATCAAATACGAAGAATTCCACAAGAAGTATATGAAATTGATACTGCTATGACTGATCTTTATAAAGTTACAGACGAAACTAGTAGTAAGTATAATCAATTTTTAGAATCTTCAAGTAAATCTGCTCATGAACTTGGTCGCTCAATCTCCAGTTTAGTAGAGCAAACAGCAAATTGGGCAAAATTAGGTTTTTCACTCGATGAGGCTGAACAACTAGCAAAAATTTCTTCCATCTATGCAAATGTTGGTGAAGTAGATAATGATACTGCTGTTAGTGATATGATTACTGCCATGAAAGCTTTTAACATTGAAGCCTCAGAATCTATCACCATTGTTGATAAATTAAACAAACTTGGGAACGAGTATGCGACATCAGCAGCGGCTTTAGGTGATGGACTTGCTCGTTCTGCTTCAGCAATGTCTACAAGTGGAACTGATATCAATAAGACACTTGCTATGTTAACAGGTGGAACTGAAATCACACAAAACGCTTCAGAGTTTGGTAACTTCCTTAAGGTTGGAAGTATGCGCATTAGAGGTAAGCTTTTATGCCTCCATACAAGGAAAGTTTGTATGCAGTGTTACGCTTAATAAAATACACTGAGGATAACTATATATGTCAAATGGTGATGGGACACCAGAGACGTAGGAAAGACTTACGATATATTTAAAAAAGGAAAACTATATATGAAACAATCAAAATTATTTCCATGCTACTCTATTCCAATGCGTGATTATTTTACATCAAAAGGAATTAAATATGAGTTAGTAGGATTACATCCAAAATCACATGATATGTTCTGGGTGTATATAAAAACAACTGAATTAGAAAAAGCAATGCAGGAGTGGTCATTAAAATCGTGATTGCTCTTTTTTATTTATAGAAATTATAAATGTAAATTTTTAAAATGAAAGGTAGATTATCATGCAATATAATTATGACGCAGTTAAAAATATACTGAATAAATATAAATTAATATTACTAGAAAAAGATTATATTAATTGTAAACAAAAACTATTATGTGAAGATATTGATGGATATAAAATCTATGTAAATTTAGATCACTTAATAAATAGAGGTAGTATAGGATACCGATTTCATAAAAGTAATAATTATACTATATATAATATTAATCATTTTGCAGAATTAAACAAATTAACTTCAAGATGTATTGCTGATTCTTATATAGATTCAAAACAAAAATTATCATTCAAATGCGAATGCGGAAACATATTTGATACAACTAGAAATAATTTCCTATTTTTTCATAAAATTAAGTGCGATAAATGCACAGGATATAATTCTAATCTTACATATAATGAAGTAAAAGCTAATTTAGAAGAAAAAGGATATTTTTTAGATATAAGTAAAAGTGAATTTCATGGAATAACAAATACAAAATTAACTTCTCACAATAGTGATGGATATAAATTTGATGTTATCTATGATGCCGTAATGAGGGGGAAAATACATAATCGCTTTGACAGAAGTAATCCCTATACACTTTATAATATCAATCTTTTTTTAGAATTAAACGCGCCTGATTTTGAATGTATTTCAAAAGAATATATAAATTCTAATACTAAGTTGGAATTTTTGTGTAAAAGGTGTAATCAACATATATACAGGACTTGGCAAGATATAAACAGAAATGATAATCCAAGCAGACATCACATATTATGTCCTAATTGCGATGGTAGAACTGAATCTATTCATGCATTAGTTTTAAAACAAATGTTTAAGAATTATTATCCTGATACAATTGAAGAGGAAAAGTCTTGTAGAAATCCCTTAACAAAAAAAATTATGCCAACTGACATCGTAAATCACAGACTAAAAATTGCAATAGAAATTCAAAGTGAATGGCATGATAATAAATATAGCAATTTCAAAGACAATATTAAAAAGAATTTCTGGATATCAAAAGGATATAGATTTTATGATCCAGATATAAGAAATTATTCTGTTCTTGAAATGAGCAAATTATTCTTTGATATTGATGAAATTCCAGATTTTATTAATTTTTCTTATAGTAATAAAATTGATATTAAAAAAATCCAAAGCATGTTAGATGAACATATTAAAATAAGTGATATAGCATCCATTCTTGATATAAATATACACCGCATATATGATGCTATATACTCAAATAAGTTAAAAAAACCTAATAATTATTTAGATGGTGATTTTCATCCAATTGTACAATTAGATGAAAATAGTAATCTTATTGGTGATTATGATTCAATTTCCTCTGCTGAAAAAGCAACAGGTGTTAAATCAGGAAACATAGTTTCGGCATTTAAACGAGATACACACTATTCATCAGGTTTTTATTGGTTTGATAAAAAAGAATATTTAAGTGGAAATATTAAAATCAAAAAATCAAGATTTCCTAAATTTAATATCCCAGTTAATATGTACGACAAAAATAATAATTTGATATGTACTTATAAAACAATTCTTGAAGCTTCAAAAGAATTAGGTGTAAACAACTATTCCATTTTTGAGGTTGTTAATGGAAATAGAAAAAGTATAAAAGGATACATATTTAAAAAAGTATCATAAAACAATCATAAATATATCGTAAGAATCCCAAGAGACTGCGGGGTATATGTGGAAACATATATACTGAAGTTATCCCGCCTATTATTGATAATGACGGTAATATACAGTCCGAACTCGCACAATAATCCCAAATAAATGAAATGCGAGAGATAGCCAGAAATGACTATCCGCTATGTTTATACATAGTCAGTAGCCATTAGCTCATGGTGAAAGTAACAGATTGATGAAGGGCGAGTTAGAAATGCTCGGTGAAGAAGTTGATGAAACTGTAGATTCTATCAGCAAAGTTCAAACCCAAATTCTAAACCGCACTGGTGGCAAGGTAAATATCTTTGATGACATGGGTAATTTTAGAGATTATTATGACATCATGGAAGATATTTCAAAAGTATACAATGATCTAAATGATCCAGATAAAGCAGATCTTACGGAAATACTTTTTGGTAAACAAAGAGGAAACCAAGGTGCTGCATTAATCCAAGCATTCCAGTCTGGACAAATCCAAAAAGCACTGGAAGCAACTCTAAACGCTGAAGGTTCTGCTATGCAGGAGCAGGAACGCTGGATGGAATCTTTGGAAGCAAAAATACAGCAATTTGAAGCAGCTTTTCAGTCATTATCGACTACTGTTTTAGACAGTGGTTTAATGAAATGGTTTGTAGATTTTGGTACTGGTACTGTTAAAGTATTAGATGCTGTGATAGATAAACTTGGTTCATTAGGAACTATTACTGCCGGAATCGGAATCTTCAATATATTTAAAAACGTGGATTATCTTAAAACGCCAGTGTGTCCACTCTACATATAGCATGGTAACATGGAACAAGATTTTATATCGAGGATATGTAGCTTTCACGGTTTTGTAACCTGTATTATTATAGGCTAAGTTTTTAACGTGATGTAAGTAAATGCCTGATACTGTCGGGGACGAACTAAACGTATATAAATACTACTCTATTTATGAAGTCTTGGAATTAAATAGAGAACCTTGTGCGAAAGTAAGTAGGTATAGTAAGTAAGTTTATATATTATATGTAGTATCCGCAGCAAAGCCTAGTAAAGACAATTATATCTAGGAATGTTCAACGAGTACAATGGGCAGTTGGATTTTATTAATTCAACATGGTGTATTCTGGGCAAATTAATTAAAGAGTGTAACTACTCTCCTTTTGATAGGAATAAGTATAAATCTTCTATATTTAACGTGGTGGTTGAATATAGAGCAAACGAAAAATATTTTCTATTGTATAATATGCATAAAATAAAACATTTACTTTTACACAGATATGTTGTATATTTATATTGTTGAATCATAACAACATTCTCCTTTTTGAAAATAACTGTCATTTCTACTTGGCAGTTATTTTCTTTTATAAAAAAATAAATAGAATAATTCTGTCGATAGATTACAATTGATTTTTAACAAAAAAAGCAATAAATTATTTACATTTATTTACCAATATGCTACTCTGAAAATATCAAAAATTTAAATATTTTCGGAGGTAGAAAAATGAAGACGTCCAGTAAAGAACGTACTTTGCAGTGGATTACCAATCAACACAAAAAGGGGAATATTTCTTTTTCACATAAGCTTCAACGCCCAATAGGGCAATGGAACCCAAGAATGAAGTCTTTATTGATTCATAGCTTGCTTTCTGGCATCCCTGTAAATCCGATTTATATAGTTGATGAAAACGGGACTTTATACACTCTTGACGGTTCACAGAGAACATCAACATGCATCAGCTATATAAACAATGAATTTTCATTAAGCAAAGACACTCCTAATATCACTATCCAGATTAAGGAAGACGGAGAAACTGTATCTAAGGAATATGAAATCGCAGGAAAGAAATTCAAAAAACTTGATGAGGAAGTACAGTCTACTCTTCTTGCGTGCAGCTTAGAATTTTGCACATTGTCTGATTATACTGATGATGAAGTAAAGGAGATGTTCAGAAGGCAGAATGCCGGAAAACCTTTATCTGGAAAGTTATTGAGAATCGTTCATGAAAGCGATGCGGTTAGCGATGCGGTTTACTCTCTTGCTACACATCCTTTCATGGGTAAATTGATTACACCTACCCAGCGTAAAAATGGAACTGATAGAGATTTGATCATACAGGCATTGATGCTTATTTGCACTAATAATGAAAATGAATTTACTTCATTTAGAAACAAAGATATTGATGTTTTTGTAATGGATTATGCAGATAAGAGTTTAGAAAAAGTAAGTGTTCTTTTAGATGCTTTGGATTCATTTGATGAGTCTTTTGAAGAAATTAAGATTCCTGTAACTTCTATCCCAATGCTGTTATACTGTGGTTACAGAGTTAAGAAAGATAAGAAATCATTTTCTAAATTAGTCGAAATTGTGGATGAGTTCTTGAATGGATATGATTCAAATGAAGAATATAAGCAGTATGTTCAGAGTGGCACTTCTGCTCAAGAGAATGTCAGAGGTCGTCTTGATTACTGGAAAGGGCTTATGAAAGCAATATAGAAATCAGAAAAAACAAATAATATAAAAGAGTCTGATTATTGAATAGTCAGGCTCTTTTAAAATTCTGACTTATTTCTTAAAACTCAAATCTAGCAAATAATCCATTGTGCAATCAAAATACTTTGCCATTAACACTAATTCATCTGCTTTAGGTACTGCTCTGCTATCTGGGTCGAGCCAGTTGTTTATCTTGGTGATTGGTATGCCTGTAAATATTGATAGGTATGTTCTGGATTCTGGTGTTGGTAATAGAGTGTGGATGTTATAAAATGGTGGTTTATTATGTAATATTTTATCCATTTTTTATCCTTTGTATATACTTATTGTCATTCGTAGCCACAATAGATTCTCATTCGTGGTCTTCTGGTTTAATAATCTTCACAATCTGTCCAATAATCCTATAATCATTAGGTGACTTGACAAAGCGATCATCATCCGTATGATCTCTTCTATTAAGAGAATAAAAGTAAATGCCGTCTTGCTCTATTAAAAATACATATTACTTCATTTTATCAACAATACTTTGTATAAAATCTGGATTGCTTGCCAAGCCTTGCATTATTGCAGTTGCAATCATACTTAAACTATGTATGGACATTCCACCAATTTGCTTCGCTTTAGATTTTGTAGCTTCCCAAATAGATTTTGGTCTAATTGTTCCCAGAAACATATGTCCATTATAAGATATGTCAGATATAGGACAATATAAGATACTGTTATTATGTCCTCTCAATTCTGTAGCTGGAATTATATATCTTATTTCCAATAGTTTCTCTACAGAATAGTTTACATCATCAATTTCATAACCTTTTTCATCATGTAAATCTTTAGAAATCTTATGCATGGTGATAGTATTGTGTTCAATTGAGCCTTCAGTTTCATGATTATAGGATAAATTCTCTTCCAAATACAACAGTACATCACGAATACAGTCGGGATTAAGTTTCATAATAATCTCCTTTCAGAAAGTAGGTGATAAAATGTTCCAGATGAATGAAAATGATGTTGTCGGTAAAACTATGGATCAACAATACAAAGAAAATTATATTGCCGATATGCTTGTTCGTACCCTTTATTCAAATGATGTAAGTAATGATGAATGCTATCATATTGTTAAATTGTTTGAGGGAAAAGTACTTGGTAATGTTATGATTTAAAGTTGCTATATATATCCACAATTACAATAAATCATCCCCTATTTCACCTTTATAAACTTTTCATTTTCAATAACACCAAGTACAACACCTATAATTTTATGGTTGGAATCGTCAGTTGACTTTCGATTTTCACCTTTAAACTCATCATTGTCAGATTGAAACAAAATGTAAGTATCTTTTACAATATATCTCTTGCATATTATTTTTCCTTTGAAATTTGCAATCACAATTTTTTCATCTAAGTTGTATTTAAATATTTGAGGATCAATTAAAACTTTTGAGCCAGTATGAATCAAATAATCAGTTTTTTCATCATACATAATCTCTCCTGCTATTTCTATAATAAACACAGCTTCGTTTGGAAGATTATCGACCGTAAAATTTTCCATGTAATAGCCATTACTTACATCCAACCGCCCTACTCCGGCAGCGGCACTTTGATAAAATACAGGGAAACGATAGATTTTTGTTGGTTCAATTTCACTTTTCTCAACATCCGTAAGTCCAAGTAAATAATCTACCGAACAGTCAAGAGCTTTCGATAACTTAACAAGAGCATCTGCACTTGGTTGCGCTGGCTTATCAGGATTAAACCAATCGCTTATATTGCCAGTGGATATTCCTGTTGCCTTTGAAAGTTTTGTTTTCCTTCCAGGTTCATTTAATAGTTTTTGTAAATTGTTCCACTGTATCATTATAGATTACCGTCCTTATGGCAATAATTTTAGCATAGAATGTAGAAAATATAAATAGATGTTGCAATACTCGATTATTCGAGTTATAATAGATATCGAACATTTGTTCTTTTAATTAGTTGAATAAAAACAAATGTTTATGTTGTTATAATTGGTAAATAATGGTAGAATTAAGGAGGTTTTAAATACTTATGAATTGGGAGAAAAGAACTGTGAGTGAAGATTTAAGAGTTGATAAATATACGGTGAATGAAATTTTTATAAATTATCTTAAAGATAAATTTTACGTAAACAGAAGATACCAAAGAAAATTAGTATGGGGAATTAATGAAAAACGGTTATTAATAGATTCAATGTTAAAAAAGATTCCCTTGCCGGCTGTTCTTATTGCACAATATGACTTAAAGGAAGATGATGATTTTACCGTTCTTGAAATAGTTGATGGTATGCAAAGGTTAAATGCAATTATATCTTTTGTTTTGGGTGAATTCAGCGTAATGTATAAAGATAAAATGTGCTATTTTGATCCCAATTCATATAATGAAACTTTTCAGTTAATAATGGATGGGAAATTGACACCGCACGAAACACTACTTCCAAAAGATACTTGTCAAGAATTTTGTCGTTATCAGTTACCAGCAATAATTACAGGGCAAAATAAAGAAACAATTGAACTTATTTTTACAAGGATAAATTCTACTGGCAGGAAAATATCTTATCATGATTTAAGACAATCAATGGCTACTGGGGAATTTTCTGATTTAGTACGGCGTATCGCAAGTGATATACGTATGGATAATACATATGACGATCGTATCCGTTTGTGTGAAATGCCACAAATTAGTGTTGGCTACAAAAAGTATGGATATGGTGTTGATTTAGATACTGTTTTTTGGAGAAGACATGATTTAATAAATGCACAGAATATAAAGGAATCAAAAGATGAAGAAATTATAGAAACTTTATTGGCTTTGGTGCTATTGGGGAAATTTAAAAAGAGCAAAGATAGTTTAGATAAATTATACGAAAAAGATTCTAAACAAAATAAATTGATTGAAGATAAAGTTTTAAAAATAGGAAAAATTGTTTTAGAAGAAAGTTTTAAAAAAGTTTTTGATGTTTTTGATATGATTTTTGATTCTGTTCAGTCAGATTTTTCTTCATATATCTTTGAAAGAAAGAATACAAAAAATAAAGATGAATGTTTTAAAATCTTATTTTTGTCTTTATATAAGTTAATTGCCGAAGGGTATGTCATAACAGATTACTCAATGGTTGCAGAATGTATAAAAGAAGCTAAAACTCTTTTTGATGGTTTTATAAATGTGGGAAAAATAGATTATGATAAGTTTGACTTAGCTGTAAAAAATTTGTATAAAATTTTAAAACCGTGTTTTTCAAAAGTAATTGTGAAAAAAGATGATGAAATAACTGTAGATATTAATAAACGACTCAATTATTCAAAAATTGAGCAGCAAATGACAGAATTTAAAATAGGTATTTCTGATTTTAGTTCTTCTGAAATAAATATGGATTGTATTCATCGAATTGCAAGAACTTTGGTTGCTATGGCTAATACCAATAATGGACGAGATAAAGAAGGATACATTCTTATTGGGATTGCAAATAGCAGAGAGTCTTATATATCTTGGTATAATGAATATAAAGAATCTGCAAATATTTCAAATCAACATTATATACCAGGTATAACATGTGAAGCCAACAAATTGTTCCACCAGACAATAACAAATAACTCTGACGAATATTTAAAAACAATAAGAAAACTTCTATCAGCAGAACCAATAAGTAAAAAATTGAAAGATTATGTTTTGGGAAATCTTGATATTATTGATTACTATGATGTCGAATTAGTTCTTATCAGAAGTAAGAATGTTGGAGAAATCAGTTTATATGACGGAATTAAATGGGTACGACAAGGAAACGAAACAATAAAAATATAGTATATAACATAAAATTGTCTTAAATTCAATTTTCATATTATCTAATCAAATATATAAACATATGTTCCTGTAGAATTTAGGAGAAATTTGTTATATAATAAATCTTATAATATTAAAGATTGGTGGATATACTAATGTTGTCAGATGATGAAAAGAAAATTATTGACACTAAAATAGGATATATTAAAAAGACAATAAAAGGTTTGCAGCATTATGATAATCCTTGTAAATTAGTTGACGAAATTGATAAATGGTTATTTGAACTATCATATTTTCACAATAAAATTGTCAAAGATGGTCAAAATCCATCTGAAGTGATATATAATTTACCACCATCTGAAAGACCGAAAGAAGGTCAAATTGCATATATTAACCTTAGAAGAGGATATCCTAAAGAAACTTACGATGATCATTGGTGCTATATTTTAAAAGATTATGGTACAAAATACCTTATTATACCAACAACATCTATAAAATCCGATTCAGGGAAATGTAATCCATTATATGAAATGGATATTATTGACAAGACTCCTACTGGGAAAAGTCGGTTACAATTTACTGACATGCGTTCTATAGATATAATGCGTGTATGTAGAAGTGTTCATCCTAATTACTATGATGTAATAACCGACAGAAAAGATATTTTGCAAAAATTTCAAAACTTGATATTGACAGATAAATAATAATACTTTATAATTAAGTTAATTTAAGAACGAACTCTTAAATGAGCAATTTTTTAAACGATTAATTGAAAAAGTCATCTTTTATGGTATATATGGTTCATATATACCTTTTTTCGTTTTATTGAAAAAAGAAGAACTGTAAATTTAAAACAGTTCTTCTACCATTCTTCTATTACAATTTATTGAAAGGATGTGATAAGCTATTTAAAACTTACTCCCACAATTATTACACCTATAAGTTTTACCATTGTCACACATTCCAAAAATACCAAAAGCAGCTATCTTCATAACTTTTTTAGTTGATGTAATTTTAGACAAATCTGTTGATTGACATATTGGACATTTGGGGATAAATTTAGCTTGCTGTAATTTTTCTTGCTCTTCTGTTTCCGATTGTTCTTCCCAATATTGTTTAAGCTCGTCACTAACATAGATGTCTTCGTAATGATTACAATCTTCACAAAATAAAGATTTCCTACCTTCGCTTTCCATATAATAGTTTTTTTTAGAACCACATATTTTACATGGTTCATTGTGCAATTTATACATATAACAAACCTCTCATTTTTTTATATATTATATATCTATATTTTCTATATTTCAATAATTATCCACCACTAATTATTGCCCGACACTGAAAGATATATATAAGATAAGTGTAGATGTTACTAGTATAAAAAATGCTAAGGGAAATATTGATGAAATTGCAAATGCTGTAAAGGGATTAAGTGTTGAACAAGCAGTTTATAGGATGGAGCTTGCAAATTGTTCCAAGGCTCAAATAATTTATTCTTTGCAAAGTAATAAAGTATCTAAATTGGATATAGAATCTGCTCTGTCAAAACAAGCAAACACAACAGCCACTATTGCCAATACCGTAGCAACAAAAAAGCAGACCCTTTCCGAAGAAGATGCTCTTGCAAAACAATGGTTGTCAATCGGAGGTACAGAAGCCGACACTACTGCCACCACAGCAAACACAGCAGCCAAAAAGGCGAACTTGTCAATTACTAATCTGCTTAAAGTAGCTTACGCAAAATTAAAAGCATCCATGCTTGCCCACCCATTAATCGCAATAGCAAGCATATTAGGATTAGTAACAACAGGCGTAATCAAATTATCTAAATGGTTTGAGAATGCAGGAAACCGTGCAAAAGAAGCTACTGAAAAAGCAAAAGAAGCACTTGACCAGACAAAATCAGAAATTGAGCAGATTAATTCATCCCTCCAGACGACACAGAACAGGATTGATGAACTTAATGCAAAAGAAAACTTATCCCTTGTAGAATCAGAAGAACTCGCCAAACTCAAAGAAACAAATGAAGAACTAGAGCGAGAATTAAGGATTAAGGAAGAACTTGCAAAGACACAGGGTAAGGAAGCTAATGACAAGGCAGTAAAATATTTTAATACTAAAACAAACCATGTGGAATATTCTGCTGGTGAAAATGGACAGATGTATGTATCCGATTCCAACAACTATTCTCTCATTGATGCTGTTGAAAAGAAGCTGGCAAAAATCCCAGAAATGAAACAATCCCTTAAGGATTTGCAGAAGCAGTTAGAGGAAATTGAAGATACTGACCCGAATTATAATAACAATTCTGATTGGCTTAATCTCAAAGGCAATATTAACAGAATGGAAACGGAATTGTCCAACTACCAAGAATTTGTGGAATCATCCATTGCTGATTTTATGGAAACGGATGATTCTTTGGTGGAAGGCATAGACGATGGGATTTTGGAACGCCTTGATTCGATATATCAGTCATATGATGAGTTGATGAACGGCACAGCAAAATCACATGAAAATATCATTTCTGTGACCCTTGATAAAGTTGATTTCAAAAATGCAAAAGATGAACTGTTAGAACTAGGGAAAGAAGGTTCGCTTTCTGTTGGACTTATTACATCCAAATTTCCAGAATTAAAACAGTATTTAGATGAGGCTGGCATATCAGCACAGGAACTTTATCAGTACATCATGAACCTCGCAAACCCAGATGCCATCAAATACGATGAATTGAAGCGGCAAATGCAGGATGCAATGGGGTTTGAGGAAGGCAGTCATGCTCCTTGGGCTGTAGAATTAGACAAGCAGCTAAAGGAGTTAGGATTATATGAAAATGATGCGTTAGAAGTCTTTGCATCTATAAAAGCAAAATATGTGAATGGTGAAACCGAATTATGGACTGCACAAGACTGGATTGCAAATATCCAAGAGAAACTTGATTCTAGTAAAAAAATTGAAGAACCTGTTACATTTTCAAGTAAACTTGACTCTTCTCAGGAATCCTTAGACAAGTTCCAGGCATCAATCAAATCAGCATCGGACGCATACACTACCCTCTTATCAGGGAATTATTCCTCATCGGAACTATTAAGCTCCATCCAGACTATAAACCAAGCAGTATCAGATATGAACGGTGAACTTGATTGGGAATTTATCAATAACCAAGCAGATTCATTGGAAGTATTAGGGGATGCAATACAGTGCGTTTCTAGGAAGTATGCGAATAGCATTTTATCTGGTGCAGGAATTGATATAAACAGTGATTTTAGAAAAATGCTTTCAGACATGATCCAACAAGCATATGAGGCAGAAGCAGAATTTGCAGGAATGAACGCACAGATTGATAATCTGCAATCATCTTACCAGACATTAACAAGCGTCATAGAATCATATAATGAAACAGGATACATAAGCCTTGATAGCCTTCAATCATTGCTTACAGCGGATGAAAACCTGATTGCTATGTTGGAAGTTGAGAATGGGCAGCTTGCCATTAATCAAGCAGCTTATGAAAATCTGGTAGCGGTTCAATTAATGGAACTCAAAGCGAAGCTGATCAATGCCGCCGCAGCGGAGATAGAGGAACTTGCTAAACAGAAAGCAGAAGAAGCAACAAACAATAATGCATCTGCATCTAACAATGCTGTTGAAAAACTCGATGCTGAAACTGCCGCTATTAACCGCAATACGTCTGCTGCTATTTCTAATGCTGTTGCGAAAGCAGAAGAAGCCGGAGTTTCAGAAGAAGAAATACAAGGGGTATTAGACAAAAACAACGAAGTATGGAATGCCTTACTAAACAATTTTAGCGGTGATTTCTCAGGATTTATGGGAGGTGGTTCCAAAGCAGCAGGAAGTGCCGGCAAGGAAGCGGCTGATACTTATCTTGAAGCATTTGAAAAGGAATTAAAAGACCTTGATGACCTGAAAGACCGCGGAAAAATCACGGAAAAACAATACTTGGATGCCCTCCGCAGGCTCTATCTCAAGTATTTCAACCAAAAGAAGAAATACCTGAAAGAGTTTGAAAAGTATGAGCATCAATACCTTGATGGTGGATTACATGCCATCTGTTGCAGTAATGCAGCATAATGAAAAGTAACTATAACGGTTAAAATCCGATGGGACGGACAAGACCGTGGAAAGACTAGTTTTAGATAAAATTTTAAGTATCAGTTTTTATAAATATAAAATTATCTGATAAATCATTTGTTGAATAAGTAATACCATTTATTTTTATAAAACTAAACAGTTTATATCCCACTTCGATCATGGCTGATTCAGAAATCCATTTGGGATATGATGTATACAAAGTATTCATAACATAAGATAAATCTTTTATATATGGATAATACTTTTTATATAATGAAGAATGTTCTATATAAGCCAATTCTTTATGATATTTTTTATCATTAGTTGAATTATAATAGGCAGAAAAGATGATGCATATATGTATAAAACTGATTATATCAGTTATAAAGGAAAATGGCATTTGTATATCTCTAAATCCCTCTATTAGTTTATTATGCATGACTGTTAATGAAGCATCTGAAGATGATATGCGATTAAGCAAGTTTATATCGCGCTTATATAATTTTGCTGAATTATAATAAGCATAATATTCACTCCATTGTTTAATGGCTGTATCAAATAATAATAGTTTTGTTGTAGTTATTGGCTCGTGAAAATATGCTTTGTGCCAGTCAATATATGTGGATGTAATAGATATCTCTTTGCAATGGAATAATTCATGTTTAATAATTGACTGTGATATTTGTTGTTTATTTTGATTATCAGTATTAAAATTATCTATTACCTTTTTATGTATTGATAATTCAATATATAATTCTTCATCCATAATTATAGGATTTACTTTACCATGCCATTCTTCAAATTTATCATATATGTTTATTTGTATACATTTTATTAGACTGAAATCAAATCCAATTTGCATTGAATAGCGTTTAACTAAATCAATAAATCCACCATGATTCATAATATTACACTCCCGAAAGGATAAAACATGTTATACCAAAATTATTTATTGCTTCTTCAGCTAATAACAGAAATTGAAAAAAAGAAAAAAATATTAGAAAATGAAATTATAAAATATAATAATAAAATTAGAAAAGATTATAATTATAAAATGATTTACTATACAGAAACAGGAATAAGTTAAATATTTGTAATTATACAATATTAATGTTACAAAATCAATAATCTAAAACCAGAATCCGTAGAGACTGTAATACCCTGTATGGCAACATACGGAGTTCCGTTACTCCCCTACCCTATTAGGAAGGGTGAAGATCCAGTCCGAACTCACACAATAATCCCAAATAAAAAGAAATGTGAGAGTTAGCCAGAAATGACTAACCGCCATATAAAATTTAATGTGGTCAGTAGCCAGTCATGGTGAAAGTAACAGATTTGATGAAATCCCTCTACGAATCCGCCTTCAGCTACATCACGAAGCAGATCGACAAACGCATAGATGTAATCAACGATGAAAAGGACGCAGCTGTTTCAGCACTTGAAGCGGAACGTGATGCCAGACTGGAAGCAATCGAAGCGCAGAAGGAACAGTATGAAAACGAGATAGAGGGCATTGAGAAGCAGATAGATGCCAAGGAAAAAGAAATCAAGGCAATGCAGGATGCCAATGCAGAACGCAAAAAAGCCGTTGATTTGCAGAAAGCGGAATACGAATGGCAGCGTATGCAGAACCAGAAGACCGCAAATGTCTATAAGGATGGGCAGATGGTATATGGAGCCGACACGTCTGGAATCCGTGATGCCAAACAGCAGGTGGAAGACGCAAGGCTGGAAATAGACATCTCCAAAATCGAAAAGGAAATAGGCTTGCTCGAAGACCAGAAAGGCTTATTGGAGGAACAAATCGACTTGCTTGACAAGCAGGCAGACCAGATAAACAAATATTACGACAACCTCATCAAACAGACAGAATCACACTATGATGCCATGATAAAGGGCATGGAGGACTACAAGTCGCAGTTCGAGGAATTGACAGATCTGCTTGAGGATGCACAGATGGAGGCGGCACTCTCTGAACTCGGCATTAACATGGACGCGCTCCTAAGCGGCTCGCAGGAGGAATTTGAAAAGCTGAAAACTGCATATATCGGCATCCTTGCGGACATGGGCCGTGGGAATGAGGGCGTCATAGACCAGCTGTCAAGGCTTTCCGGTATCAGCACACAGTCCATTAGCTACCTTGAATCCACCAAGGATGCGTTTGATGGGCTTGGGGATGTGGCATTGGGAGGGCTGGAGGAAAGCATTGACGGCATAGGCGAATCCGTAGGCGCCCTCTCCACAAGCGCAGGCGAAGCATCTTCTGCTGTCTCCGGGATGCAGACGGACGTGGATAAAGCCACGCAAAGCGTTGCACCGCTGAATACGGAGCTTAGCAGCCTAAAGACGCTAATCACAGAGCTTATCGGGCTGCTTGATGGCATCGAGTTCCCTGAAATCGGCGATGAAGGCTATGCGCAGAAGCTAAAGGATATCGCACAGGCATTCGGTGAAGTCGAATCGAAATGTAATGAATTTAAAAACATAGACTTCTCTTCCATTATAGGCACCCCCGAACCGGGCATGGATGGGGATGAAATGCCTAGCGGGGATGGCATGGGAGGGGCGGCTGGAACAGGGTTCATGGGGCTTGCAGCAGCCATCAATGAAGCGGTTACATCCATCGGCGAGCAAATGGGCAACCTCGAAACGGCGTTGGACAAAGGGAATAGCCACTTTAAAAAGCAGATGGCTGTCATCAATGACGAATATATCCCAGCATGGGAGGATCTTCAGACACGGCTTGCTGAAATAATCGGCGTAGGTGGCGGTGGTGGCGACAACAAAGAAGGCAAAGGGGATAAGGGGGCAGGAAGCAAAAGCGGGAACACTGAACCTGGCGGGAATGATGGCAGCATTATAGATATTATGCAGACAGGCGGGGATGCAGTTGACGCAAAGCTGGAAGACCCTTGGCTGAAAGCATTCAACGACTTTGCAACGGACGGCGACAATTCCATCCAGACAATATGTAATAAAATTATTGAACTTGTATCAGAAATGGCGAGGATCATACAGGATAAATGTGAAGCTGCCGCAAGCGCATTAAATGCACTGGCAAAAACAGCATCCTCTTCCCTTCATTCTGTCGGTGGTTCCGTATCTGGGAATACTATACCGTCTCATGCGGAAGGCACAGTTGGGGATGCATTTGCCAACGGAACAGGATACAAAGGGCTACCCCATGACGAAAAGAATGCGCTCCGTTCAGAATACGGGCAGGCTGAACTCACTGTATACCCAGATGGGAAAACAGAACTTACGACAGAGCCGGTTATGAGTGATTTGCCGAAAGATACCGTAATATTCAATGAAGAGCAGACTAAGCGAATCATGGAAAACAAGGGCAAAGAACTTGGCAATGCATACGATGACGGGACGATAACGCTTGCTGGCGGAACGGAAATAAGGCCGCTGAACCCAAGCGACAGGGAATACTGGCTGCATAAAAAGTTTGACGAATTTTTCAAGAAAAACAAGGATGCATTCCTTATGCCCACCAATGCAATGTTCAAAACAGCAGAATCCGTAGATAAGATGGTGGAGGTAATCAACAACAACCATACCATGAACCGAGAAATTTCTGTCCATATTGGAGACATTAACTTGCAGGGTGTACAGGATGTAAACTCTCTTTCAAAAGAAATCGTTCTTCGTATGCCTAATATGCTCCTCCAAGAAATGCACAAAGTATAAACTATACCGCACTCTGAGATATGGGTGCGGTATTTACAATTAATTTAGATAGGAAAAAGGAAACATTTATGAATGACATATTGAACAAAGATATCGAGGCAGTCAAAATACTCGTAAAGGAGATTGCTTCCCTGATAAAATCCCATGAACATAAATATGACAAAACCTTTCCATCCGCAGTTAAAGATATAAATAGGGATAATACATACACCATCGTGGATGACGGGGGAGTTAAGCGGAAAGTAAAATGCTCCATCCCCAATGCCACTCTAAAGGTCGGGCAGTATGTATGGGTTAAGGTTCCATGCGGAAGGCTGGAAGACATGCACATATGTGGGGTTAAATGATAATTAAATTACACTGAATGAAGGAGGTATAAAGATATAAATGGCAAAACCAGCAGTAAACAAAATAACTCCTTTTGATGCAACCATGAATAAAACGCTCAGTTTCTCCTGGAATGGCAATCAATCATACGCAAACCGCTTAATCATATATAATGCAGATACGATGGAGGTCATATATGACAGGAAAATAAGCACATTCCAACATACCCATATTCTCCCTGCTGGCACTCTTACAAATGGGAAAAAATGGATTGCACAGTTCCAAACATTTGACATGAATAATGCTGCAAGCGAATTATCTGATAAATTATATTTCCAAACTTTAAAGACACCACTCTTCTATTTTTACGAATTGGAAAATGGGCAGATTTTGCATTCAGCATTTTATGATGCACAGATATACTATTTACAGGATGATTATGAGGATATTCAGTCTTTTAAATTCTATCTTTATGATGGAACAAAAACACTATTGTTGGAAAGTGAAACCATGTATGACAGCACAAAAATAAGATACCAATACAAAGGTCTTGATAACCATACCATATACTATTTCCGTTGTCATGGCATGACTGTAAATGGTGTGGAAATTGACACTGGATATATTCAGGTATATACAGATTATAGGCAGCCAGGAAAATACAGCATTATTTATGCAGAGAACGACCCGCTACATGGCTATATCAAATATCATACTAATATAGTTGTAATACAATATAACGGAAATAAAACATTCCAATTTGAGAATGGGATGATAGATTTAATGGGTGACAATGAGGGTATATATTATGACAAAGGTTTTGTTATAGATGGGGATTTTACATTGAAGCTAAGGGGCATGTACCTGAACCAAACAGCAACCATATTGGAACTCAGAAATACAAAGTATTCCATAATAGTAAACTCCTATCATTATGAAGACGGTACAACCCGCTTTAAGCTGGATGTTCCAAATGGACTTGGGCATTATATCCTTTATTCGGATGCTATGGCATTTAACTCTACTGATATGGTTTGTGTATGGATACGGAAAGTAAACGATATTTACAAACTGGAAGTAATTGTAGACCCTGATTATATAGATACTGACAATATCTGGTATGGTCAACAGATGCCTCCAAACCCAGACACATATGATGTATGGGTCGATGCACCTAATTTATTTACTTATGTTGTAAATAAAAATGATATGAATACTTACTATTCTAAAGATGAACCAAGCAATGCGGATACAGATGACATATGGAATTAAGGAGGTGAATTAATTGTTTTTTTTATCAAAAACTATACTGGGTGCAGATAAAAATACAATTGCTCTCACCCCTACTCATGTAAATAATATAACATATGTACGTTTGGCAAATGGGCTTTATGACTGTCTATATATCACAAGAGAGATAGAGTCTTCCCCTTCTATGGATTGCCCAGACAAATGGGATTTTGACACAATACTACATGCTGATTTTAATAATTCCACAAATGCAGGAAATGTTGACTGGAATCTGAGGACAGTAACCCATCTCCTTATAAAACGAAGAAACACGGAAAAATTCAGGTGGAATACTATTGCTGTAAGGGAAGTACATACACTTAATGACTTCACCGAAGGACTTAGGGGGAACGACTACACGAATGCGTGCCATGTGGAATATGAATATGCAGTAGTCCCGGTATTCCACGGGCTAGAAGAAGGAACATATTATACTACATTTGTTGATTCTGAATTTAATGATATATTCATAGTTGAAAAGAATTGCATATATGGTACACCAGCAACAGATGGATACTGTGACACCACTAGAAGAATCCCCTCTTCCATCAATGAAACAATCAACAATAGATACCCAACATATATCAGGAACACTGTTTCAAATTATGATAAGGGAAGCTGTAAGGGCATGTTCATTGAACTGGATGAGGAGAATTGTGATTTAGTGGTTGATGATGCTTTGAGGATACCTTACCAAAGAAAAATCATGGATTTCCTTGCTGACGGGATGCCAAAAATCCTAAAACATTTCGATGGAAGGTTATGGCTAATGATAGTTACTGGAGACCCAACAGATACAGCAGATGCCACATATCAGAATAGGAACATATCTTTTGAATGGGCAGAAATTGGAGACTATGACTCTGAGAGGGATTTATATTATACAAATCTGTCTGATATTGAAGAAAAATGGTGGAACAAATGATTACAGCAAAAGATTTAAAACTAATACTCCAAAAACCACAGCACTTTTTATTAAAAATTGAGGTGTTGAAAGATGATGGAAAGACAATACTTGATACTTTAAAAGGAACTGTCGTTGGTGGAACCTCTTCCATCGACAGTTCATCTTCTGTCCGTAGAATTTTTTCCGCTTCCGTCATCCCTACTTTATATGACAGGAATGATGCAAGGATTGCAGAAGACGGACTTATCTGGTTAAATAAGGAAATAAGATTATCTGTTGGCATCATGGACATAAGAACCAAGGAATATATATACTATCCTATTGGGTACTATGTATATACAAATACATCTGGTTCCTATGATGCTGCCACTAATCAGATATCCATTACATGCAGTGATTATATGTCTAAACTTGACGGAACAAAAAATGGACAGATAGGCGCATTAACAACTAAAATTCCCGCATATGAAGAAAATGAGGAAACGGGAGAAGTCATCAAATACAACATTATACGTGAAGCCATTGTAACTGTTTTAATGCAATTGGGAGGCATAAGCAATTATATGGTTGATGACGTTGGCGAGTATAAAGCATTTCCACAGAACAACAACAACTGGCAGCAATACAGAAACGAAAACCCCTTATGGAATACAATACCATATGATTTAGAATTTTCAAGTGGATGTACAGTTTTGTCCATATTGGAGAAGCTCCGCGACTTATATCCAAATTATGAAATGTTTTTTGATGAGCAAAATGTATTTATATGCCGTATGATCCCAAGCTGCTATGCAGATGATATTATTTTCAGCAATGATTTCATGCAGAGGGTTTACATATCAGAGAACACAAATATAGATATGACAAAAGTAAGGAACATGTGTGAAGTATGGGGAAAAGTAATCGAAGCGGACTTCTATACCGAACAATGTAGCTATCAGAGTAATATATACCACTGTTCCATCGAAGGATATGACGAAAATTATTATAATGGTGATAAAATAGCAATTAAAATACCATCTAGAAATTCTTCAAACCCCAAACTGAATGTCAATAACTTAGGAATGATAGATATTTTAGATGCAAATACAGACACCCCAATATCAAGCAACATCTTGGAAAAGGATGTTGTTTTTGTTTTTAAGATAAAAAGCAAAAGGGCTGATGGGCAGACAATATTTTATGCATACCTTCTAGGGCACTGGCAGGCGCATGGAATGCATATTTTAACCAACGGAACTGTTGGGGGCAATTATACCTTCCCAGATGGAACTGTATGCAAGAAATATTCAAAAAAATATTTTCAGGTAAAGTATAATTGTGAAGCCATAGAATTTGAAATTATCCCTGATTCACCATTTACAATACAGAAGTTAGGGGAAATTTTGGATGTCAAAACAGGTGGCGAATATGAACATATCACCTCAGATTCCCTCGCCCTATCCCGTGCAAAATGGGAAAACTGGAAAAATTGTAGATTAACGGACAGTATAACCCTTACTACAAACCTTGTTCCATTTTATGATGTGAACATCAAACTGCTGTATCAAAATTCTAATTCCGACAAGCCAGAACAATACATAATCAAATCGGTCTCCCATGATTTCAGTTCTGGAACTTCTACACTGTCCCTTATGAAATTTTACCCATTGTATGACAACAATATATAAAAGAAAGGCTGTGATTTTGACTGAACACTTCAAGAATTTATGAACCAGAAATAATCATTAATCCTGACACTAGGACAATAAACATACCAGAGGAATTATACAATATTGGTGTTGTTGCGGATGACAATGCAGAAATGGTAAATATTCGGATCCCACGTTATTTTGATGGATGCGATCTGTCAGCCAGAAGATGCACTATATCTTACAATAACGCATTAAAAGAACGTGGCGTATATACTGTAAGGAAAATGCAGGTTGAATACGACTCCCTGCTTTTATCATGGTATATATCCAATCATGTAACTAAAAAATCTGGGAAAATACATTTTGTTGTCCAATTTAGCAAAGATGTTGATGAAAGGGGGATGCCTTATTCATGGTCAACATTACCAGCAGAATTGAACGTATTGCCAGGTCTGGATGACAATATTGTAATAAATGAAAGTGATATTTCATTGTACCGTTCTCTTCTATTACAAATACAGGCAACTGACAAAAGGGTTGCTGATTTAATGCAGCAAATCGGCGAAATTACGAAAACTCCTATCGATTTTGATTTGCTGAATTCAAAAGTTTTATCTTTGCAGTCAAGTATTGATTCTGTTAAGGAATCAGTAGCTTATATAGAAAACGAAACTACAATTGAGGAGGGCATTTAAATGGAGACAAAATGGTTGACTGATCATGCGGGTAATAAATTTGTTCCATATACAAATTCCAAGTCTGTATTTATCGGGGAAGATAACTCAAAAAAATTGACAGATGAACTTAACCAAATAAATGATAAGATTAATGCTAAAGATAATACACAGGCAGATTGGGATGAATCAGATAGTACAAAAAAGTCTTATATAAAAAATAAGCCAACATCATTACCAGCCAATGGCGGGGATGCCGATACGTTAGACGGGAAACATGCGAATGATTTCACAGATAATAATTATTTTGAAGATCATTTATCAAATAATACTGCACATCAAGAACTTTTCAATGCAAAACTTGATATTGAATCTGCAAACAATCTAATCAAGAATCTTTCCGATAACCCCAACACAGGGGTTATTACTGTCACAAGAATGGATAATTCAACATTTACCATTGACATACCAAAATCATTAGTATTCAAGTCCGCCACATTTGATGAAGAAACACATGAAATAATCATAACATGGAGCGATGACAGTCAGTCCAGAATACCAGTTGAAGAATTAGTTGATATTTATACTGGGTCTACTGGTGATGTTGTCAAAATATCCGTAAGCGAGGATAATATTATTTCTGCCACCATCAAAGAAGGCAGTATTAACCAATCACTCTTGTCATTAGATATGCAAGAAAGTATGCAATCTGCAATTGAACACCTTTCAAATGTTCAAACACATATTCCTGATGGTGGCAGTGTCGGGCAGGTAGTTGGTTTAACAGATGATGGTATTGAATGGATTGATTTAAATTTAGGTACCGATTATCCCAAAAAACTAAGTGAACTAGAAAATGATTGTAATTTCATTTCAAATTTTGTTTTAGACAACATGCTGTCCCAAAAAGTAGACAAAATAAATGGTATGGGATTATCATCAAATGATTTTTCCTTGGAATACAAAGAAAAGCTGTGTGGTATTGATAATGAAGCCAATAAATATGTCCATCCTGAAACGCATCCTGCATCAATGATTACTGAGGACGAAACACATCAATTTGTTACTTCTGAAGAAAAGGCTTTGATTGGAACAAGTAATTTGCCAAATATTTCATTCGACAAAGCAACATCAACACTTATAATCGGCGAACAAGAAATTGATTTATCCTCATTAAAAGGGTCTGATATCTTGAATAATGGCGGAGAATTGACACCTGGTTTTGACAATAATATGCTATGGGAAACCTTTAATACAGATGGTATATCCATTAATCGAGTAGATTATTTAAATGGTTTTTTAGTTGCAATAGGAGGAACCTATTTATTTTATGGAACAGAATTCCCATTACAAAAAATAAACCTAAAAGATTTTACTGACAATAAAGATTTTTCATTGATTAACATTCACTACTATTTTAATAATTATTATATATTAGGTCTGGATGAGACATCTGAAAATAACATTTCTTATATTTTTAAAACGGAAAATCTTCAAGATTTTGAAGTAAAAGTCATAACAGATGTCCATAAATTCCTTGGACTTTTTTACAATGGAAATAATTATATTGCTTTATCTGATAATAATAGAGAAGTATATGTCCGCAATGTTGGGAAATGGGATGATGATTTTTTAACTGGAAACACTATGGCATATTGTAGTTCTAGTAGTAATGTAAATAACCATAGAGATTGGATAATTACACCTGTTTGTATGGACTTTCCTAAAAATCAAAAAGGTTATTTTAAATCAAGCGATATGTGGCAAAATCTTGCAACGACTAGTGCTACTGATTCATTTTCATTTTTTATAGACAAAAACCGCTATCATTGGAAGTATATTAGCGATACTAGACACTACATATTAATTAGCGAAAATGGTGAAATAGTATGGAATAATGACAATTTTTCAACTAGTAATACTTATTATAAAAATTTACATTTTAATGCTGGAATTAAATGCAATGGGAAATTATTTTTAGTAAGTGATATATATGGCTTATTTATAAATGATTTTAGCGATTTAGACAATATATTGGCAAATTGTGAAGGTTCATTTTTAATAACTTCTTCAAGCATTAAATTTATAACACATAATTATAAGTATGTAATCGCATCAACAGATAGTGGCGAGTTGTTGTATGCAAAAATATCATAACTAGACCATTCAGCATAAACAAAATACCATGTATAAAAGAGGAATAAAAAAATGACACAAGCAGATTTTAACGCTCAAAATGCATCATCTTATACCCATGAATACAGCAATTTTCCATACAGTTTAATCCAACAGCACAATTTTAAGGATGCCGATGATTCCATCGCATCCTTAATTAATGCAATAAACAGCCACAAGAAGCAAGGGAATTTTGAAATAGCAAGTAAGTTGATAGCAGAAAATGCAAACCTATTGGCACAATATACAATAGATGCGTCAATAATCAACACGATTGAGGAAGAGATAAGGAATGCTCAAGTGATGGTATTGCAGAAACACCAGTGCATCTATTATGACGAGACCGAGCCAGAATATTGTGCAGTTGGTGATTTGTGGGAGGGGGGTTTGTAAGTTGGTTTATCCATATACATCCATTTTCCCTGCGGGGATAGACAAACGGACATTTTTTTGCGACGTGGATTTAGATACAAAAGCATATCAGGACAAATATAACGAACTATTGGAACAGGGAAAGTATTCTGATGCGGCAACACTATTAGCACAAAGCCCAATCCACTCTTACACAGCGGGGATTCTTAATTACATAGAAGTAAAGACAAAACACCTACAAGACTATGTCCTTGCAAAAGAAAAATACAATCCATACCACGTCTCTGATACAGAGCCAGACATAGAGATAGGTGAAATTTGGTTTTAAGGAAAGAAAGGAGACATATACAATGCCAATTAATGAAACAGTATATTTGCACAGGAACCACAGGGTATGCATCGGCAAGAATGGAACCCAGAAGATTTGGAACAAGTATTCCTTTTGGACTCACGCAAGCGATGTCTGGTTTAATGATGGAACTACTCTTGAAAATAAAATATCTGGGTTAAAAGGAACTACGACAAACATTGACAGCGGGGCTGGATACGCAGCTGATGTCACTTTAGTAAAATCAATACGTGATAGCCTAAAATCTTTGATCGATAACTTATCAACACTAGTAAACAGTATCAATAATAGATTAGGCGGACTTAGCTTTTATGAGGATTCCAATGGGAAATGGGTGGTAGGTGCTGATTCAGTGCCAAAAAAATTGGGTAGCAATGGGTTCAAAAACAAGGATGTTTTAATACATAGGATGTATTATAATTTCACTAGGAATATATCAACAACTGTAGACGGAGGAAGTTATGCATATGGGAATTTGTCTGTATTCGACTTAACTATCTTCCCTGACTATCAAAATTTTATATTCGGTGAAAATATATTGGTTGATATAGAATCAATCGGGTCATCACAGGAAAAAGTTGGCTATGCATGTAAAATTCTATACAATAAAAAAATACAACGTAATATTGATTCCCCAATTGACAAGCATAACGTAGTATATGGCAGTTTTTGGGGTACAAAAGCCCCCTATGCGCCAAATTTCGATGTGAATGACGAGGAGGACTATGTAATATTGCAGCAACGAGATAAAACAGTAGAAACTGTTTTCCTTGGGGATGTTTATAATTATCCTATGGCTTTATATTATCCTGCTACAGGGCAATTATATTGTGTTATACCTAATACATCAAATGTATCGTCAATCCTATTGTTCAAAATTTAAAATATATTCCGTAAATTTATATATTAAAGTACGTATGGAGGTATATGAGGACTGTAGTTGAAAATAAGCAAAATTTAAATAAGACACATCAATTAAAAAATATAGGATATATATACAGAAACAAGAATACAGAAAGAAGCTGCTTTTATGATCCAGGTGCAAGGCAATCGGTTAGGTTTTCTGGAGAAGTCATAGATATAAATGATACTAATCTAATAACTTATTTAGTTTCAAAATTTTTATAAAATTTTATAAGATAAAAAGGATGGAGGGAAAAGCGATTTAAGCTATTCTTTCATCCTTTTTTTTTTACGTTTATTGTTTAATGTACTATGCCATTGTAAACACACATTGGTCGGTTTAATGCATTTTTAATTATCAATTGAAGATTCCCCCTGCATATGATTCTAAAATGTCTATATTGTCTTAGAATCATGCATGTCAAATTCTATTGTGTCACCTTCTTGTATATCTTCTGAGAACCATCTTCGGGCGATGTCAATAATCGTGCCATTGTCGAGCTGGTAATTTACTATTCTGTTTTCAATTCGCAAAATTGTAAGTTCCATAATTCATATTTCCTTAAATAATCTAAACTGTATTGGCATTTGATTAATTTTGACCCCAATTCTGACCCCAATTAATATGATTTGTAACGATTTGAAACGGTTCAAAACAGCATTTTTTGATAATTTTATAAATAGGAAATGCCCAAAACATCACATTTTCGGGCATTTCCTAAAATAGCGAGAGGGGGATTTGAACCCTCGACACTACGGGTATGAACCGTATGCTCTAGCCAACTGAGCTATCTCGCCGTATAATCCCTTACCGGCTTATCCGGTAAGGGATGGGACCTATAGGGCTCGAACCTATGACCCTCTGCTTGTAAGGCAGATGCTCTCCCAGCTGAGCTAAGATCCCTTGTTGACAAGCTGCTTTCCGCAACCTGCTTTGCTATTATACAATTAAATTGCGAGGTTTGTCAACATATTTTTTACATATTTTTTATTTTTTTCAACTATAGATTCTGTTTAATGGCCTCTATCTGAAAACAGGCGTCCACGAGACCACCTCCGGCTTTGCTATTGCACTCCCGGCACATGCAAAGTCTACCCCGTCCATCCCCATCCTGTCCGCTACATCCTCTCAGGCGCTGAAAATCCCAGCAGGTCAATGCAAGTCTCCAAAATATCCCTTGTAAGCAGAAGCAAAGCAATCCATCCGCTCTTCTTCTCTTCCTCTTCTTCCGTCAAGATTTTTGTCTCATGGTAAAAGTGGTTAAATGCATTGGCAATATTATAGATATAGGCACATACTTTATGAGGCGCTGTTTCCCCATACGCATTTTCCATCATCCCAAGGAATCCTGCCAGTTCCAGCATCAATGCTTTTTCCGGCTCCCCGGATGCCGGCTGCAGCGAAACAGCCTCCGGATTCCCGCCGTTTTCTTTATATTTGGACAAAATGGATTTAATCCGTACTAATGTATACAAAATATACGGCCCCGTATCCCCTTCGGAAGACGTAAAACGCTCGATGTCAAAAATATAATCCTTTGATGCCTGATTGGACAAATCCCCGTATTTTACCGCAGACAGGGCAACTACCTGAGCGGTCTTCCTTGCTTCCTCCTCCGGTACGGAACGGTTTTGTATAATTTTTTCATACATCACATCATTGATTTCCGCAATCAGGGATTCCAGACGCATAACGCCGCCTTCTCTTGTTTTAAAAGGCTTTCCGTCCTTGCCGTTCATTGTTCCGAAGCCTAAGAACTTCAACCCTGTTTCCGGCCGCACCAGCCCTGTTTTGCGGGCACAGCGGAATACCTGTTCAAAATATAATTCCTGCCGCTTATCCACTACATAAATGATTTCATCCGGTTTGATTTTTTCCATACGCTCCTTGATAGTAGCCAAATCGGTGGTATTATACAAGGATGCCCCATCGGACTTCAGTATCATGCAAGGGGGGATTTCCCTCGTATCCGTTTCTTCCTTCACATCCACTACCAACGCGCCCTCGCTGATATAAGCATATCCCCCTGCTTTCATTTCTTCCACCATAGCCGGGATTAAATCATGGACGTCGGATTCCCCTTTCCACAAATCGAAGTCCACATCCAGTTTTTCATAATTCTGCTTAAGGTCTGACACCGATACATTGATAATGTGGTTCCAAAGGGCACGGTATCCCCTTACCCCGTTTTGCAGCTTAAATGTAGCGTCCATAGCTTTTTCCTTGTATGCCGGGTCTTCTTTCGACTTTGCGCTGGCGGTAGGATAGATTTCCTCCAGCTCGGAAATCGTAAACGGCGCCTCCTTTGGGTATTCCCCGGCAAATCCTTCGTCAAAATATACCAATTCCGGATTCCGTTCCTGCAATTCCGTAATAATAAGCCCCATCTGCAATCCCCAGTCCCCTAAATGGATATCCCCGATGACTTCATGCCCCGCATACCTTGCAATCCTTTTCACACTTTCACCGATAATCGCAGAACGGAGATGGCCTACATGCAAAGGCTTTGCTACGTTCGGTCCGCCGTAATCTATCATAATTTTCTTTGCCTTTTTGGGGTTTTCCAACCCGAATTTCGGTTCACCTGCCATTTGTGACAGATAATCCTTCAAAAAAGACGGGCTTATCTTCAAATTTAGAAAGCCAGGAGGTACCGCACCCACTTCCGCAAAAACCGGGCTGCCCTCCAATTCCTTTTCCACATCCTTAGCAATCAAAATCGGCGCCTTCTTATAGCGTTTTGCCCCCGCCATCGCCCCGTTGCACTGGTATTCGCACAAGTCCGGGCGATTAGACAAAGTAACCTTCCCAAGCTCTGCATCATACCCTGCTGCCTGAAATGCCTTCTGCATTTCCCCCGATATCACATCCAAAATCTTCTCCATGCTATTTCCCTCTCTTTCCGGTTCTCTTTCTGCTATTTTGCTTTTCACATCCATGCCATACAACTGCTGTCATTTCCCATTTTTTGAATATACGCATCCACAATAATTCTGGCGGTATAAGCCAAACTGTGCCGATAATTCGATAGACCTCTTATAGCCCTCCTTTTTCTTAAAATCCGAGGGCAGGAAAAAAACACCATACTCTTTTCCAAGCCGTTCCCCGATTTCGTTTAATTTCCGGGCATTCTTAAGGGGGCTTATCGTCAAAGTCGTAGTAAAACAGTCGAACTTTTCCGCGACCGCCAGTTCTGCCGTCTTCCGAAGCCTTAGCTCATAACACCCAAAACACCTTTCCCCGCCCTCCGGGCATTGTTCCAGCCCTTTTGCCATCCGGTAAAAGTTCTCCGGTTCATAATCCCCGTCTATGACTTTTATCTTTTTTGCCTTTCTTGTAGAGCGCATCCCCGGAAAGTCCTGTTTCTCTATCTGCTCGTTATATGTCTCTATCAGCCGTTTTTGTTCTTCTACCCTTTTTTGGTATTCCACGTCCTCCGTGATATTAGGGTTGTAATACAATACGGTAATGTCAAAATATTCCCTCAAATATTCCAGCACATAACTGCTGCAAGGCGCACAGCAGCTATGGAGCAAAAGTTTATTCCACTTTCTATCTTTTGCCGCAATCAATTTCTCCAATTCTTTTGCGTAATTCCTTACATTTTCCATCGTCTCTACCAGCTAATTGTTTGCTTTCATCCCCGTCTGCTACAGCGACGCAATATCTATTAAAGTCAGTTTCTCTTCTTCCCCAATATGCTCCAGACTAGTTACCAATGCCCTTGCCGTATCCAAAGATGTCAGGCAATTTACACCGGTCTCAATGGCTGTACGGCGGATTAAAAAGCCGTCTCTTGATTTATCCCGCCCCTGTGTGGGCGTATCAATTACCAAGTCGATTTCATGCCCCAGAATAAGATCCATCACCGTAGGGGATTCCTGTTGTATCTTATTTACCTTACGTGCTTTTACCCCTGCCTCCTTTAAAGCATCTGCCGTACTTCTGGTCGCGTAAATTTTATATCCCAGCTTTTCAAATCGCCTGCCGATTTCTATCGCTTCCCCTTTATCTGCATCTTTTACCGTAATAATCATCCGCCGGAATCTGGGAAGATGTACCCCGGCGCCTAAAAAGGCTTTATACAACGCCTCATGGAATGTTTTGGATATCCCCAGGCATTCCCCTGTGGATTTCATTTCCGGCCCTAAACTGATTTCCGCCCCTCTGATTTTCTCAAACGAAAACACCGGCATTTTGACCGCCACATATTCCGCTTCTTTCTGAAGTCCCGGCTCATATCCCAGCTCCCGGATTGATTTGCCTGTCATAACTTCCGTTGCCAAATCCACAATCGGGATTCCCGCCACTTTACTGATATAGGGCACTGTCCTGGAAGAACGGGGGTTGACTTCGATTACATAAACCTCTTCTCCTACCGCAATAAACTGGATATTAATCAGGCCAATGACGTGGAGTGCTTTGGCAAGCCTTTTCGTATATTCCGCAATGGTTTCCTTAACCTTTCCGCTAATGCTTACCGCCGGATATACCGATATGCTGTCGCCGGAATGCACGCCCGCCCTCTCGATATGCTCCATAATCCCCGGTATCAGAATATCCTTGCCGTCGCAGACCGCATCCACTTCAATTTCCCTGCCTTGCAGGTACTTATCCACAAGAATGGGATGATCCTGGGCTATCCGGTTGATAATTTCCATAAATTCTTCCACTTCCCCGTCGGAAATGGCTATCTGCATCCCCTGTCCGCCAAGGACATAGGAAGGACGTACCAACACCGGATATCCCAACTGATTGGCTACCTTTTTCGCCTCTTGCGCCGTATATACCGTTCCGCCGGCCGGCCTTGGAATCCCACATTTTTCTAAAATACCGTCAAATAACTCCCTGTCTTCCGCAGCATCCACATTTTCCGCACTGGTTCCAAGGATAGGAACCCCCATCTTCATCAGGCTTTCCGTCAATTTAATCGCCGTCTGCCCGCCAAACTGCACCACTGCCCCGTCCGGTTTCTCTATATTGACGATATTCTCCACATCCTCCGGCGTCAAAGGTTCAAAATAGAGTTTATCTGCGATATCAAAATCCGTACTTACGGTTTCCGGGTTATTGTTTACAATGATTGTCTCATATCCCGCTTTTGCAAAAGCCCATGTAGCATGTACGGAGCAATAATCGAACTCGATACCCTGCCCGATACGGATAGGACCGGAACCAAGCACAAGCACTTTCCTGGCCGGATTGGTTTTTGCCGCCTCGTTTTCACTGCCAAAGCAAGAGTAATAATAAGGCGTAGCCGCCTCAAACTCCGCCGCACAAGTATCCACCATTTTAAAAGCTGCCGTAATGCCGTTTTCATACCGCATCTTTTTTACCGATTCTTCCGGAAGCCCTGTTAAAACACCGATGACACGATCCGGAAATTCCATCCGCTTTGCCTCCTGCAGTAAAGGAACGGTAAGAGGCCCTTCCTTCAACGCCTGTTCCATTTCCACAAGAACCGCAATTTTGTCAATAAACCATTTATCTATATTTGTAATTTTATTTATAGTATCATAATCTACGCCTTTGCGCAAAGCCTCGGCAATTACATAAATCCTCTGGTCATCCACCCTCTTCAGCCTTTCCAGCAAATCTTCTGCCGGCAATGCCGAAAAATCATAACTGAAAAGACAGTCCACATGCTGTTCCAAAGAACGGATTGCCTTCATCAAAGCCCCTTCAAAATTCGTACAGATACTCATTACCTCGCCCGTGGCTTTCATCTGCGTGGTCAAAGTCCTTTTAGCCGTCAAAAATTTATCAAAAGGCAGACGGGGGATTTTCACTACACAATAATCCAATGCAGGCTCAAAGCTGGCATAGGTCTTGCCGGTAATGGCGTTTTTGATTTCATCCAGCGTATAGCCAAGGGCAATCTTTGCCGCTACTTTGGCAATAGGGTAGCCCGTTGCTTTGCTGGCCAGCGCAGAAGAACGGCTGACACGGGGATTTACCTCTATGACACAATATTCAAAGCTGGAAGGATGCAAGGCGAACTGCACGTTGCATCCTCCCGTAATTTCCAATTCGTCAATAATGTTCAACGCGGAACTTCTCAGCATCTGATATTCTTTATCCATCAATGTCTGGGAAGGCGCCACCACAATGCTGTCCCCGGTATGCACGCCTACCGGATCGATATTCTCCATATTGCAGACGGTAATACAATTGCCCGCACTGTCGCGCATCACCTCATATTCAATCTCTTTCCATCCTGAAATGCACCGTTCCACCAGCACCTGCCCTACCCTGGACAAACGCAGCCCGTTCTGTAAAATCTCTTCCAGTTCCCCCTGGTGATGGGCAATCCCGCCGCCGGAACCGCCCAACGTATATGCCGGGCGCAGTACCACCGGATATCCTATCTTTTTTGCAAAAGCGACCCCGTCCTCTATTTTTTCCACCACTAGGGAAGCGGCACACGGTTCACCGATTTTTTCCATCGTTTCTTTAAATTCCAGCCGGTCTTCCGCCTTCCGGATAGTTTTTGCACTCGTACCCAAAAGAGTGACTTTATGATTTTCCAGAAAGCCGGATTCTTCCAATTCCATGCCCAGATTTAAACCTGCCTGCCCGCCCAAAGTGGGCAACACGCTGTCCGGTTTTTCCTTTTCAATAATCTGTTCCAATACCTTTGCCGTCAGCGGCTCAATATACACCTTATCCGCAATATCCCGGTCGGTCATAATTGTCGCTGGATTGGAATTTACCAGAACGACTTCTATCCCCTCTTCTTTCAGCGAACGGCATGCCTGTGTACCTGCATAGTCAAATTCCGCTGCCTGACCGATTACAATTGGCCCGGAGCCAATCACCAATACCTTTTTTATTTTAGGGTTTTTTGGCATTTTATACCCACGCTCCTTCCATCATCTTCATAAACCGGTCAAACAAATAGCCGGAATCCTGAGGGCCCGGGCAAGCTTCCGGATGGAACTGTACCGTAAAAATATTTTTTCCTGTATATGCAAGACCCTCGTTCGTTCCATCGTTTACATTTATAAAAGCAGGTACGGCCACCTTCGGGTCAATCTTCCCGGCATCCACCACATACCCATGATTTTGGGAAGAAATATATACTCTTCCTGTCTGCAAGTCCTTTACCGGATGGTTCCCTCCCCGATGCCCGTATTTCATTTTATAAGTATCCGCCCCTGTTGCCAATGCCATCAACTGATGCCCAAGGCATATGGCAAATACAGGAACGTCCGATTCATAGATTTTCCTGATTTCTTCGATAATAGAAGTACATTCCTTTGGGTCTCCCGGTCCATTGCTCAACATAATGCCATCCGGCTTGTCCGATAAAATTTCTTTCGCTTTGGTCATCGCCGGGTAAACCGTCACGCTGCATCCTCTTTTTAAAAGGGAATCCGCAATATTATCTTTTGCCCCAAAGTCCATTAGGGCTACCCTCTTCCCTCTGCCTTTTTTTTCATATCGACGCCCCATATCCGCTTCAGATAAATCCGCTTTCTTTTCCATCTTGTGCCCACATGTCACTTTTTCCACTACCTTACCGGGGCTGTATTCTTTTAAACGGGGAAGGATATCCTCCGGGCAATATTCTTTGTTTGTTGTAATCATGCCGTTCATCGTACCTTTTTCCCGGAGCGTTTTCGTCAATGCCCTCGTATCGATTCCTGCGATGCCCGGTATCCCATATTCTTCCAAGAACTGCTGCAAAGTTACATCCATGCGGAAATTACTCCCTATCCGGGACAATTCCCTGACAATCAATCCATCTATCCACGGCTGCTTAGATTCCATATCTTCCCTGCAAACCCCGTAATTTCCAATCAACGGATAGGTCATACAGACCGCCTGCCCGGCATATGATGGGTCTGTCAGCACTTCGGTGTACCCAGCCATCGAAGTATTAAATACAATTTCGCTGATAACTTCTTTTTCGGCACCAATGTGCGTTCCTTCCAAAACAGTACCGTCTTCTAAAATAAGAAATGCCCGCATCTTTTCTCCTTTCCCGCGCCCTGTCCGGCGCAACTTATCTTTGTCCAAAATTGGTTTATTATAGCATATCATTTTTTCCTCATTTTTGCGCGGCTTTTTGCGCATTTTAAGTTTGTGGATGCTACGCAGACACAAACTTAAGATTGAAAATTTTTATTTTTCAATCTTCCTCCTCAAGATTTTCCTAGAAGATTGCCCAATATGCGGTATCTCCGATAATCACCAATTGTTCGGCAGCATCAAAGTAATCCCAATTCTTCCCTTCAAAGTAAGTCTGGTAAACGGTTTCATCCATCGGCACCTTTTCAAAATCCCTTCCGGTCACTACATTCACTAAAGTATTCGATACGGTTCCCAACGCCCGCTCATTGATTTGGTCTGTTTTATAATATACGTTATTGTAGCTGAAGGGGCAATCAATGTCATTTACTACAGCAATCTTTGTCACCGTCTCCCCTGTCGCCTCCTCATACGCCACGATTTTCTCATAGACCATCATCGCATAAGTTTTATCCAATGTATTACTTACCATATGGTTACTGACGATAATATTGCAGAACAATAAATGAATCAGCAAATAGCCGCAGCACAAATAGCAAAGGATTTCTTTCCCCTTCTTGGACAGGAGCCAAAAAGCGATAAGTAAAAGCATGGATTGTATCGCATAAAATGTCCAGATAAACCTTGGGTAAGTCCTTGTATGATATTGTGTCATTGAAAGGATATACATCATGGCAATCATGCCAATCACAAGCAGCACATAATAGATGATGGATTGGATTTTCTTTTCTTTTACAAATTTCCGGATAACAATTGCCCCGCTGACGCACAAAACCAAAAACGGCAGCCCTATTTGGGGCAAAAGCCCTCTGCTGTTTAGCAATATCTGCCCAAAATCCCTTAAGCATATCCCCACCTTTTCCACCACATTGCCGATACTTGCCGACCTTCCGGCCTCTGCCACCAGCCCTAGCTTTGCCGCTATGCTCAAGCTTAAAATATTCAGCCAGCCCGAGCCGATGGTAATGCATCCGCAGATAATTTCCTGCACTACCGTTTTTGCTGTAATCCGGCACTCATTTTCCATAAAAATCCATGCGGAAAGGACGATTGCGGCATAAATCACCGCTGCCTGATATTCTGTCGTCGAAAGGAAGAAAAACAGCAGGGCAAGAGGGTATCTTTTCTTCGTAAACGCCCATATCCCCACGGTCGCCAAAAAATATGCCATACCGAACATCAATGCACATTCCCCGAACATAAAGGACTCTGCAAACAGTACATTGGAAAAAAGCAAGGATGTTATGGATATCCATGCAAGCTTCTCATATATACCAGAAGGCTTCCCGATTTTTTCCTCAAAACAACGCTGTATGATGCAGACCGCAACAGCCAATATTGCTACCTCCACCATCGCCGTTACCCCTGTATGGGTTACGGTAGAAAGGCCAACCTGATACAGCAGCCAATCCTGCAGCGCTGTCAGATATCTCCCATGATTCATCATAATGTCGATATCCTCTCTCGTGTTCACCATATGTGCCAGTGTATCGCAGTTAAAGGAACGTCTAAACATTCCACCCCAAGCTACGAAAAGAACCGCAAAGTTTACGAAATACCGGTCTGCAGCCCCTCTTATCTTCCTTAAATCCATTAGCAACTCTCCTTAATTTTACTATTTTCATTCAAACCGTTGCGCAGCCACTGCGTTTGACGGATATTTCCACAAACCAAAGCCTCCGCAGCCGTCTGTCTTCCTAACCGTGAAAGACCGCTTCCAAGCCGTCCGGTTCCCCGGACAGCTTATGAAGCGGCTTTGCTCACCTATCATATCCCTGCGGGGTTTTTGGCTATTTGAAATAGCGGACACCGGATTCAAAAATCCTCATATCCTGTTCCCCGTATATATTTATTGCTACGGCTTCTCCGCGTCGTTCCACGTGGGCCATTTTTCCAAAGCATCTGCCGTCGAAAGAAGTAATACCTTCTATTGCAGCATAGGAACCGTTGATGTTCCATTCCTCATCCATAGAAACCATTCCGTCAATATCCGCGTATTGGGTAGCCACCTGGCCGTTTGCGAATAGTTTATCCACCCACTCCTTAGGGGCAACAAAGCGTCCTTCCCCATGAGATGCCGGAACCGCATACGTCTTCCCTAACACAGCCCCCTGCAGCCACGGCGATTTATCGGATACCACTTTTGTATAAACAATCTTGGATATATGACGGTTGATGGTATTAAATGTCAGCGTAGGGGAATCGGCATCCTGCCCCGTAATATCCCCGAAAGGCACAAGCCCCAGCTTAATCATAGCCTGGAATCCATTACAGATTCCCAGGGCAAGCCCATCCCTTTCCGATAGAAGACGGATAACCGCCTCCTTCATTTTTGCATTCTGGAAAGCTGTGGCAAAAAACTTGGCGCTGCCATCCGGTTCATCCCCGGCGGAAAAACCTCCGGGGAACATAATAATTTGTGCCCCGTCAATGGCTTTTTCAAATACATCCACAGACTCCCTGATATCCTCTGCCGTCCGGTTTTTAAATACCTTTGTTATTACCTTTGCGCCGGCGCGCTCAAAAGCCATCGCGCTGTCGTATTCGCAGTTGGTACCGGGAAACACCGGAATAAATACGGTAGGCCTTGCCACCTTTTCCTTGCAGATATAAATCTTGTCTGCCTGATACAAAGGGGAATCCACTGCCTCTTTCCCTTTTACCGCCTTTGTAGGGAATACTTTCTCCAATTTGGAAGTCCACGCCTCCAAAGCTTCCTCAATAGAAATAGCGGTATCTTTATATACAAACTTGGCATCTTCCGTTACTTCCCCTACCTTACGGCAGTTTGCCATATCTTCTATCCTATCTAATTTGCCGGCCGCCACTTCTGCCACAATATCCCCTAATCCGTTTTCAAACAACTCTTTGGCAGAAAGTTCCTCCGAAAGCCGGATACCCATCCGGTTACCGAACGCCATCTTGCTAAACGCTGCCGCAATTCCCTTTGCATCCACGGCATAGGCGGAAACAATCACGCCTTCCTCCATCAAAGCCGTTATCTGGCTGTAAAGCTCCAGCACATCCTCATAAACCGGAATATCGTATTCGTCTTTCTCTATCCAGAACTGTACCAGACTGTTTCCTGCCTGTTTTAATTCCGGGGTAACGATATCCCCTGTTTTTGCCACGTCCACGGCAAAAGATACCAGCGTAGGAGGCACATCGATATCATTAAATGTGCCGGACATGCTGTCTTTGCCGCCGATGGATGGCAGCCCGTATCCAATCTGTGCATCATAAGCTCCTAAAAGCGCCGCAAAAGGCTGGCTCCAGCGGCCGGGCTCCGATGTCATCCTGCGGAAATACTCCTGGAACGTAAAACGGATGTTCCTGCAGTCGCCGCCGCTTGCCACAATCTTTGCCATAGATTCGGTAACTGCATAAATCGCCCCGTGATAAGGACTCCATGAAGACAAATATGGGTCAAAACCATAACTCATCATCGTAACCGTATCCGTCTTCCCTTTCCATACCGGAAGCTTCGCTACCATTGCCTGTGTCTCCGTTAACTGGTATTTCCCGCCGTAGGGCATCAATACACTGGCCGCACCGATGGAAGAATCGAACATTTCCACAAGCCCTTTTTGGGAACATACATTTAAATCATTCAGCGTTGTAAGCCATGCTCCTTTGACATCCTCTTTTTCCAACTGCCCAGACACTTTCTGCGTTGCAATCTTCCTAAAATAATTTTCTTCTTTCTCCGGGATATCCACCTTCACATTTGTTTCCTGGTGTGCGCCGTTGGTATCCAAAAAAGCACGTTGGATATTGACAATTTCTTTTCCTCGCCATTTCAAAACCAGCCTTGGCTCTTCCGTCACCTCTGCCACCGGCACTGCTTCCAGATTTTCTTCCGCCGCATAATTTAAGAATGTATTCACGTCTTTGGGGGAAACGACAACCGCCATCCTCTCCTGAGACTCGGAAATGGCTAACTCCGTACCGTCCAGCCCTGCATATTTTTTCGGCACTTTATCCAAATCCACAATAAGCCCTGCTGCCAGCTCACCAATAGCTACCGACACACCACCGGCTCCAAAGTCATTGCACTTTTTAATCAGGCGGCTGACTTCCTCCCGCCGGAATAACCTTTGTATTTTCCGTTCCGTAGGCGCATTCCCTTTCTGTACCTCTGCGCCGCAAGTCTCAATGGAACTTTCCGTATGCACCTTGGAAGAGCCGGTAGCCCCGCCGCAGCCATCCCGACCTGTCCTTCCGCCTAATAATATAATCATATCCCCCGGGTCTGAGCTTTCCCGGATGACGTTCTTTCTTGGCGCCGCCCCCATGACCGCACCGATTTCCATCCTCTTTGCCACATAATCCGGATGATAAATTTCTTTTACGTATCCCGTTGCCAGCCCAATCTGGTTCCCGTAGGAAGAATATCCTCCTGCCGCCCCACGCACCAGCTTCTTCTGGGAAAGTTTCCCCTTTAACGTATCCTTAACCGGCACGGTAGGGTCTGCCGCCCCTGTCACACGCATGGCCTGGTACACATACCCTCTTCCGGAAAGCGGATCCCTGATCGCCCCTCCAAGACAAGTTGCCGCCCCTCCGAAAGGCTCTATTTCGGTAGGATGGTTGTGGGTTTCGTTTTTAAAAAATACCAGCCATTCTTCGCTTACCGACCCTTCGCCATAATCCATTTCCACCGGAACAATAACGGAGCAGGCATTAATCTCATCCGACTCTTCCATGTCGTCCAGTTTTCCGTCTTTTTTCAGCTTCCTCATAGCCATCAAGGCCAAGTCCATCAAGCAGACAAACTTGTCCTTCCTGCCCTGGAACAGCTCTTCCCTCGTATCCAAATAGCTCTGATAAGTAGTCTCAATCGGGGATTTGTAATATCCTTCCCCAAATTCCACGTTCTTTAACTCTGTGGAAAATGTCGTATGGCGGCAATGGTCCGACCAATACGTATCAAGCACACGGATTTCCGTCATCGTCGGATCCCTGTCTTCTTCCCCTGCAAAATAATTTTGAATATGTTTAAAATCCTGAAAAGTCATGGCTAATCCAAGGGATTCGTACAATTCCCTCAAATCCCCCTCTGCCATCTCTTTAAACCCTGTAAAGGCAGAAACATCCGCCGGCTCCTCGAACTCCGTCACCAATGTATCCGGTTTTTCCATATCCGTTTCCCTGGAATCTACCGGGTTGATGCAATATCCCTTTATCCGTTCAAACTCATCATCGGAAATATCCCCGGTAATCAAATAAGCCACAGCCGTTTTTATAACCGGCTGCTCGTCCTCCCGCAAAAACTTTACGCACTGGATAGCCGAGTCCGCACGTTGGTCAAACTGCCCCGGAAGAAACTCCACGCCAAATACCCTTCCATTTGCCGGCACGTCAAAGCTTTCCCTGTAAAGGATATCTACAGGCGGCTCGGAAAAAACAATCCTGCAGGCTGCTTCAAATATATCTTCCGAAAGATTCTCCACATCATAACGGATGAACACCCTGACATCTTCCACTCCCGAAATATTCAAGTAACTTTGAATCTCCTCCTTCAGTTCCCTTGCTTTTACTGCAAACGGTTCCTTCTTTTCTACATAAATGCGTTTCACATTTCCCATGATGAATTTATTATCCTCCGTTTTTTTAATTATTATCATTATAACTGAAATCCGCCGATTTTCAATGGGGATTCAAATATTTTGCAGCGCGCACCTGTCTTCTTTTATTCATGCAGGCGATGTACCAGTTGATAGGCCACATCGCCTTCCGCAATTAATGATTCCGAATGGGCAAAAAATACAATCCCATCCGTAGGGGCCAAAATCGTTTCTTTTATATTCCCATTATATGGATCGATAATTTCCGCTATCGCATTCCCATACCGGATTTCCTGCCCTACTTTCGCTTTCCTGCGGAAAATGCCCCCGCACATCGTATTTACATCCGTTAAATCTTTCTCCGTCAGCACATGGCTGATGTAGCCGCTATGGCTCTCATAACGTATCACCCCCATCCGTGTCAAGAAACGCAAAATAGCCGCCACCGCCTGTTTTGCGCTCTCCTCATCCACGGACTCGTTATTGTTGGTATATAGCGAAAAAGCTGCAGTCTTCCTGCTTTGCCAATTATAATTCAAAGTCTTGGTATCAATAGGCTGCGGTTTCCTTACGACAACAAAGGGCAGCCCGAACAAATTCGCCAAAGAGGCATTCTGATAGCCGTTTTCTATCATGCGGATATGGGGCACCGAATCCCCCGCCATATGAAAGCTGGTAAGTTGTATCCCAAAGCTGTAATCTTTGACACGCCCAAATACTGCAGCCGCTAGCCGTTCCGCCGCATCCCCCCATTCCCTGCCCGGAAACTGGCGGCGGATATCCGCGGACTCCACACCGAAAAAACGCATCCCAATGTTCATGGAATAACTATTTACAACCGGTATGACCATCACTTCCCTGCCGGAATTGATGCATCCTTTCGCCTCCAGCTCCTTCAGCGCTTTTACCAGCCCTGCGCAGATATACATCTGCTGCACCCCGTTCCCACGCATGGGACCGATGATGCACGCTGACTTTTCCCCTTTCCCAAAGCGGAATCCTTTTACTGCCATGTCCTCTCTATAAGGCAGGGATAATGTATAAATATCTTCCGTAAACACTTATTCCGCCTCCTTCGTTTTCTTCGTCCTGATATCCGTCAAAATCCTTGCAAGTAGCGCCCCTTCGCTTACCATAGGGTACTCCCGCAAAGTAAAGACCAGCCCGTCTTTGCCGGCAATGATTTCTTTTTCCACTCTTCCTTCGATAGGAACAATGATTTCCCCTATTTTATCCCCCTTTTTCACAAAATGGCTATGCTCAATCGCCGGTATAAACATTCCGCTGCATTCCGCGCGGATAAATTCCACCTCGCCGTCCGTGGAAAGCACGGGAAACTGGATATTGCGCGGTTTCTCCTTCCAAATCCCCATTTCAGAAAGAAGATTGAAAATACCGTCCACTACCTGCCTGCCGTAATTTCGGTTTATCCTCATGCCCAGCCCCATCTCCACCACCAGCGTAGGCACCCCTTTCACATTCATGGAATGGGCCAGTGTGGATTCATGTACGGTTTCCGTCGCATTCGTCCATACCATATCCACATTCATATGTTTCGCATAAGGAATCAGCTTCTTTGCAAATTCCTCGCATATACGCACCTGTGGGATTTCCTTGACAAACCGGCTACTGGCATGGACATCAATGCACAAATCAGCCCCTTCCAAATCCTGGATGACGGCCGCTGCCGCCCTATCGAATGTCCCCCCTTGCCTGTTCCCCGGAAACATCCGGTTCAAATCCTTTTCCAGCTTAGGTATCATCCGGTCAGCTACCGTCAACCCAATCGGGTTCAAAGCAGGATAGACATCTATAGTCCCCTCCAAATATTCCGGATTTGCCTTTAGCCTCCGGATCATCTCATAACAGACATACTGCCCTTCCAGTTCATCCCCATGAATACCGGAAACGATAGCCACCCGCTTCCCTTTCCCTAAAAAGCCTTCCCCTTCCAGCCTGTTCTTTTTTATCACCAAATTCTCCCCCGTAGAAAGCCCGATGGAAAATACTGTTTTTACCATATCCCTTCCCTCCCTCTAACGCTTTTGGCAGCCAAACCCTATTCTATAAATATAAATGCGATAACTGTTTTTGTCATATGGGAAATTCGTAGAACTTTCCTATATGGCAAAAAAGATGCCCCCTTTACCAGCCCCGGAAGCATCCTTGCCCATCTATCCTTCTTCAATTACCAGACCCTGCATAATATAAAGCACCTCACGGTCTATCATCTCTTCCGTAATGCCCCGCGTCTGGGCAGCAATTTTCAGCCCTTCCAAGACATACATAATGTTCCTTGCAGCGCCTCTCGCATCCTCACAGTAAAACTCTCCGGCTTCCGTGCCGGCTTCTATCAGCCTCTCAATCATTTTTACCGCAGTATCGAACTGCTGTTTCAAAGGATGATCCTTTCTCGGCGGTTTATTTTGAAAAAAATATTCATAAACCGCCATTGTCAAGTTATTCCTCTTGCGCAGCAGCTCCCTTTTCTGTTCCTTTAAAAATAATGCCAAAATGTCAGAAGGGGCTGCATCCTGCCCGACTTTCCCGGCAAATACATCATCCGCCTCCTCCGACTCCATTTTCAATACTTCCAAAAACAATTCGTCTGTGCCCGAAAAATATAAATATAAGCCACCACGGCTAATCCCGCAGGCATCCACGATATCCTTCATGGTAACATTTTTATACCCTTTTTCAATAAAGACATCCCGCGCCGTTTCCACAATATATTTTTTCTTCTGCGCTGACTTCTCACTCATCTGTGCAACCCCTTAGCTTTTGTCTCCCATTTCCTCTTCGGTTTTATACTTGGAGCCACATCTTCTCCGGACGCGCTTCCATAGGCTTATCCCAATATTCCAAAATCTCTTTCATTTTGAGGATTACTTTCAAAATAGAGCCGTTGCTGACCCCTTCCGACCATATTTTCCCTTTGGTCATCCCTCCCAAAATATATTTCGACAAAATACCTTTCAATGTATTCATATCCTGTATGGTTGCCCGTTCAATCAGGCGCTGTTCTTCTTCCACCGTCCGTATGCGGTTGCGCGAATAAACATATGCATAATTACGGTCAAGAAGTTTTGTCCTCCTCGCATCCTGCACAAGGCTCATCAACGTACTGTCATATACTGGAAAAGAGATGGAATGCTCGCCGATTCCGTTCCCATTATAAAAATTGGATATATTGTTCCCCACCTTCGATTCGAGCCACGGTATGTACCGTATTAATTTTTCCACATCGGGGCGGTATCCGTTTGCCACTTCATGCATATACAACATGTCTTTATCCATTGCATCTTCTCCCTTGGTTCCATAAAAATTTGTTTCTTTGATGTAAAGTATATCATAAAATGGAAAAATGTACAGCGGCACTTATAAAAAACATGAAAATTGATTTCCGTGAAAAAAACATTTCCCATGTTGTATTTATTTGTAAAAATCGTTATAATTAGCTTATTCAACTTTATTTTTTTAGGAGGACATCATGGCGAAAGAACTACAGAAGGGAACGGTTATCTGCCAGAGCGGCCAACCGGTAGATTCCATACACATGATTATTAAAGGCACTGTCCGGGTCATCTATACGGGCGGCGAATATTTTCTGGAAAAAGGCGACGTTATCGGCCTATGCGACTTATACCGCCAGAATTACATTTTCACTTATGCTGCATTGGACGATGTTACTATCGCTACTTTTCCATACAAAAAAGACGGGCTTTCCGTCCTGTTGCGCAGGCAGCCGGATTTTGCCCAGATTACGGCCAAATCCTGCTTCAAGCAGACCAACAATATTTTAGAAGTATATGAACTTATCAAATACGACTGCGGCAGCCTTTATCAATACATATCTGACAGCTACAAAGAATATTGCAACTTATGTGAGCGCCACCGCATGTCCCCACGCCTTTTGCCGGAGTTGGAGGAAATCAAGCCTTTGGAGCTGGAAGATGACATCCCCCGTTGGATGGGCAGTTATTATGAAAATATGGCGGCTGTCCTTCCGCAGACCCTCCCCCAATCCCGCACACCTTATTCCGATTTTCTCAACGGGCTTCTTTTAAAAACCAGCGAGGATATTTCAAGCATAGTTTCCGTTTGCCATATTATGAACTATTATAAATCGGACATTGCAAAAACTTTGATGAACAACGACCGTTTGGATTTATTTGATTTATTTACAAGCCTCCTGTTCCGTATCGGGCCAAGCGATGAGGATTCCACCACCATCAGCGGAGCTATCAGCCGCATGATGATTCATTTGGAAGGAATCAGCTCCATCGACCAGGAACTGTACCAAAAACGGGTACAAGAATACAAAGAAAAACTGGCCCATATTGAAGAGCATGGACTCAATCCATCGGAGAAAAATATAGAAAATCATGAAACCGGCGACCTCACAGGCTCCATTGATACAATCCTGCAATACTCCGGCTGCGAAAAAGAAGTCTGCGGCGATTTCCGCAAATATGTGGATGAATATAAATCCCAGATCGATAAAAACGCTACCGATGATGCCAGCAGGAAGCTGCGCATGAACCTGACCAAAACATTTTATAAAGTATATGAGGCTGCCTTTAAAAAGAGCCTGGAAGACGACAACATCCCCATCATCCTAAAAATGTTCTTCCAATTCGGTTATGTGGATGAGGAACTTGCAGGAGCGGACAATGCATCCTACCTTTATTCTATTGCGGATCATTTCCCTTCCAATCCGAAACAGCAGGTTTACACGGCATATGAATGGATGAAAGCCGTTTACCTTGGGGAAAAAGAACCGAGCCGCAACGAATTTGACCTGGACTTCCCCGGCTATGTCCGCGAGTTGAAAACTACCGGCAAAATCACCGCGGCACAAGAAAAGGAAATGGTCAATGACAACAACGAAAAGATGATTTTTGAGCTGAGCAATATGTTCCCGCTCGTTAATAAAATGACCTTTGGCCGCATCACTACTTTCTGCCCTGTTTTTTCCGAACATAACGTCTTAAAAGAACTGGACAAAGGAATGGTCACCGCCCAGAAAATGATGGAAGCCATCAACAACATCCGTGCCATAGACTTTGGGGCATATTACCGTGAAACGGTTTATGTCAATCCCGCCATCGGCATTGCAAAGGAATATATAAGCACGGAAGTCCTGCCGGACGTTATCCTTATGCCCAATGTAGGTATCCGCGGCGTCATGTGGCAGGAAATCGAAGGGAAACGCCGTACTACCCCTTCCCGTATGATGGTCTCCATTTTCCAGATGGAAGATTTGACCGCCACTATGACAAGGCTTACCGGCGAATTTCGTTGGGAAATGTGCCGCCGTGTACAAGGGCCCAGATGGAACGATGTTTCCGAACCGTCCCTTACCAGCGAATATTGCGATTATATTCAATTTTATAAAAAGAACCACGAACTTACCGCAGATGCCAAGGACAAAATCAAATCCGCTATGCAGAAAGCGAAAAACAGCTACAAGGAGATGTTTGTCCGGGATTATATTACATGGATTATGTACGAAGGCAACAGCTCACCCCGCTTGAACAAAGTGGCAAGAGTCATCATTGCCACCTACTGCCCTTTTTCCAAGGCAATCCGTGACAGGCTGATGGTGAACCCTATGTACAAAGAGATGCTGGAAAAATATAATCTGAAGATGTCCCAAAAAGTACATCATATCGATAATTTGTGCCAGAAGCTTAATAATACAAAAATAGATATTCCGGAAGAAATCCTGAACCAGAAAAAATTTCTGGAAAGTTAAACGGACGTGCCATTTATACTTGAAATATGCGATTGTCATTGTATAATATAAAGAGTGGGGTTTTTAAAATTACATACAGAAAGTGAGAACAAACAATGAAAGGTTTACCAAACAACAAATGGGTAAGGGCAGCCATCCCGGCGCTTCTGCTTCATTGCAGCATCGGTACGGTATATTGCTGGTCCTTATTGAAAAGCGACATTGCCGAATATCTCGGCCGTTCCAAAGGCGAAGTGGAATGGGCATTCAGTATTGCTATTTTCTTTTTAGGCATGTCTGCCGCTTTTGCTGGACGTATCGTGGAAAAAGATATCCACAAATCTTCTTTAATTGCAACAATCTGTTTTTCAGCAGGTTTTGCGGGAACAGGCTTATGCGTCCATTTCAAATCCTTAATAGGTATTTATCTTTGCTATGGCGTCATCATGGGTATCGGCCTTGGGCTCGGCTATCTTTCCCCGGTCAAAACATTGATGCTATGGTTCAGTGAGCAAAAAGGGTTGGCTACCGGCCTTGCCGTTGCCGGATTCGGTTTGGCAAAAGTAATCGCAAGCCCTATTATGACTGCCTTAATCGGCGCAGTTGGTATTGTCAATATGTTCTATGTACTTGCAGCTGCTTATTTTGTTATGATGTTTTTAGGCCATCTTCTCCTGAAGAAACCGGATGGCTGGGTGGAAGACCAGGGGGAATCTGCAACAAAAGTATCCGATATTTTCAAAAACCCGACATTTATCGGCACATGGCTGATGTTTTACATCAATATTACCTGCGGCCTTGCCCTTATTTCCCAGGAAAAAGATATCCTGACATCTATGGGCGTTTCCGCTGCTACCATCAGTATTGTCGCTTCCTTAACCGCTGTCTTTAATGCGGGCGGAAGGCTTGGTTTTTCAGCTGCTGCCGATAAGCTGAAAGACCGGAATACTATTTACAAACTGATTTTTATCCTGTCCATTGCATTTTCTGCGATAATGATACTGACAAACGGCATCAACAACGGAATTGTGTTCCTTGCCATTACCCTTCTATGCATTATTAATGCAGGATACGGCGGAGGTTTCAGCAATCTTCCTACGCTGCTCTCCGACCGCTTCGGTATGAAGAGCATTAGCCAGATTCACGGTCTTGCCCTTTCCGCATGGGCTTTTGCAGGGCTTTCCGGCAACCAGTTAAGTTCTCTTATCGTAAGTAAGACCGGCTCATTTACAAACGTATTGTATGTAACGACTGTCCTTTATGCCGTTGCACTTATTATTTCCTTCGTTCTTGTAAAACCTGCAAAACCGGTAGATTAAAAGAACGCGTATTTATGAAGAAAGAATAAAAATTCCTTAAGAAATGCTTATTTTTGGAAAATTCTATTTGCATATGAAAGGAAAAAGCGTATACTCCATAGTAGTTTGCTATGGAGTATGTTTTTTTGAAAGGTTATGGATTATGAAATATATATTGCTTTTTATCAAAAAAACACTGCGTTTTGTATTAAAGCCGCTTTCCTTTGTTCCGGCTATTTTAGTCATGTACATGATATTCCGGCTGTCCGCCCAGGACGGTGCTGCCAGCAGCCAACTCAGCTTAAAAGTCAGCACCAAAATCGTTGTCACGGCGGATAAAGCGTTGAAAAAAAATTTATCCGACGAACAGATTAAACATTATGCAGAACGCATCCACTACTATGTCCGTAAATTAGGGCATGTTACGGAATATTTCATCCTGGCGGTATCCGTAGCCTTCCCCCTCTATGTATACGGTATCCGCGGCATCCCTCTTATGATAGTCGCCGGCCTGTTCTGTATCGGTTTTGCCGCCTTTGACGAATACCACCAGTCCTTCGTCAGAGGAAGGGGTCCTTCCAAAAGAGATGTGGCCATTGACAGCATTGGAATCTTTATCGGAATTGTATTAGTACGGATTGTAGGATGGATCGGGCGGATGACGATTTTCCGCCCGTTAGCCAAAAAAAAGTAAGGGTTGCTCTTGCAATCCTTTCTTTTTGCCTATATACTGAATTGAATATAATATGGATATCGGAGCCATGAAAAAAGGCTGCGGGAAAGAGATTAAAATGGCTACAATCAAAGATATTGCAGATAAGCTGGGGATTTCAGTAGGTACTGTTTCCAAAGGGTTAAACGGGGCAAGCGACATTAGCGAAACGCTCCGCCAAACCGTACTGGATACTGCGGTAGAAATGGGTTATACAACGAAAAAAATGAAAAAGGAAGAACACAAGAAATTGTGTATCTTCGTGGAAAATATGGACTATGAAACAAGCAACCAATTCGGTTATGAAATTATTCTTGGCTTTAAGCAGGCGGCTTACCGTGATAAATGGGATGTTGTCGTATTCCCGATTAACCCCACTTTCCAGACAGAAGAAAAATATGATACTTTTATGCTCAAAAACGGATACAGCGGTGCCTTCCTGGTAGGCTTTACCCTACAGGACAATTGGATGGAGCAACTAAATACAACGACAATCCCTACTGTCCTTTTTGACAATTACATAAAGAAAAACCCCAATGTGGCATATGTGGGAACGGACAGTTTTGAAGGCATTGATTCTGCTATCGAACATCTTGCCTCGCTTGGGCATAAACGGATTGCCTTTTTGAACGGTTCCCCCAATTCTATGGTTTCCAACCAACGTCTGCAAGCCTATATGGACAGCCTCGCCTCCCATCAATTGGAATACCGCGAGAATCTGACGGCTTACAGCTATTATATTGCCGAAAATGCAAAATATTATGTTCCCATTTTTCTGGACGAGGGGGCAACTGCCATTCTATGTAGCAATGATTACCTTGCTTCCGGGGTAATTGCGGAATGCAAGGCACGGGGATTAAGGGTTCCGGAAGATATTAGTGTAATCGGTTTCGATGACTTGCCCATCTCCGTCCATCTCGACCCTCCTTTGACTACTATACGCCAAGACAGGATTGAGCTGGGCAAATGTGGTTACTTTGCTTTAAACTGCCTGATTAACCACGTATCTATCAGCAGGACAATGCTGCGGGCACAATATATCGAAAGAGCCTCCACAGCGCCCCCGGATAATCTTCGTCTTTCAAATTCCAGATAAAAGGATTTATCTGGCCATTTTATTTGGTTACTTTATTTTATCATCGCTTTGCTTGGCTATCCTATCTGGCTGCTCTGTTTGGTTGCCCTGTTAAGTTACTCTGTTGGGTTACTCTGTTTGGTCGCCCTGTTTGATTGCCCTGTTGGGTCACTCTGCCTGACAGCTTTTTGCTTCCCCTGTCCGGGCGGCAGCATCCTTTTGGCGGCACAGCATTTTTGCACAGCCACCGAAAAGATGCCGCCAGGACAGATTTCTTGAACATAAAAAAGTGTCTTCGGCACTTCATCAATCTACGTCCTTCTGACGAAGGATTCTCCGCCTGCGGCGGGTCGCGACAGCGGCATGCTTCCCCTCCGCCGCAGTGCGATTATTGCTTTTTACCATATGGGAAATTCGGATAACTTTCCTATATGGTAAAAAGCCACTAAGAACAACGTACCTGTACGTCTTCTTAGTGGCTTTATCACACAGGGGCAGTAGGAATCGAACCCACATCAATGGTTTTGGAGACCACTGTTCTACCTTTGAACTATGCCCCTGTATTGGCAGCTCTTAACTGCCGAAAATCATTATAACATAAAGGGCAAAGGATAGCAAGCAGAAAATGAAAATTTTGTCGCAAGCCGTCTTTTGGTTGGCTGCTGTCCGCTCCAGGCCGATAACTTCCATTGAACTGTCGCTTGCATTTTCCATTTTAGGATGTTATCATGTTATTGCTTAAAAGCAAAACACATTACCACCCAGCGGGATAACAAAAGGAGAACTGCTTATGAAAAATTTGCGGAAAACGCTATGCCCTATCACTGTCATTTTTTTACTGATTTTCATAGACCAAGCCGTCAAATTCCTTGCGGCAAGCCGGCTGAAAGGCCAAGCTGACTACCCTCTCCTTCCCGGTATTTTAGAGTTCTCTTATTTGGAAAATACGGGAGCCGCTTTCAGTTCTTTTATGGGGAAAAAAGGCTTTCTCATTACACTGACTACCTTCGCCATGCTTTTCCTTATTTTAAAATACCTGCAAATACCGGAAACCGGAAACCGGAGGTTTCTTCCTATGAAAACGGCATTTCTTCTCATCGTGGGAGGAGGTATCGGCAATTTGATTGACCGTATTTTCAACGGTTATGTCGTAGACTTTATTTATTTCGTTCCCATCGATTTCCCTAAGTTCAACATTGCCGATTGCTACGTATGCATTGGGATGGCAATATTCGCCTATCTCTGTTTTTTTTATTACAAGGACGACGAGTTGGATTTCCTTTTCTCCCTGAAATTCTTTCAGCGATAAACCATCTGTTTCTATCATATAGCATTACACATAATACGTATATCACATATATTATGTATATCATAATGCCACGTATGCCATATACACCATATATGCCGCATACACCACGCATATCGCATACACCATATATTGCCGCATACACCACGCATATCACATACACAATATATGTCGCAAACTACGCATATCATATACACCATGCATAGTATATCACATCCGCCCACGCATCCTTAATGCATATATTGGCTATTGTACAGTTCGGCATAGAACCCGCCTTTTGCCAATAAGGATTCGTGGTTTCCCTGTTCTATAATATTTCCGTCTTTCATAACAAGAATAATGTCCGCTTCCTGAATTGTGGAAAGCCTGTGGGCGACGATAAAGCTGGTCCTGTTTTCCATCAACTTGGCAAAAGCATTCTGTATCTTCAGCTCTGTTCTTGTATCAATAGACGAGGTTGCCTCATCCAAAATCAGCATATCCGGTTGGCAAAGCATTACCCTGGTGATGCATAATAGCTGTTTCTGCCCTTGGGAAAGATTGCCCCCATCTTCGGTAATTGCCGTATCATACCCCTCCGGCATACGCTTAATGAAGCTATGGGCATGTGCCGCTTTGGCAGCCGCAACCACTTCTTCATCGGTAGCATCCGGTTTACCCATCACGATATTCTCCCGAATCGTTCCCGTTTTCAGCCAGGTTTCCTGCAATACCATCCCGTAAGAAGTGCGCAGGCTTTTCCTTGTTACTTCCCTTATATCCGTTCCTTCCACCTGAATGCTTCCCTTATCCACATCGTAAAACCGCATCAACAGGTTGATGATGGTTGTCTTGCCGCAGCCGGTAGGGCCTACAATCGCCACCCGCTGTCCGGGATTCACTTGTAAATGAAATCCCTGAATCAACTTTTTGTCCGGAACATAAGAAAACCAAACATCTTTTAATGCCACATTTCCCTTCACTTTTGTAAGGGTCAAAGCATTCTCTGCATCCGGCTCCTGCGGCTTCTCCTCTATCAGCTCAAAAATCCTTCCTGCGCAAGCCAGGGCATTCTGCAGCTCCGTAATTACGCCCGATATTTCATTGAATGGTTTCGTATATTGGTTGGCATATGTCAATAAGCAGGACAACATACCTACGCTGATATTCCCCCGGATAGCGAGAAACGCACCGGTAATCCCTACCCCTGTGTAAACAAGACTATTGACAAAACGAGTCGCCGGATTGGTAATCGAAGAAAAAAAGATTGCCTTCAGCGAGCATTTCTGCAATCTATCGTTAATTTCATCAAAACGTTCCATAGCCTTGTCTTCATAACCGAAGGCCTGCACTACCCGTTGGCTGCCTACCATTTCATCAATCAAGGCAGTTTGTTCTCCTCTTGTTTCCGATTGCAGCTTAAACATATGATACGTTTTCTTTGCGATAAAATTCGCTACCAGAAAGGAAACAGGCGTAATGCAGACTACCACCGCCGTAATCCCAATGTTAATCGTTAACATAATTGCCAATGTTCCCAGAATCGTTACAACGCCGGTAAACAACTGGGTAAATCCCATCAACAGCCCGTCTGCAAACTGATCCACATCCGCAATCACCCTGCTGACAACTTCCCCATAAGAATGGGCGTCAATGTATTTTAAAGGGAGCGCTTCTATCCTACGGAAAGCCTCATCCCTGATATCCCTTACAATTCCATAAGTCATTTTATTGTTGCAGACATTCATCAACCACTGCGCCGCTGCCGTAATACCGACGGCTGCCGCCATTTTCATAAGGATATGGGCAATGCCCTGAAAATCCACCATCCCTTTACCGATAATTAAATCAATCGCATCCCCAACCAAAATCGGTACATACAAAGTGAGCCCCACCGTAAGAGCCGCCATCAATATTGATATTCCCAAATATATCCAGTAGCGCCTGATATATCCAAGCACTTTCCAAAGAATCTCTTTTTGCCTGTTCCTCCCTCTCATTATTCCCTGCCCTCCTTTTTAAACTGGGAATCATAAATTTCCCTATATACTCCACAGTCTCTAAGCAGTTCTTCATGGGTGCCGATTCCTGCAACCCGTCCGTCGTCCATAACAATGATAAAGTCCGCATACTGTATGGATGAAGCCCGCTGGGATACAATAAAAACTGTCAGTTCCTCCTCCATTTCCCGGATAGCCTTCCTCAGCCTGGCATCCGTAGCAAAATCAAGAGCGGAAGCACTGTCATCCAAAATAAGGATTTCCGGCTTCCGGATTAGCGCACGCGCAATCGTAAGCCTTTGCTTCTGTCCGCCGGACAGGTTTTTCCCTCCCTGGGCAATCCCGGCATCTAAGCCACCTTCCTTTGCCTCCACAAATTCTTTTGCCTGGGAAACCTCCAAAGCATGCCACATCTCCTCTTCCGTAGCATCTTCTTTCCCCCATAGCAAATTTTCCCTGACGGTTCCCTTAAACAAAACCGCTTTCTGCATCACCATACCAATTTTCGCACGCAGCTCTTCCAAAGGATATTCCCTTACATCTATCCCGTTTATCCTAATGCTTCCCTCCACCGCATCATAAAATCTTGGTATCAAATGGACTATTGAAGATTTCCCGGAACCGGTTCCTCCGATAATTCCCACTGTCTGTCCTTTCTGCACCTTAAAATCAATATCCGTCAGTGCTTCTGCCCCACCATTTTTGTAAGTCAAACACACATGGTCGAAGCAGACGGCTTCCTTTGTTTTTTCTTCTGTTTTTTCTTTTTTGTTTTCTTCCCTCTCTTCTTCCGCCTTTGACGGGGAAACAAGCCCCGCTTTCGTATCAAACACCGCCTCAATACGGTTTGCGCAGGCAAACGCCTTCGTTACGGTAATAATCAGGTTTGCCAGCTTAATCAATTCTACCAATATTTGAGACATATAATTTACCAAAGCCACAACTTCCCCTCTGGTTATATATCCGTTATCCACCCGTAAAGCACCTGTCCAAATCAGCACAATCGCCGCACCGTTAATAATAATATAAGTGACCGGATTCATCAGAGCAGAAATTTTCCCCACAAACATCTGCATTTTTGTAAGAGACTCATTCCCTTCCTCAAAGCGACGGATTTCCGTTTCTTCTTTATTAAATGCCCGCACTACTCTGGCGCCGGTAAGGTTTTCCCTCGTAATCCCTAATATCTTATCCAGCCCCGCCTGCACTTTTTTATACAAAGGCATACTGATTAACATAATGCCGAAGACCACTACACATAGCAATGGTATCGTCACCACAAATACCATTGCCGCCTTCGTGTCAATGGTAAAGGCCATGACCATTGCGCCCAGAACAATAAATGGGGAACGGAGGAATAGACGCAGCACCAGGTTTACCCCTGACTGCACCTGATTGACGTCGCTGGTCATCCTGGTAATCAACGTGGACGTGCCTATCGTGTCCATCTCCGAAAAAGACAGCGATTGGATATGGTCAAAAAGGGAATGTTTCAGCTCCGCCGAAAAACCTACCGCAGCTTTTGCCGCAAAATATTGGGCCGTAATCGAACAAACCAGCCCGATAATGCCAAGCATAATCATAATCAGGCACATCCGGAAAATAAAGCCCCGGTTCCCCTGCCCAATCCCTGTATCTATAATCTGAGCCATTACAAGAGGAACCAGCAATTCAAAAGAAGCCTCCAGCATCTTAAAAAGCGGAGCCAACGCTGTCTCTTTTTTATATCCCTTCAAATATACCAACAAACTCCTCATTTGACTTTTCCACTCCTTTATATGGGGAAAGCGCTTATGCCCTTCCCTTAGATTAAGTCAATGGCATCCTGTACCGATTTTACGCCGATTACTTTAATACCATCCATGTTTTTTAAACCTTTCATGCAGACCGCCGGCATCACACATGTGGTAAATCCCAGCTTCTTTGCTTCCTGAAGCCGCTGCCCGGCCATACTCACCCCACGCACTTCGCCGCTTAGGCCCACCTCCCCGAACACCAGCATACGATTATCCACCATACGGTTTTTATAACTGGAAACAATAGCCATAACAATGCCCAAATCAATGGCCGGCTCCGTTATTTTTATCCCTCCGGCAAGATTAACGTAGGCATCGCATCCCGATAAAGGAAGCCCTACCCGCTTCTCCAACACAGCCATCAATAGATTGACCCTATTAAAATCCGTACCGGTAGCCTGCCTGCGCGGGATACCAAAATTACTGCCGCAGACAAGCGCCTGTATTTCAATTAAAATCGGTCTGGTTCCCTCCATAGAACATGCGACTACAGAACCGTTGGCATTTTCCGGCCGCCCATCCAGCATAAACTCCGACGGGTTTTTTACTTCTGCCAGCCCTTCTTCCCGCATTTCAAATACCCCTATTTCATTCGTAGAGCCAAACCGGTTCTTTACTCCGCGGAGTATCCGGTAAGAGGCATGCCTATCCCCTTCAAAGTACAATACAGTATCTACCATATGCTCCAACACCCTTGGCCCCGCTACCGTACCTTCCTTTGTGACATGGCCCACAATAAAAATAGAAACGTTCAGCCCCTTGGCAATCTGCAGAAAAACGCCGGTAGCCTCCCTAACCTGGGAAACGCTTCCCGGAGCTGCCGACACCTCTTCGCTGTACATTGTCTGAATGGAATCAATCACTACCGCCTGAGGCCTGATTTGGTAAATCGTCTCTTTTATCATATCCAAATTAGTTTCGCAAAGCAACAGCAGATTATCGCCAAATTCACCGATGCGTTCCGCCCTGATTTTTATCTGTTTTAATGATTCCTCGCCGGATATATATAGCACCTGACAGCCCCCGTTTTCCAGCTTCTGGCATACTTGCAGCAAAAGCGTAGACTTTCCGATGCCCGGATCCCCTCCTACCAAAGTTAAGGAACCGGGAACAATCCCGCCTCCCAATACCCTGTCCAGTTCCCCTATTTTTGTGCGAATCCGATCTTCTTTGCTCATAGAGACTTGTGACAGCTTTGCCGGTTCCGCTTTTTGCCCATCTATCCCTGTTTTCCTATTTCCAGTTGCCCTTTTGCCTCCGGCACCGGCCCTTTCTTCCACAAAAGTATTCCATGCTTTACATCCGGGGCACTGTCCCATCCATTTTACCGACTCATATCCGCATTCCTGACAAAAAAACACAGTTGCATTTTTAAGCTTTGCCATGTTTTCCCCCTTTTCTGCGCAGCTTTATTGCATCCGGCCAATCCGGATTTTGGTTTTGTGGGGCGCCGCGCAGACACAAACCCAGGATTGAAAATGATTGAAAATTTTTCTCTTTTCACCTTTTCCTCTTTTTGAACGGAGAAAAAACGGGACTTTCATTTATTGATGATTGTCCCGTTTCAAGAACGTTTTCTTCCTGCCGGCTAATAAGCTGCGCCTACCCGGCTTTTCTATTTTTCTTATTTTTCTACCCTGACTTCCACTTCCCCTGCTTCTGCAAGCTCTACACTTAAATTCAGCTTTCCGCCAAGGTTCGTACGCATCTTACCGATGCTCCCATTATTTATAAATACTTCGTACTCTGTTTCATCCTGAAGCCCTACGGTAATCTGCGCATCTTCATTGCCTTCCACCGTAAAACAAATCCCGTCCTGTGTTTCCTTAAAACCATTCACACTTGTACCCGGCACTGACTCATAGACAAACATTCCGTTCTTTTCCAATTTCGTCATCGTCTTATAAGTCTTTACTTTCCATAAGTCTCCGCCGAACTCAAAATCCACTAATTTCGCTTTTTCTTCCAGTTTGTGGTTGCCAAAACTGATTGCCCCTCCGTCCTCTCCGCGGAGTAATTCTTCCACCACTGCCATTTCTTATGTCCTCCTAAACCTCTTATGCGCTTTTCCTCCCACGCATTCTATACTACAGTATAATACATTTTCCCCATTTAATCCACTAATTTTTTACTATGGAAAACTACTTTTTTATCCCTTACCCCAACGCTGACGTTATCGCCCGGTTTGATGCGACCTGCCAAAATCTCCTCTGCCAAAGCATCTTCAATCACCGTCTGTATGGCACGTTTCAATGGCCTTGCCCCCATCTTGCTGTCCGCATGTTCCTCTATGATAAATTCTTTTAAAGAGGAAGTCAGTGTCAGGCTGATATCCATCTGCTCTTTGCACCGTTTTGACAGATTCCTGGCCAAGAGGGTAATAATCTGTTTCATATTTTCTTTGTGTAACGGATGGAATACCATAATTTCATCAATACGGTTGATAAATTCCGGCTTGAAAAGACGCTTTACCTCTTCCATCACTCCCGATTTCATCTTATCGTAATCTTTCTTTTCATCCGACTGCACCGAAAAGCCAAGATTCTTCGGATCTACAATCCTCTGCGCCCCCGCGTTGGAAGTCATAATCAATATTGTATTTTTAAAGTTCACTTTACGACCCTTGGAATCCGTAATGTGCCCGTCATCCAAGACTTGCAGCAAGATATTAAACACATCGGGATGAGCCTTTTCAATTTCGTCAAAAAGGACTACGGAATAGGGGTTTCTTCTTACTTTTTCGCTCAATTGCCCGCCTTCGTCAAATCCCACATATCCCGGAGGCGAACCTATCATTTTCGATACAGAATGCCCTTCCATATATTCCGACATATCTACCCTTATCAACGCATTCTCTGAACCGAACATGGCTTCTGCCAACGCTTTGCTAAGTTCTGTCTTCCCGACCCCGGTAGGCCCCAAAAACAGAAAAGAGCCAATCGGGCGATTTGGATCCTGAAGCCCAACGCGTCCCCTGCGCATTGCTCTGGCTACCGCAGACACAGCTTCCTCTTGCCCGATTACACGCTGATGGAGAATCGACTCCAGTTTCAACAGCCGCTCGCTTTCCTTTTCAGTCAGCCTTTTCACCGGTATTTTTGTCCACATTGCCACAACTTCCGCAATCTCGTTTTCCCCAACCACATATTTGCGTTCCGTCTGGCTTCTGCCAAAACGCTGCTTCATCCTATCATATTTTTTCATCAATGCATTCTGGTTACGCTTCAGTTCCCCGGCTTGGCTAAATGCCTCCATCCGAATCGAGCGCTCTATCTGCACGTCAATTTTGGTAATCTCTTCCGCCATTTCTTTCATTTTTTCCGGTACATGCATTGATTTCAGCCGCAGGGCCGCAGCAGCCTCGTCAATTAAATCAATCGCTTTATCCGGCAAATTCCTGTCATTGATGTAGCGGGTGGATAATGCTACAGCCGCTTCTATGGCATCCTCACGTATGGTTACATGATGATGTTCTTCATATTTTCCTGCAATGCCTTTCAGAATGCGGACTGCCTCTTCCTCGGAAGGCTCTTCTACATTTACCGGCTGGAAACGGCGTTCAAGGGCTGCATCCTTTTCCACATATTTCCGGTATTCGGAAATCGTAGTAGCGCCAATCAATTGGATTTCCCCCCTCGCTAAGGAAGGTTTCAAAATATTAGAAGCATCAATCGCCCCTTCTGCTCCTCCGGCGCCGATTATCGTATGCATTTCATCGACAAACAAAATCACATTCCCGTCGGCTATCACTTCCTTAATCACCTTTTTAATCCGTTCTTCAAATTCCCCCCGGTATTTGCTCCCTGCCACCATACCTGACAAATCGAGGGTCAGCACTCTTTTATCCTGCACCGTAAAAGGAACTTCCCCCTCTACAATCCGTAGGGCAAGCCCTTCCACCACTGCAGTTTTTCCTACTCCCGGTTCCCCAATCAGGCAAGGGTTATTCTTCGTGCGCCTGCTCAAAATCTGGATTACTCTGCCGATTTCCTCTTCTCTGCCAATCACCGGGTCTAATTCCCCTTTCCTTGCCAGAGCGGTCAAGTCACGGCTGTATTGGTCAAGAACAGAAGCCCCGCCTTTCTTTCTTCCCCCCTGCTTTTTGGTCAGGTCTTCTTTGTACAAAGCGCCGTCCTGTCCCATAGCAATCAGCGTATCTACATAAACCTTCTGCAAAGATATGCCCAAAGTATTCAATAGCCTGATTGCAACATTTTCCCCTTCTTTAATTAATGCCAGCAAGATATGTTCCGTTCCCGTCCGTTCCGTCTCAAACCGTTCCGTTTGACGGTATGCTTCTTCCAACACTTTTATTGCTCTTGGTGAATAGCCGTCTCTGTCCTTTGCCAACACCCCTGTATCCGGTGTTATCAGTTCTTTAATCATTTCAAGAAGTTGCGTCTCCTCTACACCGTTTTCCGTAAGGACTTTTGCAGCAACCCCCGTTCCTTCTTTTAAAAGTCCTGCTAAAATATGCTCGGTCCCTACATATCCCTGCCTTAAGCTTGCCGCTGTCTTCTCCGCCAACAGCAATGCTGCGTTTGCTTTTTCCGTAAACTGTGGCTGCATCAATTGATTCCTCCATAATCTTCATATATTTCATCAATAAGAGCATGTACTTCTTCCTTGGAAATATTCTTGCAGCTTACTTTTGCAAGAATCACTTCTAACTCTTTGCGGAGTTCCTTTACGGTCTCCATTCGATCCGCATCAATGGAAACAACCGCCCCCCGGCGCCGATCCACTTTTACAAACCCTTCCTGCCTGAGGACGGTATATGCTTTATTTACCGTGTGCATATTAATGCCGATATCCCCTGCAAGCTGCCGCACCGAAGGAAGCTCATCCCCTTCCCTGATTCGGGAAGTGGCTATCCCCAGTATAATCTGGTTCCTAAGCTGCAAGTATAATGCTTCATCACTGTTAAAATCAATTTCTATTATCATGCCCTGGCTCCGCCTTCTTCCCACTCAAAAATCTTATTGTTATACAAATATTATAACAGCATGAATTTCCTGTCAACCAAAAAGTATTTTGGGAAATAGATAGGGTATACAGGCTCTTCCTATATACCCCATCCTCTTAGTATTCTAATTTCTATCATCCATATTCAGAAATTCAAATTCAAACTCATCATCATCTATCAGGAAATTCTTTGCCTTCCTTCTGGACTGTGGTTTTGATACAACAGCTTTTCCCGGCTCAAACGGCTCTTCTTCCGGAATATACTCTACATTCTTTATAGTAATGCTGCTTTTCTCTTTTTCCTTCGCTACCTTTACGCTCCCTGCATTATTGACAGCTTTGAGGCTATCCGCCATTGTCCTTTTCTTTGACCTTTTCTTTTCTACTTCTTCCTCTTCGTCATCCTCATCATCGTCTTCGTCATCCTCGTCTTCGTCTTCATCCTCATCATCGTCTTCGTCATCTTCATCGTCATCTTCATATTCGTCATCGCTGTACAAATCTTTGATTTTGAACAAAAGCAGCACGACTGTGATTGCCAAAATGGCTACCGCAACGCCTAAAACAATCATAATTATCTTCTGGGTGGAAAGCTGTTCGCTGTCCACTTCACCCATATTCGCCCCAGCCGCTGCCGCTGCCTGGAGATTTGATAAAGCCTGTCTCGTTCCGTTGATATTGTCATACAGGAACCATTCTTCCACGCCCTCATCGTTCTGCGTGAATACCATTTCATAATCCGGTTTCACCTCCGGTTCTGCCGGAACCGGTTCCTCTACCGGGGCTTCTGTCGGAGTCTCTTCCGTACCTTCCGCCGGAGCTGCTTCCGTGCCTTCCGGCGCCTCTGTTCCTTCCCCTTCTGCCGGAGCCTGATCCGCAGGCGTTTCGGCTGGCGTCTCAGCAGGTGCTTCTGTTGCTGCAGGCGCGGCCGGAGGGTCGCCTACTGTCAACAAATCCGAACGTACAAAACCTACAACTTCCCTTCCGGATTGATTGGTATACCGAATCTGATACCATTTTTTACCGTTGCTTGCCTTCGCTTCCCCCGTAATGATAACCGGAGTATTTTCTGCCACTGACCCCATAATTTCATGGTCAGTCGAAGCGCCCTGACGCACTACAACGCTTTTATAATTGACATACGCCTTTGTTTCCGCAATCTGTGTTACGGCAGTCGCCGCAGGCTTGCTGGCATTTGTGGATAAATTTACGCTCTGTGTCTGCGTATTGGGCGTAGAAACCGTTGCTTTAATCAGCAAATCCGAGCGGATATACCCTGTATTGCTCTCTACTGTCACCTTATACCACACGGAGCCGGAACTATCCGTCACCTCATCCGTAATCGTAACGCTGCTCCCTTTCAGCAAACTGCCCACCACATCGCTGGATGTATTCGGCTCTTTCCTCACCTTCGCTGCAGCTGCCGATACAATCCCCACCGTCGGCTGATAAGCCATACTCGTTGCAGGTACTCCGATAAAAATCACTACAGCCAATACAATGCCCGATATTATGGTAAAAAACTTTCTTCCTAATGATATTCTCATCCGTATTTCCTTTCTAATCCGTATTTCTAGGACTATAATCCTTCTATTCTTCGCGAAGGAAGCGCCTTTCACCTTTCTGACGGTTCTGGCGTTCTCTCCGTTCTTCTTCATTCTCCAATCCGAATCCCTTCATTTTTTCCTTCATCTGTCTTTCTTTTTCCCTATGGTACGTTACTTCGCACTTCTGGCAGAATCTGCCGGAGCGGATATTTTCCCCACAAAACTCGCACTTCATAAACGCAACGGAATCAGAAGTGATTTCCAGTTTGGACTCTTTTAGCATCTGTCGGATGGATTTCTGGCTTACGCCTGTCTCCGATTCGATTTCCGCGGAATTTGCTCCCGCATGTTGCTCAATATAATTACGTACCTTGCCATAATCGTCCAAGCCCTTTGTATGGCAATCTTCACACTCATATTCCCCGCAGCCTTTAAATACCATCAATCCGCCGCACACATCACACAGATATGGCCTATTATAATTGGTAATACCTAACGCTTCCATTTTAAGCGCTTCTTTTTTTGCCTCATCCATCGCCATAACCTCTATACCTCCTCAATTGCTTTCCCAATATCATTGCGCATATATTTGTTTTCAAATGTAACCCACTTTGTTGCTTCATACGCATTTGCCCTGGCTTCTTTCAAATCCCTTCCCTTTGCGGTTATGCCAAGCACTCGTCCTCCATTTGTTACAATCCCGTTTTCCGTCTTCTTTGTGCCTGCGTGGAAACAATAATACCCTTCTTTCCCTTCAAAGCTTTCCAGACCATGTATAGCAAATCCCTTTTTATAGTCTACCGGATATCCTTCCGAAGCAAGGACAACGCAGACTGCCGCATTTTTTTCAAACTGTAAATCAATTTCGTCCAGCTTCCCGTCAATACATGCCGAAACCACCTCAATCAAATCGTTCTTCATCCGCGGAAGCACCACCTGAGCCTCCGGATCCCCAAACCTTGCATTGTACTCCAAAACTTTCGGTCCCTCCTGCGTCAGCATAAGGCCAAAGAAAATAATCCCTTTAAATTCCCTCCCCTCTGCCGCCATAGCGTCCACCGTAGGCTGGTAAATATGTTCCCTGCAGAACTTATCCACTTCTTCCGTATAAAACGGGCTGGGTGAAAACGTTCCCATACCTCCCGTATTTAACCCTTTATCTCCATCCAAAGCGCGTTTATGGTCCTGCGCTGAAGTCATCGTCTTGATTGTTTTCCCATCCACAAAAGAAAGCACCGAAACTTCCCGCCCTGTCATAAACTCTTCAATCACCATCTGGTTTCCTGCCGAGCCAAACTTTTTGTCCAGCATAATGGATTTTACGCCTTCTTTCGCTTCCTCCAAATCCTTGCAAATCAGAACACCTTTTCCAAGCGCCAGCCCATCCGCTTTCAAAACCACCGGGAATTTTGCCGTTTCCAAATATGCCTCTGCCTGCTTTGCATCATCGAAATTCTCATATTTCGCGGTAGGTATCTTATATTTTTTCATTAAATCCTTGGAAAACGCTTTGCTCCCTTCCAATACCGCCGCGTTCTTCCTCGGCCCGAAAGCCCGCAGCCCCGCAGCTTCCAGTTCGTCCACCAATCCCCCTACCAAAGGGTCATCCATCCCTACGATAGTCAAATCAATGTCTTTTTCCTTGGCAAACGAAACGATTTTGTCAAATTCCATCGCTCCAATAGGTACGCATTCCGCCAGACTGCCAATACCGGCATTGCCCGGCGCACAGTAAATCTTATCCACCTTTGTACTCTTCGCCACGCTTGCCGCTATTGCATGCTCTCGCCCTCCGCTTCCGACGATTAATACTTTCATGAAACACCCCTATCCTTTCTGTTTTTTAAGATTCTGCATCTGCCGTCCTTTACCTCAACCCGGCCATTTGCTATTGCATCGACAGCCTCCGGCAAAAGAATCCATTCCGCCTGTTCCATCACACGCTTTTGCAAAGTCTCTGCCGTATCTCCATCCTCTACTTCTACCGGCCGCTGCAATATAATCGGCCCTGTATCCGTACCTTCATCTACAAAATGTACCGTTGCCCCGGTCACTTTTACCCCCCGCTCCAATACGCCCTCATGGACCTTCAATCCGTAGTACCCTTTTCCACAGAAAGAAGGGATAAGGGAAGGGTGGATATTTATAATCTTGTTCCTATATTCTGCAATCATTTTCTCCGGAACCACTACAAGGAACCCCGCCAATACAATCAAGTCCGGCGCCGCCCTCTTCACAGTTTCCAACAATGCATCGTTAAAAGCTTCTCTATCCTCATAATCCTTTGGCGATACGCAAATGCCCGGGATACCATTCTCCTCTGCCCTTTTTAAAGCATACGCATTCCCGTTATTGCTGATTACCTGAACAATTTCCGTATTGCTTATCTGCCCGTTTTTTACGCCGTCTATGATTGCCTGAAGATTCGTTCCTCCGCCGGATACGCATACCACAATCCTTAGCATAGCACGACTCCTATTTCCCCGGCTTCTACATGCCCAACTATATAAGGCGTTTCCCCGGCTGCCCGTATCGCTTCCATAGCCTGCCCTGCCTGATTCCCATCCAAAGCAAGAACCATTCCAAGCCCCATATTATATGTATTATACATCATCTTTTCTTCTAAGCCGCCTTTTTCCTGCAGCAATTTAAAAATAGCCGGCACTTCATAACTGTCTTTTTCCACGACGGCACGGACCCCTTCCGGCAGCATCCTTGGAATATTCTCATAAAAACCGCCGCCTGTAATATGGCTGCAGCCTTTCACATAAATGCCTTTATCTTTTACGGCCCTTAATGCCTTTACATAAATCTTTGTAGGCTCAATCAAAGCTTCCCCCAAGGTCTTTCCCAGCTCCTCATAATAGGTATTTAAGCTTTCTTTCGTCATATCAAAAACTTTCCTTACCAACGAAAAGCCGTTGCTATGTACGCCTGAAGAAGCAATGCCTACCAGCACATCGCCGGGTTGGATATCCCTGCCGGAAATCAAGTTTTTCTCATCTACTATGCCTACCGCAAAGCCTGCCAAATCATATTCCTCTTCCGGATAAAAACCGGGCATCTCCGCCGTTTCGCCGCCAATCAGCGCCGCACCGGCCTGTTTACAGCCTTCTGCCACACCTTTTACTATCGTCGCTATCTTTTCCGGATAGTTCTTGCCGCACGCTATATAATCAAGGAAAAATAAGGGTTCCCCGCCTGCACATGCGATATCGTTTACACACATGGCCACACAGTCAATCCCTACCGTATCATGCTTATCCAACAAAAACGCTAATTTCAGTTTAGTGCCTACGCCATCCGTTCCGGACACCAGCGTGGGCTTTTCCATCTCCTTCATGGATGAAAGGGAAAAAGCCCCGGAAAAACCGCCCAAACCTCCAAGCACTTCCGGCCGCATCGTTTCCTTTACATATTTTTTCATCAATTCTACCGATTTATAACCAGCTTCAATATCTACACCGGCTTTCTTATAATCCATAATTTAACTCCATTTCTGCGCGGCTTTGTTGCGCAAAGCCAATTTCATTTGGCCTACAAGCTTGTGGATGCCGCACAGACACAAACTTGGGATTGAAAATTCTCAATTCTCAATCTTTCTCCTCCGCCTTGCCAACCGCTTTATTTTGTGTAATTCTTATACCCTGTTTCCTGAAGCTTTGCATCTTTTGCCAAAACGCTTTCCTTCAAGGAAAGGCTGTATTCCTTCAGCCTTCCTAACAGTTCCTTATCGGCAACCGCCAGAATCTTCGCTGCCAGAATGCCCGCGTTGGCTCCGCCGTTGATTGCCACTGTGGCCACCGGGATTCCGGAAGGCATCTGGACAATAGAATAAAGGGAATCCCTTCCGCCTAAAGAAGTGGTATGCATCGGAATACCGATGACTGGCATGGGGAAGATTGCCGCACACATACCCGGCAAATGGGCTGCCATCCCCGCCCCAGCAATAATCACCTGAAATCCTTTTTCCTCCGCTGTCTTCGCATATTCAAAAAAAACATCCGGCTCCCTGTGGGCAGAAATAATTCTCATTTCATAAGAAATCCCCAGTTCGTCCAAAATCTCCGCCGCCTTTGCCATAACCGGCATATCCGAATCGCTTCCCATTACAATCCCTACTTGTGCCATAACCATTTTCTCCTTTATATTCACTATCCCGGAATCATCCGTGAATCTTACATACTCTTCCATTTCTTAGTTTACTAAAAAATGTTTCCATACGCAACCCATATTTTATGCATATTTTTGATATTTTAAGGAGTATCCCTCTTTATTCCCCCAACGGCCGGTTCAATTCTTCGCATCCTTTTAGTACAAACCTGCCTTCTTTAATAATAACTTCTTTTTCCCCCTCTTTATTCACCGCCGCCAGTTCACCTAATTCATCATACGGAATGGTAATGTCCGTATGGCAATTAAAATAAGCTTGTGCCCTGTTCGTTTTCCGCAGCGCGGATACCTCGTTTTCCCTGGCAGTAATCGCCTTACCGTCAGGGTTATAAGTCAGCATGTCCTCTTCATGGGAATAGCAAGTATCCCCCACCGCAAAATGGGGCCCCATCTTCTCCGCAATAAGTATCGGCAGTTTATCCCCTATTCCATAGTCCTTTGCCATCACATATGCGGCCGTATTGGTACCGATAGCAAATTCCCCCATTGGAAGCGTCTCATGCCGGAACATCACATTATCCTTAATATATTTTTTATTTGCCTCTTCCGATGCAAAATTCCCGCAGCAATAACCGCTTATCATCCCTTCTGTAAAAGCGATTTCCAAGTCTTTATATTCCAACCCGTTTAAAAATACGCGGCTTACATGTAATACCCCTTCCGTACCTTTTAACAGAGGGGAGGTAAATACTTCCCCCACCGGGATATTCACATCCGCCACACAGTTTTCAAAGTTCGTTTCTTTCTCCGGGTTTTTCAACTCATGGAGCTTTATTTTTAAGTCTGTCCGGTTTCCACCCATCCCCTTTACCGTTACATAATCCGCTTTGTCCAAAGCATTGATTATCGTCTGCTGGATGCCTTGGTACTTTTTATAATCCAGCGTATTAATTCTAACAGTCTCGTCAAAAATCTCCTCATATTTTTCACCGATGGCCGGAACCGGGAAAGCAATAATTGTAAAGCTCCTCTCTTCCCCTTTGATATACTCGTTTTGAAGCTCTCCTGCCGCCGTCATATATTCCACTTCCAGCTTCTGTTGTTTTTCAGAAAGCTTAAGGGTCTCCGGCTTTGTTTTCGGCGCAAAGGGTTCCTCTCCGAATACTTCCACCACTGCGGGCCCGCCGAATACTGACGCTTCTTCTTTCAATCCTTCAAAGGCCTCCCGCATCACTTCCAGTTTTCGGTTTACCAGCCTTCCGTCCAAATACAATGCCTGGTCATCCTTATGGTCGTAATTGTACTGTTTGTTGGCGTCCGCTCCAAAATATCCGTTCTTACGGATACTTTTTCCGCGGAGGACGCTCGTTCCCGCCCTGTATATAGTAGCCTTCAGCCCCATTGCTTCAAAATTCCCCACCGCTGCCCTTATCATCCGCTCAAACCCAAGGCTATAGCGGATGTTGACGGTTTTTTTCTTGGAAATGTCTTTATTGCATACGGCAAATCCAATCCGGTACCCTTCCGTATAAGTATCTGCCATCCGTTTTATTTCCTCCGGCGGCATACTGCTTAAGTGCCGTGCCGTTTCCAGCTCCTGTTCCGAAATATATTCCCCAAAATAATACAAATACCTCAAATCGTCCAAATTGCTGTCCATAATCAAGCGCAATGCAAAGTCTTCCTCCGGGCAAAGCTGCTCCCGCAACCGTTTTTCCGAAGAGGGCTCAGAGTAATCGCTGACAAACCAATAAATAATTTGCCGCAATTGTTCATATTCCGGTTCCTCTTTTTCCTCTTCCCACCCACAGGCAAATGCCGTATACACTTCCAGAAAAAGTTCCATTCTGATTAACAGCTCAAATAAATCCTTCTCGTAGGCAAAGGAAATCATGCTCCGCAATTCCGTATATAAAAAGGACAAAAGCTGTCCGTATCCTTCCCCTAATGCCTTCACCGCATACACCGGATTCCCATAACTTTCCTCATAATTTTCCGGGAGGATATCTTCGTACAGCTTCCTGTTTTTTTCCTGCAGCGTTTCCATCGTCGCCTTATACAGCTCCCCGCTTTGCGCTTCCTCATATGTTTGCATGATATCCTGCAAAAAGGAGGCTGTTTTCCGGAAATACAAGCTATATGCATCCCCCTTCACGCACTCTTCCCCTATTTCACAAATGCGCCCCTTCGCCAGTTCATAGCGTTCCTTTTTATTGTCCGTCATACTAAAAACCATGCCTTTCTCTCAACCTGCAAACTCCGTTTCCAACCAATTCACATTTATATCCCAGCATATAAATTTATATCCCAGCATATAAAATATAACTGATAGCGGCAAGGCAGAATACGTTCAGCCCAATGCCTAAGTGAGGGAACAGATAGTAATTATCCTTTTCCACCCTTGAAAGTATGCCAAGTACCAGCCCGACAAGGGAAAAAAGTGTCACAAGGAAAACCGCTGCCGCATATTGCGGCTGGGCATTCCCGCCGTTTCTATAAGTCAGGTAAATGGCTGCGCCTACCGAAAGGATAGAAAGCACGCCTAAAATCGTTGACATAATCCCTTTTTCCGGGTGCTTACGCACCGTGAAAATATATCCGCCCTTTCTTCTCCCCTTTTCACTTTTCTTACGGAACATTCCCTACCTCCATTATGGCTTAATTTCCGAATGGGCATTCCCCGACAAGGAATGCCCACTCTATTAAAATAATATCTTCGATTTGCCGGCTAAAAGCTTTGCCCCGCTTATGATTAAGAGTACGCCCCCTGTTATCCCCGCTACCAGCGTAACCACTCCTATCACAAGATTCAGCGCTCCCGCCCCGCTCATTATCTTATATATTTTCTCTTCCATATAAATTTCCTCCGTCTTTTTGCTTTGATGCAGCCGGCTATTTTATTTAGCGCCGTACTGCTCATAATATGCATCAATCCTTGCTTTGCATTCCTCGTCAATATAAACGGTGCCTTTATACGGTCTGCCATACAAATACTCCACAACCTCATCCATCGTCACGATGGCATTGGCATCAAACCCGTATTTTTCTTTTATCTCATAAAGTGCGCTTTTTTCGCCCTGTCCCTTTTCCATCCGGTTTAAAGATACCATCAGCCCTTTGATTTCCACATCCGCCTGCGCTTTCAAAATAGGAAATGTTTCTTCGATGGATTTGCCGGAAGTAGTGACATCCTCAATGATAACCACACGGTCTTTGTCCTTTAGCTTACTGCCCAGAAGGATACCTGTATCCCCATGATCTTTTTCTTCCTTACGGTTGGAGCAATATCTCACATCCTTGCCATAAAGGCTGCTGATTGCCATCGTCGTTGCCACGCTCAAAGGAATCCCTTTATAAGCAGGCCCGAACAGCACATCAAAGTCCAGCCCATAATTATCATTAATAGCTTTTGCGTAATACTCGCCCAGTTTTCTAAGCTGGGTACCTGTTACATATCCTCCTGCATTCATGAAAAACGGGGACTTCCGCCCGCTTTTTAAAGTAAACTCCCCAAATTTCAGCACTTGGCTGTCTACCATAAACTCAATAAAATCTTTTTTGTATTGTTCCATTTTTCTGAAAACCTCCGTATTTTTGGGCTTTTCAGCCTATTCCTACTTCTTTTTCAGTACACATTTACACCATTTTTACACCATTTTTATATTATACACATTTCTGTTCCATCTTTTTCATTTCTTCTACCAATGTATCTTCTGTAACATGACAATATAAATTCAAAGTCAACTGAATATCCCCATGTCCAAGTAAACGCGACAATGTTTTTATCTGCATTCCATTTTCCAACGCTCTAGTTGCAAATGTATGCCTAAAAGTGTGTGGCGTAAATGTCTCAAAGTCTATATTAACTTTTTGAATCTTTTTGATAATCAGCCCCATACATTCCTGGACTAAAAATTGTTGGGTTGGTCTGTTATTTCTAGTAACAAAAACTAAATTCTCGTATTCTTCTGGTGCAATTTTCCCTTTTAACATGATTCCCTGCTTTTGAATTTTTTGTCTCTTTAAAGCCTTAATCGCCTTTTCTGTTAAAGGAATCGCCCTCTTACCATTATTAGTTTTGGTATCATGCATTTCAAATACATATTTGCCATCATTACTAAAGTAACACAAAGTATGATTTACATACAGCATTTTATTCCTGAAATCTATATCTTCCCACTGTAAGCCACATAATTCACCAATCCTCATACCTGTTTCCAGTGCTAGTTCAAAGAGATTATAATAAAAAGTTCCATCTGCCTGTATCAGAAACTGCTTCGTCTCGCCAATCGTCAATACTCGCCTTTCCTTTTTTTCTTCTTTGGTCAAATCCGTAACTATCTGCTTTGCAGTATTCTTGGTAAGCAAATCCGTATCTATTGCTTTTTCGAGCATATCCACTAAGATCTTTTTAGAATTTTTTCTCGCATTATCTGAACACAGTTTATTAATGGCATCTTGCATTACCACCAAATTTAATGAAGTTAATTTTCTCCATCCCAAATCAGCCTGAATCCTTTTATAATGCGTTGCATATGCTTCCTTTGTAGACGCCCTGCACCCTCTTTTGCAAGTATTAATCCATATCTTATACCATGCATCCAATGTCATATCTTTAGCAACGACATTAATCTCTTTTTCATCTTTATACTGTTCTTCTCTTAACTTTGCCCTTACTTCATTCAATGTCTTCGCATAAATAGTTTGCCTTTTACCAAATCTATTTATAAATCTTGCCATATAAGTCCCGTCTTTACGCTGGCAAATATTATTACCTAACTCTTTCCCTTTCAGCGATTTACCCATCACTGCCTCCTTTCCGCGAAAATCAGGGAAAGAACTATTAAATATTTTCCCTATTTTATCACGTTTGCCATTTAGTTTCAATTATTTTATATTCTCACATAAATTTAAAGAATTTGTTCTAACAACCATTCGTCTAATTTTCCCTTATGTGCATATAATCTATTGCCAATTCTTACAGTAAAACCATTAGTGGGATTATGTAACAATTCTCTTGCTTTTGTCTTTTTGATTCCCATATACTCGCAAAATGCATCCAAATTTAATAGCCCTTTTTCAATCTGAATCGTTTCTATAAAAATCACACTCCAATTCACATAAAATTTATATAAAAAGGTACTGCCACAACCGTAACAGTACCCTAAAATCATAATCATATCAGTATTCAATTTTTTCACTATTTATTATCTATATCAATATATGGAACATGGGTTGCCACTTTTGGCAGTCATATCCACATCGGCACTTTGTTTACAGTTACATTTTAATGTCATATTCTACCTATCACATTTTTCCCATTTCCATAAGCCGGTATAAGGTTTCTGCCAGGATGTTATTATAATTTCTTTTTATCTGCCACATGGTATCCACTAAATAACGAGCTGTATCATCATTTTTGTTACCAGTATCCGGCTTTTCCGGATATTCTGATACTTCATCAGATACCTTGTTTATAAGTTCTTTTAATTCTTCCTTGGTCATTTTCTGTATTGATATTCTCCTTCTGGTTTCAAAAATTTATATGTTTTATTTGGTATCTTTTCCATCTACCTATTTAACCCCACATATGTGCATGTCTTCCAGCCTTCCGCACGGAACCTTAACCCATACATATTGCCCGACCTTTAGAGCAGCATTGGGGATGGAGCATTTTACTTTCCGCTTAACCCCTCCGTCATCCATGATGGTGTATGTATTATCCCTATTTATAGCTTTAACTGCGGATGGAAAGGTTTTGTCATATTTGTGTTCGTGGGTTTTTATCAACATTGTTATCTGCTCTGCCAGCATTTCTACCGCATCAATATTTTTATTTAATGAATCCATATGTTTTCCTTTCAAAAAGGGGGGATATTCCACCCCCTATATTTTAGAATCAACTTGTTGCTTTTATACTCTGTGCATCTTTTGTAAGACTTTATTTGGGAATCGTAGTATTAACTCATCAGAAAATCTGTCTACATCTTGTACTTCATGTAAATGAATATCACCTATATTTACCACATTCTGTCTCATAGTATGGTTGTTGTTGATTACCTCCACCATCTTATCTACGGATTCTGCTGTTTTGAACATTGCATTGGTGGGCATAAGGAATGCATCCTTGTTTTTCTTGAAAAATTCGTCAAACTTTTTATGCAGCCAGTATTCCCTGTCGCTTGGGTTCAGTGGCCTTATTTCCGTTCCATCGGCAAGCGTTATCGTCCCGTCATCATATGCATTGCCAAGTTCCTTCCCCTCGTTGTCCATGATGCGCCTTGTCTGTTCTTCATTGAAGATCACAGTGCCTTTCGGGAGATCACTCATGGTAGGCTCTGTGGTAAGTTCCGTCTTGCCATTTGGATATACAGCCAATTCTTGCTGCCCATATTCGGAACGCAACGCATCCTTTTCATCATGAGGGAGCCCATTGTATCCTGTCCCATTGGCAAATGCATCCCCGACCGTGCCTTCTGCATGTGCAACAGTGTTCCACGACACGGAACCGCCTACCGATGAAAGGGAGGAGGATGCCGTCTCTGCCAATGCATTCAATGCACTGGCGGCTGCATCGCATTTCTCCTGTATGACCCTTGCCATTTCCGATACAAGCTCAATAATCTTGTCGCATACTGTCTGGATGGAGTTGTCGCCGTCCGTTGCAAAGTCGTTGAATGCCTTCAGCCAAGGGTCTTCCAGCCTTGCTGCGACTTCCTCGCCGCCTGTCTGCATAATGCCTATAATGCTGCCGCTATCCACGCCGGTTCCAGAGCCACCTTCTTTGCCCCCTTCCCCTTGGTTCCCTTTGCCTTCTTTATTATCCCCATTGCCCCCGCCTACTCCAATTATTTCGGCAAGGCGTGCCTGAAGCGACTCCCATGCGGGAAGGTATTCGTCATTGATGACAGACATCTGGTTTTTAAAGTGGCTATTCCCTTTGCCCAATGCTGTTTCAAGCTTGCCCATTTGCTCGTCAATGGATGCAACCGCTTCAGATATGGCGGACGCAAGCCCCATGAACCCGGTACCTGCCGACCCTTCCATACCATCCACACCAGGCATTGCGGCACCGTCTGTGCTGGGCACAGATGCAGAGCCGATGATGGAAGAGAAGTCTATGGTTTTAAATTCGTTACATTTTGAAGCAATTTCACCGAATGCCTGTGCAATATCCCTTAGCTTCTGTGCATACCCTTCATCGCCGATTTCAGGGAATTTAATGTTGTTTAACAATTCAGTAAGTCCGGAGATCAGGGTCTTCAGGTTACCAAGCTCTTCGTTCAGTGGGGTTATGCTTTGGGATGTGCTGCTAACGCTTTCCTGGATTTTCCCTACAGCAGTAGATGCTTCGCCTGCACTTGTGGAGAGGGCGTTTACGGATTCGCCTATGCCGTCAACGCTGGATTCCAGCCCCTCCAATGCCACATCCCCAAGCCCTTCAAACGCGCCTTTCGTTGCATCAAGGTAGCTTATGGACTGTGTGCTGATCCCAGACAATCTTGACAGCTGGTCAAGGACGCCATCGTTCCCACGGCTCATATCAGCAAGGATGCCGATATATGCCGTCTTCAATTTTTCAAATTCCTCTTGTGAGCCATTCAGCAAAGCATCCATGTTAATACCAAGTTCAGCAAGGGCCGATTCTAGTTGTGCATTTTCGAGAAGGTCTGTTAGCCCCTCAAACTGTGCCTTATAATCCTCCAGACCTTTTATCATGGAATCATAATGCAATTCTGTCTGTTTGATGAGGTTGTCATAGTATTTGTTGACCTGTTCCGCCTCTTTTTCCAGCAGTTCGATCCGCTCCTGGAGGATGCCTTTCTCGTCTTCCAGTAGGTCGATTTCCTTTTCGATTTTGGAGACATCGATTTCCAGCTTCGCGTCCTCGACTTCCTGTTTTGCATCGCGTACCCCCGACGTATCGGCTTCGTACCCCATCTGCCCGCCCTTATAGACGTTTGCAGTCTTCTGGTTCTGCATACGCTGCAAGTTGTATTCCTTTCCCTGCAAATCAATGGCACGCTTGCGTTCGGCATTTGCGTCCTGCATCGCCTTGATTTCTTTTTCCTTGGCATCTATCTTCTTCTCGATGCCTTCTATCTCATTTTCAAGCTGTTCCTTCTGCGCCTCTATGGCTTCAAGCCTTGCGTCACGTTCCGCTTCAAGCGCGGACACGGCAGCATCCCTTTCATCATTGATTGCGTCTATGCGTTTGCCAATCTGCTTTGTGATGTAGCTGAATGCTGATTCATAAAGGGATTTCATGCCATCAAGGTATTGGTGTTCGTATTTCTCGTATTCCTTTAGGTATTTCTCCTTGTCGCGGAAATACTTGAGATAGAGACGTCTCAAGGCATCCAGGTATTGTTTTTCCGTGATTTTTCCGCGGTCTTTTAAATCATCGAGGTCTTTTAGTTCCTTCTCAAATGATTCGAGATAGGCATCTGCAGCTTCCTTGCCGGCGGATTTTGCCGCTTTGGAACCACCTCCCATAAATCCTGAGAAATCACCACTAAAGTTATTTAGTAAGGCATTCCATACTTCGTTGTTTTTGTCTAATACCCCTTGTATTTCTTCTTCTGAAACTCCGGCTTCTTCTGCTTTCGCAACAGCATTAGAAATAGCAGCAGACGTATTGCGGTTAATAGCGGCAGTTTCAGCATCGAGTTTTTCAACAGCATTGTTAGATGCAGATGCATTATTGTTTGTTGCTTCTTCTGCTTTCTGTTTAGCAAGTTCCTCTATCTCCGCTGCGGCGGCATTGATCAGCTTCGCTTTGAGTTCCATTAATTGAACCGCTACCAGATTTTCATAAGCTGCTTGATTAATGGCAAGCTGCCCATTCTCAACTTCCAACATAGCAATCAGGTTTTCATCCGCTGTAAGCAATGATTGAAGGCTATCAAGGCTTATGTATCCTGTTTCATTATAGGATTCTATGATGCTTGTTAATGTCTGGTAAGATGATTGCAGATTGTCAAGCTGTGTGTTCATTCCTGCAAATTCCGCTTCTGCCTCATATGCTTGCTGAATCATGTCTGCAAGCATTTTTCTGAAGTCGCTATTTATGTTAATCCCCGCGCCTGATAAAATGCTATTTGCGTATTTTGTGGAAACACACTGTATTGCATCGCCCAATACATCCAATGAATCTGCTTGGCTGTTGATAAATTCCCAGTTAAGCGAACCATCCATATCGGACACTGCCTGGTTGATCGCCTGGATAGAATCCAGTAATTCTGTAGATGTATAATTGCCGGATAATAATGTTGAATACGCTTCTGTTGCTGACTTTACAGACGCTTGGAATTTATCTAATTCTTCCTCGGAACTTGTAAGCTGATTGAATAATGGGATTGCGCTTTTTGCCTGTGCCGACGCATCACCTACTGCATCATTGACACTTCCAATATCTGTTGCCAAACTTGAAAAATCTTCTGTTAGATATCCCTTTAATATATCTTGGAATGCCTTTCCTGCCCCACTCGCACTAAGAATAGAGTTTTCCATTGCCTCAAATTCTGCTTTAGTGCCAGGAATTCCATTTTGCCATTCATAGTTTAATTTCAATGCATTATACTGTTGCTTTGTATATGTTTCTACGCTTTCTGACAAATCATTGATTGTAGTGTTAATATCTTCGTATATATCAGAACTCATTAAGAAATCTGCATTGTCTGCCGTTACCAGTTTATTCCTTGCTTCAATAAGTGCATTGTAGTATTCAACCACTGCATTCATATCATCATGGTCTGAGTCCCAATTTATAGGTTCCCATTCGACACCATTCTGGCTTATATCCTCATATTCAGACAGAATGTCTTTGACTGCTTCCAAGGCTGCCATATGTTCTTCAACGCCCGCCATTTGTTCATTCTGCTGTATTGTGATATGACTTCCATCCCAGCTACTATATGCTACATCCTTTAGCGCATCTTCGGCTGCTTTTGCACCAACTTTAGCAGATACATATTGGTTTTCTAATTCAGCTTTAGTTGCTTCTTTTAGTGCATCCGCATATTCATCTGTACCGGCTGTAAGATTTTCAAGGGCTTCTGCCTTATCGCCAAGTGCAACCGTGATATTTTCTACCGCTGTCTTAAACGCTTCTTCCTCAGAAGTAGTCCTATCCTGGATTGATGCAAGGCGCGTATATTCACTGTATAACCCATTTAACTTATCCGCCTCCTGTGACGCTGCCGTAGCGGCTTCTATGTTCGCCCTGCGTGTCTCTTCCAGTTTTTCATTAGCTTTACTGATAGCGGTTGAAAACACGCTAAATGCGGTTGAAATTACCATAAACCACATACCAATAGGGTTACTAGCGAAAATACCTTTGATCGTCATACCTGCTTCTTTAACTGTCGCTTTCAATGACAACATTGCATTTTTTAGCGTTCCTGTTGTTGCCGCTTCTGCTACATTTGCTGTTGTCTGCGATTTAGTTACAGAAAGTAAGCCTAATTTCTGTAATTTAAGTTGCACCTCTTCATCTGTAAGATTGTGCATACTCAATATCATTTCTCTATCACTATCTTGTAATTGCCTTTGTGATAAAAGCAATTTTAAATTCTTTTCGGTTAAAGATTTTGTAGTATTTCCTATTTGTTCTAATGCGTCAACCCGTAATGCTTCATTAACTGGCAGATTCTTCACCTGTTGCAACGCATTACCAAGCGTATTCATCTGCTTTACTGTAGAGGCTATTGACGCACCGATAGAAGTAATACCCTTACCAATGTTTAACGAAACAATACCTACGAGACCATGACGCAAAAGATCAGTAGCATTGACCAAGTCTAATAATCCACTACCCATATCAGCGGTATACTTAATTAAATCGCCACTCATGAATGTGGAATATGTCTCAATCAATTTCTCTTTAAAAGTAGTAAGGCTTGCTTCTGCTGATTCCATATACTTGGAATATTCTTCTGCCATACTATTAGTAGCGTCCATACTATCATTCTTGATTTTCTCTAATTCTTCATAATTAAGAAGCAATGAAGCACCTGCACTAGCTCTTTGCTTGCCAAACATAACTTCTAGCAAGTCAGCCTGTGAACGGTCATTTAATGAATCGAATACCTCACCGATTTCAAGGATCATCTGGTATGTACTTTTCAGGTTTTCATCATCTTCAAATATATTTACCTTATTCCCTGTCAGTTCATAGACCTGCTGCTGGATTTTGGTAAGGTCTGTTGATACACCTTCCGCATCCTCCCCCATGCTTTTTAGTGCATCTACCTGCCCCCTTAAACGCATGGAAGCCACCTTAAGCATATTGGAACCTTCCTCTGGATTCTGGTAGATTTTATTGGTTGTTGTAATTAAGGCAATTGTTTCGTTTAAATCGTTCCCTGCCACTTTCAAAGCCGCACTTGCATTTTGCAATCCGTCGGCAATCCCTTCAGAATCTATTGCGTATTTGTTTCCGATAGCATTTATTTTATTTCCGACTGCTTCCACTCTCTTGACATAATCATCTACACCAAGATCATCTATCTCTGTAAATGCCTGTGCCGCCGAAATCAATATGGATGTTGCTTTTTCATTAGAAATTTCTGCTGTCTTCTCAAATATTGAAGTGATCTCTGCCAACTGCTCAGACATATCCAGATTAAATCCAATCTTAGACCATGCTTCCATAGAAGAAATAAGGCTTTCAGTTGTGACAGCCAGGTTTTGTGCTAACTTATTCCACTTGGTAAGCAAACCTGAAAACTGGTCACGGCTTGTAATCTGGTCTTGGACTTTATACAAGTTCGTCATTGCCGTATCGAGTTGCAAGAAAGATGATACGGCCTGTCTTACTTGTGAAAATATCATAGTGACTGCACTTGCAGCTGAAAACATATCCTTACATCTTGAAATAAGGCTTCTCCATTTATCGCCTAATGACTGTGACGCTAGATTATTCGCCTTTAATTCGGATGTAAATGCGGCTATCTGCGCCCTGACATTTGATAACTGTTTCGCATCTGTAATCCCATATGCCGCATCCAGAATATTATTGTATTTTGAAGAAGCGGAAGCATTTGAAAATAATTTAGAATACTTCTTTGCCATATATTCCAAATCTGCAATCGCTTTTTCTTTCTTCACTTCTATGTTGAAGCCAATGGGTGTCCTGCTTGCTGCCCTCTGACCTTTATTCCCTGCTTCTGTAACCGTCTTTGCAATGTCGGAATCTTTTGCACGGACTCCAATCTGCAAATCTGATATGCTGTCCTGTAATGTTTTAATCCTGCCTTGTAATTTCTTCTTTAAGGCGCTGTCTATCTTTAAATCCGCGCCAACCTGTAAATACAGGTCGTTTAATTGTTTTAAGTCCTTTTTCAACTGGCGTTTGGATAACGATATTGATAATTTTGATATTACCTTCACGAACATGGAATTATCCATGCCTTTTAACTGTTCCTTAATCTTCTTCTTTGATAACTGTTGATTTAATAACGCTATTATGTCTAATAAAAATTCTTCGCCCAAACGTTTACCTCCTTTGGCATACAAAAAAGACAGCCCAATATGAACTGTCTTTTTGTTATTATTTTATATTTTAATATTTAATTTTTCATTTAGAATTTACTACCACATATATCACATTTATAGGTTTTCGATACATGACCTGCAGCAAAAACGCCGAAAGCTAATGCGGATGCTGCTTTATTGGTCATGCTAATTTTATGTATTTTGGTGGAATGGCATATCGGGCATTTGGGAAGGTTATTATAATCTTTTTCCCACATATTCAATTCACGCCACCCATCAGGTCTTTTCGGGATAATCGGATTAGTTACTACCTTTCCGCATCCTTTACAACAAATTTCTGCACCGTCTTTTAATTTTACATATTCAGAATTAATAAGAATAAGTTGATTACATCGTATTGTATTAACTTCTCTACAAGATGTACACTGACATCGGATTCTTCTTAAATTTTTATCCTCATACTTATCTTCTGAATCAATAGAATAAAAATACATATCAGGATGATCTAAATCTATCTTTTCCTCTTCATCATGAGTAGAAGAAGTCTCATTTTCTTCATCATCAAAAGAAGCATTACACACTGGACATACTGTAAAACCTTTTGCTTTTTCAAATGGAAAAATCGTTCCACACGATTCACATACGATCTTCTTACCCATAACGAAATCCCCTTAATCTTCTTACTTCTATTTTAGTTTATTCTACCACACCATCAGCCTTTTCACAAGTGACTTCCGAACAAACATTCTCATTATTCTGCTCCATCTTTTCATACATTTTATAATCAATCACTGGCAACATATCATACAGCCTATTCATACCATTACAAATATCTAATTCTCTATGTAAAGTTTCTGAAAAGCTATTCTTCAACTGCTCCCTCTGTTCTTCACTGGAAACATTAATGAAATCTAAGATAGTGCTTATTTTCATATTTTCCAAAATATTTATGGCTTCATTATCTGGCAACTTGCTCATAGCCACCAGAATATCTTCCTGTGTATAAAATTTCTTCTCTGCCATTGTTGTAATCATTATAATAATCCTCCGCTTTTAATTTGTTGTTTTTGTAGTTTTTCTTTTGGCAGTTCTCTTTGGTTTTACTTCTGTTTGTGTATCTGCCTTTTCAGCCTGTGGCGAATCTGCCACACCCTTTATAACCGTATCTGCTTTAGGCTTTCTGGTATTCGCCGCTTTTAATGTGCCCTTGCACTTAGCATCATAAGCAAGATTGATACCGTTTACAATCTCATTATGGGTTTCTAATGTAAGCCCTCGTTCCCCCTTCTCTATTTGTGAAATTAATGTATGGCTAACATTACAATAATTACTAATTTCTCTGTATGAAAGCCCACGCAACATACGGTACTGCTTTATATCATCTTTATTTAGCATTATATTTTCCTTCCTTAAAAATTTTTTCGATTTTATTTAGGGGCAAGCAAGAACTGCCTACCCCATAAATAAGAATGAAAAGGAAATTAAGATATGTATAAAGGAAACGCCTATAAATTAGGCGATTGTCTTTCTAAGGATAGAAACACCCTTTGAATTTAACAGCTTCACGGCATAAAGTTCATCAGCGGAAAGATATGTACTCTTAGTCAAAGAATTTCTCTCTTCCTCTGTATTGGCTTCTTTCTGCCAGATGATACCAAGCGCGTTCTTTTTAACGATATACGTCTTACATTCTTTCAGCGTTTCATCAAACGTATTGTTATTACATACAATTATTGGTATAATTCCGTTCCAGTAACCACATATTCCTTCTTCTGTCACAACGCCGTTTCCCTCTTTGGAATAACTGCGATCCATCTTGGTAAACTGGTCAAACCCTTTAATGACTTTCCTAAGCCTTGAATTGATGATGATACCAGCAAAGGAACTATCTGCCACATCATCACCCCAGACATCAAAACCTGCTTCGATTTCATCCGCTGTAATTGATGTTGCATTGGCAACTGGTGTCTTATAAACCGCACTATTATCCATTTCTACAACAAGGTCAGAGTCTACAGCTTCTGCCATCGCATCTCCAAGCTGTTCTGTAAGCAAATCTACCAGACTTGCCTTTACTTGATGCTTGTCAATGTCAAATAATTCAACTGCGTCTACCACCATTTTCACCTCTGCAACATTGTCAGTCATGGACAACTGGCTAGGTGTAAGTTTGTCACCTTTCTTCATGGTAACTGCTTTACCAATTCTGTCTACAACTGGAAAATGGATTTTATTACCACATTCTCTAATGTTTTCTGCAATAGAAGTCGCATCAAACGCAATCTTACCAATCCTTAGACTGGTTTCCATCCTAGCATTAATGGCTGCACTAAACAATTCAGGAATTACAACTGCCATATATATTCACCTATTTTAACCTTTCTTACTTTTTAAATTTTGCCATAAGCCGTTTAAACAGCTCTGGGTTTTCACGCGAAATTTTCTCTTTTTCAGAGTATTTCATCTTACCCCATTCTTCGGCGGTAATCTTATCACCTGCATTATGGGAATCCGGCACATATCCTTTATCCTTTGTAACTTCCTTCATTGCATTGTTAAAGGCCGTTACAAAAGCATCCACATCTACATCTACTTTTAAAAATGTAGCAAGTGCCTTATCAATCCCTTTACCCTTCAAAGTGTCCTGTAAAGAGAGAAATGCTTTTTGCGCGTTTACTTCTTCCTGTGCTTTTTCTAATTCCGCAAGACGGTTTTCGATTGCAATTTCAGATTCCGACTTCTCCACGGGGGATAATTTCTTAATCTGTTCCTGCAAATCTTTGATCTCTTTGACATACTTTGTACGCAATTTGTCACATTCTGACTGTACTTTCTTATCTACATCTTCCTGAGTAAAAGTTGCTGTTGCCCCTTCTCCTGTTTTGGAATCAGTAGTATTTTCATTAACTTCTGTTTCTGCATCATTTACGATAATATTTTCTTCCATATATATAAATCCTTTCCATGTTCACGCATACCGCCCCATATAAATATGTTTCGATACCCGTACCCATTTAGATATTTTGTTTTTGAAGGAGTACCCCATCTTTTTATTTTCTGCACCATAAGGTACATGAGCAAGGACGGGGATTACCAGACTTGCTATACATAAATGGATTTAAAACTATCTGATCAAATTACAAATAGCTGAAACTTTGGACATTAAGAGATTTTAGAAGAACATCTTAATATGCCTTACATTATTGAAGTATTTAACAAGTAAAACTTGCCTCGCACTATGCCTGTTTACCCGCAAATCGTGCTACTTTCACAGGTATTCCATACACTACCAAGCCATAGTTAGAATATGCCTTTCATGTCTGGCACTAGGTTTATTTATATTAAATGCACTAATAAAGGGCTATCTACGCTCTAACAACATAAACAGCCCTTCTTTCATACACTCAATACCATTAATTATTTATCTGCTCTAATGACAGAGAAAATCTTGTCCAGGGTATTTCTCTTAAACTGGACACGCCCCAAAAGCCAATGAGATAGCATCTGTGGGCTAACATCTATCATGGAAGCAAAATATTTCTTTTTCATTCCGTGTTTGTCTATGTAAACCAATACTTCATCTTGAATTGTCATATAATATGCTATCCTTTCTTATTTAGATTTTTTCCCTAATTTTTTTAATCTACTGATATGATTGTGAATTTTTATGATGTATGCCTATTTCTACATCCATTATATACAGGGCGACAAATTCAAAATCGGCATCGAAAAAACCTTGAAAAATGGGGCTTTTTCGGGTGTGCCGTCTGCTTTCGATTTTTCGCTTTTTACCTTTCTGTCAGCTTGCCGATTTTAAAGCATTTTCTTTACTTCTCTTTTTACTCTGTCTTGTCCGTTCCAATGCACAATCACTACAAAATCTCTTTGAATTTCCTGTATCTTCAATCGGTGCATTGCACTTTTCACATAGTTTGACTTTCGGATCATCTTTATATAATCGCCAATAGAGCATGACATCATCATAATTAGTGACCTTCTTCCATACAGGGCTGTGTTCACCTTTAAGATTATCCTCATTTATCAGGACGGTAAAATATGTCCTTGCTATCCATGATTTATTGTAGCTGTATGCTATGTTAGTGCTACAGTAGAAAGATATAATCTTTTCTTCCACAAGCCTATGTATTAGCTTATTTTTTGTTGTCTGGCTCTTACCCTTCCCTTTTTCGTTCCAATGGCATATCTCATATGCATCGGCATTACATTCATAAATCCATTTATATTTACCACCTTGATATTTATTAAGTACCAAAAATGCAAATGCTAATTCCTGCAATTCTTCATCCAATTCATTGATACGCTCCATTTCCGACTTATATAAAGTCAGTTCCTTTAGGTCAAAATAACTTCTTGCTTCTGTATGATCAATTTTAGTTTCTTCTGGCTCATTTTCTGGATCGTCTGTTCCACCCGATTCTTCTATAAACTTCTTTGTATTAGCTTTATCAAATATCCACTCAATTTCATTGTTTATGATATCATCCGATAATCCCTCAAAATATTTTTCAGCATACTTTTTTAGATTTCTCTTGATTACGGATTGTTTATATTTTGTGTTTTCTATCAAATATCTTGCTACAAGAAAAAGTTTCCTGTTGGCATTCCTCTCATTTTCTTTTAGACCATTCTTCATTACATCAGTAACATATCTGTATCTGTTAAAAATTATCAATCAACCTTCTCCTTTTTATCCTGATATTTCTTTTGTGGTATTATGGACAATAAATCGTTATCCATAATCTCCCATACATGCTGTTCATCCTTTTCACTTTTCATCACATTCAATAAATATGTAAGAATCAACTGCCTGTCTGTGTTTTCATCAAAAAATCCATATATATTTTTTCTGGTATACTCCAATAAAGAATCCAGTCTTTCTTTTGTGTCTTTGGCAACCACATTGCCATTTGAACCACTTGGAACATTGTCATTTTTAATGACAAATTTCCTATGACGCTTATAAATCTGAATGTACTTTTTAATCTGCATCAGCTTGTCCTTATCAAATTCAACATCTTGGATAATATAATCAAGAAGCATATTCCTGCCATTATTAAATCCGCTATATTCTTTTTCCAGTTTTTCAAACTTATGGCAAATCTTATTCATGATACAATCTGTGTCTAAAACGGGGTATACCCATTTAAACTTCCGTATTGTACAGAATATTTTTACCTTCAATGCTTTATCTTCTGGCAACTGGTATTCGGGGTCTTTTTCCTTTTCTTCTTCTATTTCCTTAAAAATAGTATCAACTTCATCACAAAATTGTTGGTTATCAAACTTATCCAAAACTTCTACCAGTTTCATGCCATAATTATATTTACATTCTTTATTGATTTCGTTTTCCAGTCTTTTAATGTCTTTATCTAAATATGGGTAATTGTATCTGAAAAAGTACGTCTTCTTATCAGGAACCAGTTCATTATGATGGTAGATTGCTTTTTTCTGTTCTTCCGAATATAAAGACACATTTTCAATCTCACCATTATCTTTTTGTTTCTGTTTATAAGTTACCTGTATTGGTTTCCAGTTATACGGCTGTACAGGTGCAATGCCTGTTTTTATCTTGTCAATCTCCGTTCCGACAATTTCACCTAAAACTGTGATAGCCTCTGTAAGTGATTTATGTTCCCTTGATTTTGGATCGTATAACGGAAGCATTGCATAGAATGATGTTGACTTATTGGAAAACTGACCTACTTTACTGTTTAGCCCTCTTACATCAGCTTTAATAATATTTGCATCATCAATACGCCCTGCAATACTACCCTCGCCTGGCTCAAAATACAGCGGATATGTTTTATCCAAACACCCCTTTTTCAATATATCCATATTGGAGCTGAAGCACCTGTCACCGTCAAAATCGCAATTCTGCATCTGCAAAGTAGCAAGGTCATGTATACTAAGGATAATGCCTGATTTAAGGAATCGGAAATCTTCTATATCTTCCATCATCAAATCCATTTTTGCCACTTCATGTTTATCTATCAATGGACTTCTCATTAATACAACCTGTTCTTCTTTTTTATCCTGTTTCTTTGCCATGCCTTTCCAGTATTCAGAATAAATATGGTTCGCTTTTACAATACCTTCTACTTTTATATCCGGATTATTTTTATATTCTTCTTTTGTATGGTTCTTATAAATCCATTGTGCCTGTGCAAGCGGATCACTTACAATAAACTGAAAATTCCCATCAAAGATAAGTTTTCCTAACATTGCATTTTTAAATCCCTTTGCACACTCCTTATTGATTAGGCTTTGGATATATTTATCACCCAAAAAATCGCTGTTATGAGTAACTACTTTCTGTAGTAATGACTGGTATTCGTTATTTTCAGTAGCATCCTCTACTTCTTCGTCCAATTCTTTATCAGTACAAGTCTCTTCTTTTGCAACTTTTTTATGTGCCATTAAGGAATCAAAAACCTGTCTAATATCATGTGTACATAATCCTTTTAAATATTTTTCAGTTTCAAACGTCAGTTCATCTATATCTTCATCTGTACTTAAATTCAATGCCTGATTGTACTGATAATTGGATTCTTTTTTCCTATCATCCACCTTTTTATTCGGCATGACGATTCCCCACAATAAACCATTATCTTTCATTGCTTTCTGGTGATATTCCCATGCTGTAAAAGTTTTATCTGGACTCATGGCATTTAATTCTTCTACTTTTTTACTGTAAATCTTATACATCTTAAACTGGCTCTTGCTTATGAAGATATCAGCATCATCAACATTCAGGATATCGCCACATAAGCTATTTACCTGTTCAATACCACGACTTTTCAGATATGCAGAAATCGGAAATGTTGCAACTAGACCTTTTACCCAAGGCGCACGGATGATCATTTCAGACGGGATATAATCAAATCCTAATTCATCTGCAACTTTTTTTACCCATTGAGGATTTGCAAGACCTTGTCCATCGAAACTGTTTAACGGCGGTGCTGGTTTATCTGTACTGTTTTTTTCTTTTCCAATTTCACTGTATTTAATAACCGTTGGATATTTTCTTGTTCCTGTAAATACTTTCCAGACAGTAGCATCAGTATTATGCTCTTCTGATTTTCTTATTGCGCTATTAGCTTTATTTAAATCGGTTGTTACACTACCACAAGCATCATAAAAAATGAAATCATCCTTAATCTCTTCCAATGGATAATCGCCATCTGGCAACACAAGAAATCTTATATCTTTTGTCCTGATATAATTGACTTTCATATCAGGAATAATTTCTTCGTAATCATCTATGATACATACTTTTGGAAAATCTTTTAACAATAAACACCCGCTCATATACAATCCAAAATAAGCGTTGAATTTAGCAGCATTGAAATTATCCCCAAAATCTTCTAACGTAAGACCACATAATAATGAATTTAAGATATAGTCATACAATTTCTTCTTAATAAAAGTAACCGTGTTTCTTCTGATCTGACCACTCCCACTCATAAGACGCTTCATTTCTACATCATTTACTTTGAATCCTTTTACAGCTAGATTTTTATACATATCCTTTGCTGTACTATTCATTGGCATAACAATATTCACAATATCTTTGGCAAGTTTATCAGGGGAGAGTTTTTCATCATTTTCATGTTCTTTGTAGTAATCCCTGATCTTCTTGAATACCAGATTGTCCATGATTCTTACTGTTTCACCTTGTAACTGTGCTTTTTCATCTGTATAATCATTTAAATCCTTTAATTCATATTTTTTTGCTTCAACTACTTTAACTACTCTTTCTATTGGAATCTTATAAATCTCATTCTGTCGTCTCTTCTTACTCAAATAATCCTTACTCCTTTTCATTTTCTATGGGATGTAATATTTCGTTACACCCCTGTTATATACTTCTCCAAATCTAATCAGATTCCCCATAATTCTTATATATCATTTACTTCACCCCAATATCTATATCGTTATATATAGATCTCACCAGTATCTAATAATTCTTTCATTGAATCAGTAAGATTGCGTTCAATTCGCAATGCTCTCTGAAGATTTCGTTTTGACATATTGAGTTCTTTTGCTATGTCTTCAAGTGATGATTTGGGTGTACCATTTTGGCACCCCCATTGATTTTCACCATGTTTATATCCTTTCAACTCAACATAAGTAGCAAGTGCTTTCCTATCTTTAGCTGGATCATTTTCTCGTCTACCAAAGTTATTTGATATCAAGGCACGAAGTTTTGGATACCTGTTTCAACCCAGTCTTGTAATTCAGGAACCAGTTCTGTGAGTTTTTTTGTAATTATTGAGCGTGTCCACTGAAATACCAATCATATCAGCTAGTTCTTCTTGCTGAGTCTTTGCAGAGTCCGAAAGTTTCGGATTTTGCTCAGTAACATCTACTTTTCCTTTTCTGAAATTATCAGAATTACATCTAGCACAACGTTCAGTATGTAATTTATCTACTGCCAACACTGCAGTAGCGTAATCTTCACACCAGTCTGCTTTTCTTGTTACCAGAAATACTTTTAATTTTTGATTGTCTTGTTTTGTCATTTATCCTATATCCTCATATTCTAAAATCTGAAATTCTTCAGGAACACAACTATACTGACTAACAAAGTATTGCATTATAAGATGAATAAAATTGTGTCTTTCCGATTTAATTAACCACCTATCATCATCAAATAAAATAAGTTGATCTATCATACATCCTTTGTTTGGTCTATTTTCATATAATCCAAATATTTCTGTTCCATCTTTCAAACACATGTAGCTTTGTTTATATTTGAATAGTTCTACGTCCTCTTTGTTGTTTTCTGCAAATTGCATTAATCCATATTAAGTAAGTTGTGAATTGTATCCTACAAATCCTATTTTTAGTGGTACTATTTGCTCTATTTCTCTAATGATTCTCACCTACCTACTTTTCTATTTTTGAATTTTGATGTATAATACTTCTATAAATTATTTGGAGGCTGCATATGTCTGAAGATAAAAAATCATTAATTGACTTAGTTCCTGACTCTGTTGATAATGCCTTTAAAAATATTACTGATAAACCAACTCAAAATATGGGAACTACTTTTGCTGATATTTGGTATCTTGTTTTTGGCGGTATTTCACAAGCTGTGGCAAAACGCAAATTGAAATATTCTTATGCTCTTCAAGAATTTGAAAAAGAATTAAAAGAAAAGATATCAAAAATTCCAGAAGATAAATTAGTTGAACCGAACATACAGTTTGTTGCTCCTGCACTTGAAGCTGCAAAATTTTGTGTAGAAAACGAAAAATTAAGAACTATGTTCTCTAGCTATATTGCTTCTAGTATGAATATAGATACTTCTGATTTTTCGCAACCTATATTTATTGATATATTAAAAAATATGAAACCTTTTGAATGTCAAATAATAAATTCTATTTATAAAGACTCAGAAATTATAATACAAACTAAAAATAAAAAAGGGCTATTGTCTGAACTTATTATGCAAATTTATGTAACTATAAATAAATTAAACAGCTATGGACTAATTGAATCAAAGCTACTTAGGACAGATTTTTCAGAAGAGGACAAACTACTACTATCCAAATATGTTTATGATAATAAGATTAATGAAATCAATAAATTTTTGGAAAGTGAAATTTTTCAATATTTTCATGTTAGAGTAACCAAACATCAGGAATGTTTAATTAGATTTAAATTAAAAATATTTACCATCACTCCATTAGGTGCAATTTTTAAAATGATTTGTATAGAATAATTGCAAAAGATACTGTATGATAAAAGTCCTAATTTATTACCATAAAATTATCATCCAGTGCCTTTGACACCCACACAATCAGAGGAACTGGTTTTATTTAATCCTCTTTCTTCATCCAAAAATTATCAAAGTGAGCAATCGCAAGATTGCGAACTAATCAGTCTTCGCTTGCGAAGGCTGCCTACTGTCAGGGACTACACCAACTCATAATCACTCTTCTCTATCAAAGCAATCACAATCAACACTTCTTTCTGAGTTGCTTTATCTTTACATCCCTTAGTCATCTGAATAATCATCTTCATTGAATATATAGGCAATAATATAGAACGCAATTTTTCCCTGTATCCCATCCATTTCAGACGTGTTGCATGGTATCCTCCATAATCCTTACAATCATGGCACCATTTCTTTTCAAGATAGGCATTTTTACTTATTACTGGCTCACAAGCTGCCAAACATGATATCAGTAATGAATCCGTTAATTTTTTATTCTGTAAATTTTCCTTGTCCTGTTTTGTCGTAAATAATCACTCTCCTTTTATATTGTCTCCAAAAATGAATACATTTTTTAAATAGATATTTCTTTTGGAAAGACTTTTTATCAGTTCAATATTAAATTGTTCAAATGGGAATTTTATACTTTGAAAATTGACGTTGTTATCTGTTACTATATTCTTTAACGAAATTTCTTTGGAAGCCTTGATTTTACTGGCTTTTTTGAAACATTTAGGAAGTTTTTCTTCCTAAGATGCCATGTTATGTTGATACTCTAAACTCATATTGATCCATGAATTGAGCAATGTCCTCATTCTGATAGATGGTATGTATATATTAATATTTTCATTGTTCCGAATCCTACTTCTCCAAATCCACTGTATCATTTCAGATAATGCATAAAGTTCTTCATCTATAATAATTCCTTTTTGTCTGAAAAATTGTGAAACAGAAGGATGCAAATATACATTTAAACAATATGCTAAATTATAACAATTTCTATATTTATTAGTTGATCTTGCATTACATGACAAAAATCCGTATGCATTTTCAATATTTCTTAGTTGCTCAGTCTTAAACTCTTTTGAATATCCTTTTCCCTGTAATTTAGTTTTAGAATCTTTAAATGTTGTCCACATTATTGTTGTACTTTTGGCTTTAAGGATATTTGTAAAGTAATTATACAAATTCTTTTTAATCTGTTGAATGACCATACTATTTACTTTTTTCCCAAACCATGTTGAAGATAGTCCAGTTTGTTTCTGTTTTATATTGGCATTTAAGTTCCCATCGTAAATATTTATTAAGTCTGAATAACTTTTTGTATCTGGTATGTAAAAATCCGATATATTATATTTTCCATCATCACTGTAAATACTCTTCTTGATATATCCGATATCGTATAGATCAAAATAATTTTTCAATATACTGGATTCAAACAAATATGTTAAAATATATATCTTATCAAATAATGTAAAAATATTTGGTGGATAGTGCCATAATAGAAGCGTCTGATTTATACAAACTAGGCTTTTACTCTCTGCTAATATTTTAATTTCATTATATTTGGTATCATAATTTGCTTTTTCTTTATTCCATATGACAAATCCATCTTCATCAATAGTAATACATCCACTGTCTTTTAATAATGGCACATCATCTTTCTGTATATTATATGGTTCAATCACATTAAGAACTTCGTCCAGAATCAATGTATAATGTCCATTTTTTATATTTTCTCTACTTTCTTCATCAAATCTTTTGAATAAAGCATGAGTCGATGCTATATCATACTGACAAGCAAGTAACTCATTTATTGATCCCAATTTGCCATCACCTTTATTTATTGGTTGCTTGAAATCTCTATCTGTACTATCCGATATTCTTGCTACTTCATCTAAAAATGGTGTAATGTACAAAAAATTCTCAAATGGGTTCCTATTTATATGTTGAATACTCCAACTGGTCTTACCTGATCCCATTATGGAATCAACTACTGTAATTTTACTGATATTACATTCCTCCAATCACTTTTCTTACTTTTTTCATTTCTACATACTTTCTACTCATAATAATCTTCTCCTTTTGACGGGCAGCAAAGACGGTATATACAGCAATACCGCCTAATTGTTTACAGTTACAATATCTATTTTTACATTCAAAACTCATTTATATTGCAATTTTTTATCTACATTATTCAATAACTCATTCCTCCAATCTGTTTTTTAGTGGGGAATGCATGTCAAAAGTTTTTACATCCACCACTATCTATTTCTACATTCGATGCTAATTTACACTGCTAATTTCTTATCCATCCTATCAAAAATTGTTTCTCTCAGTTTGGCATCAACTTCTTTTACAGATATGCCATTACAAGTAGAACACTCAACACGATAATATTCTTCCATAAATTGATTTTTCATCCCACATTCAATGAGGATATTATTTGTGTCTGTAAACTCATAAAAGAAATCAATAGAATCTTTAAATATGGTTTCATTCATGAATTGGATAGATTCTATGAATTTATTTGGTGTAATCTGATTTGTTTCTGTCATATCGGCACTGAATTTAGTCTTACACTCCACGCTATCTACAGAAATCATCTTGCTTTCAATAGCTTCAACTAAATTAGATACATCTGTTATTCGTCTGCTCATGTATTTACTTCTCCTTTTTTCTTCGCATTTAATCTGAAGAACACTGTTAATGTTTTGTTATGTTCATGTAAACTTCTTGTAACTGCTATGTAATTGGCAAATCATGAAATCAATCATAATCTGCCAACTTTTATATTAAATCTTCAAAAATCCAAGTTCCAAAACTGTACCATTCTTAAATCCAATCTCCAAAACATCCGCTAAAATATCATCTTCCGTTTCGCCTGTTCTAACGGTAGACTCACATCTTGCAACCTCTTCATAGCGGATTGTCACATCATCAGGAACCAGTGATACTAATGGTGATGCATAATTGCTGATAATTAATTCTGTTTTTGTGGAATTTTCCACTATCTCATATATCTCTGAAGCAATATGGAAATTACAGATTGCTTTCCTGTTACTTGAATCTAGCGATATTGTTACAACTAATTCCTTTTCTTCATGTTCTCCAAAGAAATCTTCTACTGTTTGTTTGATTTTTTCTTTGCTTAATACTATTGATTCCTTTTGATTGGAATGCTTTCTTGCAAGAAAAGCAATCCTTGTATTAACTCTACCTGCATCATTATCAAATTTTTCATTCCCTGTCATATATAATTCCTCCTAATCCATGATTGCCTGATAAAAATTATCTTCTAACGCTAAGATGATTCCATAATTTTCTAATCTGAATGTCTTTGTTATCAATTCTCCAACAGATAAATATTGTTGTTCTTTGGGTGCTTCTTTAATTCCAAAAACTTTAAATTTACAAATTCCTGCTGGTTCTTCTGCATCAGAACAACCCATAACAACTGAATTATCCTGTTTTATCGCTACTACGCCACACGGATATTTACCACTATTACATACCAAGCGACAAATACCATTCTGCAATTCCTCTGTATTTGTATATTTCATAAGACAATATTCATCATGTGTTTCACATTTGGGTGGATTAAGAATATTATTTTGAATGTTCAACCCAAAATCTTTAAATTTGAGTTTTGATAGTTTCACTGCATATTCAGCTTTAGATATGAGCGAAACATTTATAGCTTGTTCCTTATCGTTATCATCAGTTCCTAACTCATATTCAACAACATCATTTTTGTTTAATACAACTATGCCACTCATATTGACACTTTTTGATTGTACTGGTAATTCCTTGCCCGTTAGCGTTGTAATAACTCCATAACCGCTTAATGTATTAAATTCTTTTACTTTACCTATCATTTTTTATATTCTCCTTTTCATTTGATAAAATATTTTTATGTACCATTAGTAAAGGTACGTGTTGCCTTGATTATTACATCTACATTTATACACTTAATTTGCATGGCATATTTTCCCACAAATAATCTTCCACCCATTGTACAGGTTCTTCACATTCCATCATCTTATCTGTTGCGATATCCCAATATCCAGACTCATTCCAGTATTTAGGCTTCCTATAAATACCATTCTCTGTCATATAGGCATATAATTTTTCATGCAAATTATATATTACTTTGTTCACACAGACATTTGATCCGTAAGACAATAATTCTCTCATTGTCCTATGTAAAATGCTCTCATTTTTTGCTACTTCTTTATTCCACAAGTCTGACAACTTTTTTATTCCGTCTTCCAGATTTATATAGACTGTTCCTGAATCTCCATGAAATATATCTGCCTCATGTGTAAATAGCATATTTACGGAAAGACCACATTTTTCACAAATCACCTTTCCAGTTAAGCTATTCCAAAAACACGAAAATACTATATTAGGTTTATGTCCACAAGTACATGTATCAAATTTACAGATACTATTTGCATATTCTGTTAAATCTAATGGAAGCTGTCTCCATTTATTTTCTTCTATCTTCTCTACTTTTTCATCTGCAATACGTATAATATTTGTAATGACAAAATAGTCATAAAAAGATGTCGTTTTAGATACCTCCCTGCCATCTTGATTCAAAAAATATTTCACCCGGTTATGTATTATTTTTATATTATCTTCACCACTTATATAATCAACGTTGGAAGAGATCAACAAAGTTAATGTTTCCAGCGGTATTTCTATCTTATATTCTCTGTTCCTCAATTCGTCTATCGTGTTGCAAAAGTTCTTAAAACATTTATCATCAAATAATTTGATAAATAATTCTCTATAATTCATTCTCACATTCCCTCTCTTCATCTTTCACATATGAATACCCAACCACCTTTATTGTTCTTGGAACATTCGGTTTCATTTCAATCATTCCGAATTTTACCAACTTATCAAGCCTATCTGCCACCGTAGATAATGCACATCCTACGCCTTTGGCAATCTCGCGATATGACGGAGAATAACCATTTTCTTTAATAAAATCAATAATGAATTTATATGTCTTTTGCATAATCGTCACCCTATATCGTCCTCTACAACATACTTCTACATTTCGGTTGTTCTCTTTTGATAGATTTATTGTTGTGTTAGGTGGGTAGCATATCACTACCCACCTATATTTACTTCTACATTTAGGATTCCAGTTCGTTTAACAAATCCAAACTCACTTTTCTACGCCTACTTTTTGGTTTTCTTCATTTTGCTTATTTCTACTCGCTAACAACCGTTCTCTCATTGTCATTGGCTTTTCTGGTGTAACTGCCTTCCACTGTGGAATATGCACTTCATTCAAGTATTCAGATAATATTTCTACATCTGATTGCTTTAAACATTCCATTCCACCTTTGAATCTTGACAAATCGTTTACATCTACGCCAACATTCAAAGCAATCGCCTTTAGCATCAAGCCTTGATTGGTAATTTCAATCAGCTTGTTTCGCACTGAATCATTTTTATGTGACAACTATAAAACCTCCACTTCTCTTTTTCAGGTAAGGAATTAGCATATTCTGACCACACTAAAATATTTACTGATTATCTGTGACTAACTATTGCTAATCCCTTATTAACTCTGATTAAGTTTGATAAACTTACATGAATAACCAGTCTCTTGTAGACTTTTTCTTCTCAGGTTTCGGTTTTTCGGCAGTAATATCTCCCAAGAAGTCAATACTTCCTGTCAATTTACGTTCACTTGTAGCTGTCAAATTTCTTTTAATCGTGTCCTTATTGTCCTCAATCTTCTGTTTGATTTCCTCCAACTTCTTATATGGAAGAGAACAACCAGATATTGCTAATACAGTCGCATCAGATTCCCACCCTTCAAATGTAGCAAGTGGTTTTCCTACGTTTTCAATTATTTCATTCAGTCTCACATTGTTATTAGAATTTACCAATGCTATGTTCGCCACTACACTATCATTCTCCAATGATACATAGATGTTATCCCTGATCCTCTCAATCACCGTTTGGGTAGTTGCTTTATCAGAGCCTTGCTTATTCACAATACAAACTCCCCTTTGTGATAGAACATTCTCAATTTCTGCCCGATCCACTACACCCCTTGTAGATGTAGTTTCACAATTTAGGAACGCATCCAAATAACAAGCAAATTGTTCATTCAGGACTAATTTTTCTTTATTCTTATTGTTATCAATGATGAAAGTCGCACCGCCACCCTCAATAGTTTCTAATTCTTGGAAAAACTCATAGCAGTTCATATACTCTTTCATGCTTGCGTTATCATCAGGCGTACAAGTTACCACACATATGATTTTATCCGTTTCCACTTGTAATCTCATTTTTATAGCTGGCACAATCGCACTACCCGAACCACCACCAGAACTTCCCATAAGGAAGATAACCCTACAATCCTTGAATCTTTCCTTAATCTCATTGATAAGCAAGTCAAAATTCTCACAATTATTTTCTGCCAACAACTGTTTTGCCTTTTTTCTTTCCTTGCTACTTCCATATCCACCAAGAATATGATATTTACATTCTTCAGGTATATTCAATCCGTCTAAATCCGATTGAGCTGTATTCGCTGCCATTATAGGATATTCTTTTACATGAATACTCTTGACAACATTACCTCCCATCTGTCCAAATCCCACAAAACCATATCTTCCCTTAACACTCATTGTTACTTCCATTCTTTTCTTCCTCCATATCATCATATTTTTTTAGTAGTTCCAAACCTAATTCATTGATATAATAGCTGTTTGCCCTTTCTACTTTTACACCAGATTCTACCAATTTCCTTTTCTGAAGAATCCTTATATGCTTGTACAATGTATTAGATTTATTTCTTCCTTCCTGTTCGGAAATTTCTGTTACTGTCATTGCCCTTATGTAATTTGTGGCTTTATTAGTCCGTAAAATCCTCATAATTACATACTGTGTTCTGACTAACTCCTCATTCACTCTTATCACCTTCTTCTTTTTAATGATATTCTCTTTTTGTTTCTTATTAACTCTGATTAGTTGTGGTAAAAAAATAATTGGCTTTTAGCCTGTATCATGTACCTCTTTCTCTTTTACTTCTGTTTTCTTCTGCTTTTGGTACGGATAGATGCTACACGCACCCATCCGACACTCTGGATTGTAAGATTTACAACCATCACATTCTTTACGTTCCCAACTCTTCTTACTCAAATGGCGAATCCTCCCTATTCCATTTTTAAAGTACAAAATTAAAACCTTATCCCACAAAACAATAAGGGCTAACCTTTACTTCCCTGAATCTTTTACAATTTTTCACTGGATTTGAATTGCAGATACGCTTGAAATAACTTGAAGATAGTGTATAATTGATTCAAGCGTATCTTGCGCTTCAAATTCTTATCAGCCTTTTGGCATTTGAATTTGTATGTATGTAGAAGACCTGTCCGATGGTGTGCCAGCATCGTTTGAGGATGGGTCTTTTGTGTTATTGATGATAAGTATAATCCAAACATATGTTCTTGTCAATATATTTATCGAACATTTGTTTGCTATTCTTCTGGTGAATTTTTCCACTTATAAATTGAAAAAATATTTCGTAAAAAAAATACCCTAGAGAAACCAATCCCTAGGGGTATTTTGTTTACCATATAATCTTTACTGTTATTTCTGCTTTTACTTTATCAGCAATTAAAATCTGTACTAAAAAATGTTGTCCAATCGAATCTTCATTGTCAACACTAACAGTTATTTTGTTATCTGTAATAGTCCGTTTCACTTCAAAATCAGCCACTATATTCCACCGATAATCAAATTCCTGCCAATTCATTATATTACCGTCTTTATCTGTAAAAGTCACAGTATATGTACGCCTATACCCATTTTTCAGATTTGTCTTTCCAGTAATTTCACATGTATATGTAGATTCTGGAATAACTGGCATATAAGCATTTACGACTGTAATATTGATTGTTTCTGATATATTCTTTTCAATCCATGTAACACTAATTTGCACTTCTCCTTCAGATATACCGCTAATTTTACCAGTATCATCTACTGTTGCAATGGAATTGTCAGAACTTTTCCAATCTAATGTCGCACCTATTGTTGGATTACTATTGACATATGGTGTTGCCCCTAGCTGAATCACAGAATTTACAGGTACAGACTCATTATAATGCCTGTCTATCTGAATCGTATATATAAAATCTGCTTCCTGATTTGCCCGTACTTCCGCAATAAGATATACAATGCCATCCATTGTATATTTGTTAGTCACTTCAAATGTCCTGCCAAATTCATTGAAACATTGACCAATATCAATCTGTTTTGATAATGAATTTTCCTCTGTTATAAGTTCAAGATTTCCATTCAGCATAGTAATGACGTTGTTTCCAACAGATACATACGATTTTAAATTACTACAATAAAATGGTACATTATGGACTATTCCAGTATTTTCATTGAATACACCGTTGCATTTAACCATTACAGACTTATAATACACATCATTTTCTGTTGTTTCTCTGTTCAATGCAAGAAATACGCCATATCCAACCATTACAAGCGTTCCCGGACGGACGGGTGCTGTTACATCATAATACATGATGATAGTTTCCCTCTGGTTCTCATGCTCATCCCTTGTTCTAAAGAAAGCACGAAACTCTGTACCACCTGTATATGTACGAATAATTCTCCCTTCTCGCTTCATTGTTCTCTCAAATTGTACCTGTGCTGCATTTCTTGTATAGGGGGTGCCAAACTCCCTTTGATTATTTCCCTTATTTCCGTATAGCATTTTCTCACCACCTTTGGTTATAAAACATATAACTTACATTTGAAGATTCTTCCTCTTCTGGATCAGGGATAGAATCAATACGGTTCTGAATGTCTTGTAGTCTAAGATGTAGATATTTATATGCTTGGTCTTCTGTACTAAACTCAGTTTCTATCTTGCGAAACACGTCTAAATCATTGCAAAGTGTCTGTAATATCGAATAAACCGTCTCTAACATATTTCTCTGGTCTGTGTCCTTGTTATATGTAGCTTCTGGATTCAAGTGATTTTCATAGATGATTAGGGAATATTCTTCATCAGAATAATATTGTTTGTTCCCTAATTCAAATTTTACTCGTTCTAGTACGGTGAATCCAGTTCCCATTTCCGGATCAGGGATACCATTTCTTAGATAATTGTTTTTTGTACTCATGTTAGTTATTCCTCACTTTCTTTGTAATTGTATTTTAAAATAATACTGGCATATTTTTCGCCTGTTGCTTCTATGCAATATTTTATTTTGTCTATAATATAATCTTCTCCATCTAAAGACAGCTCTCCTAGTATTTTTAACATCTGCAATTCCTGTACACTCATAATTATGTTCCAGGATGGCACATCATCAAATTCCAGCTTTTCATATTTCCATTCCCCATCACTGATATATTTATAGAAAAAGTATATCGGTACACGGTTAGTATCTTCTTCCATAACTACCAGTGCTTTGTTTTGACTGATATTCTGTACAGTGTGCAATTTATAAATACGGTGGTCTGCTCTGCAAGTTTCTAAGTCACGGTCAATTTGTGAATAAAGGTCATTTGCATCTTTGTAGTCGAGTAATCTTATGATGTTATTGATTTTTGCCATATATAATTCGCCCCTTTCTTTCGCTTTATTTTTGAAAAATTTTGCTGTGTAAAAAAATGTATATAGAAGATCTGAATCCTTCTCATAAGGGGTGCCAAATCCCAAGCACTCCAACACGCTACAAGCCATTTTAAGCACATTTCCCCATCAATGGCATATTCCTCCACTTGAACCAGAAAAGCCCCTAGAATCGCCTTACAGCGCGTCATATTCGTAAAAGCCCAATGTGTCCAGGCAGACACAAGCCACGAATACAGACACAATAAAAAGCCTTGAAAACCATCTAATTAACTTTCAAGACTCTTTATTCTACCTATATTCAGTTGTCATGTTATCTTATATGCTCTATACTTCCCTAAACTCACACACAACGCATACCAAATCCCTATGATTTAATGCCATATTCAGCTTGAACAACTCAGTTTCTTCATATGTACCGAAATGCCTTTCGTCCACAATTTCGCTTTCAAATACATCTGGTTTAATCACAATCACCGTATAGAATCCACCGTCCAATACTACTGCTGTTTGTCTGATTTGTAACATACCTTTCACCTTTTTAACCTTTCTTTGATTGATTTATTGAATACAAGTTACCTTATGCAAACCATTTGAATAATACATAAGATGTTCTTTTCCCTTCCAATCACAATAGATCAGATTAAACGCATCACCTTCTATAACTTCCGTTACTGTCCATGCAAAACCCTGATTATCAACAATGTTCTGTGCCTGTTCTTTCGTCATATCCTTTATACCTCCGTTTCTTCCGCTTCCTTGAATGCTTCCTCTAATTCTTCCTCCATATCATCCAGAGCTTTTGCAATCGCCCGTCTTAACAAATAACAGCGAATAACCACATCACACCAGTCTGCACCTTTTTGGAGTACATTTTCCTCACATCCAAATTCCTGTATGGCTTCTGCCAACAAGTCTATATTGTGGCAGATATACTCCTCTGCCTTATATGTGTTTAATGCGTAACTACCTCTCGCGTTTCCTGTTACACTGTCTTCTGTCCAGAGTGTATCATTGAGATACTCTTCTAACTCGTCACGGTCTGAATAATCAGACAATGTAATTTCATTCTTGATGTACTCTTTGATATCCTTTGTCATCGCTTCCATATAGTTGTAATCTGTTGTGTTTGTCATAATTAAAACCGTCCTTTCTTTTTGTTGGCGGCTCTGCTATAATATAGAAGCAACCGCCTTTTGTTTTTGGTTGTGATAAAGCAAGGTTAAGATTTGGTAGGTCTGTGTCTTGCTTTATCTTATGGTCTTATTATACTCTCTAAGCCGTGTATAGTCTATTGACGAATTGCACAAATATACACCGTATAAAATGTATATTTTGTACATTGCGAACCGTGTATATTCTGATATAATAAGTACAACACATTTCATTAAGAAAGAGAGGTTTTTTATATGGCTGGTACAATAAGATACAATAAACTTTTAAAACTTATGGAACAGAAAGGACTTTCTACCTATAAGATAAGAAAAGAAAAGATCATTTCAGAAAGCACATTACAGAATATTAGGAACAACGGACGTATAACAACGGATGCAATAGCAAGTTTATGTTGCGCCCTTAACTGCCAGCCCGGCGATATCCTAGAATATATTCCAGACGAACCAGAAACGAATCAGGAATAGAACCACACAATAAAGTAGAGATGTCAAAATGGACTCTCTACTTTTCTTTTTGCTCTGAATTAGAATAGTATCAATAATATTCTATATTAAATAATACTAAAATCATTGACTTTTCCACCCTCATTTGATAAGATTATAGTATAAATTCTATTTATAAATATTTTTGCTACTATTTTGAAAAGGAAGGTATCTTTTATGTGTAAATATGGTTATGTGCGTGTTTCCACCAAACAGCAAAAGACGCAAAGACAAGTTGACAATATAAAATCCTTTGATACAGATGCTATCATTTATGAAGAAAAGCAATCCGGCAAAGATATAGAAAATCGTGCAGTCTTTAGAAAGTTACTGGATAAAGTAAAGTCAGGCGATACTATTATATTTGATGAAGTGTCCAGAATGAGCCGTAACGCTGAAGAAGGTTATAACCTTTATATGGAACTTATGGAAAAGAATATAACGCTTGTATTCCTGAAAGAACGCCACATAGACACGGACGAATACAAGCGTAGGACGCAAAACCATATATCTAGGGTATCATCTAGCAATGAAAAAATGGATAATCTGATAAATGGTATTCTTGATCTAGTGGCAGATTTTGAGCGTGAAAATCTAAAAGACAATATCCGACTTGCATTCGCACAAGCGGAACACGAAAGGCAATTCCTTATAAATCGTGTAACTGAGGGAAAAGCCAAAAGTGAAAAGCCACAAGGCAGACCAGAAGGAAGTTGTAATATAAAAACCGATAAAGCAGATCATATTAAAAAAGTTATTCGTGAACAATCTAAAGATTTTGACGGTAAGTTTTCAGATGCTAAAATCATGAGAGAATATCTACAAGGCATAGCACGCAACACCTATTACAAGTACAAGCGCGAATTAAAAGAAGCATAAACCGCATACCATAATAAGATCAAAGGCACTCATAGAAATATGGGTGTCTTTTTTGTATGCTGTAAAAGGACAATTCCTAGTGTGATACCAGGATAATTTCAAGAGTCCATTTTGACCTCTTGATTTTTAACACAATTTTTCACTCATTTTTTGACTGTCCAGAGTGGGGATAAAATTCATTTAATTCCTACCACAATACTATGAAAAGTTTACACGCCCCACCACTCCCAACTCCCACCTATTCTTAATGGGGTAAAATACACTAAAATCAATCATTTCCACACAACTGTATGCCATAAACAACTATTCTAAACATACAAATACCAAACTTAAAAATCAGTAATTATTCCTATTTTTGTTATTTATCAATTTATTATGACAACATTTTGGTCGATGGATTAATGTTTCAATACAACAATATATATTTTATAATATATTTAAGTCAATACAAAAGTACATATTGATATTCTGGTGGTTGCCTTTCAAATTAAGAAAGGAGTACCGAATGAATATGGATCAAATTTTACACTTAGTACAAGTAATCATTGCAATACTAACATACATTGACAATCACCGAAGAAAAACAAAACAGCTGCCCCCTACGGCAAATAAGGAGCAGCCAGACAACTTAAAGTAGATACTATAAGTCCAAAGCAATCATCAGATACGGCAAATATCATATGATTTACTTTTGTATTGATTATATACTATTCCTTCATAATTTACAAGAAATAGAGCATTTCAGTTGTCGCACGATTTTTATTCATCGTAATAACTGAACCGCTCTATTTCATTTTAATCCACTTTTTCACCTTCCCCACCATCACCAGAGGGATTATCATCTCCACTACCATTCCCCTGTAACTTATTTGCCTCTTTCACTCTCTCCGATCTGTCATCTTCTTCAGCTTTAAGCCGTTCCAACTCCAATGCGGTATTAGGGGTATGTTTGCTATTCTCAATAATCGTCTGCTTAGAAATGGCACCCATATTACGCTGCCATAACATTTCCTTCATAGCGGATTCCGTATCTACTGGTCTGTTCACATTAAAGCTGCAATCCAGAGTGTCAAACAATTCGTCCTTTATAGGGGTTCCCTGTAATGCTAATAACTTTCTCATATATTCCCATCTGATAGCAAAGCCTTCTTTCAATGCAAACATATTCTGCCTTGCTACATTGTCAGTAGAGTTGAATAACATGGACAGACTGACTTCTGAAACGTTCGCAACATTCGACTGTCCGAGTACCGAAGCCGGTACACAAGCAATACCGTAAAACTGCATAAGGAGTGAATCAAGTTCCTGTTTGATGTTGGCATGATCCATAGTGACAGTTGCATACTTAAAATCACCCTCCGCTAACTGGACACACGCGCCCACCATATTACTGTCAATCATTTCATCTACTGTCGATAATCCAGTTAAAACACCGATCGGGTTCATTGAGAGCGTCTGTACTGCATCATCAAGGCGGCTAAGTAACTGTTCCACCTGGTCGATTATGGGGATTAAATCGTTGATAAAGGGTTCCCCGAACTGCGTATATGCGGATGGAACCATAGATTTATAATGGATGGGCAAGCCTGTAAGATTCTTATGCGTATCAATCAATTTATTGTCAATATATGTTTCTACCCTGTCTGGATAATAGATGGTGTGGTATTCTGCCCCACTGTCTTTATCCCTCCAATACTCAATGAACGCATAATAATTTCCCTTATCATCATAACAGGGGTAACATTCATCATTGATAAATACTTTGGATTTGATCTTGTTATCCTGCAAATATATGTATTCCCACGCATTACCATACTTCATTAGCTGAGTCGTAATCTCATAATCCTGTTTCGTGAACTGCCCTTTACGGTATACACGTTCAATCAGTTCCACTAATTCCTTATCGCCTGTAAAGGAAATGGGGTTCCCAACTGTATAACTGGTATGGAAATTCACGATTGTTTTGACTGTCTGTAAGATAATTTTAGCGGTCTGAAATTCTTTATCTTTAAATTGAAAATTCGGTCTTTGCAACACTTTATGTTCCCGCAACAAATAACTGTCAATATCCGATACCATGTTGATTCTCTGCATATGTTCTGTCTTACGGATTTCATCCTGATACCAAGTTAAATCTAATCTGTTCTGCATTGTTTTATATTCCTTTCGTCTGTCTCTATGAAATAACCTTGAAAAGGGGTTCTTCATTGCTCTCTCCTTCCATACCAAACACACCGTACAAGCCTTATCCCGTCTGGAAGGGGTTTCTTTTTATTAATCGCCTGTACAGCTTTATTTGACAGAATCTCTTTATCATCATGGGGTAAAAGTTCATTATCATACTCAAAGAAATATTCTCTTACCGCATTGCCGATATAAAAAGTGGAGCCGCCATTGTTGACGTACTCCACCATCCCAGACATGATTATTTTTCTGTATTCCTCATACTGCATCTTCTTCTATATCCTTCTCTACATAATTATCTAATCTTGCTTTTTTATTTACGCTTGTAAAGCATCTAATAGGCAGTTCTACAGGATTAACGGCAGCTTTATATTTCTCCTGCCATTCATCACCCGGAATGTAAAAATGTGTTGAACCATGCGCATAATTACATACTGCCCTGACCTCTGGAAATCCACCGTCACCTTCTCCCACTACAAGATAATATCCATCCTGCATAAGATTATCCTGCAAAAATTTCCGTATAGTACCTTCGCAGTCTTTATCAAACTCAAAAGACTCCATCCTACATAATTTCTGTATTGCTGGAGCCTTAAATTCACTGTCTGTTTCAATATTTACCATTCTAATTAATTCTACTTCATACCACATAATTTATCTATCCTTTCCTTAATGGTCTTCCATAATGTATACGGTTAATCATTGCCACTATTGCAAGTGCCATAGCCATAACACAATCATCATGCCCTGAGATAGCACACATCTTACCGTCTACTGACTGGAATAATTTCATTTCCTTTAAAAGTTCCTTTGAATTGACGCACATGCCGCCTGTTTCAAATAGTTCAACGAAACTGTTTATCATTTTGGGTTTACTGCTTTGTGAGGTTTCCCATCCCCACTTTCTGACCGCCTTGCCTTTTGCGTCAAAAGATTTATAACGCATCATGTTCACATATTTATAGGTATCTCTTACTTTCTCTATGATGGTGATTCCTGCGCTTGCACGTTCAATACATAAGAGCGCACCGTTGTAATACAATGCCATTTCATATAAGATTTCAGCAAATATATACGGCTTTATGCGGTTAGTCCTAAACTCTGCACATTGAAATCCATCGGCATCCACTACTTCAATCACAGAGTAATCATGATCGCCGCCTAACCCCTCTGCGCCATCACAACCAATATAGTAACGTTCTCCGCTGACAGGGTATTTCCAGATTTTCAAATACTGCTTATTCTGTCTTAATATAGGGGATATGTTCTTAGGAATCTGTAAGACTTTAGCATACTTATCAATATTGATAAGCCTTTCATGGATACACTTAATATCAAAGATATTAGCACCATCAGAATTAAGAAATGCTTCTGTAGGGGTAGACGGAAATTCCTGCATAAATCCATCTTCACCCGAATTTTTAATTTTTACCCTACGCCACATAAGCATCTGTAATGATGTACCCTTGTCATATAACCATTGTTCCTTTTCATCCAGTTCTTCCACTGTCAGATATTTACCATTCCTAGCCTTATACATTTCTGAAAATTCTTTATATTCGCTTGAGAACATCCGGCGATCACGATACCACGGAAAGAAAAATGGGGTATAATTGTTTTCTTTCGATACCGCACCTTGCCATAGGTTATGAAACTTATTTAATCCTTTTGCTGTAGATTCTAAAATCATAGAACTGCCCGGTGCCAAAGCCTGCTCAATCGCTATAAGCTGTGTTTCAAGGTTTTCATTCATAAGACCGACTTCTGACAAATGCGCAAAAGCCAGTGTAGAACCTCTTACCTTATCTTTCGTGCCACATGTAGCAACAATGATTTTTGAATTATTATCAAAAGCCAACGCCGATCTGTTATTGGCGGTTTCTGTTAATTTAACATAATCGGGCAGGTAATCATAAATCGTTCTTAATTTATCAAATATTTCTAATGCACTATCTCTTGAATAAGACATCATAAAACACGTCGTATTTGATCTTGTTAGTGTCAAATATAAAGAATAGCACATAGCAACCGTTGAAATTCCAAGCTGTCTGCTTTTTAGGACGATATTATATTTCTGTTTATGCTTCATCAGCCACTTTTGCTCTGGTGTTAATTTGAATTTTACTACCCTGCTTGTTTTATCAGGTACAGAAACAAATGTTTCCATCCATAAGATAGGGTCTTTAGCTATTATTTCCAGTTTTTCTTTATCTGTAATACTTCCACCTTCCTTATGACTGAAAATAAAAATACCTAATGAGAATAATCCCATTAGGCGTTATTGTCACGCTCGCACTCCAATTGTAGTGCAACTGTTATTCTTCAAAAGAGAAATCATCTTCCTCTTCATCATCACTATTCAGATTTACATTATGGAGAACCTTTAATAATTCCGCTTCTTTTGTATCAGATAAATATTTATCTCCAAACTCCAATACAGCTTTAAATGCCTGTACGTCACCAATAGCCGCCTTTTCACAGAATTTATCGTATAAATCAAACATCTTTTGTGTATGCTGTCTGCTCCGTAACCACTTGACCGCTTTTTGTACATTTTCTTCCATGAGATAATTTTCACAAATACGCTGATCCGGCTTGATACACTCATATGCTTTTGTCAAATCTTCAAATGTCTTAATCGGATTCTCCAGCGTATTCTTAGGTAACAGGTCAGGCGCATACTTCCACAGTATGTAATAGACTTTCCCGTCTGTCTTTACCATATCCTTTAACGACATTAGGACACTCTTTTCCTGTGAAGTTCCGCGCCTGCCATAATCACTCAATTCACTGGTTGATTTATCTGCTTTCGGTTTTCTTCCCATTGATTCCACCTCTCTATGCCCTTACTGAAAATCCTTTGCTTTTCAAATACTCTAATGCTAATTTTAAAAGTTCCCCGTTTTCTATCGTCTCACGCATTGTATCATCCCATACATAAGGGGTACTATTTCCTGTATTTAGCCCACCGTGTAATCCTTGGCTCGCCCAGGTAGCGACTTCCTCACCCGTAGCTTCATAATAATTATCCATTGAATCCGTATCGATATATACAGACGCAACTACCTTATTGCCTATTACTTTAGCTTCTGTTTTTATAGCGGAATGAAGGAAATCGTATGTACGGCGGTAATATATCGGATCATAACTGTCGTAGTATTCTTGCAGAAAATAATTAAGAGTTTCATATACTCTCTCAGCCATTTTGTCTACCATGCCAATCATTACCGACTGTAATGCCTTATTCATTTCCTTCATGTTTTTTATGTGTATTGCCATGTGTCCCGTTCCTTTCTGGTTATATTTGAACATAAAAATAGACGCACATCTTTATATCTCTATAAGGATGTACGCCTATGCAAACATTCAAATATTCAATAATTCAATCCTGATTTTTACACCATTTTATACACCATTTTTGCACTGTACTACACCATTTCACGATAAGTTACGATACTTTAGCAAATAAGCCGTTCATGTAACATAGCTTAAAATACTGTATTTACAAGGGTTCTTGGCATTTTATAAGAATAAAACCATAAACTCAATAAACTCCTGCTTATATTGTTCCATCCTGCCGTTTTCTCCTCACTTCCGCCCGCAAACCCGGCTCTTTTGTCCTTTGCCGACTAACATGCCATTAAACTTTCCGTCCATCCAAAGCCGACATAATATCATCCCGCATATCTTCTACCGCGGCGCGCGCCGCTTCGGCAAAACATTTTTCTCCATATTCCGCATATTTCCCCTGTTGGTATGCCGCAATAATCCCCCGGGAAGAATTGACGATTGCGCCCAATCCGTCTTCATTAAAGAAATCTACAAGGTCTGCCCCTTTGCCTCCCTGCGCACCGTATCCGGGCACTAATATATAAGCCTTCGGCATTATTCTGCGCAGCGCTTTCCCCATTTCCGGATAAGTCGCCCCTACTACCGCGCCTACATAGCTGTAGGAATCGCCCATATGAAGCTCTCCCCACTGGGCTACTTTTTCCCCTACGATTTCATATAAAGGCCTGCCATCCACCAAACGGTCCTGAAATTCCCCGCTGCTTGGATTGGAAGTCTTTACTAAAATAAAGATACCCTTCTTTTCCTGTTTGCATACATCTATAAAAGGCTTTATGCCGTCCGTGCCGAAATAAGGGTTCACCGTTGCAAAGTCTTCATCAAAACCGGCATAAGATTTGCCCCCTACTGCTACTTTCCCCAAATGGCCTACCGCATATGCCTCGGAAGTGGAACCGATATCGCCTCTTTTTATATCGCCGATTACGATCAAATCCTTTTCCTTGCAATAGTCCAGAGTCTTTTTAAATGCTTTCAGCCCCTCTATGCCAAATTGCTCATACATGGCAATCTGGGGTTTTACTGCCGGAACCAAATCATAAATATTGTCAACGATTTCTTTGTTGAACTGCCAAATCGCCTCGGCCGCCCCTTCTAAGGTTTCGCCAAATTCTTCATATGCCTTCCCCGTAATATGGCTGGGGATATATTTTAACATAGGATCTAAACCTACCACAATAGGCGCATTGGTTTTCTTTATTTTGTCCGTCAATTTCCGAATCATTTTCTTCTCCCTTTATCCTTATTAAAGTTCCACATCCTTTAAATCTTCCAGTACATACCTATTTTCGATATAATCCGGGAAGTCTTTCCGCTCTACCCATTCCCATTCGCCGTATTCTTCCCCAAGGACGATATTGCCTTCATCCTCGATGGAACAAATATACGCAATCCCTACGCATTGGGAATCCCCAATCATATTCGACCATGTATAGACAATTTTTTCTATTTTCCCTTCAATGGAAAGTATTTCGCCGATTGCCCGAAGCACGGCTTCATCCGGCGCTTCCCCGTAGCTGACCTCTGCATCCACAAATTCCCATAAGAATGGATCCGGAATCCTGTCATCAACCCATCTTTTTACCAAAAGATATTTGTCGTCCTTTTTTATAATGCCTTTCACCCGTAAATAAATATTCCCCATTTCGATTATGCTCCTTTCCGGCATGATTTATAATACTATGCAAAAACCGTCAATTCTTTTACGTTTTTCGCATTATTATCTGCATACTTCCGTATATTTGAAACATTCGCATATTTCTTAAAAGAATCCCCGTTTACGACAACTAGCGTCGGCGCCTGCATCACCCCATATTTTACTGCCAGCTCCCCATTCTCCTCCGCATCAATGGCTACATATTGTTCTTCTTTCAAATATTCTTTTGCCAATTTGCAGTTGGGGCACGTTTTCGTCGTAAAAAGGTACTTTATGTTTTCGGGTTTTTCTATCTTAATGCCTGCTTCCCCGGCACGGTCTGACAAGGTAACCATGCTGGCCATTGACCTTTTCAAGCAGGAACCAGCCATATCATATTCCGTCCGGTTTTCATATTCCTGCAGTTTCCCGTCGTTCCAGTTCTGCACCGGCCGGTAGTATCCGGTAATACGGCTATATACCTCCGTTGCCTTGCCGCAATAAGGGCATACCTTTTTCTCCCCCGCCAAATAACCATGTTCCCGGCAAATGGAATAGGTCGGAGACAAAGTATAATACGGCAGTTTATAATTCTCCGCAATCGTCTTCACCAAATTTGCCGCCGCTTTCCAATCCGGCAATTTTTCGCCTAAAAATGCATGGAACACCGTGCCGGAAGTATATAAAGTCTGCAGCTCGTCCTGAATATCCAACGCATCAAAAATGTCCACTGTATAATCCACCGGCAAATGGGAAGAATTGGTATAATAAGGCGTATCCCCCTGATTTCCTGCTGCCTTAATGGCAGGCCATCTCTTTTTGTCATGTTTTGCCAGACGATATGCCGTGCTTTCCGCAGGCGTCGCCTCCAGATTATACAAATCCCCGTACATTTCCTGATAATCGGAAAGCCGGTTTCTCATATGGTTCAATACTTCTTTCGTAAATTCCTGTGTTTTTTTACTGCTTAAATCTTCCTGCAGCCAATTGGCATTCAGCCCGGCTTCATTCATCCCCACAAGGCCAATCGTCGAAAAATGATTGCTGAAATCACCCAAATAGCGTTTTGTGTATGGATAAAGCCCTTCTTCCAAAAGCTTTGTAATGACCCCTCTTTTAATTTTCAGGGAGCGGGCCGCAATGTCCATCATCCGGTTCAGCCGCCGGTAAAAATCATCCTTATTGGCGGACAGATACGCCAGCCTTGGCATATTTATCGTCACCACGCCTACGCTTCCCGTACTTTCCCCGGAACCGAAAAATCCCCCTGTTTTTTTCCTTAATTCCCTCAAATCCAGCCGCAGCCTGCAGCACATGCTGCGCACATCGCTAGGCTCCATATCGGAATTGATATAATTGGAAAAATAAGGTGTTCCGTACTTCGCCGTCATTTCAAACAACAAACGGTTGTTTTCATTGTCCGACCAGTCAAAATCCCTGGTAATGGAATAGGTCGGAATGGGATACTGGAACCCTCTCCCATTGGCATCCCCTTCAATCATCGTTTCGATGAATGCCTTGTTGACCATATCCATTTCTTTTTTACAGTCTTTGTATCGGAAATCCATCTCCTGACCGCCCACAATCGCTGGTAATTGTGCCAAATCATCCGGCACCGTCCAATCCAATGTAATATTGGAAAAAGGTGCCTGCGTTCCCCAGCGGCTGGGAGTGTTCACACCATAAATAAAAGATTCAATGCATTTTTTTACTTCCTGGTAACTGAGATGATCCACCTTTACAAAGGGGGCTAAATAAGTGTCAAAAGAAGAGAATGCCTGCGCCCCTGCCCACTCATTCTGCATAATGCCAAGGAAGTTTACCATTTGGTTGCATAAAACAGAAAGATGTGCCGCCGGAGCAGACGTTATCTTGCCCGATATGCCGCCAAGCCCTTCCTTTATCAATTGTTTTAAAGACCAGCCCGCACAATATCCGGTTAACATGGATAAATCATGGATATGGATATCTGCATTCCTATGGGCATCCGCAATTTCGGAATCATAGATTTCCGAAAGCCAGTAATTTGCCGTAACCGCACCGGAATTGCTGAGAATCAGCCCTCCCACCGAATATGTCACCGTAGAATTTTCCTTTACTCTCCAATCCTCCACTTTCACATAACTGTTTACAATTTCTTTATAATCAAGGATGGTGGACTTCATATTACGCATCTTTTCCCGCTGCTTGCGGTATAGGATAAATGCTTTTGCCGGCTCCGCATACCCGGCCTGCTCCAGCACTTTTTCTACGCTGTCCTGAATGTCCTCCACATGGATTTGCCCGTCTTTCACTTTATCCTGAAACTCCGCCGTCACACGCAACGCAAGTAAGTCCACAATATCTTTGGTATATTGCATATCCGTTGCATAAAACGCTTTCATTATGGCATCTTCGATTTTTACCAATGTAAAATCCGCCAATTCCCCATTCCGTTTGATAACTTGAAACATCTGAATAACCATGTCCTTTCCACAATCTGCCCACTTTAAACCGCATATGGGCATTGTATCATCACGATATGAAAAAGTCAATAAAAAGCACAAGATATCATGCTGTCATTTTTATGTAAACACAATATCTTGTGTCGCAAGTTTCTTATCGCTATTGCGGAACTAAGCTGCCTGTTACCTCGTTTTCAGGAAAGTGTATTCCCTCTGCGCCACCGCATCGTCAGGATAAGTAGTCAAATAGCTGTTCATCAGGCTTGCCGCCGTCTGGTATTGCCCCAGCCTTTCGTATGTAACGATTTCGTTGAATTTAAGGGTCTGCATAATCGTACAGTTTTCTACATTCATCCCTGCCTGAAATGCTGTAAGCGCCTCATCATAGGCCTTCTGTTCCATCTTGCAAAGCCCCAGCCGGTTATAAACGCTGGCTTTTGTCTGGTCGCCTTCTATAAAACTGCTGTAAACACTTATGGCATAATTGTAATCGCCCAGCTCTTCGTAAGTCTGCCCCAGCAGGAGGACAGCCTCATACCCTTCTGTCTTCCTTGCCTTTTCCAGATAATTCCTGGCATTGTCATAATCCTCCAGATAATAATACATCCTTCCTCTCTGGTAATCCGTCATAGACTTAGTATCGCTGGCAAGGGCTGTCTGGAAATATTCCTGCCCTGCCGCTTTATATCCATTCCTTTCCAGAACAAGATAAATATCAATCAACTGGTCATAATCTTCTTTGTCCAGGGAAACCGCCTTGTCGAAATCCTCCTTCGCCTTATCAAAATTATTAGGGGCTAAAACGCTCCCCCTTAAGCGGTACGCCAGTTTATCCTTCGGGTTTAAGGCAATAATCGCATCATACACGCCAATGCTCTTGCTTGTCTCCCCCAGCTTATAATAAGATGCTGCTAAGTAATAATTAATATCATAATCAATCGCGTCCACGCGCCCGTTTCCTGCCCCAAGGGCCTTTTCAAATGCTTCTACTGCCTTATCGTACTGAATCAGCCCCATATAGGCAAGCCCCTGCCCTCTATACAAAAGCCGCAAATCTTCCCCTTCCACCATAGCCTTGTCAAAACACTGCAAGGCTGTGTTATAGTCCAACGACTCCACGGCTGCCATCCCTTCGTCCAAAGAGGGCGTCTTACTCCCCCCGCACCCTGCCAGCATAACCCCTGCCAAAAATGCTGCAAAAACTGCCGTTCTATTTCTCTTTCGTCCTTTCATCCTCAATCCTCTTCCCGTTGCCGCCTTCTATGTTCCACTCCGCCATCCGCTTAATATCCATTTCCCCCGTCCTGGCGAGTTTAAATCGTTTTCGCATTTTTATACTACCATACCTCTCCTTATTTTACAAGACAAGGGGGAAGCCGGAAAGAAAATCCGTGTTCCGCGCATCCCTCCGGAATGCTTTTGTATGATAATATGTAATTATACAGAAAAAACACCGGAAACGTGCAAAACAAGGTTTTTATGCAGCTTACCGGTGTTTTTTCATTTTCTGCAGCCTCAGCCGGTTCGGAAAACCTCCCCGCTTCTACTGTTCCCAGCCGCCTTCATAGGGCGACAATTCAAACCGTATGAAATACCCTCTATCATGCTCGCAGACCGGGCACTTCTCCGGCACTTTTTCCCCTTCAAAGACAAATCCACAATTCAAGCACATCCAAGTTGTCTTCACATTGGAAACGAACAACTTATTCTGTTCCAGAAGTTCCGCCAAATGCCCAAAACGGTCTCCGTGGATTTTTTCTATTTCCGCTATTTTATGGAAGGAAGACGCCACATGCAGGAACCCTTCCTCTTTTGCTTTATCGCCAAAAGCTTTATAAACCGAATCATGCTCCTCATATTCGTTATGTTGTGCCATACGCAGCAATTTCGCCACATCATCTGCCAAATCCACCGGATAGCTGCCGTCTATATGGATGTTTTCCCCTGACAGCTCCTTTAGATGATTATAAAATATCTCGGCATGCTCTTTTTCCTGTTCCGCCGTATAGCGGAAAACCGCGCTGACTACATATAAATTCTCTTTTTTTGCCTGCCCGGCAGCAAAAGTGTAACGGTTCCTTGCCTGGCTTTCCCCTGCGAATGCACGCATCAGGTTATCCTTTGTTTCACTGTTTTTAAAATCCATTCCCATTCTGAACCTCCTGTATGATTGCTGTTCCTACCATACATTCTGTCCCATTCCTTACCGTTTCATGCCTGACGTTATCAAAAAATGAAAGCAGGCGGCTTTTCCGGTTTTCGTATTTCTTTTCCGTATTTTATTTTATAGGAAGGATTTTATCTAAAGCCTTGCTTAAACGGCATCTTCCTCTTCTTCACTCTTCCAACCGATTTTTAAAACATTATGCAGCTCCGGGAACTGTTTCCTAAGGGCAACCGGGCTTCCTTCCTCACTTAAAAAGCAATGTTTCGACTCTCCCACCGCTACTGTTGTTTCCGTATATATATCTTTCATAATATACTTCAAAGTCAGCTTAATACCGTTATATCCCTTCACTTCAATTTCAATCCGGATGCGGTCATTAAAAGTTGTAGTTTTCTTATATTCGCATTCCACACCTATAACCGGGGATATAATGCCGCATTCCTCCATCTTGTCGTATCCCCATCCGATTTGTTCCATAAAATCCACTCTGGCTTCTTCCATCCAGCGGATATAATTGGAATGATGGGTAATGCCCATTTTATCGGTTTCATAATATTGTACTTTATGGATATATGGTTTCATGGCAAAAACCTCCTTTCATTGTCAAAAAGCCCTGCTGCCCTGCATCCGGTGAAAAACGGATATTAGTCATCGATGGCGCGGATAAGGAATATCTTAGAGTCAAAGTCCCCTGCATAAGAATCCCCAACTGCTTCCTCCCCAGCCGTATAATCCGTCGTAATCAAACCGAGATTCATCAATTCATCCCCAAAATAATATCCTTCCCTTCCCTCTATTTCATAACGGGTTTCTTCCCTCAACCCTTGTAAACGAACCCTCGTATATGGCTGGTTTGCCCCGCCCAAAATCCGGTACCAGCCCACAATAGCAAGCGTCCGTTCTTCATTGACAACCATCCATATCGTCACATTCCCTTCAAAAGGGCTGCATAAACGGTAAAAATCTCCAAATTGCAACACTTCCCGGTATTTTTTCATAAATTCTACCTGCTGTTTTACCTGCTGCAGTTCCTTTTCGGAAAGCTTATTCAAATCCAGTTCATAGCCAAAAGTTCCAAAATATGCTACATTTGCACGGGTATGCAAAGGGGTATTCCTGAATACCTGGTGATTCGGCACTACCGATACATGGCTTCCAATACTGCTAATCGGATAGCAGAACGAGGTGCCGTATTGTATTTTCAACCTTTCTACCGCATCCGAATCATCGCTGGCCCAGCCTTGAGGCGCATAATATAAAATCCCCGGGTCAAACCTCCCGCCTCCGCTGGCACAGGACTCGAACAAAACTTTTGGGAAATGGGACGTTAATCTTTCATATAAGTCATAAACGCCCAAAATATAACGATGGAACACTTCCCCCTGACGGTCTGCCGGCAGCGCATGGGAATAGCATTCCGTAATGCTGCGGTTCATATCCCATTTTACATAAGAAACCTTCGCCCCGCCAAGTATTTTTTCCATCATTCCATAGATTTCATCCACCACTTCCTTACGGGAAAAATCCAATACATATTGGAACCTTCCATGAGAACTATGCCTTCCCGGCGTTTCGATAACCCAATCGGGATGTTCCCTATATAAATCCGAATCTTTATTCACCATCTCCGGCTCAAACCATAGGCCGAACTTCATGCCAAGCGCTTCAATTTTCTCCGCAATGCCTTCTATACCGCCCGGCAGCCGCTCCGGATTTGCCACCCAGTCTCCAAGCCCTGCCCTTTCATGGCTACGCTGACCGAACCAGCCATCATCCAGTACAAATAATTCCACTCCGCATTCCTTCGCTTTTTTCGCCAGATTTATCAACCGTTCTTCGGTAAAGTCAAAATAAGTTGCCTCCCAATTGTTGTTTAGAATCGGTCTTACCCTGTCCCGCCAATATCCTCTTGCCAGCCGTTTCCGGTATAGGTTATGGAAAATCCGGCTCATACCGCCCAAACCTTCCCTGGAATAAACCATCACCGCTTCCGGCGTCTGAAAGCTTTCCCCCGGCTCTAATTTCCAATCAAAGCCAGACGGATGAATCCCAAGTAAAACCCTTGTGGTATTATGGGTATCCACCTCCGCCTGCGCCAGAAAGTTCCCACTGTATATCAGGCTAAAACCAATCGCCTCTCCCAAAGCCTCATCCGTTCCAAAGCGTTTCAGGACAATGAATGGATTGTGTTCGTGGGAAGAGTGCCCACGCATACTGTCCACCGCCTGAATCCCCTGTTCCAGCTTCCTTACCTTTACATGCCTCTCCCTTGCCCAGGCGCCGGAAAACTGAACCCATTCGTAATCGTAATCCGGCAAATCCATACAAAGGCTCATAGCAGTCAATAGATGCACCGGCTCTTCCCCCCCGTTTACTATTTTTGCGCTTCTGGCAATAGGGCCTGTTTCAAAAATAGTATACAGCAATTCCAGACAAATCCCTGTCACTTCATCTTCCAGAAAAAGAGTAAGCGTCATCGCTTCCTCCGGCGCTTCCGTATAAGTTGCCGGAAGCCCTTCCAATACAGGTTTGCCATCTGTAATCGAAAAATCTTTAAACCGGAAATCCACAATCCGGCTGCCATTTCCTTGCAGGATTTCTATTGCCGGACGGCGGAAGTCCGTAGTGCCGTATACACCGTATTCCTGCTTTATATGCTCTAACGAAAAACGTTTGGCATCACTCCACAAATAAGAAGCCATAGGCCTGGACATCATTTCCAGCAAATAGGAGTAATCTTTATCGGTATTCACCCTTCTCCCGAAATACAACTGCCCCAAATGCCCATTCGGCAAAACCATCATGATATAGCTGACCGCATCGTTGCACAAATGAAATATTTTTGTTTCTTCCTGATATATGATACGCATTTTTTTCCTCCAATCAATTCTTTTCTCCGGTCTTTTTCTAAAATTACTGTTTATTATAACTAAAGCTTCCAAAAGTGCATAGCGTGCCTTGTCTTCTAAAACAGTCAAAATGTTAAAATATTATATTGTTTTTCACAGTTTACATATATTCCTCTTTTTTGCATAAACTGATTCCTATCCATCCCATTCGATGGTTTCCCCTGGTGGATGACCATAAAGGGGAATCGAATATCAGATTTAAACCGCCCAGAGGCGGCATGGAGGATTCATATGCAAATGGAAGAAAAAAATTCAGTAAAACTGCCGGAAGAAATCCAGACAACTCCGGGTGGACAGAAGCCAGCAGATTCAAAAAACAATGCCAAGGATATCATCCCGGACGAAGTTCCACGTAAGGACGGGCCGGGAGGAGAAGGGAAATAACCGGATATCAGGCGGAATCTTTCAAACAAAAAGCATTGACGAAAAACAGTTCGGACAGCAGGATTTTTCCGGACCATTTTGCCTACAGCCTAATAGAGCGTATAGGGTAAATCCTACACGCTCTATTTCCATCCAATTCCTTTTTCATAGTTTTCGGTTAGCATTCATCTAAGGCATCCTTTTAAGCTGCCCCTTCCCCTGCACTTTCCACATGTTGCTTTATAATTTCCGACACTTCATCCAAGCTTAAATTAGAGCTGTCAATCAGTTCTTCCAAGCTTTCCAGCCTGGCCATCCTCTGTTCATTTATCAGCGCCTGCAATTCTTCCCTTTCTTTTTGTACCCTGCTCTCCAAAGCTTCGATAACCTCCTGTTTATCAGCGATTTTCTCCTCTATGGATTTTCTGACGCCTCTTGCCATAATTTCCTCCATTTCCGCGCTTCCTGCCGCGCATATTTCCTTATTTTTCCTATCTCCCTGAATAGAATTAGTATATTATATGGACAAGGTCATGAATTTATTCCCTTTTCCCCAAAATCTTCCGTCGGAATCATAAGTATATATTTTACGCACATTCGCACCGGAAAACCCCGTCCTGCATTTAATTTCTGTTGCTTCCCCGTTTTTTTTTATATATAATAGCTGTATTAAGATTATGGCGTTTAAAATTCAGCAAAAAAGAAAGATACAAAAGGAGCATTCATATGTCAGGTTCAACATTTGGCACATTTTTCAAAGTATCCACATGGGGTGAATCCCACGGCAAAGCATTGGGGGCTGTCATCGACGGCTGCCCGGCAGGGCTTCCGCTCTGTGAACAAGATATCCAAAAATATTTAAATCGTCGTAAGCCGGGGCAAACCCGGATTTCCACCCCCCGTAAGGAAGATGACCTTGTGGAAATAATTTCCGGTGTCTTTCAAGGCCTTACCACTGGCACCCCTATTTCCCTTATCGTAAAAAATACCTCCCAGAAGTCGCGGGATTACAGCGAAATCGCTTCCTATTACCGCCCCGGCCATGCGGACTATACCTTTGATGCAAAGTACGGGTTCCGTGACTATCGGGGCGGCGGACGTTCTTCCGGGCGGGAAACCATCGGCCGCGTCGCTGCCGGCGCCATCGCCGCTAAGATTTTGGAGGAACTGGGGATACAAGTTTTTGCCTACACCCGCTCCATCGGCCCTGTTTGCGTTGCACCGGATACTTTTAATAAAGAAGCAATCCTTCAAACCGCTACTTGTATGCCGGATTATGAAGCTGACAAAAAGGCTAACGAATATCTGGCTTCCTGCATGTCTTGCAGCGACTCTGCGGGAGGCGTTATCGAATGCCGCATCCAAGGAGTCCCCGCCGGCATCGGAGACCCGGTTTTTGAAAAGCTGGATGCCAATCTGGCAAAAGCCGTTTTATCCATCGGCGCAGTAAAAGCTTTTGAAATCGGCGACGGTTTTCAGGTAAGCAATGCAAACGGCTCCACAAACAATGATTCTTTCTTTGCCGAAAATGGGGAAATTACAAAAAAAAGCAACCATGCCGGCGGCATTCTCGGCGGTATCAGCGACGGGGCGGAAATTGTCCTGCGCGCCTATATAAAACCTACCCCTTCCATCTTTCAGGAGCAGGAAACCGTCAATAAGCTGGGGGAAAATATCCGCATCCAAATAAAAGGAAGACACGATCCTGTCATTGTTCCCCGTGCCGTAGTCGTTGTAGAGGCAATGGCTGCCTTAACGTTGGCGGATGCAATGATAGGTAATATGTCTTCCCGCATTTCTTATTTAAAAGATTTTTATCTATAAAATTTTTTTGAAAATCATTTTAATATGACAGCTTTTTATACCGCTAAACCAGCTCGTGGAAAATGATGCAGTTGGGTTTGTCTACCTTCATTTCCCGGCCATTCATCACAAGAAGCCCTTTTTCCATGTCAATGTTAAAAAATGTCATCGTGTCCGATTCATGGTTTAAAGACACGAGGTGTTTATTGTCCGGGAAAAGGGCAGCATCCTTTGGATAATCCCCGCTGATAGGCAGGCAAAGCACCTTCGACAACAGCCCGCTCTCAAAATCAATCCTGTATACTACAACGCTGTTATCCCCTGCATTGGAACTTACCATATAACGATAATCCGTAGAGAAATTAAGCGCACTTGCCGCCGAACCGCTGGCATGATATTCATTCAGCGTGGAAACCGTCTGCAATTTTTCAAATTCCGGATTATTGTTGACTTCCCGATAACCGTACACATCAATATAATTCTTCAGCTCATGGACAATGTACAATAAAGTGCCGTCCGGCGAAAATTTCAGATGCCTTGGCGCAGATTCCTGCTCGCTCCTAATCACATCCGCCAAATGCAAAGTTCCCTTTTCCTTGTCCAGGCGATATACCTTTACATGATCCATCCCCAAATCCGCAGCACAAAGATATTTATTATCCCTTGTCATCTTAACGCAATTGACATGCGGCCTGAAATTCCTTTCCGCTATGCTCCCAAGCCCTTTGTGGAAAATCTCATCCGTGATATCCCCTGCCGACCCATCCTCGTTCAGCCTAAGCACCGTAATTTTCCCATCATGATATCCTGCCACAAAAAGATACTTATCTTCGTAATCCGTCGATAAATAGCACCCTCGCATCCCGTTAATAGACGCATGCCCGATAAACTCCAACCCTCCGTCCGGCAAAATGCGAAAAGCCTCTACGCCAAAATCCGTAATCGAATAAAGGCATTTCTTGTTATGGGAAATGGTTACATAAGAAGAATTTGTAATCTCTACCTGGTCTTTTGCCTGTAGCCTTCCATTTTCCATGTCCACATCATAAATTTTGATTCCGTGCTTATCCCCCTTGCCCATCGTGTAGGTTGAAACATATGCCACAAATTTTCCTTTCTCCATCAGACCACTCTCCTCCACAAAATAGAATGTTTCGTTTATTGTAACACATTTATTTTTTTTTGTCATTCCCTATTGACATCCGTGTAAGTCCTAGTATAATGGGTATCAGCGTTTGTTTAGTAACAGTAAACTTTATGTTTATTATCATTTAATTTCAAGAGAAGCTGATACGATGAAAATAGGGAACAGATTAAAGGAATTAAGAATGCAAAAGGGATTGACCCAGGAAGAGCTTGCCGACCGAAGTGAATTGTCCAAAGGGTTTATTTCCCAGTTGGAACGGGATCTCACCTCCCCTTCCATTGCAACGCTGGTGGATATCCTCCAATGCCTTGGCACGGATATTCAGGAATTTTTTGGAGAAAGCCCCAAACAAGAGCAGATTGTTTTCCACGATTCGGATTATTTCGAGAAAGTGGATGATGAACTGGGCAATACGGTGGAATGGATTATCCCCAATGCCCAGAAAAATATTATGGAACCGATTCGGCTTACCTTAAAGCCCGGCGGCTCCACTTACCCCGACAATCCGCATGAAGGGGAGGAATTTGGCTATGTACTGTCCGGAAGCATTACGATTATCGTGGGCAAGAAGGCGATACGGGCAAAAAAAGGGGAATCTTTCTACTTTATCCCCAACACGACCCATTACATAACGGCAAACCAAAAAACAGGAGCCGTCATCTTATGGGTCAGTTCGCCGCCCAGTTTTTAAGCCCACGATACCAGCTTTTGGGCCGATGACGCAGGCCCTGCATGGCAGCGCCATACCGTACGGATATTCCGCTTTGCGGATATTTCATATTTACTTAAGAATACTCAAATACCGGAGGTATCCAAGATGAACAAAGAACTAATCAATCTGGTCGATATATCCAAATCCTATGATGGTGAAATGGTGCTGGATGAACTGAACCTGAACATCCATGAAAATGAATTTCTTACCCTTTTGGGACCAAGCGGCTGCGGCAAGACGACTACATTGCGCATCCTTGGCGGTTTTGTCACTCCCGACATGGGACGGGTCACTTTTGACGGCCAGGATATTACCAGCCTTCCTCCAAATAAACGCCAGCTAAATACTGTGTTCCAGAAATATGCCCTTTTTTCCCATATGAATATTGCGGAAAACATTGCCTTTGGGCTGAAAATAAAAAATAAACCGAAAACATACATAGACGATAAAATTAAATATGCCTTAAAACTGGTCAATCTGGAGGGTTTTGAAAAACGTATGCCGGATTCCCTCAGCGGCGGCCAGCAGCAACGGATTGCTATTGCAAGAGCTATTGTCAATGAGCCGAAGGTCCTTCTTCTGGATGAACCTTTAGGCGCCCTTGATTTAAAGCTCCGTCAGGATATGCAGTATGAACTTATCCGCCTGAAAAACGAACTGGGCATTACATTTATTTATGTTACCCACGACCAGGAAGAAGCCCTGACCATGTCCGATACCATTGTTGTCATGAACCAAGGCTATATCCAGCAAGTGGGCACGCCGGAAACCATTTATAACGAGCCGGAAAATGCTTTTGTCGCCGATTTTATTGGAGACAGCAATATCATTGATGCAGTGATGCTGGAAGATAAACTGGTATCCATCCTGGGCACCAAATTCGGTTGCGTGGATACCGGGTTTGGCCGCAATAAGCCGGTGGATGTGGTAATACGCCCGGAAGATGTGGAACTGGTAAAACCGGAAGAAGGCACATTGCATGGAACGGTTACCCACCTTATTTTTAAAGGGGTACACTATGAAATGGAAGTTATGGCAGGCGGCTTTGAATGGCTGGTACATTCTACGGGCATGTTCCCCGTAGGAACTAAAGTCGGCATCAAAGTTGACCCTTTCAACATCCAGATTATGAACAAACCCGCATCGGAAGACGAGGAGGCCACGGCAATTGAAGAATAACAGACTTATGGGGAAACTTTTTTCCTCACCATACATCGTCTGGGCTGTCATTTTTATCCTTGTTCCTCTCGGAATGGTATTTTATTACGGCCTGACAGATAAAACAGGTGCTTTCACACTAGAAAACGTAACGGCAATCATGACGGCAGAACATGCCAAAGCATTGTGGATATCCCTTGGCTTATCGTTGATAAGCACGGTTATCTGCTTTTTTCTGGCGTACCCTCTGGCGATGATACTTGCCAATATGAATGTAAACCAACATAGCTTCATCGTATTGATTTTCATCCTCCCTATGTGGATGAATTTCCTGCTGCGCACTTTGGCATGGCAGACTTTGCTGGAAAAAACAGGTGTCATCAACAGCATACTTTCTTTCCTTCATCTGCCGGTATTAAACATCATTAACACACCTTATGCCATCATCCTTGGTATGGTATATAATTTTCTGCCTTTTATGGTGCTGCCCATTTACAATTCACTGGTAAAAATTGATGCAAATGTGGTAAATGCGGCAAAAGATTTGGGAGCCAACAGCATACAGACTTTTTTCAAAATTACTCTCCCACTGTCCATCCCGGGCATTATCAGCGGGATAACTATGGTATTTATCCCTGCCCTGACCACCTTTGTGATCAGCAAACTTTTAGGCGGAAGCAAAATACTTTTGATTGGAAATGTGATTGAAGAAGAATTTACCCAAGCCGGCAACTGGCATTTGGGAAGCGGCCTGTCCATTGTGCTGATGATTTTCATCATAATTAATATGGCGGTTTCCGCTATCTTCGATAAAGATGGGGAGGGAAGCTTTTTATGATAAAAATAACCGCCAAAAAAATTTATATTTTTTTGATTTTTGTTTTCCTTTATGCACCCATCGCAACATTGATGGCGCTTTCCTTCAATGCCAGCCGTACCCGGGCAAAATGGGGCGGTTTTACGTTGAAATGGTATGTCTCCCTTTTCGAAAACAGGGAAATCATGCAGGCTTTATGGAATACCCTTTTTATTGCCCTCCTGTCGTCCTTAACTGCCGTCATTATCGGCACTGTGGCATGTATTGCCATCCAAAAAATGGGGAAACGTAAGCGCGCCTTAATGATGGGCATCACCAACATTCCGATGCTGAACGCGGATATTGTTACAGGCATTTCATTGATGCTTCTTTTTATCAGTTTTGGGATAAAATTCGGTATGGGCACCATTTTGCTGGCCCACATAACTTTTAACATCCCCTACGTGATTTTATGCGTCATGCCGCGGATGAAACAGATAAATCCAAGCACTTATGAAGCCGCTCTGGATCTTGGGGCATCCCCTGCCCATGCTTTTTTTAAAGTGGTTTTCCCGGATCTCTTTCCCGGTGTGCTTTCCGGTTTCCTTATGGCCTTTACGATGTCCTTGGACGATTTCATCATTACCCATTTTACAAAAGGGGCCGGAGTGGATACCCTTTCCACCAAGATTTACACGGAAGTCAAAAAAGGGATTAAACCGGAAATGTATGCCCTTTCAACCATTATTTTCGTAACGGTGCTTCTGCTTTTATTACTGATAAATAAAGCACCGAAAGAAAAAATTAAATGAGACACAAGGAGGAACCGAAATGAAATCCAGAATGAAAAAAATATTCCTTTTATCCCTATTTTCCATATCACTTTTGCTTTCTGCCGGATGCGGAAGCTCTGCAGAAGGTAAAAACGGGGAAGTTATTGTATACAACTGGGGAGAGTACCTTGACCCCGAAACCATCCGCCTGTTTGAAGATGAAACGGGTATCAAAGTGATTTATGATGAATTTGAAACTAACGAAGTCATGTTCCCCAAAGTAGAAGCCGGTGCTACGGAATACGACGTTATCTGCCCCTCCGACTATATGATTCAAAAATTGTTGGAAAATGATTTATTGGCAGAACTTGATTTTGACAATATCCCGAATGCAAAGGCCAATATCGGCAAGCAATACTGGGAGCAATCCACAGAATTTGACCCGGAAAATAAATATTCCGTTCCTTACTGCTGGGGAACCGTAGGCATCCTGTACAATAAAACGATGGTAGAGGAGCCTGTTGACAGTTGGAGTATCCTTTGGGATGAAAAATACAAAGACAATATCCTGATGCAGGATTCCGTCAGAGATGCTTTTATGGTCGGACTGAAGCTGAATGGCTATTCCATGAACTCCACCGATGCCGGGGAACTGGAAACGGCAAAAAACGCCTTAATCCAGCAAAAACCTTTGGTTCAGGCTTATGTAGTAGACCAGGTAAGGGATAAAATGATTGGCAATGAGGCGGCAATCGGCGTTATTTATTCCGGGGAAGCCATCTATACCCAACGGGAAAACCCTGATTTAGAATATGTGATTCCAAAAGAAGGCACCAATGTATGGATTGATTCCTGGGTGATTGCCAAAAATGCCCCTAATAAGGAAAACGGCGAAAAATTTATTGATTTCATGTGCCGCCCGGATATTGCATTAATGAATTTTGAGTATATTACTTATTCTACCCCTAATGATGCGGCAAGGGAATTGATTGAGGACGACGATATCCGCAACTCCTCCATCGCTTTTCCCGATTTAACCCAATACCAAAATCTGGAAACTTTCCGTTATCTTGGCGAAGAAGCTGACCAGATATACAACGAGCTTTGGAAAGAAATTAAGTCAGAATAATTGTCTGTATGACGTTAAATGTATGGTTGGATATATCCAAAAAAATAACTATGAAGCCGGTAGGCAATGTCATTTAATTAACGATACCGGACGCCGTGAGGAACATAAAATGCTCCGTCACCACGCTTTCGCTCGGTAAAAAGCGTAACGGACACTAAACTCGTGAGGAACCTCGTTAAGTGCCGACGCTTTTTAACGGGTTCCTTGAGCTTTTTATGTTCCTCACGGCTGAATCAAGGCGCTAACTAAATGACATTGAGCCGGTAGGTCGTGATTTTACCTACCGGCTTCCTGTTTTATGTTGTTTATATCGTCTTATGTTGTTCTATAGTATTTTTTCTGTTTTATTTCTATTCTATTTCATGTTGTTTCATCTTTTTTGAACAAGTGTTATTTTAAGGCACGCCCCTGTCGTGTAAACCTTTTGGTACGTAAATCCTGCCATAGAAAATGCATCTTAATACACACCCGCGTCAAAGCGCTGCCGCCACAGCCTCCTTTTCCCGTTTGCGCCCAGTATGCATCCCCTTGAAGAAATTAGTATCATTAGGGATTGTGGAAATACATTTTATGGGCGTATCTGCCCGGTTCCTTCAATTGTATATTTGTAAGACGTTAATTCTTTCAACCCCATAGGACCTCTGGCATGCATTTTCTGCGTGCTGATTCCTATTTCCGCCCCAAATCCAAATTCAAACCCATCCGTAAACCGGGTGGATGCGTTCACATATACACAGGCTGCATCCACTTCATTTAAAAACTTATCGGCATTCTCCTTACTTTCCGTTATAATCGCTTCGGAATGCTTGGTGCTGTATTTATTGATATGGGCAATCGCTTCTTCAATACATCCCACTGTTTTTACCGACAAGATATAATCCAGATATTCCCTGCCGTAATCTTCTTCATCCGCAGCCAGAGCATCATCTATGATTCCGCATACCGCTTCGTCCCCGCGGATTTCCACATGCTTTTCCCTTAAAGACTGCGCCATCTTAGGTAGAAAACGCTCCATTATGCCCCGGTGGACTACTAACGATTCACAAGCATTACAAACACCGATACGCTGTGTCTTTGCATTCATTATAATAGGAAGGGCTTTGTCAAGATCCGCAGACTCATCCACATAAATATGGCAATTACCCGTTCCTGTCTCAATCACCGGAATAGTGCTGTTCTCCACAACGCTGCGGATTAGCCCGGCCCCTCCCCTGGGAATCAGGACATCCACATACTGGTTCAATTTCATAAAACGTGCAGTTACTTCCCGGTCTGTGCTTTCAATCAGCTGAATCGCATCTTCGCAAATCCCCTGTTTTCCTAATGCCTTTCTGATGGATGCGGCAACCGCTATATTCGATTTCAGGGCATCGCTTCCTCCTTTTAGAATAACTGCGTTGCCGGAGCGGAAACAAAGCCCGAAAGCATCCGCCGTTACATTGGGGCGGGATTCGTAAATGATGCCGATAACACCGAAGGGCACCCTCTTCTTGCTAATCTTTAATCCGTTCGGACGGACAAAGGTTTCCAGAACTTCCCCTACCGGGTCTTCCAATTCCGCTACTTGCTTCAGCCCTTCTGCCATTGCAAGAACCCTTTCTTCGTTTAAGCGCAAACGGTCTATCAAACCGGGATGCATACCGTTCTCCTCCCCCTGCCTGATATCCTTTGCATTTTCCTCCAATATATATTCTGTATCGGCAATCAACTCCGCTGCCGCTGCAAAAAGCACTTCCTTTTTCTTTTCCGATGACAGCTTCTGCAATTCATATTTTGCTTCCACCGCTTTTTCACCCATCTTTGCTAAATCCATACCGTTTCCCTTTCCGCTTTCACCGCTTTCATAGATACCTTCTTCCGTAGCAACCATACCTGCTTTTTTATCATACCAATCCGCAGGCAACATTTCCTGTATCTGACATGCAAAACATACCCCAATGGTTTGGATGCCTGAATGCTTCGCCAAATACTTATCATAGTATCCTTTTCCATATCCAATCCGGTTCCCCTCTTTATCAAAAACGCTTCCCGGCAAAAGCATCAGACATTGGTTCCTTGCCGCATCATAATCCGTAAATAATCTTTCCACTTCTTCCGGCGGCTCCTTTATCCCGCAATACCCCTCCGTCAAATCTTCCATCGAACGAATGCGGTAAAAATCCATATCCTCCCCTTTTACTTTAGGGCAATATAGCCGTTTTCCTTCCTGCAAGGTCTTCCTTATCAGGCTCTCCGTATCCGCCTCGCTTTGGTATGCCACATAGGTAAGCAAAATATCGGCATTCCGGTACCAGCTGGTTTTCATGACATTTTCCATTATCATGCCGCTTTTTTTATCCCGTTCCCGCTTATCCATCCCATTCCTGAGCGCCAATATCCTTTTCCTAATGTGTGCCTTTGTCTCCATATTTTTCCCCCAGATTTGTGATGGATCCATCGCATTCCTGAATATCTATTTGGTTCAACTGTCCTCTCAAGTTAGCCCGTATATTGGAAATATATTCACTGCGCAATCCCGCCTGCTCCTTCTTCTCCTCTTCTGTAAGCCCTTCCGCTTTCGATTTCCGGTATAATTCGTTAATCCGCGCAATTTTTTGTTCCATAGTGTCCATTTTTCTCTTCTCCTTTCCTTCTGGCCGTTTCCTGATAAGCACCGAACTTTTTTATAGCCTAAACCGACCGCAGCCTTTTTTGCCGCAGACAGCCGTTAAGTATGCATATTCTCTACAAACTCCGGAAAATCAAAATAAGTATTTTGGTTGCCCACAAATAAAGTTCCGATGTCCTGGCCGTCCAAGATGCGATGCAGCACCTTAATATCCTTGCTGTTGGCAATCACCATATCAATGTTGGAGCTTGTTGCTATTTTTGCTGCAACCAGTTTTGTATTCATTCCTCCGGTTCCAACGTCACTGCCGGTAGACGGCTTTCCCATCCCCATCAGCTCATCGTCTAACTCCTCCACCACCTGAATGAACTCTGCATTTTCATTTTTCCTCGGGTCGTCCGTATAAAGCCCGTCGATATCCGAAAGCAAAATCAAAAGATCCGCCTCTACCAAAGCCGCCACAATGGCAGAAAGGCTATCGTTATCCCCAAATTCGATTTCATAAGTGGCAACCGTGTCATTTTCGTTGACAATAGGAACCACCCCTAATTTAAATAACTCAGAAAAGGTATTGTGGGCATTGTATCTGTTCAAATTATCTACAATGGTATTTTTCGTCATTAATATTTGCGCCGCCACCTGATTGTATTCCGCAAATATCTTCTGGTATATCATCATCAGCCTGGCCTGCCCCACAGCCGCACATGCCTGTTTTTCGGCAATCGTTTTCTCTTCTCGCTGACCGGATTCTTTCAGATGTACCGCCTTTTTCCCCACAGCAATCGCACCGGAAGTTACCAGCACAACATCTTTTCCCCTGTTGCGCATATCACAAAGCTCCCTAACAAGGACATCCAGCTTCGTATAATCCAAATCCCCCGTTTCCGGATGCTGCAGGGAAGAGGAGCCTATTTTTACTACAATTCTTTTTTTATCCTTCAATTTCTGCCTGAAATAACTTTGTCCTCTATTTTCCTTCATTTGTTTTTGACATACTCCTTTCTATGGGCTCATAGACATTTATGGAACTCTGACCGGGGGCTTATTTGGATACCGCCGAAAAAGGCTTATACTCCCGGGCAATCTGTTCCGCCATGCGGATACCGTCCATCGCTGCAGACATAATCCCTCCGGCATAGCCTGCACCCTCCCCGCACGGATATAAACCGGCAATCCCGGATTGCCCTTTTTCATTCCGGTGAATGCGTACCGGAGAGGAAGTCCTGCTTTCTATGCCGGATAAAATAACATCTGCAGCCGCAAAACCGGGGATTTTCCTGTTAAAGTCCTCCATCCCTTCCACAAAGGCACGGTTTAATGCTTCAGGCATAATGGAATGAACCTGGCCATAGTTCCATTGCCCTTTTATTTCAGGGGTATACCGCCCGGAAATCTCATCTGCTTCCATATTTCCCAATACGGCATTCTTAAAATCCCCATAATATTCCACCGGTACTTTTCCGCGGCCCACCTGATAAGCCTTTTCCTCCAATTTCCTCTGAAATTCTATTCCGCCAAGAGGATGGCTGCTGCCATAATCTTTGGGCGATACGGAAACAATCACCGCACTGTTGGCATTTTCCCCATCCCTTTTGCTGTAGCTCATCCCATTTACCGCCAACCGGCCTTCTTCGGAAGAAGCATTGACCACATATCCGCCCGGGCACATACAGAAGGAATAAACGCCTCTCCCTTCCTTTGTCTGCGCAGTCAATTTGTAAGACGCCGGCGGCAGAAATTCCGGTTCCTTTATCCCATATTGGAAATCATTGATTAACGACTGGAGATGTTCCACCCTTAGCCCTACCGCAAACGATTTTGCCTCCATTGGCACATTCTTTTGGTATAATGCTTCAAAAGTATCTCTGGCGCTATGGCCAATTGCCAATATAACCGTATCCGTTTCTATTTTTTCCCTTATCCCCTTCTCAAAACCGTCTTCGCCCTGTCCTCTCTTTTCCGTTACCACAGCCTTAATACTTCCATTTTCAATACACACATCCACCATCTTTGTACCGAAATGCACTTCACCGCCATTATTAATTATACTTTTGCGCATATTTTTCACCACATCCGCCAAAATATCCGTTCCCATATGCGGCTTCCCCTCATACAGGATACTTTCCGACGCCCCGGCCTCTACAAAGATGGACAATACTTCCCGGTTTCTTCCTTCCTTATCCTTTACCAAAGTATTTAATTTTCCGTCGGAAAAAGTGCCTGCTCCGCCTTCCCCAAATTGTACATTGCATTCCTTATCCAAATGCCCCGTCTTCCAAAACTCCTGGACTACTCTGCGTCTTTGATCCACATCCATCCCCCGTTCTAACAGAATAGGCCGATATCCGTAACGTGCGAGCATATACCCGCAAAACAATCCGGCCGGGCCCGCACCTACAATCACCGGCCGATGTTCCATATCTTTCCTACCTGAATCCGGGAAATGGTACTCCACCAAAGATACGACGCTTATCTGATTCCCCTTCACCCGTTTCAGCACATCCCGTTCATTTAAACCGCTCACATCCACTGTATAAGAATAAAAAATATCCGGTTTTTTCCTGGCATCAATAGAACGTTTTACTATTTCATACATAAACGGCTCACCGGCTTTCAGCCTTAACAGTTTTCTTATTTTATTTTCCAGTATTTCCGGTTCCTGTCCGCCCATTCCCTGTTCCGGCTTAAGCTTTATCTGATTTATCCGAATCATCTCTAACTCCTCATTTTATATTGTCCCCGTTAAAAACATGACCAATATATTCACTGAATATTTCAATGGATTATGTAAAATCCCCTTATCTATCCCCGCCATTCACGAAATACCGGAAGAAAGGTTGCCCGTTTGCCGGACAACCTTTTATTTAATCCTTCTACCCGTGGTTTGAGATATGAAATATGACTCATTTTTGCTGCATCCGGTATTTTACGCAATCTTACCCTTTAAGTCTTTCATTTCCTTTTCCAGTTCATGCACCCTTTCCAAGAGATAGTTTACTTTCACCTCGTAAGCAAGATTTTTGTCTGCCACCGGTATCGCCTGATTCAGTTTATTTGTCAGCTCAATGAAATTCTCTGCGATTAACTGGATGTTTTTATCCGTAGCATTTTCAATATGGAGCTTCGTACTTATTACATTTCGTTTTATTGCTTCCGTTTCCTTCTCCATATCATCCATTTTCTGTTTCAGGCTAGCCATTTCCTGCTTCAGACCAGTCATTTCCTGCTTCTGGTTACCCATTTCCTGTTTCAGGCCATCTATTTCCTGTTTCAGGTTACCTATTTCCTGTTTCAGGTTACCCATTTCCTGTTTCAGGTTACCTATTTCCTGTTTCACGCTGCCCATTTCCTGTTTCAGGTTACCTATTTCCTGTTTCACGCTGCCCATTTCCTGTTTCACATCTTTTATTTCCAACAAGATAATGTCCAGTTTCTCATCCATTGTCATTTTTATCCTCCTCCTTTCTTTCCACACCTTTCGGCTGCCCTCGATATTTTATATGAACGATAGCCCTTTCTTCTTTGTACAAAAAGTATAACATACCGCCTATAGAGTGTAAACCCTGCGCAATATAGAAAAACCCTTGATTTTTATGCATCCTGTGCATGAAACATATACCTTTATTACAGATTTTATGCCCTATCAAATATTCTTTGTGCAGCACCCCTACCTGCAATATATCCGCTGGTCCATGCCCACTGCAGATTATAGCCGCCGCACCTGCCGTCCACATCCAGCATTTCCCCCGCCAGGAATACCCCCGGCATTTTGACGGATTCTAATTCATCCGTCACTTCTTTCATATCTATGCCGCCCGCCGTTGCCTGCGCACAATCAAAAGAATTGACAGCCGTTATATGTACCCACAATTTTTTATAAGAATAGAGCAATTTTTTAAGGCGCTCCGTTCCAAGCTTTTTTGCCATTTCCCCCGGTTTATACCCTTCCTCTTTTATCATCATCAAATTTACTTTCTTATTGGCAACGCCAAGCAAAAACTCTTCCAAAGTCTTATTTCCAACCCCTTCTGCCCTTTTGGCGCATAGCTTTTCAAATGCCGGGCCATCGAATTGAGGCAGCAAGTCAATGGAAACCAGTGCATTTTCCCCATTTTTCAACAAATAAGCGGCCTGACGGCTAAATTGGAATACCGGAATACCGGATATCCCATAATCCGTAAACTGTAATTCCCCTTCCTCCTCTTGTATCATTTTCTCCCCTTTCTTCCCGCTATACAAAGCAAGCCTTGCCTGACATCTGACGCCTGCCAATGCTTTTAAAAAACTGTCTTTGCACCTAAGTTGAACCAGCGCCGGAACCGTAGGCATCACATGATGCCCTAACGATTTTGCCAGCGCAAATCCACTGCCGTCCGACCCTGTCCTAGGGGCGGCACACCCGCCGCATGCCAGGACGACTGCATCGTAAGTTTTTTTCTTCTCCCCTTCCAATGTCAGGATTGTAAACCTTCCCCCGCCATTTTGTTTTATCCCTTTTACTTCTGTCGAAAGTTCCGACTTCCCACCGCTTCTTTCCACTTCCAGCCGCAGTACATCCAATACGGTAGATGCCTGTTCCGACCAGGGGTATAAATATCCCCCTTTATCCCTTACAAGCATTCCTGCCCCGGTAAAAAAGGCTACGGCATCTTCTACCGAAAATTGATGAAAATATTTTTCTAATTTTTCCTTATCTCCATAATAATATTCCACACTAAAATCCCGGTTGGAAAAGTTACATTTTCCATTTCCCGTAGATAAGATTTTCTTCCCTACTCTGTCATTCCTTTCATATATTGTCACTTCCGCGCCAAGCCTGGCCGCTGTGATGGCCGCCATCATTCCTGCCGCTCCTCCGCCAATTACCGCAATTTTCCCCACAGTTTCCACCTATCCTGCCCTTCCGTATTTTGTTTTCATCTTACCATAACCTAAAACTTATTGACAACTTAAATTAAGAGTGGGCTTTTCCACCTTGTAAAAAGCCTACGGTTCTCCGTTGATTTATACCCTTCCGGAAAAATATTTTTATATATTTGTACATGCTGTTTTTCAAAGCAGACTTCCTAATTTAAGAAATAACTCCTATTGAATATCTTCCAAAATATGCTATGATAGACATGGCTATATTATTAAGAAAAGAGCTGCCAAAAGCGGTTTTTCTCTGAATATACAACCGATGGCAGCATGGAGGTTTATCATGAAAAAGAAATACCGGAATTTAAAACAAAAAATCATTTTCTATGTAATGTCCGTTTCCATCCTGATTACAATTCTTATTACAGCTATTATGTCTAACGGCAGCGCGTATTCAACCGATGCTATTCTGTTAGACAACGTGAGGCTTATGGCAAGAGTTGCCGCCCAAAGTATCAGCTCTAACCTTCACTTGCTCACCGAAAGGGTAGCAAATATTTCAAGAGAAGCTGTTTTTCTTGATGATACCGTTCCCATTTCGGATAAGCAGGAACGCTTCCATGAAATAGAAGAAGAAATTGAGTTTGTCTGGTTATCCGCTTATGATACAGCCGGCAGCAAGCTTTATGGGGATGATTCCGCCCCTGCCTCCATTGCGGATACCAAATATTATTCCTTGCTTACGCAAACCGAAAACATCGTTATCGGTGAGCCTTATTACGAGAATAACCTTTCTCAGCTCTGTATCGGAACTCCGTTAAAAGATGAAGACGGAAACGCCAAAGGCTACCTTATAGGAAGTTATAAATACGATATACTCAACGATGTAGTCAGCCAATTGGTTCTTGGCAATACCGGAACTGCCTGCATCCTGAATGAAGACGGGGATATTATCGGTGACCAGGATTTACAGAATGTAATTGACCAAAAAAACATTTATGAACTATATCCGTCTTCTGCCAATACAAAAATCTTTGATAAAATTACTTCATTTCAAATCGGTTCCGTTGAAATGAAACTTGGTTCTTTGCACCATTATACAGGTTATGCACCTATTCCCGGAACTAACTGGGCCTTATTTATCCATGCGCCAAAATATGAGTTTATGAACATTACCGTTTATGCTCTCCTTTTGTCCATTATACTTTCCATTCTGTTTTTACTTACGGCTGCCGCTATCATGGTTCCTGTTTCCCGGAAAATTGCCAATCCGTTAGCCGCCGCCACCAAACGGTTGCAGGCTTTGGCTGACGGGAACTTAAGCGATAAAATAGCCCGGTCTAATAGCAATGATGAAACAGGCATATTGACAGATGCACTCTCTAAAACCATCGACAGCCTGAAAAAATACATACAAGATATTGAATCCTGCCTAAGTACACTATCTTCCGGCGATTACACCGTTGAAATCCCTGATGATTTCCGTGGTGACTTTGTTTCCATACGGGATTCCCTTGGCAACATTACCGTTGCCCTGAACCGTACTATGATGCAGATGAACCATTCTTCCGCAGAAGTATCGAATTGTGCAAAACAGCTTATGGACGGTTCGCGGGCACAGACTTCGCTTCTCCAGGATATGGAAGAAAATATGGAAGCCATAACTTTAGCGATTGAAAAAAATAAGAGCAATGTCCTTCAGATTGAGCAATGCGCCCAAATGGCCGGCCAGAAGACTACACAAGGCAGCGGCTACATGCAAAATATGCTGGATGCCATGTCACAGATTCATTCTTCTGTAGAAGAAATATCCAAAGTCAGCCTGCTCATCGAAAATATTTCCAAGCAGACAAACCTGTTGTCCTTAAATGCTTCCGTAGAAGCCGCAAGGGCAGGGGAAGCCGGACGGGGATTTGCCGTAGTTGCCGGGGAAATCAACCATCTTTCCAACCAAACGGCAGATGCGTTGCAGCAGACAGGAAACCTAATTGCCCATTCTTCCGAAAAAATAGAAGCCGGGTTGAAAACTGCCAACCAGACAGCGCAGACTTTTGAAGAAATTGCTGCTTTGACAGGTCAATACCGTGAAATCTCCAGCCAGCTTTCCAACACGGTCAAAGAACAGACGGATGCTGTCTCTTTTGCCAACGATAAGCTTCATGCTATCCAGGATATTGCAGGCAAAAATGACCAAATGGCTGCCGAATCCCTTGCTCAAGCAGAAAACCTGAGGGCATATGTCACACAGGTAAAAATCAAAGACCAGTTTTAAAATCAGATAATAGTACAACTCTTATTTTTCTCTAAATGAATCCGGATGTCAAAGCTTCTGCCAAGCAGGCTTTGGCACCCGGATCCTAAAAGGGCATCTGCCCCATCCAGCCTTTCGTTCTTTTCCGCTCTTTCTTTAACTGGAATAAGATTCCAGAAAATTATAAAGTTCCTCCTCTGTAGCAATATATTTATTTTGTATAATTTCCTGTTTCAACGTATCCGGTAAGGAATCCAATGCAATGTTGGTATTCATATACACCGTCTTTAAATCATCACAATATACAACTACATAATTCTTTTCATTTACAAGATAAAAGCTGGTACATAACTCTTTAAAAATGTAGCTTTTACGCACTACTACCCTCTCTTTGGAAAAAGTAACAACCTCCGCGCTGACAAACCCCAATTCCTGATCTTTTAATGAGGGCGACTGCTGGTACAGCTCCATTTCCTTTATGAACTGCTGCCGGTTCATCCCTATATATTTGTCCGGCACTTTCCACTTCGTTTCCACAGAAGTATCTTTTTTCAAATCCACTTCTTCTATTATATACTGGGTATCCGCGTTAATCACCTGTTCTTCCCCTAATGCCGTAGGGATAATCTGAGGCGCATCGCTTGCGGCAGCATTTTTTTCTTCCCTCTCTATCTGGCTGAATTTCCCCGGATAAAATTCCTCCTGCAATTTCATATGGGAATAAAAACCCAATGCGTACATCCCCATAGGAATTACAAAAAAAAGACTGATACGTTTTCCAAATTTCATAGCAATTTCTCCTTTGTAAACAGTATCAGCCAAATTTTACAATATTATTCGCCGCTTTTACCGGCCTTATTATATTACCTACATCAAATGTACTTTTTCTGCCAAGGCAATTACAATCCTTCCGCCAGGCATATCTTCCAGTTCATCTTCACGGATACCCTTTAGTACAATCATCAGCACAAAATAGATAAACGCACAAACAACAAAGCAAACAAGAAAGGTTGCCGTATTCCCTGCCCATGCCAACATCACTTTGTTAAGCAGCATCCCGGCCAGCCCGGAAAGCCCTGCCGCAATTCCGGTTACACCAAAACTTCGTATCCAATCCGGGGAAAACTGCATATACCGTACTGCCCCTATTACCCCTGCTATACAAACTACCAGCCAGAATACAAGCAAACCCAAAGCTACCGCAATTATCCCTAAACGTGTAGTACTGACTAAAACGAAAAGAAAAATCAAGTGAATCACAAACGCTGCCAATCCGCCCAGTATGACTACCCTTATCTTCCTTATCCTCTGCATCAGTGACATCAAAAAATAAGCAAAAGCAAAAAGCACAATAACTCCTGAGCCGGACTGCAGAAGCTTGGCTGCCGTATTCACATCCCCAGTAAACAGCATTCCTGTCATAGGCTTTGCCAACACAGCCGTCCATACTGCAAAAGGAATGGATAAAATAGCAAGGTTATGGCTTACGCTCCCTATCCTGTATTTTACCTCCCCATATTCCTGCTTATCGTACATCTGGGCAATCTTCGGTATCCCGGAAACAGCCGCCATCGTACAGACAATCGCCAAAATCCCCACGATTACGCTATACTTCCCATAATATATCCCCCAATGGGCCAACCGAATGCCGCCTCTTTCCTGCTTATTCATCACATAATTAAAAACCCTCTGATCCACCAGGTAATTCATATTGTAAAGTAAAGCGCAAAGGATATAGGGCAATGCCGTAGAAAGGAACGTGGAAATAATCTGTGCATTGGATTCCACATACTTGGCACTGTCCCCCATTAACTGTTGTTTAAAGGTTCCTGCATAAACCAGCTTAATAAGCAATAAGTGAAGCACCCCTATCCCGCAGGCAATGGACACGCCCATAGCAGCCCCCATAGCACCATAGGCCGCCGCATATTCCGAATCGCGGAGCAAGGCAGCCACTTTTTCACCATATGTAAAGAAAGCTTTTGCCAAAAGAAGGCTCGCCAAAAGCATAATAAATTTTTCCAAAATCCTGGAATGCACCGTAGGAGTCATGGCTCCCATCCCTTGTAAATATCCCCTCATCACCCCTAAAATCCCTGACAGTAAAATTGCCGGGGCAACTGCTGCAATAGCGAGATACCCCCTATATTCCAGTATAAATGTCCGGGCGATAAATTCTGAAAAGAAAAAAACAAATAGCGTTGCCAGTACGCTGAATACCAACGTAAAAAACAGAGCGCTTCTATACACTCTTCTGGCACTTTTAAACATATCCCTCTTTACCCTATATTTTACCAAAATTGCCACAGCCCTTGAAATCCCATAGCAAAGCACCGTACTAATCAATGCAAATATTTCCATACTTGGGGCAAAAAAGCCAAGCCCTTTATCCCCTATAATACGGATAAGAGGAATGCGGATTACCAAACCTATCAAATAGGCAATCAATCCGGCTCCCAGCATCCATTCCCTTCTTCTTCCCCTGCCCGTTTTCGTCACTTTCATCTTCTGCTTCATATTTTAGCGTTCCCCGTCCTTATTTCTCTCTAGTAATCCCCAACTCCTCCAAAATGTTCCTCTGCTTTTCTTCCATCAACAATGCATCGGATTCCTCCATATGGTCATAACCGCACAAATGGAGCATACTATGGGTTACCAGAAAAGCAAATTCCCTCAACTGGCTATGCCCATAATTTTCCGCCTGTTCCGCCACCTTGTCCACTGACAGGATAATATCACCCAATACCAGTTCCCCGCTGTCCGGATCAAAGCAGTCCGCCTCCGATTCCTCGGCGGAAGAAAAATCCCCGGGCCGGGCAAACTCTATATTCGGAAAAGACAGCACATCCGTCGCCCGGTCAATCTCCCGGTACTGCCTGTTATATTCCCTGATTCCCTCATTACCTGTCAAAAGTACGTTTACCGTCGCCTCATAAGGGCAGCCTTCCCTATCCAGCACCGCTTCCATAAGCTGCACTGCCAGCCTTTCAATATCGAAGGAAAAAACAGTCTTTGTCTCATTTTCTATATATGAAGTCATCCTTATCGTCTATCCCTTTCCAAAACAGTATATTACTTATGCCATTCCCTTATTTATTTCAACCCTTTTTACCATATCTTCTTCTCTCTTCCCGTCTACGGCTTTCCTTTTCCCTAACCCTGTTCTGGCTCTTTTCTACTGCTTTTTCATAATCCTCATATGCCATAACAATTTTCTGTACCAAAGGATGCCTTACCACATCTTTGCTTGTTAAATTGCAAAAAGCAATCCCTTCCAGCCCGCGCAATACCCGGATTGCCACATCCAGCCCGGATTTCACTCCGGGCGCCAAGTCTTTCTGGGAACCGTCCCCTGTCACGATTACTTTGGAGCCAAAACCGATGCGAGTCAAAAACATCTTCATCTGCGCCGGTGTCGTATTCTGCGCCTCGTCCAGAATAATAAACGCATTATCCAACGTCCGTCCTCTCATATAAGCTAAAGGTGCTACTTCTATCAACCCTTTTTCCATATTCCGCGTAAAACTTTCCGCCCCCATAATCTGATAAAGGGCATCATATAACGGTCTTAAATACGGGTCCACCTTGCTCTGTAAATCGCCGGGCAAAAAGCCCAGTTTTTCCCCTGCCTCAATCGCAGGCCGCGTCAATATAATCCGGCCAACCTCTTCGTTTTTGAAAGCAGTAATTGCCATGGCCATGGCAAGGTATGTTTTCCCTGTACCTGCAGGTCCAAGGCCGAATACAATCATATGCTTCCTCATCGCATCCACATACTCTTTCTGCCCAAGAGTTTTAGGTTTCACCGGTTTCCCCGTCACCGTATGGCATATACACTCTTTGTCTATTTCAATCAGTACGTCCTCTTTGTCTTCCATCTCCATCATAATCGCATAATCCACATTTTGTTCCAGGATTGCGTTTCCTTTCTTTGATAACTCTGTCAATTGGCGCACAATATTCTCCGCCCGCCGTACCGCACGTTCTGTTCCGGTAATTTTTACCGCTCCATCCCGGTCAATAATCGTTACTTTTAAGTTATCCTCTATTTTCCGGATATAACTGTCATAGCCGCCGAAAATATTCTGCATATGCTCTGTCGGAACATCAATCCGTCTCTGTGTCCAATCCATCCAAATTTTCCTGCCCTGCTTCCGTTTCTTCCGCCTCTATCTTCGGGAACGCTGCAATGTTCTTTCCGGTCTTTTCCACCACTTGAAAGTCCATATCCATCTGCCAGCTTTTCTGACCCTTATTTATTGTAACATTTTTTTTAATTATTTGTACCCCTTTTTCTTCCAAACTTGCAATATATTTTATTAATTTTTCAGAAAATATTATTTTTACTTCTTCCTTTGTATAAATATTATCGGTAACGATATATTCACGATTCACGCTATTCCCATAATAAAGGGGAAGGTAAAAATTTTTCAAAAGTTTTACCTGCTTTTTGTCCGTTACCGTATCAAAATTTTCATATTTTATTTTTCCCAAGCGAAGGATAAAATCTTTATCCATAACTGCCAGCACTACCTCTTTCTTTTCCTCTCCCGTATACTCCTTCTTCTCATAATGCAGCGGCAATTCCTCCCGCTGTCTTAATTGTCTGCGGATAAAAACATCGGCATCCGCATCATAATACTGGTAAAATTTTACTGTGGAATCTTCATTATAGACCGGCACGCTGCCAGAAACCAGAATATCCCCCTTTTTTACCTCCGTGCCTACGCCAACTTGAGGAACCCCCTTTCTTGTCACCATACTTACAATAACGCCATCTTCCTCCGCTACCAAATCCGACCCATATGGATTCTTTCCAAACTCTTCCTGCGTTTCCCCTTTTTCTTCCTCCCCTTCCCTTTCGGTACTCATTTCCACTTCATTTTCCCTTATCTGGATTTCCAATCTGGTTCCATCGATTTTTGCCGATGTCCATGTCACAATCCCAAAATCCTGCCGTATCCTTTTCTCCAACTCCTCTATATTCAGCTTATTCCTTTTCATCCCCACATAAATATCGTTTTCCCTTAAAAAATCCATAAAAATATCTTCGGAAATGGAATAGTTACCGGAAATGTCCACCGCCCAAATAAAAGTTGACATCCACATCCAGAAAGCCAGGCTCCCAATCAAACCTATCAGGAAAATTTTTCTCCTTTTCATCTTTGGCACAAAAAAAGGCAGTCCACATCGCTTTTGTATGGCTACCTTAGTTCCTGTTTTCTTCACAATCCCCTTCAGCTTCCGAAACCCGCCAACGGTGATGCACATCGTATAATACTCTCCGCAGTTTTCAATATTCCAAAGAAGGATATCGTGATTGCTGCACAAATTCATAAACCGTTCCGGGGAATACCCCCATACCCTAATGCAGACATAGCCTTTTAAATACTGTATAAATTGAAGCATACCTTATCCCCTTTACTACTCCCTCACATAAACGCACACAATATCTTACAGACGGCGGACAGCAAATAACAGCCGCACTATCCGTTATGGTAGCGGACACATTCGATACATCCCGTAATTTTCATATCTTCATTGGTGTAGTAATCAATGGACATCCTTTTGCCGATAATGCTGATTTGGCAAGTCTTTCCCTGCAGCACTATCGCCTCCGGCGAATATTCCAGTATCCCCTTATAATTTTCCACAAAGGCATCCTTGTTCCCCGTCACGGTCACAATAGAAGCCCCCAGCATGGAATCTTTCGGAAGTTTCAAGGATTCCACGATAATTTCTTTCCTTCGTTCCAGTTTTTGTTTTCCGGTTAATTTCCTGTTCTTCATCATGGAATAATATATGTTCCAACTTATCAAAAAATACTGCCTTTATCCTCTAATCTCGTATAGCAACTGTTATCCTTCCCTGTCTTCACTTATCATTTGTAATATGATTTCTTATTAACATGCCTAAGTGTAAAAAACCCCATAGCATGATTACAGGCAGAACACGGAAATGTTCTGCCTGTAATGTTTACCATATAGGAAAATCCTTCGTCAGAAGAACGTAAATTGAAAGTGTCGAAGACACTTTTTTACAAATACCTTTTAGCTGTTTCTTCTGCCAAATGAAACTTTTCTTGTATTTTATTCAGAATAATACTATCTGCAATTTGTAAATCCTTCAATGCTGATACCATAGCTATTATTCCTTCCTGTCTTCCCTTCTCAAACCCTTTCTCCTCTACACCCTTACTCAAATTGCACATAAGCGACACCTCACTCTCCAACGTCTGAGCCATTTTAATATGAAAATCATCCTCCAATATCTGGCATTTATCCTCCGAGTCTTTTTCTGTGGAAAGAAGTACATTCAGCAATTTCAACAAATCTATATTAGAGTCTTCCTCTCTCCCAAGGCAAATCATAACAGCCGCCATTAAATCGTAATCCGCTTTTCGTTCTTTTACATTGCCCACCAGATTTTCTTCCACAATATAATAGCGGGTAATACTATTCTCACGGTTCTTTGGCGGATTCATGCAAATCCATATGCTGTATACCTTTTTAACATTCTCATAGCGGGAACTTGTAAACTCCGTTCCATATTGGGCAGAAATCATACGGCTACAATAATAAATTCCCCTCATTATCAATGGATACCCCGGATAAAAATCATTCTTGGCTTCAATATTGATAATCAAACGAATCAATTCCCCGGATACAGGGGCTACGGCAAGAAACCGGATATCATAAGTAACTGTTCCCTCTGTCAAAGATACATCTTCATTTCCAGCCCCATGTATCATAGAAACGTGGTTAGACTCATCCGGGATAACTGCTACTTCACTTATCTGAGGCATCCCCTCTATATATTTCTCCGCAATCTCATTTACATCACAATCACGATATTCTTCCAGACAGTTTTTCATAATCCACGCTAAAATAATCTTTTCTTGTTTATATTTTATCATATTCCATCTTGGCAAACTACCCTTATTTTACCCCTTCCGGAAAACCACCATCATAATTCCACAAAGGCACTAATTAGGCAAAGCGCCTAAGAGCTAACGTCAAAACCCCATGAAAGCCACAAACTCTCATGGGGTTAAAAACACAATTTTTATTCGCTTCTATTTCCAAGGCCTTTCTTTCGCCCTCACTTGTGGTACGGTTCCCCACAAATGATACGGTAGCCGCGGTAAATCTGTTCTGCCAGCAGGATACGCATAAGTTGATGAGGGAATGTCATATCCGAAAAGCTAAGTTTTTCGTCTGCCCTCTCCAATACTTTTCCATGCAGCCCTAAGGAGCCTCCGATAATAAACTGGATATGGCTTTTCCCATATGTTGCCAGTTTTTCCAATTTCCTCGCAAAAGCGACGGAATCCGCTTTCTTTCCTTGTATTGCAAGGGCGATTACATAGGAATCCTCTTTAATATTCTTTAAGATACGCTGCCCTTCCTTCTCCTTTATCTGATTTTCCAACGCCTCCCCTGCCTTATCCGGGGTTTTCTCATCCTCTACCTCTATCACCTCGAAGCGGCAGTATTTCCCGAGCCTTTTTCCAAACTCCGCCATCGCTTCCCGGTAAAAATCCTCTTTTATCTTCCCTACGGCAATGATTGTAATTCTCATTCTTCGCCCTTTTCCTGCTCAAAAACCGCAGGATAATAATCATCTATAAAAGAATCCAGAAACCCTTCATCCAAATTCATAAATTGACGGCAAATCATGTCCTTCATTTTATCTGTACGTTTAAAATATTTCATTTCTTCCGCCAGCTCCTCCTCTGCAAAAAGCCCATCGTCCACTTTTGCCGCAGTTATATTTTCCATACACCAGTTTTTGATTTCCTTTGTCAGGCTGCTTTCCGATTCTGCCTTTTTCTCCAAAGATTTTGAAGATTTTATGGAAAGGATGCCCATTACAAAGAACAAGGCAAACAATACACCCATAACAATACAAACCATATATTTATTCACCATAGCAGCCGGAAGGCGGATAATGTCTGCAAATATCAACCCTACGGCAACTAGCCCAATACCGCCGACCACCATCAGCATGTAGCCGGAAGACCGGTTTTCTTCCGCCTGCTTTGCACTGTCCTGATAAACCCCTTTATATTCTGCCTTCTTTCCATAAGCCTGGCTTACTTCCTGCCCGTGGCCGCTTTCTGCTTCATCCTCCGGATTGTCTGCTGCTTCCTCCATAACGCCCATTGCTTCCCCTGCTTCTTTGGACTCCTGCTGCAGAAACACTCTCGTTGCCATAGCTGCTTTCTGCCGCTCTTCATCGCTTACATACAGCTCATATACCCCCTCTTTTTCATCCTCCGATATACTCACTGTTTTTAACTTATTATATGTAAGGAATTTTTCCAGCCTTTCCATCTGCTCCTTATCGCCGAAAATCAACGGGTTGCTCTTCGTTTCTTCCAACGATTCCACTAAAGGGCTGCCGCAATCCACACAAACTTCCATTCCTTCCACATATTCATTCCTGCATTTTGGACACCAAGGCATCTTTTTCCCTCCCGGATTGTTTATTTTGCTGCGGATATCATACCATCCACGCCATGATTCTTATTGGCTTTTTCTGCCATCCATTGATAGTTGTCCGGTTCGGTCAATTGGACAATTACCGGATATTGCCCTTTATCATCCTTTTCGCCCATAGGCTGCCAAACCCCATCTTTTGCCGTACCGCTCCATTCTTTTGTATTGTGGTCGCTGTAGTAATTGGTGATATAAATCTCCCCATGATAAAGGCCGTTTTTGAAATTCCCTATAAAATTACGGTTATAGCCTACATAAGGTTCCAGATTTTCATCAATGAAATCATAATGTTCCGCACCATCCCCGTTCGGCAAATCATTCGCCCATGTTCCCGAATAGCTATGCTGTAAATAAATGCTGTCTTTGGCTTTTGCATTCTGGTCATATACATAGTATTTTATCCACATGCCGTTGCCGCTTCTGACACCATTTTTCCACTCTCCATAATAATACTGATTATCCGTATACATTGCAAGCCCTTTGCCGTTAGGGCGCTTGTTTTCATCCGTATCGCCGAAATAATAATATTTCGTCGTACCGCTCAGTTTTTCGGATGCCGCGCGGTATCTTGGCAAATATGCCAGGTCTTCCACTGCTTCCATATTGCCCGCTTCCCAATAGCCTTTCATTTCAGACATCTGTCTGGGAAGGTCAATCTCTACTACGGCAAGGTTTTCCCCCGCTTCTTTCTGCCACTTAGCCGTTGTTTTCTCTTCTTCGCCGGATACCTGTTTTCCGGCCTCCTCTTCCATAATCGTTTCTTCCGGAGTATTTTCTTCTTCCCCCACTACTACAGCCGACTCTTCATTTTCCGTCATCTGGGATGGTTCCGTTTCTTTCGGCTCCTCTTCCCTTGCTTCGTCCGGTTCCTCCTCCTTTGCTTCCGGCTCCTTTGTTTCATCTTCTTTTTTGGTTACATCGGAAGCCGTAACGTTTTGTTCCTGAGACGCATTGGCATATTCCATAATATCTTCCTGCAGCATACTGCTCGTATCCTGGCTGTTCCTTTTATTCAGTGCATGGATAACTACACTGATGCCGCAAATAATCAAAATCAGCACAACTGCAATGCCAAGAGTCAGTAATTTTGCTTTATTATTTTCCTTCATATTTATCACTTCCTCATTTCCGTACTTTTTCCATTCCAATTGGTGTCCACATACAACCCGGCTTCTGCTATAGATGCCCGCAATATATGCTATCCATTGCCATTACCCGCAATAGTCAAAGCATGTCCTGTTGCACGTAACACTTTTTACATATCCCGCCGCTTCCACATGTGCCGGATGCTTCTGGTAGGCATCCAAAGCTTCTGCCGAATCAAACGTGGAAATCAACCCAATCTTCTTATTGCTGGACGGAAGACCGTCAATCACTACTTTCAATGAAACGACACCCTCCACTTTGTCTTTTACAGCCTCCAGCTTATCTTTGATTTCCTGTGCCGCCTCTTCTCTCTCTTTCCCGTTTAATTCTTCTTTTAAATCCCACAACACGATGTGATACACCATAATCTATCCCTCCATCAATTCATTATTCCGCTTTTATTATACCATGCCTTTTGGACATGCTCCTTCTAGTGGATACACACGATCCGGTTGGAAATTTGCCCGGCTTTTCATCGGGCGCGGACCGGTGCAGGTATAATGTCTATTGACATTATACCATGTCGTATGTTAATTAAAAGATATAAATTTTATTAATGTTTTCTTAACCTTTTGTAGCCAAAAAGCAGCCGTCCGGTTTTTCCCAAAACCAACGGCTGCCTTTTATTAAGCATATATTAGGAGAACCGGCCTTTTGCCTACCTGTTTTTCAAATATTCATCAATGCCTTTCGCTCCAGCCTTTCCGGCACCCATAGCAAGGATAACTGTCGCTGCCCCTGTTACAGCGTCGCCTCCGGCATATACGCCCTCTTTCGTCGTTTTTCCAAACTCTTCATCCGCCACAATACACTTCCATTTATTTGTCTCCAAGCCGCTCGTGGTAGAAGAAATCAACGGATTAGGAGATGTCCCCAAAGACATAATCACGGTATCAACCTCAATGACAAATTCCGAATCAGGCTTTACTACTGGTCTTCTTCTTCCGGACTCATCCGGCTCCCCCAGTTCCATCTTGACACATTTCATGCCGCATACCCAACCGTTTTCATCTGCAAGAATCTCCACCGGATTGGTCAGAAGGTCAAAAATAATCCCTTCCTCTTTTGCATGGTGTACTTCTTCTACCCTTGCCGGCAGCTCCTCTTCGCTTCTTCTGTAAACAATATGCACTTCTGCCCCAAGGCGGAGCGCCGTCCTAGCGGCATCCATCGCCACATTGCCGCCGCCTACCACCGCCACTTTTTTTCCACGCATAATAGGCGTAGCCGCGTTCTCATCAAAGGCTTTCATCAAGTTGCTTCTGGTCAAATATTCATTGGCGGAAAACACGCCGTTTGCTTGTTCCCCGGGTATCCCCATAAACTTGGGCAGCCCGGCGCCGGAACCGATAAACACCGCATCAAAGCCTTCTTCTTCCATCAACTCGTCAATCGTTACCGATTTGCCCACAACCACATTCGTCTCTATTTTTACACCTAAAGATTTAACGTTCTCAATTTCCTTGGCAACTACCTCTTCTTTTGGAAGACGAAATTCCGGAATCCCATATACCAGTACACCGCCTGCTTCATGCAATGCTTCAAAAATGGTTACTTCATAGCCCATCTTTGCCAAATCGCCTGCACAAGTAAGCCCTGCCGGCCCCGATCCAATCACCGCTACCTTTTTTCCGTTCATTTCTTTTGCCCCGGCAGGTTTTATCCCGTTTTCCCTTGCCCAATCTGCAGCAAAACGTTCCAGTTTTCCGATAGAAACCGGTTCCCCTTTGATGCCTCTGATGCACTTTCCTTCACATTGGCTTTCCTGAGGGCAGACCCGGCCGCAGACTGCAGGAAGGGCGCTCGATTCGCTAATGACCTGATATGCCGCCTCAATATCCCCCTCTTTTACTTTTTCAATAAAACCGGGAATATTAATCGCTACAGGGCAGCCTTTTATACATTGTGCATTTTTACAGTTGATACACCGGTTTGCCTCTTCCATCGCTTCTTCTTTATTATATCCAAGGCACACTTCCTCAAAATTGGCCGCGCGCACTTTTGCATCCTGTTCACGTACAGGTACCTTCTTTAATACGTCCATCATATCCTCCGTTCTCATCGCCTTATATCATATATGTAACATCTGCGTTGCAATTAAGCTTTGCTGCTTTCCCCACTGCTATCAGGCATCCTTCTCTTTCATCCGCAATTGCCGCACCCTCCATGATGGGTATCGCCTTCTTCCTCCCTCAAAGCAGCTCTGCCTTCTGCCGTTTTGTACATCTGCTGACGTTTCATCGCCTGGTCGAAATCCACTTTATGACCGTCAAACTCCGGACCATCCACACAGGCAAACTTCACTTCCCCGTCAACCGTTACACGGCAGGCGCCACACATCCCGGTACCGTCTACCATAATCGGGTTCAAACTAACAACCGTTGGTATCCCTAATTCCTTCGTCATCTTGCAGACAAATTTCATCATAATCATAGGCCCGATTGCCACACATACATCATAGCGCTTCCCTTCATCCACCAAATCTTTTATTGTCTGCGTCACCATACCGCTCCGCCCATAGGACCCGTCATCGGTGGTTACATAAAGGTTGCCCGATACCGCTTCCATTTCTTTTTCAAGAATCAGCAAATCTTTCGTCTTCGCCCCAACGATAACATCTGCATCCACGCCTTTTTCCTTCAGCCATTTTACCTGAGGATAAACCGGCGCCGTACCTACACCGCCAGCTACAAAAAGAATGCTCTTTTTCTTAAGCTCCTCTACCGGTTCGTGTACAAACTCGGAAGCACAACCCAAAGGGCCGACAAAATCCTGAAAAGAATCCCCGTCCTTCAGCCCTGCCATCCGCTTTGTTCCGGCCCCTACTATCTGGAATACAATCGTAACCGTTCCTTTTTCCCTGTCATAATCACAGATTGTCAAAGGAATCCTCTCCCCGCCTTCATCTGTCCTTACAATAATAAACTGCCCCGGCTCACAGCGCTTTGCAATACGCTTTGCTTCTACCACCATCAAATATATATTCGCCGCCAATTCCCTTGCCTCTAAAATCTTATACATCTTATCCCTCCTATATGATTCCTATTGCCTAAACAGCGAAAAAGCAAATTCCTCATTACTTTCCTGCAAAAATCTATCCTTAATCATACTGGAAAACCAAAAAAAACGCAACTCCTTTTACGAAACTCCGCATCTTCAAATATCTACCAGCACAATCTTCCCTGTTTCATCGTATGTAACTCTGCAAGCTGCCCCGCTTTGGATATTAACACCGTAAATCCGCTCCGTCCTTGTCTGTATTCCGGTAGCGTCTTCATAATATTCATATATGATATAATAATCCCCATTTTCCCCAATACGCATAACCGAATTTAGCTTATAGACATTACGACCGCTCATCCCCCGCATATTGCCCTGATCGTCCAAAAGCACATCTGCATGGATTAACGCCTGAATCACATTGGAAATTGCCATATCCACGGTGATTTCCGTATGTAATGTCAATTTATAAGTGCGCATAGTAATTTCGCTGGCCACTCCTTCTTCGCTTATGGCTACAAATTTATACACCGATTTACCTAGAGGCATAGGAATTGCGGAAGTATATAAGGTACTGTCCGCCGTAGGATCCGTGCTGTCCGTTGTGTAATAAATATTACAGTTCTCCGGCGCCTGTGCTTCTATCACATATGGCTCGTAATAATCCCCGCTATAGACGGATACCTCCGGCGCCGCAGGTATAAGCACATCAATCCGGTAAGTATTGGACACAATATCGCTTTTTACCCCGTAATCATTGATAAAACATGCTTTAACGGTATATTCCCCTGTTTCCAGAAAAATAGGCGCCGTATAAATCTCGCTCTTTTCATCCGGCGTACTTCCGTCCAATGTATAATAAATCTTCCCTGAAGTATTGGCGCTTAACTTCAAAGGTAGCACTTCTTCATAATTCCCTTCCACAAAACTAAATTCCGGCGGTTTTGCAATAAACTGCTGGAATAAGTTGACTACCGCTTCATTGGTACAATCCGACAGCAATTCATGGATGGCCTGATAATCCTCCATTTTGCTGTAAATAGATATCACTTTATCATAAGCGCTTTCCACTTCCGCTTCCGAATACCGTTCTTCCGCCTCTACGATTTCTATCAAAGTATCGATAGCCAGTTCATATTTTTCTTGTATATAATAGTAATCCGCCATCAAAAAAAGGATTTCCCCATTTTCCCCATCCAAGGTGCGGGCCTTTTCCAAATAAATGATGGCTTGGGTATACTGCCCTCCCTGGGCGCATTCTTTTGCCTTGCCAATTTGGTAAGACAGCGAATAATTCCTGTGCCAATATACCCCTGCTATCCCTATGGAAGCAGCAAAAATACAAAAAACGATAGCCGCCGCCATCCATAAATTCCTTCTTCTTGCTTTATGCGGCATACTTTTTTGTTTCTTTATACGTTCCTTATCCTTCCCCTTTTCTTCTAGCTCCGGCATTTCTTCCTGTGCCAATTCCACAAGAAGGGTGGATAATGTCTCATTCATCTCTTCTTCAATTTCAGGCTCAAAATCCGGCACTATCCGAAATTCTTCCCCGCAATTGTCGCAATATAAATGGCCTTCCGTCCATTCATATCCGCATTTTGGACATTTCATAAATGAATCCCTTTCTATATCTATGGCTGGCATCTATGTCTTACTTTATGGATTCCACACAGTTATTCATCAACATCGCTATCGTCATAGGGCCGACCCCTCCCGGAACAGGCGTTATCGCGCTGCATATCGGTGCCACATCGTCGTAGTCCACGTCGCCGCAAAGCTTATTCTCCGCATTCCGGTGAATCCCTACGTCAATGACTACTGCCCCTTCTTTCACATACTCTTTCGTTATCATTTTCGGTCTGCCTACCGCAACCACCAAAATGTCCGCCCTTCTCGTCACATCCTTTAAATCCTTTGTCTTGGAATGTGCCACTGTCACGGTGGCATTCTCACGCAGAAGCAATAAAGCCATTGGCTTCCCAACAATATTACTTCTTCCTACTACCACACATTCCTTTCCGGCAATCTCAATGCCGGAACGTTTCAATAACTGGATAATCCCGGCCGGCGTACAAGACACAAATCCCGGCTGCCCGATGCATAAAGCCCCTACGCTCTGGGGATGGAAACCGTCCACATCTTTTTCAGGGCGGATAGCCTTAATTATCTTATCCTCTTCGATATGGGAAGGCAACGGCAACTGTACCAGAATACCATTTACATCTTCCCTATTGTTCAATTCTCCAATTAAAGCAAGCAGCTCTTCCTCTGTGGTCTTTTCCTCCAGCTCATAGGAAAGGGATCGGATGCCAATATAGGCACATGCTTTCTTCTTATTCCCTACATATACGCTGGATGCCGGGTCCGATCCCACTTGTATGACAGCAAGGGTCACCTGCCTGCCCTCCGCTTCCATAACCGCCACCTTTTCTTTCAATTCCTCTTTTATCTGCGCCGAAATGGCTTTCCCATCTATTATATTCGCCATAAAAACCACCTCTTTCTTTCCTGCTGCTGCCTGGCTTTTTCCATTTTCCTAAAATAATCCGGTAATTACCCCGTCTTTATCCACATCAATGCGCAATGCGGCAGGCTCCTTGGGCAGACCAGGCATTGTCATGACCGCCCCTGTCAATACTACTACAAACCCTGCCCCTGCAGAAACGTAAACTTCCCTCACACTCATGGCAAACCCTTCCGGCCTCCCCAAAAGCTCCGGATTGTCCGATAAAGAATATTGAGTTTTTGCCATACATACCGGAAGCGCCCCAAAACCAAGGGCCTCCAGCTGCTTCAGCTGCTTTTCCGCCGCCGGGCTATAATTAACTTCCCCCGCGCCGTAAATTTCCTTTGCCACCGCCTCTATCTTTTCTTTCAATGAAAGGCTGTCTTCATACAATACATGGAAACTGCTCTCTTTCTTTTCCAACGTTTCCAACACTTTTTCCGCCAGGGCGATACCGCCTTCCCCGCCTTTTTCCCACACATCGGAAACTGCAACTTCACAGCCTTTTTCTTTGCAGAAAGCCTTCACAAAATCCAGTTCCGCTTTGGTATCCGTTAAAAAAGAATTTAAGGTGACTACCACAGGTACGCCATACTTTTGCAAATTCTCTATATGTTTTTCCAAATTGACAATCCCTTTTTCCAAAGCGGTTAGGTTTTCTTCCTCCAAGCCCTTCTTCGGTATGCCGCCGTTATATTTTAAAGCCCGTATGGTTGCCACCAAAACGGCAGCATCCGGTTTCAGCCCCCCGATGCGGCATTTTATGTCAAAAAATTTCTCTGCGCCCAAATCAGCTCCGAAACCAGCCTCGGTAACGACATAATCCGCCATCTTCAAAGCTGCCTTTGTGGCCCTGATTGAATTGCACCCGTGGGCAATATTGGCGAAAGGCCCTCCATGCACTAACACTGGCGTATGCTCCAAAGTCTGTATCAGATTCGGCTTCAAAGCATCCTTCAAAAGTGCAGCCATAGCCCCTACCGCCTGCAAATCAGCGGCAGTCACCGGATTCCCCTGGTAATTATATGCCACTACCATTTTGCCCAAACGTTCTTTCATATCTTCCATATCGTCTGATAAGCAAAGCACTGCCATAATCTCCGATGCCACGGTTATCACAAAATGGTCTTCCCTTACCGTTCCGTCCATCTTATTGCCAAGCCCCACTACCACATTGCGCAATACCCTGTCATTCATATCCAGACATCGCTTCCATACGACTTGCCTCGTATCAATACCTAATGCATTCCCCTGCTGGATATGGTTATCCAACATAGCCGCCAACAAATTATTAGCGGATGTAATCGCATGGAAATCCCCTGTAAAATGCAAGTTCAAGTCTTCCATAGGCACTGCCTGAGCATAACCGCCCCCTGCCGCGCCTCCTTTGATTCCGAAGCAAGGGCCAAGGGAAGGCTCCCGCAAAGCAATCACCGCTTTCTTGCCCAGCTTGCCGAAGGCCTGGCCCAATCCCACGCTGGTTGTGGTTTTGCCCTCCCCTGCGGGAGTCGGGTTGATAGCGGTCACAAGAATCAGTTTTCCATCCGGGTTATCCCCGATTTTTTTCAAATATCCGTCGGAAATCTTCGCTTTATATTTCCCGTACAACTCCAAATCATCCGCATCGATATGCAGCTTTTTAGCCACTTCCGTAATCGGTTCCATCACTGCTTCCTGTGCAATCTGAATATCTGTTTTCATTCTCAAGCTTATCCCTTTCCTAACATTCTTCCTCAATGAGCCGTTCAAATTCTTCCATGCCCATCAGCACTTTCCTTGGTTTCGTTCCTTCTTCCTCACCTACCACTCCGGCATCGCATAGCTGATCCATAATCCGTGCCGCCCGGTTAAACCCTATCTTAAACACCCTCTGCAGCATACCGATAGAGGCCTTATCTTTTTCAATCACAAATTTACCGGCCTCCGCAAAATACTGGTCTCTGCTGCTTTCTTCGCCGCTTCCCCCTGATGGGGATGCTGCGCTGACCCCGATGGTTTGTATCTTTTCCTGCACATCATCGCTGTATACATTACCGATTGCCTGGTTCTTTAAAAAGTCTACCACATCGGAAACCTCGGAATCGGAAACAAACGCCCCCTGCGTCCTCGCAGGTTTGGGATACCCCTGGGGATAAAAAAGCATATCCCCTTTCCCCAAAAGCTTCTCCGCCCCGTTCATATCCAATATGGTACGGGAATCCACGCCGCTGGACACGGCGAAAGCTACACGGCTTGGCATATTTGCCTTAATCAAACCGGTAATGACATCCACGGAAGGCCTTTGGGTAGCGATAATCAGATGGATTCCTGCCGCCCTTGCCAACTGTGCCAAACGGCAGATAGACTCCTCTACCTCGCCGGGGGCTACCATCATCAAATCCGCCAATTCATCTACAATAATAACAATCTGCGGCATCCTTGCCGGGGCATTTTCCCCCTTTTTCCTCATATCTTCTACTACATTATTATATCCTTTTAAATCCCTTACGTTAAAATCCGCAAACTTCCTATACCGTTCATTCATTTCCGCCACACCCCAGTGAAGGGCTGCTGCCGCTTTTTTCGGGTCTGTGACTACCGGAATAAGCAAATGTGGGATTCCGTTATATACGCTCAACTCTACCACTTTAGGGTCTACCATAATCAGCTTTACATCGTCCGGATGTGCCTTATATAAGATACTCATGATTAACGTATTGATGCATACGGATTTGCCGGAACCTGTAGAACCCGCAATCAACATATGAGGCATTTTGGCAATATCCGCCACTACGGTTTTCCCGCCGATGTCCTTACCTACCGCAAAAGATAAATTAGACGGAAACTCCTGAAATTCTTTGGACTCCAGCAAGTCCCTCAATGGAACCGTAGAATTTTCTTTATTCGGAACTTCAATACCTACCGCCGCTTTTCCCGGTATAGGCGCCTCAATCCGGATATCCGTAGCCGCCAGATTCAGCTTAATGTCATCCGCCAGCCCCACAATCTTGCTGACTTTCACACCTTGTTCCGGCTGCAATTCATATCTGGTAACCGTAGGTCCTTGGCTTATATCTGTAATCATTACTTTTACCCCAAAAGTAGCAAGGGTTTTCTGTAAATGGATTGCCGTCTCCTTCAACTGCATCGCCGAAGTTCCGTTTCCCTTATTTGCCCCCCGTTTCAATAGATTAAGAGGAGGGAACATATATTTTTTCGGTACGGCTTCCTTGTTTTTCTGCAAATCCGTACCTGTATCATTTGACGGTGTGCCGGCCTCTTGCCTTAGGGCATTTCCTTTTTCCGGCGCTTTATCCGTTCCCTGCAAAGCATGGCCGGAAGATAAACCCGCATATGTTCCCGCCGGTTCCGTTCCCCCTTCCGGCAGCCTCGCTTCCGGACGTTTTTTTCCTTCCTTGACCGCAGCCGCCGTTATACCTTCAAGCGCCTCCAGCCCAAGTGCATCCTGATAATCCTGATAAGGTTCCCCTTCCGGTTCCTTTATCTCCGGCTTTGCCGGTATTTCGTTGTCCATCCGCCCGTCTGCGGTAATATGTATCTTATCATATTCGCTGGAATGGAATCCGCCGCTTTTTTCCACAGTGACTTCCACTTCCTGAATCGAATTTTCATCCAAATCGTTTAATATAATTTCATGGATATCGTCCCTGACTGCCGCTTTGGCCGCTTCTTCCGCCGTTATTGCGCCGATATCCTCTTTCTTTTTCTTTTTTTCATCCTTCGACGCCAATGTAGTATCCAACATCACGCCGGAAACCTTCTTGTCCATCCGCAGGATTTTTTCATTTTCTATCTCTTCTTCTTTGATGCGTCTGTCTTCTTCCCGTTTTCTTCGGATTTCAGCCTGCTCCGCCCGCCGCTGCTTTGCACGCTCCCTGCGGACATATGTTTCTTCCCTCGTTCGTTCGTAAACCTTTTGCCCGCCGCTCTTCACTCCTCTGACAAAAGACTTTTCCGTCAATATCACAAAGCAGATAACGGTCAATACAATCAGCAAAAGCACGGTTCCTACCATAGATAAAGAACGGAAACTAAGAAAGGCAAGCGTTCCTGCCAGAACCCCTCCCCCGTTATGACCCGTACTGCACCTTTCGTATATTTCTTTTACATTATATAAAGAGTCCTGCCTCCATGCCCCTACCGCCAAATCGCATGCCATTCCAACAATCAAAAACAGGATAAGGGCTGCCGCCAGCTTCCTTACGGCAATCAGGCTCCCTCTGTTGGAAATGCCAAAAGCCACTGCCAGAAAAAGCATAATGGGGGCAATATAGGCAGGGATACCCAATAAGCCGAACATTACATCGCTTACCATATCCCCTGCCGTTCCTATAATGCCAAAATTGCATAAGAATAAAAAAACTGCCAGCGCAAATACGCCAATCAGTATCACTTCGTTTTTAATTTCACTGTCCATAGGTTCAACCTGACGTACCGCCCTGTTGTTCCCTTTCTTTCTCTTTGTTGCCGAAGCACGGGATGAGGATCTCCCCGATGCACCTTTTCGCCCTGCACCGCTTCTTTTTCCCTGTCCAGATGCCATATCTGCCAATCCTCCCTTTCTACCCAAGCTTTCTCAACTTATATAGTATAGCATTCCAAAGGCTAGTTGTCACCAATCATTTCATGTAGATGCTGCATGGCTTCCTTAATCCCGCCTACCTCATTGATTATCCCTTCGTTTACCGCTTCCTGTCCAACCAATATTGTTCCTACATCTTTGGTAAGAACTCCGGTTTCCATCATCAACTCTTCCAGCCTCGCCTTACTGATTTTACAATGGCTGCACACAAAACCGGTAATACGGTTTTGAATTTGCTTAAAATAATCAAATGTTTGAGGCACACCGATAACCATACCGTTCATCCTAACCGGATGAATCACCATCGTTCCGGTGGGCACTATATAAGAATAATCCGTACTTGCCGCTATCGGTACGCCAATGGAATGGCTTCCTCCAAGCACCAAAGACACTGTAGGTTTACTCAAAGAAGCAATCATCTCTGCAATGGCAAGCCCGGCTTCCACATCGCCACCCATCGTATTTAACAGAATCAACAGACCGTCCACCTCACAGCTATCTTCAATTGCTGCCAGTTCCGGCAGAATATGCTCATATTTGGTGGTCTTCGAGGTACCGTTTAAATTATCATGCCCTTCCACCTCTCCGATAATAGTCAGAAGATGGATTTTATGTTTCTTATCGTTTTTATCCAACGTTACCTGTCCGGTCTTTTCTATCCTTTCTTCCCGGTGCTTTTCATCCTCTGTCTTTTTTCCCTCATTTTTTCCTTTGGTATCCGTATTTTTCGCATTTTTTGATTTTTGATTTCCCATGCCAACCTCCATGCCATTTTTCGTTACGCTTTTAGTTTGCATGGTAATGCGATTTTTATACTATATAATCTTTTTAAACATCAAAATCATCGGTTTCGTCTACCGCAGTATCGAACTTCATCTTCTCCCATTCCACAATCCGGTCAAAGTCCATTTCCCGTCTCTCGTGTTTTTTGGGGAGCGGAAGCGGATTCTCAATCAGCTTCACTTTCCGTCCGATTTCCGGCTTGTCCGTTTCTGTTATCTTTCCTGTTTCTGTTATCTTCTCTGTTTCCGTTATCTTTTCCGGTTCCACCGCCTCTTCTTCTGCGGCCTCATCCATGTCCTCCAATACCAGTTCAGGAACCAATGCCCTTACAGCTTCGTCACCTTCCCAGTTTCTTTTCATAGATGCTATTCCAATACCTGCCAGCACAGCACAGCCGAAGATAAGGAAAGAAGGTATACAGGAAACCTCTCCGGACACCATATTCCAGAATGTCATTGCCACAAGGTACAATACCCATATGTCCTGCTTCTGAATCTTATGAAACCAGAATCCAACCAAACCCAGCAAAGCGCAAAAGCACAGCACAATACCTGACACCACATCGCTGCCAAGACCAAATGTGAAATGGAATATGCCGGTTGTCACATATACCCCCAGCCACGTATTCCAAATATCCGCCAAAGCACTGCCCGAAGCCATTCCATCCCACAGCAGGCAGGTAAAAAATGCCGCCAGCATTCCGAACAGGCAAAACAAAAACTTGTTTCCGGCGGATTTATATTTTTCTCTTCTTCTATTTCTTCCCTTCCGGCCTCTTTCCCCAGTTGCTGCTTCTTCCGCACATATGCCGCCCACAAACAAAAGAAGCACAAAACCGACCGCATCCAAATACCCCATTATCCCAATTAATATCCCAATTGAGAAAAAAACAGCATGAACGGGCTTTCCCCGTTTCCCTTTTTCATTCTCCCTTTTGCATAACCCTACCGCCACAAGCGATACCGTAAAAAGAAAAAAGTAGAACGTTTCCGGGGTCAAATAATAAATCTGTTCCATATAAACCGGCAAGAATGCCAAAACTGCCAACGTGCAAAGGGCTTCTGCCCTTCCCGACAGCAGCTTTACCGCATAATAGAGCAGAAAAACCGATAAGGTCTGCAATAAAATCTGCAGCCCTAACCCTGCCGACGCCTTATTCCCGAAAAAAGAAAAAACCGTCGATAGTACCGATGTATATAAATAAGCGGCTCCATGTGCCAGCTCTGGCACTCCTCCGGAATCTTTAACCAATGCCATATCATAATAAATGCTTTTTGCCGGTACATCCAAAAAGCCCATCCAATATACCCGGTAAAAAACGAATGCTGCCAAAATACCGGCAGTCAACGCATATTCTACCGTTTTTCTGGAATATTCGTCCTGACAAAAACGCCCTTCCAATTTTCCGGCTGCCCTGCGCCCGGCAAACCATATGGCCATTGCAGCGGCAATCCCTAAACAGCCACAAATAGGCACCGCATATTTATTTGCCCCCCATAAGCCGGTTCCTGCTGTAGATAGGTATGATGCAGACAGGATAACCGCCGCAAGCGCATAAACCAACCACAGCAAATAACTCAGCCATGTTTTTTTCATTTTCATGCAAACCCCCATGCCGCTTTCCGGCGGTATAACAAATCGTTCTTCTGCCCGATTTGCTTCATAGCGTTATGACTCTAACGCCTGTTCCAAATCAGCAATAATATCTTCCACGTTTTCAATCCCCACAGAAAGGCGGATTAAATCGGGGGCAACCCCTGCTTCCATCAACTGTTCATCGGTCATCTGCCTATGGGTATGGCTGGCCGGATGCAGCACACAAGTACGGGCATCCGCCACATGGGTTACGATAGCCGCTAACTGCAGTTTGTCCATCATTTTAGCCGCAGCGTCCCGACCGCCTTTCAATCCGAAGGAAATGACTCCGCAAGTTCCTTCCGGCATATATTTTTTTGCCCTTTCATAGTATTTGTTCCCTTTCAGCCCCGGATAATTCACCCATGCCACTTTTTCCTGTTTTTCCAAATAGGAAGCCACCTGCAAAGCGTTCTCACAATGCCTGGGTACCCGCAAATGCAGCGTCTCCAACCCTACATTCAGCAAAAAGGCGTTCTGCGGCGACTGGATGGAACCCAAATCCCGCATCAACTGGGAAGTGGCTTTTGTGATATAAGCCAGTTTTCCGAATTTTTCCGTATATGTAATCCCATGATAAGAATCGTCCGGCGCGCAAAGCCCCGGATACTTATCCGGGTATTTTCCCCAATCGAAATTACCGGAATCCACAATGGCGCCGCCTACGCACATCCCATGCCCGTCCATATATTTTGTCGTGGAATGCGTCACGATATCCGCCCCCCATTCAAAGGGCCTGCAGTTGATGGGCGTTGCAAAGGTATTATCCACAATCAAAGGAACCTGATGGGCATGGGCAACTTTTGCAAATTTCTCAATATCTAAAACTACCAAAGCCGGATTGGCAATCGTCTCCGCCAGCACGCATCTCGTATTTTCCCGGAACGCCTTGCCCAGCTCCTCCTCCGGCGCATCGGGGTCTACTACCGTACAGTCAATGCCCATTTTTTTCATCGTCACCGTTAGTAGGTTAAATGTTCCTCCATAAACGGTGGAAGACATTACCACATGTGACCCTGCTTCACAAATGTTGAATACTGCATAGTAATTGGCCGCCTGCCCGGAAGATGTCAGCATTGCTGCCACACCACCTTCCAGTTCGCATATCTTCTGCGCCACAAACTCATTGGTAGGGTTTTGCAGCCGGGTATAGAAAAATCCGCTTTCCTCCAAATCAAACAGTCTTCCCATCTGCTCCGAAGTCTCATATTTAAATGTGGTACTCTGGTAAATAGGCAGCACCCTTGGCTCCCCGTTCTTTGGCTTCCAGCCCGATTGAATGCATTTGGTTCCCTTCCCATACTCTTTGCTCATTCCATACCCTCCCTATATTTTCCATTTGCAAAACAGGTATCCTCTGTATTTCCTATTCGTCCCAATTGTGGTAAACGGCCTGTACATCGTCGTCGTCATCCAAAAGATCCAACGTCTTCTGCAAATTTTTCACTGCCGTTTCATCCGTCAATTCCACATAATTCTGGGGAATCATCGTCACTTCCGCAGAAGCCATAGCAATTCCGGCTTCTTCCAATGCTTTGTTTACCCCGTCAAAATTATCCGGGTCTGTCAATATTTCAAAACTGTCTTCTTCTTCCGCAAAGTCTTCCGCTCCGGCATCCAGCGCCATCATCATCAAATCGTCCGCTTCCATAGAACAGTCTTCTTTGGCAATGATAATCTGCCCTTTCTTATCAAACATGAAGGAGACGCAGCCCGGTGTACCGATGCTTCCCTGCCCTTTGGTAAATGCATTCCTGATATTTGCCGCCGTACGGTTCTGGTTATCGGTTAAAGCATCTACTATAATTGCAATGCCGCACGGCCCATAGCCTTCGTAAGTCACATATTTATAATTGACATTGCCTACGTCGCCCGCTGCCTTTTTGATTCCCCTTTCAATCGTATCGTTTGGCATATTGTTCGCTTTCGCTTTGGCAATCACTTGGGCAAGCTTGAAATTGTTGGCCGGATCCGGTCCCCCTTCTTTTACTGCAACGGCAATTTCCCTTCCGATAATCGTGAAAATTTTCCCCTTTGCCGCATCGTTCTTCTCTTTTTTATGTTTAATATTTGCAAATTTTGAATGTCCTGACATCTTTTAGTCCTCCTTGCTTCCGTTTTCTTCCCCGCCGTCTTCCTCCGGCTCCTGCTGTTTGATTTTAGTCACTAAAACGCTTTGTATCATTTTATTTTCCACCGACAAAATCCTGAAATTGTAGCCTTCCACGTCAATATCGAAATCCTCGTTTTTTTCCGGGATTTTGTCCAGTTTGGAAATCAAAAAACCGTTCAATGTTTCAAATTCCTCTTCGTCAAAGGAGATGGAAAAACGCTCCTCCAACTCTTCCAAAGGTGTTTTCCCCTCTATAATATACTCGTCCGCATTTGCGGTAGCTTCAATATGTTCCTCATCCTCGTCGTATTCATCCAGAATATTCCCCACGATTTCTTCCAGAATATCTTCCATCGCCAACAATCCGGAAGTTTGTCCATATTCGTCCACAACAATCACCATTTGGGTCTTAGTAGACTGCATCATCTGGAACAGCGCATCAATATTTTTTGTTTCCGGGATGAATACGGCTTCCCGTAAAAGCCCCTCAATCTCTTTTACCGGCAAATTTACGTCTTCTTTCAAAGCATGGACACGCATCGCATCCCGCAGGTGAAGAATCCCTATAATATGGTCAATATTTTCCTCATATACGGGAAACCGGCTGTTATTGGCATCCAGCATAAAGGCTACCGCCTCTTTTAAAGGCATATTCCCCCCTACGGCTACCACATGGTTTCTATGGGTCATAATATCATGGGCTTCCTTATCCCCAAATTCAAAAATGTTCGTAATCATTTCTGCCTCGGTAGCAAGCAATACCCCTTGCTCATGCCCCTCGTTCACCATTGATATAATTTCTTCCTCTGTCACATCCGCCATGTCATCGTCTATCCGCATCCCGAACAGGCGCAGAATGCCGTTTACACTCACCGTAACAAGCCCTGTAAAAGGCGCCAGCAGACGCATTACATAATAAACCGGGTTAATGCAAAAATAAGCCCATTTTTCCGGATACCGCGCTGCCATTTTCTTCGGCAATAATACACCGAAGGTCAATAATATGTAAGTAAGTATCGCCACGGTAAGCACAAGAGTGGCCACACCGGTCACTTCCGCCCCCATAGCTGCCACCCATGAGGAACCTGATTCCACATAAGCCGCCACCAGCCGGCGCATCCCCTTTAACCAAATCCCCAGATAGAAACTGCCCATAACAATATGGATTAATGTTACAATCAGTTGCACCATGTTTACATATTTGGAAGGGTTTTCAATAATTGCTGCCAGCCGGCCGGATTTCTTATCATTTTCTTCTTTGGCCCTTTTTTCAATATCTTTGATATTCAAGCTGTTTATTGCCGAGCCGAACCCATAAAAAAACATATCGGTCAGAATAAGAGCTATAAATAAAATTATACTGGCAGTAGGCCCGCCATCGTCCATAATCCCATCTCCTTTTAATCCAAAATAAATATAGACCTAAATAATCACAGTAAACTATACCATCTTACTTCTCTTTCGTCAAGCAAACTGTGGATTCGTCCAAACGGCATCTTATGTATTATGGCAAAACACTCCCAGTTCCAGACTAATAAGCAGGCCTTCGTTCACTCTGTCCATAATCTCGCTATCCAAATGGCATACCTTATCCTTAAGCCTCTTTTTATCAATCGTCCTTAACTGTTCCAGCAAAATCACCGAATCCTTTACCATATCATATTCGTCCGCATTCAGTTCTATATGGGTAGGCAGCTTTGCCTTATTCAGTTTTGATGTAATAGCCGCACAGATTACGGTTGGGCTATGCTTGTTCCCCACATCATTTTGAATAATCAGTACCGGGCGTACGCCGCCCTGCTCCGAGCCGATGACCGGTCTTAAATCCGCATAATAAATATCTCCACGTTTCATTTTTCTCACCCTTCATTTAAACTTTTATGGCTAGATTATTGCCAGTTTATCCGAAGGTATTCAATTTTTATTTAAAATCTTGAAAATAATCTTTGGTTCCCCTTATTTTCCCTGATTTCAAATAAACCCGGGGTACCCTTTTCCCGATGCAGCAGGCAAGTTCATAATGGAACCGGCCTGATAGTTCCCCCAACTCCTCTATTGTAATCCGTTCTTCCCCTTCTCTTCCTATTAAAGTCACGATATCCCCTTCCGCTGCATCCGGAATGTCCGTAACATCTATCATAAACTGATCCATACATATCCTCCCCGTTACAGGGGCTTTTTTTCCGTGAATCAAGACATAACCTTTGTTTGACAACCCTCTCGGGTATCCGTCTCCATAACCTGCCGCAATCGTGGCTATCCGCCTTTTTTCTCCGGCGGTATAAGTACCGCCATAGCTGATTTCCGTTCCGGCCTCCACATTTTTGATATATACAATCCTGCTTTTCAATTCCATAGCAGGCTCCAATTCCACAGCATCTTTTGCCACCTCCGGCGAAGGCCACAGACCGTACATGGCGATGCCTGCACGGACGGCATCCATATCAGCCTCCCGAAGTCCTATCATCCCCGCACTGTTAGAGCAATGGCAAAGGGGAATGACATATCCGGTTTCCGCCTCTATGTTTCCAATAAATTCACGGAACAGGGCAAGCTGATTCCTCGCCGGAGCTTTATCCGCCTCATCCGCTTTCGCAAAATGGGTAAAAATCCCTTCTACTTCTATTGCGGGGTTTTCCAGTGCCTTTTTTACAAATTCCAGTCCGGCTTCGTCCGGACGGATGCCAATCCTCGACATCCCTGTATCCACTTTGATATGCACCTTCGCCTTTTTCCCTGCTTTTGCCGAGGCATCCGCCAACTGCCCTAACATATCCTCCCGGAATACGGCAGCCCTGACATCATGTCCTATCATTTCCTCATAACTCCACGGAAACGCATACCCCAAAACCAAAATAGGCTTGGCAATCCCTGCATCCCTTAAAATCATAGCCTCTTCCGCCGTAGCGGTAGCAAACCCATACATATACCAAAGCGGCTCCAGCTCCTTTGCTATCGGTACTGCGCCATGCCCGTACCCGTCCATTTTAATCACGCCGATTACCTTCGTTCCTTCCGACAGCTTCGCCTGCATGCTATCCATATTGGAGCGGATTGCATCTAAATCAATGGTTGCATATATTCTGCCGTATCTCTCTATCATTTTACACTACCTCCGTAATGCCGCTTCGCGGCATCTTAAATTCAGACGAAGAATGCCAGCTTTTTAGACATTCTTTCCTTCACATCCATCCTGTCTGGTAATATCCCCCAGACAATTTATGACATCACCCGCCATCAGGGCGTATCTTCCATTCTCCTCTGCTGCTTTATCTCCTGCCAGCCCATGAATATATACACCCAGGACAGCCGCCTTCCCGGCTTCCATCCCCTGCGCCAGAAGGCCGCCGATTATGCCTGCAAGCACATCTCCCATCCCTGCCGTAGCCATGCCATCGTTCCCAACCGTATTCAAATAAACGCTTTCCTCCCCTGGAACCGCTACGGCCGTAGCCGCATCCTTACAGACCGTTACACAACCATACATTTCTGCCAGCTCCTTCGGTTTTTGCAGGATATCCCTTTTTGCTTCCTCTACCCGGCATCCATAAAGCCTGGAAAATTCCGCCAGATGAGGGGTAAGTACGGTATTTTTTATTTCCCTTCCCCTTTCTTTCAGCAAATCCTGCAATTCCTTACTTTCTGCCAATATATTTAACCCATCTGCGTCTATGACCATAGGCTTCTTTTTTTCCATTAACACTTGTTCCAAAAGGGCATATGCCACTTCGCTTTTCCCTATGCCCGGGCCAATCAGAATACAATCCGCCCATTCTATTTCTTTTTCCAATATTTTATGCAGTTTCTTTAAACTTTCCTCTGTTTTTTCCTCTTTGGAAGAATAAACAGCCAAAAGAGCCTCCGGAATATTGGTTTGGACAATGACTCTGTTTTCTTCCGGTGTCATCACTTTCACCATCCCTGCCCCCATCCGGTAAACACTCTTCGCACAAAGTTCGCAGGCCCCGCTCATATTCACACTCCCTGCTATCACTAAAACTTTCCCAAAGGTTCCTTTGTTGCCGCCGCCGTACCGATTGGGCATGGCATACCTTGCCGCCTTAGTTAACGTATAGGCTTTCGGAATATGCCCTAAAAAACTTTCCTCCGTAATCCCCATATCCTTACGGACAATTTCCCCGCTATACCGTCGTCCGGGATAAAAAATATGCCCCAACTTTTCAAAGGCAAATGTCACTGTCAAATCCGCCTTTACCCCTTCCCCCATGACTTCCCCACTGTCCGCATGGATGCCGGAAGCTATATCGACGGAACAGACAAATGCACCGCATTGGTTGATTTGCCGGACGGTTTTTGCATAGTCCCCTTCCAGCTTCCGCGAAAGCCCGATTCCGAATAAAGCATCCACAATAATATCATATTCCTTATCTTCCATTTTGCTTTGCAGGATATGCCCATATTTTTCTATTATTTTTAATTGCGTTTCCGTCTCTTCGCTGCATTTTTCCCTATTGCCAATCAGGCAAAACTCTACATGATACCCAACCTGTGCCAGCATACGGCCTGCCGCAATCCCGTCACCCCCATTATTTCCGCTTCCTGCAGCCACCAATACCTTTTTGCCGACCGGAAACCTCGCCCTGATTTCCTCCGCCACAGCCCACGCTGCCCGTTCCATAAGAACAAGGGAAGGCAAGCCGAAATACTCTATCGTATTCGTGTCATATTCCTTCATCTCTGCCGAAGAAACAAGATATTTCTTCCTCCATCCCATTTTTCCGTCCATCCCGTTCCTCCTTTTCCTTAAAAGCATACCCAAATCTTATGATAATCCAGCAGGAAAGATTCATCCTCCTCTACTCGCTGCGCGCACCGTGCGCCCCATAGCAGCTTATTTCCTCTGCACGGGGCTGGGCATAAGAGGAGTTGGCCCAGCGACCAACTCCTTAAGAATTGCTCCGCAATTCTTGCTGGCTTTCTTAAACGCTGTGGCATAATCTTCTATTATATAAAAATACGCCAAAACTTTGTTTTGACGTATTCTCCCTCTATACCTTCTTCATCCCAATCCCCTTTTGGGCGGAAGCTTCCCTTTTTCTCGCCGCTTTTTCGGCTCTGGCCTTCCTTCTTTCCTCAGGGTTATATTTCAAATCAAATATTTCTATCACTTCTGCGCCAAAAATATCATGCATATAGGAATACAAATCAAAAACCGCCTTTTCATTTTCGTCTTTACGGATAAGCTTTTTCTTTATCTCAACCCTTATTTCTTTGACCCATTTGTCAATCCCATCGATTTCCTTTGTATGTTCCGCAATCCTTTGGTAGCAGATATCCATCGTTACCAACATCAACTTATGATTAATCTGGTCTATCTCATCCGGCAGCAATCGAAGTTCCCTGGCATAGTCCTCCATTTTTTCATTGCATTCGTTAATCAGCCTCCGGTTATCCTCCATCTTCTTTTCCGTCGCTGCATCCGGATTGCCTCCTGTGGAATCCGCAAGTTCCATGATTTCCGTCATTAACCTTTTTTTCAGCTTCCGTATTTCCTTTGTATCCGTATTCAGCTTCCCTTGCTTCTTAATCAACTCGTTCAGCCGTTCTTCCCCGCGCCGTACTTCTATCGGTATCTCGGTCTGTGCCTGTGTAAAAAGCTGATGCCACTTATTGTCCAATGTCAGCAACGGGATACGTTTTCCCGCAAGCGCCTCCTTGAACGTATTTTCCGAACGTGCCATAATACCCTCACCCCTGTCCTTTTACGGCTATAGCCGCCAATCTATTTGTCATTCTGAAATCTGCTAATATTGTAGGACAGCTTCATCAAGCTGTCGGACAGATGGACATTTTCTACCTGTACCCCCTCCGGTACCTTCAAATCCACATGGGCAAAATTCCAAATCCCTTTTATCCCATAGCGTACCAACTCTTCCGCAACCCCCGCGGCTTCACTTTTCGGTATCGTAAGCACTGCGATGTCGATATTGTTCTCCTGCACAAACCGCTCCATATCATTCATCGGCTGTACTGCAATCCCTCTTATTTTCCTTCCGTAGAGCTTGGGGTTATTATCAAAGATGCCCTTACACCAAAAACCACGGCGCTCAAAATTCATATAATTCGCCAACGCCTGCCCCAAATTGCCAGCTCCGATAATAATGAGGTTATGTCTCCGGTCAAGCCCCAATATCCTGCCAATTTCCTCGTAAAGGAACTCCACATTATATCCATACCCTTGCTGTCCGAAGCCACCAAAATTATTCAAATCCTGCCTGATTTGTGAAGCAGTGACTTGCATAATATCGCTCAGTTCCTGTGAAGATACCCGTTCAATCCCCTCATCCTTAAGTTCACCCAGATATCTGAAATATCGCGGCAAACGACCTATAACCGCCTGTGAAATTTCCTTTTCTTCCACGGTGCTGCCCCCTATATTAGTATTCCCCACTATTATATAAGACTGTTAAAATAAAGTCAAATAGATGTTCTGCCCTTATTGACAGTACCTCCCTCGCTATGTAAAATGGATGGAAACGGTTTACGATTACCTTACTTTCGGAGGAAAAAAGAATGATACTGTCATGCCAGAATATTTGCAAATCATTCCAGGAAAAAAATATATTGAAAAATGTTTCCTTTCATATAGAAGACCAGGACAAAGCAGCCATTGTGGGGATTAACGGGGCCGGAAAAACAACCTTGCTTCGCATTATCACAGGTGAAATAACGGCAGACGAAGGGAATGTAACACTTTCCAAAAATAAAAGCTTCGGCTATCTTGCCCAGCACCAATCGGTGGACAGCAACAACACCATTTATAATGAGCTTCTTACCGTCAAGCAGGAATTAATTGATTTGGAAGCCCGTATCCGTGAAACCGAGCTGGAGATGAAAACTGCCTCCGGCGAGACGTTAGAACGCCTAATGGCAGCCTATTCCATGCTCACTCACCGGTTTGAATCCAACGACGGTTACAGTTACCGCAGCGAATTGGTCGGCGTTTTAAAGGGGCTCGGTTTTTCGGAGGAGGACTTTAGCAAATCCATTTCCACCCTTTCCGGCGGACAAAAAACCCGGGTAGCACTTGGCAAGCTGCTTCTTCTAAAGCCGGATTTGATTATGCTGGATGAGCCGACCAACCATCTGGATATGTCCTCCATTTCCTGGCTGGAAACTTACCTTTTAAACTATAAAGGGGCTGTTATCATCGTTTCCCATGACCGCTATTTTTTGGACCGCATTTCCAACAAAATCATAGAGCTGGATCAGACTAAAGCTACGGTTTTTCCCGGCAATTACAGCAATTATGCCGTAAAAAAGGAAGCGCTCCGCTCCGCCCGGTTAAAGGCCTACATGAACCAGCAGCAGGAAATCAAACACCAGGAAGAAGTCATCGCCAAGTTGAAATCTTTCAACCGGGAAAAGTCTATCAAGCGTGCGGAAAGCCGGGAAAAAATGCTGGATAAAATCGAACGTTTGGAAAAACCCACGGAAGCCCGCACCGATATGCATATTTCGCTTGAACCGAAATATGTCAGCGGAAATGACGTCCTTTCCGTAGAAAATCTATCCAAATCTTTTGATTCCCTGCGTCTGTTTGAAGATATCGGCTTTACGCTGAAAAGGGGAGAACACGTAGCGGTTATCGGTGACAATGGAACCGGCAAAACTACCATCCTGAAAATCATAAACGGGCTGCTTGCACCGGATAGCGGTACAATCCACCTTGGCACCAATGTACACATAGGTTATTACGATCAGGAGCATCATGTCCTTCATATGGAAAAAACCCTGTTTGAAGAAATCTCCGATGATTACCCCTATCTTACCAACACGGAAATCCGCAATACCCTCGCCGCTTTCCTGTTTACCGGAGACGATGTTTTTAAACACATCGGGGATATCAGCGGCGGTGAACGAGGCCGGGTTTCCCTCGCCAAGCTTATGTTGTCGGAATCCAATTTCCTTATCCTCGACGAGCCAACCAACCATTTGGACATCGCTTCCAAAGAGATTCTGGAAGATGCCCTGAACCGGTACACGGGAACTATCCTCTATGTTTCCCACGACCGTTATTTTATTAACCGGACTGCCAGCCGTATCCTGGACTTATCCGGCAAAACCCTGACAAACTATCTGGGCAATTATGATTACTATACGGAAAAGAAACAGGAAAACATCCTTACCCTTTCCGCTGCGGATGTTGCTGCCCCTTCCCATAATCCGGAAAAAGAAACGGCTGCAAAACTAAGCTGGAAGGAACAGAAAGAACAGCAGGCAAAACAGCGAAAAAAAGAAAATGAAATCAAGCGGATTGAGGAACAAATCGAACGGCTGGAAAACAGGAATGCCGAAATTGACGGCCAGATGGCAAAACCCGATGTCTGCACTAACGTCGCAAAGCTTCAGGAGCTTGCAAAAGAAAAAGAGGGGATTCTCACCCAACTAAATGACTTGATGGAGCGGTGGGAAATTTTGGAGTCGGAAGATTGATGACTAGGGATGAAAATCCCCAATAAAAAGGAATCCTTCTTGCAGGATTCTCCGCCTGCGGCGGCTCGCGGCAGCGACATGCTCCCCTCCGACGCAGTGCGATAATTGAAAAAGCTGCCGGGCAGGCAGCTTTCTCAATTATAAGTAAGGATTTCCATCCCTAGCATATCAACCTTGTTATCGGTTTATTAACTTACATAGCCTCCAAGGTTTTTCTGATTTCTTTAATGAAATCTTTGCTGTTTAATACAGTCACATTGTCTAACGATGTAATTAATGCCAAATCCTTTGTCATTTTTCCGGATTCTATGGTTGCCAGAGTTGCTTTTTCCAGTTTATCTGCAAAATCCATCAATCCGCCAATGTTATCCAGTTCACCCCGTTTGCGCAGCGCCCCTGTCCAAGCAAAAATCGTAGCCACGGAATTGGTGGAAGTTTCTTCGCCTTTCAAGTGTTTGTAATAATGTCTCTGCACGGTTCCGTGGGCTGCCTCATATTCATATACGCCTGTAGGTGAAACAAGAACGGAGGTCATCATAGCCAAAGAGCCGAAAGCGGAAGAAACCATATCGCTCATTACATCCCCGTCATAGTTTTTGCATGCCCAGATAAAACCGCCTTTGGCTTTCATAACCCGTGCTACAATATCGTCTATCAGACTGTAGAAATATTCAATCCCCAATTCTTCAAACCGTTCTTTATATTCCGCATCATAAATTTCCTGAAAAATATCCTTAAAATTATGGTCATATTTTTTGGAAATCGTATCCTTTGCCCCAAACCACAAATCTTGTTTGGTATCCAGCGCATAGTTGAAACATGCCCTTGCAAAACTTTGAATAGATGCATCTGTATTATGTACCCCCTGTAAGATGCCTGCCCCTTGGAACTCATGAATCGTTTCCTTCATCACGGTACCGTCTTCTGCCGTAAAGATAAGTTCAGCCTTTCCGGCTTCCGGCACTTTGATTTCCACATTTTTATAAATATCCCCATATGCATGGCGGGCAATGGTAATCGGTTTCTCCCAATTTCTGACACAAGGTTCGATTCCCTTCACAACGATAGGCGCACGGAATACGGTTCCGTCCAATATGGCACGGATTGTTCCGTTAGGGCTTTTCCACATTTCCTTCAAATGATATTCCGTCATCCGGGCAGCATTAGGGGTAATCGTGGCACATTTTACGGCAACACCATACTTTTTTGTTGCCTCTGCCGAATCTACCGTCACTTTATCATCCGTTTCATTGCGGTGTTCCAGTCCGAGGTCATAATACTCCGTTTTTAAGTCAATAAAGGGCAGTAAAAGATCATCCTTTATCATCTGCCAAAGAATCCTTGTCATCTCATCCCCGTCCATTTCCACCAATGGGGTCATCATCTTAATCTTGTCCATATTTTCCTCCATTTCCGCGCGTTTCTTTGCGCATTGCAAGTTTGTGGTACTAAATCACTAACGTTCAACCCTCTTTGTTTCCCGTTCCCCCTGTATCCTCTTGACCGGAATAGATTTGATACAGCCCATTTTTCACCATATTGTCATAGGCATTTATAATATGTTCATGGGCCAAAGCATCTGCCTTTTCCCCATCCTTTTCTTTAATTGCTTCCATAATCTGCCGATGCTCGTCATTGGATATCTTTCCCCTTCCCCCATTGGAAAGCGTCTTTTTCCTGACCCGAAGGACATATTCATGGAAGTCTACCAGCAGCCTCGCCAGCTGTTTACTATCGCAGGCCTCATACAAGATATGATGAAAATGGTTGTCCAATTCTGCCATCTGATCCAAATGTCCTTTAGCAGCATGGAAATCCGCTAAATAAACATTTTCTTCCAACTCCTCCAACTGTTCCTTCGTAATATGCTCCGTCGCCCATCTGGCGCACAACCCTTCCAGCAAAGAACGTATCATATAAATGTCCTGTACATCCTTTGCCGTAATCCCTGTCACATATGCCCCTTTATTGGGAACAATTTGAATCAGTCCCTCCAGTTCCAACTGGCGGAAAGCCTCCCGAACCGGCGTCCTGCTTACGCCCAATTCTTCACCAATGGCAACTTCCTTCAATTCTTCATGGTCTTTATATTTCCCGCTAAGTATATCTGCCCTGATTTTACTGAATACTCTTCCTCTTAAAGAATATTTGTCCGTCACTTCCTGCTTTAAATCATAGCTGCCCATTTTTCCTCTCCACACTCATTCCATTGATTCCTATTATCCGATGCATTGCCATCCTGCCCTCTCATTATCCTGATGCACCGTATGACAAGTATCATTGTATACAGTCATACGATAAGTGTCAATATGCAATTTTAATCAACTTGCTTACATTCACCATCCCCCATCCCTGCTTTGTCCAGGGCTCATGCATATCCGTGGCGCTATAGTTGATTTTCCTTTTTACTTGTTCGTTGGATAATTCCGGATACTTCTGCAGAAGCAATGCCGCAGCCCCGGATACGATGGGCGTTGCCATAGAAGTGCCGCTTTTTTTAATATAAGCATTCCTATACTTACGGAAAGAAGCGCGGCAAGCCGCATTGCAGGACATAATATCGGTTCCCGGCGCCACCACATCCGGTTTTTTTACCGCATAAGGGGATGGTCCTCTCCCCGAATAACTTTCGCATAAAGAGCTTCTCCCCGAATAAAAACCGCCGTCATGGCAGCCTACTGTAATCACTTTCTTGCTGGAGCCCAGCGGAGACAAAGTCATCGGCTCCGGTCCCATATTCCCTGCTGCGCAGACTACTACCATGCCGCTGTTCCAAGCTACATCCACAATTTCCAGCAGCTCATGCATCCTATCTTCATTCTCTATATGGCCAATGCCAATGGAAATATTCAACACCCTGATATGATATCTTTCCTTATTCTCCAATACCCATTCCACACCACGGTACATATCATCCATATTGCCATCCCCGTTGCGGTCCAACACCTTGCCGACAATCAACCGGCACCAAGGGCATATCCCTTTATACATCCCCCCTGAAGCCTTTCCGCTTCCTCCGATGCATCCCGCTACATGAGTTCCATGCCCGCTGTCATCATATGCATTCCTTTCTCCATGAAGGAAATCATAAAAAGCATCTATCCTGCCGGACAAATCCGGATGATTCCCTATCCCCTCTCCTGTCAAATATATGCAGCAACTTTTTTCCAAGTTCCTTTTCGGATTTTGCCGCTTTTCCAATCCAAACCGATACCTGCTGTTAAGCGATTGCTTTATATATAGAAGCTTTTTGTTTCATAAATGCAAAGAAACATGAACCCTAATTGAGTAGAAAAGATTCATCTTCCCCCCGCCGCAGTGCGATAATTACTTTTTATCATATGAGAAATTCGGAGGACTTTCCTATATGGTAAAAAAAGCTATTCCCCGCCGATATAATGCAAATCCATGCCGGGAATAGCCCAAATTATTTTTTATTATAAATATCTATTCCTGTCTCATTGCAATCACCTTGAAGCAAGGGTAAACTGATCTACCAATTCCCTCAGGCAAGTGGCTTCTGCAGAAAGCTGTTCGCTGGCGGCTGCGCCTTCTTCCGCAGTAGCGCTGTTGTTCTGCACAACGAGTGAAATTTGATTGATGCCCTCGGAAACCTGCTCCACTGATTCTGACTGCTCATTGGACACTACTGCAATATGATCAATAGCATCCGTTACCGACTGGATACTATCTACGACAGCGTGCAAAACATCTGCCGTATTCTGGGCAATTTCTGTGCCGATATGTACTGCTTCCGTAGAATTGGCAATTAGTTCCGATGTATTTTTAGCCGCCTGTGCAGACTTGCCGGCCAAATTCCGTACCTCTTCCGCAACAACGGCAAATCCCTTCCCCGCACTGCCGGCCCTGGCTGCCTCTACTGCCGCATTTAATGAAAGTATACTTGTCTGGAATGCAATATCATCAATTGTCTTAAGAATCTTTTCAATCTCCTCGGAGCTTGCCTGAATCTTTTCCATGGCTTCTACCAGATTCTGCATCTTCTGATTGCATAGGAGAACTTCCTTCCCCGCTTCATGTGTCTGGCCCCTGACATCCAATGCCCCATTTGCCATATTTTTAACTTCCTCGGAAATCGTACCTATCCTTGCCGCCAGCTCCTGTACCGAACTTGCCTGTTCTGTCGTGCCCTGGCTAAGTGTCTGCGCACTGGAAGATAACTGGCTGCTGGCATTCGCCACCTCTCCTGCCGAATGATTAACCTGACGCATGGCACCGCTTAACTCCACTCTCATATTGCGCATGGAATGCAAGATGTCCTGAAAACTGCCGACATATGCTTCTTCATGTTGCGTATGGACATCCAGATTCTGATTTGCCATCTCATTGAGCAAATAACTGATATCTCCGATAACGATACGCAATCCTTCTACCAATGACTCGGTTGACCTGACAAGTACGCCAGTCTCATCCTTATTGCTAATCTTAGGCATTGCGGTTTCCAAATCACCTTCCACAAGAAGTTTCATCCGGTTTACGCAAGCCTTCATAGGTTTACCGATATTAAGCGCTAAAGCCAAAGCCACCGCAACGGAAATCAATATGGATATTACAATAACTGCAATATTGATAACCATTGCATCCCTTGTGGATTCCAAATAATTAATCTGCGGTGCAGTCACTGCGATACTCCAACCGTCCGTATTCAACACAGGGGCATACGCTGCAAACATTTTATTTTCTCCGGTTATATAACTCCCAAACCCGTTTTTCCCCTGACGCATCTGCGCATGGATGGCTGCCAGCTCTTGCAGCGAAGAATCGCTTTCCGCCTCCGCTTCTATGTTTTGAACCGTAATGGTATCAAGCGTAATGTCGGCAATCGTATCACCGGATTTATTAATCATGTAAGCTCTGCTATTTTCGCCAATCTGGATAGCCGACACAATATCGTTCAAAAAGGTTTCATGCGGAACAAAATATACAACGCCGACAATGGATTCCCCATAATTTCCCTCTGCATATAAAGGGGCCGCTACCATAATAGACAATTCCCCTGTAATCTTACTGATTAATGGTTCTGATACGTAAATATTTCCTTCCATAGCCTGACGTACATATTCACGGTCTGAATAATCATTTCCGTCAAAAATACTGATGCCATCCGCGCCCACAATATTCCCCCTCTGGAAATCATGCATAGAAACGCGTTCATTAATAATGGCCTGTTTTTCTTCCACCGGTACTTCCGGATCTGACAACTGTGGAATACATCCTACCTCCATAACAACGTTCTTATATACCTCCAGCTCCTGCTGCGCACGCCCTGCCGCCAGCACTGCAGTCTGACTCATCATCTGCTCTACTGTGGCCATGGTATTCTTATAATTTAACATGATACTTGAGGAACCGGACGCGACTAGTCCAAACAGAACAGTAAGAATAAGAGATAAGGTGATTTTGGTACGAATGCTTTTCATTTTATGCTACCCCCTGCTCACATGGCTGAAATATAAGATATTCCTCCATATATCAACCATTTTTCTTATATTATAATTATTATAAAAGTTACCGTTTCTGCTTGTCAACTACTATCCGTTCCATTTATACATATCTTGCCAAAAATTGCTCCTCCCTATGCCGCAAAAAGATAATCCCTTTTTCTGTCCTGTAAAATTCTTACCATTTTCCTATTTTAAGCCGGTACCTGCCTTTACTCTGTTCCCCTCTATGTAAAAATTTTTTCCATAATTGCCAATTTATCTTGAAACACTATGTTATTTTTCTGTTATCTTTCCACTTTCTTTCCGTCGCTTTCCTTTCGTCACCTTTCTGCCTTCTTCGCTTTGTCTTTCCGTTTTCTTCTCTTTATCCTTCCTCTTCCCTCACGTCATCTTTCTGCTTTCTTCTCTTTATCCTTCCTCTTTCTTCTCTTCATCCTTCCGTCCTCTTCTCTTCATCCTTCCGTTCCCTTCCCTTCATTTTTCCGTTCTCTTCCTCTCATTCCTCCTTTCTCCTCCCTTCTCCTTCCCTTCTCCTTCCATACAATTTCTATGTCCTGTTCATCATAAACTACGATTTTGTCAATATAATCATCCAACATCTCTTTGCCCAATACGATTGGCTGTTCCCGTGATTCCATCCTGCCCTGCATCATGAACAGGACATACTGCTCCATAAACATAGCATTCACCCTACGGGCACAATTCTTCATTGCATTGGAATAACGCTGTCCGCAGAAAAAATATGGATTTAGCCCCCTACGGTACTGCAGATTCTTTTTACAACAGCCGCACACCAGCTTTCCGGTAAGGGGATGCCTAGGGTTATGTTGAGGTTTCCTTCGTTTTCCCCTTTTCTCCTGTACTTTTTCAAATGTTTCCTTATCAATAATCGGTTCATGATGGTTATAGGCAACCAACCATTTCTCACGGGGGATTGGCCGGTTTTTTCCACCCCCATACTCCCTGACAGACTTTTTCTGCACAATATTCCCAATATAGACTTCGTTTTTTAATATTTGGCATATCGTACTGTTGAGCCATAAGAACTTTTCTCCTTTCGGAACCCTTTTCAGATTCCCCTTTTCTATCTTAAATTCCACCGGTGTCCTTACCCCTGTTTCGTTAAACAACCTAGCTATTTCCACCGACGTATACCCTTCCAGAGTTAAAGCGAATATCCGTTTAACCACTTCTGCTTCATCCTCCGCAATCAGAAGGGAATGTCTATCCTTCGGGTCTTTTTCATAACCAAATGGGCTGTTTGCGCTGATATATTGCCCATTTTCCTTCCTTATGGCAAGAGCGGAACATACCTTCTCTGACAAATCCTTACTATACAAATCATAAAGGAGGTTCTTAAAGTGAATATCAAGGTCAACACTGTTTCCCCGTCCGCCGCCGCTGTCATAGTGGTCATTGACAGAAATGAAACGAACGCCAAGGGAGGGAAAAATCTGTTCCAGAAAAGACCCCAATTCAATATAATCCCTTGCAAACCTGGAAAAGTCTTTGACAATAATACAATCTATCCCTCCCGCTTTTGCCATACCAAACATCCTCTGCATCCCCGGACGTTCCAGGTTCGTTCCTGTATATCCATCATCGCAAAATTCAAGCAGTTCATAATTTTGAAAATTTTTCCATACGTATTTTTGCAGAAGGACTCTCTGCATAGTAATGCTGTTGCTTTCTTCCTGTCTTCCCTCATCTTCCTTGGACAAACGCATGTAAATTGCAACCCTAACCTTTTTCATTGGAACCCCCCTCCTTCCCTGGCAGGATGTTTTTCCTTTTAAAAGCAAAGATTACCTTTACCCTGTGGTCAGGATAGACTTCAATCCGGTTAACCAAAGCCTGCACTGCCTCTGCCGTCAACCCACCCTTTTTACTCCCTTTCATTAAGGAACGCAGGAAATCATTCTTTTTGGCGGTCTGAGCATCTATCACGTTTAGCTTTTCCTCAATGGCCGCTTTCTTCCCCTGAAGCAAGGCTGCCTTCTTATCTCCTTCTTTTTTCATCTGCTTATAGCATTCCTCATCCATCTCCCCCATACGGAATTTTAAATACAGCTCACTTCCTGACTTTACCATTTTCTCTGCTTCTTTTTCTATATCAGCCATCCGTTTTTCCCATTCCTTTTTTAAGGCTTCTGCTTCCCGGTTGCCGGCTTCTATAATCTTTCCGGAACGCATAGCGGACAAGGCAAATTCCTGCCGGACTGCCTCCCTTATAAGGGATGTCAACGTATATAGGCTTATATTTTTCCCAACGCAGCATAATTCATCAATCCGATTATGCCTAGGGCAATCATAGCTATATATTCTCATTTTGTTCCTCGCCCCAACTGTTCTAACGGATGACACCCTTCCCATTTTTGAACCGCAGCCACCACAGTAGAGGACCCCTTCAAAAATATCCTCGTCTATCGGTTCTCTTAAGAAATTGTTTTTATCGCAGTTTACCTGGGATTTTTCAAATTTCCTTGCCGCCTGGAAGAACACCTCCTCACTGATAATCGCTTCGTGGGTATGTTCCTTTACCAGCCAATCGCCGGAATCCACATCCTGCATCTGACTCATCCTGGAAGTTTCCCCATAAGTATGCTTTCGGACAAGACAGCCAATATATACCGGATTTGTTAAAATCATTTTTATCGTCGCTCCGGACCATTGTTCCACACCATTTTTGCTCTGGCTGTAGACCTGCCCCGTCTTACGGTATATGGTAGGCCTGACAACTTGGTTGTCATAAAGCCATCGGGCAATTTCCTTCATATTCCTGCCGGAAAGGAATAGGTCGAATATCTTTTTTACAATATCCGATGTAGAGTCATCTACTAGAAGGCATTTCCTGTTTCCTTTCCACTCTGCCCGGTATCCGTATGGCGGGATACCTCCCGTGTAGCTCCCCTGTTCCCATTTCGCCCTTTTGCCGGACTTTACCTTCACGGCAATATCTCTGGCATACATTTCGTTTATCAGATTTTTTAAGCCGATGCCCCACGCCTCCTTTTGCCCGTCCGTATCCATGCTGTCAAAATGATCCGTGACGGCGATAAAGCGTACACCTATAAAAGGGAATATCTTTTCAATGTAATTGCCGGTTTCAATATGGTTCCTCCCAAAACGCGACAAATCTTTGACCACGATACAGTCAACCCTACGCATTCTCACATCCTGCATCATGCGCTCAAAGCCTTCCCTCTCAAAATTAGTCCCCGTCCTTCCGATATCAATATAACGGTCATATACTATCATATCCTTCCGCTGTCTTATAAACTCATTGGCAATCTCAATCTGGCTCTCAATGGATTCATTCTTCCGTTCCTGCCCGTTAGGCTTATACTCAGAATCTACGGAAAGCCTTGCATAAATACCGACAGAATACATTTTTTTAGGCGGCAAGTTTGTTGCCTCATGATAACCTACCCGATTTTTTTTTGAAGTTCTTGCCATTCAAATCGTCTCCCTTCCGGAAAAATGGGGTTCTGTCTCAATGCACTCCGCCATCATGAGCGCCTTGGAAAACAGCTCTTTATGCCTCAACTCCAGATATACCCTCTTATCTTCATACACAAGGACGCGCTTTACTAGAGAAACCAGCGTTGCCCTGTCAAGTTCCGTAATCTGCATGGCATTTTTCATCCGTTCCAGATTTCTTCCTGCCACGACCCCTGACTGGAAAAGCTTTTTTATGGTTTTTTCCTGTTTTTCAATGTCCTGCTGTAGTTCCCAATAGCGTTTCCCATAAATTTCTTTGAAGTTCTTAAAATCTTCCTCCGTGATAACCCCTTTCTTCCAATCTTCATACAGCCCTGCCCGAAGTGAGAAATACCTGTCCTGTTCCATGCGCAGCTTTCCGATTTCTTTATCAAAAGCTGCCACTTCCTCAAAATGGATTTCCATCCGTTCCACCCCATCTTTCACCCTGTCCTTATTCAGAAACAATGAAATTTGCTGTCTCAACCCAATCAGTATGAGATAATTCAAATCTTTCTCCGCAATTGTATGTCTGCTGCAGGCTCCGTTCCTGTTTTTCGTGGAGCAGATAAAAGAAACCGTTTCCTTCCCCTTATATCTGTTTACTCTGCGTATCATCGGCTCCATACAGTCCCCGCAAAGCAATAGCCCTGCATACATATGCGCCTTTTTATCCCCGTTCCCTGCACGGATGTCCACCCTTAACAATTCCTGCACAATTGAGAAGTCTTCTTTTGCTATAACCGCTTCATGTGCCCCTTGTACTTTCGCCCACTCTCCTTCTGGTTTCTTGACGGACTTTTTTACTTTATAGTTTATCTTTTCCTCTTTCCCTTGCACCAGCGTTCCAATATAGCTTTCATTCGTTAAAATCCGATTCACGGCCACTGCCGACCACTTCGCTTTTATCCTGGTGGCAAAGCCCGTCTGGAATCTCTCCCCTTGCATCTTCTTATATTCCATCGGGGAAGGGATTCCCATCCCGTTCAGTAACCCGGCAATGGCAAGGCTGCTGTACCCGTCTATCTTCCATGCAAAAATCTTTTTCACAACGCTGGCTGCATATTCATCCGGCACCAACCGGTTTTTGTTGTTCCCGCTTTTTTTATACCCAAAAACTGTAAACGCCCCGATGAAGTCGCCTTTCTCCCTCTTAACTTTCTGGTGGCTCCTTACTTTGTTGGAAATATCCCTTGCATAGGAATCATTGACAAAATTCTTAACGGGAACTACCAGTGCCGTCTCGTTTCTGTCCGCTGTTAAGGAGTCGAAATAATCTGTCAGTGCAATAAAACGCACGGAAAAAGCCGGGAAGGTCTTTTGTATTAACCGCCCGGCTTCTATATAGTCTCGTCCTAATCTGGATAAGTCCTTTACAATCACACAATTCACATTTCCAGCCTCTATATCCTCCATCATCCGCCGAAATTCCGGCCTGTCAAAATCCGTTCCGGAAAAACCATCGTCCACATAGATGTCATAGATTTCCATGTTATCCTGCTTTCTGATATAAGACCGAATCATATCTCTTTGCGAGCGAATGCTGTTGCTTTCCGTCTTACCGCTTTCCGGCTCTTTCTCCTCCCTGCTCAAACGAAGATACATGGCTGCATAATAATACTCTTTTGCTTCCATCTGTGCCCTCCTGATTGATCAACTTTCGCTGCCGCCATATCAGCCAAATAAACCCATAATTTTATGTGATAATCTAATATGCTGCCATTTCCTCCATCCCCTGTTTTATAAGGCATTTCCGTAACTTATAAAAAAACCCAAAAGGTTTACATAAAATTATGTAAACCAGGCTCAAGCACAATTAGTGCGCATTGTAAATGCATGTTCTAATCATGGGGCGACAGCAATATTTGTGTTTTTCTCTTCGCCAGCAAAAGCATCCTGTCATCAATCAGGTCATCGGTTCCATCCATAAACCCCACTTGCAAAATATATTCCCCTACATTCTGGGCAAAGGGGTTTTTTGTCTGTTCGATAAAGGATTTAATCCGGCTTTCCATACACTTTTCCGTAGGAATCACAATATCCTCCACATTTGCCAGCTCTTCTCTTTTCAAATCCATAATATTGATTTCCTGCATTCTTTTCAATTCTTCTATTGACAAATCCATGCCCTGCCCTCTTTATATTTCCTGCTTATTATACTTATTCTTCTTTGGATTGTCCTATGACCCAATCAAAAAACTGATTTTGAGACATCCGCCAATTGTTTCTCCTTTATAAAATCTTGTTTTTCCATAAACACCCTAATCATCCTGTTTTTCGTTTTTTTGGAACTCCCACCTAAGCGTAGCTGCACCGGCCGCCCTTTTTTCTTTTATGTGTAATACAAAAAAACACCCGGCGCTACAAATCGAAGACATTGCGTGTTAATAAAATGCAAGTTATATTTTTAAACTATAAACTAAGTCTATCTTAGTTCAAAATATCCTTTGATTTTCCATTCCTCTATTCGGTTAAATCAGCGGAAACCCTTAATTTTATTGGATTCTTATCGGTTTGACATTATAATAACACGCTCCCCGGTATCTAATACCGCTACCCGAATAGCATCCTCCTTTGAAAAATTTCTTCCTAAACAGGAATCCATAACTTCATCCGTACAACCAATCTGCTGTCTGACGCGAAACATAAACCGCTCCTGGCTTTTTATTTAATTTATGCCGGGAGCGGTTATTCGTTACTTTTCCTGTTTTCTATTTACTTTTCTTCTCCATCCATATGCTCAAGCAAGGAGTTAATATTAACTGCTGGTAATACAATAGGTTTCATATCAGGCTGCGCTGTCAACAACGTTACCTGGCTTCTTAAATATGGAAATAAAATGGACAACGTGTTCTTCGATATGACTGCTTTTCTAATAGAAGCATCTTCTTCATCCTTTAATTCAAAAATACCACAAACTGTTACACCCAATTCCATTCCATTTTGATTATCCTCAATCTTCATTGTCAAAAAGACTTCGTAACTATCATCCTCTAATCTCTTAATACTTCTTTTAATTGTAGTATTTGCCTTTTCAAAAGCAACTTCTTCCTTCCTCTTAAAATACATATCATGAATAAAAACTTTTTTCATCAATAAAGCGCTTTTTGACTTATCCATTATATCTTCCATATTTTCCCCTTTATGCAGCATACCAGTCAATGGTACTTCCTATTTCATAATACTTATGTCCAATCTCGTCTGTTAATATGCCAAAATTCACCTGAACATCAGAAAGAATACTTTTATGCACTTCTCCGTCACAACAGTCAATAAATCCACCTTGCTGCTGATTCTTCTGCGAAATGCCAATACCATATCTTTCCGTGATTGCCTTCAATTCTTCATACGTCATCATATTATCACCTCTTGATAATCATTATATGTAACATCCTTCCTATTCATGATTCTTGCGGGATCCGAAACACAAATCTGCTTTTCCTTATACTCTAAACCTAAATCACTCGCAACTTTTAAATTATATTTGCTCTTTTCATACACGGGGTCTTTTCTCGTAAATGTATAGATTAAAACATCTATCTTTTTCTCTTTTTTGAAGCAGTCTAATGCAAAGCAACGTTTCCTTTCTTGAATAATCCGGTCATCTTCATCCCCCATAGAGAAATCCAGCACAATTCCTTTTTTTACAATTTCCTTTTCATATTGTTTCCAAAAAGAAAAGAAACTATTCCTTCCCTTTATCGTATCTAAATCAATACTCTTTCCATAAAGAATCTCTGCTTCTATCACACAAGCTTTGTCATCACGGCTATACTTCTTATTCTGTACGGCAGTCTTTGTCTCTGCCCACCAATGAGCTAATTCATATTCGTCAAAAAAATATACTCCATGTCCAAGCCAATGGTTATCCTTCTTTTTAGGTTTTTTAATAACAAAATTATTCTTTAATATTGATTCAGTAAAGCACGATTTTGTTCCATGATATGCTGTAAATTTCCCCACTTTATCCACCAACTATTTATTTATATTTAATACACTAGCAAAACTACGTACAAAAGTCAACAATATCTTCCTTCCTTTGTAACCGTTCTACAGTTTCTTCCCATTATCGAATACAACCTGCAATGATTAATTACAAATCCCATACAGCGAAAAATGGCTTGCCTCAAACTGTATGCAAGGCTGTCCTCCCACCGTTACGACACGGGATTCTACCCGCTCCAACTGCCCGTCTTCATCCAGACAAACTACTTGAATGTTCTCCAACAGTATTCCTCCCGGTTTTGGAATCGTTATTGTCATCCGTTGTCTGCCAAGCTTCGTAATCGGTATCTTATTTACTGCGTCTTGCAACGTAATATCATACACTTGAAGGCTCTTTAGCTGTTTGCCGGAAGCTCTCCGGTAAGCACCGCTTATTTCCTTGCCGGCATCGCTGTTATCGCTGATACGCAAGATATAATTCCCCTGGCTTCCTGCAATTTCTGCTTTTGCCGCCGGAGAATCCGGCAAAGTGCTGCTGCTTACTTCTACAGTTACACTTCCTGTCACTTCCCTTTCTCCGCTTTCCATACCTGTTAAATATTCCATTTCTTCCTGTCCGGAAAGCTCATAAGGTTTTCCATATACCGTCACTTGCTGTGGCATCGTCCTTCCATTGACATCCTTTTTCTGCAGCATGCAGTATTTGATTTTCAATATACCCGGCGTATCCCCGCTGGCCGTCTGTTCCACACTGCATACCAGCCCGCGGAAACCTCCGGCATCATAATCCAGCACAGTTCCAGTAATATCTGAAGCCGTAATGCCGTCATCCACAATAGCAATCCGTACATCTTTCAATACTGCATCCCGATATTCTACGTTGGTTAAACGGGTTGCTGTCTTTTCACAAGAAACCATCGGCAGTTCCCGTCCCAGCAATACCACATTTTTAGTCTCATCTTCCTTGTCGGCCTCTGAAATATCATAGGCCTTCAAACCAATTTCCTTCACTGACGCAGGAATTTTGATGGTACTGATAGGACAGCCCTCAAAAGCCCTGTCTCTGATTTCCTCTAACTTATCCCCACCGGATATACTAACCAAGCTGGTGCAGCCGGCAAAAGCATCTTCACCAATAACAGTAACGGTAGCCGGCAAGGAAACGCTCGTTATCCTTGTATTCCCTTTAAAAACTTCCGCACCAATTTGCTTTACGCCGCTCGGTATTTTAATTTGGCTTTCCATCCCGCCGTAAGCAATCAAAATCCCATCCCCTACCACTGTGTAAGGATTTGATTTATCCTGTTTGCGCGCTTCCATCCATTTTGTCTCCGCAAAAGCCGAAGGTTCTATTTCCGTCACTGAAGACGGAATTGTTATATCCGAAAGGCTGTCGCAATGGTAAAAAGCCCCATATCCGATAGAAGAAACCCCTTCCGGTATCTGAATGGATGTGAGCCCGGATCTGGCAAAAGAAAATTCCCCAATTTCTTTCACGCCTTCCGGTATTATATATTCCGTTAAATCGCTCTTTTTATAATAAGCCTGTGCGGCAATTTTTTTATTATCGACAATCGTATATTTGACAAATGTATTCTGTCCATTTCCGCCCATCACTTCTGCCGATGCCGAAGCCCCTGTTTCCGCTTCATTTCCGGCAGCCGGATAGTCATTGCCTGACAGCACTTTGGACTGGCTGTTATCCATAAAAATAACCGCATTTCCTCCCACAATTGCACTTTGCCCAAGAACATTCCCATTTGTTCCGTTTGCAGGATTCCCTGTTTCCTCTCCACCAATCCCTTCTTCTGCAACGCCCTCCTCAGGCAAAATGTCCTGATATTCCGCATTTGCCACATTCGACTTATCCCTTTGGGCATCATATTCCGCCGCTACTGACCCGGCTTCCGCAGCAATCTTCAAATTTACGCATCCGTCAAATGCTGTCTCATGGATATTCGATACAGACATGGGAATTTCCGTTACACCCAAATGGATACAATCCGCAAAAGCCTTCATTCCAATTGTCCGCAAAGAATAAGGGAAAGACACCTTTTTCAGGCTTGTACAGCCCGTAAAGGCGTAATCAGGTATTATTTTCACATTACTTCCAAAATAAACTTTTTCTAATTTTTTACAACCCCAAAAAGCGTTGCTTTTAATTTCTTTTACAGTGGATGGCATATTATAAACGCTTCCTTCATAGCCAGGGAGCATAGCATAAACTATCTTTTTATCTTTATCATAGATAACGCCATCCTGATAAGAAAGATATCCGTTGTAAATGCTGATTCGCATAGATGAAAGGGAATCGCAGCCTGCAAACACCCCGGTTCCTAACTTCCCGACTTTTTTACCGAAAGTTACCGTTTTTAAACTGGTACAGCCACTAAATGCACCATTGCCAATAGATGTTACCGTATCGGGGATAGATATCTGCTCCAATGCTGTACAGCCACTGAATGCATTATAGTCAATGCTCTCCACATATCCCGGAATTTCTATCTTTCTAAGCTCCGTATGCCCTGCGAACGCTTCTTTTCCAATATGTTTCACAGACGTGGGAATAGACACGGCGCTAGCCGTGCCTGTATATTTAACCAAAGTATCTCCCTTCATTTGAAAATCAGCCGACGAAGCGGAAGCAGCTTCCGCTTCGGGCAGAGGAAACCGGATTGCCGCAATCATGATACAAAACAGCAGCATTCCGATGATTGTTTTGATTTTTTTGCTCATAGGCTCCCCCTGAAACTAAGCTGCCGCAGCCTGCTTTGCAGGCGGCAATTTGCCGCCGCAAGCCCTATGCTGCTTTTACCTTAGGCTGTTTTTTATCTTTCTTGCAGAACAGTATGATGGAAATACATGCCAGCCCCATCGCCAGGAACCACTTCGGATGAATCGGATCGCCGGTCTTTGGTGTTGCATCTATCAACCCTTCTGTCAAGTTACCCTTATCCACATAAATCGCATATGGTGAAAAATGGGTGGCGGTAAACTGTACGCACGGTACACCGTCAATAGTAGTAAACTTCGTTCCCAAATCTTCCAGTCTGCCGTCTGCCACGCTGGCTGCCCGGTTATTGCCGGCATACTGTATCAATCCATCCGGCAACGGCAACGTAATATCTACGCTAATGCCGGATACATCGGTAATCTTCGTTTGACCCGTAGAGTCATAAAGGCTGATATCCATAGGCAAATATGCTATATTGCTCAAATCGCCGTATCTTGCCTCCAATGCAGCAACAACTGCCGCTGTCGCCTGTGCATCATCTGTTACCCTAACTACATAATTGTCCGACGTTCCGTTCACGTTCGCTGACGCCAAGCCCGTATTGGAGATACCGTTCTTCGTTACATCCACTGTTGTCGTGGAGTTCCTGCGGGCGCTTCTGGAATTGCCGCTTACTGACGAAGTATCCGCCTTAAAGTTTGCATTAATTTCTACATTATTGGCAGGCATTGTAAAAGTAGTGGATATTGCTGTCTGGTTTACGAAACCTACTCCATCGGAAGAACTGGTCCATTTATCAAATACAGTACCGTCCGCCCTCGCATAAGCATTAATCGGTACAATCGTACCTGCCGTATAATCGCCGGAACCGCTTCCGCCGTTTACTACTACCTTATATTTTGTGGCATTTTCGGACACAGAATCTTTATCCTTATCTTTATCTTTATCTTTGTCGCTATCGTTGCTGCCTCCGTTATTCCCACCATTATTATTATCTCCCGAGTTGCCCGGTTTGTTCGGATCATCCGGATTATTCGGGTCATCCGGATTGTTGGAATCGCCGCCCTGTGTATACAGTGCAAAAATATCCCAATCCCTTGTTACATTTTTCCACCCGTCCGAAGACCAGCCGGAGAATGTAAAGCCCTCTTTCGTAGGATGTGCCGGTTCGATGGCGCTATCGCCTTCATCCACTTCCTGTACCTTTCCAATCATTGTCGCCATATCCGAATCGGTATAGAAGGTTACATAGTATTTCCCTTCCGCCCTATCTGAATACTGGGCATAAATATCCACATTCCCTTTAATCTCGGAATATTCCCTATCCCATCCGATAAATACTTTTCCTTCCACTGCCATTACATCGCGTGGAGGCGCTATTGCGCTCTTTCCTTCTTCTACCTGTTGGGTATATTCGGTCATTTCTTCCCTATTAATATCGAAGAAACGGACGGTATACGTATTAGCAGCCACCGGCTCATACATCGCCATAATTTCCGTTGGAGCTACAATCGGATTATAGATTTCCGCACTTGGCCACCACGTAGTAAAGCGGTAACCTTCATGTTCGTTAATGTCCAATATGGTCAACTCCAAGTTTTCTCCATCTCTTACCTGGAAAGTTTTATATCTTTCTTTCGTCAAACCGTCAATCAATACGACTTCATGGACTTTCTTCAAAGAATCATCCGCTTTTACGTCGATATAAGGATAGTCTTTTGCATAAATATCGGCTACACTGCCCGGTAAGGTAATAAAGTCAAATCCCTGTCCAGGGCCTCTGTCTTTTTCCGGTTCCCCATATGTGCCATCCGGGTTCTTCGGCACTATAGCAAACGCATTCGGCGCTATAACCGATATGCTGTCCGGAATTTTAACCGAACCCAATTCCGGCATATTCCAGAACGCGCCGTTCCTGATTGCCCTGATAGTATTGGGCAGCTCCACGGAATTGAGCCTGTCACATTCTGCAAACGTCCTTTCCGGTATCTCCGTTACAACAGACGATGACAAATCCACTTGACGGATAAAATCACAGTCCATAAATGCCTCCGGGGCAATTTCTTTAATGCCTGCCAGTTCATCCGGCCCAACGACCCTGGAACCGACAATGCTTCCTCTGCCCTCCAGACATTCGATAATCTTCGTTTTTGTACCGCCTTCCAGTCCGTAAATCACCCCATCTTCTGTTTTAAAATACGGGCTGTCTTTAAAATTCACATCTACCAGTTTTTCACATCCGCTGAATGGCCTTAGCCCTAACGTTCCCGTTTCCGCCCCTACTTCTGCCGCTTCCAGATTCAAACACTGGTCAAACGCATAATTTCCTATTTCTAATGCGCCGCTGATATATGCTGTCACCAATTCCGGCAGCCTTGCAAATGTATACGGCTCTATTACATCAATGCTTTTTGTTGTTATTGTCTTGACATCTTTTGCCGGAGCCGTATATGTTTCATCCGGCCATGTAGATGGCGTTCCAACCGTATTTCCGCTGACTGTCAGCCCGGAGAACAGACCTTCTTTAATGGACTGCACTCCCGCAGGGATTACAATGTTTTCTACGCCGTTACGCATATTCTGCTGGTTTTCCGTAGTCGGGTTATCCGCTCCTCCAATTGCCTCCTGCGCCATATCCGCATCCATATAAGGGAACCGATAAGATACCCCTCCCGATTCATAAGCGCCAACATATCCGTCAGGAGCCTTAAATCCGTTTCTTAAATCTTCTTTTGTCGGGAAATATGTCAATTCCGACTTCGCCGTTTCCGGATTGTATTTTACGGTCAAATTGGTAGGCATACCGCTGTAATATGTAATATACGAAAGCGGCTGCTGTCCGGCATTCACCTTGGAAGTATCCTTCATCGCATATTTGAAGGGTTCCGTATTCTTCCCGTCTTCTTTTTCAATCGCACCTGTAAAACTCATAAATGGAGTTTTCGTTAAAAATGAAGTATCCGTACATGTATTTGGCATAGACATTGTATTTCCGTGCAAACGGTCCACCACCTGCGTAGCAAAAGCGTCTGCCCCAATACTTTCAATCTTTGTCGCATCGTTGAAAATAATATGCTCTAAGTTATGGCTGCCTTTAAACGCATTGCTTCCAATCGAAGTTACCGATTTCGGCACAACCACTTTCCGGATAGCACAGTTGTTATTAAAGCTGCCTTCCACCAAAGAATAAATACCATAAGGGCCTACTTCATCCGGCATAATAATTTCAGGCACTTTCACATTCTGTAATGGCTTGCCATCCACATCTTCTACCTGGAATTTAATCAAATCACCACTTTCATTAACCTGATATACCAGTCCGACCTTTGTACCTCTTTCATCTTCTCCCTCTTCTACGATTTCATACCTTTTTTCATCCAAATACTTAAAGCAGATGTGCTGCACATTTGCTGTCTTATGAGAAGGCGTTTTATTGCTGCCGTTGCCCACATAACCGGGACCCTCAAAGTAGAACTTACTGCCCACATCTCCTTTGAACCGTTCAAAGGTATAGTCCCCGTCAACCGTCCCAGTTCCTCCATCAGTACCATCCGTCACAAAGTCCAGCCTCTGACTGTATGTTTTTATAAACTTCAAGTTGCGGCATCCTTCCACCGTAGAAAGATGGAACACATTACCGCCATCCTGTTGCGCACCATCATAGGACTGCGGGAATGTTAAAGATTCCAGCGACTCACACTTTTCAAATGCTTTATACCCTATCTCTTTTAAGTTATAACCCAAACCATTATTGGTACCGGCCATATCCACGGACTTCAAGCTAAAACACTCTTTAAAACAAAAATCGCCAATCTTTGCAATATTCGTCGGTATTGAAATGGAATCTAATGATTCACAATTGGCAAAGGCATATGCCCCTAATGTATCCAGATTGGAATACAAATTTAAATCCGCCGAAACCAAATTCCTACAGTCCGCAAAAGCATAGTTGCCCAATGTATTTAAGCCGTTGCCTAATTTAATGCTCCTGATATTCGTACAGCCATAAAATGCATAATCTCCAATCCCGACCAAAGGCGAAGAATCCTGCCCATTTACTTTTATCGTACCAAATGTCAAATTAGCAATATTAGCCGCTGCCTGCCCTTCATCCGTACCACCGAAAACACTATGTTGTGACGTACACTCACCTACAATTTCCCAGTTCCCTGTAGTTTTATTATAATCCGCATATTGTTTTCCGATATATCTTACCGTAGCCCCGTCAATCCGGTTATCATCATCGCCGTTGGTCCCTGCAAGAACCCAATTAGTGTCCGTCTTCTCATCTTTCCCTAAAGCGTCCGGAGTAGGGATACCATCATTGGCATTGTAATAGTATAAAGGAACATCTATCCCATCCGGACTCCAAATATTCGCCTGTGTAGCTATACACGGCATAAATCTGTCAAATTCTTCCGTTTCCCGCGTCTGGATATCCCTTATATAATCATCAAACTTCCCGTTTCCGTTCAAATCTTCACTGGTAAGGACCATGTCGCCTTCTACCTGTCTGGTTACCGTCTTCGTACTCTTATAGTACAAAGGATACCCTTTTTTATTTGCCGCCGCATAACTGCCGGTTGCCGAACCACTGTCGGTATATTTTACATAGGCATCTACTGTGGCCGGAATTGTCAAATTACCGCCTGGCAAATCCTGATCTTGATTATAATCTACAATAATTGCAGACTTATTCTTATCCCCCCCGATACCAACCCCGGCGGAATCCACATATACAAAACGGAAGTTTTCCGTTTCATCCTGATATACTTTCACCTTATCCTTTTGTATTGTCGGTATTGCATTTCCCGATGACTTTACCCAACATTGCGCAGGGTCTGTCGGAGACCATCCCCCTGCCGCTGCAATCGGCTGCACCGGTATTGCCGTCACTATCAAGGCTGAAACCATGAACAGACAGCCAAACGTTTTGCGCAGCTGCCTTCTTAATCTCAAATTTTTCTTTTTTGTTTTCTTGCCCTTAGCCATTTCCGCTCTCCTCCATCGTAAAGCTATAACTATTTATTACTGCACCCTCTTCGCCACGACTACAAACCGCCCGTCTGTCTGGGAATTGTCGCAGGTAGATAATGTCAACAAATCGTCACCATACTCGGCGGTTACTCCCGTATCATACAATGACATCCTTTCCATTTCCTTCATATAAGAATTGAACTCTTCCCCGGAAATGGCATCTATAAACTGATAGTATTTAAAAGCAATCTCATTTTCCTTCAGCACCTTCGCCCGGAATACATACATCACCTGATAAGTGCCCTTCTCATATATAGTATCGAACTGGATAATACTGTGTTCCTTATAATAGGATTCTTTTGCATATTTTTCCAAATCACCGAACATCTTGCCGGAACGCATATGGTGGCCGTACAAAATCAAATTCTGGGATCTGGGGTAGGCTATACAATCCTTATCCATGAATATACTGCCGTTATTATCCTTCTCCTGATTGAAGTTATGATCCAGATAATATTCGTTGTTGCTTGTTTGCATCACAGGGTAATCAATTATTGTATCGTCAATTTTCAGCCATCCGATTAGCCTTCTGTTCTTATTATATAATGTTTTATATTCATCAAGAACATCAGGCAGCTCTATTTCTTCCTCATGCCCCCGCACCACAAGCGGTTCTTCTTTTTTTGCAGACGCAAGCACATCGCTGTTTTTTAATTCCGCAAGCTGTTCATAATCATTGTCATTTTTTTCTGCCAAATAATAATAAGCACCAAAATACCCGAAGCATAAGACTGCCCCGGCCGCACAAAGCATTACCAGCAGCTTCCGCCGCCTGTCCCTTGCCTTTAGCCGGGCGGCAACTTCCCGCCGCATATCTTCATCCAAATCATCTAATGAAACTTTATCGTTCCCTTTTTTTGGCCCGCTTTCGCTTTTCCGGCTCTTTCCCCCTTGAATCCTGCCCTTGCTGTTTTTACCGGCATTGCTCCTGTCCGCTTTGCCGCCACGGCCGCCACTGTTTCCGCCGTCCTTATACATTTCAGCCAGTTCAAAGATTTTATCGTCAAAATCATTCCCTACCGCTGTTTCAAAGCTATAATCCCCGGCTTGCATCCTGGCATATAAATCCAACACCGCTTTCGGGTTTTGCAAGTCATATTCGGAACGTATTTTATCTATCTTCTTTTTGTCTCTTAAGGCCGCTTCATAATCTGCCTTCGTACGGAATTGCCTTCCCTCCACAATATGACCTTCCGCCATTCAACGATTCTCCTTCATGTAGCTTCTTACCCTCAATATGTATATGGATACTTTCCCCTTAAAATATACATACCATATATTTTACTATACCTTGAAATTAATGCAAGCCTTTTGCCTATATATTGTACCACATTTTTTCATTTTTTCAAAATTAATTTTTATGGGAAATATTTCACTCTAAAATTTATTTTTATTTAGGGGAAACAATGGCAAGCCATACCACATAGTATAAACCATAAATAAAATAATTTTGGAGGCAACACTATGAGTGATTTAACAGCAACAAACTGCGGCTGCGGAAATAGCAACAGGTCCGGCGGCGGATGTAATTCTATTCTTTGGATCCTTATCTTGCTCTGCTGCTGCAACGGCGGCGACAGCAGCGATGGCTGCGGGTTCGGCGGCGGCTTTTTCGGCGGCAACAATTCCGGATGCGGATGCGACAGCATCATCTGGATTCTCCTTCTTCTCTGCTGCTGCGGAAATTCTTTCTAAAGCTTCAGTCAGGTCATATCTTGAAAATAGGCTCTTACGGGCCTATTTTCTCTATTAAAAGGGCGCTTTTTCCTTGTGCCGCACAGGCTATGCCCAATAGGGCTATACATCCGCCAAAGCCGGCACGGCAGGAAACGAGTATATTTTATTTTTGCCTTACATAAGATTTAAAAAGCGAATGGGGTTAAGGGATTTTATGGAAACAAACGAACATGACAAAATAATTGCCTTTGATACATTATATACTAACAATCATATACAAATGATGAAAATTGTCATGCCCTATTTTGATGGGCAGATGCGCAGAAAGCTTGCCGTCTATATCAAATATCTGGAATTTCGCCATACCCTTGACAAATACCACTCGCATTCTTATGAATTAAGCGGCTGTTCTTTTGAAAAAGAAGAATTTTGCATTAATAAAATCTGTTCCGAACTGCTCCCTTTCTGTACCGGTGAGGAAAAAAAGAAACTGGAACAGATTGCCAATCTCTTCCGTACTATGGAAATGTATAAAGAAATGAGCCGTACTATGGAAATGATGAAGGATTTTGCCCCGGATCTGTTTTCGGAAGGTTTTGGCAACATCTTCCCTTCCGGCAATGCATCGGAAAACCCGGGCGAATCGGACAACGATTCCGTAAACAGCAACCAAAGTCAAAGCAACGGCATGATGGAAATGCTCATGGGTATGCTTTCCCCGGAGCAAAAAAACATGTTTGAAATGTTTGGAGGTAGTAGCCCGCATGAAACAGAACGAATGGATGAATGACCCTTTAGTGGCCGGTATCGACACAACAAAACTGCAGTTTCTTCAAATGCTGGTTTTTGAAGGCCAAAACCTGAAGAAAGAACAAATGCTCCCTTTCTTGATGTCTATCGCCAAAAAAGGGAAGAACCAGAATATTTCGTTTGACGACAATGAAATAGAAGCTATTGTAGCTGCTTTAAGCAAATATTCCACTCCGGAAGAAGCAGAAAAAATCAATAAGTTAATGGCTATGAAAAAAAAGCGTTGATGGGATTTAACCGTCAAAAAAATATCCGGCAGCGCCGCTGGCAAATCATAAGATTTGCACATGCGGCGTTGCCGGAAAATTTTTGCTGCCCTATGGCTTTACCACTAAATTAACAAGCCTTCCCGGCACATAAATTTCTTTTACTACCGTTCCGCTTATTTTACCGCTTACTGCTTCCTTTCCGGCTGCAATCGCATCTTCTTTACTGATGTCGCTGGCTACCTGAAGGGTCGCTTTTATTTTGCCGTTCACCTGTACGGCGATTTCTACCGTCGCATCTATCGTCTTTGCTTCCTCATATTCCGGCCATACAGACTGGTATACCTTCCCTTCAAAACCTGTGCGTTCCCAAAGCTCTTCCGTAATATGGGGCGCTACCGGGTTCAACATGGTAAGAAGCGTTTTAAATTCGGCTTTTGTCACTGCATTCTTTTTATAAAAATCATTAATCAATGCCATCATCGCCGCAATTGCGGTGTTATATTTCAAACTTTCAAAATCATTGCTGACTTTTTTAATCGTTTGATGCATCTTCGTTTCCAAATCTGCACTGTAGCCATCTCCCTCTGTCAGGATATCCTGCAATTTCCATACCCTTTCCAGAAAACGGCGGCAGCCCTTTACACCGTCCTCGGACCAAGCCGCACTCAGCTCAAAAGCGCCGATAAACATTTCATATGTCCGAAGGGTGTCCGCCCCGTAGTCACGGACAATGTCATCCGGATTTACCACATTCCCACGGGATTTGCTCATCTTCTCCCCGTTAGAGCCCAGAATCATTCCATGAGAAGTACGTTTCTGGTAGGGTTCCGGACAAGGCACTACTTTTTTATCATACAGGAATTTGTGCCAGAACCGGGAATACAGAAGATGCAGCGTGGTATGCTCCATCCCCCCATTATACCAATCCACCGGCATCCAGTATTCCAGCGCTTCCTTGCTGGCTAACGCATTGTCGTTTTTCGGGTCTGTATAACGAAGGAAATACCAGGAAGACCCTGCCCACTGGGGCATAGTATCCGTCTCCCTTTTTGCCGGTCCGCCGCAGCAAGGACAGGTAGTATTTACCCAATCCGTCATAGCTGCCAACGGCGATTCCCCGTTATCCGTAGGCATATAACTCTCTACCTCCGGCAGTTCCAACGGCAATTCGCTCTCGTCCAGCGGAACAAACCCACATTTTGCGCATTCCACAATCGGAATCGGTTCTCCCCAATAACGTTGTCTGGAAAATACCCAATCCCTCAATTTGAAGTTCGTCTTTTTTGCCCCAATTCCTTTTTCCACTAAAAATTCTATAATTTTTTTCTTTGCGTCCGCCACATGCAAACCGTCCAGGAAATCCGAATTGACGAGGATTCCTTCTGCCACATCCGTATATACCGCTTCGTCAACCCCCACCGGGCTTCCAGCTACTACTTCAATAATCGGCAGCCCGAATTTCTTGGCAAACTCCCAGTCTCTTTCATCATGGGCAGGAACCGCCATAATCGCCCCTGTTCCGTACGTCATCAACACATAATCCGAAATCCAAATGGGAATCTCCTTCCCGTTCACCGGATTTACTGCTGTTAAACCGTCGATTGCAACGCCTGTCTTTTCCTTTGCCAGCTCCGTACGTTCAAAATCCGATTTCCTTGACGCCATCTCCCGGTATGCCACAACTTCATCCCAATTTTTAATCTCGTCCTTATATTTATCAATCATCGGGTGTTCCGGCGATACTACCATATAGGTAACCCCAAATAGCGTATCCGGCCTTGTGGTATATATCCTCAATGTTTCTTCTTTATCTTTTACCTTAAAATCTACTTCCGCACCTTCCGATTTGCCAATCCAATTCTTTTGCGACACTTTTACCCGTTCCACATAGTCCACGCTGTCCAAATCCTGAATGAGTTTGTCCGCATATTCGGTAATTTTAAGCATCCACTGGCTCTTCACTTTGCGGACCACCTCGGAGTTGCACCGTTCGCATACCCCATTCACCACTTCTTCATTAGCCAGCCCTACTTTACAGGATGTACACCAGTTAATTGGCATTTCGCTTTTATAAGCAAGCCCTGCTTTGAATAATTTCAGGAAAATCCACTGTGTCCATTTATAGTAGCCGGGATCAGTAGTATTAATCTCCCGTTCCCAGTCAAACGAATAGCCAAGTGCATGGAGCTGCCCTTTAAAACGCTCCACATTATTTTTCGTTACAATCTTCGGATGAATATGGTTCTGTATTGCATAGTTCTCGGTAGGCAGGCCAAAAGCATCCCATCCCATAGGATATAACACATTATAGCCCTGCATCCTCCTTTTCCTCGCCACGATATCAAGCGCCGTATAGGGCCTTGGATGCCCCACATGAAGCCCTTGCCCTGAAGGGTAAGGAAATTCTACCAACGCATAATATTTCGGTTTGGAATAGTCATCGGAAACAGCAAACGCCCTTTCCTCGTCCCATATCTTCTGCCACTTCTGTTCCACCTCTCTGTGATTATACGGTTCTGCCATCTCTCATTTGCTCCTTTATCATAAATCTTTTATTTCCTGTACTTAAGTAACCCTACGAATGCCTGAAAACACCGATAATTCTATCCTTTTTCCTATCTTCTGTCAAGAGCTGCGCTACCCCTTGCTTATTCCAAAGCCTTTACTTGATGCAGCCCATACCCTTCCGTATACCTGAACTTTATGTTATCCCCAACTTGGTACCTTACAATCCCAATTAAATCCCTGTTTGACAAGTCCAAATCAAAAATGTCCTCACTGTTTTCCAGACAAATATAATAATGCGTCGTTCCTTCCAGCACAATCGGCGCTATCGCTTTTATTTTACCGGAAGCTTCCTTATATAAATCCGTATTTTCCGACACAATACCATTGGTGTTCAAAAGTTCCGTATAATTCCGCTCACATTCCTGCACCGTATCGCCAATCGCTACCCACTGGTATTTCTGCACATTTACCATAGCATATTTCTTTACCAAACCGGCTGCATCCTTTAATGCCATAAAATAAGTAGGCTCGTCAGCAATATTCAAAAGCAAAGGGAATGTCGCCCGGTACCCTAGATTCTGCACCTGCCCTTCCGCCGACGACATAGCCGAATCTTCAATCGCCCCTTCTACCTTATAGTATCTGGTCTCCATCGTCCGCTGGTTCATCAATACAAACCCTACATTGGATTGGTCGCCGCTCACGCTGGTTACCCCCGTATAGACCCACACATCGTCCTCCAGTGCGATATAATTGTATCCATTGGTTGATTGAAGGCAATCCTTCTGCCCTAAAACGGAATTTAAAAACCCGTTTTTATAAATTCCGGAAAAATCATACAAATCCATCAGAAGTTCCGCATTATATACTTTATCCACCCACTGCGGCACATCTTCCACCGCATAATCAATGCATTCTCCTGTAACCGCATTGCAAAGCACTACTCTGCCTACTGTCTGCCCGCCAAACAAACCAATATTAAATTTCTTTACCGGGCACACCCAATAAGGCGTTCCCTCCTCATCGATTTCAAAGAAAATCTGGCTGTCAAAAATATAGGTAGGAAACCGGAAGCGCAAATGCCTGTATAAATTTCTGTTAAAATATTCGGACTTGGAATACTTAATCCCGCTTTCTAACTTCACACATTCCGTATCCTGCGTTGTCATATCAATTAAAATATAAGCCGGTATCCCTCCACTCTGGTTCGTCAGCCACTTTATGGTACTGGCATAAGCCAAAGGCGTTACCCTCACCGGAACCCCTTTGTAATTAATTTGGGAATAATCGCTTGCCACCTCAAACTGCGACACCATATCGACCATACTCCCCATCTTCCGGTTTCCTAAAAGCGCTGCCGATTCCTTATCCAGCAAAGGAATGGTACGGTAGTCCACCTCTTTGATATCCTCTGTAAACTCCCTTTCCTCAATGCTCAAAAGAGCCTGATATTTCTTCGCATTTACAATCGGCGAAGAAAGGACGCTGCCCACAAAATATACGGCAACTACAAGCAGGAGCAGCAGGCCCAGCCCCCTCAATACTTTGTCCTCTTTAAGCCCATACGTGCTGAATTTAAATCCGAATTTTTCAGCCACTTCGGACTCCACATATTCCTTCCCGGCTTTCCGGATTGCATAAACTGCTATAACCACAATAATAATCGTTATAATAAACATCCAAAAACCGGAAGAATGGATATTGATTGCCGGCAGAGAGATATAATAATATAAAAAAGCCGCTGCTGCCGCCAACAATATGACAATCAAGTTCCGAACCTTTTTCTTCATATAAATTGATTCCTCCATAAGTTCAATGATATATGTAAAGCATTATATCTTCTTCTCACCCAAAATACAAGGGCATAGCCCCAATGTCATTTAGTTAGTGCCTTGATTCAGCCGTGAGGAACATAAAATGCTCAAGGAACCCGTTAAAAAGCGTCGGCACTTAACGAGGTTCCTCACGAGTTTAGTGTCCGTTACGCTTTTTACCGAGCGAAAGCGTGGTGACGGAGCATTTTATGTTCCTCGCGGCGTCCGGTACCGTTAACTAAATGACATTGGGCATGGCCCAGGGATTTTTTCCCCATCGTTTAACCCCGTTTCTGCGCGGCTTTTGCCTTTTTATATTCTTCTTTGGCAATGCAGCACCCCTTGCAGGCGCCATCCCAAAATCCCCACTTATATAAAATTGTAGATTTGAATGAAATGCGTCAACAGATAAAAACGCCGGCATTCCACCGGCGTTTTCCATCCATCTTAATCGTCGCTGCCTTCCGCAACTTTTGCTGCCCTGGCTGCCACTTCCTTTTCCTGTACATCGCTAGGCGCCTGCTCATATCTTACAAACTCATATGCGTAAGTGCCTCGTCCGCCCGTCATAGAGCGTAAATCCGTACAATATCCGAACAATCCTGTCATAGGGATATCGGCTTCAATTACCTGTTTGCCGTTTACCGGGTTCATACCGAGTACCCTTCCCCTTCTCTTATTCAAATCACCCATAACATCGCCTGTATATGCATCCGGTACGGTTACCTTAATATTTGCAATCGGCTCTAAAAGTACCGGATGGGCATCCATAAAGCCTTTCTTGAAAGCCTGAATCGTAGCCATCTTGAATGCCATTTCCGAAGAGTCTACCGGATGGTAGGAACCATCGTACAGCACTGCTTTCACACCCACTACCGGATATGCTGCCAGAGGGCCCTTCAATATGGAATCCTGCAAGCCTTTTTCCACCGCCGGGAAGAAGTTCTTCGGTACCGCACCGCCTACTACTTCCTGTGCAAATTCATATGGCTTCTCCAAATCCCCTAACGGTGAAAAGCGCATCTTTACATGGCCATACTGCCCATGCCCGCCGGACTGCTTTTTATATTTGTATTCCACATCCGAGTTCTTTTTAATCGTCTCACGGAACGCTACCTTCGGCTGTGTCAGTTCGATTTCTACCTTATACTCATTTGCCAACTTGCTGGCAATGACTTCCAGATGTAAATCTCCCATGCCGTAAATCAAAGTCTGCCTGTTTTCCGCATCATTTACTACCTTCATGGTCTGGTCTTCATGGGCCATCTTCTGCAACGACTGGGAAATCTTATCAATGTCCCCTTTGTTCTTCGCATGGTACCTCATATATGTATAAGGTGTGGAAATCTCCGCCTTGCCAAATTTAATCGCTGTGGCTTTGGTGGAAAGGGTATCCCCTGTCCTTGCCGCTGTCAGTTTTGCAATCGCCCCGATATCCCCCGCGTGAAGCTCTTTGATTTCAATGGGCTTGCTCCCCTGCATCACATAAAGCTTGCTCACTTTCTCTTCCACATCTTTGTCGCTGTTATAAATCATGTCATCTATTTTCAATACACCGGAGCATATTTTGACCAGCGAATATTTACCGATAAAAGGATCCACAATCGTTTTAAAAATATAAGCGGATTTTGCTTTTGCAAAATCGAAGTTCGCTTCAAAAATTTCATTCGTCTTAAGGCTGACCCCTGCAATGTCCTTATTTTCCGGGCTGGGCATGTACTTCACAATATCATCCAGCAAAGTATAAATACCCTGGCATAATATGCTGGATCCCATCGTCATCGGCACAATCGAGCCGTCGATTACATTGCTCCGCAAAGCCGCCCTGATTTCCGCCTCAGAAAAAGTCTCGCCGCCGAAATAGCGTTCCATAAACTCTTCGCTCGTCTCTGCTACCGCTTCCATAAGGGTATCCTTGCAAAGCTGGAGATTTGCTTTGCTGTATTCCGGCACATCGCAGTCTACCACTTCTTTGCCCTGCCATCTATGGCCGGTTTCCGTAATTACGTTGACATACCCTACAAATTTTTCGTTTTCACGGATAGGCAGATGGAACGGAGCCATCTTCTTTCCATAAGCCTTCGTCATGTCTTCCACTACCTGGCGGAAGGAAGCATTATCTACGTCCATGTCCGTAACGAAAATAAAACGGGGCAGTTTATACTTTTCGCATATTTCCCACGCTTTTTCCGTTCCCACTTCCATGCCGGCTTTTCCGGAAACAACGATAATCGCTGCGTCTGCTGCACTGACTGCTTCTTCCACTTCCCCTACAAAATCAAAAAACCCCGGGGTATCCAGAATATTTATCTTAATTCCTTCCCACTCAATCGGTATTACCGATGTGGAAATGGAAATCTGCCTTTTCTGCTCTTCTTTTCCAAAATCGCTTACCGTATTGCCGTCGGATACCTTTCCCATTCTGGATGTGATACCGGATAAATATGCCATCGCTTCTACCAGACTGGTCTTCCCGCACCCCCCGTGACCGAGCAATACTACATTTCTAATCTTGTCAGTTGTGTAAACATTCATATAAATTCCTCCAATTTATGCTATTTTGGGGCATTGTGCTTAGGCTGTAATTGGATTTTTCTACTGCCCTTTTACTCCCATGTGTATATTTTACTAAAATTGTCCTCACTTTACAAGCAAAATAAAACAATTTGTATAGTAATTTATCCCTCCCTTGGCTCGGATAACGGACAAAATGGACAGATACCCCATGCAGAAGCAAAGGCGGGCATTCCGGAACCGCGAATCTTTATTGACTTTCGCGCGTTGAAGTGGTATATTGTCCATGTGAAAAATGATATCTAACAAATCGAGCAGAGAAGATTCATCTTCCCCTACTCGATGCGCTCCCTGTGCGCCGCATAGCGGCATATTTCCTCTGCACGGGGCGGCACATAAAAATCCCCGGCCGTCTTTGCAATAGCGCCGGGCAGACAGAAACGGAGAAAAATTATGATTATTGTAATGAAACCCAATGCCGCGCAGGAAAGTATTCATTCCGTGGTATCCTATATTGAAAACAGCGGCTTAAACACACATCTTTCCCACGGGGAAGAAGTCACCATCATCGGTATCGTAGGCGACAAGACAAAACTTCCTACAGACAACCTTATCAGTTTTAAGGACGTAGACAGAATTGTACCTGTTACGGAAACTTATAAGCTTGCCAATAAAAAATTCCATCCGGAGCCTTCCACGATACAGGTAGGGAATACTTCCATCGGCCCTGGCACCACCACTATTATGGCCGGGCCCTGTGCCGTGGAATCAGAAGAACAGCTCATGTGCATCGCACGCGCCGTGAAACAATCCGGCGCTACCATCCTGCGGGGCGGCGCATATAAGCCAAGGACTTCCCCTTACTCCTTTCAGGGGCTTGAGGAAGAAGGCTTACGGTATATGCAGGAAGCTGCCAAAGAAACCGGCCTTGCAACCATCTGTGAAGTCGTATGCAGGGAAGCCATTGATGCTGCCGTCAAGTATGTTGACATGATTCAAATCGGCGCAAGGAATATGCAGAATTTTATCCTGTTAAAAGAAGCCGGTCGTTCCGGCCTCCCTGTCCTTTTAAAAAGAGGGTTATGTGCTACTATTGATGAATGGCTGAATGCGGCGGAATATATCATTGCAGAGGGCAATCCAAACGTGGTATTATGCGAGCGGGGCATCCGTACTTTTGAAACGGCTACCAGAAATACCCTGGATTTAAGCGCAATTCCGGTTCTGAAAGGGAAAACCCATCTTCCGGTTATTGCCGATCCCTCCCATTCCACAGGTTCCTATAAGTACGTAGCTCCGATGGCCAAAGCTGCTATCGCCTGCGGTGCGGACGGCCTGATGATTGAAGTACACAACAACCCGTCCTGCGCGCTTTCCGACGGTCCCCAGTCACTGACCTTTGAAAAGTTTGGCAAACTGACAAAAGAACTGAAGCCTTTCTGCAGCCTTGCAGGGCGCAGTTTTTCCGCAGGAATCAACTAACAAAAAGAGGACACACATGGATACATTAAAAATAGGATTTATCGGTCTTGGATTAATCGGAGGGTCTATTGCCAAAGCGCTTAGAGCCTCCATACCGGATTTATGGATTACCGTATATGATAAAAATAAAGACACTTTGATTCGGGCAAAAGAAGACGGCATTGCCAATGAAACCGTTTCTGCCATCAATGCTTCTTTTTCCGGTTGCCACTATATTTTCCTCTGCGCCCCGGTATCCGGCAATGCTGAAAACTTAATTCAATTAAAGGAATTTCTTTCCCCCTTCTGTACCCTTACCGATGTGGGAAGCGTGAAGTCGGGCATCCATAAGCAAATTGAAGCCCTTGGGCTATCCGGCCAGTTCATCGGCGGGCATCCAATGGCAGGGAGCGAACGTTTTGGATATGCCAATTCTAAAGCCCATCTTTTGGAAAATGCTTACTATATTCTTACGCCTACCTGCGCTACCGCGCCAAAGCGTCTGGAAGAATATGAAAAACTCGTGGTTTCTATGGGCGCCATCCCTCTTGTCCTGGAAAATGAACAGCATGATTATGTCACGGCTGCTATCAGTCATCTGCCCCATATTATCGCATCTTCCCTTGTTAATTTAGTCCGGGAAAGCGACTCCAAAGACGGCACAATGAAAATGATTGCTGCCGGAGGGTTCAAAGACATTACAAGAATTGCTTCTTCTTCCCCCGATATGTGGCAGCAGATTTGTTTGACCAATACGGAAAATATCCTCCGGCTCTTAAACCACTATATCGAATCCCTGACTGCTTTGAAAGAAAAACTTTCCACACGGGATGAAGCCATATTGTATGATTTTTTCCAGCAGGCCCGCCTTTACAGGGATTCCTTTATAGAAGCTTCCAGCGGCCCGATTAAAAAATCCTACTCCATTACCATAGATATTGCGGATAAAGCCGGGGCATTAGCTACCATTGCTGCATTGCTCGCCCAAAGCGGCATCAGCATCAAGAATATCGGCATTACCCATAACCGGGAAGCGGAGGAGGGCGCTTTACGGATTGAATTTTACGAAGAAAGCGCGGTCAAAGCCGCCGCAAACATCCTGCAGGATAACGGATATACCATCTACGAGAAAAAATAAAAACCGGAGGATTTCCATGAAATTTCAAAAAGCAAACTGTTTAAAAGGGGAAATTACCGTTCCCGGCGATAAATCCATTTCCCACCGCGCCGTAATGTTCGGTGCGTTGTCCGAAGGGAAAACCGAAATTATAAACTTTCTCCAAGGCGCAGACTGCCTTTCCACTATTGGCTGTTTCCGCCGTCTTGGCATAGAAATCGAAAATGAGAATCACATCATTACCATACAAGGCAAAGGGCTTGACGGCCTCTGCGCACCTTCCGGGGTTTTGGATACGGGTAATAGCGGCACCACTACAAGGCTTATTTCCGGCATTCTTTCCGCCCAGCCCTTTACTTCCACGCTAACCGGAGACGCTTCTATCCAAACGCGCCCCATGAAGCGTATCATAGAGCCGCTTTCCCTTATGGGCGCCCATATCGAAAGCCTGCATCACAACGGCTGTGCCCCCCTGCTTATCAAAGGGCAGCCTTTAAAAGGAATCCATTACCATTCTAAAGTAGCTTCTGCGCAAGTCAAATCTGCCATTTTACTGGCCGGGTTATATGCTGACGGCGAGACCTCCGTTACAGAACCAACCCTCAGCCGGAATCATTCCGAATTGATGCTGCGCTCCTTCGGTGCGGATATAAAAACAGACGGAAATACTGCAACCATTATCCCCCGCCCCCGCCTTACCGGGCAGAAAATCAATGTACCCGGGGATGTTTCCTCCGCCGCTTATTTTATTGCCGCCGGTCTTCTCGTTCCCGGTTCGGATATCCTTATCCGCAACGTAGGCATTAACCCTACCCGGGCAGGCATATTGAAAGTGGCAAAAGCTATGGGCGGGCATATCTGTCTGCTAAATGAAAACCGGGATGGGGAACCTACCGCAGATTTGCATATTACCTACAGCCCTCTTCATGGAACGGTAATTGAAGGGGAGATAATCCCTACCCTTATCGATGAACTCCCCATCATCGCCATAATGGCGGCTGCGGCCGAAGGCACTACCATTATCAAAGATGCCGCGGAACTAAAAGTCAAAGAATCCAACCGCATTGATGTTATGGTTCAAAACCTCTCCGCTATGGGCTGTTCCGTCACTGCTACCGAAGACGGCATGATTATCGATGGAAAGACCCCCGGGGTACCCCCTCTGAAGGGCGCCCTCATCCATACCCATGCCGACCACCGGATTGCTATGAGCTTCGCCATAGCCGCCCTGATTGCCCAAGGGGAAACGGAAATTCCAGACAGCGGATGCGTCTCCATCAGCTACCCCGGCTTTTACTCCGACCTGCACTCTTTATCAGAATCTATTTGAATATGATTATGATTCCGGTATCAAAACGTCAGTCCGGCAGCGCCGCTTGGCAAACTTTTTGTTACCCGAATCTTATTATGCAAAAAACTTCCGGCAGGCATTACCTTCCGGAAGTTTTTCTTTTCATCTCATTTCCCTTTTCAACTTATTTTTCTTTTCATCTTATTTTCCATTTATTCAAATTTTCATTCCATTATTTCTAATCTTTCCAGTTCTTCGTATACTGCGATACGGAACATGTCAATTTCGGACAGCCCCATAAACTCTGCGCCGTAAAAATTATCATTCTCCTTCTCCACTTTTCTTACTACTTTTAATAAAACAGGAATAATCTCCTTGGTCCAAATCCTAATGGAAGACTGGTAAATAGATCCTACTTCCAATGCCTCCTTGCAATAAAAGCCGATTCCTGATTTGGATAAATCTTTGATGTCTATTGTAACCTCTGCATCCATGCCGCTGTCAATCCTTTTGACGATTAGCGTAGATTCCATCTTCATCCTTCTCGCTCTTCTCCGCTCTTCCATAACCCCTTACACTCCTCTTATTGGTAAAATCGTTGCATATAATACCTTCGGATTTTTTCCCTTCCCCTCCACTATTTCAAACTACTGTCAACCCTCTCCATAAACATTCCCTATTGATATTAAGGATATAACATTATTTGTATTTTGTAAAGGAATTTGTAATAAACATCGCATCACCAAAGCTAAAAAAGCGGTATCCTTCCTTGATAGCCGTCTCATAAGCACAAAGGACATGCTCTTTTCCTGCCAAAGCGCTGACTAACATCACAAGTGTGGATTCCGGCAAATGGAAATTAGTAATCAGTGCATCTAATATTTTAAAACGATACCCCGGATAAATAAAAATATCCGTATTTCCGCTGCATTCTGTCAGCTTCCCCATCTCGTCCGCCGCGCTTTCCACTGTCCTGCAGCTTGTAGTTCCCACACAAATAACCCGTTTCCCCTTCTCTTTCGCCCGGTTTATTTTGTCCGCTGCCTCTTTCGAGATTTGATAATACTCCGAATGCATATGATGTTCCAATATATTTTCCGCCTTCACCGGGCGGAATGTGCCCAACCCCACATGCAAAGTTACATAAGCGATATCCACCCCTTTTTCTTCTATCTCATGCAGCAGCCCTTCTGTGAAATGGAGTCCCGCAGTAGGCGCTGCCGCCGAGCCTTCATATTTCGCATAGACCGTCTGATAACGGTTCTTATCTTTCAGTTTATGGGTAATATATGGCGGCAGCGGCATTTCTCCCAGTTTATCCAATACCTCTTCAAAAATCCCTTCATAGGAAAAGCGTACCAAGCGGTTCCCTTCTTCCGCTATCCCAATCACTTCCCCCTTTAATATGCCATCTCCAAAGCTTATCACCGTTCCCGGTTTTGCTTTTTTCCCCGGCTTTGCCAAAGTCTCCCAAACATCCGCTTCCCTCCGCTTTAAAAGCAGCAATTCCACGGAAGCTTTGGTAGACTCCTTAATCCCCATCAGCCTTGCCGGGATTACCTTCGTATTATTCAGCACCAGGCAGTCCCCTGGCGCCAAATAATCCATAATCTCCCGGAAAATATGATGCTCCATTTTCCCCGTCTCTTTATCCAGCATCAGCATCCTGGAACCGGAACGGTCTTCCAAAGGATCCTGGGCAATCAGCCTTTCCGGCAATTCAAAATAAAAATCAGATTTTTTTATGCTTTCCATTTTCATTTATCCTACATGGAAGCGTTTTCCAAAAACGCTACATAACCCCGTTTCGCCTCATAAACATCCGCTTTGCTAGTGGCTTCCCAAGGCGCATGCATATTCAATACGGCTACGCCGCTGTCAATCACATTCATTCCATAGAGAGCCAGAATATAAGCGATGGTTCCGCCGCCCCCCAGGTCTACTTTGCCCAGTTCCGCCGTCTGGAAATGTACCTTTTCTTTTTCAAAAATCGAACGGATATGCCCCAGATATTCTGCATTTGCATCATTCGATCCGGATTTTCCCCTTGCGCCGGTAAACTTATTGAACACCATACCATTTCCAAGATAAGCTACGTTTTTCTTATCGAAACTGGACGCGAACGAAGGGTCAAACGCGCTGCTTACATCCGAAGACAACATGCAGGAAGAAGCCAGGCACCTTCTTACATTCAATTCGCTATATTCGCCGGCAAGGTTCATTACCTCGGCCACCATATTTTCAAAGAACTTCGATTCCATGCCGGTAGCTCCCACGCTTCCGATTTCCTCTTTATCTACCAGAATGCAGCAAGCCGTCCTTTCCACTTCCCCGATTTCCAGCATCGCCTTCAAAGACGAGAAAGCACAGACCCTGTCATCCTGCCCATAAGCCAGAATCATGCTCCTGTCAAAGCCAGCCTCCTTCGCTTTTCCTGCAGGCACCACCTCAAGCTCGGCAGAAATAAAGTCTTCTTCCTCTATATCATAGCTTTCCTTCAAAATGGCAAGCACACCTTTTTTTACCGCATCTTTCCCGGATTCCTTGCCCTCTTTCCCATCTTCTTTGTTTTTGCCGATAGAAAGCGGCTTATTGCCGATAATGATATCCAACGCCTCCCCTTCAATTACTTTGGAGGCCTTTTTCTCCAACTGCTCTGTTGCCAAATGGATTAGCAAATCCGATACAAAGAAAACCGGGTCGTCCTCTTTATCCCCAATATTTACTTCAACACATGTTCCGTCTTTTTTTATTATCACACCATGAATAGCCAAAGGAATAGTCACCCACTGATATTTCTTTACGCCTCCATAATAATGGGTATCCAAATAAGCAAAACCACCCTCTTCATACATGGGATTTTGCTTCACATCCAATCTGGGGGAATCGATATGGGCACCCAAAATATTCATACCTTCACACATAGGCTTTTCTCCCACCTGGAACATCACTACGGATTTATTCATCCATACTGCATACACCTTATCCCCTTTCTTTAAGGCTTTCTTCTCTTTCATCAACGCCTGCAGTTCACGGTATCCTTCTTTCTCAATCCTGTTGACGATAAAGTCTACGCATTCCCTTTCCGTCTTCCCATTATCCAGAAAATCCATGTACTCCTTTGCATGGACTTCCAGTTCTTCCAACTGCTTCTCATCATAACACTCCCACACATTTTTCTTCTCCATAGCCACTTTCCCTTTCTATTATTTTTTTCAATTTCCTTCTGTTATTTTTTCTGGTTTTTTGTTCTCTTCTTTCGGTTTCTTTTCGTTGTCTTTTTCTGGTTTCTTTTTGTTATCTTTTTCCGATTTCTTTTTATTGTCTTTTCCGGTTTCTTTTATTGTCTTTTTCTGGTTTCTTTCCGTTATCTTTTTCTGTTTTTTCTATTACCAATATCCATCACGGATTCCGCAGAAAGTCTTATAACTAAATACCTTTCCATTCAGGCTGGTATTTACCGGAAATAATAGGTCATTTTGATGTACTTCCGTCTCTATTTCCAAAATAAAATTTTCTGTTTCCAATCGATATATCTTTGCTCCAGATTCCAATTGATATATTTGATTATAAAATATTTGCCTGCAGCCCGCAATGCATATTTATTGCTTATTTTCAATGGACACACAATTCCGGAAAGGAAGATTTTTCTGTAACAGTCCAGCCTTACGATATTCCGCGAGTAAAATCGCTCTGTATGCGATTTTGCGAGTTGTGAAAGCGCCAAAATGCGACTTTGGAGCATTTTGTGTGCATCTGGCGTGACAGTGAAGCCGAAGGCTGAACTGTTACATTTTTCTCTCTTTTTCCACTTATCCCATAAAACAAACCGTTGCGGCACTGTCTAACCAGTATTTTTAAAGAAGAAATGGCAGGATATTTCCACTGCTCACCATCCTGCCATTTCCGCCCCTTAATCCTTATTGGCGAAGCTCAATCCCAAGCCCTTCCAGCCCGTTTAGAATCTTCTTCATCACAGCTGCGATATCCCCTTCTTCCAGCGTCTTGTCCTTTGCCCGGAATGTAATGGAATATGCCATAGATTTAAACCCATCTTTAATTTGGGCGCCTTCGTAAATATCGAACAATTGATAGCTTTCCAGAATTTTTCCTCCCCGTTGGGCAATGACTGCTTCTATCTGTCCGGCTAGGATAGGCTTTGGTACTACCATGCTGATATCACGGGATACAGCCGGATACTTTGCTATCCCTTCGTATTTTCTGTCGAATGTAGCAAAAGGCTCCACTTCCGGCATATCCAACACCGCCACATACACCTTTGTGCCAATGTCATAATTATCGCATACTTCCGGATGAACTTCCCCTAAATACCCCAGCTTCTTTCCTTCATAAACAATATCCGCCTGTCTGCCCGGATGCAGGAAAGGCTTGCCTGACGCCGGGTCATAGACCACTTTTTTCTTCATTCCGATGCAGTCAAAAAATTCTTCCACCACGCCTTTCATCGTGTAAAAATCTCCTTCTCCATACATCCCCAGCGTAAACTGCATCCGTTCCATCGGCAATTTTACGAGAGGCAACTCCTCCGGAATATAAATATTCCCCAGCTCATAAAGCCTTACCGCTTTATTCCTTCTATTATAATTGGTAGCCAGGCTGGTCAACATACCATTTAAAGAAACCGTCCGCATAATGGAGAAGTCTTCCCCCAACGGATTGGCAATCGTAATCGCCCTGCGCAATGCATCCCCTTCCGGCAGCAACAGCTTATCAAACACCTTAGGGCTCTCAAAAGAGTAGCACATTCCTTGTGAAAATCCGCAAAATTCCGCGATATCCCTTGCTTTCTGCTCTATCCTCAGCTTAAACGAAAGCTTTCCGGTGGTCGCCTCCCCACTCGGCAGGGAAACCGGGATTTTATCATAACCATAAAACCGTGCAACTTCCTCCGCAATATCCGCAGCGCCCAGCAAATCCTGACGGAAACTGGGGATTTCCAACGTTTCCTTCTCCGCATCATATTTTAATTCTATCATCTGGAAAATGGCAAGCATCTCCTCTTTTGAAATCTCCGTTCCTAATAAACGATTGACTTTATCCGGGCAAAACGGGATAATTACCGGCTCCTTCATCGGCTGGCATACATCCGCCATACCTCCTACCACATCCCCGCAGCCAAGCTCCTGAATCAACTGGCAGGCGCGGTTAATGGCAGCTTCTGCATTATGCGGATCCAACCCTTTCTCAAACTTGCCCGAGGCATCGGTGCGCAGACCAATCCTTTTTGCGGATTTACGGATATTCGTTCCATTGAAAGTAGCCGCTTCAAACAAAACCGTCTTCACATCATCCGTAATTTTGGAATTTTCACCGCCCATAATGCCGGCAATCCCAATTTCCTTCTCCGCATCGCAAATCATCAATACTTCCGAATCCAGTTTTCTTACCTGCCCATCCAAAGTCTGAAATTCATCCCCATCCTTGGCACGGCGCACAATGATTTTATGCCCTGCAATCGTATCCAAATCATAAGCATGCATTGGCTGCCCGTACTCCTCCATTACGTAATTGGTAATGTCTACCAGGTTGTTAATCGGCCGGATACCGCTGGCCGCTAACCGCCTCTGCATCCACTTCGGTGAAGGGGCAATTTTAATATTAGTGCAGACCCTTGCCGTATATCTCGGGCACAAATCCCCGTCCTGCACTTCCACGGAAATATAATCCTCTACTTTTTCCCCGTTTTCTTTTACCGTTACTTCCGGTGCCACAAAAGGTTTCCGGAAAGTCGCTGCCGCTTCCCTGGCAATCCCCAATACACTGTAACAGTCCACCCTGTTGGAAGTGATTTCATATTCAAATACTGTATCCCGAAGCCCCAACGCTTCCACAGCATCGCTTCCTACTTCCGCTTCTTCCCCGAAAATATAAATCCCATATTCCGGCGCTTCCGGGTACATTTCCCTTGTGGTCCCCAGCTCTTCAATCGAACACATCATTCCGTTGGAAGGCACTCCCCGCAGTTTTCCTGCTTTAATAAAAATCCCTTCTTCCGGCAACGGCCCACCGTCATGGCCGCCTGCCACTTTTCCGCCATCCAGAACAACCGGAACCTTATCCCCTTCCTTTACATTCGGGGCCCCTGTTACGATTTGAATCACTTCCGTACCAATATTCACCTGACATACAATCAGTTTATCCGCATCCGGATGCCTTTCAATTTTTTCTATCTGTCCTACTACGATTTTCTCCAGATTTTTATCCAGTCTTTGATAGCCTTCCACCTTTGTTCCGGACAGTGTCATTGCATCGCAATATTCCTGCCCCGTACATTCCAGCTCCGGCACATATGCCTTAATCCATGATAATGCTGTATTCATCTTCCTTAACCAATCCTTTCTCTTGTCTAATACCCATGCATGTCTCCAACCTGCCTGCGATACTGTTTCAACAGATATCCTCTGCTTCTTATCCTATCATTTACCATTCCGTTTTTATTTTCCGAGGGAATCAGGGCTCAGAACTGTCTTAAGAAACGGATATCATTTTCGTACAGCAGACGCATATCGTCAATTTCGTATTTTAAGAGTGCAATCCTTTCCAAACCTACACCGAATGCAAATCCGGTATATTCTTCCGGGTTAATCCCGCTCATCTCAAACACATGGGGATGCACCATGCCGCAGCCCAATATTTCAATCCAACCGGAGCCCTTGCAGAACCGGCATCCGCTGCCGCCGCATTTGAAACAGGAAACATCCATTTCCGCACTTGGCTCTGTGAAAGGGAAATGATGGGGCCTGAATTTTACTTTAGTCTTATCTCCAAACAATTCCCTGGCAAATTCCGCCAAAGTTCCTTTCAAATCCGAAAAAGTAATATTTTTGTCAATGACCAGCCCTTCTATCTGATGGAAGGACGGGGAATGGGTAGCATCCACTTCGTCGGAACGGAATACCCGCCCAGGGGCAATCATACGGATGGGCAGCTTCCCTTTTTCCATCTCATGCACCTGTGTGGAAGAGGTCTGGGTCCTAAGGAGGATATCCCCTGTAATGTAAAATGTATCTTGTTCATCCTTAGCCGGATGACCGTCCGGGATATTCAACGCTTCAAAATTGTAATAATCTTTCTCAATCTCAGGGCCTTCCACTACTTCATAGCCCATCCCAACAAAAATCCTTTCCACTTCTTCCAGCGCAATCGTATTCGGATGCCGGTGGCCTACGCTGTTTTTCTTTGCCGGAAGCGTCACATCGATTACCTCTGCCTTCATTTTCGCTTCCCGCAAAGCCCTTTCCATTTTCCGTTTGGAAGCTTCCAGAAGCTTTTCGATTTCTTCCCTTGTTTCGTTCACCATCTGCCCTACCTTCGGCCTATCTTCCGGGGCTACTTCCTTCATGCTCTTTAATACCGCCGTAAGCTGCCCTTTTTTCCCAAGGTAGTTCACCCGTATTTCATTCAGCTTATCCAACTGTTCGCTGGCTTCAATCTGCTTCAAAGCCTCCGCCTTAATCTGTGCCAATTTTTCTTTCATATATTTTTCTCCCTTTCCTATATTTTCCTTGTTCCTAATGTACATCCGGGCAGGAGCATGCTCTTCTTCCCCTACCCGCTGCGCACCCCGTGTTCCGCATAGCGGCTTACCTCCTCTGCACGGGGCTGCGCATAAAAAAACCTGACATTGCATAAAGTCAATGTCAGGGACGAAACGGCTCCGCGGTACCACCCATCTTCCCGCCATAAAACGGCAGGCTCTCTTCCACTTAACGCGTGGTTACGTCCCATACTACTTATGTTGCCATGTTCCTATGGGAAGCTCCAGTGGGAATTTCAAATTGCATCCGGGCTTAAGGAAGCTTTCAGCCGATGGCCTCCTCTCTCTGAAAGAAAATGCAATCCTCTTATAAAGCCTTCATCCAGCTTTATCTACACCTTCACAGCCTATCTTTTTTTAACTGATTCTCATTGTAGTGAATCTTTTCCGTCTTGTCAAGCCTCTTTACCTTCCGGTAATAAGAAAAAAAATGATATACCGGCTCAAAATAACGGTTCACATATGCCCCAATCATAATAATATAAATACACATATAAAGCCAAAGCATAATAATCACAATTGTGGCCAGATTCCCGTATGTACTGAAATTATTGATTTTCTCCACATAAATGGAAAATGCCCATGAAAACACGTTCCATAACACTGCCGAAAATACTGCCCCCGGAATCTGATACGTAAATTTCAGCTTCTTATTCGGTATATAGGCATACATCATGGCAAAGCCAATAATCATAAAAGCCAGCACAAACAACAGGCGGAAATGCAGTAGAAAATCAAAGATTTTTTCCGTCTGCGGGATATACCTGATAATCCCGTTTACCAATGCGTTCCCGAACACCATCAACACCAGCGACAGCAAAATCACTGCAAGGAACAATATCGTATAAAAGGACGCTATCCCCCTCACCACCACATAATTCCTGTCTTCATCCACATCATTAATCTCATTTAACCCCCGGCTCATAGCCAACATCCCTTTTGCCGCCGACCATAAAGTAGTCACTGCCGCCACAGAAACAACCCCTGCCGACTTGGCATAAACATCGCTGATAATGGAAACTACCAATGAGTCCACCGCATCCGGTGTCAATTCCGTTACAAATGTCATCAAGTTCGCTTCCGTCAAAGAAGTGTAAGGGATAATAGAACATAACAAAATCAACATGGGAATCAACGACAAAAACAAAAAAAATGTCGTACTCGCCGCAAATGCACTAATATTCTTTTTATTCATCTGCCGGCTGAAATCCCTGCCTATATAAATCAACTTTCCTATCATAAATCGGTCATTCCTATCCTATCTTCCGCTGCTGCACATATCATCACACACGCGGTAAACCATATAAACAACAGCTTTTTCCCGTCTGTCCGTTATTCATATACATTCCTTATATCGCAGGAACGGTAAAAGAATGTCAATATCTCCCCAAAGCCAAACCCCTTCTTCGCCATTTGCTTTGCACCGTTTTGCGACATACCTACACCATGCCCATAACCGCCGCCAGACAAACTATATCCTACCACAATATCGTCTTCTTTTCTAGTGGCAATCGAAAAATATCCGCTGGGGAGCAGGCTGGGGGAAGCCACTTCGCTGCCATCCTGCCGGACAACTTTACTCACCCCATTATTTAACACATAACGGATATTATGTTCCGATATTACTTTAAACGTATTTTGTGTACCCTCAATCAGCAGCTCATCCGCCACTCCGCCGCTCCCTCTCTTGACAATGGAAATATCCTTCACCTTGCCCAAACGCTTTATCGGTTTGCTTTCAAAAGTTCCATCCCCGTTTTGTGTCAGCACCAGCTTGTCGTTGACCTCATATCGCTTTTTCATTGCCGAAAGCAGCCTATCCCCGTCCGCTTCCTTGGATTCATACGTCCAACGGTACCAAGCCTCATCGCTTTCATAATCGGATGTATGCACTTGTGAGATAAACGAGGCAAAGCTCTCCTCTTCCGCCACCTCTTCCCCGGAATAATCCCCTTCTTTTTCGCCGATTCGCTTCGCCTGCAAATAAGAAGTATCTTCACTGCCGTCAGATTTCCAGACATCCGCATCCGTTCCGAAGCCGCAGGAAGTGGAATAATAATAAGAACCGCACAATTCATCCCCATAATACAGCAAACTTCCTGCAGTCTCTTTCACCGCTTTGGTCGTCTGGGCATTTTCCGCAATATTGTTATAAACCTGATAACCCGCGCTGTCATCCACATGGGCGCCAAAACCGGCAATCCCGGAGTGCATCATGTGCCGGTAAGCATATGTCCTGGCGCACACTGCCTGCGCTTTTAACGCCTCTAACGGATAAGAAGCCGGCATCTCGCTGGGAACTACCGAATACAAATATTCCTCCAACAAAAGTTCATTGACAATGACCAACCCGTCTTTGGTTTTTGCTATCTCCATTTTTCCCCTATACTCCGGGTTCCCTTGCGCCCTTTCTACCGACAGGAGTTTCACCCTTCCTGTCAGGGCCTCCGGCTCTATATATATCCGTTCCCCTGTAAAAAATTCGCTATCCCCATCCAAAGACACCACATCCCCGGCCTGAAATTCCCGGCTTTCCATTTTGTCATAATTCCCATAACGCACCGTGAAAGCCGTATCTGCCGTAAACTCTGCCTTTTCATGATATGCCCCTCCATATCCCGTATTTTTAATCACCACCCGGATACTTTCCATCGCTTCATCCCGGGTAACCAGCCCGGCGCAAACTACCCCATTATCCAATACGAAATCAGTAAAGTCATAACCGATGCGCAAATCCTTCCGGCCGCCTTCTTCCAGCTTCCCATATAATTGATAGACAGCCATCTCTTCATCATAAGGGTACCTGCCTTTCCCTTCGATTTCAATCAGCCCATCCCCTATGCTCAAAAGTTTCCCATTGATTTTCTCTCCTTTTATTTTTACCGACTGCAAAGCCCCGTCTGCAAAATCCAAATCCCCAATCTGCTCCCGTTGCCCAATCTCTGCTTTCCCATAAGGGAACCGTATTTCATAACCATGATAAAAAACCTGGATTTCCCTTCCTTCCCCGGCTTCCATAATCCAGATATTTTTTAAATCCATCCCCCTGTTCACTGTATCCCTTACCGTCAACAAGGCTTCCCCTTTTTTGTATACACGGATTCCTTGATATTTCCTGCTTTCAAATTCATCCGAACAGTATGAGTATATCCCCTCCTCTGCCAGCAGTTTTCCTTCTTCCAGCACTTCCCCTTCCTTATCTGTCACTTCACTGCCGCATCCAAGTACCGTCACATCCGCCTTTTGGATAATGTCTCCCATTCCCCGGTAAGCAAGCAGCGCATCATACATCCTATACCAGTCCTCTTTTAGCAACCGAAATTCCTTCTGGTATTTTTTCTTGTATTCTCTCTTCAGTTCCTCAATAGCTGCCCTTTCCCCTTCCCTTTCTTCCAAATCCGCTTCTCCCTCTTCCGGCTTCGCTTTGTCTGCCTGCCCTTCTCCGGAAGGAGCCACGCTTTCCAGCCACTCCGTAAACTGCCCGTACGTAAGGCTGCTTTCTTTATCCGTTTCCAATGATTCCTTCCACGCAGCATATATTCCTCCTGCGTCTTCTTCCCTTACTTCGTTCTTCCCTAATTCCTCATCCAACGCCTCTGCTAAAATCATGGCATCCTCTAGCCTTATGTATTCACCCTCCGGCTGCTTTACCATATTCATACGGATACTGACCATAAAAATATAGCCGATAATGAGCAAACCGATTATAATCAATACTATTTTTCCTAAAATCCTCTCATCTCTGGTCATCCGCCATCTCCCCAATCTTATCCCATTCCAAGGTGCTACTTCCGGCAACGCCTTTCTTTTTCAGCAGCACTGTTTCCCGCAGCCTTCCAACCTTTCAAGACCACCTCTTCCGGCAACACTCATCCCTTTTAACAGCACTGTTTCCCACAATGTCTTTCTTTTTCAAAGACATCCCTTCCCACAACGCCCTTTTTTTCAAACACACCTTACCCTGCACAATGTCATTTAGTTAACGGTACCGGACGCCGTGAGGAACATAAAATGCTCCGTCACCACGCTTTCGCTCGGCAAAAAACGTAACGGACACTAAACTCGTGAGGAACCTCGTTAAGTGCCGACGTTTTTTAACGGGTTCCTTGAGCCTTTTATGTTCCTCACGGCTGAGTCAAGGCACTAACTAAATGACATTGCTACCCTGCAACATGCTTTCTTTTTAAAGGCTCCTCTCCCAGCAACATCTATCCTTTTCCAATCCGCTTTCCCCTTTTTCTTTCCCGTTCTCCGAAAAAAAGCAGCCGTTACGGCTGCTTTTCTTTTGTAGTATACTACACTATATCCCCAAAATGCCGGTTCTTGTACTTTGACTCCTAGCCCAAGCTAGGTGGGTAACCGCAACCTTGCTTTTGCCTTCCCCTCCAATCCTCTAAGAGTGGGGGCTTGACAGCCACAAGGCGATGTAGGAATCCCGTTTAAAGTAAATGTAGGTTCAAAATAACAAGAGTTGTCGTACATTTCAGGTTATTTCTATTATATCCAATCGCGAAGGAAAAAACAACTGCAAATTTTGGTATTTTGCATAGTAAAAATTGAAAAAAATGATGGGCAGACAACCCGGGCAGACAAAGTTTCCCACACCGTTCCGCTTCCCGCCGGGGCTAGTTTATTTCCTTCCATTCCTCTTCCGTCAGTCTCCTCCCTTTTTCAAACGTCTCTTCCGCAATGCGGCGCAAAATGTATTTCTGTTTCTCTTTATCCGGTACTTGGCTGCGGATTTTTTCTCTTATCTCATTCATCCATAGGAGAATGTCATCAATATCATCCGGGAGGCACTTGTGGATTCTTTTTTTCAATTCCACGGCAAAAGCGGGGGATAAGCCGCCCGTGCTAATAGCTATGCACATCTGGGAAGAGGGAACCATAGCCGGAAAAATGAAGTCGCAAATATCCTGCATATCCACAGCATTTACCGGGATATGCCTTGTACGGCAGATTCCGGCAATCCTTTCATTTTCATCCTGCCCCTCGGCAGCAACCAAAAAAATGGGAAAGGAATCCAAATCCTTTTCTACGAAGCGTCGCTTTTCCGTTCTGACCCCATCCATTTCTTCTATTTCAGGAAGAAGCTGCGGGGAAATGACATGGAGATTGGCCCCAAACGGTTTTAGCCGCTCTATTTTTTCCAATGCATGGGCTCCTCCTCCGCAAATTAAGACCTCCCGCCCTTTTATGTCCATAAACATGGGAAAATAATTCATTGTTTCCTCCATTTCCGTGTATCTTATCCTTTTTCCATCCCTTCTGCCAGAAGAGTCGGCAGTAATGCCGGCTTAAGAATTTAAAACCTGCTCTTTATAAAAAGGGAGGAACCCACTTTTCATCTGTTTCATAATAGTATTGCCGGCCCCGTTCTGTCTGGAACGGCTTTACCGTAATACCATAGAGCTTTCTAAAAATATCCGAGGCTATCATATCCTCCGGCGCTTTGCAGGCAATGGTTTTTCCGTCCTGCATGGCGACAATCCGGTGAGAAACTTTTAAAGCAAGCAAAATGTCGTGCAAAACAAGGATTATGGTTTTCCCGCTTCCGGACAGCTCCCTTATCATTTCTGCAAACATCAACTGCTGCCCGATATCCAGATATGTGGTCGGCTCATCCATAACGATAGCCGGCGCCTGCTGGGCAAGCGCCATCGCGATATACACTTTTTGCCGCATACCGCCGGAAAGTTCAGACAGTTGTTTTTCCGAAAGTTCCCAAATCCCCATTTGCTTCATGGATTCTTCGGCAATCAAAAAATCCTTCTCTTTATATTTTCTCGGATAGCTTAGATAAGGAAACCTTCCATGAAGAACTAAGCGGCCGACGGAAATATCGGGGATATTCTTTCCCTGTGGCAGATAAGCAATCTTTCTTGCGATTTCCGCTTCCTTCATTTTACCTGTGGAAACGCCATCTATGGCCACATCGCCTCCCCAAATAGGAAGAAACCCGAGCAAAGCCCGCAAAAGCGTACTCTTGCCGCTGCCGTTGCTGCCGATTACCGTAGTAATTTCCCCTTTTGGCGCCATTAGGTTTACGCCATGCAATATTTCATTTTTACCATATCCTGCGCGGACATCTACCATTTCAATCATTCCGGCGCCCCCCTTTATAACGGATGAGCAAAAGCAGGAAAATAGGGCCTCCGATTACCGACATCAGGATACCTACCGGCAGTTCATAGGGTGCAAACACAAGCCTGGATATCAAATCGCAGAGTGTCAAAAAGCCTGCGCCTGATATGGCGCATAAAGGCAAAAGCTTACTGCTTTCGTTCCCCGCCAGCCTGCGGACGAAATGAGGCACAATCAACCCCATAAAACCTAAAAGCCCGGCAAAGCTTACTGCCGCACCCGCTAACAAAGCAGCCAGCGCCAAAAAAAGCAGACGGTATTTCCCTACGGGCAGCCCCACGCCTTGTGCCGTCTCATCCCCAAGGGTTACTACATCCAGCTCATTGCAAAGAGTAAACAACAAAGCAAATGCAAATAAAATCAAGACAACGGCAGGAATCAGGCGGGTATAGGAAACGGAAGAAAAGCCGCCCACACGGAAATCAATACTAAGCATAGCAACATCCGTATCCAATACCGTTATGGATTCGCAAATAGCATTTAAAATACTGTTCAACGCCACACCGCCTAAAATCACCGTGGTTTTGGAAGCGTTGGTACGGAATGAAAAAAGAAAGATGGCGCACACGGTAACAAGGCTTCCGGCAAACGCCCCAAGGGAAACCCCATATCCGGACAAAACCCCCAGCGCGCAGCACAAAGTCACGCCTAATCCCGCTCCGGCATTGACACCAATAATCCCCGGCGACGCCAACTTATTGGACAGTACATTTTGAAGCACAGCTCCGGAAGTGGCCAAAGCTGCCCCGGCAGACAAAGCTGCAATCGTGCGGGGAAGTCTTGCATACAGCAAGATACTCCGGCTTATGCCTTCCCCTCCGCCGCAAAGAATGCGGAAAAGCTCTACAGGCATAATGCTGATATTCCCAAGGCAAAGGCTTAAACCAGCCGCCAGAAAGCAAACTGACACCGCTCCGCCAAAAAGCAGCCTCCAGTTTTTTTCCTTACTGCGCATATAAAAGCTCCTCCAATGTTTCATAAGCTTCCGCCCAACGCGCATTTGGCTTCAGGTTATACAGATGCTTGTCCAGCAAATGTACCTGCCCGTTTTTTACCGCATCCAATTCCTTCCATAAGGGATTTTCCCGGAACATATTTTCAATATTCTCCTTTGTTCCCTCCGTATCGTCACCGGACTGGACAATAAAAATCTTATCCGGGTTCTGCAGCATAATGCTTTCTGCACTTAAATTTTCCAAAAGGCTCTCATCCCCGTCAGCAATGTTGATACAGCCAAAGCTTTCCAACATTTCACCAAGTACATTGCCATTGCTGTTTTTAGCGCGTATGCTTGTGGCGGAAGCCCGCATTACTAAAACAGTCTGGGGCTCCTTCCCTTCATTCCGCTTAAGGATATCATGAATCCGGCTCTCTATATCCGCCCCATATTGCTCATAAAGTTCCGGCCGACCGGTAATCTCTGTACAAATCTTCAATACCCGCAGGTAGTCTTCAAAGCAGGCAACGTCGAAATAAGCCACGGTTATCCCTGCTCCTTCCAACGCCTGCTGCCATTCCAGATGCTGGGGGGTATTGGTGCTGGCAATTACAAAATCAGGGGAAGCCCCAAGCAGCAATTCCAGGTTCAGCCTTTTCGTTTCGCCCAAATTCACCGTGTCCTCCGCCAGCGGCAAGTCAAAATCCTCAAAAGCGTCATCCGGCGCCGCACAGACATCGCCTCCTGCAAGCACCCACATATCCGCATAGCTTCCAAGCAAAGCCGCCACCCGTTCATAAGAATCCACAGTAACTTCCCTGCCCAAATCATCGGTAAAAATATATGTTCCGCCGCCGTTCCCACCGCTGTCCGCATTTCCGCAAGCCATGAAACAACATGCTATCGCTGCTGCCATCCAAAATAAACTGATAAATTTTTTCATCCCTATACTTCTGCTCCTTCGTTAATTCCCAGACATCTGTTAATGGCTGTTATCCATCCAGTGGGGCAAACGGCCACTCCTTAAAACCGGTCTGCCATTCCTATCAATTTTTCGTATTGTTATGGCACGGCATCCTATATCAGCAAGTCGCGCCTCCCTTTACTTTCTTTTCCAAAACCGCCGATTTATCAATGGTTGCATGCAATAATTTATCCTGCACATAATCAAAGCCTAACCGGTTCACCGTATCCGCAAACCGCTCCCCGGTCATCCCCTCATCGCGGAAAAACAGGATAGCCCGCTCCACGGTATCCAAAACCTCGTCTTCACTGACAAACAGCTTATCCAAAGGACGCCCGTTGGCAATTTTTTTGCCCCATCTTCCACCGATATAAATCCGATAGCCATCCGTGTATTCCTCGGTCACACCAAATGGGCATTTCCCCTTGCATCGTCCGCAGCCGTTGCAGGCATCGCTGTCCACTTGCAGCATATTGTCCTCTACCTTTGCCACTTTCACCGGACAGGCCATCTCTACCTGACACTTTTTGCAGCCACGGCACTTGGCAAAGTCAAACATGGGAACGCGCTGCCCAACGATACCCAAATCATTCAAATCCGGTTTTACACAATTGTTCGGGCATCCGCCTACTGCGATTTTAAATTTATGGGGCAAAACAACACTACGGTAACCTTTGTAAAAACGCTCATGGATTTTCTCGCTCAAATCAAACGTATCAATCAAACCATACTGGCAAGTCGTTCCTTTGCAGGATACTACCGGGCGCACCAAAGAACCTGTGCCGCCGGTTTCCAAATTGTTCTGTTCCAAATATGCAATCAACGGCTCGATATTTTCATAAGCAACCCCTTGTATTTCCATTGTCAAACGGGTAGTCATGGTAATTTCCCCGCTTCCGAAACGCTCTGCACCCTCCGCAATCGCATGGTGTTCTTCCGTTGTGATTTTCCCATTCCTCGTTATGACACGGACATTAAAAACATTATCATAACGTTTATCCTGCAAACATCCTAAGCCTTTCACACGCTTGATTTCCTCGGGAGACAATTTCCCGCCTGCCGGAACAGCCCTTTTTATCTTATTAAACGTAGCTCCGCCTTCCAAAACCTTGGTATTGGTAAATCCTAATGCCCTCAGTTTATTTTGGGTCAAGTATCCCCTCTTCCCTCTTGCACAGACAAGAAGAAGTTTTTCGTCCTTACCGTATTTTGCAACAGCTTCCGCCGCTTTCGTCAAATCAAACCAATCCGCACCGGGCAATGTTGGAGCCGGATGTGCATCCACCAGCCGGTACCCGTTCCCAGCGCCTGCCGCATATTCCGCAGGAGTAAAAGAATCCAGACGCCCACTCATCTTATTCAAAAGAATACCGCACGCTGCCGCAAATGGATGAATCGCAGTGGAAAATGGCGGCGCATAGGCAAAGTCCATCGTAATAAAGTCTTCTACCTTGCAGCCCATAGAGATTCCGGCAACGGCAATATCTGTCATTTTATCCACCGCGCCGCCCCCGATAACTTGCATCCCTAACAGTTTATGGGTATCCCCATCGGCAAGCAGCTTTGTAATAAAAATACCAGAACCAGGATAATAGTGTGCCTTATCATCCGTCACGCAAAGGACGGAAACTGTCCGGAACCCCTCTGCCTTCGCCTGTTCTTCCGTTAAACCTGTTTTCGCCGCATTCAGCCCATCGGCCAGCTTCACCACGCCTGTTCCAAGGCAGCCGCTATATGCCGTCTTGCTGCCTCCCAGGCTTAACGCCAACGCGCGCCCTGCAATATTGGCGGTTGAGCCCATTGCCGACCATTGCCTTTTGCCTGTAATCCGGTTCTTCACAAGGGCACAATCGCCTACCGCATAAATATCCGGCAAATTCGTCTGCTGATACTCATCGCTCACAATGCAGCCCCTTTCCATTTCCAGGCCGGTTCCGGCAAGAAATTTGGTCGCCGGACGGATGCCTGCAGCCAAAACTACTATATCAGCCGGCAGCATACCCGCCCCTGTCTGCACACCGCTTACCGCTTCGGCGCCTGCAATTGCATGGAGCGCCGTTCCCGTTAGGATGCGCATCCCTTTTTCCTGAAGCTTACGGCGGACGTAATCCGCCATTTCCGTATCAAAAATATTCGGCATCAACTGGGGCGCCATATCCATAACCGTAACCATTATCCCTCTTGCCATAAGGTTCTCGGCAACTTCTAAGCCAATAAATCCGCCGCCCACTACAACAGCCCGTTTGCACCCTTTTTCTTCCGCATACTTTCTGGCTTCAATAGCATCCTTTGGAGTACGTACCGTAAACACCCCCGAAAGCCCGGTTCCTTCCACAGGCGGAACCGATGGTTCCGCTCCCACCGCAATCACCAGCTTATCATAACTAACACTCTGTAATCCGTCCGCCTGCACGGAAATAGTTTTCGCATCGGCATCCACCGCTACCACTTCGCTGCCCGTATGTACCTCTGTTCCCGTCAAACCCATGAATTTTGCCGGGGTATTCACAATCAATTCCTCTCTTGTTTCGATAGAACCCCCGATATAGTACGGAAGCCCGCACCCTGCATAAGAAATATCATCCCCCTTGGTGTAAATGACAATTTCATCCTGCGGATTCTCCCTTTTCAGTTTTGCAGCTACTTTCGTTCCGGCTGCCACGCCTCCCACAATTACAACTTTCATACCCATCCATCTCCTATCCAGTCTTTTTGCTTCATAATGATTTCACAATAATTTCATAGTGATTCCGGCATCAAAAGCTCTGTCCGTTAGCACCCCTTAACCGTTCTTCTGATACCTATCTTTTCCTTATTTGATTATATGATAGATATATGATAAAATCAAATTATTGTATTTTATAATTTAATAAAATAATCTTATTATATTTCCACTCGATAAAACTTTTTCCAAGATACCGGGGAGACTTGCATGTTAGATTTTCGCATTGCCACTTTTTTAACTCTTTATAACGAAATGAATTACCGGAAAACCTCAAAAATACTCAATATGACACAGCCGGGCGTCACACAGCACATCCAATATCTGGAAAATTATTATGGGATTAAACTGTTTGAGTATAACGGAAGAACGCTATCGAAAACAAAAAATGCAGAAATTTTCAAACGCCACATCGATAGCATGATGGCGGAAGAACACGCCATGCGCCAAGAGTTTTCCGCAAAAGAAGGCTTGTTTTTAAATATAGGGGCTACCAAAACCATCGGTGAATTTGTGCTGATACCGGAGCTTCGCAGATTCTTGTCAAACGATAGCCATAGTATCAACTTAATCATCGACAACACGGAAACGCTTCTACATATGCTGGAAGATTCCCGGCTCGATTTTGTAGCGGTAGAAGGTATTTTTGACAAAATGAAATACAAATACAAGCTATTCAAAAAGGAAAACTTTATAGGTGTCTGTGCAAGAAACCATCGTTTTGCCGGGAAAAAAGTACCTTTGACTGAAATTTTTAAAGAAACGCTGATTATCCGTGAACAGGGTTCCGGCACACGAAGAATCCTCGAGCAGGCCATCACCGACCGCGGCTTTACCCTAACCCATTTCCAACGGGCCATATCCATCAGCAATTTTTCCGTTATAACCGACATGGTTGCTTATGGCAGCGCAATAACCTTTGCCTATGAGCCCATAGCCATCCACCAAAACAGCCTCGCCACCTTTGAAGTAGAGGACATGCGGATTATAGGGGAATTTAATTTCGTCTATTGCAATGCAACCATTGCAGAGGAAAAAATACGGATGTTTTTTGAATAGCAACAAGAATTGCGCCGCAATTCTTGTTGCTATTCTGCAACGTTGTAGCTTTATTTCCTTCTGGCGAAGGAATTTCCTATATGGCAAAAAATACTGCCCCTGCGGCTTTTAGCCGGGGGCAGTATTCTCATCGCTTTTTTATTCAATAGCAAGTATAGATAACTGGCTTAGTTAAGGGCATCTACCAGTTTCTTAACAGCAGCAAGCGCTTCATCCGGAAGTTTGTCGTATCCTTCCTTCTTGGAAGCGAAGCCTTCTACTGCATCTACGCGGTTCTGCATAGCGCTCTTCAATGCTGCTTTGTATTCTGCATCATTCAAATCAGGTGTAAATCCTTCCCAATCCATGATTTCGATATCTTCAAAAGGACCCCACTGTGTGAAGTTTGCTTTTCCTTCTACGATTGTTTCAAGGATTCCCAATGTATCCGCAGGTTTTACCTTCTTGCCCATGAAGTCGCCGGTATTGATGATGTAGCAATCTACATTCTTCTCATCTACCAGTTTTTTGAACTTCTCATAATCATTTACAAGAGGATATGTCCTGAACGGATTTGCATAAGGTACGATACGCAAAGCGTTCAAATCGGTTCCTGCTGCAACACGTTCTGCTGTCGATGTCTTTGTTGCAAGCGTAGCGCCCATAACGGATGCCAAAGCCGCACCTTTTAATTTTACTACCGGCGGGATGGTAGGGTCTTTCATAATCCAGAAAATAGCATTTACCGGAGCATCAATTTTATCTACACGGTTCGGTGACCACAATTTAGACTTGATTGCACGTCCATTACCGTTTCTGATATCTTCCGTTACCAACTGGATTTTGCCTTCGCTGTCCAAAGTACAGGAGCAGTTCTGAGCGGAAAGCAGATATTCATTGTCAGGGCAGCCTGTCGGATAATCCGCTGTCTTATCAAAATAAGTAGGCTCCAAAGCAACGGATGCACAAGTATCCGTATTGATGATGAAAGCATCGTCATGGAGAACTTTAATTTCATATTTGCCGCCATGTTTTGCATGTGTCAATGTGGATTTACCGGAACCGGACAAACCATAAACAGATGCAACGAATTTCTTTCCGTCAGCAAGCAGATATTCTTTCTGTCCGCCGTGGCAGGAAGCATAGCCGTTTCTGTTTGCCAAAGCCCAAGCCATTGTCAAAGTACCTTTTTTATGCTCGCCGAAATATCTCATACCAAGGATTGCTGCGCAGTTCTGGTTGGTATCGAAATAGCACAGGGTAAGAGGATCGCTTAAGCAGCTATAATCAACATCCGGCCTGTTTCCAGGTACCCACTGGGGATCGGAGAAGATATAGATGTCAGGTTCATTCCCATCGCCGATTGCTTTGGAGTTCTTATACATCTTCACATATTCGTCAGACATATACTGGAAGTTCAGCATCCAGTTATAAAGGATGTTCTCTTCCCCTTCCGGAATAAGCAAATGAGCTTTTGCCATAAATTCAGGGTCAAGGCCGATGAAGCACTCTGCATGGTACATCGTTTTCCAACGTGTCTCATAGATTGCATCCATAACTACTTTGTCAAGCTTTACTTCATCTACGCCCGGTTCGCCTTTGATACGACGTGCTGCTGCATAACGGCCTGTTACCGCACCATCATTGAAAAGCAAAACCCTTGCATCTTTTTCAAGACCAAAAGTTTCACCGTCTTTAATCTTCATATCCGTTACTACTGTACCTGGAGAATTTTTAGCCAGTTCATAAGCTTCTTTTAAGGTATTTACTTTTACAACATTGTTTCCATAAAAAGCAGCTTCGATAATAGATCTTGTTTTGGAAAAACCAACTTTTCCAGCGCCAATCTCACTAATTGGATAATACGCTTTTGTTGACATGTTACGTCCTCCTTATATTATTGTTATTATTATTCACCGTATCCTATGTATGGCATATTATATACGGTTTCTTAACATTTAGTACATCTATCTTATTATGTCAGAACGGCCTTTAAAAGTCAAGATTCTTCTTTCTTTATTTAAAAAATTTTAAGAACGGCACGCTTCATCACAAATTACTTGAAATTTTTTATTACGTCTTATTTCTTTCGTATATCTCATATGATATGTTGAAATTGAATCATCCAGGACGCTTTGCACAAATTCAGGATTTTTCCTAAAGTGTTCCAAACTTATCCATTGGAATATCGGAACATACAGAAACTTATTATACACCCTTTGCTCTCGCATTTTTTTATGTATTTTCTCTATCCTTCTTATATAAGTGATTAGAGGAACATTCCTCTTAAAATAATCTATAATTGCCAATGAAGCCTGCCACCCTGATTCAACAGCAAAGTATATCCCTTCTCCTGTCATTGCATCAACTAAGCCGGCAGCATCACCAACTAATAGTACATTATTTTTTACTGGTTCCCGTACGAAATTACCAAATGATACAAATGCTCCTTTTATGTTATTTATATCACTAATTCCCTGGCTCTCAAAAATTTTTTTATATCTGACAGGCCTTTTCTTCATTCCCCTAATATAAAACTCACCAAGACCTACACCAATTCTATCCTTACCGGGGATTCGCCACGAATATCCCCCAAGAATCCCGGAAAAATCTATTTTTATGGTATCTTCGCCCGAAAGATTAGGAATAAATTTCTCAAAACACAGAACTGAAGCTTTCCATGAACGCCCTACATAAGACCTTACTTTACTATTAATCCCGTCAGCACCTATTAAAACACGATATGAAATCTTTTTACCATCAGATAGTACCACTACGTTTTTATCATAAACAATTTCATAATCCTTTTGCCCTTCAAATACCATACCGCCAACGCTTTTATAATATTTTAGCAGCTCATTATCAAATTCGGTTCTGTTAATCACTCTATAAGCATTATCCACTGTATACTTTCCGATAATCTTGCCGTTATACAATAGCTCAACTTTATGTATATCCCTCATATCCATGTCACCAAAATTCAGATTTTTATAAATATACTGAATCAGTTTGATGGATTTTACAGTTAATACACCTGCACATAATTTTTCTCTCGGAAAAATCTGTGTATCTATTATGCAAGTCTTATACCCTTTCCTTTGCAAAACCGTTCCAGCTGATACTCCGGCCGGACCACCACCGATAATTACTACATCTACCATATCCTTACCTCCTTTCTAATGACGGATAATATTTAGTTATCT
>CAJUSR010000003.1 GCA_910588855.1 uncultured Kineothrix sp. | reverse complement strand
ATTGTGCAAGTGGCTTTTGTACGATGGAGAGGAGACTCTAAAATCGTGGAAGCCAGTGCTGAACACGCTTTTCGCCTTAAGAGGCTCATCGGAATGCTCCGTACAACCAAACGCGCACAGATTTTTTGTGCCATATGCCAAACGGCACTGCCGGGCAGACCTTTTGACACCCCAATCCTATAAGTTAAAAAAAGATGGCCTAAATGACCACCTTTTCAAAGCAAATCTGTTTCCACAAGTTCAAAACCGATTTCATGCCATTCTGCAAATTATCATTGGTTAACTGCCATTTGCCGTTCCTGCTATAATATCGAAAGCCCTTGAAACATTCAACCTTCCAAAACCCCAAGACCGGCTAGGGTAAATAATATCCGGGCTCCGCACCGCGCCTCTGATAAAATATGCCTTCACTTCCATACTCTGCGCCAACATATCATTTTTCTCAATAACCGCCCATTGCATAAACTGGGCTGCCCCTCCCGCCGTAATGGCAGCGGCCATGCAAGAACCGGTACGCCCTCCAAGTGCAGTAGATACATTCACTCCCGGCGCCGCAAAATCCGGCTTCAGTCCGCCGTCTCTGGCAAATCCTCTGCCCGATTCGATATAAAAACTGTTATTCGCCGCATTATAAGACGAAACTGTAATCACATTCTCCGCAAGGGACGGCTCCGTCAATGTCATATATGGCGTAGATTTCAAAAAATAAGTCTCCGATTGGAGGAATTGCGTAATCGGCAGCCACATACTGATAAAACCATAACTGGCGCCTCTCATCACCTCTATATCAAAAGTCCAGACCCCAGCGGTCGGCGCTTCCATGCGGAATACCACTAACTCATCCCCCCCGCCTTGCTCTACCAATATATGGTCTACCGCAATTTTCGTCCTTTCATAAATAAAGCTAAAATTCCTCGTCTCCCTGCTTCTAAAATCAATATACGGAATCGATTCCCCTCCGGGGGAGCGGATAGAAACACGCATCGTATTGGGTACGGCTCCCCAAAGCTCCATAACGAAACCCGGTTCTCCCTCCCCTACACGCACTTCCGCTGTTTTCGTAACCATATCGCTTTCTATGGCAAAAACAGAGCCGAAATGATGGGCTGCATTACCCTCATTCCCGCCGCCCACCACTACCACGCGGTTTCTTTTTCTGGCAATCCTGTCCAGATATCTGCCCAATACAGAATTGCCGGCATGGTCGCCCCAGTTGGTTCCCATACCGATGCATATCACCACCGGCCTTTCCCCTACCTGTGTAAAGCCGTCCAGATATTTCACCGCCATACCGATATCGGTGTCAGAATATGCCGGTACACCTTCCGGTATAAAATAAAAATCTTTCAGATATTGTTTTGCCTCTTTACATTTTACCATGACAATATCTGCTTCCGGCGCCGCGCCTATGAAATCCAATCCATACCCTAAGCTGCTTCCGGCAGCCACGCTGGCCACCGCCGTTCCATGTCCATCCGTGTCCGTAGACGGAACCACAGACAGCGGATTATCGCTCCGCAACGCCTCATTAATCTGCTCATTGGTATATTCCGTTCCATAGGAAAAACCTTCCGGCGGAGTTCCATCCTGAATCGTCTGATCCCATATGGACAATATCCTCGATGTACCGTCTGCCCTCTTGAATACATCCAGGTTGAACCGGATGCCCGTGTCAATAAAGCCGATTACTACACCCTTACCAGTCAAAGAAAGGGGCGGATTCTGTACTTGGGAGATGCCGGAACGCATCAAGTTCAGCGGGTCGTAATCCACCATAACGGAAGGGGGGGTCTGCATCAGCCCGTAAAGCTTCGGAATAGAATTATAAGTATAATCGCTTATGCTAATCGGCGGCAAACCCAGCCGATTGAAATACAAGACTGCAAACTGGTCATCAATGATTTCCACACAGTAATCCATCCCATCCAGTTCATTATCCCTTAGTATATAGTCTACCAATGCTTCCGCATAATCATTTGACAATGCCTGTTCCCTGCAAGCCATACATATACTCACTCTATTTTTTACTATTGTATGACTCACCCATCAATAACGTTAAGGTTCTCCGGCAATTCTAAGCTATTGCTGCGTATATCAATAATCGGACCTCCCGTATTTTCAATGTACTCCCTTGTAATCGTCACTTTTCCGATATTATCGTCCTTCGGTATTTCATACATAATATCCAGCATAAATTCTTCGATAATGGCACGCAGCGCCCTTGCTCCCGTGTCTTTTTCCATCGCCTTTTCTGCAATTGCCTCCAAAGCGCCCTCATCAAATTCCAGCCTTACTTCATCCAGTTCCAGCAGTTTCTGGTACTGCTTTAAAATCGCATTCTTCGGCTCCCGCAAAATTTTTACCAGCATCTCCTTTGTCAGTCCTTCCAGAGTGCAAATAATCGGCATACGCCCTAAAAATTCCGGAATCATTCCAAATTTACGGATATCCTCTACTACAACTTTACTTAAAATATTTTTGTCTTTATCGTATTTATCTTTTAGCTGTGCCCCATAACCGATAGATGTTCCTTTATTCAAACGTTGTTTGATAATCTCTTCCAAATCAGGGAAAGCACCTCCGCAAATGAAAAGAATATTTTTGGTATTGATCGTCGTCAAAGGAACCATCGCATTTTTGCTGTTTGCCCCAACCGGCACTTCCACTTCCGCGCCTTCTAACAGTTTTAACATCCCCTGCTGTACCGACTCTCCGCTTACATCCCGGGAATTGGTATTCTTTTTCTTTGCAATTTTATCTATCTCATCAATAAAAATAATGCCCTGTTCTGCCCGCTCCACATCGTTTTCCGCAGCCGCCAGAAGCTTGGATACCACACTTTCAATATCATCGCCGATATATCCGGCTTCCGTCAAAGACGTAGCGTCCGCAATGGCAAGCGGAACGTCCAAAAGCCTTGCCAATGTCTTTACCAGATAGGTCTTTCCGCTCCCCGTCGGTCCAATCATTAAAATATTGGACTTTTCAATTTCTATTTCATCCATCGTTCCCGTCGCTACCCTTTTATAATGGTTGTATACCGCAACGGCAATGATTTTCTTCGCCTTTTCCTGCCCTACCACATAATCATCCAATTGCGCTTTTATCTTATGGGGCGCAGGGATATTTTTAATGTCAAGCACAGGCTTTGTCTTATCCTTTGCTTTCTTTCTCTTTAATTTCTGCTTATTGGGTATCCCGCCTTCCCCCTGCAAATCTGCCAAGTTTACAAAACTGATATTCGGGAATCCTTTCCCTTTGTTCCATTTATCCATTTCCTTATTCCAATCAGTATTCCCCAGCATCCCCTGATAGTCAAACTGGCTGACAGTATCCATAGTCTTGTGCATACAATCGTTGCACACGGAAATATTATTGGGCAATTTAAACATTTTCCCCGTTTTACTTTCCGGACGGCGGCATATGAAGCAGACGTCTTCGTATTCGTTTTCCTTTTCCCCCGATGACCTTTCTTTGTCTTTCCCCTTTTTTTCGGCAGGCGCTTTCATTTCCGTTCCATCTTCCCTGTTTCCGCTGCCTTCCTCCACGTCATCCTCATAATCATCTTCGTTGATTTCCGTGTCGTTCATATCCAGTTCATCATCACGTATTTCAAAATCATCGTCTTTATTGTCAAAATTATTCATCGCCTACCATACCTTTCCCTTCATCCCGTAATTTCTCTCTACTCGCTGTTTACACTCTGTAATTCATTATAAAGCATGATATATTGATACACAAGTGAACATTTTCTAAAATGCATACGCAAAACGACGTACTAGTATACATTTTTTAATGAAGATTAGTGGCAACCCAAGAAGGCTTTTTCTATATGGCAAAAAATAGGCCGGAGCCAAGCCCCAGCCTACTTTCATCCGTATTAATCAAATTTCTCTCCAAGCGTTACCGTTACCGTTTTGCTTTCCCAACCGTCTTCGCTTCCGTACATCACCGTTACTTCCACCGTATCCCCTACGGCATAATATTCCATCACCCGGAGCAAATCTTCCGCGCTGCCGATTTTATTTCCGTCAAACTTTGTGATTATGTTCCCTTTCCGTATGCCGGCTTCATATGCCCCTGTGCCCTCATACACCTGTGCTACATATACTCCTTTCGGCATTCCATAAATTTCCGTCATTTCATCCGCCACTGTACGGGGGGAAATTCCAAGGTACCCTTTATTTTCTTCCGATACTTTTTCCCTCGTCTCCTTAAGCATCAGTTCTTCAATAATCGGTTTCGCTGCGGAAATTGGAATGGCATATCCCATGCCTTCCACGGCATTCCCACCAATCTTATTGGAATTAATACCGATAACTTCCCCTTTCATATTCAGCAGTGCCCCTCCCGAATTGCCGGGATTAATTGCCGCGTCCGTCTGGATAAACGCTGCACCGTCTTCATTATTCACTCTGCTTCCGGTAGATGAAGATAAATCAATTACCCTGTCCAACGCGCTGATAACTCCCAGAGTTACCGACTGCCCATATCCTAATGCGTTGCCGATGGCGATAGCAGGTTCCCCTACGGTCAGGCTCTCGGAATCCCCCAAAGCCGCTACCGCAATTGCCTCCTCCGTCACAGCGTCCACATCCTTCATAGATACCGCGATTACCGCCAAATCCATATCCGGGTCGGAACCTTTCATCTGTGCTTCCGCTTCCGCCCCGTCCGCAAACTGTACCACTAATTTATCCGCAGACTCTACCACATGGTAATTCGATACAATCAATAGCTCCTCATCATTTTTCCCTACAATAATCCCTGAGCCGGCTGCCGTAGATTCGCTTCTAAGCGTCTGGCCGAAATAGGACATCGTCTGTGTATAAGTATTATTGATGGATACGATGGCAGGCATTACTTCCGAGGCTACGTCACTGACATCCATCACAATCGCTTTTCCTTGCGCTTCCCCTGTTTCTTTTATATCTCCTGCCGCGAGGTCGTTTTCATCCGCCGTTCCCTCTGCCCCTTGCACAATGTTCCCGGACGGTTTTTCTTCGGTATCCGATATCTCTGTTTTGCTGCTTTCCTTCCCCCACTCGGTTGCCGACTCCACCGCATAAAACCCTATTCCTGCGCATACGCCAAAGAACAATCCAAAACTAACTGCCGCCAGAGCTTTCTTCCAATAACTCCCTTTCCTCTTTTTCTCTTTTTCCGGCGGTTTCCGTTCCGGCATATAGCCATTGCTATAAGAACCTGTGCTTCCATATCCGTTCCCGCCATATCCATAACCCGTTCCATCGCCTTCTGCTCTGCGGGTTGAACCGCCGTTTTGATATTGATAGCTTCCATACATATTCTGGCCTGTACTTCCGTTTTCTCCGTAGGTATTGCTCCGGCCCCCATCCTGATAGCCGGAAGCATTTTGCCCGCTGAAGTTGCCGCTTTCCGGCTTTACTTCCCTTGCCGTACCGTCAATTATATTTTTATTTTCATAATCATTGGGATAATTATTTCCATACATAACGACTACCTCTTTTCTTTTAAAATCTTTAAACACAGTATATTTTTGAAATGTGTCTTTTCTGTGTCAAAAATATGCGTTTTCTGTGATAGAAATGTGCGTTTTTTGTGATAGGGTTTTTACCGTTCCTCTTCCGTTTTCCCGTATCCTCTTGTCGCGTCAATTTTCCTGCCGGAACGTATCCTGCGGTCCTGCTCCCAATATTCCTTATTCATAGTACATCTTAGCACAAACTTCTCCGGCAGCCGTCTATAACGCTTCCCTAACAGATATCCCAAGTATTTGAAAAAGCTATTTATGTAAAGCTTAGGGATTAGCCGTTTATTCCCCGATTTCCATAAATGCCCTGTGGCCCTTTTTATGAGTGCCGCCCCCTCCCCTTCCGAAGAAACCGACGCAAAAATCTCCGGGTGTTCCGCCTGCGAAACCCCCAGGTCAAAATTCCTGCCAAACTGCTGTACATATGTATAATTGTGGGAATGCACCACCCGTGCATCCGACTCATATGCAATCTTATATCCTGCTTTTATGGCTCCTGCGGCATATATCATATCTTCGTTAAAAATTGTATGTTTTACAAATCCACCTAATGCTTCATAAACATCCCGTCGGTAAGCCGCGCAGACATTGGAACAGAAAAAAGCTTTAATCCCTAACCGGGGGATGTCCGCTTCCGATTTTACCTTTTTTTCTTCCGGATAATTGAACTTCCTTGTAAACTGCTCTATTTCATCGCTTCCTTCCGCCGCCATCTGCCTTGCATAAGACACCGCCACATCTTCCCTTTGCAACGGCCCAATCAGCCTCTCTATCAGATATTCATCTGCAGGCATAGCGTCCATCGTCATCATAACAAATATGGGGGCATCGGACTTCTTTACACCCTGCCGCCTCGTCATCCCATGATTAAATTCTTTTTTTGACAAATGGGTTACATAAACATTACGGTACTTCTCTAAAAAGGAAGTTCCGTAAAGTAATCTATCATAGTATTTCTGTTCCGTATTCATCAAAATAATTTTATTGATTGCCACTGTCTGATGCTCCAGCTTGTCAATCAGCACAAAAAAGCTTTTATCCGGCTTATATACCGGTATAATAATATCAACTTCTTTCACCTGTCCACTTCCCTCATATTCCTGTTCTACAACAAAAGAGCCTTATATAGGCCCTTTTGTCTCTCCATCCGCCGCTATTATTTTAAATAAGGGCTGGTATCGCTCTTTATCTTGTCGCTATATGACTGGACTTCCGAAGAAGCCGTATAGTCCTCGTCAAAAAGGAATTTATGCAGCCATTCCACGCTTTCCTTCAAATCTACCGGTATCACGCAGCTTCCTTTCGCGCCGATGGTTCCTGTCGTACGGTATTCTTCATAAGGGAACCCGGCCTGATCCACAATATTGTAGTCTTTGACATTCCCTAATAGTTCCACGATTTCCGTTATATCCAAAGACGTATATATTTCGTTGAATACATCGTTGGCAATCTGGTTCAAAGTGGAAACCGATGCCGTTTTCGCCTTATCGGCCATTGCCATCAGCACTTCCCTCTGACGTTCCGTACGTTTAAAATCATCCCCCGCCGTATAACGGATACGGCAATATGCCGTTGCCTGAAGCCCGGTAAGCTGCTGGTAACCTGTGCTTGTCACTTCTTTATAAGGACGTTTCAAGTCCTCTGCCATCGTAAACTGGTAGCTATTCAAATGGTTGATTTCCGCCTCGTCCACGTCAATCATAACGCCGCCTAATGCATCTATCGTATCCGCCAGCCCTGCAAACCCCACCGTAATGAAATCCGTAATGTTCATATCCAAATTCATATTCAGCATGTTAATTGCCATTTCCGGCCCACCCTTCATATAAGCAGCGTTGCACTTATTATAAGTGTCGTTGCTTAAGTTCAGGTAAGTATCACGGTATACGGAAACCAATTTACATTCTCCTGTATCCAGATTAATCGAAGCAATCATAATCGTATCGCTTCGTGTATTCTTTGCCAGCGCTCCTGTAGTGGAATCCACACCGAACAAGGCAATATTGCGGTAGCCTTTCATTTTTGTCGTTTCGGCACGCTCTTTTACCTCTTCGTTAATCACAAGCTTTTCTTCGTTCAATTCGACTTTCCCTACTTTTTCTACCTTAAGCACGGCATAAAGTACGGCAGCCATAATCAAAAGCACAAAAATCTCTACAATAAAAAGGATAATTTTTCCTCTTTTCTTTTTTTCCTTTTGCCTTGCGGACATCTTTTTACTCTGGGCACTTTTGGAAGATTTCACATCGCCCTTCTTTTTCTTTTTTGAATTTTCAGCCATCTTTATTCTCCCTTATCTCTTTGTCGTATTCCGTATTGACAAGGCTTAATAAGCATTTTTATTAATGAACCCTTTAAAAATGGTCAAAAACATAATTTTGAAGTCAAGCCCCATCGTCCAGTTTTCTATATAAAATATATCATATTCGATTCGCTTGCGGATTGAAGTATCCCCCCTGTAGCCGTTTATCTGCGCCCAACCTGTCAAACCCGGCCGCACTTGATGTTTTATCATATAACGGGGCACTTCTTCTTTAAATTTTTCCACAAAAAGAGGGCGCTCCGGCCTTGGACCTACCAGGCTCATTTCCCCTGCAAGAATATTGAAAAGCTGGGGCAGCTCGTCCAAACTCGTTTTCCTCAATATCTTCCCAACCCTTGTTACGCGGGGGTCATCTTTTACCGTCCAGGCTTTCTTTTCCTGCGAAGGCTTCTGCATTTCCATTGTACGGAATTTATACATGTAGAAAGGCTTGTTATGCAACCCTACCCTCTCTTGTTTGAAAATTACCGGTCCAGGGCTGGAAGCTTTCACAAATATAGCGGCCAAAAACATAATCGGCGATGCGATAATCAAACCGCACAGCGCCCCCACTACATCCACAGCCCGCTTCATAATCCAATTAAGCGTATTTGTCAGCGGAACATACCGTATATTAATAACCGGCAGCCCCATCAAATCCTCCGTATATGGTCTGCTGGGCACCAGATTATTGTAATCCGGGATAAACTTCGTATGGACACCCGACTTTTCGCACAAATCCACAATACGTTCCAGCCGGTTATAGTCCTCCAATGCTAAAGTAACGGCAATCTCATCCAGTTTATTTTCGGGCAAGATATATAAAAGGTTCTCAATCCTTCCGAGTACCTTCACTCCTTTATACAATGTGCCGCTAGGCACCCTGTCATCCAGGATTCCCCTTACCACATATCCCCATTGGGGATTTGCATTAATTCTGGTAATATATTCCTCTGCCGCCCTGGAATATCCAACTAATAATACATACTTTAAATTATACCCTTTTTTGCGAAAATATTGCAGGGCATTCCTTATCATCGTCTTTGAAAAAGTTGCCAATATAATATTTATTACGTAAAAAAGACCGACTAAAAAACGGGAGAAATGTTCGATTTTAAAAGCATACAAAACTACCATAAACAACATGGTACCTACCGTATTTGCTTTAATAATCCCTGCAATCTCGTATTTTCTCCTGGTCGCCCGTTTTGGCGTGTACATATTAAAGAAATAATATAGCAAAACATAACCGGGTACAATAAAATAAAGCGCACTGAAATATGTCTTAACAGACAACGCAGTCACGCCAGGTTCCGTATCCGCCAGCGGTGTCGCAAACTTAATCAACCATCCCAGTGAATAGGAAAGGGCAATAACCACCGCATCCACCAGTAGGTGTAGCCTATTAAAATATTTTTGGTTATCTTTTATCATAATTTCACCAAATTTCCTATACTGATATGTATTTTACAATATAATCAAGGAAAGTACAACTTAATTTTCCATAAAAATGGAAAAGGCATGATTTCTCAATCCACTATCCTCCGCAGCATATTCGCCCAAAGCTCCAACTGTATCCTTACATAATTCCGCATACACTCCGGGCGGAAATGCACTTTCTGCTTCCTCCCCCCCTCTGACAGGCACAAGCGGATTCCTTCTCCTATCCCCTTTGCATAAGTTCCGCCTAACCCCTTCTTTGCAAAAAAACCAGCCTTTATCAGTATGCCCGCTATCAGAAAATCCAAATTCAATAAAATCTGGAAAAACGGCATATTTTTATAAATAAGGTATATGCTGTTTTTGGATGACAGCATCACTTTGAACCGGTTATATCTGGAACCGCTGACTGCGCTTCCCGCATGAAGCACCACCGCCCCTGGCTCAAAGTAATTGCGGAACCCCGAAATTTTTGCCCGGTATCCGATATCAATATCCTCCAAATAAGCGAAATGATTTTCATCAAAGTACCCGATAATATCAAAAACACTCTTTCTATAAATAGCGGCTCCTGCACAGGCAGCAAAGATTTCAGACGGCCGCGAATACGCTGCCCGCCCTTTCCCCTTTCCTCTGGCAAATGCCCAGCCTAAAGAACAATATAAATCCCCTGCGTCGTCAATTATTTCAGGATTCTGCAAAGAAAGCATTTTTGCACTTATCGAAAAGGCGTCCGCCCTTTTCCTAATGGCTTTCCATAAACAACGTACAAATTCCTTATCCACAACCGTATCGTTGTTTAAAAGAATCACATATGCCGTGTCCGCCAGACGTATCCCTTCGTTTACGGCACGGCAAAACCCCTTATTCTCCGGGAAACGTACGATTTTACACATTGGGTAATTCTTTTTTACCAGCTCCACGCTGCCATCTGTGGAACCATTATCCACCATAACAACCTTTGGCACTTTGCTTCCCTCATAAAGGGACTTCAAACATCCGTCCACGTACTCTATTCCGTTATAATTCGGTATTACCACCGTAACATCCGCACTCTCTTTCATATTTCTATCCATTCCTTTTTATGTCTATTTCCTTTTATGCCCATTCACTTTTATGCCCATTCTTTCCGCTTCGCTTAAATTCAAAACGTTATAAGGGCACTTCTCCTTATATTCATACAAACATTTCCCAACCCGGCGTCCATATCACTGTATATCCGGCTTTACGCACACGTTCTCCAAACTCCATACACTGTCTGCGGAGTTCCCTTTCTTTTTGCTGCTGCATCTGTCTTCCCACATTCCCCTTTATGCCTTTCCTTCCTGCCAAACCCCTTGGGAAATAAGAATTACTTTTTTCATACGGAAACCATCCTCCGCCCTTCCCCGGTGTTTCCTCATAGGGGATGCCGAACACATCTTCAAATATACCGCGCAATTCTTTCCTCACCCTCATACAGCGCAAATCTACGGCATACGCCTCCTGGTTTAGGCCGGCTCTATGCATATAGCCGCTAAAATTCCTGTTCAGCCCAAAATAAGGGCATTTTCCGCGGGCATTATAAATCCCTCCTACGATGCGCCCCCGTCTATCCACCAACTTTCCTCCGATTACGCCTGCTTCTTCCCGCTGCATAAAGATATCTTTCTTATATTGTATACGGTAAAATCCTAAGTGGAGGGTATGATGGACTTCCCCCTCCCAGCCCCGTTTTTCCAGAAAATCTTCCAAAGCCATTTTTCCCGCTTCATACGCATACCTTTTGCTCTCCGGGTTCTCCGCCGTAGAAGCCGTATGGCATCTCCAATGATAAAGGGTCTTTGGTATATGGGCAACCGCATCCCTTCCCCTTTTTTCCTCATAAATAAGCTTTCCCACCGCCCGCAGCGTTAAATCATAATCCTGTGCCCCATCGAACTTCTGCCGGAATCCCAATTCCTGCATCAGTTCCCTTTTCATAACGAGAAAATGGCAAATATAATTATTGGAAAAAAGCAAATCCAGATTCAGGCCCGGTTTTCTATGGGGCTCATAAAACTTCGCCATATCCCCGTCCGCCTTATCTTCATCCGAGTAAAGCATCCAAACCGTTTTCCCTTTTTTCTTTCCCTCATCGATTGCTTTTGCCATCTCAAACAACGCATCGGGAGATAATACATCATCATGATCCAATAACCCTACATAATCCCCTGCTGCTGCGGCAAGCGCTGCATTTGTATTCTCCGATATTCCTCTATTCTCCATTAAACGGATATACCTTAACCGTCTGTCTTCATATCCTTCTACTACTTCCTGCACTTTCCCCGTTTTGCTGGCATCCGCCAAAATCAACTCAAGATTCCCATAGCTCTGCCCTAACACAGAGTTTATCATTTCCCGCAAATACCCTGCATCCGTCTCATACGCCGGCACGAGGATGCTAAACTGATACGGGCACTCTGCCTTCCTTTGCCCGTCCAAAACATCCTTCTTTGGTTCTTCATAACAATAATCCGCATCCCTCCGGTCAGCCACCCTCTCCAAAGCCGCATAGAATGCATTCTTCCATCCATTCTTCTTCAAATAATAATACGTTTTCCGGAAATTACTTATCTTAAAAATCCCAACCGCCATACTATCCCACCTATCGCCAATCCAATCCCCTTCATCCTATCATTCCCCATGCCCAAAATATTACCCACATTTTTCGCCCATCATCATCTACAGCCACTCTGCCAACCCATTGCATCCCCAAACAGCGGTACAATGCAACAAAAAGGGAGGAACGGCAGCCTCCACAACTCAACCTTCCCTCCCATTTGTTCTTATCCATTAAATATGAGACTTTAATGCCTCTGTCAGTTTCTCCACTTTCTCCTGTGCATCTTCCAATCCGGTTCCCTTCACGCCCATATAGAATTTCAGCTTCGGCTCCGTGCCGGAGGGACGGGCGCAGCACCAGGAATCATTTGTCAAATCAAAATAAATGACATTGGATTTGGGAAGCCCGGTTTCCCTTTCTTCCCCGCTCTCCATATTGACAATCCGGTTCCTGTCGTAATCTCTGGCTTCCACAACTTTCAGGCTTCCAAATTCCTTTGGCAAATCGCTCCTCAGTTTATCCATAATAGCAGCTATCTGCTTTGAGCCTTCAATCCCCTTCAGAGTAATCGTATACTGGGTTTCTTTAAAGTAACCATATTTTTCATACAGCTCCAACATTTGATCCCATACGGTCTTTCCGTTCTTTTTGCACCATGCCGCCATTTCGCACAGGCACATAACCGCTACTACCGCATCCTTATCCCTTGCGTGGGTTCCTGCAAGGCATCCATAGCTTTCTTCCAAACCGAACACATAATGGTTGGAACCACTTTGCTCAAACCACTTAATTTGTTCTCCTATGTATTTAAATCCGGTCAACACTTCAATACATTTCACACCATAAGCATCGCAAATCGCTTTTGCCATATTAGTGGTAACAATAGTTGTTACAAGAGCAGGGTTTTCCGGCATCGTTCCGGTTGCCGTCCTCTCCCTTAAAATATATTCGGCTATCAGCATACCTGACATATTTCCCGTAAACGGAACATATTCTCCGCTCTTCGTATCCAAAGCATAGATACCAAGCCTGTCTGCATCCGGGTCAGTTGCCAAAACGATGTCCGCATTTTTCTCCTTCGCCAACTTCAAAGCGAGCGTAAATGCCTTCGGGTCTTCCGGGTTCGGGTAATCCAACGTGGTAAAATCAGGGTCGGGCAGCTCCTGCTCCGGCACCACATACACATGTTTAAAACCCAGCTCAGACAGGATACGCCTTACCGGTACATTACCTGTTCCGTGGAACGGGGAATATACAATCTTAATGTCATCCGCCATTTCTTTGATAATTTCCGGATGGATAATCTGTTTTTTCAGTTCTGCCATATAGGCATCGTCTATTTCCGCACCAATTACCTGATATAAGCCGGCTTTTATAGCCTCTTCCTTATCCATCGTCTTCACTTCGTGATAATCGGTTACATTTTTTACTTCCGTTATAATCTCTTTATCCTTCGGAGCCGTTACCTGTGCGCCATCTTCCCAATATGCTTTATAGCCGTTATACTCCGGAGGATTATGGCTCGCCGTTATAACAATACCGGAAATGCATCCGAGCTGCCGCAATGCAAAGGATAATTCCGGTGTAGGACGCAAAGAATCAAATACATACGCTTTGATACCGTTTGCCGCCAGGCAAAGAGCTGCTTCATCCGCAAATTCCGGGGACTTTCTTCTGGAGTCGTAGGCAATGGCTACGCCCTTTTCTTTGCCGCCCTGCTTTAAGATATAATTGGCAAGCCCCTGTGTGGCCTTACGTACCGTGTAAATATTCATGCGGTTTGTTCCAGCCCCAATAACACCCCGCAACCCGCCGGTACCGAACTCCAATTCCTTATAGAAACGATCTTCTATTTCTTTTTCGTCATTTTTAATAGATAAAAGCTCGTTTTTTGTGTCTTCATCGAAATACGGATCGTTTAACCAGAAATTAAATTCTTCCTGATAGCTCATGATTTGATTCCTCCTCTGATAAATATTTTCCGAATAACGGTTTTTTCCAGTATACCACATTTCCGGCGCCACTGGCAATGTCCCAATACTTTTTCTCCACGAAAATCCATTTTCACGAGCAGCGCTGCGGGCGGCGGATTCTGTGGGCAGCGTCCGTTTTTAGGGCTTTTGCTCAAAAACAGCAATTTTACTTATGAAATGGCCTACAATCAGGGTGGAACCGCCACGGATGGCGGTTTCAAGAAGCACAGGGCAGGGATGCCCGTTGCTTCTGACCCGTCCGTCAACCATTGCTTTCCCCATTTCATTCATAAAATCTGTTTTTGAGCTTTGCCCTAACACCGGACGCTGCCCACAGAATCCGCCGCCCGCAGTGCTGCCCGGTTCTTTATTTACGTTTCTTCCACCTTCAAAGAAAAATCGCTTCTGTCTAACGAAAAATTGGGATTATAGTACGGATCCCCTTTCTCCAGGACAGCCTTCCATTTATTCCGGAAACGTGCAGATTCTTCATTATATCTCTTTGCCTTCTCCCCCTGGTCATCCAGTCCCCGGGAGACCGATTCGTAATGGTATAGTTCCGCAAACGGGGTAAATACATTCAAATACCCCATTTCCCTCAGTTTGATGCAAAAATCCACATCGTTTAAAGAAACGGCAAAGGATTCATCCAGTCCGCCCGCTTTTTCAAAAAGTTCTTTGGACACCAACAGGCAGGCGCCCGTCACGGCGGATACGTTTTGAGCATAGCAGAGCCTCCCCATATAGCCCAGATTTTCCCGGTGCTGCATATAATGACTGTGCCCTGCCGTACGGTGGGCGCCAAGGCCCAGGACTACACCGGCATGTTGGATAGTCTTATCCCCATAATACAGTTTGGCACCTACCGCGCCCACATCCTGGCGCTGGGCGTACATCAACAGCTCTTCCATCCAATTGACCGTAATCACCTGTGTGTCATTATTCAAAAGAAGGATATATTCCCCTTCTGCCGCTTTCACACCCAGATTGTTTACTGCAGAATAATTAAACCCTCCTTGATAGGTTACAATTTTTACCCTTTCGTTATCTTTCAGCTCTTCATAATATTTCCATATTTCCGTCGTCTCGCTGTTATTTTCCACAACAATCACCTCGTAATTGTCATATGTGGATTTTTCAAAAATAGAAGCCAGACATCTACGCAAATCCGCCTCATGATCCTTATTGGCAATGACAATGGAGATTTTCGGATTGCCGATGATTTGATAACTGATTTTAAAAATGGTCTCAAACGCCCTTGTACTCGTAATCTTAAAATGTTCATAGCCATGCTTGCGCAAATGCTCCGCCACCGCCCCCTTGGCCGCATCCACGGCATAAGTCTTGGCCTGTATGCCGCTGGCCACACTCCCTGCATGGGAACGCCAGTAATACATCAACTTTGGAACATGGACTACCTTTTTTGCCTTATCGGTCAGACGCAAAATCATGTCGTGGTCCTGGCTGCCGTCATATTTTGTCCGGAACAGTTCATCCCCATCCAAAAGCTGCCTGTGGAAAACACTGAAATGACAGATATAGTTATTCGCCCGCAGATTATCAATAGCATAATCCGGCTTGAAGTGCATCGTCAGCATTTTATTGATATCGCTGTTTTTGAAAGTGGTTTCGTCGCAATAAATATAATCCGCCCCTTGCTCGTTGATAACTTTTGCATATTCGTACAGCACGGATGGATGAATAATATCATCATGGTCGAACAGGCCAATGTATTCCCCGGTAGCCATCGCTAGACACCGGTTCGTATTCCCCGAAATGCCCTCGTTTTTCTCCAGTTTCTTATAGGCAATCCGCCCTTTGCCGCCTGTCCGCGCTTCATCTGCCTTTTGATATTCCAGGCAGATTTTCCCTACATAGCTGTGGCTGTCATCGGAACCGTCCGCCAGGCACAATTCCCAATTCCCATATGTCTGCTGTACCACCGAATCCAGCATGGCGGTTAGAAACTCCCGGGGCGTATTGTAAAGAGGAACGAGAATACTGAATTTCACCATATCGGGAAATACCGTTTCTTCTTCCTTGCGCCTTCTTTCCCCGTCCGGGAAGCTGGCTGTTCCATAACGCTCCATAGCCGCCCGTTCCCTTCGCTTATACTTCACCTTCGCCCATATTCCCCTCAAGTTCCCGCAATTCCTCAAACGATCCTTCTGCCGTATGCAATAGTGCATCACCTTGCGCAAGGGCGCGCTCATCTTCCATATGGGATTGTTCTTAATCCGGTTGATTTTAAAATTCAATTCCTCGTTTTTTTCTTCCAGCTCCGCCACCCGGCCTGCCAAATCCGCACACTTTATATGTTCCTTTTCATAAGCCTCTTTATAATCTATCGTTTCCATCGTCCATCCTCGTATTCAAATACCGGTTTGTCCAGCAATAAAGCTTCTGCCCGGAGCAAGTATCCTTTGCCAGCACCCCAATCCGGTAACTGCCTTTTGCCAGCCCCGTTCCGTCTATTACCGCCCCGAACCCTGTCAAACCTACATTGGTCTGATCCGGAAGATTCTCTTCCACATCTTTGCGCCTTAGCGGTTCCGGCCGGATTACCATTAGTTTTCCCCCGTTGTCTTCCGCATCCTTTTCCGGTTTTAAAAGGATCCGTTTTTCAAACAAAGCGTTGTCAGAGCCGGCAACAAAGGAATAGCCTTGCAGGAAATATTCCGTATCCTTCCCTTCTGCCCTGTCTGCAAATATCCCAGGGCCGGCATACTCCAAACTGATTATCACACATCTGTCTTCCCTTGCCCCCGCCAACAGATTCCCGGCTTCCACCGCCCGGGCATGCAAAAATTTATATTCCAGCTCATAATCTGCCCGCAAGTCAAAACCCGTACTCAACATATCATTTGCCAAGTATTTATGGTAAAACGGATCTTCCCCGTAAAGACAGGGATGCCTTTGATACAGCCTGTCCCTTTCCCGCAGCAGCCGTTCCAGTTTATCCCTTTCCCCGTCATCCCCCCGGCTTAACGATTCATAGTGATATAATGCATAATCCTGCAATACCACATTATAGTACCCTTTTTCAAAAAGGGAAAAACAAAGGGCTACATCATTAAAGGCCACCGGAAGCTCCTCCGGAAATCCTCCTGCTTCAAAAAACCTGTCTTTCTCCACCGCAAGGCAGGCGCCGGTTACCGCAATCACGTTGTGCCTCCTTCTATTCCATCCGTAATAATAACCGACCGTATCTTCCATAAATTGTAGCTTATGCACCGGCCCCAATTTCAAATTGACAATCCCGGCATGTTGTATCCTTACGGAATCGGGATAATACAACTTTGTACCTACGGCCCCTGCATAAGGCAAACGTGCCATCCGTTCTATGGTTTCCAGAAAATTTTCTTTCCCGCTGTCGGCAAAATCCGGCAGTTCCACATCATCATTCAAAAACAGCAACACTTCCCCTTCTGCCGCTTCTGCGCCCATATTACACATTTTAGAAAAGTGGAACGGCATTTTTTGATATAAATACGTAAAAGCAACTCCCTGTGCCCCCAGCCAGCGCTCCATCTCCTGTCTGGTATCCGCCTTGCTCCCGTTATCCACAACAATAATTTCAAAGTCTATCCCCTGTCCTCTTCCGGCCTCCGCCGCAACAGAACGGATACACCGTTTCAGCACTTCTTCATGGTCTTTGGAAGGGATAATCACCGACAATTTGCAGTTCCTGACAGAATCCATGTGCCCCTTACGGCTTTCCGGAAAGCCCAAAAACGGTTCCTGTTCCAGCATCCACTCCCGGTTCCTTCTTCCATGAAACAGCACTTCCTTCACATGCCCGATGGGGAAACCCCATTCCTCTTCCCCGGCCTTTTGCCGCCTTTCAAATCCTCCGCACTTCTTCGCCAAAAAATAACACATAAGGTAGATTTCTTCCCAGCCTTCTTCACCGCTTTTTTCCAATATCCACTGTTTTTCTTCCGCTGTCAATCCCTGCAGCGTCTTTGTCCTGACGGCAAATATACTTCCAAAATAAAAAAAGGACAAAAAAGTGTCCGGCGACCAATCCGGTTTAAACCAGGGTGTATAACGGATGCCTTCCGGGCTTAACACGTCCTCATCCCCATAAAGCATCTCTACCTGGCTATGGGAAGAAAAATATTCTGCCACCTCTTCTTTTGCATATTCGCTGATTGTACCACAGGAATCCGCAAACAAAATAATATCCGCCGTTTCTGTCTGTAACATGCGGCCAAGGCAAAAACTGCCGCAAGCCTGATAAGGCACCAGTTTTACGGAAAGGGAACTGCCCCGTTCCCCTTCTTCTTCTTTATCCTTATTCCTTTCCTGCTCCCTTTTCCTTATCCAAGTATCATAGGTCACTGTCTTTTTTTCCAGCAGTTTATCATATTTCCCCCGCTGTCTGTCCGCCAGCAGTTTTTTTATCCCTTGCTTTACCGCACGATACATTTTTCACCTCGTTCCATTATCGCCTAAAACCACTTTTTTGCCCCATCCGCCATATCTTCCGCAAGCCCGGCGGGCAGTCTTACGATTTCCAATTCCGCTTCCAGTTCGTTTTCTTCCATTTTCTCTATACCGCCGATTTTTATATTGATATTTGGGTCTTTGGTTGCAAATACATAGCTTCCGTTTCCAAGCCGCCTGCCGTTGGTAACGATTGCTTTCCTGCCGTTCCCTACCTCTTTTTTATTAAACAAAAGCTTCTTTATCTTTACCACACAGCAATCCATCGCCGGGTCGATGCGCAGCGTTTCCACATCCTTATCTACGGATAGCTTCAGCAAAATCATATTTTCCCCCGCATAAGCATCCCTTACAAAATAAGAATCTTCCTCACTGTACCCTTTTCCCCTGTCCGCATAAATCTGAACCTGTTCTTCTTTGCAGGAACCGTCGAATTTATGCATCCATTTTGCCGGCTCCATCACCCGGTTTCCAATAGCCTCCCTTATCTCGCCCATAGATTTGCGCTGTCCTGTCACAAATTTCTGGAAATCCATCTCCCTCTCTTTGCAGGCTTCCTCCTCTTGCACGCTTATCCCAAGCTTCCGGGCCATAGAAGCCAAATCCAGTTTCCCCCTCTTTTCATTTTCCAATATATAACAATAAAGAGCGCGGTATGCCGTTTCCTTTGCGCAGATAGGCTTCCCAAACGTCCATTCATAATCAATTACCGTCCACGGCAAACCCTTTACCGTCTCCAAATCATCCCAGTCCGCATCTTCCGGCAATGGAACAAGCAAATTGGCAAATATTAAATCATAATCCGCCACCGGCAGCTCTTCCCCATAAGAAATCCGCTTCCTATATTCTTCAAATAAGGCATGAAAGCTATCCCAATCCTCCCTCTCCAAAAAACCGTCCAGAATTTCTTCCAGCGTTATGCCCTGTATATACTCAAATTCGGCACAGACCCCTCCCTCTAACAGACGGCACCGGTTCATTTCCAGCCCGCTTCCGGCAAAACGTTTTGCCAAATCCCCATAAGCATCCGCCATCCCCTTGATATGTTCCGCCGCTTTATCCGATAATGCCTGTTTTCTTATGACCGGTTTTTGCCCTTCTTCCATCCATAATTCGGTGCGGATGGCATATTCTTCTGCCCGGTCGTTGGAATATTTGACATATGCCACATCCGGTTTTGGGCCTATCACCACTGCATAAGAGTTGGAAAATACGGGAAACAACCCATCCCTGGCAATCCCGTCAAATGCCTGCTTCTCATCGAAAAGCAACATTCTTTCCCTGTCGAAATTCCTCATATTATCATACAATTCCCCCGGTTTAGGCAAACGCATGTCGGAATACAACGTAGTCATAAACTTATAATCCGGATAAGGATAATAAAACGAATACTCCTGCAGACCGCTTTTTGCAAACATTTGCTCCAGCCTGCCCCTTACGAAAGTCCGTACCCCGCCTCCTTTGGCATAATCTTCAATACCGGAAAAATAAGTGCCAAGGTGGTCTTCCATACACCCGGCAAAATATTTTAACCCTAATTTATTTTCTATAGCAATGACAATCCTTCCGTTTTCTTTTAAATGCCCATGCATCATCTTCAGCCAGTCCACGTAAGGATTTTTTGTATCAATATAACTCTGCCCGTACTCAAAAACCCCGATAAAGCAAATATAATCAAAGTCCTTGGGCAAATCCGGCTCAATATCTTTAAAATTGCCCACATGTATCGTCACATTCCCACAGCCCTGATGCCGATAGGCATTAATCAGGCTCCTCTTTCTGGATAAATCAATGCTGATTACTTCCCCGGCCTTCTGCGCCAGCCTTCCGGTCACCGCCCCACAGCCTGACCCGATTTCCAATACTTTGTCTTCCTTCCCGATAGGAAGCCAATCCACGATATTTTCCCGCAGTGGCGACAAATGATACAAAATCGGCCATTTTGCCCTCTCTTCTATAATCCTCTGAAATTCCCCGGCAGGATGGCTCTTTACGATTTCCAGCAATTCGTCTTCCACATCCCCATCGCAGTACAAATCCTCCCCCGGATAATGCTTATAATCCAGTGTTATCTTCCCAACCTTCTCCTTCATCCTGCCTTCTCCTTCACCCTGCCTACCATGTCTCTCCGCTTCCGCTCAAACATCTTTTTTGCCGTCTACCCGTTAATATCCTCACAGTTTATCATTTTACCGTCGCTACTGCCTGCTAATGAAAGAGTTCCTATTCCTTCTCCTCACCGCTTTTGTCCAATACCTCTGCCTCCGTTCCCATATCATAGAAGCCAACCGTATCCTTATCGGATATTACCGTTACGTTCAATACATCATACAGCCTGTGATATACCTCAAACTTATCCCTCTCGTATCCCGTCACCCCCAGGGAAAGCAAATATTCCCCGCCTTGCAGGCTCATTTTCTGTCTAAATACAACTTCTTTTTTCTCTCCTGCCTTCACCGGTTCAAGGAAGGCTTTTTCCACCATTGTATTTGTTCCCGTAATCTCCGTTCCTTTAATATTTTTTATTGTAAAAGCAAAAATAGGAGCAGGCACATCCTCTGCAAATTCCACTTCCATATGGATGGTAAACTCCTGCCCTTTAATTACCGCAGTCGTATGTACCCCTTTTTCGTCCGTAATATAATATCCCGTTATTTTTGCCGCATTCGTTCCGTATTCCAGCAATTCCGGATTCACGCCAATCTTCGCCGCGGCTGCATCCGTCACTTCCTTATCGTCCAGAAGATTGCCGTTTTTTTCTTCCGGCACTTCATATTGCCCGACTAAGACCCGCTTATATACGTCAATCATTTCCTTTGGAGAGCCTTCCCCCAATTTTATCCCCTGATTCAAAAGCACCACCCGGTCACAGTATTTGCTGATACTGCTCAAATCATGGCTGACAAATAAAATTGTCTTCCCCATCTGCTTAAATTCTTCAAACTTATGGTAACATTTTGCCTGAAAAAACACGTCCCCTACCGAAAGCGCCTCATCCACAATCAATATCTCTGGCTCGATATTAATTGCAACCGCAAAAGCAAGACGGACAAACATCCCGCTGGAATACGTCTTTACCGGCTGGTATACATAATCGCCGATGTCCGCAAACTCCAGGATGGCATCCATCTTTTCGTCAATCTCCTTTTCGGAAAAACCAATCATTGTTCCGTTTAAGTAAATATTTTCAATTCCGTTGTATTCCTGATTAAACCCTGCCCCCAATTCCAAAAGGGCGGATATGCGTCCATTTACTTTCACTTCCCCGGCCGAAGGATTCAATACCCCGGTAATAATCTTTAAAATCGTAGATTTCCCGGAACCATTCGTTCCGATAATACCAACCGTTTCCCCCTGGTAAATTTTCAAATCCACATTGCTTAAAGCATGATGTTCTTTATATTTTTTCTTTTTAGTAAGACCAAGGGCTTCCTTCAGCCTATCCGAAGGCTTGTCATATAATTTATAAACTTTGTCCAGATCTTTCACCTGAATCGCTATTTTTTTCTTATTCATCCTGCCGCTTCTCCATTTTTGCTTTGCCGTGTATTTACCCTGAAGCAGAACCTGTTGCCTGTCATGGTCGGACACCCTGTCAACAACATCCTCCAGCTATTTTTCCTACAGCACATCAGCAAAATGCACTTTCAGCTTTTTAAAAATCAAAGACCCGATACAGAACAGCGTAACCGTAAAAATCCAGAAATAAGTGGACGAATAGAAATGTTCAAAAAACCATTCCTGTTCATAGATTGCACTGCGGTATCCATTGACAATATAAACCATCGGGTTCAGCTTAAAGATGGGCTTCATCCTATCGGTCAGCATCGAAATATCCCATAAGATAGGCGTCGCCCACATCCCAATCTGAAGGGCAATATTGATAATCTGCTGCAAATCCTTAAAAAACACTACAACCGCACAGGTGACATAGCTAATCGCCAGCACCAGTACAAGTTCACAAAAACTGTAATAAAAAATCTGCAGCGTGTAAATGCTCGGATAATACCCATACGCAACAGCAATCACCAGCAACACGCATACAAAAAATATATGGATAAAAGTCGCCGCGATTACTTTTATAATGGGCAGGATGCTGATTTTAAATACCACCTTTTTTACAAGATAATTATACTCCAACAAAGCTGTGGTACCATTGGTAAGGGCTTCCGTAAAATAAAACCACGGCACCAGCCCGGCTGTCAAATACAGCACATAAGGAACTTCAATCCCTCCGGCCACAAGCTGGCTTCTTGTGTCGAACACCCTGTCAAACACAATCCAATACATTACAACCGTCACCACCGGCTGCACAAATGCCCATACCATCCCAAGGTATGAGCCTGCGTACCTTTTCTTAAAATCATTTTTCGCCAGCTTCCATATGAGCTTCCTGCTTTGGTAAAGTTCCTTGGGAAGAACTGTCAAACGGTCATAAAAAATGCCGAAAATCACACAAGTAAAGGAAATCAGCAGGCAGGCCATCACTTTTTTCATCACTTCCGTCGTCTGGTCTGCCAACGGATTATGGTGGAGAAGCACTACTGTTGCCAATACCAAAGCAAGAAAATAAAAAAGCCCCATAAACGCCTTTTTCAATGCATCCTCGCTCTGCCGCCCTTTTCTCATATTCCCGTTTTTACCAAGCTTTTTCGTTCTATTTGCAGTTTTCATAAAATATCCTTATCTGCATGCAACATATTCTTTTATGCCGCCCCATTTTTTATCTTTTTCTGACATAACCAATTCCATCCCCTCCGGAACCGGCCATTCCACACCAATCTCCGGGTCGTTGTAAAATATTCCCCCTTCGTCATTAGGGTGATAAAAATCCGTACATTTATATGCAAATTCCGCATAATCCGAAAGAACTAAAAAACCGTGGGCAAAATTCTTCGGAATAAAAAACTGCTTCTTGTTCTCTGCAGAAAGCGTCACTCCAAACCACTGGCCGAACGTACTGCTTCCTTCCCTCAAGTCCACTGCCACATCGAACACTTCCCCGCTAATTACCCGAACCAGTTTATCCTGTGGAAACTCTTTCTGGAAATGCAGCCCCCGAAGAACGCCCTTTCTGGAAGAAGACTGGTTATCTTGTACAAATACCTGATCAATTCCCGCCGCTTTATAATCCTCGTAATGATAGGTTTCCATAAAATATCCCCTTTCATCCCCGAAAACTGCCGGCACAATCACTTTCAGCCCTTCTATTCCACATGTCTCAACTGTTATCTTTCCCATTTTCCCAACTCCTTTTCTTCCATTTTCCTGTAAAAATTCTTAACGCTCCGCATTCACCGCTCCCTGGATAGGCTTTGGTTCTTCTATTTCTTCGTCGGTCAAATCTGCTTCATCAATTTCCTCTTCACTGTCCTCTTCCTTCTGGACAATATCCCCCGCCATATTATCTGCGTTGCCTTCTATCCTCAAATAACTTAAGTTGAAATCCACCCGTCCTTCAATGCCATCCACGCTTCCGCCGGACGTATATTGCCACATATGGTAATATCCCTGATAAATCGGCACATCCCTGTATTCCGCCAGCCATACAATATATTTATTTAGCTTATCCATATTCAGCATCTGGTTGAGCCAATTTCTGGAAGAATACACGCCCGCACGATACCCGGCGCTTTCTATTGTGGCACAGAATGCTTCGCTGACTGCAGTTCTCGTTTCCACGTCCAATCCGTCTGCCCGACCGCTGCCACCCAGACCTTCTACATCAATAAATACCGGATAGTCCAGTTTGTAATCCCTGCACAGTGCCATCACCATGCTGGCTTCTTCCACTGCCTCCACCGTATTTACCGCCTGGGTAAAGAAATATACCCCCACCGGGATTCCTGCCCGGATTGCCCCTTTTATATTCGCCTCAAAATAAGGGTCTACCACTAAAGCCCCGGTAGTAGCGCCCCGATAGCCGACACGGATAATGGCAAACTCCACACCCGCATTTTTCACCTTATCCCAATCAATCTCTTTATTCCATTTGGAAACATCAATCCCAAACTTGGCATTGGCATTCCCTTCCTGTATCTTGGTGATTTCGGATTTGTCAGCATCATCCAATGCATCGTTGGCTTCTAAATCCTCCAATTCCGCATTGACCTCATCCTCCGATAAAATCAACAAATCAATATCGTCAATTACTACATATTCCACGCTTTGCTTCACTGTTATTTTTGCGCTCGTCTCCGGCACACGGTATCCTTCCACTTCCTTTAATGCCACTTCATAATCCCCGGCCCGGAGATATTCGATGTAAATTATACCGTCTTTATCCTCATCTACATATTCTTTATCCCCGTTCAGCACGACGCAAAAAGCTTCCCCTTCTACCAGTTTTCCGGCATTGTCCACAATCTGGATGCGCAAGTCTTTTTGCACCGATGTCATAAGCAGCGATAAATTCTTCCCCTCCATCTTCTCAATGGAAGAATAAGGCTGCTTGTCCGGGTCAAAAAAAGTCTCATCCCCTAAAAAAGCGCGGGTATTATCCCCTATCTGCAGCGTCTCCCCCTCCCCGGCGCCTGTTTCCGTGTCCATCTGCGCGGTCTGCACTGCCTTTTCCTCGGAACGGATATTTGCATACAAGACAATCCCGGCCACTGCTACAAACATAAGGACAATCATCAGTATAACAATTCTTTTTATATTAGAGCCCATTCGCAACCTCTACCATATATTTTCCATAATCCGTTTTCATCAGCGGTTCAGCCAGCTTCAAAAGCTGCTCCTTAGTGATAAAACCTTTTTTAAACGCAATTTCTTCAATACAGGAAATATAAAGCCCCTGCCGTTTCTGGACTGCTGCCACAAAGTCGGCCGCATCCAAAAGGGAATCATGGTTCCCCGTATCCAGCCATGCAAAGCCCCTTCCTAACGTTTCCACCATCAAAGTTCCCCGCTTTAAATATTCGTTGTTAATGCTGGTGATTTCTATTTCCCCTCTGGCGGATGGCTTCACCTCCGCTGCAATCTTCACCACATCATTGTCATAAAAATACAGTCCCGGCACTGCATAATTGCTTTTGGGTTTTTCCGGTTTTTCTTCTATGGAAAGCGCCTTCCCGTTCTTGTCAAATTCTACGACACCATATTCCCTGGGATCCCTGACATAATAGCCAAAAATCGTCGCCCCTTTTTCCCTGGATGCCGCTTCCTTCAGCACCCTTGAAAAACTTTGCCCATAGAAAATATTATCCCCAAGCACAAGCGCCACGCTGTCCGTTCCGATAAAATCCGCCCCTATAATAAATGCATCCGCCAACCCTCTTGGATATTCCTGTATTGCATACTCTATCCGAAGCCCAAACTGCTCCCCTGTTCCAAATAATTCCTCAAATACCGGCAAGTCCCTTGGCGTTGAAATAATCAATATTTCCCTGATTCCCGCCAGCATCAGCGTAGATAACGGATAGTATATCATCGGTTTATCATACACCGGCATAATCTGCTTTGAAATTGCTTTCGTCAGCGGATAAAGCCTCGTGCCGCTTCCCCCCGCCAATATAATTCCTTTCATCTATAAACACCCTCCTAAATATCGCACAATATACTATTTGTCAGTATACCACATATAAAAAAAAATGAAAATGTAAATATCATCTAATCACGGTTCCCCAATCGTCAATCCCAATAATCCCTTTCGCAAAATCCGTATATTTTTCCTCTTGTTCCGTATCCATATATTTAAAAACATTATACATATATTTCCGTTTACCGTCGATGTGGTTTATCCCCAATGCCAGCCCTTCCGCTACTTCTTCTGCCGCATCCGTCTGCCTGGAAAACAGCACGGCATCAATATGCGGATTCGCTTCCGCCGCTTTATAGGCATATACAATTGCCGCTGCCTGCACTTCCTCCCCATTGGAAGAAGTATAGCCCAGCTCGCTCACTGTCACGGAACGCACTTCCCCATCTTCCGTCAAAAAATCTTCCTTTTGGAGATAATCCGTCACTACATGGATGTTCGCCATCGTCACCATGGAAGTATCCACTCCGTCTTTGACGTATTTGGATTCTTTCCATATGTAAGGCGAGGTCAAAGGCACATTATAGGGATGGATTGCCAACCCCCAGTCAATATTCCCCTCCGCCTTCATCTGCCTGTTAAACTCATCCAATATATCCTTTGCATCATAATTATCAGCGCCTCCGGCATTGCTGTCCCATCTTTGGTCCAATGAAATATAAATCCTGCTGGCACCGTTAATCCCTTTGATGGTATTGTAAAATACGCGGAAAGCCTTGGCATATTCTTCTACATAAGAGCTTACTCCGACGCGCTCCATATAATTCCAGTGCTTCCTGGCATTGATTTCATTTCCGATAATCCAGTTGGAAATCACCCCCCTGCCGTTGGCTCTTCCCGAATACCTTTCCGCCAGAAATGAAGCGATTGCCCCCATATATTCCACACCTTCTTCGTCCGCCCCATTGAACGCATAATAAGGCGCAGTTCCGATGCCGGAACGGGCCAATGGATGAATCATCTGAGGATATGACGACGTTAAATCATTTAATATAATAACAGAAATTTCAACGTCCTTTTCTGTCAGCGTACGGAATATCAAATCGTATTCCGATATCACTTCCCCGTTAAATTCATAGCCTTTCCCCTGATAAGCATATTCGATTGTGGGATATTCTTCGCTGGTGGACGTGCCAAGTATCCTTGATACCGGAATATTATATGCCGCATGTTTTATCCCCAAATCTTCCAGTTCCCCGGAAAGGAGCTTGTCCGGATCAATCAAAAGCCCTTTCTTGGAATCCGCCTCATCCCCGTTTGACTTATATACCGATATCTCTTCCGGGTTGGTCACATAATAAGGCTGGCTTACCGCCACATATTTATCGTCTATTTTCACTGCTACCACATATTTATAAAGCAGCCCGCTAATACTTCCGATATGCCTGGAAAACTGAAATTCTATTTCCCCGCCCTTATACCGTTCCTGTATCGGAGCCAAATCCTCCCCTATTTCGTTGTTATGAATCCGTAATGCAAACAGATAATAAAAATCATCGTCGCTTACCGGGATTTCATCGGCTGTAGCTTTCAACACAATATTGCTTGTCTTATTGTCCACCAGACAAGACTCCACTGTTACAAAATCCTTTGTACCTTCCTCTGTCAATTCTATGAAAGAAGGGCGCCTGCCTATCATCTCAAGCACATTCATCCCTGCATCCACAGAAGAGTCCAGCACTTCCTCGGTCTGGGCTGCCGTTTCTTCGGCCGCCGCCTCCTCTTTGACCGCCCGTTCTTTTTCCCGTTCCACTCTAGCCGCCCAAGCCTCCTTAGCCTGCCTGCCCACCACAAACCGGTATGTTACCCCACAGACAATAATTGCCAGCGCACATATAAAAACAGCGACAAAAGGTATATATTTCTTTTTTCCGCCGTCCCCTTCTTTTTTTCCTGCCCTCATCTACTTTACCTCTTTTATCCGATTCTATATTTTCTATCATCAAAACCATAGATTCTAGCAGCCCTTACAGCCGCCTCTCCCCCAATCCATGCAGTTTGTCCATAGCATTAGACATACAATTAAGTTATATCACAATGCATAGAACTTATCTACTCTTTTCTTAATTAAGGTTTTATAAAAAAGTGTCTTCGACACTTCATGAAGAACCTTCGGTTCTTCCTCAATTTACGTCCTTCTAGCGAAGGACTTTCCTATATGGTAAAAAAGTGTCTTCGACACTTCATGAAGAACCTTCGGTTCTTCCTCAATTTACGTCCTTCTGGCGAAGGACTTTCCTATAAGGTCAAAAAGAGTCGGCCAAGCGGTCAACTTCTTGTTTTCTCAACGCTGTGACGTTTTGCCTGCGGCGAAGCACAGCAGAGGTATGCTTCTACTCCGCCACAGTGTGATATAGCAAAAGATTCCCCTGTTAAATGCTAAAAAGCAACAACAAGGGAATCCTTTCATTTATTATTTACAGTTTATTGGTACATTTCCTCATAATACTTCATATAATCGCCGCTGGTTACATTTTTCATCCAATCCTCATGTTCAAAAAACCATTGGATGGTAAGTTTAATCCCCTCTTTGAACATCGTTTCCGGTTCCCAGCCGATTTCTTCCTTAATTTTATCCGGTGCTATGGCATACCGTCTGTCATGCCCTTTGCGGTCTTCCACATAAGTGATTAAATCTTTGCTTACAAGGCTCTTCCTTGGGTCTCCTTCCGGAAGCATTTCCTGCAACGTTTCAATAATAATATTAACGATTTCAATATTCTGTTTTTCATTGTGGCCGCCTACATTATAAGTTTCAAACAGGCGCCCTTTCTCCTGCACCATGTCAATGGCTTTCGCATGGTCTTCCACATACAGCCAATCCCTAACGTTTTTCCCGTCGCCATATACCGGCAGCTTCTTCCCTTGCAGCGCATTGTTGATAATCAGCGGAATCAGTTTTTCCGGGAACTGATACGGGCCGTAATTATTCGAGCAGTTGGTAATATTTGCCGGGAACTTGTACGTATCCATATAAGCTTTTACCAGCATGTCCGAACTCGCCTTACTTGCCGAATAAGGGCTATGAGGGGCATAAGGGGTCGTCTCGTAAAAGTATCCTCCATCCTCTTCCAAAGAACCGTATACTTCGTCGGTAGAAACATGAAGGAATTTCTTCCCTTCCCGGAACGTTCCATCCGGAAGTTCCCAGGCATCCTTTGCACAGTTTAACATGACAGCTGTGCCTAAAACATTTGTCCGGACAAACACTTCCGGACTGCGGATGCTTCTGTCCACATGGCTTTCCGCCGCAAAATGGACAACCCTGTCAATATCGTTTTCCGCAAAAATTTTTGCAATCGCTTCCTTGTCACAGATATCCGCCTTTACAAAAATGTAGTTCTCCCTTCCTTCCACTCCTTTCAAATTTTCAAGGTTGCCAGCATAGGTAAGGGCATCCACATTAATAATACGGATTTCGTCGCCATATTTTTTTAACATATAATGAATATAATTGGAACCGATAAAACCGGCTCCGCCTGTTACCAGATAAGTCCTCATCCTTTTTCCTCCGTACCAAGGTTCTTCTGCCGCATATCTGCTCTTTTCCAGCCGCAGCACTCTTTCATTCTTCTTCCCATCATACCGTTTTATCCTTTCTCCGTCAATATCCCAGCTAACATATCCGCACTTTTTATACATCCCCTTTCAAGAACCGAAAATGAATAGGCAGCAACTTGACATAATTTTTCCATAAACTTATACTTATAATTAATATCTGTTAATTCATGTCTATCCATCCCTTATCGAACGCGATTTTCGATTTAAAAAACTCACCATAAGGAGGGCACACAAATGAGTTCCGGCAAGCCAATTGTACGTCAAATTGCATGGATATCCCTTATCCCGCAGTTAGTCATTATGCTTATTTTAATTATTACAGCCAGCATGATTTTCGGACCGTCTTCCCCTGTCATTGATATTATCATCCTTTTATACTTCCTCTATCCCTTTATTTCCAGAAAGCTGATAGCCCGCAACCATCAAAACGGGATAAAACTTTTTAAATCGGGCAGCGAAATGGCAAAATCCGCATTACGCATGTTAAATCCCTTGCAGTAAAATGAGTTGCCCCGGCAGCTTTTACCTTAACGTTTTTTTATCCACTTTGTCGATGGATTACTATCAATAAGTTATTGACTTTTTTCGCCATTGCTGACACAATCTAATAGTACCAATAAAAAATTGCAAACGGAAAAGGGGAATAACGACTCATGATGTACATGCACTATTGTAAACCTTGCCACCGTGTCCATATGTTAAATGGCCACAAGATGACATGCCCCAAGTGCGGCGGTTCTATTACCGAACTCCGTATCCCATATATGGAATATGTCAGCATGGATATAGACGAACGCAATGCTTTTAAAGCCAAATGCGCAGATGATGCACAGCTAAAAGAACTCGGCACCACTTACCGGATGTACAAATACAGTAAATGGTATAAAGAACTTCACGGCTAGCAGTTAAAGTAGATTTTTTCATTAAATCATAGTACAATTAGAAATGACTTTCGCTATGAAGGAATAGTGTGAAAGAAATGAAGTTTCACTAAGGCTGCAAAAACGCAGCCTAAGAGAAACTAAATCATTTCTTGTTATTTGTGCCGGAGCGTCACAAATAAGCCCTGATGGCAGACGCAAATTTAAGATTTGCGTCGCCCCGTCGCATAAACGCTCCGGAATGGAGATTTAAATGAAAAAATCAAGTGCAAAAAAACAAAAAGAAAAGAACAAACGACATGGAAACAGATTTCACATTAGCGGCCATATTCTATTGCTTGCAGCAATATTGATTATCGCCGCTATTGCTGTTGCCAAACTGGCCATATGGAATATAGGTACTAAATCGGATTTCAATCCCGATACTATCTCCAAAGAAACCGATGTAGAAGCGTTGGATACCATTATCCCTTTAAGCGATTCCAAGCTGGAAGGGCATGAAGACGACGGCATCACTACCGTCCTCTGCCTTGGGAACAACCCCCTGACGGACGAAACCGGCGAAAAAGGGTTTACTTCCCTGCTCGCCTCAAAGACGAACGCCACGGTTTATAATGGCGGCTTCCCTGCTTCCACAATCGGAACAAGATATTCCGCCTACAACGCGGAATATCCAAAAGATAATTTTAACCTTCCCTATGTGGCGCAAAGCATCTGCACAAAAGATTTTTCCGGTTTAGAGGCAGCCGCTGCTGCCGAACAGGAAAGCATCTATAAGGAAACTGTGGAAACTTTAAAATCTATCGACTATGGAAAAGTAGACATCATCGCTATTGTCTATGATGGCGCGGATTATCTGGCAGGCATCCCCTCCGATAACCCTAACGACCCATATGAACTCAGCGCCTACACCGGCGGTCTCCGCACCGCCATCGAAACCATCCAGAAAACTTACCCTTATATCAGGATTGTGGTAATGTCCCATACGTTTGCCCAGTCCATTGATGCAAACGGCAATTACCAAAACGGAGGCAGCACTGACTTGGGGAACGGGGCGCTTCCTCATTATCTGCTGAAAGAAATCGACGTATCCATCTCCTGCGGTGTATCCATCATAGATAATTTCTATGGAACCATCAATGAGCTGAATTACCGCGATTACATGACCGACAACATCCATCTAAACGATGCAGGACGGAATATAATGGCGGACAGGCTGGCTGAATTTATCAATACAGGCAGGACATCGGCAAAATAAATATTAGCAGATAAGCATTGGCAAAAGCAAAGGGCATAAATGCCAATGTCATTTATGCCCTTTGCTTTTTTAATACTCTACCGAAAACAATTCTTCAAAATCATAGGCGGCCACAATCTGCCGCATTTTTTCCAGCTCTTCCTCCAAATTCTTTTCCGTCACTTCGCATTCCCCTTCCGCAAAGCATTCCGTCATATACCGGTTGATATCCGGATGGTAATGACTGTAATCCGCATAGTTATCCAAATTGCAGACAATCCATTTCTGGTTTGGGAAAAAGAATACCCTTACATTCCCATACGAAAACAGCCTTTGCGCAATATATTCATATTCCCGTATTACGGCCTCCATCTGTTTTTCCTGAAGCACATCATTCCAGTACAAAATACTGTAAGGCGGGAAAAAAACATAAAATTCCGTTTCCGGATTGGCTTCTATATAAGGGCAAATATTGACATCCATATTTGACTTTATATTTTCCACGTATTTTTCCGGGTCTGCCTCTTCTTCCGCAGGCTCTGCCGCCACATAATTATGCATCACCCATTGCTTGTTATAATATTCCTCTGTCCACCAGCTCGCATATACGGTTGCCAAATCCGTTTTATCCGGGTCTGCCAATGGCCGCATAATGTATTGCAGCAACACATCTTTGTTCAATAAATACGGGATATCGTTCCATATCATATCATCATGCAAATATTCCGGCACCGGGTATTTCGTCTCCTCCACCCCACCGCTATAAGTAATCACATCTATTCCGAGAAAAACCGCATCCACCTTACGCCCATTGTCAAAAATAATATCCATAATATTTGCCTGATCTTTAGGGAATGCCCCGCTGTAACTCAGTTTCAGCGTTTTCAACCCCAACAGTTCTTCAAACCAGCCCGTATTAAAATTCACGGTCATGGAAGAGCCAAGGATAACGCTGTCATAGTCCATATGTTTCGCCATTCCCGGATTTTGGTTTACCTGATGGTCCACCACATAAGGAAAATCCTCCAAAGGCGTATGATATTGGAAAAAGGGGTCTACATATACCACCAATAGCATCACTGCTGCCGTTGCCCCAAGAAAAAACAAGGCAAACACAACCAGCCATTTCTTATATTGCTTCATCATTTCCCATCCCTTTAAAAATTAAAATATAAGAAAGTGCTTACGTCGGAAAAACTAAGCACACACCAAAGCAGCAGACAGGCAAACAACACCGCTGTCCATGCCTTAGGCTTTATTCTTCCTGCCATCTCCGCGGCATTTTTCCCAAAGAACACTAGTGCAAGCGCAAAAACCGTTAAAACGCACATTAGAATATAATGTCCAAATTCCCACCGATCCAGCCGGAAGACTTTCAGGATATACCAAAATTCATCCAGATTGAAGCAGCCCGCCAAATTCCGGTCCACCCGCACAAAACCGCCTGTAAATATCCGTCCAAGCAGATTATTGCCCTGCGCCACGCTCTCTGCCCTGAAGTATACCCATGCCGCGGTAACATAACAGAAAGTCAGAAACCCGGCAACCCCTCCGGCAATCTTCCGTTTCCATAAATCGTTTCCCGAATCTACCGTTTCCTTCACTCTTAAGAGGCTTCTTTCCGCCGCTTCTTTCTTCCTATCCTGCCACATCCTCGTTAGGGCATACAGCAGCCCATGCAGCATCCCCCAAAGGATAAAATTCCATCCTGCCCCATGCCATATCCCGCTGACAAAGAAAACAAACAACAGATTCCGGTATGTCTTTGCCTTCCCTTTCCGGTTCCCTCCCAACGGGATATAGATATATTTGGTAAAAAACCGGTTCAGCGTGATATGCCACCGTTTCCAAAAATCAATAATATTCCGTGCCTGATAAGGCGATTGGAAATTCACAGGCAATTCAATACCGAACATCCTGCTAATCCCCCGCCCCATATCGCAATATCCGCTAAAGTCAAAATAAAGCTGTAAAGAATAAAATACTGCCAACAACAACGCATCCAAGCCGTGCATCAATTTCAAATTAGAATAACCGTAATCCACCGCCGTTCCAAAAGTATCCGCTAAAATGACCTTTTTCAAACTTCCCATTACAAACAGGCAGATTCCCCGCATAAATTTTTCCGCATCAAACCTTTTACCCCCCACTTCGGCAAACTGGGGGAACAGCTCAGACGGGAATGCCAACGGCCCTTCCATCAACTTTGGGAAATAAACGATATAAAGCAAGTAATCCACAAACCCATAGTCCCCTATTTCTCCCCGCTGACAATCTACCAGATAAGAAATCTGCTGGAAAGTAAAAAAACTGATACCCACAGGCAGCACTACCTGAAGCAGCGGCAGTCCCCTGCCGCTGATATGGTTCCAGTTTTCTATAAAAAAATTCATATATTTAAAATAAACAAGCAGCCCCAGATTCCCGGCCACCCCCGCTGCCAACATCCACTTTTTGGCTTTTACGTCCTTCCCGTATCCCTTTATCTTCCGGGCAATTCCGTAATTAAACAGCACACTCACCAATAGAAGAAACAAATACTCTATGCGGAAGCTTCCGTAAAACCAAAACGATATGCCTGCCAGCCAAAGCTTTGCCGCCTTACCGCCTATTCTGCCCGCTAAAAAGTAATACCCAATCAGACTTACCGGCAAAAATAAAAAAATAAATTCATACGAATGAAACAACATGCCAACACCTATCCAAACTGCTCCTCTATCAGGGCCGCTGCTACCGGGTCATAGTAAACCGGATAACCGTCCACGATTTCAATAAGCTCCAGCCCGAAATTCTCCGGTTCCTCCGTCAACCCTTTGTCTTTTATGTTCGGAAAAACAATATACGTACAATACCTTTCCCGAGTCAGTTTTAAAAGTTCTTCCACATCAATTGTGGTCGGATGATTCATAATCGTATGCACCGGCTCCGCATACTGCCACTTCGGTTCCACCATCTCCCGCCCGTAAAGAAGCTGGATATTGGTATCATACTGTCTGACAAAATAAACCAAATCCGTAGGGAATACTGCCCAAATACGCTCTTCCCCTTCCTCAGGCGCAATCAAATCGCAGATTTTAATCACATGCGGAGGAAGATGATACATGTTTTCCGCCTTAGACATATATTGGCTGGCATATACATACTTTCCTCCGAATACAATCCCTGCGCCCACCGCCGCAAAAACCAAAAGCCCTGCCCAGGCTCCTTTCCTTTCGTACAGCCACGCGGCCAATTTCACTCCGCCATAAGCAATAATCATCCCCATAGGAATCAACCAAAGCACCCGGTAATAGGTATCGCCTTCCCCGCCCATCAACCGGACAAACACTTTCCGGAAAATGGGGAAAAAGAACAGCAAAAGCAGGCTCAACGGCATATAAACAAACAGCGCCCGCCTCCTTTTATTCCTCTCCGCCACAAGAAGATAAAGCAGGGCAAGCAAAAATAAAACGATAATATACCGCCCCCCTGCATAATTCTTAAATATTACGACGCTTTCCATAAAAATCCCGTACATAGCCTAACCTCTGTTTCCCGATACTCTTCCTCTTCGCCCCAAAGAACCTTTTTGGCTCTCCTTTTTTCATCATACCCGGTTTTGCAAGAAATATTTCATCAAACACCTTACGCGTGCAAAAACAAGTAAAGCAGCATATATATCACGTTTGGAACGCAGACCAGCCCCGCTTTTACAAGAATGCTGAACTTCCGTTCCGCCAGCGCCAGCCAGAAAGCAGCCGCACCAATCATCACCGCATTAAGGAAAACCATCATGGAAGTGCAAACCCCCGCCGTCATATTTGCCAACGCCAAAAGCGCCCACATGCCCGCTGCCGGCTCCTTCCTCCTCTTTTCCCCTTCTTCCCCGTCAAAAATCCATAAAAGCAGCCAAACGGTCAGCGGAAGGACGAAACTAGCCGCTACCGCTTTCCCCTGCCAAGTCCTCGTCAAGAAAAACGTTTCATTCGTAAAGATGGACACATTCCCAAATATCTGCAAAAGCGCCATCAATACCATAAAAGCAGGAAGAAACTCCTTTTTCCCTTTAAGCAAATGTTTCCCTACTTCATAAAAAACAAAATATGTCAAAGGAATCCATACAAAAGGAAGCACACTGTGGGCAAGTATGGTCGTATGCAGCCCCGTCATCCGCCCGATATATGCCACCCATATAGGCAATACGGCCAAAGAATGCCGGATATCCAAAGATGTGGTTCCTCCCGTATAGGGCCGAATCAAATACATCGTATTGCTCTGCCATGTAACCAACGACTGCGCCACATACTCCGCATCATCCCCATCGAATGAAGTTAATGTAAACGCTTTGTACAATTGCCAGGCAACAAGGGCAAAAAACAAAAGCCACCCGGCTTTTTCCGCCAAAGCCATGCCCCCGATATCCAAATCAGGCCTGTGCAAAACCGGTCTCCCCTTTTTATAAATCCAAACGCCTGCCCCTATCCCCAAAAGAGCAGCAGCAGCAAGCAATACCGTAAACCATTTTACCATCACCAGAAAACTATAGTATTTTACAAACAAAATACATGGAACCGTCACCAGCCAGCATAAAGGCAGCATAATCAAATATCCCGCAACCAAAACTACCCCCACATTCCTTTTTTTCTCCGGAATCCAAGGCATCGGAATCAACCCAATACAAAACGGGATAAAAAACAGCCACAGGACAAGCCCGACAATCTTTATTACTATCATAGGTTTTCTCCTTCAAATTTCCTCTATGCTTATTCAAGCGAAATTGTACCAAACCTATCACTAAAAGTCAAGAAACGCCACCCCGCGTACACATGAAAATTGGGTCTACATATCCCTCATCTGGACACATAGGATGGACAATCCTATCATTCCATGTTAAAATAGTAGAAATTATAAACTATTGAGAGGAATGCATCGTATGAGGAAAGCACTGATCATAGGCGCCGGACCCGCAGGGCTCACCGCCGCTTATGAATTATTAACCAATAGACAGCCCGGCAGCCCGGCTGTTGACAATAGTTATGAAGTAATTGTATTTGAGGAAACCGAAGCTATGGGAGGCATCTCCAAAACCGTGAACCATAACGGCAACCGTATGGACATGGGAGGACACCGTTTCTTCTCAAAAGTCCCGGAAGTCAACGAATGGTGGGAGAAAATGCTGCCTGAACAAGGCTCCCCTACTTACGACGATATCCTGCTGCGCCGAAAAATGCCGCTTTCTAAAGGGGGACCGAACCCCCAAAAGGAAAATCGGGTTATGCTGAACCGCAACCGGGTATCCCGTATTTATTTCAAGAAAAAATTCTTTGATTATCCGATTTCCTTAAAATTTGAAACATTAAAAGACATGGGGCTTCTTACTACCGTTCAAGTCTTCTTCAGCTACCTGAAAGCCTTAATCCACAAACGGGAGGAGAAATCGTTGGAAGATTTCTATATTAACCGTTTTGGCAAAAAGCTCTATACCATGTTTTTTGAAAATTATACGGAAAACCTTTGGGGACGCCATCCAAGCGAAATCGCACCGGACTGGGGGGCACAGCGCGCAAAGGGTTTATCCATTTTTGCCATTATAAAGGATATGTTCGGCAAGCTTCTGCCCAACAAAAACAACCGCAAAGTTGAAACCTCCCTCATAGAGCAGTTCAAATACCCCAAACTGGGACCTGGGCAATTGTGGGATGTCACCGCAGAAGAAATCACCAAACTGGGCGGCAAAATATTGAAAAACAGCAAAGTGACAGGTTTTATAAAGGATGAAAATAACCATATTACCGCCCTTACTTATGAGCATGACGGCATAACCTCCACAATGGAAGGGGATATTTTCATCTCCTCTATGCCTATCAAAGATTTGGTTGGCGGCATGAACGATGTGCCGGAAGATATGGCAAAGATTGCGGCAGGGCTTCCTTACAGGGATTACCGCACCTTAGGTGTATTGGTGCCAAAGCTGAACCTGAAAAATAAAACAAAAATGAAAACGGTGGGAAATATCGTACCGGATTGCTGGATTTATGTCCACGACCGTACCGTTAAGCTCGGACGTCTCCAGATATACAACAACTGGTCGCCGTATATGATTAAAGATTTAAAGCATACCGTATGGGTAGGATTAGAATATTTCTGCAACGAAGGGGATAAATATTGGAACTTATCCGACGCCAAATTTACAAAATTCGCTTTACACGAAATGGTGAAAATGGGGCTTATCGACGACGCCTCCCAAGTCCTAGATACCCACTCGGAACGGGTTAAAAAAGCGTACCCCGCTTATTTCGACACCTATAAAGATATCGACAAGCTGATTGATTATTTAAACACCATCGACAACCTTTATTGCGTCGGCCGCAACGGGCAGCATCGGTACAACAATATTGACCATTCCATGTGTACTTCTTTTGAAGCCGTCAAAAATATTAAAAACGGCATCCGTGACAGAAGCAATGTCTGGAGCGTAAACACGGAAAAAGAATACCACGAAGAAGCAAAATCCAACGAAATAGAATAATAAAAAATAATCCTGTTATGTAAAAAAATACCGGCTACGCCCTACGGGGCCTGCCGGTATTTTTATATCATAGAGCCTAAAAGGATGTTCACTTTTTCATTGCCCCTATTCCACTCCAAGTTCTTCACACACCTTATCCGCTATCAGTTTTGCCCCTGCCGTATTCGGATGGGTGCCTTCGCTCGTATAATCCATAATATTTTCATACGTAATGCCGCATCCATATACATCGACGGTTGGAACCCCTTTCGCTTCCGCCACCGCTCGAATCCATGCATTGTAGTCCTTGGCCGCTGCTCCATGAGCGTTTCTATATGCATACCCGTTCCCCTCATCATCCAGCCTTCCTATCTCTATCATTGTACAGCAGTAAATATCGGCTTGCGGGTATTCTTCTATGATTTTATCCAACATCAATGCATAGGCTTCGCTAAATGTTTGGATGTTCCCCTCTTCTATCCGGGATACGCCATCGTAATTGCCAAGGGGGATATCCAGCAGTAAATCATTGGCTCCCATCAAAATAAGGATAACGTCCGGCTTCTCCCCCGTTTCCCCTGCCAAATCAGCTATGCGCCTGTCGCCGCAGGCATATCTTCCGTCCGCATCGTCCTGTGACGGCCCGCTCACCGTACTTCCCGAATAGGATGCATTCCGGCACAGCTCCATTCCTGTCCTTTCCAGCACCTGCATCCACCAGGTATCTTCCACATCCGTAATCTCCCCCATTTCCGGATAAAACTTGCTGTAATTGTCAGGGATATACCCCGTGAAAGTAGATATGCTGTCTCCGCAGACCGTAAGCGTCTTCCCGGCAAAAGATAAGGAAGAAGCTTCCTCCTCCCTTTCCACTACCTTTTCCTCATCCGTTACTTCCCCGCAGCCCATCAAAAATACCGCAGACCACAAACCAAGTGCCAGCATCACACTTGCAGCAAATCCTCTGTTTCTCTTTTTGCCCATAAAATCCCGTCCTTATTTTTTAAACATCGACTGCCTCGCCCCATGCATTGTACCCCGGTTTTTCAGCACATCATCCACCGCGTCCATACGCAGCCCGGCATCGATAAAGTCACAATGCTTACAAAACGGATAATTCTGCCGCCCTGTCCGGATAGCTTCCCTCAAGCTCTGATATTTCTTGCTATTCCATCCGTCCTTTAATGGCGTTTCATGCAAATCCGCCAAATCCGTCACTTCAAAATTATCGCAGCAGCATATGCCCAGCTTCCCGTTTGGCATAATCCACATATCCGTATATGGCATCAGGCAAGTTTCCTTAATCACCTTTCCCGTCGCCTGCTTATTCGGCGCGCTGCCCGCCCGGTTTGTCAGCACCTCTTTCAAATAACGCATCTGTATCAGTATATCCACATCTTTAAATTCTTCCGGATGCTCCTTAATATATTTGTAAATCACTTGCACATTGTCATGTAATTTCATATCCAGACAATAATTGTTGATAATCAGTTGGTTTACATAAGGCATCACTGCTTTTACCTTATCCACATCCAAAAGAAGCCCATTAGTGGACATAAAGATAAATGCCTCCGGCAGCTTCTCCCTGGCATATTTATGAAATTCCACAATACGGGTATCCAGCCACGGCTCATTGTTCCCATACATCGTCAAATGCCCTTTATAGCCCCAATCCGCCAACTGGTCGATAATGCTGTAAAAAAGTTCGTCTTCCATCCTCTTATATGGACGTTTCTCCGCATTTTTATTCGCCGTACAAAATTCACATGTACTATTACAACGGTTAATGGTCTCCAAATTAACTACCAATGGATGCGGAACCTTTTTCGCATTCATGAAATAATCTATATAATCCTTCTGCAGCTTCCTTCTGGTCACAAACTGAAGCTTCAGGTAACTTTCGCTCGACAGCATAGGAAAATACTTCCTCGCATTCCATCCAAGCCTCCCTAAAAAATTGTGTACTCTAACAGGCATTCCTATTCGTCTCCTTTGCTTTTTTGTCTATCATACCATCGAATAAAAACCGGGTCAAGATTCCCGCATCCTGCAATCATAGGAATCAATTCCCAATCCCATTTCATTAGTAAAATCTGCTTTTTTGCCTAGCCGTAACACGGATTGCCGTACAGGCGAAGGGGATTGCCCGCAACATACGCGCCCGTTTCTGCGTTCATGGAACTTGACTCCCTTATCCTACAATCCTTTCCCAATCATGGAAAACATATTCTCCCCTTGCAAATAATATGGAAGGAAACGGATGAACAAGCTATACGCAAACGCCGCCATCACATAGCCCATAATCCCCAGGCAAAACAATTTTCCAAGGATTGGGGTCAGCAAATCGAGCAATAGATAAATTTTCCGTATCCCTATTGTCACCAGGTACATAAACGGAATCAAAATCGGCAGAATATATCTGCCTTGTGGCTGAAATTCCCACGTATAGGAATAATAAATACTAAGCCCGATAGTGATTGCGCAGAACAAAGCCATACACAGATAAAAAGCTATCTTGTATTTCTGCCCCAGCCCTGCCTTTTCATTTAAAAAGAAGGAGTCCCGATACCCGGATTCTTCCGGCTGCCCATTTCCGGATTCCTTTCCACCCCTTTTCTTAAAATATACGGTCCTCATCTTTTCTGCCGGAAAAAAAGCGGCAATACATGCTATTATCCAAAGCCTTTTATAATAAAGATAAATCAAACCATGAGTAGGGATAATCATGGGGCCGAACATAGCGATAAAACTGTCTCTAAGCAACGTCATATAACCTGTATCAAAAAGCATTTCTCCAAGGCTCTTCCCTGCATTCCGATAAGTAAACCTGGTCAAAGGATTGAACTCCTGGGTGGCGGTTAAAATTGCACATTCCCTTCTGGCGTTCATAGCAATGATATCCCCGTTATAAAGGACGGCATTCCGCGCAAACCACCAGCCAATCCCTAAAATAACAACGAGAGAAATGTAAAAACCTTTCCGGAGCAACGGTTTCCATTCCACCCAAATCTTTCTGTCAAAATGGATATAACGGATAAAAAAAAGCAATATAGCGGCTAAAATAATCCCGTATGCATTATAATAAGACATGGCACAGAGAATAATCCCTATGGACAGCAGGCAACAGCCTTTTTTGTCAAAATCCGCCCTCTGCGTCCGCAATAATGCGTAAAAAATAACGGCAACCGACAACATCGCCATAGAGTCGGTATTTACATAGGAATGGATAAAAATATTCTGAGGCAGAAAAACGACCAGCAGCGTAAATGTCCATTGAATATATGGATTATCCCATGCTTCTTTCGCTATCTTCCTGACAAAATAAGCCATAAGCACACCAAAAAACACATTTACCATCCGTGCGGCTAAAAGGAGTGTATATCCATCATCGGTAAACAACTTCATAAACCGGAGCAAAAACCCCTGAATAATATAAGTGAGCATCGGCTGGAACGCATAAGATGCCCCATACCCCGCCAATATCACTTCCGGGTCTGCCCCATGAGGCAAAATTCCATGATTGTATATGTACTTTACTACTTTGAAGCGGTTGATTTCATCCGGCGGATCCCCATAAGTCTGAATCACTGCAAAGCAGGTAATCGCCGCAAAAACAAGGAAATAAAAAATAATTTCTGCCGCCAGCCCGGAATGTTTCCCCTTTTGCTTCTCTTTCTTCATCCCATTTTGGCTTTTCCCCCCAAGCATCTTCCATTCCTGTTCCTTTTTTATTTTTTTCGCCACTCCCATGCCGGGAAACATTCCACATATCCCTGCCATTATCCGAAGCTCCCCCTTCCTCTAACGCACATACAAATATACTTCGTATGGTGCGTTTTTCAATCCATATGCCTTTACCAGCCGCAGCCCAACCGTTTCGGCATTCGCCAATTCAAATCGGGAAAAAATATATCTGCCCCCCAAATTTTCAAAAGCATGCACATCCATATACATATCCTTATCTCCCACCGTAAAGGATTTTAGGGAACTTACTGCCGATGCATCCGTTCCCGCATAAAGATATGCCCTTGCCCCCCAATCGTCATAATAAATCCTGCTGGCTTCTACCCGCTCCAACGCAGGGGCAATAATTTCCCTAAAGTCTTCTTTATACTGCTGGGGATAAAAACCCAGGTATCCGTCCAATGTAGCTATCCCGTTATATTCCAGCACCGCCGGATGGAAACCGTAAGCCACAGACCATTCCCCTGCGTAATCGATATCTTCTTTTATAGAAGCAAACAATTCCTCCGAATAAAACTCTTCATAATTCATTTCATCGGTTTCTTTCCCCTTCAGCATTTCCAACGCCTTATTTTTACAGGTAAAATATAAATCGTTATATCTGGTAGGCGAAAACAGGATGACTGCCATTGCGGCACATGCCAAAACGTTTGCCGTCCAGCGAGGCAGGCGCCGGAAAGTTTCCGGAAGCGCATACATCCGCTGCAAAATTACGAAAAATGCCGCATACCAAAGAAACGGGCTGAAAAACACCGTCCGGTTAAACTGGAACCCCTTTAATGGAGGCAGCAGCAGCTCTACCAGCCTGCGGAAAGCCCCCCAATTATAAATCCCGTACACAATGCTGTTAAATACCAGTATAAGCATCAACAAATTATAAATATCATGGAAAACCGCTTTCCATTTTTTTTGAACTATATATTTCCCATTCAAATAGAAAAAGTAAACCATACAAACCCAAAAAACCAGGCCACCATGAACACTTTCCGCATGGAACATGCCATGTTTCCATACATCTATGCTCTGGGCAATAATCTCCCCCGCCGTCAAATCCGCCTCCACCATCGTAGCCCGTATCGTTTCCACACCGCCAAACAACATCACATAAAATAAACGATATTCAAAAAATACATACCCCAATGCCAACACCGGCAAAGCACCAATCAATGATACCGGCACCTTCTTATCCCGGATGCCCAGCCAGATAACCGCTGCTGCAAGATATGCTAAAATAAAAAAACCGAAATAGGAAAAATAAGAAAAGAAGGGATACATAAACAAGACTGCGTACAGTTTCACCGAAGGTCTTTTGTAAATCCGCCGTAGCAAATACAAAACGAAAGGAATCGAAGAAAAGGGGATGCCAAAAGCCGGAAACATATTCAGTACCCCGTAAACCAGCCCAAGCATCGCTGCCAAAGGTTTATAACGCCCAAACTCCTCTCCATACCAGTCCCTCGCCAGGAGCCAGACAGACGCTACCGCTATCGCCACTTTCAGCAAATAGCCTATAATATATGCCGTAAAAGATGGGAAAAGGAAATACAATAACGTATAAAGGGATAGCTCCGAAGGAAGATTATCCCTTGTAACCCCGCCCAAAAAGGGCACATCCACGCCATGAGCAAAAAAGCTGCCCGTATTCTTCAACATTTGAAACTGGGCAACAAACAAATCCAAATTATCGTGTACCGCGATATAGCTGCTTTTTCCAAAAAAAGCATAAACCCCGGCCACAGATAGTAAAAACAACCCAATCAAAATAATATACCATTTTTCTAATATCTTCTTCATATATTATCCATTTCACTTGCTGCCGCCTGCCCTTTTTCCCGTTTCTTCATAAGAAAACCGGGTAGCGGAAGCGTCTCATAAACCAATACCGACAAAGCAGTATAAAACAACCCCATACTATAAATCATATAACGGGGCTGACAGAAAATCATAGCCCCTACTACCATAGCATTTACCGCGATACCGCCAAACACAATCTCCGTAAATGCCGCGGTTTTATCTTTTTCCCGCCAGCATCCTTTTTTCCGTACATAATATAGATAAAGCCCCAGATATAAAAGATACGACGCTGCCGCATAAATGTTCAAATATTTGTTCACCCGCGCGATAGAATTTACAAAGCCCTTCCACGTATTCGACATATATACGCGTATCAAATCCCCTTTCTCCTGCCCAAGGAGCGTTTTTACCATCTCATTGCAGTATTCGTCATATTTTAATACCGCTTCCACAGGCGTATACTCGTAATGCTCTGCAATGTACCCTTGCACCACCGGGTTGATAATGCCGTATCCTATGGCATCGTAGCTGTCTGCATAATGGGAAGACAAGTCCACCCATCCCTTCGGCGCATAAGTGATTTTCAGCCCCTGTTTGTCCGCTTCTTTGGAAATCTCTTCATACATCCCCTTTAAGGTTCCGTCTTCAAACAACACCCCGTCCTCTTCCCCGGAAGTATAAATCAGCGTACAAAGCATTCCCATCGAATTGCCGGAATGTTCTATCCACACCCCTCTGACACAATAATTATAAAGCTTATCCGTAAAACGGCACGCGGCAAAAATGCCCACCGTCATAGCCAAAAGCAAAAGCAGCTTCTTCCCTTTCTGCTCTTTTATCAAATAATACAAAACAAAAACCGCCGCCATCAGACAAAGCGTAATAAGCATCTGCTTCCTCAAGTTTATCAAAAGCATGGCATATACGACCGTTCCTGCCAGATTTTTTATTTTTTCATCTATAATATATTTGTATAACTGTAAAACAAACAGGACATATAACGATAGCCCGAGTCCTTCCGTCATAATGCTATCCGTATAAGCCGAACTTCTGGCTGCCACAAAGCGGCAAAGGATAGTTACTCCGAATTGGGAAACCAAGGCAATCAAAGATAAGATTTTGCCTCCCTCTTTGCGTTCTTTCACCGTCACTGCCAGTTTCCATGCCGCATAAGCCGCCAAAATGCTCTGGGCGACAACTACCGGCATTAAATAATCCCCCTCTCCATAAAGCCGCCGGAATACCCATAAGAAGGTAGGATATAAGGGTTCCCTTGTAATGTCCATGGTGGCATAGCTCATGGAATCTTTGCACCAAACCGGCCCGTCATAAAGCGGGAAAAAAAGATAAAACAACAATGCCGCCGCCAATAGGCCAAGCTCCCATTTATCCCATCCTCTTTTGGCTCTTCTTTCTTTTTCAATCTCCATTGCCATGCTCTTTGTCTCCTTGAATCATGTTCAGCCAAAACTCAAAATCCCTTCGGTTTTTCAATGCCATATTGGACAAGATAAGCCCCGAAAAAAAGGATTGAATCGCCGCTAACATAACAAAGCCGCAGACAAACAGCGTAGGGAATTTATCCACCATCCCTGTCTTTAAGAAATCAATCAATATCGGTATAAAAAAGAGAATCGACACAGCAGCCAAAAGCACGGCGAGCAATGTAAAGAAACCTAATGGCTTATAGTCCTTATACAGCTTCCCTATCGTTCCAATCACTTTTATCCCATCCGAATAAGTATTCAGCTTGGATTCGCTCCCCTCCGGCCTGTCCCTATAATCCACAATCACATTTTCTATCTGCATATTGTTGGACACTGCATGGATTGTCATCTCCGTTTCAATCTCAAATCCCTTGGACAATACGGGGAACGTCTTGACAAACCCATAACTGAAAGCCCGGTAACCCGTCATTATATCTTTGATATTGCATCCAAACAGACGGTTGATGCTCCCCCTCACCAAGCTATTCCCCATATTATGGAAAGGCCTTTTATTTTCCGTAAAATACGTGGAGGAAAGCCTGTCGCCCACTACCATATCCGCATTATGGTTCAACACCTTGTCCACCATTTCGGCCGCATACTCCATCGGGTAAGTATCATCCCCATCTACCATAACATAGCATTCCGCATGAATCTCCCGGAACATACGGCGGATTACATTCCCCTTCCCCTGCATATATTCATTCCGGACCACCGCTCCAGCCGCCTCTGCCAACTTAGCCGTTTTGTCCGAAGAATTATTATCATAAACATAAACCACCGCCTCCGGCAATGCTTCTTTTGCATCCGCAACTACCTTTGCAATCGTTTTCTCTTCATTATAACACGGTATTAAAACTGCAATCTTATCCATTTTTCCTCTCATTCCGCCACTTGATGCGGCATCTTATCCGAAGATTATACCTTCTATTCATCATAACCTATATTTTAACAGAATATCCCTTATACGTCTATGTAAAATGTTTTGGATGGGAGATGAAGGTTGTTATGGGGATTTGGCGGGAGTCCGCCCGCGCAAAAGGGGAATCCGGCGTCGCCACGCTTCCGCTCTGCAAAAAGCGTAACAGTGCTAAACTCGAAAAAACCTCGTTAAGCACTGACGCTTTTTAAAGGGCTCCTTCCGGATTCCCCTTTCGCACGGGCTGCTGTATCGGCCAGCATGCCAATAACAAACCATTGATATCGTAGGTTGGGAAGCTAATCCGCCGCCGATGCTTTTTCGCCTTGTGCTGTGCCTCTTTAGTACATATCGTATATAGCACTGACTATTATCATAAATATCGTATCGCCACTCCAGCACTAGCCATCTCTCCCATTGTATGAAATTGCTGTCCCTCAACTTAGCCTTTCATATTTCATACTTTATCTTATTTAATATTCAATACTTCACCTTTACATCTTCAATCTGCGATATTTAGTCTTTGATATTTCATTTTTTCATGTTTATATGTTTAATTTTTGATGCTTAATTTTTGGTGTTTAATGTTCAATTTTTGTTACTTAATATTTGCTGTTTAATGCTCAATTTTCGTTACTTAATATTTGCTGTTTAATGTTCAATTTTCGTTACTTAACATTTGCTGTTTAATATTCATTTTTTCATATTTAATATTTAATGTTTGATATTATTAATGTAGTCTTGCCGGAGTCTCTTTTGGCTGATTTGAGCGCATTAGGGGGCTGTTTTTCCCTGACAAAAAGAGGAACGTATAGCAAGGCATTCCCTACAAACCACACCCCAAAACACATCAATCCCATCAACCCTAAAACCCCTGGTAAATAAATTCCGCCGCACTATAATCCGGGCCATAATGCCCAAGGAGTATCGTATAAAACAGCAATGCATACCAAATAAGGAAACGGACAGGAAGTTTCTTCTTTTCAATCCGTTCCCGCACAGATCCTTTTTGCTGTAGAATGGATACTGTCAGCAATATCAGCAAAGATACAATTGCAATCACAGCTTCAATTGCATCTAAACCAAGAGCCAATAAAGAACCGTCAAACAATACACCCAAATTCCATATACTTATCCCCTCTTTCAACATCCGGAAGGCATCCGGTGCTGAAGGGGCACGGAAAAAGACAAAACCTATATTAGCAAGGAAAAATGTACGTAAGATGCGGAATCCATCGACCCATCTGCTTTTGGGGTTAATATGGAGTTTCTCCATCATCTTTCCGTATAAAGGCGCCAAAAGCTCGCCCGATACAATATAAAACCAATGGAGGAGACCGGAACCGATGACAAATTTCCACTCCCCGCCATGCCAAATCCCCACGGTAAACCAAAGCAGGAACATGGCCAAAAAGGTAGTCAGTTGTTTCCCTCTCTTTTTGCCGAACCTTTTTCTCAGCTTTTTCCCAAGGCTGCCGAAAGCTTCGGTACGCAGCAACGGATAAAAAACATATTCCTTCATCCATACGCCCAGTGTAATATGCCACCTCCGCCAATATTCGGAAATATTTTTGGAAAAGAAAGGCGTCTCAAAGTTTTCCGGCAGACGAATCCCGAAAGTCTGGGACATACCCAAAACAATATCCATAGAGCCGGAAAAATTAGTATATAACTGGAACGCATAACACACCGTCGCAATCCATATGTAAATACCAGGATATTGCATATAATTGTCATACACCGTATTTACAACCAAATTCATTCTTTCCGATATCACTAACGTCTTAAAAAAACCCCATACCATCCGCTGTAAACCGAACGTAACCTGACGGTAATCGAAAGGGTGCGGAACAAAAAACTGTTCCCCGTCTTCCCTGTACTTCAAAATCGGTCCGGACAGGATAGATGGAAAATACATCCCATAGGCAGCCATTTTAAAAAAGTTTTTCTGCGGAGCAGCAATCCCATTATATACATCCACTACATAGCCCAAAATAGAAAAAGTATAAAATGAAATCCCCAACGGAACGAGAAAATGAAATCCCTTCAATAAATCCCCCGACGGATGCCATAACGATGCCACCGCATTTACTGTATTGATTCCAAAATTAATGTATTTTAAAACAATCAAAGCGCCAATCAATAACGCAGCCGATAATAGCAGCGCCAGACTGCGCTTTTTCTTATCTTCCGTTCCCGTCATGACACGCATGGAAATATATGCCGTCAGCGAAGCAACAGCCGGATACAAAATAAGCCATCCGTTTCCTGTCAGTAAATAAAAAGCTGCGCTGGCCATAAGCAAAAATACCCATTGCGTTTTTTGGGGAATCAGATAATATATAATTAAGATACATGCATAAAAGCATAAAAAATAGAAGGATGTGAAATTTGCCGGCATAAAACAAGTTCCTTTCTTGCTTCCGTTTTCTGTTATTTGTGCAATTACAGCCCTTTCAGTTCCTATCCCGCAAAAAACCGGGCTGGGCATATCCCATTATCATACATTTTCCGGAGGAGCATTATGACAAATTTAAAAGTACACCACATCGGATATTTAGTAAAAAAAATCCAGCAGGCCATCGGGGAATTTCAACACCTGGGATACCAAACCGTTTCAGGGGTTACCCATGACCATTACCGGAATATCCATATTTGCTTTATGGAAAAAGACGGTTACCAAATAGAACTGGTCTCCCCTGCGGATACCGAATCCGTCGTATCAGGGCTTTTAAAGAAATACAAAAACAGCCCCTACCACATTTGTTACGAAACACCGGACTTTGATGCGGACTTCACTTCCCTCGTCCAGGAAGGCTATACCGCCATTGATGTTCCGACCCCGGCTCCGGCGCTGGATGGCAGACGGGTGGTATTTCTTATGAACCCCTTTTTAGGGATGATAGAACTGTTGGAAACTGCTGCCCCCTAATCTACAACAAGAATTGGCGCGGCAGCCATTTCCCTTCTGCGCACAGGCTTACACCGGTTACTCTTTTATCTGGCTTATGATAATATCCGCCATCTCGCCTACGTTCTTCATGGTTACTACTTGTCCCATAGAGAACTTCATGCCAAATTCCTGCTCCACCGCCGCAATCAGATTGATATGCTCCAAAGAATCCCAATCATCAATATCCTCCGCAGTAGTTGCCTCATTTACCGTAATGGATTCATCGTCAAATACATCCTGAAATACTCCGTTTAATGTTTCAAACACTTCTTCTCTTGTCATTCCTTACCTCTTTCCTACGCCCCTTTTGCCGTAAAACCAATAAACACAGCACGGCGCAAACTTATTGTCTTAAATTTCCTAATTATTTTCTTATATTCTCTATTATTTTTATTATTCTCTATTATTTTTTATTATTCTCTATCCTTTTCTGTCATTCTCTATCATTTTTATATACCTGTTTTTCTTTTCATAGTTTCCGTAAGGCTCCGGAATCTCATAAAGCCATATGGTATTGCCTTTTTCGTCCTCTTCTACCTTCGTAAATCCTTGCAGCGCGTAAAAATTTTCCACCATCTTGTTTTTAGCGGTAGGGTAATAGTAGCCTTTTATTGTTTGTATGCCTGCCTTTTGGCATTCCTCTACCAGACAATCCATCATGGCATATTCCATATCCCGCTTCAACACCCGGCAGCTCATAATCCAAAGGTCAAGATGAAGCGTTCCTTCTTTTTTATGCCCAATTACTACGGAAACTACTCCGTTATCCCCAAATTTATCTTCCAGTTTCCCATATAAAGTAATATAATCCGGATCTCCGGCCGTCTGCTCTATTTCGCTCTGGGTATATCTTCTTGTGGTCAAATTAAACTGGTTGCTTTTATTGGTTAATTGGGCAATCCTCGCCATATACACCGGTTCAAATGGTCTGACAGTGCCTTTCATTTCAAGGGATTCCAAATATTCTCCGTAATCCGCAAATCCCGCCCGCTGCTTTTCCCGCATCCGGTTCGCTTTATACATATCGTTCCGCTTCCTATCGTCCTCGGAAAGACTGGTTACTTCAAAAAAGCCGCAGCGGTCAAGTACCCGGATGTATTGCTCCGGTGTGCCGATTTCCGGTACTGCCGCTCCCGGTATCTGTACTCTGACGATTTCCCTCTCCGCCGGATTATCATCTACAAAAACAAGGCTCTCCGGCAGCAGATTCAGCTCCGATGCAATATCCAACATATTTTTGCTCTTCGGCTCCCAATTTGCCTTAAGGACAATAAAGTCCTCCGGTTTCAAAATACCGGCGGGGTGGTTCAAACCAGCCAATGCATTTTCTTCTTCATTTTTGGAATTGACATTCAGCATCACACCGATGTCTTTCTGCGCTTTCAAATAACTCTGAAATTCGGCATAAACCTGCCCCATAGAAGTTTCCTGCCCGATTTCCAGATTTTCCGCCCCGTCATCCCCTACGATGCCTCCCCATAAAGTGTTGTCCAAATCAAGAACCAGCGCTTTTTTATTTTTTCCGAAAACCGCCTTTATAATATTGCACAGATTAAAAGCAAACTCCGGTATTGCCTGCAAACAAAGGCAATACTTATACATATGCCAATAAAACGAATCCGACCATTTTTCCAGGCCGTAAGCTGCAGACATATAATTGATGTCGTTAATATAAAAATTCCCCCGTCCCTCCGCATATTGGTACAAACGCTCATTCAGCCTTGTCAGGAAACGGGTTTTCCCACTGATGGCCGCTGCGTCCTGGTTTCCCATCAGCCGGTAAAAAGGGTATTCAAAATTATTCTGTATCACCGGACAGTGATATGTCTCTTCCAGCTTGTTCCACATTGCGGCAAAATGCCCATATTGCTCCTCCAGCAAAGCATCCACCGCATCCTTCCCATCCCCCGGCTTTGGATAAGCCGTGATATTCCGGCTGCTGGTATGGATATAAATAATATCCGGCGCAAAATCTTCCAGCGCACTATTGCCGAACATGGCATCCTGGAAATACTGCCCATATTCCGACTCATAAAACTCCGGCGCTATCCCCTGGTCCAACAGGAATACCTCCAAGATACGGATAATATCATGGGTCGTACTCCCCCCCAGCACCGCAATCTTCTTCCTCACCCGGGGCACGTCCAAAGCAAGCAGACCCCGCCTCAGCTTTTTTGAGTTCTTCAATATATATTCGCTATCAAAAGGATACTCCAACTCTCTCAACTTCTTCTCTCCTCTATGGCAAACTGCCCTACCGGGCATACAATTTTATTTTACCCTTATCCATAACCCGGACATCCAAGGGCAATCCCGGCCCGCCGCTTCACATCCGGCAAAAAACCCCCTGCATCCTAACCGCAAAGTAATCAAAGCCCCCGCTGCAAGCAACAGGGTATCAAACTTGCAGCGCTACAGAGCAGCGGGGTATTTGACCCTCGCGGCAGTCGCCAAATGTCTGCAAGCAGCCACTTGGCTCGTTGCTCGCGGGAATAAAAATATCCGCATAACATTCTACCACACATTCCCAGCCGCCGCCACAATTTATTATGAAAGTAATCCATTTTTAGCAACTGCCCTGCTAAAAGCAAACCTGTAGCCCAAATCACTGCCCTATTTCACATAACATATTCCGGGCGGCGGCGGGCGGGGATAGATATTTCAAATTCCAAAATGAAATATCCATCCCTGCCCAGCCGCCGCCCGGAACAAGCTATAGGAAATATAGTTTTTTCCCCTTAATTGTTCTTTGTAGCCTCATACTCCAAGATAATTTGTGATAACTTCTCCGCATACTTTCTGCGGCCTTTTTTTGCCAAATGGATACCGTCCTCCAAGTATTCATCCGCGGTATATGCATCCAGCCCAATCCCTTCGTAACCGTTTAAGAACAAAGTATTCATATCCGCCGAAACATTGCCGCATACCCTGTGGTATTCCACCAACGCGCCGCCGCCGTTGTTCACCATATTGCCGTCACCCAGATAAGAACCATCCTTGCCCCAGAATTGGGCATAGTTGGGGGAACAAAGTACAATCGTTGCATCCGGGAAATTCCCCCTCAATTGCTGTATCGCAATGCGCAAAGCCCCTGCATACGTATATTCATCAAACGTATCGTCCTCATCGCTTAACGGCACCCCGCTTAAAAAGTCATTCATACCATATTCAATCACGAAGTAATCCGTATTGGAGAAATCACAAGTAGGAAATACCTCTCCCGCCTGATATCCATTTAAGATTTCCGAGTCTATATTGCCGCAGATAGCATGCACTACCCCCTGAAGGCAACGGGAATTCCATTCCTCGTACACTGCGCTTTCATAAGTGGACAATGCTGCCGTCGTCCCCCCCATCGCCAGATTATATACATCCGCATCGCAGTATACCCCTGTCAGATAGGCAATGCCCGTTTCATTCCGGTATCCGTCCAAAATACTGTCCCCTAAAAAAACAATCTGCAGCCTGTTTTGTGCCGGCACTTCAGGGATGACTTCCGTTATTTCCTGCTGCGCAATCTCCGGCTCCTGCAATTCCTCCGGGTCAACCACCAGTTCCTCTGCAGGCGGCTCCTGTTCCGGTTCCGCTGCCTGCGCCATAGAATTTTCCTGATTCATTTCTTCCGTTGCCTGCGGAATATCGTTGATAACAATCGCATCCCCCGACGCATCTGTTTCGACCTGGCTTTCCTCTTTGCTTCCTTCCTGGCTTTCTTCCGTTCTTTCCTTTCCACATCCAATCATCAATACGGCCGAAAGGATAAGCGCCATCATCACACTCCATTTTTTCATAATTATCCTCCAAAATAAAATTATACTTGCATATTTTTTTCCATTTATGTCTATATTTCATTATAACATACTTTTTATTTTGCGGAATCTTTCTTATAATTATTAAGGAAATGTTCCGCAGACCTTAAAAAAAACTTAATACTTTCTTGTTATGGTTAATTCTGGAAAGCAAAGAGGTTATTTATGATATTTAATTCTATGGCGTTTGCCATATTTTTACCAATTACATTTGTTTTATACTGGATTTGCCCCGCCAAATACCGTTATATTTTCCTTTTGGCAGCAAGCTTTTATTTTTATATGTATTTGGACGCCAGCTATATACTTTTTCTTCTGTCCACAGCCGTCGTCACTTTTTCTCTCGCCATCGCCCTACAGACGGCAAAAACCCCCTCTCTGAAAAAAGCATATCTTCTGATTGGCGTTTTGCTGTTAATTGGCATTTTGGCGTTATTGAAATATATGGGGTTCTTCCTGGAAATTACCGGGTTGCCTTCCCCTATGATACAGCTTATGCTGCCGGTAGGGATTTCATTCTATACCTTCCAGACATTGGGTTATTTAATTGATGTTTACAGGGGGAAATATTGTGCGGAACGGCATTTTGGCTATTATTGCCTGTTTGTTTCTTTTTTCCCCCAGCTTCTTTCCGGGCCAATCGCCAGAGGGGATGCCTTACTCCCCCAATTAAAAGAGGTACGCACTTTCGACGCTGCCAAAGCCTCTTACGGGCTTAAACTCATGGCTGTCGGCTACTTCAAAAAACTTGTGGTTGCCGGTCTGCTGACGCCTACCGTAGACAATATCCACGGCAATCCGGAGAATTATATCGGTTTCGTTTACATTATTGCCACGATTATGTTTGCCCTCCAGATTTACTGCGATTTTTCCGGATATACGGATATCGCCATTGGCTGCGCCGCCCTTTTCGGCATCCGGCTTTCGGAAAATTTCAAAAGCCCATATTTTTCCCATAGCATACGGGAATTTTGGAGCCGATGGCATATTTCCCTTTCCAATTGGTTCAGGGATTATGTATATATCCCTTTAGGCGGCAACCGTGTCAGCAAGTTCCGCCACACCATAAACCTGATGCTGACTTTCTTAATCAGCGGGCTATGGCACGGCGCAGGCATTAACTATATCCTTTGGGGCGGCATCCACGGCATTTACCAAGTGGCTGAAGTCACTTTTAAGACAAACGGTAAAAATAAGCCGGCCCTACTGCCTAATTCCTCCTCTAATGATAGCCAGGAAAAAGCTGGCGGAAAATTAAGAAAAGCCTTTTCCCTTGCTGCCACCTTTTTTGCAGTCTGCTTTGCATGGGTATTTTTCCGCGCCGAAACATTAAGCGACGCATGGAGGATTTTATCCTTAAGTTTTTACGGTATAGATAATTTCAGCGAGTATCTGAAAACTGCTGTTATCTGTTTGGATATGTCCTATGAATATATGGTTTATTTGTGCATCCCTGTTTTGCTGCTTATCCTTTACGACTATGCATCTTTGAAAACCAATGTTATCCAATACATTTCCTCCAAAAAGATATGGGTACGTTATCCCGTATATATCTTTTTTATACTTGCTATTTTATTATTTTCGGAGAAAGGAATCTCTACTGAATTTTATTATTTTCAGTTCTGATTGGTTGATATTATGAAACGATTTGCCTTATTTACGGCTAAATGCCTGATTGTATGCCTTGGAACGCTTTTCCTGCTTTTTGCATTGAATAAACGCTATATGCAGGTCCGGGAAAACCCTTACAGCGATGCCAACAAATTTCATTTTATTAAATCCACTTATAACGATATCCAAATCTGTAATCTCGGCAGTTCCCACGGGGAATATGCCTTTTATTATGACGGGCTTATGAAAGGCAGAGGCTACGAGTGTTTCAACTTTGCCATGTCCAGCCAAACTTATGACTATGACTATGCCATTCTCTCCATGTACCAGCAATATTTTTCGGAGCAATGCCTGATGTTTATCCCCATCTCCTATTTCTCCTTCAACAACGAGGTAACCAATGAAGAAGAGGCGCAATTTTTAAATGCAAAATACTACACTTTTTTATCCCCCAAATACATTCCCGGCTATAATCCTTATATTGATATCATCACACACTACTTTCCGGTTTTATCCGCCAAAGAGGAAATTATAAAGCTTTTCCCCACCTTCTCCTTAAAAGTTTCGGCTGCGGAAAGCCAGAATCCAAAAGAGGATACCGGAAAAGAAGCCGAATTCCGGGAAAAAGCAAAAAACCGCTACCACCGTCATATGGATGACAAAGAAGAATATTTTCTTGACGAAAGAATCCATAATCTATATGATATTCTTTCCTTTTGTAAAGAAAACGGTATTACTGCCGTTTTAATCACCACACCATACACTGGTCTATATTCGGAACTGTTTTCCGAAGAATATAAAAAAGAGTTCTCCGGCATTGTCCAAACCATCGCCGAAGATACGGGCACTCCTTATTATGATTATTCGGAGGATGTGCGGTTTGCCAATAATCTGGAATATTTTTCCGACGCAGACCACCTGAATACTGACGGTGCTGCCGTTTTTATGGAAGTGATTGAAAAAGAGGTGCCGGAATTTGGGGAGTTCCTTTCACGTACTAAGCCCAATGGGAAGGGGTATGACCCGAAGTGGAAAGAATGATAAACGTGGAATCGAGTAGAAAAGATTCATCTTTCCCTACTCGCTGGGGGACCCGTGCGCTGTATAGCGGCATATTTCCTCTGCACGGGGCTGCGAATAAAGGGGGACCGGAGGCCGTCCGGAGCCAGAAAGCACCCCATCCAGAACACGCTACCGCTCAACAAAAAACGCAGCGGTGCTAATGCGCTAAAGGACAGCGCATAAGGACCGGCGTTTTTTGATGGTTCTGAGGGTGCCCGGGTGGCCGTCCGGAGCCAGAAAGCACCCCATTCAGAACATGCTACCGCTCAACAAAAAACGCAGCGGTGCTAATGCGCTAAAGGACAGCGCATAAGGACCGGCGTTTTTTGACGGTTCTGAATGGGATGCTTTCTGGCTCCGGACTGGTTTCCCGGCAAGTTTATGTTTAGATATAAGTTTGCCGGCGCAGTTGGATTTTTCTGGTTTTTATTTTTCTCCCTTTTCGGAATTGTGGGCAAACGGAGGTTTCTTTTATGTGGGGTATACGTCTCGACGGCAAAGCTTGGGAAGATGGACTGTTTCAGGCGGTTGTTCAATACAAGATAGACAATAGTAAAGCCTTGGTTATGTCACCTAAAGCTAATTATGAGCTGGATATAAAAAGAATCCGGGAGTTGCCGGCACTTCCCCGATTTGTTTATGGGGAACAGGTCTCGCCTTGCAATCATCCCGATATGACAGGCGTGATAATAGGGATTCGCTGGCATTTCAAGCGTAATTGCTGTTTTTACACCATTAGCATCAATGGGAAAACGAAAAGTAAACGATACTTTGATGATGATTTGATTTCTACGACATAAATTCCGGTGTAAGAAATTTTCAAGCGAGTGTAAATTCAGTAATCATATATAAATATATGCATTATATTTCAAATTCTAATTAGTAGGAACACATTTCCGAAAAGGGAGTTATTCTTTATGGTTCTGGGTTTTTTTTAGTTTAATGGATAAATTAATGGCTTTGCTGCATATTCTGTCAATATTATCCGGGAGAATCTTGCTGTGGCATGATTTTTGTTTGACTGGGTTTGGTGGAATCTCCGGTACTCCTGGGTTTTTACAGATGATATTGGCAGAATATTTCCACAGCTTAAAATATTGGCTAAAAATCTGCATGGTATGCGTTGCATGCCTCAATTACTTTTTGGGTTTCTTCCTCTGTCATTTCCGGGAAGAGGGGGAGGGTGACGCAATGTTCTGCCAGGTATTCGGCATTCGGGCAGGCGCCCTTTTGGTAGCCAAGGTGGGCATAAGCCTTTTGCAGGTGGCACGGTACGGGGTAGTGGCGGTGGCATTCGATGTCATTTTGCGCCATATATTCCAAAAAGTTCTCCGCTTCCGGCACGGTAACCACAAACAGGTGGAAAACGGGTTCTGTGTTTTCAGGATGCGCCTGCATAGTAATACAGGGGTTTTTGATTTCCCTGATATATTTCCAGCCGATTTCCTGACGGCGCTTTGTCCATTCTTCCAAGTATTTCAGACTGACGCTTAGTACCGCTCCCTGAATCCCTTCCATACGCATATTGTAGCCAACCACATCATGGTAATAGCGGACTTTACAGCCCTGGTTTTTCCATGTATCAATGGCATCTATATAATCTATGTTATTGGAAACAACGCTTCCGGCTTCGCCGAAGGCATAAAGGTTTTTGCCCGGGTAGAAACTGAAACAGCCTAAATCCCCCAAACTGCCTGTCATTTCCCCTTCATATTTCGCCCTATGGGACTGGGCGCAGTCCTCTACAATATATAGCCCATGCCGGTCTGCAATTTCTTTCACTCTCCCGAAATCAAAAGGCTGCCCGTAAAGATGGACGCCGATAATTGCTTTTGTCCTGTTGGTAATTTTTTCTTCGATTTTTTCCGGGTCTATTTCCCATGTATCCGCCGTGCAGTCAACAAATACCGGGGTTGCCCCTGTATAGGTAGGTCCCCAGGCGCTGGCAATGTAAGTGTTGGCAGGCACAATCACTTCATCCCCTTCCCCGATTCCCAGAGCGAGCATGGCAAGCTGCAAAGCGGATGTGCCGTTATCCACACCGGAAGCCGCCTTTACCCCGATATATGCGGCAAATTCTTCATCGAATTTGTCTGCAAACTTCCCTCCCGAAAAAGCCGTCTCCTCACATACCCTCTCAATGGCCTGCATGTATTCTTCTTTGTGGTTTTGATAATTCCTGCTTAAGTCAATTCTTTTTAACATTCCCTTTCCCTTCTTCCCTTAATTCCTTCTTCAGCCGATACATTTGAATCAAATAATTTTTCACCGTTTTCCAGACTTTTACCGTCGTGTTGTAATCTTCCTGCCATTCCACAGGCAAGTCCAAAATCCTTATTCCCATCCGTTCCGCCCGGAGCAAAAATTCAATTGTGTAAAACCATCCATTGTCATTTCCCGATGCTTCCACCAGCCGTTTCGCCGTTTCCTTCCTCAAAAATGTAAAACCGCAGACCGCATCCGTACACCGCATACCAAAAATAATTTTCAATAACACCAAAAGCCCCTGCGATGTGATTTTCCGGTACCATTTCCGTCCTCTCGTATTCGATTGCTTGCTAAACCGTGTACCGTTAATATATTCAATATCCGGGCAGCTTTCAAGAATGTGGATTGCCTGCCCCAAATGCTTGATATCCGTGGACAAGTCAATATCCATATACCCTACAATCTCACTTTGGTTCAGCTCTATCCCTTTCCGGAACGCCACACCCACGCCCCGTTGCTCCAAACGGACATATTCCACTTCTTTATATTCCGCACAAAGCTGCGCCGCAATCTCCGGCGTCTCATCGGTAGAACCATTATCCAATATCATTAACCGGAACGGTATCGTGCTGTTTTCCCGTAAATACTTTACCGTCGTTTCAATCCCTTTCCTCAGCCTCAGCCTTTCGTCCAAAACCGGAAACAAAACCGTAATATCCATTTTTACGTCCATTTCTGCGCAGCTTTATTGCTATTTCAAGCCTGTGGTTGCTGCGCAGACACAAACTTGCCAGGATATGGTACCAATTTTACAGCCAAGCATATCTACCCTTTGTATAACGCCTTATTTATGAACAGCCTCTTCCCATATCCCCATTCTTCCCCTGCTTTATCTATTGCTTTGATATTTTATTTACTACTTTGACATTTTTTCTACTACTTCGATATTTTTCCACTGCTTCGATATTTTTTCTACTGCTTCGATGCTTTCTCACTGCTTTGATATTTTATTTACTGCTTCGATGTTTTTCTACTTCTTTGATATTTTCCCTACTGCTTCGATATTTTCTCTACCCCTTCTATCAAATATCTCTGGTGTTTAAAAATCAGGCTAAGCATCACCGAAAGATACTTCAAAATAAAGGTCAACAGGCTGAATACCCCAAAAAAGCCAAGCGATAAAAAGCCCATAGTCGAAAGCCAACCTTCCACCGGCTTGTTGGCGCTGAAAAAAGAACCGGCAATATATACGGCCACACCTAAAGTAAACAGGAGAAATGCACCGCTCACTACTAAGGAAAGCCGTTCCAGCACATTGGTGAAATAAATAAACGAATCAATTGCCAGGCTCATCCTTTCGTTCCCGTCCGTCTTGCTCTTATGCCTTCCCACACTGCTGCGGCTTTCGTAGTAAACCGTATCGGTTTTCAAACCGCAGTTCACATAAACCGCTTTCCGGTAAGGGATATATTGCCCCATAGACATCACGCGGTTAATCGCCCTTCTGGACAATATCCGGAAAGTCTCCTGTCCTATTTTATTTCTTGAACTGCTGGTTAAATTATAAAATAGGTAAAAAAGCCTCGAAGTCAGCTTAATTTTCCCCTTACAGCTTGCCGCCACAATATCATAGCCGGAAAGCATCCTGTCGTACACATCCCGTATCAGCTCCGGCGGGTAATCCGGGTTGATATCGTCAAATTCATAAACAAAATCCCCGATTGCCATATCCCTGCCCGCATTCATGGAAGCTTCCAGCCCCTGAAAATAACTCATGTGGATAATATTTATCATACTGCCGTTCCACAACGTTTCCCTTCCGTTTTTGTTCCCTTTTCCCGCTGCTTCTACTGATTCCACGGTTTCCTGGCTCATAGCGGAAAGTCCATTTTTTCCCGTCTCTTCCCCTTTTTCAAAATAATCCTTTAATATTTTCACGCTGTCGTCCGTAGAGGCATCGTTCACACATATAATTTCGTATTTTTCAAAATTATCCCTGAACATTCCAAGCACCGTATCGAAAAAGGGAGCAATATGTCTGCTGTCATTATGGAGGTATACCACCACCGATACAAATTTGCTTTCTTTTTTATCCGCTGTAACCATTATAAAAATTCCTCCAAATCATACACAGTATTGATTTTACCGGACAACACACTGACAAAATGGGGTTCCACAGAATCTATCCGGATTCTTGTAGGCCTGGAATCATCCACTTCGGAAGATTTCAAAATCGGTTTCATGGAGAACAGGGAACCGGCATATGCGAACTCCAAGTCCTCCCTCATATATTTGCCTGCAAGACGCGCCATATATTCCCATGCCGTTTCCGGTTTATCCTTACAATCGTTGCAATTGGCCAACTGCCCCATATTGCATTCCTCACCCCGTTGGCAGGAAAAAGACGGCAGTCTCTCATAGCTGGTAACATGAGGCGTAAACGTTACGGATGTTAACGAATGATACCCTGTTTTCCCAAACGGCATAATGGAGAAAAACGGCCCGTCCATCACTGTAATCCCTATATTTTCCAACCGTTCCCCCGGCCTGCATAAAATAATTTCACACAATTCGTATTTAATATCAAACGGCTTAAAGTCTGCCCCTTCTACCAACTGCAAAATTTGGTTGGTAGACGCATAAGTAGCATTTAAAATATACCCTGACGAAAAACGGCTGCCATCCGAAAGATGCACTTCATAGCTGCTGCCCTTACGGCATATTTTCCCGATACGCGCACCATATCTGACCTCCACATTGCTTCTGCCGAAAAGCTCTTTCACATAATAATCCCGCAAAAGCATTGCATCATAAGTATATTCTTCCGTCAAAAATGCCCCGTCGCACATCCCCGCTTTAAAATACCCGGATACCGGCATCTCCTCGCACTTAATCTCTGCCGCCTTGCAAAAATCTTGAAACTGCTTTTTATCCGTCCATGAAAACTTGGCGGAAGTGGCATATATCTGCCGGAACGAAGAATGGATACAGAACCCAAATTCCTCCACGAACCGTTTAAAATATCCTGCCGATTTCATTGCCGTAGACAAACTCCGCGGATAATGGTATCCCATATGCACTCTTGCCTGATTAATATAAGTCGCCCTTTTAAAGGGCGCATCATCATATTCCAGGACAAGAACCCGTTCTCCCTTTTTTGCACAGTGCAAGGCCGCATACATACCGTAAAGCCCGGCTCCTATAATAATTTTATCATACACACTTTCCATTGTTATCTAAAGCCTTTCGCCGTTCTTTCTTCTATCCCTTGTCCGAAAAAGGCAGACATTACTGCACTTTTTCTATCACCACACTATCCACTATCATATCACTGCCGCCGATATTCCACAATGCAAATTCCAAATCATCCGCCCATTCCGTCAATTCCACCTCATAGCTTATACGGTTTTCTTCCACTACGAAATTCTGCGGCTCCAAATTCACATCCCCATGACGATAATAGCACTTTACATCCACCGCCGTCAAATTGCTTCCGCTCACACTTACCCGGTATCTTCCCGCTCCGGCAAATAAATACGGCCCATAAGAATTGCCATAGGAATGCACCAGCCATCCCTCCTCTGTCACTTCGGCATTATTCAAAAAGCGTCCGCTCTCCATGTCATACCGGTAAACAGTCAATTCGTCCGCAGGCAAAGGATCCAAACCGTCCAAAGGCTCACTGCATCCCACCACAAGCCCATCTATCGCATAATAGTTCAAAGGATAGGACAAACATTTTTGCGCTTCATTTCCAAAAAATACGAACAAGGTATCCGGGGGGCATTCCGCTAACGCCTTCTCCCTCGCTTCCTGCTCCTTTTCCCCAAAAGAACGGGCGAAATAAAAGTTGCTCAACGTCAGCCCGTAATCCGATGCATAATCCCCGAAGGAAAACAACTGCTTTCTGTTGCTTACCATATCCGAAACAAAACAAATATGTTTCATATCCGTTTCCGTGCCGATGACCTCCCAGTCCTTTGACGGCAGTAATGTCTGGTATACCTTCCTTTGATTATATACTTCATTTTTTTGTACCAGCATTCCCCTAATATCCACAAACTGCAATACCAGGCAAACCAGCAGCATTAAATCCGCCGTTTTCCGCCCTATTTTTTTCCTGTTCATGCATACCGCGCCAAGCACAATCAAATAAACCAATGGCCATATCAGCCGCCCGGAAGCCCTGAAAATACTCCAAAGCCGATATAACGCGCCCGGCAGGGGAAGCTCATACAACACCTTTTCCCCATACATCACCACATGGGAAGCCGATACCAGCAAAGTAAGGGTTCCAATTACAACCCACACAATCCCTTGGACATGCCGTTCCAGCCAATTCCCTGCTCCCTCATCCGGCCTATTCTTTCCCTTCTCTTCCAGGATGCTTCCCAGCCACGCCAAAAAGGCCCATAAGAACAATGCCAGCAGCCCAAGCCCCAAATAGCCGAACCCCTCATACTGGCTGTCCGTGTAAGGCATATCTTTCAGATACCGCGACCACCCATGAGGGTTAAAAAAGCCGTTTAAGTTAAAACTATAATATCCCAGCCCGTCGTTTCCGGCCTTCATACCGGAAGCAAAGCCGCCAAAAAGGAATATCATGGTTACCGCCCCAGACAAAAAGGAACAAAGAGGCAGCAACGCTTTCCATTTTTTCTTCCCCTTCACTGCATCCAGCAGGACAAACCCCACTAAAATCACACCGCACATGGGCAGGAAATAAAGGTGGATACTTCCGCACAGCGCCCCCAATACTCCCCATCCAATCACCGCTTTCTTTGTACTCTTATATGTTTCATCATAATATACGATAAACACCAGACCTAACAGGCAAAGAAAATGGCTGGCCAGCGCCGTCATCCAGTACATTCTGTCAATAAACACAGGGCTTAATACAAAAAGCGTCCCTCCTGCTATTGTTCCCAACGCACTGCCGGTATACTTTTTCACCAGTTTTGCCCCGATTCCGCCCTGCAGCATAAAGCACATCAATCCAAACCACCCGAAATATTGGAACCGTACCGGAAGCAGGAAGCGGAACACTTTGAATATAAATGCAAACAGCGGAATGGAATCCGTAAAAATAATCGAGGTCTCATTAGGATACGCCATCGTGTCTATCATCCCAAAGGGGAATTTCCATGGCGCATGGCGATAAAATTTCCATCCTAAATAATGCTGGGTCAAATCCCCATCTTCACTGGTCAACAGCCAGTCCGTATAGCAAGGGTTCAGAACATGGATACCATAGATATATACAAATATGGCTGCGCCTAAGCAAGCGCAAACAATCATTTCCTTGTTTCTTTCCAACCCTTTCAATTGTTTTTTCCAAAATTCTTCTGACTTTTTCATAATTCCAAACGCCTTCCAATTTTTTTACTTATTCTTCTTAACTTAAACTTAGCCCTTCTTAAACAACGATGCCACAAATATACGGCAAAACAAATCACAGGACCAATCGCAGCATCCACTCATCAATTGGCACAAAAGCTGAATATTAATAATAATCTATCATAAACACATAAAATTTTCTAGTTTTAAATATTTTACCATGTCTATACAGATAAAAATGTGCCGGCTTCCTTACGGGCCATTGACGCTTTGAAAATGATTGTGTATCATGGATACAGGAGAATAGCATTATCCATGTACGGCAATTCTACTACTAATTCAAAACAAAATTGCAATCCAGAGGTACAGGTTCATGAACTTTCCGATTTAAGTACAACTCCATACTTGTTGCCACGCTGCCTTACCGACAGTGCTTTTGTTGTACCAAAAATCAGAAAGGATGACTATCTCAAATGAAAACACAAACAAGGAACATTTATTGTATGTACGCCATTTCCCTACTGCAAGGCATGGTGTTTTACGGTCCCATTGCTACGCTGTACCGCCAGGCAAAAGGGGTCTCCGTTTTGCAAATCACTATTATCGAAAGCGTCTCTCTGACCCTCTGCCTATTGTTGGAATTTCCTTGGGGCATCCTTGCGGACAAAATCGGTTATAAAAGAACAATCCTCCTATGCAATATCCTATACTTCCTTTCCAAAATCGTTTTTTGGAAGGCCTCCGGCTTTCCAGCGTTCCTTCTGGAACGCATTATTATCAGCATTGTTATTGCAGGCCTGTCCGGTGTGGATACTGCCTTGCTTTATCTTTCTTGCAAAGGGCAGGAAGGACATAGCCTCTATCCCTCTGTTCAGGAAAAGAGCCAGCATGTCTTCGGCATTTACAACAGCCTCCAAACCGCCGGATTATTTATCGCCGCCCTTGTTTTTTCCTCCGCGGTAGGAGAAGACTATTCCCTTGCCGCCCTTCTGACTGTTATAAGCTATGGCATGGCCGCCCTGTTTTCTTTTGGGCTTGTGGAAGTAAAAAGCCAAAAAACCGGGCAGGATTTCCACCGCTTTATCCTGCTTTTAAAGCAAAGCCTGACGGACAAATATCTGCTTTTGTTCCTTATAGGCATTGCGTTACTAAACGAAACCCATCAGACAATCACCGTCTTCCTTAACCAGCTCCAATATGTAAAATGCAGCCTTTCCTCCTCTGTCATAGGCTATATCTATATTGCCGCCGCTATGGCAGGGTTATGCAGCGCCTTATCGTTAAAACTAACAAAAAAGCTGGGAACTGCCCCTACTGCTATCCTTTTATTTGCTTCTGCCTCTATAGCATGTCTGATATTGGCATGTACAGACAAAGCATGGCTCTCCGTCCTTGGTATCTTAACCCTCCGCATTTCCTTCAGCCTCATACAGCCCCTGCAAACCGAACTGCAAAACCGGCAGATTACTACAAACGACCGCGCCACGGCTCTAAGCATTAACGCTGTCATTATCGACAGCGTAGGAATCGGCTCCAATCTCGCCTTCGGCAACCTTGCACAGCATAACCTTGCCGGCTCTTTTTTATTCGGTGCCATACTATGTTCCATTGGCGGTCTTTTCTTTTTCTTATGGTACCGGAAGAAATATTCTTAGCAGGAAGAGTTGGCCATAAGGTCAACTCCTTGGCTTTGCATAACGTTGTGGCAGATTGCGCAAAAAAATATTAGCATTGGCACCCAATGTCATTTAGTTAACGGTACCGGACGCCGTGAGGAACATAAAATGCTCCGTCACCACGCTTTCGCTCGGTAAAAAGCGTAACGGACACTAAACTCGTGAGGAACCTCGTTAAGTGCCGACGTTTTTTAACGGGTTCCTTGAGCATTTTATGTTCCTCACGGCTGAATCAAGGCACTAACTAAATGACATTGCATTGGCACCCGGAGCTTATTATGGAAAATAAAAAAATGTCTTCGACACTTCTTCAAATTACGTCCTTCTGGCGAAGGAATTTCCTATAAAATAAAAAAGAATCCTGCTTGCAGGATTCTCCGCCTGCGGCGGGTCGCGGCAGCGACATGCTTCCCCTCCGCCGCAAAAAATAATTTTTATCAAATTCCCCATTCTTAGGATGCCAGTTTTATGCTATACTTGATTTTAGTATCAAAAGTTCTGCACAGGCAAACTCTTTGGCACCCAATCCATACTTACACAAATTCTAATAGAAAGCACAGGAAACAACTATGATGACAAAAGTAAAACAAATCATATACACCTTTCGCAGGGAAATCCTTATTTTTCTCCTGCTGTTTTTCACCTTATTATGCCAATTGCCCGATGAAATCCATGCCTGGAACAGTGCCTGGTATGCTATGGATTATTCCCTTGGCTTTGATTCCCGGCTCTTTATCGGCTCTTTTTTACGTCTGTTTTATCCTGATTTCCTTCCTGCAGGGGCAGCTTATACATTTGTATTGCTTTCCTTTTTCCTGCTGCTTATCCTACTTGCCCATGTCCTTGGCTATGCCCTGCGGCAGACCGAAGAGATTCCGGCCGGAAAAGGGTTACTGTTAGTTATTATTTTTTACCTCCTCTGCCCCGGTTCCCCTTCCTATTTATGGACTTTAGAAAATATGGGCAGATTCGACATGTATCTTCTTATTGCCGCGTTGCTTGCCATTACATGCTGTATCCATATCCCTTCCGCTTGGGCACAGATGATTCTGATTACCCTCTTTGGTTTGATTGCATTAAGCATCCATCAGGCTTTTATGTTCCTCTTTTTCCCTCTGCTTTTTACTTTATATTTTAAGGCCGCTTTTCGTGGAAAAAACTCCAATCTGTACATTGCCTCCGCTTTCGCCGGTATGGCCGGTATGGCAGCCGCCTTCCTATATTTCCAGCTCTTTTCCCATATTCAGGTACCGTCCTGCAAAGAGTTGGTTTCCATGCTTTCCGCCCGCACGGATTTGCCCATTAATGAAGTAGCACTGAACTATGAATATTTTACTTCCACAGCCCAAGCCGCTTCCGATCTGGTATTTAACCAGCTCGGAGAACGCATCCGTTACGGGTTCATAACCCTCCTGCTCCTCTTCCCTCTGGCTATCCTCTACGGATTTCTTTGGTTGAGTATCCTGAAAGCCTCAGAAAAAAAAGCAAAGCCTCTTTATATTCTGCTTCTGCTCAGCCATTTATGCTTTGTTCCTGCCTTCCTGTTGACCATTGATTGGGGCCGCTGGTTCGGCGCCTTCCTTACCATGCAGGCGTTGCAAATCGTGATTTTGGCTGCAAAAAAAGATGCTGCGGTTTTATCTGCCCTTTCCGTATTGGCAGACTCTTTCCGCAAGCACCCTTACTTCTTCCTAACGGCCGGGGTCTGGCTCGCTTCGCTTCAAAAATTCCAGGCCACACTGCTTCCCAACGCCCCCACCTTTTTTACCTCTCTATACAAACTATACCGTCTGTTCTTTTAACCAAGCTTTTGTGCCAGTTCCATTGCCAAGTCCACCACCACGTCGGAATTGTAATGGGCATGCTCGCCCCACCTGCCAAGCCCGTAAATCTGCCTTTCCTTTGCCCAGTCCAGCAGCGTCTTCATAATACGGGGCTTATCCACTGTATTCAGCGGATAAGCATACTCATTCATATAACGGAACCTCCCCCTATCTGCTTCCACCCTTTCCTTATTCGTCTCTGTCCAATACCCCTTCCCTCCCGAGCAGAAATTATGTCTCACCAATATCCTATGGTAAGAAATCTCTTTTTCCGGATAATAAATCCAATGCGCCCCCGTATCCATCCGTTCCGGCACATATTCAATCTGCGTTCCACTATGCTTTAACTTCTTCAAATCCTGCCAGAGTTCCTCCGGCATCCCTGCAATTTCTTCCCATTCCGCCCAAGGGATTGTTGTAATAATCTTCTCCCCTTCATATACCGAGCCATCCGAACAGATTACCTGGCCACGCAGCGCGTCCATCTTCCGTACCTTGACATTCATTACCGCTTTATCGTTTAACGCCTCCCGCATCCTATGCCATAGTTCCCCATACCCATATTTTTTCGGATAATAGAACTGAGCGTGCCCGGGCTGCTTTCCATATGCCCGCCTTTCTTCGCAGCTTTTTTGCGTCTCCTCATAAGAAACATTCGGAAGCTTTTCCAGCCAATATGTTCCCAAAGCATTTAAATCGCGCCCAAACATCTTTTCGTTATACGGAAGCATATAATCCTCTGCAATCCGTTTTCCTAACTTCCAATAAATCCAGTCAATAAATTCTTCCGGCTTTTTCTCTCCCCGGTTACATCCGGCATTTGCGATGGACTCCAAATACTCTCTTTGCCTGCCAGGCGCCATCTGCCAAATATTCGCCTCAAAAGGATGACCAATATATCCCCCATCAAAAGAAATCCGGGAATCCCTCTCATACCTATTCCATTCCTCTTCCGGCATAAATCCAAACAAAAAGCGGTTCACTTCCGGCCTTTGCACATCCAGAAAATGTCCGCCCCCAATATCAAGAGGCGCCTCGTCCACATCCGCACTGCGGCACAAACCTCCCGCTTCCGCCTCTTTCTCCAACAAAAGGAAGGATTCCTCCCCCTTTTGCTTTAAACAATTTGCGAAGGACAGTCCTGCCGGTCCCGCCCCTAAAATTAAATACTTTACGTTTTCCATTACAACCTCTATTTCCATTCTTCCGGTAAAATTACCGCTTCGTTTCGTTCGTACTTCAGAAAAGGGCGGACAGATTATTCTTTCACCTTTTCCGTTCTTGTAAATACAAAAAACTTCTGCCCTATAAAATTAAATATAATAAAAAGCCCCATCCCTACGAGAATCGCTACATTTTCCTCTACCGCATAGGCTTCCATATGAATCATATCCCCTATCTGACGGGCCACTCCCGGGAATAACCCATTCATAAGGCTTTTTACCAAAGGCTTTGCAATACCGTAAGCTAAAAGGTAACAAACCGCAATATTCGCTGCAAAACGCAATATGGACTGCCAACTGTTTCCTTCTACATGGAATGTCAGCTTTTTATTGGCAAAATAAGAAAAAATGCTTCCTATTACATAAGAAGTCCCGCTGGCTACCCAGTAATTCCAATGCCAAATATTATAAAACACCATAATCAATACCATGCCTAATAAGGTATTGAATACCCCAATAATCCCGAAATGCATCAGCTCATGAAACAGTTTTTTCATAACCATAATACTCCTTAAACCACTCCACAAACTTACGCATCCCCTCGTCCATAGATGTGCTTGGCTTAAACCCAAAATCTTCCATCAAATCCGTTACATCCGCATAGGTCTGGTATACATCGCCCGGCTGCATAGGCAAATATTCTTTCTTTGCCTCTTTCCCCAAATATTTTTCCAAAGCCCCAATAAAATCCATTAATTTTTCCGGCTTATGATTCCCGATATTATATACCTTATAACGGGCATCCAAATTATCCGCCTCCGGCGGATTGCACAACATATTTTCCACTCCTGTGACAATATCATCAATATAAGTGAAGTCCCTATACATATCCCCGTTATTGTATATCTGGATTGGCTCGTCCTCCATGATTTTCAACGCGAATTTATAACATGCCATATCCGGTCGCCCATAGGGCCCGTACACAGTAAAAAATCGAAGCCCTGTTGCCGGAATCTTATAAAGCTTGCTGTACGAATACGCCATCAGCTCATTGGATTTTTTCGTTGCCGCATAGAGGCTGACCGGGCGGTCTACCTTGTCCTCCGTGGAAAACGGTACTTTATCGTTCCCTCCATAAACAGAGCTGGAAGACGCAAATACCAAATGCTCTACCGGATACTGCCTGCATGCCTCCAGCAAATGAAAAAATCCTACCAGGTTCGATTGGATATATGCATCCGGATTATCTATGCTGTACCTTACCCCAGCCTGTGCCGCAAGATTTACTGCGATATCCGGCCTCTCCTTTTCAAACAAGGCAAAAAGCCCTTCTTTATCCGTCAAATCACATTTCACAAAGGAATAGTTTTCATACTCCTTTAGAATATTCAAGCGGGCTTCTTTTAAGCTGATATCATAATAGTCGTTCATATTATCCAACCCGATTACCTTTGCCCCCAGCCCCAACAGCCTTTTTGACAAATGAAACCCGATAAACCCGGCCCCTCCGGTAATTAGATAAGTTTTATCTTTTTCCACCTTCTTCATAAATACCCTTTCTATTTTTCTATGGCTCCAGTGCCAATATGTCTTGAAGTACCTCCTGATATCCCGAACATTATTTTATTTTCCCTATTTATTCATTCCCCCATACCAGTCAATGTCCTGTCAAAATCAACCAGATAAACTGTGCATTGGAAAACATATATCTTTTCAATAACCGTTTCGGGTCCTGAATCAAACGGTAGAGCCATTCTAAATAAAATTCCTGCATCCATTTCGGCGCACGCTTGGATGTTCCCGCATGGAAGTCAAAAGCCGCTCCAACCCCCAGCATAATCCCTTTTACCCTTCCTTTATGTTCGTACATCCATCGCTCCTGCTTCGGCGCGCCCAACCCAACCCATACAAAATCCGGTTGTGTTGCATTGATACGTTCTACCATCTGCATATCCTCTTCTTTTGTCAGCTGGCGGAACGGGGGCGAATACATCCCTACAATCTTTAATTTCGGATATCTTCTGCGGAGGTTTTTTTCCAGGTTTTTTAATGTCCGCTCCGTACTGCCGTAAAAATAATGGGTATACCCTTCCGTCTCCGAAATCTTAAGTATTTCCGGCATCAAATCCGGTCCGGCTACGCGCTGTGCCGACTTATACCCTCTCACCCGACTGATAAGGGAAAGTGGTTTCCCATCCGGCACGGCAATTACTGCGTTGTTTTGGACTTCTTTATAGGATGCATCATTATATGCCATTACCGTTGTATGCACATTGGATACGCATACATATTCCCCTCTAAGCCTTTCCAGATTCTTTGTCAAATAATAACACACCGATTGCATATTCGTCACCGCAATATCTACTCCAAGGATATTGCAGGATTCCGGCGCAAAGAAACACGGCTGCTTCCTGTACTTCCAAAAAATCGGGAAAATCTCCAGGTCATCCAGCAAATATCTGCGATAAAGCCTCCTTGGCTCTTTCAGCAAACGGTAAAGCCATTCCATCCCCGCATAACTAATCCATTTCGGGGCACGCTTCACCACCCCTGCTTCAAAGTCTATCGTAGCCCCGATATGAAGCGTCAAAGGTACCTGCAGCATGTCTTTGTATTTGTAATAAAACTTTTCCTGCTTCGGTGTTCCAAGACCGATGCAGAGAATATCCGGCTTCACTTTATTTATTTTATGGATAATATAAGAAATTTCCTTTATGTCATTCTCGAACGTATAGCTTGGTGAATATACCCCAGCTACTTTCAAATGTTTATATTTCTTCATCAAGTTAACGGCTGCTTTTTTTGCTACACCTTCGGCAGCGCCTAACAGGAAAATGGAAAACCCTTCCCTTGCCGCCATTTTACAAACCTCCGGGAAATAATCGGAACCCGATATTTTTTCCTTAATAGGTATGCCTAATAGTCTGGATATCCAAATAAGAGGCTTCCCGTCCGTAAGAATCAAATCGGCCCCTTCATATATCTCACGGAACAAGCGGTCATGCTCAATCTTCACAATATGGTCTACGTTTGGCGTAACCACATAGCTTCTTCCTTCCCGTTTTATCAGCTTTTTCGCCTCTTCTACAGCCTCTTCCATTGTTAAGTTATCAACATGTGTATTTAAAAACCTCATTCTTTTTTCGCTCATAGAAGAAAACCCCGTCATTTATCCAATAATAATATCATATATTATAATACTTTACCATTAATGGGCTTTTTTTTCAAATCTTTTTAAAAACGTATGCATATCACAAAACATGCCGGCAATTACAAAGCAACTAACAACGTCTCCGTTGACATAATCCTGCCTATATACTATATTAGGAAATATATCGTTGAAATTTCAATTATAGGAGATTACTAATGAAGAAACGTTTTATAAACTACTCTTTTTCCAAACGGATTTTATCAGCCTTAACTGCTATGCTGATTATTTCCGGTTCTGTCTATGGCTCTTCCGTTCCTTTGTTTGCGGCGGAGGCCAAGCCAGAGGAGGCGCCGGAATCTGCCGATACAACCATCCTTCCTGTTATCACTGCCATTGCACCGCTTTCTGATAGCGAAGCAGAGGTTTCTTTTAGCGATAAGCCGTCTTTGGACAGCATTGCGGCTTCTCTTCCGCCGGAATTGTCTGTCTTTTTTGATAACGGGGAATCCCCTGTTCCGCTTGCCGTTACATGGGAATGCGGCGATGACTATGAGAATACGGATTTCGATATCTATGAATTTACTCCCGTATGGGATACCGCGGCATATCCTTTGGCTCCTTTTATTGAACCGGCTGCGGATGTTCCTTGCATCACAGTCTATGTATCGCAGGAAACCGCTTCCATACGCCTGCTCAATGCGGAAGAAGCCATGTCCGGCTTAAGCAGCCTCGCTAAAGAAAAAGATATTTATGCCCTTTTATATCTTTGCGACACCTATGAAGTAAAGCAACAGCCGGGGAAATCGGAAGAAACCGTAGCTACTATTTCTACCGGTCAATCCGTCCGCATTACCGGTGTGGGAGAAGATTCCCTGTACAATATCTGGTATCAGGTCAGCATGGACATTGGAGGTAGTGTATATAACGGTTATATCGAAAGAGACTATCTGGCTTATTCAGATGAAGCTTTTCTTGCATGGGAGGAACAAGCTATCAGCAGCCAGACATACCGTATGACCTCCCCTGCTGCTGCAGGGATTCCTGCAGATATTGACCACTTTCCCTCTTCCTACCAGAGCGGTCTTCTGAACCTGAAAGCCGCCCATCCTAACTGGATTTTTGTAAGGATGGATACCAAGCTGGATTGGCAAACCGCTGTAAAAGAAGAAAACAAAGAATCCAGAAGCCTGATTTCCTCCAGCGTAAACAGTGCATGGAAAACAGCCCCCTTTGATAAATACTGGTCTTACCCTACTGACGGAATCCTTGCATATTATATGGACCCCCGTAATTTTTTAACTGAAAAATATATTTTTCAGTTTGAATTTTTAAGTTACAACGAAACCTATCATACGGAAAGCGCAGTACAAGGCATTTTGAACGGCACTTTTATGTCAGGCGCAATCCCGGGCGACTCCAAAGGCCAAAGCTATGCGCAGGCTTTCTGCAACATTGCAAAAGTGTTGGACGTAAGCCCCTTCCATCTGGCATCAAGGGTACGCCAGGAACAAGGCGATGGAAAATCCGATTTGATTTCCGGCACTCATCCGCTCTACCCCGGCGTATATAATTACTTTAATATAGGAGCTTCCGGTAAGGGCAGTGCGCAAGTTATTGAAAACGGATTGAGAAAAGCCGCCGAATATCAATGGACTACCCGTTACCTTTCGCTGGAAGGCGGCTCTAATATTATTTCCAAGGAATACATACGCAAAGGTCAGAACACTCTTTATTTGCAGAAGTTTAATGTAAGTAAAACCTCCCCTTCCGGCTTATACAAACACCAATATATGCAGAACATTGCCGCCCCTTCCTCGGAAGCGGTTTCTGTCCAGAAAGCTTATGCTGCGGCTGGTTCCATCAATAATCCCTTTGTGTTCCGCATACCCGTATATGAAGGAATGCCGTCTTCTGCCTGCCCTCAACCGGCAGCCAAAACGGATCCGCCTTATACCCTGCCGGTTTTAGGGGCTGTCACTTATGCCCCGGAACAGACGCTGGGAAGCATTGCCTTGCCCGAAGGATGGAAATGGGATAATCCCTCTATTGTTCCTACTGTGTCCAATCAAGGGTATCCGGCAACTTTTACACCTTCCGATACCAATAAATATAATACGGTGCAAAAAACCCTTGTTTTGACGGTAAACAAAGGAACCCCTTCCTATGTTATCCCATCCGGTTTGCAGACCACGGTTGGCAATACTCTGTCATCTATTAAATTGCCTGCCGGTTTTTCATGGGAAAGCCCTTCCGCCTTATTGCAAAAAGAAGGAACCGTCTCCTGCACTGCTTCTTATAACCCCGATGAAGCCAACTATCAGACAGTGACCGGAATTGCCATCCCCGTTACCGTAACGAAAAGTCCTTCCTCGGAATGCACCACCCATAATTATGGGGAATGGGTAGTGTCCGCTCCTGCCTCTTGCACTGCCGCCGGTACACAGACACGTTCCTGCGGCTTATGCGGTACAAAGGAAACCGCCTCCATTCCTTCTCTTGGGCACAGCTATAGCTCTTCCGTTACCCAAGAACCCACTGAAACAGCAAATGGCATTCGCACCTATCTCTGTTCCCGGTGCGGCGATACTTATACGGAAGCCATTGACAAGCTTCCTTCCAGCCATGCGCACAGCTATACTTCAAGAACAACCACTGAGCCTTCCTGCATTGCCACAGGTATTTTGACTTATACTTGTGCCTGCGGTGACTCCTATACGGAAACGATACCTGCCTTAGGGCATGATTACCGCTCTCAAGTTACAAAGGAAGCCACCGAAACAGAAGCCGGCATCCGTACCTATACCTGTTCCAGATGTCAGGACTCTTATACCGAAACGATTGCCAAACTTCCTTCCAGCCATAAGCACAGCTACTCTTCCTCCGTTATCAAGCAGGCATCTTGCACGGAAAAAGGTATTAAAAATTATTCTTGTACCTGCAGTGATTCCTATTCGGAAGAAATCCCTGCCTTAGGGCATGATATGGCTGATGGGAAATGCCGAAGATGTGGATATACGGAACCAAATAACGATGCAGGCTCTGGCACGGAAAATACAGGCAGCAGCAATTCCAATAACAGCGCTCCATCCGGCAGTACGGCACCAGGCAGCAATAATACTTCTACCAACGGCAGTAATTCCACCGGAAACAATCCGGCAAATGGCAACAGCAGCAACAATATGTCCGGCAACAGCGGCAAGCCGACAGAGGGTAGTAGCAACAACCCGGCAAGCGGCACTGGCAACAGTTCCGCAGGAAGCCACAACACGGCTTCTAACGGTACGCCTTCCGGCAGCGGCAAACCCGCAGCCACACCGAATGCAAATACCACTGCAGCTTCCTCTACAGACAGCAATCAGAATGCCGTAACTATAGATATGAAAGAAACTACTGTTTTATATGAGGAAACTATATCAGCAATACGAGGTCAAGATATCGATGTAGTCCTTAATATGGGAAACAGCATAAGCTGGACAATCAACGGAAGTAATATCGTTGCAGATGAAGCAAACGGCATTGACATGGGGATTTTGGTCAACGCCAATCATATCCCTGAACCGCTTTTGGAGCAAGCATATTCCCTCAGCGCAACGGGAACTGTTATTGAGCTTTCCATCGCCCATAACGGCCCTCTTGACTTCCATCCGGTATTGACCATTAGCACTGCCGTTGAAAATGCAGGGCGTACTGCAAACCTTTATTATTATAACCCGGAACCCAGACAGTTAGAATTTGTAGAAGGAACACAGATTGCTGAAAACGGCGATATCTGTTTTACCTTTTCCCATGCATCGGATTATGTCGTTATTATCAGCGAAACGGTTATGACAGACAACGGCACAATTACTGCCCCGAGCGCTTCTGCCGAAAGCGGCGGGGAAGCATTCCCGGAAGAGGTTTCCGGCTCAAAACCTGTTGACAAGCCATCTTCCTCCCTCCAACTGTCAACTGTCTTGCTCATTGCAGTTATAGTTCTTATTATAATCGCTATATGCTGCACCGTCTTTTTCCTGTTCCGCTCCAAAAAGGACGGAGAAAATATAGAAGAGGAATTTGAGGAGGAGGAAGACTTTTTGGAGGACGAACTCGAAGAAGAGGAAGGTTTTGGAGAGGATGAATTTGAGAAAGAAGACTTTGGGGAAGAAGACTTTGAGGAAGAGGACTGGACTATCCTTCCCGATAAGGATTCCAGTAAAGATTTACCGCTGGACGACGGCGATTCCGATGATTACCGCGAACCCCAAAGAAGAAACCCTGTTGGAAATAATTCCAAAAAAATTCATGATAAGTACGATGATGATGAATTTGATGGATTTGAATAAAACCATCTGACCGAGAAAATCAAAACACAATTCAGATATAAAAAAGTGTCTTCGACACTTCATGAAAAACCTCCGGTTCTTCCTCAATTTATTTCCTTCTGATGAAGGACTTTCCTATAAGGTAAAAAAAATCCTGCTTGCAGGATTCTCCGCCTGCGGCGGGTCGCGGCAGCGACATGATCCCCTCTGCCGCTAGGCGGATTACACAAAAAACCAGCCGTACACAGCGCTTTCCATTGCGCCGGATACGGCTGGTTTTTTATATTATCTGGTTCAATTTGTCAAAAGCCTGCTTATGGATACCCCTTAGCCGGCTGTAGAGCAGCTAAACACTCGTAACAATTATCTCACATTCCCCAGACACCCGATACGTCTTTTCGGATTTCGGCAAAAAAATACTATCCCCCTCTTTAAATCCCATTTCATCCGCATCGCCGTCTTTTACCTCCAGCTTTCCGGTTCCACCTACGCAAATCAAAGAGCGGAAAGATTCCTCCGTGAAAGTTAGTTCCATCTCTCCTTTGATACTGTAATGGGTTGAAATAAAATATTTGCAGCAGCAAAGCTGCCTTGCCTCATACTGTCCACCTTTTTCCGTTTCCGTTTCAAACTTCTGGGGTATATAAGGATTATAGTCTATCACATCCAGTGCCTTCTCCACATGCAGTTCCCTGCAATTGCCGAAACGGTCCCTCCTCCCGTAATCATATAGACGGTACGTACATGCAGAACTCTGTTGTATCTCGCATATCAGCAGCCCCCCTCCGATAGCATGTACCGTTCCGGTAGAAATAAAATAGACATCTCCCCGATTTACCGGTATTTTATTTAAAATTTCTGTTACGGTGTGGTCCTGTATCCGCCTCTCCACTTCTTCTCTGGACACGCTTTTATCAAAACCGCAGTAAATATAAGCCCCCGGTTCCGCATCCAGAACATACCACATTTCATTTTTCCCATATTCATTTTCTTTTTCCAATGCGTACTCATCATCCGGATGCACTTGGATAGAGAGCGGTTCTTTGGCATCAATTAATTTCACCAAAATAGGGAAATCCATAAAAGTACGGCATTTCCATCCTAAATTTTCCCGTCCTATCTTGTCCAAATATTCCCTGAAAAGCATCCCCTTATGCCGCCCGCTTGCCACTGTACACTGCCCTTCGGCATGGGCAGACAGCTCCCAGCTCTCCGCTATAATGTCATATTCACATTTCTTCCCATATTTTTCTTTCAGACGTGTGCCGCCCCACAGGTAATCCTTAAATGCCGGCTGCAATTTCACATAAGGTTCTACCTGATACCCTAAATCCGTTTCCGTCAAATCCTTGCATTCCGCAGGAATCATATCGTCTTCCGTCACATTCTCTCCGGAAGACACTTCAATTACCAACAGCGGAACCATTCCGATGTTAGAAATCTGATGTACTACTTTTGCACCCACATTAATGACATCCCCCATGCCATAAACGGTACCCTCACCGTCCAATTCTATCCTTGCTGTTCCAGACACCACGGACCAATGTTCGCAACGGTATTTATGACTATGGGCATAAATTGTTTTCCCCGGATGAATCTGTATCTTTTTCACCCGGTAGCAGGGATCGTCCACCAAAAGTTCATAACTGCCCCAAGCCCTATATACAATCCGGTTACTTTCCACAAATGCCCTCATTTGGGGATTTTCCTGAACAATATTCTTTAAAGCGTCCGATTCTCCTTTACGCCCTACATAAAGGGCATCCTGTGTATTTACAATCAATATATCACTTAAGCCATTCGCCACTACCGTACTGCGCTCGCATTGATTGATAATTTCCGTATTTTCACATTGATAAGCAATTTGTCTGCCGCTTTCTGCCGGCTGAAGCTCCGTTGCCTTTAAATCCTCTAAGCTCCCGATATCCTTCCATTCAAAACTGCATTGCACCGTCTTTGCACGCAGCGTATGCTCAAATACCGATTTTTCAATTGCTACCGCCGGTATCTGCCGCAAAATTTCTTCTTTATATAGAACGCTGTTTTTAATAAATCTTCTCTTCTTATATGCATGCCTACAAGCCAATTCCAACTCCGGGGAATATTTTTTCAGCTCCTGCAGCATATTGCCCACACGGAACATAAAGATTCCGCTATTCACCAAATATTCCCCACTGCGTAAATATTCCTCCGCCCTTTCCTTATCCGGTTTCTCCGTAAATTGCAACACATCTTCACCCCGATACCGCAAATACCCGAAACGCTCCTCCGGCTCTTCAACGTCCATGCCAAAAGTTACCAAATACCCCTCTTTGCTCAGTTCTTTCCCCCGCAAAACCGCATCTTTATACTCCTCTCCCTCCACAAGCTGGTCGGTAGGCAATACAAGAACAATTTCTGAAAGCGGAAACTGCATACAAGCAAGGATAATCGCCGCTGTCGTCTTCCGCCCCATTTCCTCCAAAATGCAGCTATAAGTCAGCCCTTGAAATACATTCAACTGGTTTTCGACAATAAAACGGTATTCCTTATTGGTTACCACCACAAATTCATCGCAAAACGGCAGATTCCTGCCAATGGTTTCCTGAAACATGGAGTGGTTTTTCTGTAGTTTAATAAACTGCTTGGGATAACTTTTCCGTGACAAAGGCCACAAACGATCCCCTTTTCCCCCGGCCAATACAATACATTTCATCGCGTTCTTTTCCTTTACCGATTTTCTTCTACCATCTTAACACAAATCTGCTGCAAAACACAGTAAAAAATTAGAAAGGCATAATTCCCACCTTCCGTGAAAATATGCCTTCCTAATTTCGCGCTTTAAGAATAAATACAAAACCTAGCTTTCTATAATGTTTAAACATATTGAAAACTGGAGATTATGTTAACTATTATACTCAAATCAGCAAATTTGTCTATATTTTTGAGTTAAACGTTACTGTTTATCGACCAACGTTGCAAATATATTTATCTATTCTTTTCCATACTTTCTTCATAATGATTATAGATTTTCAATAATCCGCCCCTACGTCTGACAGACACCGGCACGCTCCTGGCGTCCTTTAAAATAATGCTGTCAGTATCTATCCTCTGTACATAATCAAAATTCACAATATACGACTTATGGCACCGGTAAAAAGCATCTCCTAACTGTTCCAGCAGATAATTCATCGTTTTGCGTACGGTGGAATATGTATCCTTTTTATAAATAATCGCTTCATCGCCGAATGCTTCAATGTAATATATGTCCTCAAACGGTACCCATTTAGCCTCGCCGTTAATGGTAAGCCGTAATCCACGTACCGGTTTGATTTCCTGCAGGACTTCCCCTATCGCTTCCGGCAAATCCTTTTCAATATCCTCCCTCAACACATACCTGAACACCCCTATGCGGAAAGCATCCTTTAAAAAACTTGTTCCATTCGCCACACAAATAACCCTTGCAGATGTATTTTTCAGCCAGTGCATTTCTTCCGTCTTTAGTGAATCGGCTTCTTCCTTCCCTACATACAAAACAACGATGTCAAAAACTTTTTTGCTGTTCATCACTCCAGCCATCCCTTGATAAGAAGTCAATTGGCAAGAAAACGCTTTGTTTTTTTCCAGAGCTAAAGCAATGCTCTTATCTACTTCCTGTTGGAAGGAAAGCATTCCTTCGGAAAAGGGTTGTCGGCATGGCTGCACTCCCCCCTTCTCCGACAATATCTGTCCACCGGAATCAGATGTCACCGCGACCCGAACCATTCTCATATTTTCTTTATTCTTTTGCCTACCCATAAGCCCCCGCATATTTCCATAAAAGACTGAAGCGGCAATATTGTCAGCAATCCGCCTGCAATATCTACCGCTCCATTACTTACATAATATATTGATATCAATTAAAACTGGTACTATAATACCATTAAAAAATTTATATGTAAATAATATTTTTAAGAATTTTTATTTAACTCCTGCTCTTGCTTTGGGGGTTTTGGGGGTGGGGTTTTACAATTGCTTTTAACTAAGAAAGTAACTATTGAAGACTCTAACTATTAACTACAAGCATGAAATCTCAAATGAAAAATTCATTAAAAGTTTGTAAATACCTCATAACTAAAGAATCTACGGGGCCTATCCCAAAGTTTGTGTAAACCTCCAGACTGATGTAAGATAAAACTACACAGTCTGGAGGTATTATTATGGCAAGAAGAAAAGAAAGCCCACAGAAAGCCGCCATGCGGGGAATGATGAAGGGATATCTGAAAGAAAACGATATCAGCATCAAAGACGGTACAGATGTCAACGCCGTCATGCGGGACATGATGTCCGTCCTTTTAGAAGGCGTACTGGATCAGGAACTGGATGAAGAGCTTGGCTACTCAAAGTACGACTACAGGAACAAGGAAACCGATAACAGCAGGAACGGCCACTCCACAAAGGCCATGCACACCAGTTACGGGGACATGGAAATGGCTGTCCCCCGTGACCGCAACGGGGACTATGAGCCGCAGCTCATCAAAAAGTATCAGAACACCGTCACACAGGACATGGAAGAAAAAATCCTCTCCATGTATGCAAAGGGCATGACTACCGGGGATATAGAGTCCCATATGAAAGAACCCTACGACATAGACATCTCCGACAGCGCCATCAGCCGGATTACGGATAAGATTCTCCCCATTGTAAAAGAATGGCAGGAACGGCCTTTGGAAGAAGTTTATGCCGTGGTCTTTATGGATGCCATCCACTACCATGCCAGGAGTGAAGGGCGCATTGTAAAACGTGCCGTCTACATAGCCCTTGGCATCGATATGAATGGCAGAAAAGATGTACCGGGGATGTATGTGGGGGAAAACGAGAGCGCCAGGTTCTGGCTATCCATTATGAACGGGCTAAAGAACCGGGGTGTGGAAGACATCCTGATTGCCTGTGTGGACGGGCTTACGGGCTTCCCACAGGCAATAGAGGCAGTATACCCAAAAACAGAAATCCAGCAGTGCGTCATCCACCAGATCAGGAATCCTACAAGATTCGTTTCTTATAAAGACATCAAAAGGCGGATGACTGACCTTAAGCTTGTGTATGCCGCCCCGACAGAAGAAACAGCCTTACAGGAACTGGAACTGTTCCGGGATAAGTGGGATGCCAAATACCCGAAAATCTACAAATCGTGGCATGACAACTGGGCAACCCTGCCCACCTATTTCAAGTATCCGGAAACAGTAAGGCGCCTTATTTATACGACAAATGCCATTGAAGGTTTTAACAGGCAGCTTAGGAAAGTGACAAAATCCAAAACCGTATTCCCAACCGACGACAGCCTGTTAAAAATGCTGTACCTTGCAATGATAGACATTACAAAGAAATGGACAGGCCACCGGCAGGACTGGGGACAGATCCATTCCCAGTTAGAGATTTATTTTGAGGAACGCCTTTCCGGCAGGAATCTGTAAAAGATATAAGGGCTGGATTGACAGCCCCGGAAATCTTTGTATAATACAGACAAGGTAAACGGTAGATAGTGAGTACCTATACAAAACAAGAGCAAACCTGTATGATAGAAACAGATTTGTTCCAGTCTTTATTTCACTTCACTTTTATCAGGCTTGCGGCAATTCGCTGGCAGGCTTAGTGACCAGGGGAGCAGGTCATCCAGAAAACTGCGGTCTGTATCATCCAGATGCTTCGGGATCTCGGTAAGCAGATACTCAAAGTAATCATACGGTTTCAGATTGTTTGCTTTTGCGGTTTCCGCAATGCTGTAGATGATGGCGCTGGACTTTGCACCGGCAATGGTATCGATCATCACCCAGTTTTTCTTGCCGATGCAGAATCCGCGGATGGACTGTTCCGCAGCGTTATTGTCCATCGGCACTTCGCCATCGTCCAGGAACACCTTCAGGTATTTTTCCTGGTTCAGGGAATAATTGAAACCTTCCCACGTCTTGCTTTTCTGCGGCACCTTCGGGAGGTTTTCACGCACCCATACGAAATAAGCCTCCACCAGGGGCTTTACGCTCAGCTGGCGGCGGATCATACGTTCTTCTGCCGGAAGATCCTTAAGCAGTTTTTCCTCCCGGTAGATGGCCTGTATCATGGTCAGCGCAAGATATGCGCGGCTGTCCTTCTGCTTTGCTTTCGGCAGCGCTTTTACTGCTTCATCAAACCTGCGCCTCGCATGGGACCAGCATCCGGCAATCTTCAGATCTTCCCGTTCCTCTTCAATCGTATGGTAAACCTGATAGCCGTCCGTGACGCATACCCCGCTGAAATCCTTCAGGAATTCCCTTGGATGGCTGGCATTGCGGGTCATCTGATATCCATAAAGGACGATCTGGCATTCTGTATACATCCGTCCGGTGCGGTATACCCACATGCAACTTTTGCTCCCGGCAGGGCGGCCGTCCTTATTCACCAGTACGGGCGTCTCGTCTGCCTGCAGGACGTGGTAGCTGTACAGCTTTTCGTGGAGGTAATCATAAAGGGCCGCAAGGTAACGGCCTGCGCACTGGATCGTCCAGTGCGCCATGTCCTGTCTTGAAATGTGCAGGCCATAACGTTCAAACCCCTGTTCCTGCCGGTAAAGGGGGACGGCATTGACATATTTGGCGTTCATCACCGCTGCCTCCAGCGAAGGGGAAACAAGGCTCCCCCTTAATAAGGCCTGCGGATGCGGCGCTTTGATGACCCCTTCCGTTTCCTTTCCGGCATATACCTTCACATGGTGTTCCTCCACCTCGATTTCCGCCGGGGTAAAGCTGTACCTGCGGTATACTTCATCCGGGAGCTGTTTCCAGCCGTCCTTTCCAAATTTACCCTCCAGTTCCTCATCCGTCATGGAATGTTCCACCACAACTACCGGAATCCCGTCCAGGTCTTCTTCCCGTTTGCCCTGCTTTTTCTTCGGTTTTGCGCGGGAAACACTTTCCGCCTCATCCTGCGTGTTTTCCTCTGCAGCAACAGCTTCGGGTTCGTTAAAGAATACAATCTTCCCATCCACTTCCATAAAGGAGACCTGGTCTTCGGCCTCATGTTTCTCCGATGGCCGGCCAAACCGGTGCCGCTTTAAATCCGCCATCTGTTCCAAAACAAGCTGGAGCGTATGGTCGATATTTTCAAGCTGCTCCTGCTGCGACAGGAACAGCTTGATCAGCGTTTCCTTGTCAAGGCTGTTCAGTTGTTCTCCCGTATATTTTAAGGCCATGCTGTTTTCTCCCGTTATCCTGATAGCCTTATTATACCATAGATACGGGATTTTTGCGGACCCGTCACTGCCGGATGTCCGTCACAATGCCTATGGTTAAGACAGCGGATGCCGCCTTTGCACGATGCTGTTTCCAGAACACTTTTCGGGGAGAAAAAGCATGTCTGCGTCCATTCCGGACTCCTTTATGGTGTGCAGCGCGGTTTGGCAGGGATAAGGCGGGACATTTTTTCCAGCAGGAAGACCATCTGAAAATTTCTCCGTTTTGCACAAAGTCATCCCATGTATTCCGGCGGTTCCACCGGCCTGACCGATTTCTTCGGGGTGATCGTCAGCCCTTCCATCAGCCACCGGAACTGCTGCGGCGTTAATTCACGCACCTCCTCCGGGGTGCGCGGCCACTGGAACCGGCTTTCCGAGAGCCGCTTGTATAACAGGAGCCAGCCGTCCCCTTCCCATACAAGTCCCTTGATGCGGTCTGTGCGCCTCCCGCAGAAAAGATAGGGTGTATCCGGGATATATGGCCTGTTCCCGGCCTGTGTTTCCACGAGTGCCGCCAGCCGGTCCATGCCGGCGCGCAGGTCGGTGTAGCCGCAGACAATGTAGACGGCTTTAAAGCAGGTGGCGTCATTGAGCATTCCGCACCACCTCCAGTACTGCCGCAAACAGCGGCATGGATGTGGGTTCCGTTACGTGGATGGAAAAACCGTTTACAGAAACGGAAAGCCCCTGCTGCATTCCGTTGCCGCTTTGTGTTTCCTGCTGCAGGAGGCAGGTGTTTACCGGGACAATCTGCTGTGCCGGAGCCTCCGGCGGAAGGTTTTCCAGACATGCCTGCCTTACGCGGCGCAGCCTGTAATAGTAGTTCGCTTTCGTAATGCCGTGGCTGGCGCACCAATCGACGACACTCATGCCTGCGGGACGGTTCTGGCACTCCCTGATCTGCCCCGCCCACTCTTTTAAACGGTATTGTACAGCCACTACCGTTGTTGCTGAATTCATAGACTTACCTCCGTATAGCGGTATCAAAAGTTAAGGATCAACTTTTAATACCCGTGATAGAAATATAGTCTATTGTCACATATTTTTTCCTCACAGTCGAGGTACGCACTATCTACCGTTTACCAGACAAGGGGCAGAACCTGAAATCTGGCTCTGCCCCTTCGTAACTATTCACCTATCTTATATCAGATTTTGGGTTTACACAAAACTTGAAACGGTCTCAATCTACGTGATAATCTAATAAATACCCTAGATTGTCAATAACTTTAGTTTATTCTTAATATATAACTTAAAAACTTGATAGTAGAATTTACTACCAAGCTTCATCAATTATTATAAAAAATATGAATACTTTCTATAAACCCACGTTTGTGTATCTTCTTATATGATAAGATTACCATACAAGACTAATGGTTCTTAGCGCTAAACAATACATATATCATTTGCCTTTGCTAATTTCTTTCGGATTATCATATATTTGTATTTCTTTATCAAATATTTTTGTTACTGTTGCAAAATACTGACCATCTATATATACGCTAAAAGTACCATCCGAATTTCTTAAATAATATATGCCACCATCCTCTATCCCTGCCGAACCCTCAATATCCATATCTGGAATAGAATATGGTTCAAACATAAAAACACTAGGACATAAGGTTATCAAGCATACTATAAGTACAGACAGCAAGATACTTCCCACTGTTTTTCCACCATTCATCTCTAAACTCTTTAGCATTAAGCCTATCCGTTTATGAATTGCTGATGGGCTTTCTCTCTTAAATCCTGCTGTATACGGATTCCTTCCCCTGCATATATCTCTTCTTGCAACTTTAATCAGACAATCTGAATACTCCAGTTGTTCCATGCTTGGCAAACCTTTAATAATCCCAAAGTCCACATTAACTTCCTGCATGTCTACTACAAGATCGGATAACATATAAATAAACGGATTCCACCAATAAATTGCCTTCAGAACTTCACACAATACACGCGCTACCATATCTCCACGATAAAAATGAGACATTTCATGCTTTAATATGTAATATATCTCCTTTTGACTATACTCTTTATCCGGCAACACTATATATGGCTTGAATACTCCAAATACACAGGGCACCGCCTCATACTCTGAACCAACCAGCTTAAATTTGGCATTTTTCCCCCATTCCACATTTATTTTTTCTATCACCCTTCTAAACTCTAAGTTATTCAAACCTTTGTAGGACCTTATCTGCCTTGCTACAAAATAATATACCACACAATGTTTAATAATACACACTGTTGCCCCAGTTATCCACCCTACTCTCAAAATCCGTATCCAGCTTATATCAATATTCCCAAACCCAGATAATGACTTTCTCAAAAAGCGGTATGCATCTGGATATATTCTGAAAATGGGAATTCGGCTTACCAACGGCGACTCCACTGGCACGAGTAGCCGCAATACAACAAGCATCAAACAAATCAACACAAATCTGACATCCAGCCGCAGCACCACTCTATCATTACAAAATATAATTTTAAGCACAATGATTGCTACACTACTGAAAAAAAGTATATTTGTCACTACGGAAAATGAAAGCATTCACAATTAACCTCCCTCCCCTTTCTATCTCCTCTCCTTCAATTTTTCTCTCTGTTCTTGTATCATTTGTTCCAATTCGTCCAACTCCTCCTTTGCCGCATCACTGTCCTTTTTTTGAAGCAATGCTGCTACGAAATTAGACATCGTAATATCCTTACACCTCTTTTCAAGAAAGTCTCCAGAAAGCCTCTCCATTTCAAACTCCTCTAAGCTTACAGTCGGCTGGTAACACCTTCCAAATACATTCCCACTTTTAGCAAAGTCCACCACCTCTATCAAATCCTTCTTAAGCATTCTTTTTAATGTAGTATGCACAGTAGCAAGCTTCAATTCCTCATCCGCCTCTGCTATCTCCGATGCCAGAAGTGGCCTTCCTGCCTCCCATAAAGTATACAGAATTTCCACTTCACGGTTTGGTAAATCATATTTGTTTTTTTTCTTTCCCATAATATCATCTCCTTTTCATATATTAATATAAACTAATTTCTAATAATTCTTTCATTGCTGTTTCTATTTGATTAAATTTTTAAAGGAAACCTATTCCTATGCCTATATAAAAATAGTCACTCGCACATATATTATACGGTCTTGTTCCTAAAGACGCAACCCTAAAACAATCAAACGACGTAATATTAGTTTGAGAACTTTCGACCTCTCACACCACCATGCGTTCCGTTCGATGCACGGCAGTTCAATCAACTTAACAAATGGCACACCTTCTAGTGTAGTAATCTAACATTGGAAGGCTGTCACAGTAGAACCAAAGACTATATTCCAAATCCTGACCTATGCTTGTTCCCAAAATATCTACCTTTCCAGAAAGATTAAAACAACCTCCCATCGGGATATAAAATTCATGTGGTTATTGGCCAATCAGAACATGCCAAACCACAGTATCATTGCCCGTTTCCGTATCAGGTTTCTTACAGATCCTTATGAAGACTTTTTTACCAGATAGCAACAAGACTAGAGGATACGGATGCATTATCAAAAGAAACGGTATTCACAGATGGAACAAAGCTGGAAACCTGCGCCAACAGGTTGAAACACGAATACATGCAGACTTTTGGACCCAGATCAGACACAAGTGCGTAGAATCTGCAGAAGATATCTCTATTTTTGGGAAGGAAATGCCGGACAAACAGTACATTTTTGCCCATGAGCGCGGTAGACAAAAAAGTAAGAATCAACGGTATCTGGAACCCTTCCGCAGGTTTCTGGAAAAGCAAATAATCTATGGCTGGCACATGGCAAACTTTCAGAACCGAAAAAATTATTGTTAAACAGATGCAGATGCCACTTGTTATGCACATGAAAGGTGCCCATATAAGAAACGTCCAATTCATGACCGGAATGATGTCTAAACGTTAGTTCCGTTTTTAAAAGCAATGGAAAAGAACCTAGGGGTTCCGCTATCCAAGCATAACTACCGATTCCGAATATAAAAGAGAAGAAAGGAACACGTATCTGCGGAGGAGCAAGCATGAATCCTATGAAAATATTTTAAACAAAACAGGCAGCAGGTACTGGATTAACCGTTCCATTTAGGTGAAAGGTACATTGGAAGTTCTAAAAAATGGCTATGGATTCCAAAGATTCCTACCCCGCAGGAAAGCAAAGATAAAGCTGATAACGTATAACTAGTTTTCTTCAAAGCTGTCATATTCATAACCAATTGCCAATATCTCATCCGTTGATGATAACAGTGCTCCCCTTTGCGTAGTACGACCTTATTCTGAAAAAAGAAATAAATTTTTCTTTGCTCGTGAACAAACAATATACATTAGTTTTTTTGTTGCATCCTCCCGATAATCAAGTGGCTTATTTAGCATAATATCCCAATATGGAATATAGCCATTTAATATTCCAAACGCAATAACTGTAGTATATTCTTCCCCCTTGCCATAAAATCCTCATATGCCTTGTCCAGATATGCTTCTATATTTATATCAATTCCATTTTCTATCAAAATTTCAATTATCTCATTTACAGCCCTCTTTCTTAACTTTATCCTTTGTCCTGATTCTGTAAAAAATAATTTTGAAATAAAAAACATTCATGGGATTATACTTTATTAGTGTAATATCAGGTGCATCAAATTTTACATCTGGAAACGCCGTTATGGCGGCTCTCTTGGAGCTTTGCGTGACCGTTCCAGCGGCTCCACCACCACCCAAACAGCATACCTCGCAAGAGCTAAATCTCATTACTGATATGCGTAGACGCAACCTTATTGCCGGTCTTGTTGCTTTCTAGGTTAAGCTTATGAGGAGTGGATATTCTCGTTCCATCCCAGAGTTGTACCGTTTCCTTAAAAAGCAAGGGATTATGGCAGCACATCCCGATTGATGTAAAGTTCGTTCCCTCTGTCTACCTCGTGAGCAGCAAGGTCATTGGAAAGCATTTTTTCCAGTATACCACCATTGATGAATATCCTAGATGGCGTTATGTGGAAACCTATGAGGAACACAGCACATATTCTTCTGCATTGTTTGTAGACCATCTCGTCAAGGCCCTCTCCTGCCCTGTTGAATGCTTCCAGACAGACAACGGAGCAAAATTCACCAACAACTTTACCTCCCATAGGAACAATCCCATCCTCATTGAGGCCCATCTGGAACCCAATAGCATACAGCACAAGCTAATCCGGTCAACGGAAAGGTAAAGCACAACCACGAAAAAGACAACTAGCGTTTTTATGCCGCCCATACCTTTTATTCCTTTGAAGACTTTGCAAAGCAGCTTAAGGATTATAGCCACAAGGATTACAACTGCTTCCTCATGCGCCCTCCTAGCTGGCGTTCTCCCAGCCAAGTATTAAAGGAGTCTCTGCTGTGGGTGTAGCATATGTATTGTAATCCTACAACAATGTATTGTAATCCTACAGAAAACAGGCTTGACAGCAATCTCCACATATCCTATACTATAGAAAAGAAATGGGTTTTTGCCAAGTAAAATCTTATGATTCGAAAGGGTTGCTCGTTTCTTTTTTTATGTCCATAATGTCATAAAGATACATTTTTCCGTCTGCATCATGCCGTATCAGCATGGAGGCATGGAACACATTATATCGCTCTACTTCCCCGTTCTCATCATAAACAGGCAGTGCAAAACGTGAATTATATCTATACCAACCATTCGCAGCATTTCTGTTGTGCTTTTCACCGGAATTTTCCCTGAAATGCTTTCCGGTCGCTATCTCAAGCATCTCTGGTATTCCCTGTGATGCATTTGCCTTTGCCTTCGCATTTGCCCCTTTCAACGAATATGTATACCGCGAACCAGTGTATTCATCCGGTAACTCTTTTCCAATATACACAATATCTTTTGTATCAGCAATTTCATAAAATTCACCGACATAAGTTTCAAGGTAATTCTTTACATCATCCCAATTTACAGACCTTTTTCCCTTGAATACAATATCGTTTATTAGCACAATTTTATTTTCCTTTAAATCTGTTATTATATTTACATTCCTATCCAAAACCATTCCCTTACCAAAAGTCCATTTCTATTGTATTTTGTCAATTTTTATCGATTATAGCAGAAAAAAACTGTCCTATCAATAAAAAGGCAGTTTTTTATTACTTATAAGTGTAGGATTACAATACACATGCTACAACTGAATATTTAAAAAGCAGAAATACCTAATTCTGTGTTAGATTTTAATCACCAAACTAAAATCTAACCAGAAAGGAAGCATCCCCACATGGCAAGTATAATACAGGATAGGGTATCGTCTATCACATATTAAGTATGCTGGCAAATATGGAATTGCCAACGCAATATCAAATACTATCCGCCGTACTTACTTTGCTCCTACAAATGTGATAGTCATTAGACTTTGTTGTATTTTACCAACTCATCTCTTGGAACTCAGCTTTATATGTGATTTCTGTCCGCCAGACCATCGATTTGCTTACAGCTTCCTTCAGATTCTATCTTACGAAAGATACCCTTGCTGTCCAGTTACACATTTCCTACTACTTGGTCATGTTCGAAACTTGCACACGTTAAAGTGCGCTCATGGCGCGCAAACAAAAACAGCATATAACTAAACAAAGTTATATGCTGCCCAAAGTTTCTTGAATCACCAGTATTTACAACAAATTCTTAGTTCTATTTATCTCAATCAACTTATTCCAGAGGAACTACCTCCCAATCTCCAATCCAATGCTCTTCTGTATAATTATATTTACGGCGATACAATACTCCATCTATTACTTTGTATCTCCATTGAATTATAGATCTCGTTTCTATGCCCCCCTCAGCACTTCCATCTTCTTCCACAATTGAAATTTCACACGCATACGATTGGATACTGCAATCATTTACGAGCATAAACGATAATATTATTGCCGAAATAATAATTCCAATATTTTTTTTCCTTATTTTTTTAATCATTCCCTTTTACCTCCGTTATATTATCATAGATTTGTATTTCTTTATCAAACACTTTAGTTACTGTTGTAAAATACTGGCCATTTATATATACACTATATGTACCATCTGAATTTTTTAAATAGCATATGCCCCCATCTTCTATCCCTGCTGAACCTTCTATATCTGCCTCCGGAATAGAATACGGCTCAAAAATAAAAACACTAGGACATAACGTTATTAGGCATATCACCAATACAGATAGCATAATACTTGCTACTGTCTTTCTTCCACTCATGTTTAGGCTTTTCAACATCAAACCTATCCTTTTATGAGTTACTGATGGGCTCCCTTTCTTAAGTCCTGCCATATAGGGATTCCTTTTCCTATATACATCTGCTCTTATAGCACTTACTAAACAGTCTGAATAGTCCAACTGCTCCAAATCCGGCAACTTTCTTATAATTTCAAAATCCACATTAATTTCCTGCATATCCACTACTAAATTAGCCAATACATAAATGAGCGGATTCCACCAATAAACCGACTTAAGAATCTCACACAATATACGGATTGCCATATCCCCGCGATAAAAATGCAGCATTTCATGCTTTAATATGTAGTATATTTCTTTCGATGAATAATTCCTATCAGGTACCACTATATAAGGTCTAAAAACTCCAAATACGCAAGGAACCGTCTCACTCTTTGCAGTCACCAGTCTAAACTTGGTGTCCTTCCCCCACTCACCATTTATCTTTTCTACCGTCCCGTCAAATTCAGGATTCCTCAGCAATCTATAACTCCTTATCTGCCGCGCCGTCAGATAATATACTCTGCCACGTTTTACAATCCACACCAATGCACCGACTATCCATCCTGCCGTTAAAATCTCGATTCGACTTATCCCCACACCTATCCATTCAAACAGCGGTTCTCTCATGAAACGGTATGCTTCCGGATATAATTTAAAAACCGGAATTCTACTTACCAACGGCGATTCTACCGGTATAGATAACCGAAATACGACAAGCAACAGGCACAACAGCACAAACCTAACATCCAACCGCAATATTACATTGTCATTGCGAAATATAACTTTAAGCACTACAATTGCTACGCTGCTGAAAAAAAGTATATTCGTTACAACTGAAAACGAAAGCATTTCTCACTAACCTCCCGCTCCTATCCCCTCTCCCTGAGCTTCTCCCTCTGCTCCTGTATCATCCGCTCCAGCTCGTCAAGCTCCTCCATCGCCGCCACGCTCTCCTTCTTCTGCAGCAGCGCCGCCACGAAGTTGGACATCGTGATGTTCTCGCACCTCTTCCCGAGGAAGTCGCCCGAAAGCCTTTCCATCTCGAACTCCTCCAGGCTTACCGTCGGCTGGTAGCACCTGCCGAACACGTTCCCGCTCTTGGCGAAGTCCACCACCTCTATCAGCCCCTTCTTCAGCATCCTCTTCAGGGTGGTGTGTACGGTGGCAAGCTTCAGGTCCTCGTCTGCCTCCGCCATCTCCGACGCCAGCAGCGGCCTCCCCGCCTCCCATAAGGCGTACAGTATTTCCACTTCCCTCTCCGGTAAATCATATTTGCCCTTTTTCCTCATGCTGACACCATCCTTTTTGCTTTTTTCTTTGTCCAATCCCCCCTTATCTATAAGTCTTTATCCAAAATAAAATTACAGGCATTTAAAGATTCGTATGCAAAAATACTTATCCGGCAATACCGTTTCGCATCTGAATCCTTTAAACAAAAAAAATAGTAGACATATCCGCCAAGACTTCAACATCTACTATTTCCCATGTAAAATTCCCCTATTACATAACCGATGTATCGGTTGCATTTATACTACCATATTTTTCCACCTTTGTAAATACAATTTTTGAAAATACTATTCAAAAAAATATATTTTACATCTTTATTGATTATTTGCTATATGCAACAATTTTACTTACGCAGAAGATATAATTTTAAACTAGCGCATAATTAATAATCATATGCCAGGTAATGCCAAAGCAATTCCTTTAATACCCAAATTTATATAGTAAAAAAGTGTCTTCGACACTTCATCAATTTATTTCCTTCTGGCGAAAGAATTTCCTATAAAGCAAAAAAAGTTGACCAAACGGCCAACTCCCTGTTCCCACAACATCATAACATATTTTCCTATTACATAAAAAACAGCAGATATCTTTGCCACGCATAAATATCTGCTGTTCCCCATATAAAATTTCCCTTTTACACAACCGTTTTACCAGTTGAATATATAATACCATATTCTACACAATTTGTAAATATCCTTTTTAAAAATATTATTTTCATAAATATTACTTTTCTTTTGGTAATCTGAATCTATCTCCTATACTTTGTCCTTATATGCCCAATACTTATTCAACAGAAAATTCAAAGGAATCGTTACGAACAAATTAATCACAGGCCCAAGCATTTCGTGAAGCCCTACGATATCCACCCAAAGGATAAGCAGGAGATTATTAAGGATTAGGCCTGTTCCTGCATAGGAAGTGAACGTTTTAAGAAACACCTTCCACCAGGCCCTTTCCTCCCTCTGCTCCGCTTTAAAAACATATCGGTCATTCCAATAATAGGCATTTATGACGCTGACCAAAAAGCCTCCGATACTTGCCAAAAGATAATGCAAGCCTAAATTTACCAAAATAATGTATACCACATAGGAAATCAGCGTATTGGATACCCCAACTACGCCGAACTTCACAAATTGGCATATTTTATCCCATGTTTTGTCATCCAGCTTTAACCGGAATACCCGAAACAAAATAAAATGCAACATATTTTCTATAAAATCCCAAAATTTATCCATCGTGTTCCACCAACTATATTATTTTACCCACTGGGCCCATTTCATCCGGTACTCTTCTGCCGTCATTCCTTCCCCGTCCAGAAACAGCCGGCGGAATAAATCGTCATTTCCAATCCCTGATTCCTCCACAATCTCTTTCACTGGCTTAACGGTAAACCTAAGCAACTCTTTAGCCGCAGTAAATCTTCTATTTAAAATATAATCCCTTAAAGTAATGCCATACGTCTTTTGAAAGCAAGAATCCAGCTCTTCCTCTTTCATCTCGTATTTTTCCGCCAATGTAGCAAAAAGATTCGGCTGCTGATACTTTCTATTCACGCTTTCCCTTATTTCCTTACATATAATCTTAAACCGATCCTTACTGCTATCCTTTTGATGTATCACCGATACAATGCACCGGTTCATCAACTGCAGCAACAGCTCTCCGCTATGCAATTCCGCCTCCAGATCTTTCTCCTTCTGGCAATCCATTAATTCATTGATATATTGATGCATATCTTTTATGCTATCCGGCTTAAATACATTCTTCTGTTCATTCTGCTCCATAAACAGCTGAAAATATTCCTCCGCGCCATGACCGCTGAAATGAACCCATATTAGCTCCCACGGTTTATCCTCGCTGCTCTCATGGGCATAATAATCCGTGCAATTAATAAATGCACAATCCCCTTCTTTCACTTTATAGCTGTTTTCATCTGTGAAAATAGTTCCTTCTCCACTAATTATCCCTAAAAACAAAAAAGAATTTAGACTCTCCCTCTGGGATTTATGGCGTTGCAAGCTCTTTAGCCGACCAACTTCCTGTACATAAAATAAATTTTTTCTTGCAAATTCTCCAGGTGTATGCAGCATCCGGACTGAGTCCGTAATGCCTGACGTCAAAAATAATGAATTGATATCTCCCATATTTTTTCTCCCTTATACCCTTTCCCTCCAATAATCCAAAGTTTCCTTCACAGTCTGGGCTAATGGTATTCTCGGTTTCCACCCTGTCAGCCGGTTAATTTTGGAAATGTCGGCTTCAATTACCGGCACATCCACCGGCCTAAGCTTATTTCGGTCTATCTCAACCTTTATTTCCTCATCCGATAAAGAAATCACCATCTCCAGAATTTCTTCAATACTTACAGCTTTCCCTCTCCCTACATTATAAGTCTCTCCAGGCAAGCCATATTCAGCCAACAGGCTATAGGCTTCTACCACATCCCTCACATCGGTAAAATCTCTTTGGGCATTTAAGTTCCCTACATATATCACAGGTTCCCTCTGCCCCTTTTCAATTTCGGCCACTTGCCTGCAAAAATCAGATACGACAAAAGTAGGCGACTGTTCGGGACCTATATGATTAAACGCCCTCACCATCATAATTTCCATATCATATGCCTGCGCATAAATGCTTCCAATCATATTTTGGCATGCTTTTGTGGCAGCATAAATATTCCCTGGGCGCAGTCTGTTCTCTTCCCTGATAGGTATCTCTCCCTCTTGAATATACCCATACTCTTCTCCCGAACCTATTAAAAGTATCCTCGGTTTATAATATAATTCACGGACTGCATCCATAACATTTACGCTGCCTTTAATATTAATATCAATTGTAAGCGTTGGATTTTTCCATGCTATACCTACTGAACTCTGTGCCGCCAGATGAAAAATATAATCCGGACGTACCTCGAACAGCAACGATATGACGTCTTCTTTTTTTAAAATATTCAGATTATAAACTTTATCGCCAACTCCACGAAGTTCCTCCACCGGCAATTTTGTTACATGGACTTCCATCCCCCGGTTCTCTTTCAAATATCCGGCCAAATAACCGCCCACAAACCCGGCTGCTCCGATAATCAACGCTTTCTTCATATCCGTACACCTTTGCAGTTTATTCTTCAACTCCCTTTATATCATACCCTAATCACAATTTGCCCAATCCGATGAAGTCCATAATCTGCTTCCTCATACACTCTGCTACATCTCCGCCATCCAAATAAACTACAGACCATTCCACAATCTTTTCCATCGTAGTTTCCACATTCCACCGCGGTTTCCATCCAAATGTGCTTTTCAATTTAGAACAATCCAACTTCAGGAAATTTGCCTCATGAGGCCCACCATCATGCTCATTTTTCCACGTTATATTGCTTCCTGTCACCGCATTCCATTTCTCGCAGAACAAAGTAACCAAATCCCCTGTCGTCCAGCAGTCCGTCTCATCCGGTCCAACATTGTAGTTCCCCTCATATTTTTCCTTGTTTTCATATTGTTCTTTTGCAATCATCAAATATACTGCAATCGGCTCTAATACATGTTCATATGGTCTGACGGAATATGGGTTACGTACTACAATTTCTCTGTTTTCCGCTACCGCGCGGATACAATCCGGGATAATCCTGTCATTTGCAAAATCCCCGCCTCCAATTACGTTTCCGGCACGTGCTGTTGAAATTGCAATATCCTTCTCCCCAAAAAAGGAATTTTTATAACTGCTTGTTACTAATTCCGAACAAGATTTTGAATTGGAATAGGGGTCATACCCGTTTAACTCCTCATTCTCACGGTATCCCCAAGCCCATTCCCTGTTTAAATACACTTTATCTGTCGTAACATTCAAAAAGGATTTCACGGAATCTGACAGCCTCACACATTCCAAAATATTAACCGTTCCCATTACATTCACTTCATAAGTGTAGACCGGTTCTTTATACGAATCCCTGACAATGGGCTGGGCCGCCATATGAATGACAATTTCCGGTTTTGCTTCCTCAAACACCTTCTTTAAATGCTGCAAATCCCTAATATCCCCTGTCACCGAGTCCATGCGGGAAGCAAGGCCACACATTTCAAAAAGGCTTGGGTCCGTAGGCGGCTCCAATGCATAACCTGTCACATCTGCCCCTGCCTCTATCAACAACTTGCACATCCAAGAACCTTTAAACCCGGTGTGACCTGTAATTAACACTTTTTTATTCCTATAAAATTCTAATATAGAAGAATCCATCGCCTATTTTCCATCCTTTCAAAAGCCATAGCAAATATACATCACATATTTATTCCTTCACTTATCCCATTTTATCACGGATAAAACACAATGTCATTCTTTTTCTATTTCCATCCGGTTTTACCAGACATTATGCTTCAACTAAGTTGCTGGCCGTTCCCTTTCCGTATTTTGCCTTATAAAATATTCTTCCCTTAGCATACTATACCATTTTAGCCCCTTAAATTCCCCTTGCAAGAACAAATGATTTCTAAATTCCCCTTCATAAACAAATCCACACTTTTCATATAAGCGAATAGCCCGGTGATTATCTGCAAGTACATTTAAATAGACCTTCTGAAAGCCAAATTCACAAAATGCCCTTCTAAGCAATTCATTAGTCGCTTCTATCCCAATGCCTTTCCCCTGTGCCTTTCTTCTTAAACTAATTGCATATTCCCCATTCCGTGCCGTCAAATTGACATCTTTTAAACTAATGGTTCCTAAATACTCATCATTATCATCTGAAACCGCATAATGGATACTCTTCCCCTCTATCGGTGCCACTTCCGCGTTTCTTATAAATTCCAATACGTCCGCCTTAGTTTTATTATCTGTGCAAAACCGGAAACTTTTCCGTATCTCGGAATCCTGCATCCATTCCAGCATGCCCTCTGCATCTTTTTCCTGAAGCTGCCTTAATCTTATCATTTATCCATTCCCTGCCGTTCTTTATTTATCACAAATATAATAACATCTCATCTGCTGATTTACAATCCATTCCAAAACCTAAATGGCAGATGCTTGAGCTTAAACTGCCCTTGCATCTGCCATTCCCTCTATGTATACCCTTTTACACTAGAGAAATTCTACCATATTTTAGAAACTAAGTAAAGTTTATATTTTAAAATATTTATATAACTGCAAAAATTTATTTACTTTTTCAGCTAAATCATAGAATTAAAAATGATAGTTATCCCATCTCGCGGATTAACTCCCATAAAAAGCTAAAAATATACGGTTCCCAAAACTATTTCTATACTCCCCACCGCATTCAATAATGCATAAAATATATACTTGTATAAAGTTTTTTACATATTTTTTCATGTTTCTCTATGCAAAAATGTTGTATATATGCTATTATTTATACAGAAAAACAACATATCAAAGTAAGGAGTGATAAAATTGACAAACATTCATGTTAAAATCAAAAGCCTGAGGACCGAAAACAAATACAGGCAAAAAGAAGTTGCGCAATACCTTGGAATATCCCAGCAAGCTTATTCCTACTATGAATTAAACAAACACGAACTACCCTCCAGACACGCTCTGGGGTTGGCAAAACTTTATCATGTCAGTATGGACTATCTCTATGGAGAAGAACCGGACCAGACAGGTTTTTATGATTTAAGTGCAACCTTTTTTCAAGACTACACCTTCAAGGATGTTATCATTAGCCTTCAAAAACTTAATCCAGAAGACAGGGAAGAAGTCATACGCTTCCTATCTTACTTAATTGGTTCCCATCCTGACGCTGGTGAACAAGGATAAAAATACAACTCAGCTGCTCACCTTATGCCCCATCTTACCAGTTCACAATTTTATGCAAATGGAAAAATAAATATAGAAAAGTTTCTGAATCCGAGATGGCAGATGCCTTGGCTAAAACAGCTTATGCACCTGCCATTCCCTTTGTATACAATTGATTTTATCATACTATAGAAATGAAGTGAAGATTATTTCTCGAAATATTTATATTCTTTTTTTAAATTATTTTGTTTTTCCAATTATAACAACCAAAAATAATGCTATTTCCACTTCTCGTTCCGTTCCCCTTCCCATCCGTTTTCCGGATTGAACCATACACTATCCACTACTTCCCCCATGATAGTATCCCACACGCATATGGAAACACCCGGTTGCGCAAAATACAAAATTTCATGATTGACGATTACACGTTCGCCCCCCGTTATGCCTTTTACCGCCAAATCACTGTCCTCTAATTCCATGTGGTAATAAGACTCGCCTTCCTCCCCTTGATAGAATACCGGTTCCCCACTCCCTAATATCCATGTTCCATCTTCTGTTCCGCCAGCCGCTCCATTTCCATTATAAAGCCATTGGGCAAATTCCTTCCTTTCCTTCCCCTCTCCATATGCACTGGCTACTACGATATACTTTTCTCTTTCTTTTGATATCTGCTCCAAATACTGGCTCAAATCTGTTATTTTCCTCATTTCAATATTTTTCACTTGCTGCTCATAATATTGGGCATTCCTTTCCCACGATAAATAAGCAGGGTCTTCTCTTCTATCGTCCAAATCATAATTTTCTGACAAATAATCCCCAATATCCATTGTCAGTTTTTCGCTGCCTAAATAACTTAAATGCCCGATATCGGCAAAGTCCACGGAAAAGTCCAATGCTAACTCATCATATTTCTCGTTATAATTAATAAATGGAACCCCATACTCTTCTGCTATTTTTTGCGCATGAAAAAGTAATCCCGCGTCTTCTTCCGTATATACCGGATAAGGGCTCACTATAACCATTATTGGAATCCCTTCTTCCTTTGCCAATTCAATAATTTTCCTGTAATACTCCTCTTCCTTTTCGGCCATCCTAATATCTTCCCTTACTTCCCCTATTACAGGCCTTTCAAACTCCGTATTTACAAATAGGCAATAATGCCCTTTCCAATCTTTATACTTACTCTCCTTCCCCAAATATTTTCCAAAATCAGCCTTCCTAATTTCCTCATATCTATTATGATAATATACCCACTCAAGCAGATATCCCAACTTTCCATCAGGTGTACTAACTTTTAACGATTCAATCTTATCTTTTGAAAAATTCAGCCCATAATTACTCTTAATTATCTCGCTCTCCAGCCCATGCTGCTGACTAAAAACAGCTGCATATGCTTCCAATATAATGACCTCAGGTTTCTGGGTCTTCAGTGCCTCCTTCAAATAATAGTAAGAATTCCAAAAAGGTTGCCTTGACCCCCCTAAGTCAAATCCGGCTATTCCATATTCTCTATATAGCACAGATGGGTTGATATCCACAAATGAATGGGAACTCCCTAACGCCAATACATCTATACTATTATCTTCTAAGCGGTACATTGTCTCCATACCATATATCCCGTCTTCATATTTAAACTTTAAAACCTTATGGCACTGCCCAAGCGCCAATATTAAAATACCTCCGAAAAAAATTATTTTTATTATGTATTTCCGCACGGCATCCTCCTTCTAAACCTTAAAATTGAAAGTAGATAAATTGTTTTGCATTATAAGCAGGCCCATACATCCCAAAAACTGCAATACCAACTATCCACAATATGACAACTCCCCATCGGAACCAAATACATTGGCTCTGCAAAAAAGTATCTATCCTCATTTGCTTTTTATATCCAATAATATCTACCAATATTAAAATAACTATAGCCACCAGTAAAACATTAATTTCAAAACGGTTTAACCCCCAGGTATATATAGTTCCATCAAATAGTACCCAAGGATTAAATCTTGTAAAAATTCTTTCGATATAATAAAAAGCATCTTTTAAGGAATTTGAGCGGAAAAAAATCCATGCAAAATCGACCAGGATGAAAGTTACCGCCGCCTGGCCTATTTTATAAGAAATACAATTAGTCTTTGTCTTGCACGCCTTGTTTAATTTATTTTTTACACCTGCCAGTTCCGCGCCTACTATCTGATATAACCCGTGGATACCTCCCCAGAAAACATAGGTCCAATTTGCCCCATGCCATAAGCCACTGACTAAAAAAGTAACCATAAGGTTAAAATACTTCCTTTTTTTAGAGCATCTGCTGCCCCCTAACGGGATATACAGATAATCCCGGAACCAAGTACTCAATGAAATATGCCATCTATGCCAAAATTCCTTTATCGAACGGGCAAAATACGGCATCTGGAAATTCTCCATTAAGGTTATCCCCATGACTTGCGATGCGCCAATTGCAATCGTAGAATAGCTGGCAAAATCACAATATATTTGAACTGCAAACCCAATTGCCGCCGCCACAAGTTCCAATGAACCAAACATATAATAAGAGGAAAAAACTGTGTCTACTAAAACAGCTACCCTATCTGCTATCACCATTTTTTGAAAATAACCCCATACCATCAGCAGCAATCCATTTGCAATCCGCTCATAGTCCCAGAGTTTTTTATTCGGCAAATCATTAATTTGATTCAGCAGGTTTCCGGAGCGTTCTATAGGTCCCGCCACTAATTGAGGAAAGAAAGATACAAACAATGCATATTTCAACAAATTCCTCTCTGCCGAAATACCCCCCCCTGAAAAATATCAACGGTATAACTCAATGCCTGGAAAATATAGAATGATATGCCTACCGGCAAGACAACATCAAACGGTTTTTCCAATAAAGCAATTCCGAACTTTCCCAATACCGAATTGATGTTCATTAGAATAAAATCAAAGTATTTAAAAAATACCAGTATCCCTATATTGCTTATAAAACATACTGCCAATATACACTTACACAACGACTTTTTTTCTGTCCGGTACTTTTCAATTAATACCCCGCTAGACCAGGTAATCACTGTGGACGCTGCAATCAGTAAAATATATTTAGGGTTCCAGCACATATAAAAATAATAGCTGGATACCAACAACCAGAGATAGCGGTATTTCCTTGAAATGAAAAAATAAACCATTATCACGATTGGAAAAAACACCATAAAATTTATCGAATTAAAAAGCATAATTTAGTTCCCATTCTTATTCATCATTAGCCCGGTGCCTCAATCTTATGAATACTTACATAAAGGGAATCCCATATGGAATTCCCTTCTTTTTAATCGTTTTTACAAATTATTGAATGCTACCTCTTTTTTAACAAGTTCCATGTCGTTCTTCACCATACGCTCCACTAATTCGTCAAAGGAAATATCCCGTTTCCAGCCAAGGGCTTTCTCTGCCTTTTCCGGATTGCCAAGCAATATATCTACTTCTGCAGGACGGAAAAATTCTTTGTTTACCTTAACAATGACTTTTCCTGTCTCTTTATCTTTCCCAACTTCATCTATGCCGCTGCCTTCCCATTCCACCGTAATACCCACTTTGGAAAATGCAACCTCAAGGAACTCCCGTACTGTCCTCGTCTCATTCGTAGCAATTACATAATCATCTGCTTTTTCCTGCTGAAGCATAAGCCACATTGCATTCACATAATCTTTGGAATGGCCCCAATCACGTTTGGAATCCATATTGCCCAACTCTACATATTCCTGAATCCCCAGTTTAATCCTAGCTACCGCATCGGTAATCTTGCGGGTAACAAATTCTTTTCCCCTTCGTTCACTTTCATGGTTGAAAAGGATACCGCTGCACGCGTACATTCCATAGCTTTCCCTATAATTCTTTGTAATCCAGTGCCCGTAAACCTTAGCTACCCCATATGGGCTTCTCGGATAAAACGGGGTTGTCTCACGCTGCGGTATTTCCTGCACCAGACCAAACATTTCCGATGTGGATGCCTGATAAAATCTGCAGGAAGGCTTCACTATCCGGATAGCTTCCAACATATTTGTCACGCCAATCGCGTCAATCTGTGCTGTCGCCAAAGGCTGTTCCCATGAAGTAGCAACAAAGGACTGCGCTGCAAGGTTGTACACTTCGTCAGCCTGCGATATCTTCATAGCATTCACCAAGGAAACCACATCTGTCATATCCGCATATATAAAATGAATCTTATCTTTAATATGCTCTACATTTCCATAATCTACCACTGCTTTCCTGCGCATAATACCATATACATGATATCCTTTTTCCAATAAAAGTTCCGCTAAATAAGAACCGTCTTGCCCTGCTATTCCTGTTATTAATGCATTTTTCATCTCATTCATACCTCACATATTCTAAGTTATACTACTTATATTATAACAAAATACCATATAAAGCAATCACTCTTAAAATATTTCTTTTCTATAAACATTTATTTCAAATACGAATTGATTAAAAATTAATACGTTCTTCTTCTATTACTAAAGGCCGATTCATAATGCGGGAATTCATATTCATAATATATTCCCCTAACAAACCAATGAAAAATAGCTGCAGTGAGCCAAAAACAAAAATCCCTAGTAAAATAGGGGTCATCCCGGCTGCAAACCTATCCCAATAAATTAATTTATAAACCAGATAAACTAAGGCAATAACCAAACTAATGCATGAACAAAAGATACCTGTAAAAGTTGCCAAACGTAACCCTATTTTTGTATAAGAGGTGAAACTCAGCATTGCTGCATCGTACAATTTATAAAGACTATAGCTGGATTTTCCAGCCCTCCGCTTTTCTTGTTTATACTGTATTTCTTTCCTTTCGTATCCAAGTTCTGCCACAATCCCCCTTAAAAAAGGAGTCGAATCCCCTAAATTGGTAAGGATATCTACAAATTTTTCATCATATAGCCCAAAACCCGTAAAATGTTCGATTTGATCTACATCCGACATCTTCTTAATTAATTTGTAATAACAGCTTCTCAAGAAATACATTATTTTATTTTCTTTGCTTGTCGTCTTGACACCAATTACAATCTTATACCCCTTCTCCCATTCCCTCACAAAGTCAACAATCATATGAACCGGGTCCTGAAAATCCGCGCACAGCAGCACTGCACAGTTCCCCGTTGATTGCGTGATCCCATAATAGGGGGAATTAAACGGCCCAAAGTTTTTAGCGTTGAATATACATTTAATACGTGTATCTTTTTTACATAATTTCCTTAATATAGTTCTTGTATTATCCTTAGAAAAATTATCGATAAAAATTAACTCTAATCCATATTCCTTTAATTCATGCTCAAATATCTGTATGACCGCTTCAGCCATTGGAGCAACATTCTCTTCTTCGTTGTATGTCGGAACAATTACCGATACCGTTTTCATATCTTTTTCCTCAAATTCACCATATATAATCAATAATTTTCTGTATCCCATCTGCAAAAGTTGTCTTCGCATTCCATCCTGTCTGCATTTGCAATTTGGAAATATCCGGGCAAACGTTTACCATCCCCGTATCGGGATAAGGGATAGCCCCAAACAGCATCTGGCTTTTGGATCCTGTAATCTTATACATCTCCATCACAAACTCTTTCAATGGCCTTATATCCCCTGACCCAAAATTATAAGCGCCATCTTCACATTGCATATCCATCAACCGGAATATTCCATCTACCGCATCCTCTATATATAGAAAATCCCACAACTGTATACACTCCGTCATCCTGCATGGTGCATTATCCATCATATCTTTCAAAATGGACAGCACCATAGTCTGCGGATTATCGTCCTCCCCGTATAAACTAAAAAACCTTGGCTCTTTAAACGAAATCCCATTTTGTCTGGCATAATCCATCCCATCCTGATAATATTTTAATTTCCATATCCCATATTCCGTATTCGGTTTACAAACCGAAAGTTCATTCACCTTCTCCTGCATCGGCCCGTATTCCGCCTGGGACCCTGCGCTAATCATTCTTTTACAGCCAATCTCCTTCGCCGCTTTCAGCGCTTCCATAGAATATTTATAATTTTGTTTCTGTTTCTCCGAATCGGACCGGTCGATTCCCCTCGTTCCATCCCATGCCAAGGAAACAAAAACATCGCAGGCCTCTTTTATACTTTCTCCTAATTTGCTATATTCTTCCATATCCAAATAAACAATTTCTATTTGTTCATTTAAAGGCAGCAATGCTACCCTTCTACTTCCTTTTCTGGCCACCGCATACACTTTCCAGCCTTCCAGAATTAATCTATTAACTAAATGCACTCCTATAAAACTTGTTGCCCCTGTAACTACTGCTCTTTTCATTCTAACCTCCATGCCGCAGCTTTGCTGCGACTCAAATCCTGCTGAAAAATGCCGCTTTTCAGGCATTTTTCGGTGGAAAGAGCGGTTCGCTGTGCGAACCTTAGAAGTTCTTGGCGAAGCACCCACTGGTGCGAGCCTTAAAACTTCTCTTCACACTATCATTTTATAGATTTCATCTATTCTTTCTTGAAAGGAAATTTTGTTATTCTTGTAACTTTGATTCTGATACGACATTTTTGATTTTACTAACGTAATTAATGCCATAATATCCGTTCCCCAAACTTTGTCGATATCATGATTTTCCAATAAAGCAGGCGAATAGTATTTTCTCTGCGAAAAAAAAGTAAGCCAATACAAATAGTCATACTCCCCAAAGGCCATCAATGAGTCTTCCCAATCAATTACTACCGGCATTCCCTTTTCCGTATACATAATATTTACATTACTTAAATCCCCGTGGCTGATTACTTCCGTGTACTCTTGTTCCCCGACACGCTGCAGGGATTCCTTGCAGCGCTGATACATTTTTTCTTCAAAGAACCCTTGTTTATATAATACCCCCAAAGACTCTCCCCCCGCTTCGATTACCTGCCGGAAAGAGTATTTGACGGTTAAATGAGTTCTATACAATTTTCTTTGATAATGCTCTATACATTCCCTTATCTTTTTCGGCTCTATAAGGCCACTGGCCGGGAATAAATAATCCATTATCATAAATATCAGATGCCTGCCCCCTATTTCCACATCCACCTTTTCTATGTCAAGGGTATCGCCATACACAAGCGACATAATTTCTATTTCCTGCAACAGGTTTTCCCTGTACTCATGCCCATATCGGTGTGTCTTGGCAAATTTCCTTTTCCCATCAATATATAGTTCAAAAAAAATCCCTAACGTGCCGCCCGGAAATGTCTGTTCTATCCTGACGTCCTCATATTGTTCCTTTAAATCCGCAACTAAGGCTGATATGAAAAGACTCATATCAACCTTACCTGCCTCCATATCGTTTTTTTCCAGATGAAAATATTTACTCAGCATAATATTTCGCCAAATATTCAATCTTATCATAGCCAAAGTGTTTTGCCAGCGCTGCCGTGGCATAAACAATCTGCTGCTTTTCTTCTTGTGACAATTCCTCAATAATGGAGCTGTTATATGCTTCATCGCTCTTCAATACCGTTCCCCACGGTGCAATCATATCTTTTATTTCCTTGCCGTTCCAGCTCGGATAAAGCATAGATTCATTGAAATCTACTCCGATGAACTTTGCTGCTTCTTTCATAAATTTTTCTTTATCCGCCACTAAATCCTCATACCTGAAAATCTTTACGTTATCCGGATACATCTTAGCATACATTTCTACTGTGGAATGATAAATATTCCATGTAATTAAATATTTGCTGAGAGGCTGCGGGAAAGGACGCCTTTTCGTATCCCTGTATGCCGAAAACGGGTTCCTGACAATATGCATAATTTTAATATCCGGGAAATCCCTTACCATCCTATCCGCATCAATTCCGATTGCCGGTGAATATCCTACATATGTCATATCTTCATTCGGTTTTACATAATAATTTTCCCATGCCGCAAAAGTAGAACGGAAAAATGCTTCTATTACTTTTTTCCTCGTAAAAGGCCCATCCCCCAAGTATTTTTTAAAAGCAGCTTTACGGTTGTTTTCATCCAGCTCCAAATCTGCATCTTTAAATTTTGAACCGTTGCGCTTCCTTAAAAATGTTTTCATTTCTTCATCAATAATCTGCTCATACAGCTCTTCTGCCGTAAGGCCTTCAGGAAATTCAGGATACCTATATTGCACCCTTTCCACCGATGCAAGAAAATCGTTAAAATTCCTATTGCCTAATTGGGACTCGAAGGGATAAACCAACAGTCCCGGATGCCCATCCAGATGTCTGTGCGTTACATTCCCACCGTGTTCAAATCCTGCTGAAATCATTACAAAATTAAAGTTACTCATAAGTTCCTCCTTAATAAATTGTTCATGAATCTATAACCAATTAATTACTCTTTAAGCAATTAATTCTTATCTGAGTTAATGGTTTCTAAAACTTTTTCTGCTATTGCCTGACTATCCATTTGATACACATGACGCAAATATGCCTGAGAACCTACAATACTAGAGTATATATCAGGCAATCCGATTCTGACGACTTTGGCCCTTGTGCCCTTTTCCGCAATAATTTCCGATACGGCAGAGCCAAATCCTCCGATAATATTGTGTTCCTCTACCGTAAATATATATTTATATCTCTCAGCACACATTATCAGTGCTTCAGCATCTATCGGCTTGACGCTAGGGAAACTGTAAACTGCCGCTTCTACCTTTTGCGTTTCCAGAACCTGGGCTGCTTTCATTGCTTCTATTGTGATTGCACCAGCAGAAAGTAAACATACATCCGCACCATCCCGTAATGGAATAGCCTGCCCTAATCCATAACCTTCCACTGCTTCATAAGATGAATGGATATTGGGCTCCCCGCCTTTATTCAACCTTATATAACAGGGGGCACTTAATTTGGCTGCCTGATATGCTACCAAATTGGCTTCTGCTGCATCTGCCGGTGTAAAAACCCTCATATTCGGAAGGCTTCGCATAATTGCAATATCCTCTGTTGCGTGATGGCTCATCCCTAAACTTCCATACGCAAAACCGCCTCCCACCGCCATAATAGTTACGTTGGCATTATGGTAGCAAATATCATTCCTGATTTGTTCTATGCATCGTAATGTGGGGAAATTGCCTATCGAATAGGTATACACTTTTTTCCCTTCCAATGCCAGCCCAGCGGCTATAGATGCCATGTTCTGCTCACATACCCCGGCATTAAAATATTGTTTTGGTATTTCCCTGCGGAAATTATCAAGTACCCCAAACCCTAAATCCCCGGAAATCAGAATGACATCTTTATCATTTCTAGCCAATTCTTCAACTGCTTTGATCACCGCGTCTCTCATGATTCTACTCCTAATTCCTGTTTCGCCTTTTCATAAAATTCCCCCTGAGGGTCCCTATAATGCCACAATAAGTTATTCTCCATAAAGGAAACCCCTTTTCCTTTGATGGTATGCGCAATAATACAGGTCGGCTTTCCTTCTTCACGTATTTGTAAGGTTTTCCTCAATTCGTTATGATTATGCCCATCACATTCCACAGTATGGAAACCGAATGCGTTCCATTTTTTTGATAAATCTTTCCACCCAAGCTGTTCTTCACATGTACCCATTGCCTGCATTTTGTTATGGTCTACAATGACAATTAAATTATCTAAGCAATGATGCGCTGCAAACAATGCGGATTCCCATACCGAACCTTCTTCACATTCCCCATCCCCGACGATAGCGTAAACAGAGTGCTTTTTATTGTCCAGTTTGGCAGCAAGCGCCATACCAACTGCGACGCTGATTCCATGCCCTAAAGATCCTGTCGAAATCTCTACCCCCTTCACTTCTTTATGGGATACATGTCCTGATAATATGCTGCCGTCACAATAATACGTATCCAATAGCTTCTGGTCGAAAAACCCTTTTTTAGCCAGCGCAACATAAATAGACACCCCTGCATGGCCTTTGCTGAGGATTAACCGGTCCCTGTTATCATCCTTAGGATTTTGGGGATTAATATTTAAAATATCATTATAAAGAACTGCAACTATATCTGTAACCGATAAAATAGCACCTATATGTGATGCGTGGGAAGCATGTACCATTTCAATTGCATGTTGCCTTATTTCCAGCGCCAACTGTCCACTATCCACTTTATAATCCCTTTCACCTTTCTTGACTCATTTTATATATACATTATCAATGTTATTCCGTTTATAAGTGCTCCATCAAAATATACATCCTTAACTTCAGTTTTTCCATACTTTCCAAGGAGCCTCTCCTTTTTCCCACAGCTCCTCCAGTTTTTCTTTTTCACGCTTCGTATCCATGCATTGCCAAAAACCATCATGCTTATATGCCTTCAATTGACCATTTTGGGCAACGGTTTCCAAAGGTTCCTTCTCAAAAACAGTATCGTCCCCCTGAATCAGGTCAAAAATTTCCGGCTCCAAAACCATATACCCTGCATTAATCCTAGCTCCATCATTACTTTCTTTCTCCCTGAATGAATTAATGCCATTTTCAGAATCTATCCCAAGCACCCCAAACCGCTGCCCCACATTAACAGCCGTCAGTGTTGCCATTTTTTTATGGTTTTTATGAAAATCAACGAGTTCCCTTATATTAATATCCGAAACCGCGTCGCCATAGGTAAGCATAAATGTCTCATTTCCTATATATTGTTGTATACGTTTGACCCTGCCTCCTGTCATAGTATTTAACCCTGTATCCACCAATGTCACTTTCCAAGGTTCCGTTACATTATTATGCACTACCATTTTGTTGTTATCGCTAAAATCGAAAGTAGCATCCGAATTATATAAATAATAATCCGCAAACCATTCTTTGATTATGTGCTGCTTATACCCGCAGCAAATAATAAATTCATGAAAGCCATAATAAGAATATTCTTTCATAATATGCCACAAAATAGGTTTATCGCCAATTTCAAGCATTGGTTTTGGTTTTAAGTGGCTTTCTTCACTAATCCTCGTTCCATATCCCCCTGCTAAGATAACAACCTTCATATTATATGAGCCTTTCCTTTCTATCCGTTTTATATATTTTTCCTATTTGATACCCTCTTTTTTAACCACATTGCAATGTAAACAACGCAACATACAAAGCATAAAATATAATAGCCAATAAAAATAATAACTATAACTTTAGCGCCTGGGTTATCGTATTCAACACGGATTTCATGGATACCTCCCCCATCCACATTAAAATATGCCTGCTTTTTATAAATCATAGGGTTTATTTCTTCCCCATCGATATAATATTTATAATACCGGTTAGGATACATCAATAATGACCATCTTGTATCCCCTTTTGCTTCAAAAGATAACTGCAGGCGAGTCGCTTCATTACAATAGAAGTCTATAATATTATCATTGGTCAAATCCGGCGAATAGAAATAACCATTATCCAGCGAATTAAATTCATCCTTTATGCGGGAACTGTCTCCATTATTTTCCCCGTTAATATAATCCGAATAAAGTAATGGCAAATACTTGTTCAAGCTAAATAACATCCTTGTCCCGTCAAACCCACCGACCGGCTTATCCCAATCAATGATTTCAGTAAACAATTCCATGTTGTCATCTAGCGCCTCCTGATCCAAAACGATAAAATCCCCTCTGGTGCTTAAGACATACTCCCAATCCGGTACATTAAACCATCCTGACACGTATTTGTAATCATCCGGTATTGCCAATGCTACATTGTATCCAATATAATTACACAAATTATATTTTGAATAATTATACCAACCATAATTACATGGTATTGTTATCGGAACATTCTCCTCGGAATCATATGCTATATATTTGTACACTTCCCGCTCCGGCAGGGTACCAACATAATCATCCAGCCATTCAATCAAATTGTCATTATATGTGATGCTTCTCTGTTCAAATCTATTTGCCGGAGCGGCTACTTCATTGCTGTCATAATAATTCCCCACCGCATAAAAAATCATAATGCCAGACCAAAGCAGCAAAATTTTATTATCTCTTAGCCCTTTATAATAAAAACCCGCCAAAACCAAGGCGCTGGCAATGATTTCAAGCAAAAATTCATCCGATGACGATATCAACCGGCTAAAATCTATATATCTGCTTCCGACTAAATAAACTAACCCAAGAACCGCTAAAACATATGCGCCTTTTTTGTAAAATACATCACCGCTTTTATCAGGCAAATACTGCATACCTATTGCAAGAGCTATGAATAAATAAGGCATTAATATTATTAAATATCTCATAGGTATATGCATGCTTCCTAAAACAGGAACAAGGGAATAAAACAGTATACCTACAGCCGTACTGCCACATAATGATATTAACCAGACCATTATATAAGCGCATACCCCAAAGCCAAAGCACCATTTATGGAGTTTGCCCATCTTATCAAATACCCTTCCCTTGACACAGGCAATCAGGATTACAAACCAGACTATTCCAATTGTCACAATGATTGTCTGTTCCGTTCCTGCAACCGATACAATATTCCTGGATATAATTTTAAGCAAATCCTTTAATCCCTGTTTGTAAAAAAAAGCATCCGCTATAGCCGTCTCTGCCTTTGCAACATTGTTCGAATAATCCAACATTTGCAGGTAATAGCCCAAACAGACAATGGTTGCCAACAAAGGGGGTATTAAAATCTTAATTATCTTTTTAAAATCCAATCTCCCCGCAGCATGTGTATAACCTAATACAACCACCACATTAATGGCAACTAACGCAACGCTTAAAGTTACATAACCACATGTAAAAACAAACACATAAAAAAGAGAAGCTATCATATACCATATCCACTGATTGTCCTCCAATACCATTAAAGAAAAATATAATAGCGGGAGAGTGAATACGGCAATCAGGAAAAATTGGGTTGTCCATGTTTCAAATAATACAATCCATAAATAGCTGCTGACAACTGCCAATGATAAATATCTGTTAAGCCCAAAGAATTTTATACACAATTTTTGAGAAAAAATACAATAAATAAAAATATGGATCATATGGAACATCGCAAATGCCGTACGCATTGAAAACAGGTAGCTCAAGGGTATTATCAGCCAATTAAACAAATAATATCCCGGCATATTCGCTCTTAGAAAAAATTCTGATGCACCATTAAATGTGGTAAAATCTATTCCGTAAAAATTACCTGTTTCAAAGAATTTCTGAATCCTTGTCAGCACCGGATACATCGCCAGATGCATATCATTTGACTTAAAATAAGTCACAACGGCACCGCTTAATACCTGCGCGATATACGGTACAAACGCTAATACTGTGATAAATACCGAAGCAATAAATATAAATCGTTTTTCTTCCCAATTCTTATTTTTGCATCTATCCATTTTCGTATTTTTCCCTCTCATTTACCTTTGCTATTATTCTATTCCCAATTTTTACGCATGGCTGTTCAAAGCCATAACATATGAAAGCCCCAACGGCGATTGAACCAGCAAACGCAAAAAATACATTAAGGTAGGCATTTACATTCCACTTACTTAATATATACATAATATTGAATCCTACCACAGTATGTGTCAGATAAATGCAATAGCTAATTTTCGATAAAAACTGCACTCCTGAAGGGATTTTATCAGATAAAACCGGGGAAAAAATATTCCAAAGATAACCTGCAAAAAATAAGCCCAACACAATCAAGAATGTACTGAATCTATAATATAACTGTGTATCCCCGAACCACAGGTTATGAATGCCAAAACATGCATATGATGCTAAAATTGTGGATCCTATCAGTAAAATCTTATCGCTCCTTCTCTCAATTTTTTCTGCCAAATAAACAGACACACCAATGAGCATAAAAGAAACAAATTTAAAGCTGAATGCGAAATTAATCAAAATATTCTTTTCGTATCTTGCAGTAAATACTACTAACAAAAAAGTAATTGCTTCTAACAAAAGCAATTTATAAACATTAAGTCTGCCCAAAATAACTATGCATATATAAAAATAAATCTCAATCTGCAATGTCCACATTACTGCAATTATCGCATTTATACCAAAACAAGCATATATCATTGTAAGAGAAGTAATATATTCTTTAGTTGAAAAAGTCATTCCATGAATCGCATATCCTAAAACCCCGGCCAAAACTATTGCAATGAATAATACAGGAAAAATCCTAAAAAACCTATTTAGTATAAATTCTTTCCTACTTTTGGTATCCATAGTCTTTGCTGTTAAATATCCCGAAATCAAAAAAAATATCAGTACGCCAATAATCGCTGGTTGAGTATTTAAGTATTTATACATATATGCTTCTAACAGATTTAAACTATGTGTATGTTCCGGTATTAAAGGCAAGGACCCCGCATCTTCTATAATCCCCAAAATTATCGTACCTTCATAGGTTCCCGTTCCCACAAAATGCTGCCACATAACAAGAAATGTAGCTAAAATACGCAAAATATCCAAATGTACATATCTTTTTTTCATATGCCCCTCCAATATTGTTTGCTATTTTAGCACACTATTTTTACTTTATCAATAAAAATTTAATTTTTACAGCAAAACTAGCCTACCTTTAGCTTCATTTTTTCAATCAGCTAAAAAGCAGGCTTTTTTCTTCATAAGACGAAGATTCCTCTAATTTTATTTAATTCCGTACCTCTTTATTCAAAAAATCCAATTATCCCAACAAATAATTCATAAAACAAGCTTTATTTTCTTCCGCGGTCGTCGTCGGCCTCCCCAAATCTTTCCTTGAGCCAAGGGCACATTGTATGATAACGAGGGATAATCCCTTTGTATTTCTCGCGCTTTCCAACGCATCCTTTAGTTCCTCTATTTCCCCGACACAAACAATATTTTCATATCCGCAACCGGAAGCTATCTTTGCCCAATCCATTGTTCCGGAAACCGTTGGCATCCCTCCAACTGTTTCATGCGCCCCGTTATCCATCAACACATGAATGAAATTACCTGGTTTCCTGCTTCCTATTACAGCAAATGCCCCCATATGCATAATTGCTGCGCCGTCACCATCTATACACCATATCGTCCGTTCTTTCTTTTGTTCCGCAATACCAAGTGCAATGGAAGAGCAATGCCCCATAGAACCTACTGTCAGGAAATCATGGCTATGTCCTTGCCCCTTTCTCTCTCTGATTTCAAATAACTCCCGGGATATTTTTCCTGTGGTAGATACAATAATATCCTCTTGTGCAATATCGGCAATATATTCTAATGCTTTTTCACGGACAATCGAAAAACTATTCTTGTATTCTGCTTTATTCTGATAGGATAAAGCATTTTTCCTCACCACAAAAGCAACACCCTCGTTGCGCCCCAATGTCTCGAGCATTACTTTCTGATTTTCCTCCATGTCTTTATCCATTGTATTTTCATCAATGATAAATGTCTTTATCCCCAAATCTTCCAGCAGCCTAACTGTAATTTCCCCCTGAAAAATATGCTGCGGTTCATCATGCAGCCCCGGCTCCCCACGCCAGCCCACAATATATATACACGGTATCGCATATACTTTACTGTGGAGTAAGGATGCCGCCGGGTTTACTATATTGCCTATTCCACTATTTTGCATATATACCACCGGTATCTTACCCGTTGACAAATAATATCCTGCTGCTAATGCTGCCGCATTCCCTTCATTGGCAGCAACAATATGTTTTTCTGAAACCGCATATTTTTCTATTAAGAAATCGCACAGTGGCCTTAACAAGGAATCGGGAACACCCGTGTAAAAATCCGAGTTTAAATAGGATAAAAATTTTTCTACGTTCATTCTATTCCCTCCTGTTTTTTCTATTCTGGTTTAAAATCTGTCCATATAACGTATTTATATCCGTTTCAGATAATTCAATTGGATTATTTTTTAGCCGTTCCGTATTGACTGTCTTACATAATTGAGGCAATATATCTTCCCCTGTCAGCTTCGGAATATCCAACTGCAAATCTTCTACAACCAATTTTTCTAATTTGGCAGCAAAATTGTTGACATCCGGGCAGCCTGCCTCGAGCGCAATCTCTCCCAGCACTTTTTCCAAAAAGCCTTTTCCTCTCACGTCACAACATTGTTCCAAATGTTCTAACGTATATTGGAAAATTACCGGAAGGCATAACCCAACCGCATGCCCATGAGCAATGTGAAATTCCGATGACAATTTATATGACATGGCATGTGCTGCCGTCGTTGTCGTTATATTAATCGCCTGCCCTGCCACATTTGCAGCCTGCAGCATTTTTTCATTGCTCATCTCATCATTATTTATGTAACCTTTGTAATTATCGAAAAAACCTCTAACAGCTTTTTTGGACAGTTCCCTGCTTTCCGGTGTCGAATTGATTGACCAATATGACTCAACCCCGTGGGCTAATACATCCAAAGAGGTCGACTTACGCTGATATATTGGCAAATGTTTCAGCACAGCCGAATCCAAAACTACCATATCCGGCAGCCCACAGCTATCGCTGATAGAGTATTTGTTCCCCTGATAATAAATTACAGCAAACTGCGTAGATTCTGCCCCTGTTCCTGCAGTTGTCGGAACAGCTATCAGAGGGATTTGATTACTTACTATTTTCTGCCCTATAAATTCCTCATTATCAGTCATAGCAGAAAACATTTTGATACATTTCCCTACATCAATTGCACTTCCTCCGCCTATCGCCATAATTGCATCACACTCATATTTTTTAAAGTATTCCACTCCTTTTTTAACCGATTCGTATTTAGGGTTAGGCTCAAATTCGGAAAAGGTAAAAATGGAAATATTTTCTAGTTGGCATAAAGCGCTAAAACTTTCAAATGTCTCTAATTTCTGTACATTCCGTCCACATACAATAAATAATTTATGCACATCCGATTTCTTCAAACTATCTATTAAGTCTATGTAAATCCGTTCTCCCTGAAAGAAAGCCTGTTCTCCCATACTAGCATTCCTCCTCCGGAATCAGCGTCAGTATTTCTTTGATAGACATACAGATTTCATCGGCTTCTTTTGCACGGTGGTTTTCCAAAATTAACTCTGCTGCTTTTTTCATAGCCGGGAATCCGCTTCGAGTTAACTGGTTTGCATAAATAATAATGTTAACTCCCTTCTGCCTAAACTCCTCTTCGGTTACTGTATTGAAACTAGTTGGCACTACTACTATAGGTGTTGCCGTATCTTTTTCCCTGAACCTGTCAACAAATTCAAAAATTTCCGTTGCATCCTTTTTTCTGGAATGAATCATTATTCCATCCGCACCGGCCCCTACATACGCAAATGCTCTTTCCAACGCATCTTCTATGCCTTTTTCCAAAATCAAAGACTCTATTCTGGCAATTATCATAAAATCTTTCGTCTTCTGGGCACGTTTTCCAAGTGAAATCTTTTCACAGAAATTCGGAATGCTATCTTGTGTCTGTTCTACTTCCGTACCAAAAAGGGAATTTCTCTTCAATCCGGTTTTATCTTCAATGATTACGGCAGAAACACCTATACGTTCCAAGGTTTTTACCGTATAGGTAAAATGTTCCGTCAATCCACCCGTATCGCCATCGAGAATAATAGGTTTTGTAGTGACTTCCATAATATCATCTATGGTTCTAAGCCTGGATGATATATCTACCAGCTCAATATCGGGCTTCCCTTTTGCAGTAGAATCACAAAGGCTTGACACCCACATCGCATCAAATTGATAGGTTTTTCCGTTATTCGCTACCACAGTCTTTTCAGCAATCAGGCCGGTAATCCCACTGTGTGCTTCTATGGCGTTAATTGTCCCCTTCATTTCCAAAACTTTTCTCAGGCGTCCGCGCCTAACATCCGGTATTGCCAATTGCTTCCTTGCATTTTTTTCTAATAAATCATATTTTTCGTTGACATCATACGGATATTCGACAAGCAGCCCCCCGTATTCTTCCAGGATATCAATTACTTCTCCACGGATAGATTTTTGAATCCCATACTTCCAATCGTCTCCATGTACTACATAATCCGGCTTTAAATCCAATAAGATACTTTTATAGCTTAACTCCGGCTGTTCAATAACAGAAGATACCCCCTTCATGTTGCTAATTATTTTAATCCGTTCCTTCTCATTCAACAAAGGATATCTTTTATAACTTGCCACCGCCCTATCCGAAAGGACCCCCACTGTTACCTTTCCCAGCTTGGCCGCTTTTTCGATAATATTTATATGCCCTCCATGAATAATATCCGTGCTAAAGCACATGTAAACTTCTTTTTCTTTTTTCTCTTTGATTACCCATTGCTTTGCGGTATTCAAATCCTCTTCATTATCTATTTCCATACAGAATAAATCACTTATTTCCAATCCGTAAAGGTCCATTGTTCCGGAAACAGCATTGAAAGCATTTTCCGCATAACAGTTTACATCCCCGTTTTTACAAAAAGCACAGATTTCTGATAACCATATTTCCCAATCTTTTTTATATAATTTGTATAACGGCTCCGCTGCAATTGCATGATTAAAAAATTCAATTCCGACTTTCCCTATTTTCAATTTGTCATTTTCTTCTATCTCAGCCTTAAAATCTTTTTCCGGCAAAACAGCATTTTTCTTTACCGCCATACAACTTTCTTTGTTTTCAATCGCCTTTAATAAGACGTTCTTATCAAATACTAAATCTCCATGAAGCAGTATAATATCATCATCCACATAATCCTTTGCCAAATATATAGAATAAATATAGTTTGTCTCACTAAATAACGGATTATTTACAAATGTATATGTTTGCCCAAGTTCCAGCGATTTGCAATAAGAAATTAATTCATCCTCAAATGGGCCTGTGGTCATTATTACTTCTTTTATCCCTGCTTCATTAAGCAATTTTAGCTGCCTGCTTAAAATAGTATCTTCCTTTGATATTTTCACCATACATTTCGGGCGGTTTTCTGTCACAGACCCCATCCTGGTTCCTTTTCCAGAATTTAAAATCAAAGCTTTCATAATCACGTCTCCCATTCCATCTCATTTTTCTTATCTTGTTCTATCTTCTTCAGCCTTTCAATTATGTAAGCAGCCCCTACTTCCGCACTTTTTCCGATATTGAAAACGCTTTGTTCCCGGATTTCTTTTAAACGCATTTGATAGTCATTTTTGTTCTTTATAAATTCCTCTACTATATTGCCACACTGATTAATTTCATCCATATTCAATTCTTTTCCAATTTTATCCCTAATCGTAATATCGTATGGTTTGCATTCGATTTTATCATACTCCGGATTCATCACCTTCATCGGTGTATTTATATACAGCGTAGGCTTTAATGTTGAAAAGGAATATTCATATGATATGCTTGACCAATCTGTTATCAGCACATCCGCACTATAAATTGTTTCATTAGACGAAAAGTCCTGTTCAATAATCACTTCCCCATCATCTGTTCCATATTTGTTCTGCAAGTAATTCAGATAGTCTTCGGCATACCTTACATATTGCGGATGAGGACGTACGATAATTTGGTATCCCTTGCCGATTAGATTATTTAAAATATCCTCTATGCAGCTATCCATAATATTATCCTTTTGCCAAGAAGGCGCGATTAATACGGTTTCACGCTCTTTCTTGTTATGGGGGTTTGCATTATATTGCTCAATTAACTCATCCAATAAACTATATCCATATTCGACTATTGTTTTTTCTTTTGTTTGATGCAGCTTTTCTATTTCCCTGATTTCATCTATACAATATCCGCTGTGTGCAAATACAGTGTCAAAATAGTCCAATGCCCCGGTACGCAATGTCAAATTAACACTATTAATTGCATGATGGAGATAAATATATTCTATATCTTTTCTTACATACGACCTTTTGATTTGATACTTTTCCAAATCCGGCATTGTCATAACAACAATATCCGCATCCATTTTCATCATAAATGTTATAAGCTTCATATCACTGATATAATATGTCTGCAATTGCTCACTGCTTTTTGCAAAAATAGCATCCTGCGGATCGCTTGTGACATAATGGATAACAACATCTGTCTCTTTCAGCAGCACTTCTATGATGCCTTTGAAGTATTTATAAAATCCGCTTCTTTCGGAATAAAAAACTATCTGTTTATTTTCATATTTTAAAAATCTTCTATAAGATTCTTTCTCCATATCTTTATAGGGATTTTTTACATACCATTTCTGTTTCTTCTTTGCGTAGCGTTTTACCTTATCGAGTTCCTTTTTGCTGGCTTCCAGTTCTTCATAATTGATGTACTTTTTAGGGTTAATAATACAATTTAAAAACATTAACTGAGGAATTGAAAATAAATTGCTGAACATCCAATATATTCCAACGCCGGCCGGAACAAAAAACCCTAAATACAAAGATAATCCCACCGAAAAAAGAGTTGTGAAAATTTTATTCCCCACTCCCTGTTCCGATTGGAGTACATTAAATCTATCCTGGACAAAACATAATAGCCATGCACAACCCCCCGCAAGCAAAGGTATCAGCACAAGCACTCCTCCGGCTTCCTTTGGAATCTCTGCTAAATTAATACCCAGGAAACTCGTACTGAATCCTTGTATACTTTTAACCATATCTGACCCTAAAATGCTGCTTAACTCCTCTATAAACTCCCCTTTTTGAATAGCATCCACAATCAGAATCTGAATAGAGCCTACCTCAGCATTTATTCCCGACAATGCCGAAAACTTCTCAATCACATTTGCCAGTAAATCAGCCGGAAGATGATATATATGCTTCAGAGGCTTATAAATTACATCTATCACACCCATTAAAAGGAGAAGCTGCACCAACATTGGGATTAAACCCAACATAGGATGATATTTATATTTTTTATATAATTCCAGTTGTTCTTCCCCAATCCTGTCTTTGTCCATAAAATTACTAGCTTTGATATAGTTTAATTCCGGCTGCATTTTTACGACTTTAATTGAATTTTTTTGAACCATAATGGAAATCGGCAGTAAAATAATTTTGGAAATGAAGGAAAAAAGGATAATAGCTCCTCCATAGTTTTTAGCCAAACCATAGCAAAAGAGCATAATATGTCCTAAAATACCTGTTAATAAACCAATCATGATCCCAATCTCCTTTTCCAAGCCAGCCCAAAGCGGCTAATTGACAAACACATTTTTTGAGTAATTTATGCCATAGGCCCAATGAACCTATGGCATAAACCGATTCTATTTCTTTTTATTTTTTTTAGAAACTTTTCCATAATACCATTTACGCCATGCAGCTTTAATTTTATGTCTAAATACTGTGATTGCCGCTCCAACAGCAATCAAAATCCCTGCAACGCCTTGTATAATATATGTCACAGCCGATGGGTCAATATACGCATGTGCTGTAATAGAAAACAGTACAAAAAAACAGCTGAAAAAATATGTGAATTTTAATGCTCCAAATGCTTTCTTTTTCATATCAGTTATGTTATCCTTCCTTAGAAATTTCATTTTCTTTTATTATTTATTTTGTCTTTCCCCGTCTAAACTAATGCGTCCGGCATCCTCCCTTCCTTTTTTTCAACAGCAACCATATCAGGCACTAACGCAGGCAGATATTATTCCTCTGCTGAAATTGTTATTTCTTCCATCGACAGCGCTAAATTTCTTGTATCCGGACCGGTTCCCATATCCTTAGGCGATACCGCATCCGGTAATTCAAAACGCAAGTACAATGATCCGTCCTCTACATATTCCCCAGGTATAGTAAATACATGTTCCTCATACCCTTTGGCTACAAATTTTGTCACTTCATGGTCATTCGCATAAATAATTACATTCTGTGATGGCGTAAATGTTCCGCATTTCATTTTTACGGACAAATTATTATATTCTTCCGTAATATTAAATTGCATCAAAGTTTCCTTGCCATCCGTCCATGCCCCATTTTCCTCGTTCACGGAAAAACCGCTTATACAGTATCCTTTTGCCGTTGCCTCTTTTTCCAGAAAAGATAATTTATCGCCTAATTTGTACACCCTATTTTGTTGTGCATTTTCATCATAGGCGTCATCAGTTGATGAAATAGTTAAGCTGTTCATATACAAAGCTAATATCCTGGTATCCGTTTTACCTTCTACCTCTTTGGGTGATACCGCATCGGGAAGTTCAAAACGCAGATTCAACCATCCGTTCTCAGCAAATTCTTTCGGAACAATAAACTCTCGCTCTTCCCCTTCATATGCTACAAATTCTGTAACTTTGTTGTCATCCGCATATACAATTACATGTTGTGGAGCCCCATATGTTCCATATTTCATTTTTACGGACAAGTTCTCATATTCGCCCTCAATCTCAAGCTGCATGAGAGCTTCCGTTCCATCCGTCCATGTTCCTTCAGCCTCATTCACCGAAAAACCGTATATGCAATAATCATTTGCTGTCGCATCATTGCCGAAAGATAACTTATCCCCCAAAACATATGGATGTATTTCTAATTGTTCTTCCTGGAATGCTTTATCCGTGGAAGAAATAACTATGTCGTCCATCGCTAATGCAAGTTTTCTAAAATCCGTATTTTGCCCTCTGCTTTCCGGCGATACAGCATCCGGCAATTCAAACCGCAAGCTTAACTTCCCGTCTGTTACATATTCATTTGGGATAATAAATTCCTTTTCCTCTACCCCTCTGCCCACAAATGAAGCAACTTTATGCTCATTAGCATAAACATTTACATGTTGTAATTCCGCATATGTCGTATACGACATTTTTACAGACAAATTCTCATATTTATCGGAGATGTCAAATTGCATTAAGGCTTCATTGCCTTCTGTCCAAGTAATATCCTTCTCCGTTACCGAAAAGCCATATACACAATGTGGTTTTGCAGTTGCCTCTTCCCCAAACAATAATGTATTGCCCAGCTTATAGGGGTATTCCATTTCCCCTGACAAATAATGCTTTCCTGTCCTTACCAGATTATCAGGGTCATTGGCATGTCCATCTACAACATATTCTGTCATACTGGGCATATAATCCTTATTCCATGTCCGTTCCCACAAATAATAGATAAACCTTCTTTCCGGGTCGTTTTTATAACATGTCTTTATAAATTCTTCATCTACTTTATCGCCGGAAGCTACAGCCGTAAAAATATCCGATAAGTATTCATATGACATCGGTTCCTGTGAAACAGTAAATTCATGATGCTCATCCGCATTTTTTATCATAAATAACGGGTTTTGATGATATACGCCAAGCTGTCCGTGGTCAGCCATAATTATAATCGTGGTATTATCATATATCCCCTTTTCTTTTAATTCATCCATAAACATATCCATTAACCGGAAGTTCCCTGCAACCTCGTCATATACATCATAAGTTTTACTCCGATCCTCCGTTAAGGTCTCATCAAACGTATAACGCGGATGCACTCCATATAAATGATATACTTTAAAACAATTATTTGCTTCCGATAAAGAAACCCTATCACGTGTAAAACATGAGTAAAACGAAACTACGTCTGACGAAAACACTTCTTTTCCATCAGATAATACTTTCAAATCCCCAAGTTCATCCATATCGAAATAAAACAAAGACTTTAACTGATGTGGCATATAATTAAACGCTACAAGCTTATATACTTTTGCTGCAAACGAAAGATAACTGCCAATCTGATACTCGCCCTCTTCTATATTGGTATACATATCATAATCAGAACCTACATAGTTAGGAGAAGTATATACTCCAACAGAATAGTTATTTTCTTTCAGCAAGGGATACAGCCCGCTTTCTTCATGGGCATCTCTTACATAATCAACATACGGTTTCTGATTTTCATACCATACGCCTGTTAAAATGTACGGCAACGCAGTCCTGGTTGTCGCATATGTTCCCAATGTATCGGGATAATATGTGAAATCGCTAAATGTATCTTTATACTCAATCTTCTCTTTTCCGTCTATTACCTCTTGCATATATGTCGAATCAAAAGCATCCAAAATAAAAACAAGGATATTATGGTCATCGGACAAATCAAGCATGCCTTCCGTCGTTACAACCGTATTATTCGGCGCACTTTTATCGGATGAAATACTTTGGATATAAAGCGTTCCAATGGTAACAACCTGCGTTAAAATAAGGACGATACACACTACCTTGCCGATAGAAAATATCTTCTCTTTTACCTTTACTACCACCAAAATAAACAATGCCAAAAATATTAATAATAAAGCTATGCTCAAAGTAGCATACAACGGAAAAGAATCCCACTCTATATCTACGCCATCAAAAACGCCGTAGTTTCTTGGGATATAATTCCCCTGGATATATAAATACAATAAAATGCAGAATATCCCTGAATAAATATACATACTTAGTTTGCTTTTTTGTAAAAAAAAGAATATGGCTGTAACTAATACAGCACTTATAACAAAGGTCATTAACAAAAGAGGCAAAAGCTGAAATAAAGAAAACCAAAACTCTGTTTCATTCGTAAAAAAAGTCTCTAACGGTGCAAAAACACTTAGCATAAAGCATAATGCTATACTAAGCCAAAGCCAGCTTTTATTAAGGAACACTTTACGCGTTCCGTCATTGCTTTTTTTATCCTTGAACATACCCTTAATCCCTCACTTGTAATTTTTATATGTTTTTTTAAAAGGTGTACTTTTGCAAATGATTTATATACACTTTAAGAAAAACTAATGTATTTATAAAAAGTTATTGCAATGTAGTTTTTTTTGTGCTAGATTAAAGAAAGTTGAATTTAAGTATGTGAGTTTGCAAAAGTACACATTTATAAATTTCATCTATGATATTTTAAAAAATATTTTCATATTTTCTCGCTTTTCCATAAAATGTACTGACCGGCATTCTACAGGCATCCGCTGCTTGTTGGAGTGTTATTTTTTTCTTTCTCCAATCATGGTATATTTCCTGAAAGTTATCCGGATAAGGGATTGCCGGCCTTCCAAACTTTACCCCTCTGGCTTTTGCTGCCGCAATCCCTTCTGCCTGACGCTGACGGATGTTAGTCCGTTCATTCTCCGCTACAAAAGACAACACCTGCAAAACGATATCGCTCAAAAAGGTTCCCATTAAATCTTTCCCACGTCTGGTATCCAGAAGAGGCATATCCAACACTACGATATCAATTCTTTTTTCTTTGGTAAGTATCCTCCATTGTTCCAGAATTTCTTCATAATTACGCCCTAAACGGTCTATGCTTTTAATGTAGAGCAAATCATCTTTCTTCATTTTCCGTACCATACGCTTATAAGATGGGCGGTCAAAATTTTTGCCTGATTGTTTGTCTATAAAAATATTTTTTGATGGAACAGGCAGCCCCTGAAAGGCTGTTATCTGCCTTCCCTCGTTTTGATCCCGGCTGCTGACGCGGATATACCCATAAATATTTGCCATCTTTCCTCCCTTCTTGCCGAACTGGAAGAAAGCCCCCAATTGCAGCAATTCCTTATTTTTCCTATCCCCCCAATACATAATTTTATGATTTTAGAATTAAACCACATTTCTATACTTGCCATCCCGGTTCTGCAATTTCTGTGGTTTTACATTAATACATTATAATAATCCAAATATTGCCTCCTTTACAAACCAAAAAAATGGCGCAAACGATTTTTGTCGTCTACGCCATCAAAATTTTCATATTTAAAGTTTTTCATTCATTACAGTTTATACTTAATATAGTGAGCAAACTGGAATCTTTCCTTTTTTCATCAGGTTATTTTTTCCCTTTCAGTAAAGCATTTTTTATATGGCCTAAAAAGCTTTGCTTTAACTCCGCCAGCTCTTTCTCCAATGCTTTAATATTATTAGCCAATATTACATTTTGCTCTGTCACACCCCGGTACAAATGGTCACGCTCTTCAATATCGTTCATCAACGTTTCTCTTTGCCCTATCAAATCCTGAATTAAGCAATCACGTTCGGCAAGATCCTTCACTAAAGTTTCCCTTTGCCCCATTGAATCCTGGATGATATGGTCACGTACATTAATTTGCTCTATTAAAGCCTCTTTTTCCCCTATCAGATTCCCTCTTTCCTCTCTCAGGCCCTGCACCAGGCTGTCACGCTCATGAATATCCCTTAAAAGATTTTCATTCTGCTGCGTCAAACTATGCACAGAACAATCCCTGTCCTCAATATCGCTGCACAATCTTGACCTTTGCCCTAATAAGTCCTGAACCAGATTTTCCGATTCTTGGAGCTGTCCTGCTATATCGTTTAATGCATTATCCCTGTTTTGCAAATCATCCAATAGCCTTTGATTGACTTTTTCATACTGGCTTGTCTTTATATGAAATGTTTCCAGCATACTCTCGTATTGATTATCGAAAATAATATCTGCATTTATAATTATTTTGCTGCAGTTTTTGGAAACTTTAAACTCCACAACCGGGTCAAAACTGTCAAAGCAAAAATAGCCTTCTTCATCTTTTTTACTGTCCAGTATTTCCACGTCATTTGGACCCACTGCCTCCCCTTCGGCTTCATTGCCAAAGGCCTCTATCTTCCTTATTTTAATGCATGTTTTTCTTCCTTTAACAACATACCACCTTAAATAATTTGGCGCGCCCATTTCCTCCATATGAAAGGTAAGTTCAAAATGGCTTTTCAATGTATTGAGTGGAACACTATCCAAATAATCCCATTGGCCATTGTTTTTTCTTAAAAGCGTAGAGCAGTTCATTTCATCCGGCTGTGCTTTTATACCATTGTGGTATTCCTTTGCAAGCACTCTGACAGCTTCCTCATCTTCTTTTTTTTGCTCGTCAGCATAGTTTATCCTTTCACTGCTATTGGTAATGGCATTGAGTAGTTTCCTCATTTCCGTAAACGTCTCAGGAAAATGGATACAATCCGCTTTATCCCCCAAGGCATCCATAAAATCGTTTAGTCTCGTATAGTTAACAGGGCCAACTCCATACCGTTCATATATTTTGTTCAAAAAAATAACATGTTCCTCTTCTCCCCAAAAAAAGAAATCATTTAGTATTGCACCTGTGGGCACAAAGGAGATTAATATTTTGGTCTGTTTGTGCCTATCATATAATCTTGTGACCTCCCAGGGCACTTCCGCATTTCCGCATACTTTTGACACATCCTCATATTTATCGTCAATATCATCTGCAGGATGGGGTTTAATCATATACTCTAAATTAGACAGCACCCTGAGCCCTGCCCTTAGAAGATATTCTTCCATGCTTTTTCCCGCCAATTTGTGCAGCTTGATATAATGCGTATCAAAGTACACGATTTCAGACGCAAATTCATCCTTTTCCCCGGCAGGGAATATCATCTTCAGGTATGGAAGAAAATTACGGAGAAAATCCTCTGAGTGAAAACTTTCCCTCATATGGAGGCTGCAAAATTCTTCTGCCACAATCTGATTTCCCGTATCCAGTTTCCATAGCTCATCAATATCTGCTTTGCTCACCTGCAAGTCTTTATATGCAAAATCATTCTTTACGAACTGTATACGCTTCTCCAAATCGTTAATTTGATACATACCTTCCTCAATGACAACGGTATGCGCTATGCCGGACGCCTTTTGGAGCAATGATAAACCAATTTCTTCCCACCCCAGCATATGAAAGACATCCTTACTTCCAAATTTAATTCCCTCCAGCTCCCCATGAATTAATTCTTTATTTCCGCTTTGGGTATCTATAATATATATTTTGTCAAAAAACGGGAATTGCTGCAATTTAGGCACTATCTTCATCAAGTTTGGCACATGGTTTGGAAGAATCAAATTGACCATCATTTTCGGTTTGCAATGGGCTATATCATATTTATAAATTAATGTATATATGATTATCACTAAATGAAACATTGATGTACAATTATAGTAATACATATTTCCCTCCTGTCCCAAGTTAGTCCTATACCTTGCCAGACTATTTTTTTATTTTCTCTTCCATCATCTTTCTAACTTTCTCCAAATCGCGCAAAGTATCAACCGACAGGCTTTCTTCATATACATATTTATACTTCACTTTAATACCGTTTTCCATAAACCTCAGCGGTGCATACTCTTCAACCCTTTCCAAATTCCCAATCGGGGTCTTCGCAAAAAAATCAAGCGCGGCTTTGTTAAAGCACATCACTCCTACCGCTTTCTTATAGTCAAAAAGAACCGTTTTCTGCGGATATGGGATCGGGCTTCTGGAAACGAACATCCCTTCATTTTTATCATTTACCACAACCTTAAGGTTAGACGTATCAATCAATTCAACCGGATCCTTAATCGGCTTCATCAAGCCGAACATAATCGGCTCTTCCACTACCTCATCCGGGAAAATCAGCTCAATTGCTTCAGGGGTTATCAAAGGCTCATCCCCACATATCATAACGTAATAATCTGCGTCCACATATTGTGACACTTCACAAACCCGGCCTATTGCCTGTTCATGACCGCCAGTCATAAGAACATCCATACCGTATTCCTTGCATATCGCTTCTATTCTTTCATCATCGGTCGCAACATAGACTCCGGCAAAGCCTCCCACTTTTTTTGCCTGGTGGTAGACCCACCATAGCATCGGTTTCCCGCAAATATCAATTAACGGTTTCCCAGGCAATCTTGTAGAGCCATATCTGGATGGTATTACAGCTACTATTTTCATTCTTATCATCCCTCTCCTTCTATTATACTGATCAATTCATTTACCAACATAGCCCTTAAATGCTCGTCTCCATGAGTGTACCGTTGATTATCAATAATATTTGAAATGCTTTCTTCCTTAGATGCATTATTATTTAAAACAATTATTGTATCTGCCATCAATACAGCTTCCTCTATACTGTGCGTAACAAAAAGGACTGTCACATTATACTTTTTACAAATATTTTTCGTTAACTGCTGCAAAGATTTCCTTGTCACAGCATCCAAGGCTGCAAATGGCTCATCCATCAATAAAACTTTCGGCTTTAATGCCAAAGCTCTGGCAACTGCAACCCTTTGTTTCATCCCTCCCGATAATTGATATGGGTAGCTTTTCCGGAACTCTTCCAGCCCAATTTCCTTTAACAAGTCATTGCTAATCTTGCTTGCCTCTATCCGGTTTTGTGCCGTCTTAGTTGCTAACAATGGGTGTATTATATTCTCACTTACCGTTTTCCATGCAAAAAGCTGATTAAAATCCTGAAATACCAGCAATATATCTTTACTTGGTTTGCTATGAGGCATCCCTTCCAGCAGGATTTCCCCATCTGTCTGCTTTTCCATTCCTGCAAGGATCCTCAGCAATGTGGTTTTTCCACATCCCGAAAAGCCTAAAATGCATACAAATTCGCCTTCCATTACATCCAGCGAAAAATTCCTAAGTACATGCTTTTCTCCATTGTTGACATTAAAATATTTTTGCAAATTTTTTATTAGGAGAATTTTCTTATTTCCCATCAGACATTCCCCATTTCTCTATAGTATATTTTTCCACAAGCCTAAATAAAAATTCTTCAACGAATACGCCAATCACGATTATAATAATAATTCCAACAAACACCTTATCCATGCTGCCATAAGAACGCGCCTTATAAATATAATATCCAAGGCCTCCCAATGTACCAATCATCCCAAAGACCATCTCGCCTGCAATCAAAGCCCTCCATGCACGCCCCCATCCAATTCTCAATCCGGATAACAAATATGGCATAATACAAAAGAAATAAATATGGATTACCCTGTTCCATAGCGTACATTCTATATTGTCTGCCCAATCCGTATACGTGCCCGGTATAGAATGAAGCCCTGTCAATAAATTCGTCGTCAGCGGCCATGCCACTCCATGCAAAATCAGTGCCAGCAAAACCCCATTCCCCAAGCCAAACCACATCATAAAAAGCGGCATCAATGCTACCCCGGGCAAAGGGTTTAAAATGGTGCATAATGTCCTGACAAAGCTTTCTATAATCTGCGTACACATGCATAAAACCGCTAAGATTCCCGAAACAAAAATACTTACAACAAATCCCACCAGAACAATTTTCAAGGAATTAAGGACTTGCAGCCCTAAAACCCCCTTGTCCAACTCTTCTATCATTACTTTGATAACTTCGCTGAAGGGAGGCAAAATATAAGTATTTACAAGGTCTAACCTTGTTACCGCCTCCCATGCTATAAGCAGAATCAAAATCCAAATAATTTTAATATAAAAAGCATCACGTTTCATGACTATTTACCCTGTAATTTAAGCAGCGCCTCATAGTTGCTTAATTCTTCAAATTTCTTCGGTTCATTTTCAAGCAAACCCATTTCATAGAGCAATTGCGCTTGTTTATCATATCCCGTTATCTCCAAAGTCGGAGGCATCGCCATCAACGTTTCCAACACAATATCTTCATCTATTTCCCATTCTTCAGCCAGCACTGCAGCAATTCTTTCCGGTTCATCATAGCAGAGCTGTAACGCCTCTTCCCTCGCTTTTATATACGCCTCTACAATTTCAGGATGATTCTCATAAAAATCTTCCGATACAATCTCTACAGGTCCTATTCCATATTCCAAAACAATATCCGTCAAATCGCAAACTTCATGGATTGAATCTGTATTGTCTGCTTTTATCAATGTCGGGAATGATAATATCAACCCCTGTACGCCATTCCCGCCGCTTAGAGCGGCCAAACCGTCCGCATGAGGCATAATCTGGAATGAGCTGTCAAACATCGATGATTCCATCCCCAATTCATACGCCTGGGCCAAAAAAGCAATATGCATAATGCTTCCCAACCCTAAAACAGAAATCTTGTCCGTATCCGTAAAATCTAAGATGCTTTGGATTCTCTCTTCATTTGCATATACTTTAATAGGAGAAGCGCCGTCCCGGGCAATCATAACCAACGGCAAGTCACTTTCCATGGACATAATATAAGCCGGAAGTGCGTAGGAAGCAATATGGACATTCCCGCTCAGAACACCATCCCTTAAATCAGATGCTGCTGCAAGGCTTGTCCATTCCACTTCTACCCCATCCGGCAAATATTTTTCCAAAAGGTTTTCATGCATAATAATACCAGCGCTTAAATCAGAAAAAGATCTTGCGTAATTGATAACAACTTTATCTATTGTTTTGCTATCATTTTGCCCCCCCCTCGCGCGCATCCGCATAAAAATACTAAATTCAAGCATAAAATTAATGAGATTAACTTTTTCATTTCAATCTGCCTCCTCTTTTGGATTAAAAATATAATCATTTATAAGTTTACATTAAAAATGCAATTCTGTCACAATACTTTTTTCAGAAAAAATTCTGCCAGCTCAAAATCCATCTGTGTATCAATATCTATAGATTCTTTTTGTTCCATAATATATGCTATACAGTTTTTCCCCAAAAAGTTTTTGTTGGTACAAAACTTGTCTGTTTTTCCCATGTATATTGCCCCGTTCAGCCTGTAATAAGCAGGCAGCTCCTGCCTGCAGGCCCGCTTCACTTCTTCAGGGATAAAATCATCTAGCCTCAAATCATCCCCCAAAACCCCGGACCACAACGGTGAATGCTCACACTCACAGACACTGACTAAAAAATCAGCTTTTTTCCTGCAAAACAATTGATAGGCATCTTTTAAATGCCCACTGTTCCGAAACGGGGACGTAGGCTGCAATTTACACACTTCATCAAAGTTTATCCCTTGTTGTTGGTAAAAAGATAAAGCATGGAGGATTACATCGTCAGAAGAAACCATGTCCCCTGAAATATCCGCAGGACGTAAAAAAGGAACCTCCGCCCCATAGTTAAGCGCAACATCGGCTATTTCCCTGCTATCAGTCGATACAATTACCTTTTGAAAAATGCCCGAATCTATAGCCGCCCTTATCGTATAGGCAATCAGCGGCTGCCCTGCCAGTTGTTTTATATTTTTGCCCGGAACCCCTTTAGAGCCTCCTCTGGCTGTGATTACTGCCAACATATGTTTTCACCTTCTGCATCTTATTATTATTTTCATCTTAGTTTTATTTTCACTTTATTTTTATTGCCGGAACCCCGGCATATATGCCCGGCTCATTGATATCCTTTATGACCACTGCCCCCGCCCCGATTACCACATTACTGCAAATATTTATCTTATCTTTGATTATGCTCCCGGCGCCGCATAACACATTATCCCCAATTACAGTACGCCCGCAAACAGTTGCCTGTGGTGCAATATGGGTACTATTCCCAACCTTTGCCTCATGCTCTATTATGCTTCCTGTATTGATAATCGCATTCTCCCCAATTGACGCTAAAGGACCAATATGTGCATTTGGCGCAACAAAAGTCCCCCTGCCGATTTTGGCTTCTCTTCCAATACGTGAAGAAATTGATACCACAGAAATACAATATCCAATATCTCTATCCCCAAACCCATCAAACAACGCTTTTCTTTTTTTATTATCTCCAATTGCTATGATATAACCATCACACTCTTTCAGCTCATATCTTTGCTCCACTTTACAGCCCATAATAACTTCATTGCGCTTTGCCTCTTCATCCACAAGTATTATCTCCATGTTTTCATCCATTTCATACAAGGCGTCAATAATACTTCTGGCATGCCCTCCGCATCCGTATATGGCTATTTTACCCCCCCCCCGGCGAACAAATCTTTTAGCTCCTTATACGTCCTGACTTCCTGCTCATGATACTGCGCTGCCGGATATGGCGGATAACACATGGCGCGTATAAACCGCTCTTTCATACCGTCATCCATAGAGTCTTCAATCCGGCCTTCCATTGGGCATCCCCTTTTATATTTTGTGCCCTCTCCTTTTTGCGCCACCCCTTTATATCCTTTTTCCACCAGAGACAATGCCTCCAAAAAATAATCCATACTTTCAAACATCACTCTGTTGTATAAAGTTAGCTGCGTGTCAAAATCCTCTATTTTTATCGCTTTTTGAAGGATAATCTTGCCTGTATCGCATCCCTTATCTATATAATGGTATGTAAACCCGCACTCTTTTTCCCCATTAATCATCGCCCATGTAACGCTGCTGCACCCGCGGTATTTAGGCAGCAACGCAGGATGCAAATTAAATATTTTGCCATTTACAATATCTATAACATCCTGTTTAATCATCCACCGGTAATAAATGGAACAAATTACATCCGGAATAAAAGGCATATTTCCTACTTCGATTTTATCCAGACTATATTTTACATTTTTCTTCATGCACAGGCCTTCCAAATCTGCTATGCAATTCTCCGTTTCATGTGTGTAAACGTATACCTCATGTCCCTCTTCCAGTAATAGCTCCAACGCCTTACAGCCTGTCCAATGATAACCGCACAATATTATTCTCATAACGCTAAAGTTCTCCCTACATGCACTGCCCTTTTATCGCATCTATACTTGCCAGTATTTCCGCTGCACTCCCTATTGTTTCAAGAGTAACAGGGATATGGGAATCATATATTTTATAAAATTCTCTTACTATTTCACTTTCTTTTCTTAAAGGTCTATGCTCATCTATTCTTCCATCATTGTCACTAAGATGGAGCCATCTAATATCATTTCTGAGCATATTACATTCCTGCACAAAATCCAGCCCTAACGTATTGGCAGATACATGCAAGTGCCCCAGGTCCAGAAGCAAATTGAAATTCAATTGCTTTTTCATTCTCATTATAGAATCATAATCTGTCATCATCATATAATTATGATAACCAAAACTTTTATAATTCTCAGCGCTTAAAACATTATTTTCAAGAAAAACCTCTATTCCATTTTCCGCACATAACCGGGATAAAAAACAATAAGCGGTGCAAAACCTGTCATATGCTTTATCCTCCTCATAAATAACCCTATCATTTAGCCTTTTTCCGATTTCATCCGTACTAATCTCAACCATAAAGCCCGCATGAACAGAAAGTACCTTACAGTCAATCCGTTTTAGCATATCAACACATTGGATATAGTGGTTCAGGGATTCCTGGTAAATTTTATCGTTGCACGATGCTAAATTAACCACAAAAGGCTTTACAGGCGGCGGAAAATACGCATGGCAAGCATAATTTAAATGGTGCTTCTGCTTTAACATCTGCAAATCATCTTCTATCCCATCATAATAATCCGTTCCACCTGACAATTCGATGTTCCTAATGCCATTGCTTTCCAAATATTGTATAACTTCTGCAATTTTATTCTTTTTTATGCATGATGACGATACATATATCATATCTTTCCCATTCTATCCCAATTCTATGATTTCATTTACTTCATAGTTCCTTTGAGCAATATTACCGATTACGTTGTCAAAATACAGTGCTGAAATACCTTCTCCGTTTGTTCTTTTAGCTACGATATTTTCCCCGCTAAATTCCGTTCCTGCCTCTATTCTTTTGCCAGCTACTAAACATTTCTGCAAGGATTTCCTTGTCATCTGTTCCGAACAGGTCGGCATCTTTATTCCATTCCCCAAATATGCCTCAACTCTTCTGATATCTGCCACTAGTTGCTTCAGTTCGTCCGGTGTAACCGATGCTTTGTGATCCGGTCCCTCCATATTCTTATCTAAAGTAAAATGCTTTTCAATCACTTTTGCCCCTTTCGCCACAGCATAAGGTGATGCCCCAACCCCTTTTGAATGGTCAGAATACCCTACTAATATATCAAATTCCCTTTTAAACGTATCTATTACCGATATATTAGCTTCATCATCACAAATGGGATAATTTGCTGTGCATTGAAGCAAAATGACCTCTTTATTAATTGGGCATATGGTTTCCAATGCAATCTTGACTTCTTCCAAATAGCACATACCCGCAGACAAAATAATCGGTTTATGAATGGATGCTGCTTCCCTTAAAAACTGAATATTAGTCAAATCGGTTGCTGCAATTTTAATAGCCGGAACTTCCAGCTTTTGTATTTCCTTTAAGCTGGCTGCTTCAAAAGGTGTTGTTAAAAATAAAATCCCTTTTGCCTTACAATACTCCTGCAATATTTTGTTTTGTTCATAACTTACTTCCAGCTTTTTCAGCATCATATACTGATTTTCAGAAGCATCTGTCGTCTTCTTTTGATATGGCGCTTTAGCAATGGATGGAAGAATTAAATCGTCTGCCTTAAACGTCTGGAATTTCACAGCGTCTACACCTGCTTCACATGCGGCATCTATTAATTTTTTTGCAAGTTCAATATCACCATTATGGTTAACGCCCGCTTCACCAATTATAAACACCGGCGAAACCTCCGATATTTCTTTATTTTGAATAAAGATTTTTTTGCAAAATCCCATTCTCTCCATCCCGTTACCCTCCCCATTATATCCGGTTGTCCTTATCATATGCTTCAATCCTCGTAAGAGCTTCTTTACAGTCCGCTATCTCTTCATCTGAAATAACCGAAGCCAGTTGGTCCACCAAAGGCTTTGTATTTTCTTTCGTTCCGTTTATGCAATTAAAGCACAAACTCCCTTTTAAATCATTGCATAAATGTTTATTCCTTAATTCCTTTACTATCTTATTATTCCATGCTGACTTTAAATCCGATTTATGCAAATCAGCATACGCCAGATAATTATTCGTATCCATACAACACGCTGTCAGGTAACCCTCCACAGTTACATGCAGCCGATTGAATACCATTGGGCAGGGGGCCTTTTTACGCGCATCCACATCGCACTCTACCGCACTGTCGCTTAAGAATAAATCTACCTCCGGCATCAGCCCTTCATGGTTCATAACATGATATATCGCTAATTCATCACATAAAGGTTCTAATTTTTCCCTGATTGCATTCTCATTTGAATTATATCTCGTGGCAACACTGGACACATAAATATTAATTGGAATTTGATGTTTTTCTTTGTAACCGTAAAGCCACTCCAAATTTTTTAATACAGCTTCTAATTCATCCCTTCCATGTATCAGCTTATAGGCTTCCCTTTCTACTGCATTTATCGAAAATTTTATGCTGTCAACGCCTGCATCTATTGCCTTTTTCATCCGTTCCGGTTCTGCTAATGCACCATTCGATGTAATATACACATATTCATATCCTTTTTGTTTCGCATACAGAATAATTTCATCAATATCCTGATACAAAAAAGATTCACCCATCATGAAAAGCGCCAATTCCCGTACGCCCATATCATATGCCTCATCCACCATCCTTTTGGCAAAAGGAAGTTCCATCATTTTGATTGACCGTTTCATTTTACGATGCGAACAGAATAAGCAACGATGGTTGCACGCATTAGTAAGTTCCAGCATCATAGAAAACGGCCTGTCGACCATTTCCGCCTTTTCATGAATCCTGCTTACTAATGTTTTTTTGTTTTCTGACATATATGGCTCCTTTATCTCTCCAAATACGGGAAGTTGCATGACTTGCACATCGGTATCTTCCACCATTCACCTTTTCTATGCTTATCCCGCATGGCATTCAATTTTTCCGAATGCCATAACTCTTCAATAGAATCTACTTTTGCATTTCCTATTACGTAATCCTCTTTAAAATTAGGGCAGCAAACTTCCACATTTCCATTATAATTTATAATCATCCGCTGCCAAAGCTGGGCACATGTAAACTGGCATTCTTTCATATTGATTAACTTGCCCGTCACCTCATCCTGGACTTCATATTCCGACACCAAAACCGGTTCTTTGACCAAACGGTTAAAGCTTACTACATCCGCTAAAGTCCCCCCCCCCAAATAATTTTTTGTAGTCTTCCATTTCATCTATTGTTTCATCCTGCATAACCATAGAAACCCTAATCATTGTATTCCATGCTTTTTTAGCATTCCTGATACTGGCAAATTCTTTTATATTCTCCAAAACTTCTTCATACTTAGCTCCTACCCTGATTTTTTCATATTTTTCTTTTGATGCCGCATCAAAAGAAAACAGCATCCTGTCAATCCCTGCATCAATAATTTCCTCGGAAAGTTCCCTGTTCAGCAATACACCGTTTGTATTTGCCATAACATCTATAATACCCTTTTCCTTCGCATATCTTGCCATTTTCACAAAATCTTTATGAATTAACGGTTCTCCTCTATGCGTCAGTTTGACTGCATAGACTTTAGGCCCTTCTTCAGTCACTTCATCAATTATCTTCTTAAAAACATCAAACGAAAGTAATCCTTCGGAATTAAGGACTGTCTTTTCATCTTTTTGAAGGGCAATCGTCCTTGGGCACATCGTACACCGTAAATTGCATGCATTCGTCGGCTCAATATCTAAATTGAGAGGATACCTTTCCACAATCCCATTTTGAGGATTTTCATTCCACTTTCTCCTGTATTCCCAATACTCCTCCGTTTTTAAGCTTTCCCATCTTGCATAATTCTCATTTTTAATTTCCAAAGAATCGGGATGTGACGGATTAATAACAACCTTTTTTTCCATAAAATATCCTTTCTGCACTCTAAATTAGCTTTGCTAAAACTTCCTTCATTCTCAAAACATCTTCCGAAGTTATATCCAATGATGTGGGCAGGCTGAATCCTTGTTTTGATAGCTCCACGCTGTTTTGGTTTGAAAAAACATATTCCCGGTAGATTTCCATTTCGCTCAGAGGTATGAAAAACGGACGCACATCAATACCTGCCCGTTTCAGTTCCTTCATGCAAATTTCCCTCATATGTTCCGGTACAAGAACCGTCACCAGCCATGCGATTTTTTGCCGGTCTTCTAAAATATACTGAAATTCAATAAAAGGGATGGACCCTAATATCGTACGGTACATTTCCTCAAGCTCATTCCTTTTCTCCAACATAACATCTATTTTTTCTAATTGTGCCATCCCAATCGCTGCCTGTAAATTAGTCATCCTATAGTTATATCCTATTATTTCATGGTAATATTTCCTCTCTTTACTCATACCATGATCTTTTAGCAACCGGATTCTATTATTTAATTCCTCGGAATCCGTGAGGCACATCCCTCCTTCGCCAGTGGTTATCACCTTATTCCCAAAAAAAGAAAAACAGCTTATATCCCCAAATGAACCCACTAACCGCTGTTCAAAAGCTGCTCCATGCGCTTCTGCACAATCTTCTATTACAAATAAATTATATTTATTTGCTATATGCATAATTTTTTTCATATTGCATGGCTGCCCATAAATATGTACCGGAATAACCGCTTTGGTTTTCGGTGTAATTGCCTTTTCTATTTCATCCGGGTTTATGCACCAACTATCTTTCTCAATATCCACTATCACAGGAGTTGCCCCAACATATAAAACGGCATTGATTGTCGCAGCAAAAGTAATATCCGGAACAATAACTTCATCCCCCGCCCTTATGCCAAGCGCCAACAATGCCAAATGCAAGGCTGCCGTTCCATTCGAGACTGCAACGCCATATTTCACTCCGCAATAATTCGCAAAATTTTCCTCAAACATATCAATATATTTTCCCGTACTGGATACCCACGTAGAAAGAAATGCATCCGTCAGATATTTAAATTCATTCCCCTTTAATTCCGGCTTGGAAACCGGAATGCTTATCCTTTTATTATATTCATAATAATTTACTACTTGATTCGACTCATTGACAATCGGTATAATACGGATTTTGCTGCTGAATTTCTCAATGATTTCAATAGCATCATCTTTCTCAGTCATGTATACATATTGAGGGTTCAAATTCTCCTGTATCTTATCCGAAAGGGTTTTGCCGCTTAATAATAAACGCCTGATATCGCCATCTACAATTACACCCTGCAGTTCCCTTCGCTCATTGACAATAAAGGTCGTTCCCTTTTTCCCTCTGTTGATGGCTTCCAATGCATCTTTTAAAGTTCCGTCAATGCTACATAATAACTGTTCTACTTCCATGCTTATTTTTCTCCCCGCACTATTAAATACTCCGAATTTCCCATTGACTCCATTTCTGCCATATATGCCGCATTCATGGTTGGCGTTACAAAATCATATGTGCTGTGCCCTCTGGGTTCTTTCTCATTTAACCAATGAAGCAAATTCCCCAACCCATATTTCTGCTTCTTTTCTATTGAGATATTTTTAAAGCCAGCCTCCTCAAATATCATCTTTAAACATTCTTCCGAGAAAATCCACGGGTGCTGCACTTGAAAAATAAACTTATCAAACCGCTCTCCCAATAACTGCCTTAATACGGGATAGTCAGTGGGCGTACCTACAATACATTTCCCGCCTTGCTTCAACAGTTTATAGATATCACTGGCAAATTCTTTTGGTTCCGAAACATGCTCTATTACATCAAAGCTGGTAATCACATCTACTTTATCTGCATAATCTTTACATGCTTCGCCGGCATAGGAATATACTTTATAGTTTCGCTCCTTAAGACCTTTATGGTAACTTTTTGTTGGTTCCACAGCGATTACCGTATCTGCAACTCCCGAAACGAAATCCAAAAAACATCCCCCCCCGCACCCAATATCCGCTACTACTTTATCCCGGAATATTTCAGTTCCGGTCATGTTAAACTTATCCAGCACCTGCCCATCATATTTTTCCCTGAATGTCTGTATTTGGTCATCTCCATCAACCCGTTCCCTGTATTCACCGTTTTCGTAAAAACCTTTGTCTTCTTTATTTTGTGCCTCATTCCAAATTGCCTTGCACATTTGGCATTGATATACCGGCCACTTTTCTTTCGTATATCCGTCCAGCAAACCGGTTTTTATTACCCCATTATAAATTACTTTTACATTTTCACTGCCGCATAATTTGCATCTCATTCTTCTTTCCTCGTTTTACCGTATAATGTTCCCCATATGGACCTTTGGAAACGATTAATTTTCTCTTCGTTTTCTTTACAAACACGGTTGCTTCTTTCCAGTTCCATACAGAGATTCTCATACTGCTTATCCCTATGTTCAATGTCCTGCATTAACTGTTGGATAACATCATCCCGTTTGTTTATATCATCCGTTAACTGCCGGAAGGAATTATCCCTTTTTTCTATATCTCCCGTTAACTGCCGGATAGAATCGTCCCTTTTTTCTATATCTCCCATTAACTGCCGGATAGAGCCATCCCTTTTTTCTATTTCAGAGGACATATCCTGCAGGGCATCATCCCTCTTCTTTATTTCGGAGGACATATCCTGCAGGGCATCATCCCGTTTCTTGATATCATCCGTTAATTGCTGTATAGCTGCACTTTGTTCCTTGCTGTAATTCTCTAAACTGTTATATAGCTTATTCCTTTGCTCAATACTCCGGTTCAGTTCCTCAATTGCCTTATCCCTTCCATCTATATCCGTCAGTAATGCTTTATAGCTGTTTTGGGCCTCCTGCATCCCTTCCCGGTAGACTCTCACCGCCGCATCATATGATTTCCCGCATACATAGTCAAATGCAATCTCTATTTTTTTGACATCTTCTAACGGATAATCTATATCATAAATAGAATCAAAATTGTTCCTGTAATAATATCCTTCTTCATCACAGCTGACATTTTCCCAATCAAGCCTATCTACTATAGATTCCACAAGATTTTCCTTGAATGCCAGAATGCCGGTAACTTTAACGCGTATTGCCAATCCCCTGGTCACATACCATTGCCATGCATTTCCTCCGATGCCCTCAAGTGTAGCTAAATCAAATACCGCTTTTACGCTTCCTCTTTCCGAATCAATTACAATTGGAGCTTTGATTTCTTTCCCTTCAACCACCAATGTGGAAACGTTATGTCTTGAAGGTATTTTATTCCATAAATACAAGTAATTGTCTTTATAAAAAGCATTGGACCGCTTTATTTCATCAATATATAATTCCTCAAAACTTTTTTCCTCCGCTCCTCTTAATTTACGGATGATTTCGGATAATTCGCTAAAAGTCTCCGGAATATATATCCCTTGGTTACCATATACTTCCATATATTTCTCTGCAAAAGCATAACTTGGTCGAATATTGCTGTAATCTTCATATATTTTAAATAATAAAATAATAGGGGTTTTATAATCCCCCCATATAATACGTCCATTTAAAACGACATTAGAAGAACAAGTTATACAAATTGGGATGTTTTCCCTTTCTGTCAACAGATTAATGACTTCCCACGGAATATTATTGTCATCCAAAATCTCATAATTTATATCTTTATATTTATATTCATCGCTATCATTGGGATGGCGCTTTATGATTATCGTCTCCCCTTCTGCCGCATGCATGATTTCATTCAATATATAATTGTCTAACTCTGCCGATATCCATCCGAGCTGCGTAAAATAAGAGTCAAAAAATACAATATTTCCTTTTAGCCTATCGGCAACATTTTTTGCCAATGGCCAAATTTGAACCAGATAGCTATAAAACAGCTCCCTAAATTCGTCCTGCTGTATACTTTCTTTAACATTTAATCCGGATATATTGCCGCAAAAATTATTTTTCGACAACTTAGGGTCAAACATCCAAACCCCACTGACTTTATGCAAAGGAAATTCCTTTCCGTCAAAATCTTCCCGATGATATTGCAGTTCTATCCAGCGTAAAATGTCCCACGTAGAATAGCCTTCATCTGTAAATATTATTTTTGAATCCTCCGGTATCGCATGGGAAATAAAAAAACTTGTATATTCAAAGCCAAAAATATGGAAGATATCCGTCTGCAAGATTACCGGTTTATCCAATTGCTGATTAATATATGCATGTTCTTTCCCTTCGTCATCTATTATAACAATATCTGTCCAAAGGCCAGTTTTCTCTAAAGTCTTTGCCAGCTTGCACATTGCATGCATATGGCTTAAAAGCACCAAAGTTTTTTTATATTCTTGCCCACTATAATATTTCTGGCAAATAAATACCGTTACAAATAGGTGGAACATGCTTGTACAGCAAAACAAAATATTCATACCGAGTCTCCAGTCGTCAAAATTATTCAACCTTCCAATTGGTTCTCAATTTTATAATCCCTAAATCTTCTTTCTGTGAACATATCTGGAAAAATAAAACCCTTTGCAAATCATCATATACAACCCCATCGGCAGAGGTAACAGCTATGTTTAAAGCATATTGCCCTTGCATCAAATTACATTTTTCTAATTCTATGGATAACGTTCCATCCTTTCTAAAAGCCACTAATTGTTCCAATTGTATTCCGCTATTAGTGGCATAGCAAAGGGTTCCGTCATTCCTGGCGATAGAAAAACTTAATATCCCGTCCATTTGGTGTGATTCGCAATGATAATCTGCGCAAATTACAATGGTGTCCCCTATGTTAAATATTTCGGCCACATCTCCCCGCTCATCCGTAAGCCATACTTTATCAAATGTTATTTTCCTGTTGCCGTTTTCTATGGTCAATCTGTGGAAACGGTAATCTGATGCCTTATCGGATGTTTTGGACAACTCCTTCCTGATTTTCTCAAGACGTTTATACTCCATTTCATCCTGATATTGTTGATGCACTTCTTTTGGCGTCCCTATTTCTTTCACATATCCATTTTCCAGCCAAATTGTCTTATCACAAATTGATTCTATCTGGCTTAACGAATGGGAAACAATGACTATTGTTGCTCCCCTTCCCCGGATTTCCTTAATTTTTTCAATACATTTCTTTTGGAAATTCACATCGCCAACTGCCAATATTTCATCAATCAACAAGATATCTGCATCCACATTAATTGCCACGGAAAATGCCAAACGCATATACATCCCCGATGAATAAGTCCTTACCGGATTGTCAATAAACTCCCCTAGCTCTGAAAAATCAATTATATCCTGAAGCCTATTGTCTATTTCCGACTTTTTCAGACCAAATATGGAAGCGTTTGTATATATATTTTCCCTTCCGCTCATATCCGGATGAAACCCGGCCCCCAGCTCCAATAAGCTGGAAATCCTCCCATTTATCATTATTTTTCCCTCATCCGGGAAAATAATTCTCGTCAGCAGCTTTAATGTTGTACTTTTTCCGCATCCATTGCTCCCAATAAGCCCAACTGCTTCTCCTTGTTTGATTTTAAAAGATATCCCCTTCAACACTTGGCGTTCTTCAAATCTGTTCCTATTCTTGAAAATAACTTTTTCCTTTAACGTTCCTCCTTTATCTTTATATATTTTAAAAGATTTTTTTACCTGCTCTACCTCTATCGCATATTCATTTTCCATATTACAACTCCTCCGCAAATTTCTTCTGAATTAGTCCAAAAACCAGATTCCCAATGCCAAGGAAAACTACGGCTACAAGAAAAGATTCAAACATTCTCATCCAATCCGGCGGTGTCTGATAATATAAAATATTCCTATAGCCTTCAATAATAGGTGTCACCGGATTCAAATCAAAAATACCTATATATTCCTCCGGAACCATATCCGATGAATACATAATCGGCGTAAGGTACATCCATGCCATAGTAATAATAGCCAAGATATATTCCAAGTCCCTGAAATATACTGTTAAAGCACAAGTCAGCATAGTAATCCCAAGCGCCAAAATATATTCTATCAGCATAACCATAGGTAAATAGCATAATAACAATGGCTCTATTCCTCTTCCCGAAAATAATAAAGCCCCAAAAACAATGACAAAGCTAAGTATCATATTTACAAATGCACTTGTAACATAGGAAATAGGCAAAACCTGCCTGGGGAAATATACTTTTTTGACCAACTCTTTTTTATCCATGACTGCCCTTGCCCCTCCTGAAACGGAGTTGCTGAAAAACAGCCATGGAATAAACGCTACAAACAAAAACAAATAGTAATCATCAATCGAACTTTTCATGATGATGGAAAATACAAAAGTATAGACAATCAACTGAAATAATGGATTTAAGAAGGTCCAAATAAAGCCTAAAACAGAGCCCTTATACTTTCCTCTCAACTCTTGTTTTACAAGGCTGTATATCATTTCCCTATAACTGATAATCTCTAGTAATGTTTTCAAAACATTCTCCTTGCCTTAAAACTTTAACTTTAATTCTGTCAATCCCAATACCTTTTTTACGGCAGAATTATCCATTAAAGTACAATCTGCCCTCTTTTCCGTAAAAATTTTTGTATCTTCTTTTACAGAAATAGGTACAATTAATTCATGGGATACATTGTACTTGTCCGCTATCATAAGCCCTATGTCATATTTTGACAGCACATCATCGCCCGCAATATTTAAAACTTTCGGCATTTCCGGTGAATAGCTTTTTGTCAATTCTACCAAAACCCCTACCGCCGTATTAAAATCAAGCGCAGTCTTATAAGCGTCTTCAAACATTTCCATACAACGGCCATCTTGAATCGTTTCCACAATCACATCATAAAAATGTTTCTTTCCTTCTATAATGCTTGGCCCAATCATGAATGGAAAGCGTACCACATTATACCCATATCCAACTACAAGGTCCTCTGCAATCACTTTATGTTTTCCATACGCATTAATTGGCGCTTTTTCAGCGTCTTCCTTGAAAAATATGCCTTTTTCCCCCGGCCGGTACACCATTTCCGTCGAAGAATAAAATAAGCATTGCACATTTTCTATCGTATTCAGGAAATCCGACAATGCTGTTATATTTATGTTCCAAGCCAATCGGGGATGCGCAAGCACAAGATCCGGTTTGTGATATGCCGCCAAATAAATTACTTTTAAAGGTTCCTGCTCCTTGCATACTTCATTTAGCTGCACCAAATCATCATGTACCGTAATGTCGCAACGTTTCCATGTAATCCGTTCCGTATCCGCTGTTCCTTCCAAGTTCATATCCGTAGCAAGGATTTTTTCATCCGTACCCTCTAAAATATTTTTAATAGCATACGAACCAACAAATCCATTTGCCCCAACTATTAAATACATCCGTCACCCCTCCTGTATAATGCGTATAATCTCGTTGTATCTTTCCAGCTTGTGAATATACTTTTTATGTATTGCTTTCCCAATACCTTTTTCTGCTTTTGTTAATCTAGCCAGCTTCCTCCAAACTTTTAACCCGATAATATTTTTTACCGGTATCAGCAATAACAATTCGGATAGCTTTCTTTTTTCCGGTCCCGGCTCATATAAGCCAACGCTTGGCAAGTCATATTTAACCAAACCGCGGATAAACCTTATCTGCCTGTTTCTGTCAAGTATTGTACTATCTTGAACCTTTTCCTCATAACGCCATGTACAGGTCATTCTCTTCGTAAAATCTAATTGTAAGTTTTCTTTAATCCACAGTATTGCCACATAAGCCACATATTCCAATCCGTCCAGACTCCCCATGATATATTCCGGAATATATGCCTCGCATTCCTTTTTGAACAAAAACTGGCCTGGAATTGGAAGATTCTTTGGATGCTCCTGCTTATACACTCTACTGTAAGTCAGTTTCTCAAACATATAAGGACGCCTGAACTCTTTTTTATCTTCGCTCATCATACCCGCATAGCTTGCTAAAACAGACGGGTTATCCTCCATTGTACGTACAAGCGTTGTTATATGGTCATAAAACCATGTCTCTAAAGAGCTAGTCTTTACAAAATAATCATGAGGAATACATTTTTGAGCTAATAAAACCGCCTCTCCATCCGTAATATTTCGGGATCCTTTCTCATCAAAAAGCTCGGCTAAAACTATGCTTAAATTAATCCGGCATTTTTGGGCAACCTGTTCAACCTTATCTTTTACTTCCTTGTCGCAAACCACCCCCAAAACAATATTCCGGTAATATTGGTTACGTACATTGTCAATTGCCGGCTGAAGCATTTTCTCAACCTGTTCTTCACTTTGCGTATTGAGAACCTGTATCGCTAAAACTACTGCATTGTCATTTTTTGCAAATAAATCAGACTCTATCACCTTAAAGCGTTCATAATGTTTTTTGGTGACGTCCAAAATCCCTTTTTCCATGCAGAATTTATCCACGAAAATCTGTTGAGAACGTTTGGCCATCTCCATTGCTTCTTCTTTATGCTCTATAATCCATTGATATTTTTCCATTATCTGGTTATAGGTGTCTTTTGGATTGTTCTTGTTATATGTTATATAAAGAACAGAATCGCCAAAGTATTCTTCCATAAAAATATTGTTATCGGAAATAATCACGGCGCCTGCCGCACATGCCTCATATGCCCTGTTCGTAACGGCACCTGCCCTACGATGGGCATCCGAAGATATCGCCAGACATATACCGCACGAGTTAATCTCTTTTAATATCGAAAAACCATCAAAGGGTATCGAATATTGATAACATTCATACCCCTCCCATGGCCGTATTCCTCCCCATGTTTCAACTACATCCGGACCATAAAACTTAACTTTTCCCGTCTTATCCAGCAATTCAAATAAACCGGAATGCCTGTTGCTATTATTAACGACCTTTTCCCAGTTCATTCCACAATAAAAAAGTTTTGGCTCTTCCAAATTAGGGGCCATAATTGCACTTTTAGGAAACGAACCTACAAATGTAGACGCCCCTTCCAACGTCCTTGGCTTATTCATTAACATACTGCGCAAATGGTTGGACATACCACCAAAGTCATAAATAAGGTAATCATCATTCATTATATAATTGTCTATTACCTTACCCTCATAATATCCCGTATTCAACGGAATATCCGGCGGATTCCACAGCAAATGGTAATAATAGCTGTCGATAGATTTATGCGACTCATAATGGGTAGTCATTACATAATCCAAATCCTCCGGTTTGACAAACTCATCTGTCTCATGTTGGGTTTCGTCCAGTATCTGGCCGAAATCCGAAAGCATCACGCAATTGAACCCTATATTCTCTGCTGCTTTTGTGGCCCTTGCGAGCAGCTCTGTCTCCGCAGTGTCTGTTCCAGGCCAAGGATAAACCAAACCAAAGCTATATTTCTCATGAGGAGCAATAGGCAAAAAATGCGCTTCCCCTTCTATTATGACTTTTCTGACAGCGCCATAAATATTTTTCACATCATATGGTGTTGCCTGATCTGCCAAATATTCAATACCACTGCCGGAAATTTCCAATGTCAGCAAAGGCAAAATGTCTCTGGCTGCCTCATGGAACTTGTCCATCCCTTTTTGGATTTCCTCCGTAATATCTGCATTTTGCTGTAAAGGCTTCCCCCAATATAACCCTATAATATTCTCTGCGTAAAACTTATTTTTGATATTTTTGTTATCATTTACAAATTGGGCAACATCTGTGGTAACCCCTTCCTTCAACAAGGACAAATATTTAAAGCCAAACAAAAACCAATAGGAATAAGAGCCGCCGTCCATATCTACCGCGTCTATTATATGCTCTATTTTTTTGACAACCTCTAATTCCCCTTTCTTTTCAAGTACTGTAAAAAAAGAGGAATTTTTAGTAATTCTACCATCGCCTAACATTATCATTTCTCCTATTCTTTATAAATATCTTTGCTCCCGTCTTCCTTCTCTACCCAAATATCGTACATGGACACCATTACGGTATCCTCTATGAAGGAAAAAGTATGCTTCTGATAAGGGGAAATCAAAAACATATCCCCTTCTTTCAATATATACTCTTCGTTTTCCGTTTCTGTCTCTAATGATAATTTCGTTTTTCCGCTTACTATATAAAATACTTCTCTGCTTACTTTGTGGAAATGCCCGCCTCTGGTAGAATTAGCTTTTGACACCAATACGTTTATCTGACTCCAGCCTTCATGCACAAGCTGTACTAGCAACCCTGTTTCATTTGAAAATTCAAAATCCGGTTTTAGCATTGTAATTAACATACCCATCCTCCATTATAATATTATATAACTACCATACCATTTTTCTTTTCTAATTGCAAATTATTCATAAATTTAAAAAAAATTTTACTTCCGTTGAATATATCACAAAAAGAAGGGGAAAAGGGATGTTTGTCATCCGGCATCCAAACTTTTCCACCCGTTTAATCGTTATTTCTAAGCTTTCACACACTTACTTTACCACTCGATATTTATCCCCTCCATAATTTCCCTGACCTTTTTCTTCTTGTTTCTAAATTCCCAGCTCATCAACAACCTATTTGGAAAAATATTCATTATCCCCCATTTATCCCGCAGCCGCATCCAGGCATATAGCCATGAGTCGGGAACATCACCCAAATAATGATGCATAATACAAATGGCTTCCATTAGATGCCTTTCTTCCTGGGTGGCGGTCTTTGTATCCGCATACATTCTAGTGTTCCCAATATACTCCTCAAAATAAACGGGTTTACAAATCTGTGCCAGACGAATCCACATTTCATAATCCAAACACATATGGAAAGATTCATTTAATCCGCCCGCCTTCTCCCATAGTTTACTCTCAATCAATACACTGGGCTGGCTAATAATGCAAGACCGGTAAAAAACATCTTCTCCATATGGCACAGTAGGATATTCACCAATTTTCCCACCCGTTTCATTGATAAAATATGATTTTCCATAGCAGAATCCAGCGCCTGCCGTATCCGCAAAAGCTACAATTCTGGCAACTGCATCATCCGTTTCATAAATGTCATCCGAATTAAGCCACATTACATAATCACAGTCTCCGCATTGCCTCATTCCAATATTGATTGCATTTGCCTGCCCTTCATCTTTCCTGCTTCTCCACCAATCAATTTCCGCTGAATACTTTTTTATAATTGCAGCACTTCCGTCTGTTGAACCGCCATCTACGACTATCAGTTTAATATCAATGTGCTTCCGGTTTTTTATCACACTTTGAATTGCTTCTTCCAAAAACTTTCCCTGATTATAGCTGGGGATTACAATGCCTACTTTTTTTCCCATTCTTTTTTCCTTAATGCAGAACCCTCTAAAATGCTGTATCCCAATCATACTGTATAAAAGATATACTACATACACCTTCCATCACAGAAACGCTTGCTGCCAGTCCGTATACTTTTCCCGTTTCATACCTGATTGCCAGCTATTCGCCTGGCATGAACCCTTTTACGAAATGCATCCCTTATCATATACCCAAAAAATATATAATGCAATAACTACTATAATCCCCGATGCAATTTCATAGCAATTCATCACATTTTGTTAATTATCATCATAAAACTAGATAAAAAATTTGTTTGCAAACTTCATATGAAATTTTTTATTTTGCGTATAATTACATTCCAAGAATAATTTTTATCTATATATTCCCTTGCCTTTGCACACATTTCAGAATACTTTTCCGAATACAGAAATTCCATATTTTTGCAAAATGCATCATAGTCCTCATACCAAACACCGCCACCGCTCCGTTTACAATGCCCCTTCAAAACCTCGCATTTCCCATTAACAATAATCGGTTTATATAATGCCATAGCCTCCAGCACAGCGATAGAAAGACTTTCAAATTGAGACGGCAGCCACAGTGCCTTTGCTCCGCAAATCCCGTCAAATTTATCTTCTTCAGAGACAAAACCCAAATAAAAAATCTGTGCATGTTTATGAATTTTCATGAATTTCTGCCCTAAAATAACCAGGCTTAAATCTGAGTTGCCTGTTTCCCTCACATAACTTTCAAAAAACTCCTGCATCTCCTCGCACCCTTTATTGGTATCTACTCTCCCCACATAAATCAAATAGTCCCCCTCGATTCCATATTTGCTGCGAAATCTATTTTCCTGGATATCTTCCGGGATATCCACACCGACTGCAGCAACAATAGAAGAAACCTTTTTATTATGAAAGGTTTTCTCCGTAAATTCTTTTTCCTCCTCCGTCAAATAAACAATCTTAGATGCCATGTGAAAAAGCTTCTCATATATTTTAAAATAAATGCAAAATTCATCATGTGCGGTAGGTATTAATATTGCCTTTTCTTTTACTAATGGCAAGCCGAAGACTGTCGGGTAATACAGGTATGTTACAAAAATAAAGCAATCATAATAGTCTTTATTTTCACGGATATACTCTATTAAACCCGGACATGCAGGACCCTGGGCCTCTACCCATTTCCTGCTTATGCTTTCTGTATTTATATGAAAAAAGGTTATCATTTTGCCTAATATTTTTTGTTTCCATACTTTTCTTTTATGGACAACCTTAAACCGCTTCACTGTAATACCGTTGATAACCTCTTCATTTCTGCTATATTCATTCGCCCAATCAGCATATGACTGTGCCAATGTTGTTAATACATCTATTTCATAATAGTCTTTTAATTTCTCCGCCAAAACACGTGTATAATATTCTGACCCGCCATTCACTTCCAATCCATATCTTTGATTGATAATCGCAATTTTTTTCTTCATCTTATTCCCAGTCCTGCTCTATTTCATGCCTAAACATTCATCATAATAAATTGCACTAATCCTATCAGCCATCTTCCCTGCCATCTCTTTTTTATCAAGGGCTTTTCTAATATGCTGCCTCCCCAAAGCAACTTTTTTATCAAAATAATTCCTGTCTGTCAATAACCTTCTCATATAGTCTGCCGCCTGGCAAATATCCGCATCCGCCCAACGGTTCCCTTTCTGATATGGTCCAATATCTTCTTTCAAATCTATCAATTTAAAGTCCACCAGGCAAGCGCTTTCTTCGTCCATAAATTCCGTAGTCGCCGACCAGTTCGTCGCTATCACTGCCGTTCCCAAATACATCGCCTCTGCCAACGGCAGGCCAAACCCCTCCGCCCTATGAAGGGATACCAGCACATCGGCTGCCGCAACCAATGATTCCACCTCTCTTCTGGATAAGTTATCCATTATAAAATATATATTAGGGTATCCTGCCAATTCTTCTTTAAGCTTGTCCAGTTCTTGCTTATCTTGCAAATGGTTCACCTTAATAACCAGCCCCGCCCGGCTATTTTCTTTAGAAATGGCTTTCTTATATGCCTGAATGGCTCCCATTGGATTCTTTCTCTCACTTATGCTAAGGAAGTCATACATAACTAAAAATAGAAATTTTTCCTCCGGCAAATTAAAATACTTTCTATCCAGCAAATTGTCCGTATCCAATTCCATCCCATAAGGCATAGTCAATACCGGCTTATTGGTTTTTTTCCGTATCCCTCTGCTTATAAACTCTGCCGGAGTCCATATTTCATCTACCGTATCAATGCAAGAAACCCATTGGTCGGGAAATTCCTCTAGCTCCCAAAGCCAATAAGCAATATTATATCGTCCGCTTAATTCCCCAATTGGAATCCTGCTATAGTTCTTGCTCCAAACACTATTATTAATATGAATTAAATTCACACCATACTTATTTTCCGGCAAAATTTTATTATCCCAGTCTTTCTCCTGATGCGTTAAATTATCTGGGGCGTCCATCTGCAAAACCATAAAAGGAACTTTGCCTAGTTCTAATAATCCCGCCACCATACGCATGCTTTGCCCTAATCCGGTCTCCGCCCGGATATCTCCTATAAGATTCACCCCTTGAGGGTATTTTTGGGGCTGAAACTTATCCACTTTCCTGCATTTCTTTTGCATCCTGCGTTCATAATAAATATTTTCACGGTTCTTCATCCAATTCCATAACCATAATGGCATTATATGTTTTATCCTGTTCTTTAAACCCATTCTCCCTGTTTCCTATTATCTGAATTTTTATTTTATCTTTAAATGTTTCATTCATACATCTTTTTAGTTTCCAGTTTTTTCTCAATTTATGTGTATAATATAGCATTTAGGCATTTTGAAGTCAATTGTTTACTGTAAGGATAAAATATAACCACACCTATCCCCTTCCCCTGAAAACATCTTTTTTTGTCTTTTTCCCACCTATTTGTTCACATCCTCTTCCAAAACATGATTCAAATGGTATAACATTTTCCATATTATTACTTTTTGCTAAGGAGGAACCTATTATGGAGAAAAATCAAGTTTCAGAGCTACTAATCCGGATTGGTGCCAATCCTTCCTACCGGGGATTTCCCTACCTGACCCATGTTATCTGTCAGGCAGCGTCGGGCGGCAATGGGCCGTTTCTTAGCAGCAAGGCACTTTATCGTGATGCTGCCGAATGCTTCCATGTATCCCCGGATTCCATCCAGCACAGCATACGCACACTACTTAATGCTTACTGGATGCAAGATAACGGCAAGCATTTTTGCCATATTACCGGCTACCCAAATTCCAGGCCATTGCCGCCCAAGGAATTTATCGCAGTCCTTGCGGACTATCTGCAAAGGACAAGGCCGTAGACCGGCACAACAGGAGCTGGCAGATTGCCGCAATTGATACGGCAATCCACCGGTTGCCCTGTTTCCTTTTCCCGACTCCTATACCCCAAAATACATTCCTCATCCTTTTCTGTCTTTTTTCTTCCTTTTCCTTGGAATTTTTCTCTAATCCATTATTCTATTAATAGAAGCAGCATCATTATGTTTACAAAGGAGGAATTTACGATGGAAAAAAATCTTGTTTCTGAACTACTAATCCGCATTGGCGTTAACCCTTCTTACCGTGGATACCCTTACCTAACCTGCATTATTCTTCAGGCGGCTTCAGCGGAAGACAGCCTTTTCCTTACCAGTAAGGTTCTTTATCAGGCCGCCGCCGAATATTTTCATGTCTCTCCGGACTCTATCCAGCACAGCATACGGACACTTCTCGATGCTTATTGGGAGCAGGAAAACGGTATCCACTTTTGCAACGTCACCGGGTATCCGAACCCCGGCCCGCTGCCGCCAAAAGAATTTATTGCAGTCCTTGCAGACTATCTGAGAAGAAATAAATCCTGAAAAAGTTTTAACCGCATCATTTAATATTTCCTCTATACGGGGTTTGCATAACAATAACTGCCGCACCGATTACCCGGCGCGGCAGTTTTATTTTTTCTGTCTATTTCTTATCCAAATAACGGCAGCTTCTCCTTATTGCCCTTTTACTGCTGTTTACTGCTTTTTTACGTCTTTCTTTACTGCCTTTTTACTGCTTTTTCATCTCCTGCCAGACTTCCTTGGTTTTCTGATCCACAATCGGTTCCCTTGTGGTTTTCACCGCATCGGAATGAAAAGAATTTAAGGTACTGTTTATATATTCAAACATATTGTTGGACGGATTATACCTTAATACAATGCTCCTTAGTTTGCCCTGATATAAATATGCCTCTTCCCCAGGCCCTACTTCAAAAGTCAAAGTCTCCGTCTGGCTTTGGTTCCATGCGCTTGTCAACGACATGTTGACGCCCATCTTCACCCCATACTTTGCAATCACAAAATCCATTTCCATGGAAATCTCCGCGGATATACTTAATCCTGCCGTATTCTCAAATCCTACGGTGACGCTTCTGCTATAGGTAGTGGTAACGCCCGACTGCAGATTATCAATATAGCCTACGTTCTCAAAATCAGGGCAGAAGAAAATCATCGTCTCTGCATAATCCCCAACTCCCGCTAACGGCATACCGGTTTTAAAGGTCTTCTCATTTGCCGGCGGCTGATTGGTATATACGGTGACTTTTTTCTTCACAATCGGTATTGCCTCAAGCATCCCGTCTTCTTCGTCCATGCCCTGAAACACTTCCATATCTGTTATCCTATTCTGGAAACCGGCCAGATTTTCCACATCCCTCTTAATGTCTTCCTCTTTGCTATAGGAAACAAACCTCGCCTCTGCCTGTATTATGGCATCGTTATAACGGCCATCCTTATGATCTGACTTATCCTCATAGTCCTTAATCCAGATAGAATATTTCAAGGCAAGTACCCCTGCGGAAATCGCCGTCTCCGTTTCCGGGTCGTAACCATTTACCAAATAAGTATAAAGCACATCGTCCTGCACGTAGTCCTTTGGGTTCTCGGAAGTATTGTCCCCTAAAATCGTGGAAACAATCGTCTCTAAATCCGGCTTCTGAAGCCCGCTTTTTACCGTCGCACATGCCGTCATAGCTATTGTCTTGAAAGAATCGCGGATTGCCGCCCCCGTAGGCTCATTGATTTCTTTATTTCCCCCCGCATAGGAACCAGGGAAAATGCCTTTAAAGTTATCTCTTAAATAATCAAAATGAGGCGCATAAGAAATATAGCATAAGTTCCCGCGGTAGCCGCCGGCATCATCATCGATTATCCAACTGCCGTTTACCTCTTCTTCCTCAATGCCAAGAGCCTTCAAATAGTCCACATCGTTCCTCTTTTTCCCGTCAACGCCTGTCATATTGGCGTAAAACAGGCTCCTTTTCGGTGTTCCTTTGGCAATATAAAAAGCCTGCCTGTTTCCCTCCGGGAAATCCCTGAGTACCTCTTCCTTATATTCCTTCAGCCTTTCTTCCGATGTTTCCTCGCAGTTTAACCCTACGGCAGATAACTGGCTTTTCAGTTTTTCCGTCGGATAACCGCTGGGTACTGCTTGTTTCAGCTTAATATGCATATTCCGCCTAACCGGCATCCCTTTGATTGCCACCATTTCTTCCATCAAAATTTCCTCGTCCATTTCAATTCCTCCTTTTTTGCAAGCCTCTTCAAAAAGATTTGCTTCCTTTTATTTATCACGCACACTTTATCCCTACTTCGTCTTATGGAACCGGCGCCTGTTACATAAAACTCTCCGGCAGCCTTTCCTTCCTGCAAGCAAGCCTGCCGGACCCATGCACAGATAAATTGCAGCTATGACCGTTCCCCCGGCTCTGCGCTTTCTCTTTCCAGATATATACGCATGGCCATATCCCTGATAGTAAACGCTCCCGTCGTCATAGACGGGGTAATGCTGCTGCCGGTTTTCTGCCTGATTTTTCCGGCAATAAAAGTAGCGCTCAAAGAATCAATGCCCATAGTATCCGTGTTCCTGTCCAAAGACACCTCATCTTCTCCCATTCCAAGCACTTCCGCAAAAATAGTCTGCAACAGCTTTTGCAGAATCTTCTCCTTCTCTTCCGCATTCCCCTCTTTATATACCTCCCCAAAAATATCCCTGGATTCTTCCTCTTCTTTCACCAGCCGGAATTTTTTATCTTTTTGCATATTCCGGTAGCCCAATACCTTCTGCCAATCCAACTTTGCCGTATATCCTATATCTGTTCCACATTCTTTCCTGCACCGGACCGCTTTGCGGCCTTCCATAATCCCAATCCCCTGCCTTTGCAAGGCATGGCTGACCCTTTCCTCTCTGACCGCCATTCCGGTATCCAGTGCCCCGAACCCTTCCAGCCTATATCCTCCATATTCCGCAAAAGCCTGAAGCATACTATTTGCCGCCCCATAACATCCCTGCCCTGGATTCCCCAGCATGGCAGTTATGGAGCCGATAAGGATAAGCTGCCCTCCGGATTGTTTCACTAATTCGACCAAGTTCTTTGCCCCTTCCATTTTTGGTTCCAAATGCTTCTTCAGTATCCGAGGAGTAATCTTCCCATAAGAACAGTCTTGGCTATAGCCTGCCAAATGGCAGAATACCTGCTTTCCCTCTTGCAGCCATCCATCTTCTTCCAACTGCTTCCAACATCTTTTCATCTGTTCCATATCTGTGACATCAGCCTTGATAAGCCGTCCTTGCAACCCATAATAATCCATTACTTCCAGCAATATCCCCAAATTCTTCGATTGGTTTCTGGAAACAAGCGCTATCTTCTCTGCTCCGGCGGCTGCCATCCATAAAGCATAAGGGAACGCCAAACCTCCCGACGCCCCTGTCAGGATTGCCGTTGTTCCCTGCATGTTTCTCTCTTCGTCCTCTTCCGCCTTTTGGACGGAAGCTACCCGAAGCCCATAGAAGTTACCGTTCCTGTATGCCATTTCCAATTCCCCTTCCGGCAAACATGGCAAATCATCCCGGATAAGGCTTTCTGAAAATACCTTTTTGTTTTCTTCCGGCCCTCCGGGCAAAAAGTCTTTTCCGTTGCCGTTCCCATAATCCATATCTATCAAATATAGTTCCATATCCGGTCTTTCTGCCCGGATGCAGCGTACCAAGCCCCAAAGCCCTGCCTGCCCATATCCGGACACCCGGTCCTCCGGCAAAACCTTCATAGCATTTTCCGTTACGACAACAATACGATGTCCTTTTTGTAGATGCTCCTTAACCAGTGTCAGCAATTCTAATATGTCTTTTTCCGCATCCTTTCCCGCAAAGAAAATGGTTGGTTTTTGCCATCGCCCGCCTTTGGCTCCTTCTTCCCTGCTTATCTTTTCCCATTTAAACGTGTAGGTATCGGTTTCATCCACCTCTGCCTTTTCTTTTCTGCCAAAAATTACTTGGAGAAATTCTGCCAAAAGCCCTCCGTTTTCATCATAAAGACGGCAATCCGCTTTCCAGGCAATCCCCTCCTTTTCCCGGACTGCCGCATGGGCATAAAGCTTTGTATATTCCTTTTTATCCATATCATATAACCTGGCTTTTCCCATCCTGACAGGAAGCATTATATATTTCTTATCGAATGCAATATCCTGGCTCCCCGCCAATGCTGCCGCCTGCAGCATGGCGTCTAAGACCCCCACAAGCATATCTTTTTCCAAAGGGCTGTTTTTTACAGTAAGCTGGCAAAAGGCTTCATCCGCCCCAATCAATGCCCTTTCTATCGCGCAAAAACAACCTTCATAATGCAGGGATTTTTCTTGCAAGATTCGATAAACCGCTTCTTTGCTTATTTCCGTCCCTTCCTGCCAATCCCGTAAATTCCCCAATGGATTTTTCCAAAATCCCCCTTTTACTTTTTCTCCAAGTTTATTTGCCCACCTGACTTTGCCTAACACCTCTTCTGTAATGCTTCTTTCGTTTTTCACGCCTCTGTTGTCATTTTTCCCACCATCACTGCTTTTTTCTTCCGCTTTCATAGCCGGCAGCCATTTCCCTTCCGCCGCAGAAAAAACATATATTTCTTCCTTCTTGTCAGGATAATGGATAAAGCTGAATAAAGTATCCCTCCACGGATGCATAATCACCGGACGAAGGATTTCCATATTCTCCCACTCCTTTATTCCTGCTTCCCTAAGCATAGCTGCATAAAATACTGCCGGCAGATAATACTCCCCTTCCACTTTATGACCTTTCAGCCAATCATGGCTTGCTAAATTCAACCTGTTCTTCCAAATGTCCAACGGAAGCCCCGCTTCCCGCCCGAGAAAGATATCCGGTTCCTTCCATTCTCTATCCGGTATCTCTACAGGAAGCTTTTTTTTATCCCATCGGTAGCCCGGAAGCGGAAGATTCCTGCATTTATTTTCCTTTGCCCGATAATGCATGGGCACCCTGTTCACATAAGCCTGCATCATCGCCCTGTAGAAACATTCTGCTTCCGGCTCCTCGCCCTTTCCCGGCGAAACCGCAATACAGCTAAAATCCCTGTCATAAAATTCTTCTGCAATAAAAGGCATCAGTACAGGAGCTGCCCCGATTTCCACAAAGGAATCGAACCCATCTCGTTTCATCGCTTTTAATGTTTTTGAAAATTCCACCGTATCCCTTATGTTCCTCCACCAATAGCCTGCGTCATATGTACCCTCTTCCATCCGCTCCCCGTATACGGTAGAATATAAGGCAATTTCCGCTTCGGCATTTACCACAATGTCTTCTGTAATACATTCCACAACATTTTGGGCTTGCTTATCCCCATTCCTCTCCCTTTCCTGTAGCGACTGCCGGAATTTTTCCTCCACTTCATCCATCTGCCAGCTATGGTATGCTACGGAACCTTTCAGCAGTTTGCCGCCCCACTGTTTCTTGATTTCTTCTAACACCTGCAAATCGCCGGACAGCACAACCCTATTTTCCCCGTTCTCCACACCAAGGGAAACCAGCCCCCCGCTTTCTTTGCAAAGCATAACCGCTTCCTTCCGGCTCATCCTCACCGCCAGCATCTTTCCCCTTCCCTGCAGCCGTTCCTGGCAGCTCCCTCTATGCCATGCAATCCGGAAAGTTTCCTCTAACGTCAACATGCCGCTGCAGCAAAATGCAGCCAGTTCCCCCGCACTATGCCCCACACATCCGCAAAACTCTACCCCTTCGGATAGCAAAAGGGCAAACAGGGATATTTGATACGCCAAATGATACGGCTGCAAAAAGCTGACCCGATAAAAATAATCCGGTATCGTTTCACTTTCGATTACTTCTTTCAAACTTCTATCGCAATATTTTTCATATTCCCTGCTGCACTGACAGAACCGCTCCCTAAAAACGGGAAAATTGCGGTACAAATCTTTGCCCATACTTTCTCTCTGACTCCCCATGCCGGAAAAAACCGCCGCCTGTTTTTTATAGCTTTTATTCCTCTGCTTGCACAACCAACCATTGTTTTTCCCACCCTTTTCAAATTCCGTCAAATTCTTTGCCAATTGCAGCCTGTCCGGCGCATATACTGCCAGACGGAAGGGCAGGTTATGAGGTCTGCGCTGTTTGGCGCATCTGCATATTTCTTTCAAATCTTCTTTTTTCAGTTTTCCGCCCTGTATGGCATATTTATAATCGCTGGCTATATTCTGTAAAGATAGCTCGCTGTTCGCCGAAAGGTACAGGATACGCCCGCTTTCTTCTGCCGCTTTGCCCTCTCCCGCCCCCTCCCGTTTCCCGTCTTCCGGCAGGCTGCCAAGATATGCATGGGCATTAGCCCCTCCGAAGCCAAAGCCATTGATTCCTATATACCTTCTCCCGTCTTTTGCCGGCTGTATGTATTCTGCCGTTTCCACCGGCCTGATTTTATAACTTTCAAAAGGAATGTTGGGATTTTTCTCTTCACAATGGAGCGTAGGCGGAATTTCCCCATGCTGTAAGATTAAAATTGATTTTATGACGGACCCAATCCCTGCCGCTGCCTCCGTATGCCCTATATTGCTTTTTAAAGAGCCGATGGGCAGTACCTTTTCCCTCTTCCCGAACACGCTTTGTAAAGCTTCCGTTTCCGTCCTGTCTCCTATCTGGGTTCCCGTTCCGTGGGCCTCCAAATAACCGATATCGTCGATTGAGGCTCCGTCTTCCCCATAAATATGGGATAGCAGCCTTTGCTGCGCTTCCCCGTTGGGGTAGGCGACCCCTTTCTTATTGCCATCATGATTAATTGCCGTTTTTATAATTTCACAATAAATTGAATCATTATCCCGCAGTGCCTGCCCTAATTCTTTCAGAACAAGTACGCCTGCCCCTTCTCCTCTGGCATATCCGTCCGCTTCCCTGCCAAAAGCGGACGATATCCCCCTGCGGGATAAGAAGCCGCCTTTGCTCAACGTAATAAAGTTCCCTATTTCCGTCATTATATTTACCCCGCCGCAAAGCGCCGTCTGGCAATCACCTCTGCGGATGCTTTCCGCCGCCAGATGCAAAGCGGTCAGCGAAGAGGAACATGCGGTGTCCACCGCCATGCTGGGCCCGTGGATATCATAAAAATAAGATAGCCTTGCCGCCAGCATACCAATGCTGGAACCGGTGGCATGGTGCCCGTAAAGCTTGTCGTAATTTTCTTTCTGCATGGTATTGGTTAAAAAATCCTGCATAAATGCACCGATAAAAACGCCTGCCCCGCTTCCGTTTATTGTCATCCCGGCATCCAGCAATGCTTCATAGGATACTTGCAGCAGCAATCTCTGCTGATAATCCATCCGTTTCGCCTCTTTATAAGAAATCCTGAAAAAATCCGCATCGAAAAGCGAAAGGTCTTCCTTCAGGAAAAATGCCCTGTTATTATAGAATTTCCCCGCCGCCTGGTTATCCGGATGATAATATTCCTGAAACTGCCGGAAACGGAAACCCATCGGCACATTTTTCCCTTCTCCGTTTTTCAAAATCCTCCATAACTCCTCCGGGTTTTTTGCACCCGCATATCTGCATCCCATCCCGATTACCGCAACTCTTCCTTCGTCCATCGCCTGCCTCATTTCCATGCTCCTATCTTTTTAAAGGGGAACCAGCCCGTATCCCCTTTCTTTTTTCCCTTTTTTTCCTCTTTTCCTTTTTTTCCCGTAATAGTTTAAGTCATTTATCAACTGTCTCCTTGTGTCTTCCGGTTCCAGCCAGCCGTCTATACAGCCATAAGCAAAGGCATTTTCCATACTTCTTTTTAAAAAAGTTTCCCGGTATTCCGCTGCCCGCCCTTTTATAAATTCCTGTTTTTCTGTTTCCCCCATCTGTGCCAATTCCCTTTTATGGAGGATGGATATGGCGCACTCTGCCCCCATCACCGCAATCTCTGCCCCAGGCCATGCGTATACGGCATCTGTACCCAATGCCTTGCTGCCCATACATATATATGCGCCTCCATAAGCTTTCCTTAAAATTACCGTCAGCTTTACCGTGTCCGCCTCCCCGTAAGCAAACAATAGTTTTGCACCATGACGTATCATCCCGCCCTGCTCCTGCCTCACCCCGGGAAGAAATCCGGGAGTATCCGCCAAAGTGACCACCGGAATCCCATAGGCGCCGCAGAACCTGACAAATGAAGCGCCTTTTACGGCTGCATCGCAATCCAATGCCCCTGCCGCTTCCATAGGCTGGTTTGCCACGATGCCTACTGTCCGCCCTCCTATCTTCCCCAATCCGGTAACAATATTCCTGGCAAAACCTTTCCTGATTTCCAGAAAACTATCTTTATCCATTATCCGCTCTATTACTTTACACATATCATAAATTTTCCGCCCATTGGATGGCACAATCTTCATTAAGCCGGAAACCATATCGTTCCCACAGCATTCCTTTTTTTCGCTATCCGCTTTCTTTTCCATTAGATTGTGTTTCAGCTTTTGGACCCAGTTACCTATTTGGAGGCTTTTCCATAATTTCCCTGCATCTATGACATCTGACAAATAAAGCAAAAGCCTTTTTACCTGTGCATAACATTCCGTTTCATTTTTGCAGCAAAAATGCGCTGCCCCCGAATGTTCCCTATGCATTTGGGCTCCTCCCACCTCTTCCAATGTACATTTCTGCCCACAGCTTTTCTCCACTACGCCCGGTCCCGTCACAAACATGTACCCTATGTCCTTGGCCATAAAAGTAAAATCGGCAAGCCCAGGCGCATATGCTGCCCCTCCCGCACAAGTACCGGTTATAATCATAACCTGAGGCACCACACCGGCTGCCATCGCATGGGCTTTTAACACTTCCCCATATCCGGTAAGAGCCAAAATGCCTTCCTGAATGCGGGCGCCCCCTGAATCTTGTATCCCAACCACTGGCCTGCCATGCTTAACAGCCTGAACGATGAGATTCCGTATCCGCCTTCCCTCCTTCAATCCTACCGTACCGCCCCTAATAGAAGAATTATGGGCATACATGTATATTTTCCGGCCTTCCACCGTTCCATACCCCGTCACTATACTTTCAAAACCACATGCTCCGTTTTCTCCCAATGTGCGGAAACTTCCTTTGTCAAATAAAAGCCCTATCTTCTCTTCTATATGCAATTTCCCTTTTCTATGCTGCTTTTCACATATATTTATTGTATTTATTGTTTTCATTTTAAAATATGATATTGCCCGGCCAAACCGATGAATTGATTAATAAATTCAATCTGTGCTTCCGGCATTTTACCGTAATTCTGAATATCCATACCTTCCCTTTCCTTCTTTTTAATTACGTCCAAAAGAAGATAATCCGCACTGACATCCAGTGCATTGATTAACTGAATCAGCACATCCAAGCTAAATCTGGCCGTTCCGTTTTCAATCCTGCTCAAATAATTTGCTGAAATTTCAGCCCGTTCCGCAACCTGCTCCTGCGTCAGCTTCTTGCCATACCTTACATAGCGAATCCGCCTCCCGATAGCGTCATAGCATGCTTTATCCATTATGTATTCCCCCGTACCCAGACTCACCCCTCACATCACACGGTTGCAACAGCACAGACAGCCTTTCCCTTGTTCCGTTGCTTTTGACTTTTTTACTAACTTACTACAAATTTTTCCAACAAGGAACAAACTACAAGGAATGTTTCCTTCCTATGGTGATAGTTGCGTAAAAAAGAATCCTACTATACAAAGAAACGCAAAAAATTACAGGCGGATTTTCTTATAAAAAGAAAGCTTCCGCCTGCATATTCCATACACTACTTACGCCCTTTATCAATTTCCCTTGCAATTTTTTTTGCCGATGCCTCCCATTGAAACATGCCAATCCGCCTTTTCACCTCTTCCACCGATACATCCGGGGTCTTCTGGCGGATGCCAAGCCGCATCTTTTCCTTAAGCCCCTGTTTATCCCCCAGCCGGAAATAAGAAGCTGCTTTTCCAAGAACCTCCGGCAGCGATGCCGCATCGGAAGATATCACCATCGTACCTACCGCCATCGCTTCCAGCGGCGGCATCCCAAACCCCTCATATATTGAAGGGAAAATAAAACAATCCGCCATGTGGTAGACATACGGCAAATCTTTGTCATCAATAAACCCTGTTACGATGATTTTCCTTCTGTAAACCTCCTCAATCCGGTTTAAAAACTCATCCATATTCCAGCCTTTCCTTCCCGCCAACACCAGCGGGATGCCCAAGGCTTCTTCTTCCTGCAGCTCCACATAAGCTTCTACCAAAAAAGGAAGGTTTTTCCTCGGCTCCAGCGTAGCCAGACAAAGAAGATACTGTTCCGGCAAATGATATTTATGCCGGATTTCCAGCCTCTTATCCGTTTCCTCCTTTGACAGGGGAACTTTCTGCCCTTTGGCATAATCCATAAACACTTCCGAAATGCCGCAATAGGCAAGAATGATTTTTTCCTTGCTGTAATGGAATTTTTTCCGTATCCTTTTTCCCGTAAATTCCGAAATGGTAATAATTTTCCTGCTGACCCACAGTGCATTTCGGATAGAAAGTTTAAAATACCATTCCATATGTTTCTTCATCGTCTCCGGGCAATCCCAACAGGTCAAATCATGGATTGTATTATAAATCCCCTTATGCCAAAATAAAATAGGGCTTTGGAATGCCAGAAAGAGAAAAACATCCGCCCTCACTCCATAAAGGTGAAACGGCAGAAGCACTTGCGCGAACAATAACTTATTCTGTCCTTCCCATACTTTAAAAACCACATTTTTCTTCCCCCGATATTGCTCAAAGCCCGGATGGATTTTCCTTTTAAATAAAAGGATATATGTGTTCTTTCCATTTATATCCAAATCAATCAATCCTCTGGCAATATTCATGGCATATCTTTCAATCCCCGAAAAATTATCTGCCAGAGAAGTCAAATCAATTGCTATTCTCATCGTTCTTCTCCAAAATCCTTTTCTATTCTACTGATTCGGCTTACTGCATCCATTTATCATACATACTTTTTATATCATATACAAGTTTTTATTTTTCATGTCGGATAGCGCCCATATAAAATCTATTTGTAATTAAAGGATACAGGGAAGCCAGCAGCACAAAGACTACGCTTGCCGCTACTCCATAAAATATGCCGCTTCGTAAATGTTCTAACTTTGCTATGCTGCCATTTTTTTCCACCATATATGCCTTTTCTCCGCTTATGTGTTCAATCCTGTCTTCCCCGGTGCTTTTCCAGACCCTCTCACGGTAAATAGATACATTTTCCGGTTCCAGGATACTGCCTTCCGCCCCTCCTGCCATTTGCATAAGCTGCGTCATGAACAGGCCATATTCGTCTTCCGTCATACCACAATACAATTCCAACATCCTAACGCGGAACCTGTCATAATTGCGGCTGCTTTGCACTGGTATAGGGATAGAATATTCCATAGCTGCTACTGCATCCTCCACTGACAGCTTTCCTTCCAATCCCGCATTACGGATGGCATTCTCCACTGCCTCAGGCTGCTGCGTCAAAAGTTTACAGCGGTTCATCACCTCTTTTAAGGCTTCCTTCGTATTTTCCCCATTTTCCACTTTGATTTCTGCACTCCATGCATCCACGTACATCAAAGAATCCAACGGTACTTTTATGAACTCCGTTGCCGGAACGATTACAAGATACGCAGCGGCGGCTATGCATCCTATCCCCCCACAGCAAATCCATTGCCGGGCGCCAAGCTCCCGGTTCCCCCATTTGTTTTCCATTGGCCTTTCTGCCCTGCAAGCCCCAAACAGTGCCTCTCCCAGAAACAACAGCGACAGATTCATAAAGGCATTGGAAATAAACTGTTCCATAATCCCATACAGCAAGAAGGAAAAAATAATTGCCAATTCCTGAAGCCTTTCTTCCTCCACAAGCCTGCCTGCATCCCCTTCTTCTCCTCCAATACCGCTGCGTCCGGTTTTTTTTCCATATCCCGCTTTCCGACGACATCCCCATATCCCGCTGTATTTTGCAATCAACATCGCATAGCCTGCACATAGCAGCACAAACGCTACTATTCCAAATGTCATAAAGATATAAACATAACCATTGTCCATAATAATCCAAAAATGAGGAACATCTTTCATCCTTGTTCCAAATAGGGTAATTGGCTGATTTTTTAAATAATAGAAAGAAAAAGCCAGTCTCGCCTGCATCATGTTATTCAATTCCTGTACAAATGGATTGTCCAGTAAAAATGGAGCAGCAAACGAAAAAATCAAACATAAAGGCAAAGGAAGCTGGCATACCACACGTTCTGCCATACAAAGCCTTTTCCTTTTTACCGCATAAAAGTTCAAAATCAAATAAAATGTCGTTACAATAATACCCGTATAACTAAAAGAAAAGAGAAATACAATAAGATTTCCGGTCATCAGCAAAAGGAACCGCTTAATTCCATAACGCTTTTCCCATGTATAGCAAAAAAATACGGTCAAAATAAAGTATGAAACATGGAAAATATTTCCGGTGCTATAGCCCATCCCCCATCGGATTACCTCTGTTCCCCCTTTTACATGCACATCCAACGGATTCAGCCTAATACCGGTTTTCGCCATCCATACCGTTAAAGCAAACGCAGATCCGTAAATAACAAGTCCCAGCCGGAATAGTTTCCTGATATCCATATCCTTCAGACCGATGACCGCAAGCACCGTAAGTATAATCCCAAGCCTTCCTGAATTTCTATATGCAACAAAAGCTATCACGCATAACAACGCCATAGCTCCTAACTGCCTATAATTATATTTTGTGAGAACCAGTTTGCAGCCTACGCAAATACATGCAATAGCACTTAACAAATAATAAAGTCTGTTCCCGCTGTCAAGCCCAAGCCCCTTCGCCAAAACCATCAATCCGAAAAAAATATAATAAGATAACTCTTTTACTCTGCCTTTTACCACTCCAATTCCCATGTTAACGCCCTATACTATAATATTCTATCCCGTTTTCTCTCATCTCATTTACATCATATACGTTTCTTCCGTCATAAACCAAAGGGGTCTGCATCAATTCCTTAAAACACTTAGATGGTATCTCTTTAATTTCCTTCCACTCCGTAAAAATAAAGCAGATATTTGCCCCCTGTAAAGCATCTTCCGGTTTGTTTACATAAGCAATCCTCCCTTTGCCGATGCTCCCCTCCGGATACCGTTTCTTAAAATTATCCGCAGCAGCCGGATCATAAGCATAAACTTCCGCCCCATTGGCCAGAAGTAATTCCACATTATCGATGGACGGAGCCTCCCGCAAATCATCCGTACCCGGTTTAAACGCTAGACCAAGCACCGCGGCTTTCAGTCCCTGAAACGTAATCATCCTATCGCTGGCTTTCTGGAATAGCTTTGTTTTTTGCCTGACATTGACCGCCACCGCAGCCTCAACTGTCTCCAAATGATACCCTACTTTATCCGCAAGGAATTTCAGAGCTTTTGTATCCTTCGGGAAACAGCTTCCTCCATATCCAATACCAGCCTTTAAAAAGTTTGCCCCTATTCTGGCATCATAACTCATCCCTTTTGCAACATCTTCTATATCCGCCCCCACCAGTTCACAAAGATTGGCAATATCATTCATATAAGATATTTTTAACGCAAGAAAGTCGTTGCTGGCATACTTTATCATTTCCGCACTCCTGCGACTGACGGACACAATCGGAAGATGAAATGGCTCATAAATCTCTCTTAAGAGCCGCTCTGCATCTTTACTTTCCGTTCCGATAATAATCCTCGCCGCATAAAGCGTATCATGTACCGCCGAACCTTGTGCTAAAAATTCCGGGTTGGATGCCACTTCTACTTTCACGTCATGGACAAGAAAATCCTTGATAAATTGCTCTACTTTATCATTCGTGCCTACCGGAACCGTAGACTTTACTACCACCAGGCAATCCCGTTCCACCGACTCTGCAATCTGTCTGGATACCATAGCAATATAGCTCAAATTAGCGGACCCATCAGGTTGCTCCGGAGTTCCCACCCCTATAAAAATAGCGTCCGCATCCTTATAGGCATTTTTATAATCCACCGTATAATGCAGCCTGCCTTCCGCATTATTCTTTTTCATCAATGCTTCCAATCCCTCTTCATATATCGGGGAAATGCCGGATTCCATCAGCTTTACTTTATCCGCATCTACATCCACGCAAGTAACGTCATGACCCGCTTCAGCAAAACATACGCCCGCTACCAAACCCACATATCCTGTTCCGGCTACTACTAATTTCATGATTTTCTCCTTTATTTGTCCATTATTTCCCATCTGTCTTTCCACTATATCTTCAGCCTTTACTCATCTTTTTCCACGTCTTCCCCTGCCTTATCATGCAAAAACTTTTCCACCAAATACTGCGGCCTTCCCTTTGTTTCCAGATATATCTTCCCTATATATTCCCCCACTACCCCAAGAGACAACAAAATCAATCCGCCAGTCGCCCATATCGAAACCATGAGAGTGGTCCAGCCTATTATAGTAGCGCCCATAAAGTGCCGTATAAAACTATAAACTAACATCATAATACTGATTAAAAAGATAAAAAAACCTAAAACGGTAATCAACCGGATGGGCCTGATACTTAGGGAGGTAATTCCCTCCACGGCAAAAGCCAGCATCTTTTTTAAAGGATATTTACTCTCACCGGCAAAACGTTCTCCCCTCTCATAATATACAAAATCAGAAGGATATCCTACCATAGGGATAATTCCCCGCAAAAATAAATTGACTTCTTTAAATTTTGCCAGCCCTTCGATAGCGCGCTTACTCATTAACCGGTAATCCGCATGATTAAACACAGTATCCGCACCAAGGAATTTCATTGTTTTATAAAATCCTTCTGCCGTAGCCCTTTTAAAAAAAGTATCTTTCGCCCTGCTGCTGCGTACACCATATACAATATCAATGCCGCTTTGGTACTTCTCCACCATCTCATCCACAGCGTTAATGTCATCCTGCAAATCGGCATCCATGGAAATTACCATGTCGGCATATTCCTTTGCCATCATAAGCCCCGCCAAAAGAGCATTCTGGTGCCCCCTGTTACGGGTTAGGTTGATTCCGCCATAGAAGTAATCTTTTTCATGCAGCTTTTCAATCAATTCCCATGTGCAATCTTTCGACCCATCATTAACGAATATAACCTTGCTTGCCTCCGAAATCATTCTTTTTTTTATCAAATCTTCCATTTTATCTTTTAAACGTCTTGCTGTTTCCGGCAAAACCTCTTCTTCATTATAACAGGGAATTACCACATATAAAATATTTCCATACAACGCCTTCTCCCTCCTTTCCCTTAACCGTTCAAAAATAATTTGGTTCCCTTTTCCAATCTATATTTTTCGCGTATAAAGAAAGCCACTGCCAATATAAAACCGGTCAAAGAAACCAATTCCGCCGCTCTCCAATACCAGGGTTCCGAAAATTCTACTTTTACATTCCCCGAATATCCTCCCGGCAAATGCAGCTTCACCCTATGGGATTTCCCGTTGCTAATCATCAGCTCTTCCCCAGTCCTGATATCTTTCCCACGGTATCCTTTATAAAAAATCACAGGAAGTTCCAGAGTCCGCTCCTCCCCTGAATTGTTGGAAACATACAATTCCACCGCATTGCTCCCTTTTTTCCATTCAATAACATCTATCCCTTCCTCTATATCTGTTATTTCATTTACATAATCCTCCATATCGAAGCCACTATACATATACTCTCCGCCCTGTACCCACAGCGAAGACAAAATCCTCCCGTCATAAACCCTCGCCACTTCCGAATCATTCATGACTTCGCTCATCAAATCCATGCCGTTTACCAGCAACATGACACAAACTACCACAGCAAAAATCCCCTTTTCCGTCTCCTTAAAATCCATATTCGCCATAATCATGACAAAAACCCATACACACAGTAAGACGGCAATCGCCAAAAAGCGCCAGGGGAACTGTAGACTGTTAAGCAACAGCTTGGCAAACTCAAACTTCTCCCCTATCCACCGGAACGGGAAATCTATCGTACAAATCCAGACTGACAACGCTGTCAGTCCCACACCGATTATCCACTCCTTTTTATCCCTTATCCCTTTCCGGGAACAAATGCATATATAAACGGCTGCCAGCAAAATTAATAAAAACGCAGTCCCCAGAGTCAATGGCATCTCCCCTGTCATCCCCATAGAACTTGCCAGGCTGCCTCCATTGACATCATAGCGGGTAGAAAAAAACTGCGCCCAAAACATCCCCCTCTCCTGCTGGCGGTGTATAGAAAACCGGTTCATATCGCTTGAAACAAAATCTAGCTGCATATATTCTAACAAGGGAACCCAGAACCATGCCCCGGCTATCACTAATCCAAGCAACGCTTTTGACAATTCCAAAAATCTTTCTTTCACAAAAACTTTTTTTATTTGCAGGATACAAGCCAATATGGTGAATAACCCTACCATTTCACAACTAATCAAATGGGAAAACAACACCCCTATATACCCAAAAGACAGCAACGCCCAAATCCGCCCCTTTTTCACGGTCTCAGGGCTATTTGTGAAAATATACCATAAGCCAAATAAAATAATAGGGAAAAATATCATAGCGGTAAATTCACCGACCGCAGACCGCACGTAAATATTGGTCAGCCGGTATACGTTTAAAGTATATAAGGCTGACGCTGCCAGGCCAACCTTACGGCTGCCGCTCATTTTCCGGAAACAAATATAAGAAACCCCTGCCGTTGCAATATTCGTCAATGCTATAAAAACCATATAGCAAGTCTGGATTGCCACGCCTGCCAAACTTAACAAAGCGGGGATATATAACCAAAAGTCACCGTAAAAAACAGATACCGGATATCCGTGCCCATTTAACCATTGCGGCTGTATTCTTACAGGAAAATCCCCTGCCTGCAGCCCTTCCTTTATCCCTTCTATCCTGTTCAGGTGAAAGATTATATCCTGCTGCATATAGATGTAGTCCGCCAAAAGCGGTATAGATGCAACAAATGCAATCATACATACCGCTGTCAAAGCCTTTTTCTTTTCAGCAGTAAAATTTATTTTTTCCCTCAAATGGTACAGGCAAATACCCATATCCAGGACAAGTAAAAGCAAAAACAAACCAAGCAGGCGCACGCTGTACCATTCAAAAGAACGGCTAATCGTTATCCCCAGAAGAAGCAGATAGTCCCCTTGCAGACATTCACTGTTCAAACGTCCGGCTATAAAAAACGGCTCCCCTCCATCTTCTACGGTTATACCAAATTTTTTATGGGATTCCCCATCACTCAGCATAACTTTTCCGCTTAAATCCCAGTTCCCTCTCCCATGAGAGTAGTTTACCGCCAAGTGGGCAACCCCCTCCGATTGGTATTCCACATCAACCACATAACTGCCCCGGGGAAGTTCCTCTTTGGGAAGCCCAACCTGGATTTCCTTAAAATTTTCCATTCCGGCTTCCACATAAAAGCCATTATCCGAATCCCCAGCCAGGCATTGGAAATCATCTTGTCCATAGCTAACTGTAATTTCATTTTTATGGAAATGATTTACCGAAGCATAAATTGCCAGAACCATTGCCAATATTTCTACCACTATCAAAATCGCTAATTTTTTCTTCAAAGTTCCTTCTCCTTTTGTTTTCTCGTTTATTCCCTATTCTGAGAAACGTATACCATATTCCCCATATACAGGGGCAATGCGGCAAACAGCGGATATACATACCGGAAGTCGCCATAGCGCGGCGTAGCAATCATCAACGTAAGTACCACCCCTAACAGCGGCATATATAATACGAATGGCTTTTTCTTTATGAAGGACACTAATATCCCAAACAAAACAGCATACATAAACAATGCCAAACTCCATACTACATGAAATCCGTTAAGGCATAAGTCAAGCAATTTTTCCATCCCTTTTATCACTATGCCGGGCAGTTTCCCATCCCGATAGATATTTATCTCATTATCCGTAATAAAAACCGTATGATAAATCCAATCATTTACTTTGTGGTACCAATAACCTTTTGTCTGTTCTATAAAAGCTTCTAAATAATAATAAGGGTTTTTTAATCCTGTTTCAATATATAACTTTGCAAAACGGCTTTTGTTTTCTTTTATATACCCCATATTGCCACAAGAGCGCACCAGCTTCTTTATCGGATCCGACGTATGGCTATACCTGTTATACATCTCCGGCACCTGGGCAATATCCACTACTTGTTCCAAATCCCTCATTGCAGTGTCGGAAACTTCTCCTCCTTTTGCTATAACACACGCAATCTGCTGCGCAGGAATAGAAAGGGATTCTATCGTATCCGGTTCGGCAATCCCCAAAGATGGCAGCAGCAACATTTTATACAGCAGAACGACAGACATCGCCACCGCGGAAAGGAAGGCCCATTTTTTCCAATCCCGTCTTAGCTGCCAAAGCAGAAAGAAAACCGTAAATATCCAAACATAAATCCCATTGCTTCTGAAAGTACAAACCAAAATGCTCAAAACCACATATGCCGCTGCTTTTCCTTTTCCACTGCCGCTTTCCGTCAGCTCAAAGATAACCAGTATAAAGCATATGACAAATGCAGCAAACGGAATATCCTTCCACATAGTAATGGCATAAATCCCATTAAAAGGACATAAGGCAAGGAAAATAATGCTTAAAACCCTAATGATACGCGGCATTCCAACACGGCATTGCCATTCGCATATACCGGCAAAAGCCCCTGCCAGCAGAATCATCGATACCATAGAATAAACGGCTACCCCGCCATTAGCGCTTCCCAACACCGCACATCCAATCCAATAGCATCCTCTTATCAACTGGGTGTGTATCCACGGATGATGATTATTTGGCGTCAGCTGCCCAATCACCTGCCTTATCTGCGTAATCGAATCGCTGCTGAGTACCCCCGGATAAAATCCAAGGAAGTATGGAAGCCACGCCGCCAGCATCAATAACATAAAGAAGGCAAACCTCTTTTTCCTGTTCCCATACACAACAGACAGTTTTATATCCCGGTCAAGGAAAGACAAAAGGACAGATATGCATTGCCTCCATATCGGATACCAGCCGGCAATGCTTACCACCATGCCAAGTATAAGCCCAAACCCTATATTGCCCAAAAAACCGCTTATGTGAATCATATTCCCAAAAGACATACAGCAAGCATAAATCCCGGCAAACAGAGCAGAACATATATTTTCCCTCCCGCTCCCCTTTTCCTTCCCTGTCCCGGAAGCAAAACAAATAACAGCTGTCAGCCAACCTGTCAAAGAATAGATGGGGATTTCCTTTTGTATCCACATTCCAAATACAAACAGTATGCATAAAATAATATTGCTTATTTTTTCACCAATCGGCCGCTTCATCCATTTGCGGAAGTTTTCCTTAAAGAATGCCGATGCATAGATGTAAACAACCGCCGTTCCCGCTCCTATATACAAACACTTTAAAGCAATATGCCCGACATATCCTCCTGCCATATTTGCCTTATAAAAAACAAAATACATCACAAGGCTCCCGGCCGCCCCTGCAATAACCGCTGCCACTAACCGGCTCCATCTAATCTGTGTATCGTAAGTTTTATTCCTGATATCCCACAAAAGCAAAGGCAACATGTAAATTAACATCGTGTCATTATAAAAATGCCCATCAATAGCCACCACTAATGCTTCCGAAGCAAACAATATCGCCACAAACGAAACGAAATCCCAATAGAAAAAAATTTTTTCTACATATTTATTCATACATCCCCGCCAACCTTTCCGCATATAAACACCCAACGGGTAATGAACCCCCGTCTCCCGGCTTTACAAATATACTAAAACCGGTTTATCTTTTCAATAACGTACTCCTGCTCTTCCGCCGTCATCCCATTATATAAGGGTATCGACAATACTTCATCCGCATATTTTTCCGTTATCGGCAAACTTCCTTTGCCCAATCCCAAGTATCCGTACGCCTCCGACAAATGAGGAGGAATCGGGTAGTGGATAATTGTTCCAATTTCCTTCTCATTGAGATATTTTATCAGCTCTTCCCGCCTTTTGCTGTGAATGACAAACTGATGCCAGACCGTCGTAGCCCCTTCCCGTACTTTCGGCAGCTCTAACGCCTCATTCTCTATTTGCTTTATATAGATGCCGCATATTTTCTCTCTTTCCTGATTCAGCTCCTCCAGATGTTTCAGGCGCACCCTTAATAACCCTGCCTGCAGTTCGTCCAGCCTTGAGTTTGTTCCTACCACTTTATTATAATATCTTTTTTCGCTTCCATAATTTCTGAAAATACGCACTTGCTGCGCCAGATTTTCATCATTCGTCACAATTGCCCCTCCGTCTCCGAAAGCCCCCATATTTTTAGAAGGGTAAAAGGAAAAGCAGCCGATATCCCCAAAACTCCCTGTCATTTTCTCCCGGAAACAAGCCCCGTGTGATTGTGCGCAATCTTCCACTAACTTCAAGTTATATTTTTTTGCTATTTCCACAATCGGTTCCATATTGGAAGCCTGTCCATATAAATGCACTGCCAGTATGGCTTTTGTCCTCCCGGTAATTTTCTTCTCGATTTCCAGCACATCTATATTATTATATTCATCCGGTTCCACAAACACAGGCGTGGCACCGTTTATCGTAATCCCCATTACACTGGCAATGTAAGTATTTCCCTGCACAATCACTTCATCGCCTGTTCCTATGCCCAAAACCCGGAAAGCAATCCACAGTGCATCAAGGCCGCTGGCAAGCCCTACACAATAGTCTGTTCCTACAAATGAAGCAAACTCCTTCTCAAAGCAATCCACTTCTTCCCCAAGCACATACCAGCCTGAACGAAGCACTTTCAACGCCTTATCTTCAAACTCTTTTTGATACTTATAAAATCCCCTATCCATACGGTTTGGCATAATCCTCATAATTTCATTTCCTTTCCTCCGCACCTTCTACATCATTTTCCTCTTCAATGATATAAGGCGGTCTATTCCGGGAAGCATCAAAAGTCCTCCACAAATATTCCCCCAAAATCCCCAGCGTCAGCATAATAACCCCAAAGCTAAATAAATTAAAAATAAAAAGCATGGTAAACCCGTTTACCGAAATCATCCCCATTAGCTTAAAAACTACTTCCAAAACAGCCCAAAGCAAGGAACCTATAAATGATACCGTTCCCACTATGGTAACCACCGTAATCGGAAGTGTAGAGAAACTAAATAAGGTATCGGCTACTAAACGGACTTTTTTCCGTAAAGTCCAACGGCTTTTCCCAATTTCCCTCGCCAGCCTGGTATAATATACTTTGTCTGTCTTAAATCCGCTCCAAAGAATCTGCCCTGTCAAAGCACTATTCCTCTCGTCCAAGGCCATTAAGACCTGAATAACCTTCCTGTCCAGCAAATAAACATCAAAACCTCCCTTTGGCATATTAGGGAGCGCTGCCTTCCTTGTTATATCATAATACAGATTGGCAAACATCGTTTGCTCCCTGCTCTCCTCACGTCCTTCCCTTACGGCAAGCACTACATTATATCCGGCTTTCCATCTTTCTACCATTTCAAGTACCAGCTCCGTCGGCTCCTGAAGGTCTGCTGCCTTCACCACCGCACAATCTCCGGTACATTTTGCCAAACCGCACAAAATTGCGGCATGGGAGCCAAAATTCCTGGCAAGGCTGATAATTTTTATATTTTTATCCCCTTTAGCCAGCTCCTGCATCACGCCATAACTATTATCCTTAGAGCCATCATTGACCATAACGATTTCATAGTCATAGTCAACCTTATCAATTACCTTTCTTTTAATATCTTCATACAATGGGCGAAGATTTTCTTCGTTATAATAGACCGGAATCACTATTGAGACTTTCATTGGCTCTCCTTTTCTATCATTAACATAAACTGGTCATAGTCACGGATATATTCCTCCGGATCGTAATGTTCGCTTGCCAGACAGAGTAAAATGGAATCTTCGCTAAAATCATACATGTCCTTCCATACCATCTGCGGCAAATATATCCCTGTATGGGGCCTGTTCAGAGTGAATACAATTTCATTGCCCTTCCCATCTTTCACTTTTACTTTGCTCTGCCCTGCAACATTTATCAGTACAAACTGCGTTTTCCTATTCGCATGCTGCCCTCTTACTACGGTTTTATCCGAACCATAGATATAAAATATCCTTTTTACTTCAAACGGGATATCCATCCCGCCTTCCACTATAACTAAACGGCCTCTTTCGTCGCCCTTCTGGGGAAACTCCAACATCCTGACATTTTCCAAATTCATCTTTATAACGATACTCCTTTCCAAACCAACGGCTTTTCATCATACCAAAACTTCTGTTTTACGCATCTGCACCCTGCAAAGAAAATACGCAAAAAATAACGTACTGCAGACAGTAAATAAAAACAGCTTCCACCCATTCTCATTGTATCCGCCTAAAAACTGCCTATATATAAATTTAAAATATAGATGGATAAAATAAATGTTCATACTCATCTTCCGCAAAAATACGGTAGAGCTTTTTATTTTCATACGTAAGGAAATCAACAGTAGAAAAAAAGCCGTCGGAACGAGCATAAAATACATATCCTCTTCCCTCACCATCCCCTGCCTGTGCAGCCAGGTTTCTTCAACCCCTAAAAGAAAAACGGATATTACCGCCCCAAGCCAGATTATCCACGTTGGAAGACGGAATTTTTTATACCGGTGCGCTATCCAGCTTCCCATATAAATGAAAAAACTGCCAAAAAAGATGCCGTTTCTGGTAGTCACCATGATTTTCTTCACCAGACGCATTCCTTCCCAGACAAATCCTCCCCCTCCCAAAAACGCTTCCAAAAAGCCATAATAAGACTGCGCCAGCAACCCCAGTAAAAACAGGAAAAATAAAATAATCCCGCTCCAGCCTTCCCCTATTTTTTTGGTAAGGGAACTGGCTATCAAAACTCCTATTGCCGTAGCCGGCAAATACCATAAATGGGCATAAGAGCCAACAAAAAGGAAATCCCTAACCGAAATCATGACACCATGCTTTATCCCTTCACTGCTGTTTATAATATTGGTATAGATAATTGCCGGAAAGTAAACGGCGGTCCAAATGATATACAATTTTAATATCCGGCAGATATATCTTTTTATTCTTTCCCTCTCATAAGCAGTTCCTTCCTCTTCCCTTTGCGCCAGCAAAAATCCTGTCGCCGCAAAGAAAAACGGCACCGCTATCCTGCCAACCACATCGGCTGTCACAAAGTTCAACGTATCGTCTATCCCGTAAAAAGGATGTGTATGCAGCACCACTACAAAAATTGCCATTATAAATTTAACAACGTCAATTCCGTTATACCCAAATCCCTCTTTCCCCAATTTCCCATTCGCCCCCATTCGCACAAATTCATTGATTTCCTCAAGACGGTCAATTTTACAAAATGAATTGATTTTTTCCTTGACATAAGATATTATAGCATAAGCAATTGATTTTGCACAAAAAAATCAACAATGAGGTGTTATCGTATGGATAGGAAATTTGATTATATTATGTTAAAGGAAGTAAAAATTAAATCGGTTACGCTCCGTATCATCGATATCCTATTCTTACTGTGTATCACCGTAATCGGGTTCCTAATCCGTTTCTCCATGCGCCACATCGAGTCCGGGGACTGGACGGGAAGCTTTACGAACTGGCTTAATTTTATTACCGAAAACGGTGGTTTCCGCGCATTGGCTATGGATTCCTTTGAGTATGAATACAACTGTTTATATATGTATATCCTATGCCTTGTTTCTTACATCAAAAGCCCTTTCAGCGCAATGTACTGGCTCAAACTGGCTTCCATCGTTTTTGATTATTTTATTGCCTGCATCATTTTCCTAATCATCCATGACCTGACAGACAGCAAACGGAAAGCCATTTTAAGCTATGCTGTAGCCATAGTTTTTCCTACCATTGCTTTAAACAGCGGCGCCTGGACCCAGTGCGATTCCATGTACACCTCATTTTTAATTTTATGCCTATACTATGTCCTGAAAGAGAAAAGCTTCCCTGCCCTTTTATGCGTCGGGGTTTCCTTTGCTTTCAAACTACAGGCAACCTTTTTCCTGCCATTCCTCCTTATCATGTGGCTCAAAGGAAAAGTCAAGCTGCGCCATTTCCTTATCCTTCCGGTACCTCTTTTCATAAGTATCCTTCCGGTTTGGTTCATGGGGCGGAATCTTTCTTTCCTTTTAGGAAGATATTTGGAACAATCCCAGGCTTACCCAGGTTCTTTGACCGTAAGCTATCCTAATATTTATGTTATATTTGAATCCAACGACATTACAAAATATGCTGCGTCAGCCTGCCTGTTCTTCACGATTTCCCTATTCGGATGTCTGGCTTATTATCTATATACCCAGAATTTCCGGCTGAATGCGGATATCGTCCTTTTAATCGCCCTTTTTACTACCGCTGTCAGCATTTACTTCCTGCCCCATATGCATGAACGCTATGGTTATATTGTGGACCTCTTGGCGATTATCTATGGTTTTTATAATATAAAGAAACTTTATTATATTATCGGATTCGGGCTGGTATCCGTGCTTTCCTATATCCCTTATTTGTTCAAAGCATCCATTGTTCCCGGCTATTATCCCGCCGCGCTGATGCTTGCCCTTATCATCCTTGTGGGACGCGATTTGTATCAGTCCGTTATCTGGCATTCCTCATAACCGGAACACCAGATAGGGAACGTCGGAAGATAGTTTTACCGGATAACCCAAATCTGCATCCGGTTCCCTTCTTCAAATTCTCCAAGCCTGACGCTCCAGTCTTCCAGGCTATATTCCAACGCGGTTCTATCATCCATCCGGATACAATATTCCCCTTCCGGCCCGGCTGGCCAAATCTCCCATTCAAACTCGCGTCCGGCGTATTCCTCATGCCCCGGCGCAACCTCTCCCCCTCCCGCCAGTTCCAATGTATTCTGTGAAGGCATAAAACGGATGATATAGTTCCTTTCCATCCGAAACATGCTCACTTCCTGTACGATACGATCCTCGCTCATCAATATGATTTTCCCATCCATTTCCGTTAAATACAGCTCGCCGTCTTCTGCCGCCGATATGGTATAATAGCCATCCGCTATATAATCATATACTTCCCGTTCTTCCTCCTCTGCATAAACGATAACCACTTTTCCCAAATGATTAAGATAAGGAAGGAAAACGGAACTGGCAAACAGAATCAGGCCCACGCCCCATAACCGGTATTTCCGGCGGCAGCACACTCCATCCGGTTCGCTCTCCCTCATTTTCCCCAGACTTTTTTCCAGTGTCTTTTCTAATAACAGCAAACCCATGCCTCCATAAGGTATCAACAGCAAATAATAAGGAAACGCATATCTCGCACCTGCCTCCCAAATCGTATGGAACAGAAAACCTCCCAAAAAAATCAATAAGAAAATCCATTCAAACTCCGACTTGTCTTTTTCCATTACAATATAACAAACGGTTCCCAGCAATATCCACGTCTGAAACAAATTCAGGAAAAATTCCAGAATAACTTTACCATTTCCTGCCTGTATGCTGTTTACAAGCCACGCTCCCCCTCTTTCCGTCTCTACACCATTGATTATCGCCCAAAAATTAGGATTGTTCCATTGGCTTGCGGTTTTGCGCGCAAAAAAATCCAGTGCATAGCCTGGGTCAGCCGCAAACGTATGCATTGATTCCTTTATGCTCTCTCTGGCTTCCTTTTTTGCTTGTAGGTTGTCATATCCATTATCGACATACACTTCACGGTTATAGCCATTATAATTCCCTGCGCCCCTTACGCCTTCCTGCAGCCCCATAGCAGCCCATGCCTCATAGGGAACCCCATCGCTCAATTCTACCTTTACAATATTCCTTATACATGTATTGCAGCCCGTTTTCATTCCTCCCATAACCACAACAACCGCTGCAAAATATAACAATGCCCCTTTCCAGTTTTTATTCCGAAATACATCATAAACGGCTACTGCCGCCATAGCAATCAATATAATCAGATAATTCATTTTCAGCAATGCTGCAAATGAAATAAATGCTGCAGAAAGCATAAGCCATTTAAGCTTATACCCCCCCGTAAATATTTCATCTGGGCAAACACCGCTGCCACTGCTAAACATAATCCATAAATGTCCCCATAAATAAACGTTGTATACAAAAGCACCGGCGCAAAGCAAGCGCAAAGAGCCACCGTCCAGAATGCAACTCTCTTCCCTTTCCCCCATAGCTCTCCCACAATCTTATAAAGCAGCAGAAAAACAACCATCATCGCCGCCACGTTCAATAATCTCAATAAAGCATAATTATCAACCCCAAGCGGAAAAGACAGCAGGTAAAAGAATAATGCAAGGCCTCTGTTCCCCGCCCAAATATTCAAATATCCTTCACCGGTAAAAGAAGAAAAATTATATTCCCGCATTTGTCTGGCTGCCAGAAGCACATTTGCCGGATCGTCCTTAGGCAATTCCATACAGCAAAGCGCCCACAGGGCTGCAGCGAATCCCCACACTCCAACCACAAACCACACAGCCTTATCATAATCCCTGCAAACCGTGGTTTTTCTTAACCAAAAAAGGATGCCCATAAGAGCAAAAACAGCCATGAAATGTACCACCGGATAATCCGGTCTAAAAAAAGTATGGGTTCCGCTATTAAGGCTATACCCTAACGTACAGGTAGACAGGATACTAACCAAAAATAAATACATTAAAACAATGCCGCTGCAAATATAGACTACATTTCTCATAAAGTTTGCCAATCTTTTTGTTCCTATTGTCCCAATTGTCCCCATTCTTCCCATTATTGCCGTACCTCCTTTAACTTTTCCCATTTCCTTTGTATCAGCGATGCCGGTATATACAGAAGATAAAACAGCCCTTTGCGCGAAAGCTGTTCCGCCGCCTCCGCCCGGCCTATCCCGGCAAAGCGGGAATAAATAATATACAGTATCTGCATTTTCACTTTTACTTTCCGGCAGACTTCCCTGTTTTCCAGATAGACCTTGGAACGGAGCATCATGCCTCTGGGGGAATATATTTTCATCCTGCGTCCGCTCTTCGTCAATCCACCTTCCAGATAGTCACTGATATAAACACATTCGTTAATATGCACCATAGCATATTTTTCAGACATCATCATCCATACCGTATCTTCAGGCATAAACTTCTCCCCCTGAAATTCGGGAAAAGGGTATTCCTTTAAAACATACGTATAAAAAACTTCCGCCTTATCCCCGCCAATCCCTCCGTTAATCCTCACCTTCAAGTAAGTGTCTATCTCCTCATTTATGGGGAAATATGCCGTATTCACCTCGCCGTTGCTGTAAAAACGCAGGAAACTATAGCCGCAGATTCCCGGTGTGCCGGCATATTTATTATGGTAGTCCAAAATAATCCGCATACTGTCTTCCGGCAGATAATCGTCGCTGTCCACAATAAACGTAAGAGGGCTTTCAATCCGTTTTATTCCGGCATTCAACGCCCTGTGTTTTCCCCCGTTTTCCTGCTTTTGGTAGCAGATTCTTATTTTCCCTTCTTCCACCCATCCCTTTACCAGTCTTTCCGTTTCGTCCTTGCTGCCGTCATCCACAACCAGCCAGCAAAAATCCTTTACCGTCTGCCCAAGAAGGCTCCGATAAAGCCTTTCCAGCATATTCCCCCGATTATACGTAGGGGTAATCACCGTAATTTTTTCCATTGCCTACCTGCCTTTTTCTCTCCGCTGCAATTCCATGATACGCTCCACACTCCTGTAATAAGAGTCGAACTGGAAATGTTTCTTTACATGCTGATAAGCATTCCTGCCCATCTTTTTTAAAGTATCCGGGCAAGCCACAATGCTGTCTATTTTTTCCACCAAATCATCTTCATCATTATCCCTGAAGACATAACCTGTTTTCCCCTGCCTGATATAACATGCCGTTCCGTTGTCCTCTCCGCAAATGACCGGAATGGAAAAAGCCATGCCTTCCAGATTCGTCACCGACCCGGGCTCCCCTGTGCTTGGCAGGACAAACAAGTCCGCATTCTTGTATTCTTCCATCATATCCGCTTTTTTCAAATTGCTTTTCAGCGTAATTTTGTCATTTAACCCATGACTATCCATATATTCTTTCAATTCCGCATAATATTTCCGATGGAAATCGTTGGATACCTCCCCCACAATGGTAAGATGCACCGGATATTTCCCAGCCAGCCTTTCAAAAGCGCGAATCATCATCTTATGGTTTTTCCGCTCTTCATATTTCCCGACTTCCAAAATCCGTATCTGCCCGTTTTCCATATATTGTTTCTCTTCCGGGGAGAGCTGGGGTTCCATAAGGTACGGGGCAAAAAAAGCACACTTATCCCTTTCCTTTCCCGTATAATCCAGCCCCACCACCATACTTGGGGTCAGGCGGTATTTGGGAACCAGCTTCCATACAATGCGATGCGCCAAATCTTTCTTCTGTTTCTCCCAAACCGGGTTCATCACATATAAGACAACCGGATATTTATAAAAACGGCAGATTGCGGTCATGCATATCGTGTAAACGGAACGCTCCCTCATAATTACCAAATCCGGGTGAAACTCCCTGATAATCTTCCTCAATTTAAAAACCGGCGGAACGCCTATTTTCAGCCGGATATCCATCGCTGCAGGATTGTCCTTTGCCAGCACATTTACATATAGCTTATAAAACAACATAAATAAGGGAGAATATCCTACCACAATCGGCTTTACATAAGTGTAATCTTCTATTTTCCCCGCATACTGGCTTAGAAAACAGACTTCATCACCATGCTCCTTCCACCCCTTCATAATGGTATTTTGATTCGTATGATACCGGTGAGACATATACAATACTTTCATAAGCAAACCTCATTTCTGCACTGTCCGCAGCATTTTTTCCGCAATTTTTTCAACCGGATACTTTCCCCTTATCTTTGCGCCCTCCGCAGAAAGTTTCTCCGCCAGTTTTCTATCTCCTGCCACGCTTTCCATCGCCTTTGCCAACGCATGGGCATCCCCTACCGGAACCAGAAGGCCGTTTCTTCCATTTTCTATATAAGCCCTGCACCCGCCGGGCGGGCAATCCGTCGATATAACCGGAATCCCCATAGCCATCGCCTCCGCCATCGAATTAGACACCCCTTCATAATCGGAAGACAGGACAAACATAGCGCTGTCAGCAATCTGTACCGCCACATCGGCGCAAAAACCATGAAACACAACGGCATCTTCCAAATGTTTTGCAGCCGCCATTTCCCTTAAAATTTTTTCCTTCGAGCCCTTTCCATAAAAATGCAGCTTGTATTCCGGAAATTTATTATAAAACTCTTCAAAAGCTTCTACCAACAGTTCCTGATTTTTCGGGTATTCCAGACGTCCTACGGATACCACCTTCTTTTCCCGTTCCCCGCGGCACACTTCAGGCAGCCCCTTACTGTCCACCGGGTTGGGAATTACAACGGTTTTCTTTTTCAAATATCCCGGAAAGCTTTCCGCCGCTTCCTTTGTCTGGCATACCAATACCTTCGCAAAGCGGTAAAAGAAATTCCGGTACGGTTTATGATCGCAGGAATTGGGGTCGGTGCGCTCCGAAACAAGCATATTCCTGGAAAGCCCTATGGTCGACAACACTACGAAACCCGTGCCGATGGTACTGAAGGAATAAATCAGGCATCCCTTTTTCTTTTTAAAATATTCCCTCATATTTTTCAGCCTTTTCAGACGGATGCGCAGGCTGCCGGATGACGCCCCTGCCATACTGATAACCTCAATCCGGTCATCCAACGCATAAGCTGTCTGTTTCCCCGCAAACAACATAATGGACACGTTGTGCCCCTTTTTGGCATATTCATTCGACAAAAGAGCCACTACCCGCTCCGTTCCCCCGCCCGGCATATCCGGTATGACAAATACTATTTTCATACGTTATCTCCAAACACCTGCTCCTTACTCCTTACTTCCACTTTGCCATCTGTCACTTCATAAATCCGGTCCACGTTCTTTATGGTGGTTAACCTGTGGGCGATAATAATCATAGTCTTCATTCCCCGCAGCCGTTCGATAGATTCCATTACCGCCGTCTCCGTCTCATTATCCAAAGCACTGGTAGCCTCGTCCAGCACAAGCACTTCCGGATCATGGTACAGCGCCCTGGCAATACCGATACGCTGCCTCTGCCCTCCGGACAAACGTACCCCTCTGTCCCCTACAAAGGTTTCCAGTCCATCCGGCAAATTAAAAATAAAATCGTAAATCTGCGCCTTCTTGGCCGCCTCTATCACTGCCTCTTCGTCGATTTCCTCTTCGTCCACCCCAAACGCAATATTATGCCGGATTGTATCATCCGAAAGATATATAACTTGGGGGATATACCCGATTTCCTTTTGCCAGATTTTCAGGTTTTTCCTGATATCCATGCCATCTGCCAGAATCTTTCCATATTGAGGCTGCAGCAGGCCAAGCAGGATATCCACCAGCGTGGTTTTTCCGGCGCCTGAAGAACCGATAAATGCCACCGTCTCCCCTCTCTGAATCGAAAAATCCGCGCCGTCCAATACATTTTCTTCCGCATCCGGATAATGATAAGCCAATTTGCTCACCTTCAGCTCTTTTTCAAACTTCCATTCCCGCTCTTCACCTTTATCTTCTTTTTTTACATCCTCTATTTCCTTTAAATCGTGGTAAATCAACTCCAGCGAAGGCGCCGAATATAACGTAGCCGACATATGTTCATTGATTTTCCCTACGGAAGGAAGCAGCCGGAAAGCCGCCACGGCAAATGCCGACAACTGCGGAACAAACTCCACCAGCTCCTTCTGCCCCATATACATTTTAAAAATAACCGCCAAAAGAAGCCCCGACATACTAACCGACTCAACCACATATTTGGGCAAAATCCCGATTAAGCGGTTCACCCTTAAGCCATGCACATACTTTTTAAAATAATTATCATATTCCTGAATAAAATGCTCTTCCCTGTTTAAGACTTTAATTTCTTTAATCCCACCTAAAGCCTGATTCATCCACTGGTACAGTTTCCCCTTATATATCTGGTTCTGCTGTCCAATCGTCCGGGAATAACGTTTCGATATGTAGGTGAAAATCCCCACGCACACAATCAGCAAAGATACCACGATAGCCGTAATCGAACGGCTGACCGTATACAGATAAATACCCAATGTGATACAGACAAACACTTCTGCCAACAGCTCCATGCAATGGATAATCCCTTTCGTAAATAAATCCGTATCTTCCTGCATACTCCTCTGGAGCTGGGCGATATTTTTATTTAAATGGAACGTATAGGGCTCCTGCATATAAGATTTCAGCAGCCGCGTGGAAATGTTCCTTTGGGTACGGTAGGAAAATTTATAGATGGAATTTTTTTCCCATGCCATAAAAATATTTTTTGTGATATAGATAAAAATAATGCTCCCCGCTATCGCAGTCAGAAAGGTTTCCACCGAAGAAAAACCGAGCAAGTCATAACTCCATTTTAACAATGGCGTCCTTTGTATGCTCCCCGGATCCATAACGATTTCTATGAAAGGCATAAAAATGGCAACCCCCATTAATTCAAAAAAGGCGCCGATAATTACCATAATAAGCAGGAAAAATATTTTTACTTTATCTTTTTTACTGAAAATATAACCTAATTGTTTTAACATGTCCATCCATTCCCTATATTTGCCTTTATCTGCTCCAAATATTCCGCATACCCGGCTTTCCTGTTTTCTTCCACGCCGGTTATCCCATGCTTTTTCACCGGCGCTTTCTCATATGTTCCTTGCAGGAACCACTCATATTCCATATCCAAATTCCCAATATCGATTACCCTATAGCCATCCCGGTACAAATCCTCCGCCAAAAACTTCGCCGTTACCCCCAGCGACAGGAGGAACATCCGGTCTTTTGGGAATTTCCTGCACTCATCCAATATTTCCTGATAGAAGTCATACGCATCTTTTGGGGGGCAGATAATCCGTTCCACTCCGGCAGCTGTATCCAGCAAATCATTGCCCACACCGTTATGGCTGCGTGTCCCTTCCACTACCACCACTTGTTTATCTTTCCATACTTCCCGGAACTTCCCAAACCACCGCCCGCATCCGGATTTGTCGTCGAACGCATACCAACACCTTGTCACTGCCGTATCCCCATATACTTTGCCGGAATTGCAGTATCGTTTATAAATTTTGCGGCAAAACAGCAGGTGGTCTTTCCAGAATTGACGGCTTTTTTTGTGGTACATCTCTACCCCGTCAAAAATCCCCTGTACTGTTACCATTAGGTTGTCATGCTCATAGCCTAATATCCGTTTCAGCCCTTCTGCCAGTTCCGGGGACGCCTGTTGGAGCTTTAAACTCTTTCCTTTCATCATAACGATTTCACCGTCGCCGAAACGCACCAGCGATTTGCCGGTATGCAACAGTTCATCCAATGTTTCGTCCATGCCGTACACTTTTACCGTAGGCTTCCTGCCCGGCAGCCTATACCATAGATAAACGATATCCGCTATACGGTCTTTCATCCATCTTTTCCCATTCATTTTTTATTTTCCCTCACGGATAAAACGGTTTTCCTTCAGGCTGTATTTCCCGCCCTTCAAAAATTTATGGCGGATTACCCACCAGCCGGGAACCCATATATATTTATGCATCGCCGGGGACGCACTTCCTATCATCCAGCAATTCCTGTCGCATTTTCTCGTGCATTCCCTTACTTCCTGCGCCTGTTTGGAGTTCCAAAGCTCTTCCCAGGACTGGCGGCGCAGATTGCCCATAACCGCTTTCTTCTCCATCCCGTTGCAAGGGATGACATCGCAGAATGGGTCGATAAAAAAAGCATTCCTCGACATATCGCAGGGCAGCAGGCGCTTATTCCCATAAATATAATTAATCAACCCATGATTGAAATAGGCCCGGAACCATTTTTTCGGCGATTTGCTTCTTAACAGTTCGTTAATCAGCTTCTCAAAATTTTCCGCTACCTTCCGTTTATCGTCGATGCGGTTGTCCGTTTTCCTGAAATAGAAGGAATTATGCAGCGTAGCCGTCGCAAATTCCATCCCCATATCATTCGCAATATTATATAAAGGAACCAAATCCTGACAATTCATATCCTGCACCGTCATCCCGAACCCAACGTCAGGATGCTTCATCTCCACCAATGTTTTTAACGTCTGGTACCCTCTGTTAAACCCATCGGGGATTCCACGGATGGCATCGTTGGTTTTCTGCAGCCCTTCGATGCTGATACGTATGCCCACCTTGGGAAATTCTTTGCACAAAGCAATAATCCTGTCCGTAAAATATCCGTTTGTGGATATCACAATTCTATCCGACTTCTTATACAGTTCTCTTACGATTTCCGGGATATCCTGCCTTACGAAAGGTTCCCCGCCCGTTATATTGGTAAACGCCATCTCTGGAAGTTTTTTAATATCTTCTAATGTAATCTCTTCCTCCGGCTTCGTAGGGTCCTTAAAGCAATCGCACATATTGCAACGGGCATTGCAGCGGTACGTTACAATAACGGTTCCATACAATGTTCTTCTCGCCATTTATCTTACTCCTGTCTTTCCTCATATTCTTTCAAGCTGCCCTGTACGGCTTCCTCATACTGTTCCAAATATTCCGGATTACTTTGGATATGGACTGTATAGGATATAATCCGAAAGTCCGATAATAAGGATATCATCCCAATAAACGCACAGATTATTCCTGCCCCGATTGCAGCAAATAAACATCTGTCCCTTGTTTTATCCGCGTTCCGTTTTCTTTCCTTCCATAAGGCAAGGACATTTTTTACCATACCGGAATAACCCATTCCGCAGTAAGGCAACAAAAGCACAAAATAAGGCAGCACATATTGGGGTTTTGCCTCCCAAAACATATGAAACAGCAAACCTCCTGTCACCGCTATGCCTAAGAGCATTTCCCCCCGCTTCTGCCCCTTCCTGCCCAAAAACAAATAAAAGCAGACGCCGGCAAGAACCGCAGACTGCAAATAATTTGCCGCCTCTGTCAATCTATATTTCAAAGGGCCATGACACAAGTTGTCCAGTTTCTTTTTACCATCCTCTTCCCTTCCATCCACCACCGACAAACTGCCAAAAGCAGGGTCGTTCCATTGCGCCGCATTCTTTCTTCCGAAAAAATCCACCCCATAGCTTCTGTCGTCCAGAAAAATAAGGATTTGATCCATAATCTTCTCTTTCGCAGCTTCGTTTGTCTTATCGTAATCATAGCCGTTCTCTTCATAAAGGCTTACGCTATATCCATTCCATACGCCAGGTGCGCCACCTGTTTCCTGCAGCCCCATGCCAATCCATGCCGTCTTAGGCATCCCTTCTGCCGGCTCTATCCCCGTCAGGCCTTCCATGACAGCGTCCACCGTCCATGCGCTGAATCTTTGGATGACAATCAGCGCTGCTAACAGTATCCATGTTTTTTTCTTCCTTTCCCCTTTTTCCATTATTAAATCATACACTAAAAAAACCAACATAGCAATAAACATAATCAACGAATTAGTTTTCCATACAATTGCAAAACTAATGCTCACTGCCGCGCCAATCCCATAAGCCAGCCTTCTTGTCCGCATATACTCCAATTGCAGATAGAATGCCAATATGCTAAATGCCAGACCGGGAATCATCCCATAAACAAACGTTACATACAACAATGCAGGGAAAAATATGACACAAAAAAGCAATGTCATATTCTGGGCATTTTCGTCCTTATCCCCCCACAGCAAAGCCGCAATCCTGCCTAAGAAAAAATAAGCCCCTGTCAAAAGCGCCGCATTCCATATCTGGATTGCCAGATAATCCTTCTCCCCAAACAAGCAGTGTATTCCATAGTAAAGCAATACAATCCCTGCCTGGTCCGGATATCGGTGCATATATCCCCCCACCGCAAACTGCCCGTAATTTTGTTCCTTTATCGCTCTTGCTATCTCAAGTATCTTTCCCGGATCACTGATTGGATATAAATCCACCGAAAAAATAAAGGCAACACTGAAAACAAAAAAAGGAAGGCAAAGCCAAACAAGCTTCCCCTTCTTTCTTTTTAAAAAGGAAAAAACAAAGCAAAGCAAGAGCAAAAGGCACAAACATACCGCCAAATGTTTCCACGGGGAATCCGGCAGGAAAAAGATATGCTCTTCCAACCGCTCCGGCTCCCATTCGGACGTCACTTTCTTTAGCTGGACGCTGCTGGTGCTAAAAAAGCTTAAAAGCGTCAAATATACTACGCACAATCCAAAAATCAGATAACATCCGTATTGAAAAAGGTTCTTTGCCAACGTTTTCATTGAAAAGTATGACTTCATGCCTATACACCTTCTTTTCCTTCCTCATGGTATAGCCTTAAAAGTTTACGGCAGTAGCTTTTGACCGTATCAAACTGCACATGGCCGCAATTTTCCGCATACTCTTTGCACTTTGCCTCATCTTTCCAGAGTGCTTTTATTTTCTTCTTCAATTCCTGCGCATTCCCCGCTTCAAAGAGTTCCCCTGTCACCCCGGGTTTTATAAGCTCCGCCGTTCCTCCCAAATCGGACGCCAGCACCGGCGTTCCAAACATCTGGGCTTCCATCACCGTAAAAGGGCAATTCTCATACCATTCGGAAGGGAAAACGAGAAAACGGGCGTTCCTGATAAGCTGCCGCAATGCCGCGCCTGACAAAAACCCCTTATTTTCGATATTGGGCACTTTCTCCAATTCCTTTTCCAATGCCCCTTTCCCTGCAAAAACAAAAGGGATATCCCTCAATTCACGGCAGACCTCCAATAATGTGCCTATCCCTTTCTCCTTATCGTACCTCCCCATATATAACACGTAATCCCTTCCCCTTTTCCCCGTTTCACTATCTTCCGGCGCTTCGTTTACAAAATTATGCAGAACAACCGTCTTCCCTGCCAAAGCCGGATTCCCGGAAAGCACCCGCTCCATAAAGCGGCTGGGACAAATAACCGTATCCATTTTCCGATAAGTGCCCAATTTTTTATATAGCGTTGCTTCCACCGTGCCAAGCAGACTTTTAATTCCCGAATTGTGTATACATTTATTCCGGCTGCAATGGCCAAACCCTCCTGTGGCGCACCGGCTGCACAGTTCCCCGGTGGAAGGGATTTTCATCATATGGTTTGGGCAGACCCACTGGTAATCATGGGCTGTATAAACCAGCCGCGTTTTCTTTTTCCGTTTCTTATCAAAACTTTTTATCTCATATATGATAGAGGGGGTCAATTGAAAATTAAAATTATTTAAATGGACCACATCCGGTTCAAAATCCTCCAAAACAGCCCGCAGCTTTTTCCGCGCCTCTATGGAATAGATAATCCGAAACGGATAAAGCAGTCTGCCGATTCCCTTCGTATGGAAGTCCATATTGGAAGTATAGCTTCCTGCCCGGTTCCCCACAATCCGTTCCCGGTGTTCCATCCCAAAATATTCCACCTTATGCCCCATTTTCACAAGCTCTTTCCCCAGTTGAAAAATATAGGTCTCAGAACCTCCATTGGGATATAGGAATTTATTAACCATTAAAATTTTCACAGTCGTTCCCTCTTATTCCGATATAATGCCAAAGTCTGTTCCAACACATCGCTCCAACTATACTTTGCACAGATGAAGCCACTGCTTTCCTTCTTGTATTTATCCACTATATCCGGAGATTTCAAAAGCCCCGTCAGCTTCCTTTTCAAATCTTCCACATTTCCCTTTGCAAAAGCCTCCGCTTTATCCCCCACAACCTCTATATTTTCCTTAATGTCGCTTACCAGGCAGCAGTTTCCGTAGCTCATCGCCTCCAAAAGGCTGATAGCCATCCCTTCTACATCGCTGGGCAACACAAAAACATATGCATTGGAATACAGTTCTTCCAATACCCTGCCCTGCACAAAATCCGTCATCAATATCCTTTTGTCCCTTGCCGCCATCTTCTGTACTTTTTCCATGTATTCAAAAGAATGGCTGCTGCCTCCTGCAATCACCAGCTTTTTATCCGTATTGATCCCGCGGAATGCTTCTATCAGGTAATGCAGCCCCTTTTCCGGCACGAGGCGGGCTACAAAGAGAATATATCCATCCTTCTTCAACCCATATTTTTTTCCTATTTCCCGGACTTCCTTTTTCTCCGGCCGGTTCACTCCATTAGGGATATAATGCGTCTCCCTGTGATACACATCTTTAAAATAGTCCTGCACATTGCGGGAAAGCACAATCACTTCGTCCGCGTACCTGGCGGCGGCTTTTTCTCCTGCTTTCAGTATATAAGAAGCGAAATTCCCCCATTTCGCCCTCTGCCAGTCCAGACCGTGGATGGTAGCCACTACACGGATTCCGAAAAGCTTCGGCAGCCACAGCATAATACACGGCCCTTCCGCATGGTAATGAATTACATCATACCTGCCGAACAGGGCACGGAGCGTTCCTAATACTGTATATACAATAGCATTCAGCTTGCCGTTCCTAAAAGTCGGTACGGTAATAATCCGTACCCCTTTATACAGCTTGCCCCTTCCGTCATCAAATTCCTTCCCCGAAACATGATAACCGGAACGGTTATATGCCTCTACCTGGTACCCCATAGCAGAAAGCCTTGTGGATAGCTCCGTAACGACTACTTCTACCCCTCCCTCTCTGGATGGGATTCTTTTCTGCCCAATCATGGCAATTTTCATCTTCATACTCATGCCTTTCCCATTTGGGTTTTTCCTGTGCAAAAACCGCCCAAATACGTCAGATTGTATTTTTCAACTAACAATCTTTTTACTTATTTTTTCATCCTTGCTTTTCCATTAATTATAAACAGCCCCGCGCTTAACAGGCAATTACATGCTGCATAGCCCAATATCCCTCTGCTGATGCCGCCTCTTATTTTTTCCATCTTAACAATATTGCCTTCAAAGCATTCCATCGGGGTTTCCCCGTCCTGATAATCCCAGATAAGGTATCCTTCATACTCCCTGGGTTCTTCTTCTGACAAATAAACCGATGTCCCTTTCTCTATATCTGCGCAGTGGACCCTTGGAACAATGACCCCCCGGTAATCCGGGGCATTTGTGATATACAAAACAATGCAGAGTAAGCCGGACGCAGCGGAAAGCATCCGTATATATCGCTTTTTCTTCCCAACCGCCTCTTTTATCCTGCATTCCGCTTCCTGCCAATCTACCTTTGCAGACGGGACCAAAACATCTTCTATGGCTCTGCCGTGCCAGCCAATCATAAGCCTGTCCTCTTCCGGCTTCCCTCTTCCAAAAAGATAAGCGCCCAACAACAGCAAAGAAATATTTTTGTAGGAGGTATTAAAAAGAAACGGCTCCGTCAATCCTGCCGCCAGCAAGGCAAAAACCATCAACAGCTCTATGCCCCTTTGTTCTTTCACATACTTATGGATTAGGCAAATATACCCAACCGTTATAGCCCCAAAAAACAATACCCCATAGGCGATTAGGCCATACACATAAGAACAGTCCATCGTTTTTACCGCACTGGTCAAAGAACCGATATTGTTTCCAAACAACGTAATATTTTCTTTCTTCAAAAACAAACTGGACAAATAAAGCCTTGTGTTCAAAAGCTTATTGACAATATCGAATAGTTTTCCTTTCAGGACAAGCGGCCCTGCCACCGACAATAAAACGCACAATGGAAAAACGCATTCACATACTATCTGTTCTATCTTACCAAATTTTCCCCTCGATTGCCAATATAAATTAGCCAATAAATAAACGGTGGTAATAGCAAACCCCGTATAGCTGATAGAATACAGGAAAATATAGCAATTCCCTGCAAACATCGCCAGACAGATTTTCCAGTTAAATTTTTCCCGCAAATGATATACTACAAACAAAAGCAAAAGCAAATATGAGATATGTAGCACATTTGGATGCGGCTGCCCCATTCCCCACCGAAATATATGCCCCAGCCCTAACTTATCATGTACTTTATACAGGCTGCCCTGGAGATGGAATACGGAGTAAACAAAAGTTCCCAAAAAAGTAATACTCCATATTTTCAGTCCCCAACGCATCACCGTTTCCAGCCTGACATTCTTCAAACCGATTATCATCCAAGTATAAAATAAAATACCCTTTTCCCGGGAGTGTTTATAAATAATAAGGCTCAATACAACCATTCCTGCAATAAAAACCAAATCCTTCCAGGAATATTTTGTAGCCGCCAGTTTGCACATGCCAAAAAGAAATGACATTGCGGCAAAACCGATAAATATTTTTTGCCCGTCATAAAAGCCGATACCCTTTGCAAACAAAAGCGAGCCAAATGACAAAACATATAACAATTCCCCTAATGGCATGGATTCCTTTTTTATCAAACACCCCATCGCTATACCACTTCTCCTCGATTATTTAAAAATACCCACCCTTTCCATAATTCACGCATTCTCTCCGGCTCGAATTTTTGAGTATTTTTATGGATGGAAGGCCGCATTGTTATTTTCTCTTTATTTTGATTCAATCTGGCCCCCCAAAAACTAAATGTGGAATTGGCGCAAATATTATGCCTGCAATTACTCATCAGCCAGATATCGTAAAAACTGTCCTTCCCTTTATTTGTATCCACTATCGTAAATTCCTCTCCGCTATATTTTTCCACGGCATAAGGAATATCATCGGAAAAAACATAAAAATGCGCCGATGGGCAAATCCGTTTCATTTCCCGGATTGCACCGGCATAATATTCCTCCGTACATATATTGCCGAACATCGCCCTATTCTCCGCATCCAGATAATCCCCCCGCCTGATATGGATGCTGATGGATTCCCCATTGTGCATCCTTTCCGCCATCTTCCGGTTCTCCGGATTGCCGCTTTCCGGAAATGAAAACTGTTTCCACAAGGTTTCCATAATATCCGCATAATATTTCTCACAGGCAAAATAGCCGTACAAATATTTATCTTCAAAATCAAAGATTTCCGGGTGATACATTTCCGATTCGCGGAAAATCTTCCTTGCTCTGGGAAACAGTTTACCTTTTATCTTTCCGGCAAGGCTGCCGCTTCCAATCATTGCCTCCCTTTCCTCTTTTGTACACGCTTCATACTCTGCCTTTTTAAAATAATTCAGCTCCAGCTCCCTTTTCGCATAAACATTTTTCTGCCTGTCCGCTTCTTCAAACCACGAAATATCCAACTTTACTTTTTTTCCAATGCTTAGAAACTTCTGATACATTGCATATTGCTGCATCTGATTTCCAAGCCCACCTGCCAATTGTATAATTATCATCGCCTATACGCCTTTCTTCCTTAGTACCCCCAGCCCCGGTCCCAGCGACCACGGATAAGCCCCGTACACCTGCGGGTATTCGGCAAATCCCATACACTCCGCAAGGCAACGGTAAATCTTCCCGTCCTTTTCGCATCCTGCCAGATACTTAGCCGCCCGGTCTACCAGATCCTTGGCATCTTCCCAATCACTTGTTCTCTTATCCAAACCTTCGCAGCAATTGCAGCAGCAATCGCTGCTGCAATTGCTGTTGATATCGCTGCCCCCGCCTTCCTGGCGCATCCACATCAACACAGCATAGGCAATCATTGCCGTAGCCGAACTATCCTCCGGCCCTTCCATCGCCCCTAATTGCCACGCAAAGGCCCCATTCCCCTTCTGGTACGGCTTCACCGCCCGGAAAAGCTGCCGGTATACCCTGCTGCATTCCTCATAGCCCGATTGGCAGACATCAAAAAGTATGCCATCTCTTTTTTTCTTTTCGCCTTCCGAAGTCAAATACCTTTTCAGGCAGTCCATAGACCTTGCCAAACCCATTATGAGCCACCCTACGGCGCGGCCCCAGCCAACAATGCCATACTTTACCTTGCTCCCGCATTGAAATCCGTGATAAGGCAGCCTGGTTTTTTCATCCATGCCGAAAAGGAACATGTTATGCATCTGCCGCATCCCCAGCTGCACGCTATGCAAGTCACCAAAGCTCACACCGTATTTTATAAGGAAAGACCCTGCCATCCCCACGCCATCCGCAAAAATATAACCGTTTTTTTGGGCAGGGCGGTACGGGATACTTCCCTCCTCATCCGCTGACTCTTTTTCCATCCGGAAAAGATATTGTGCCATTTTATCGGCTCCTGCTTTATATTTCCCTTCCCCCGTTGCCGCATATAAATCAATCAGCGACACGCCGGCAAGTACATCATCTATATAAAAAAGAGGCATCCCCGCATCAATCCACCGGTCAAAATAATCCTTTACGGCGGATAACGCTTTTTCTCCCATCGGAAATATTTTCTCCCCCACCGGAAATGCTCCTGTCGATAGTATATCATCCACAAGCACCCCCCCCATTTCCCATTCTGTGAGGCAATTAGCAATCATCGCCGTTGGCCAGAAAATCAGGTCCTTGGGCGCCACATAACGCCCTGCTGCCCTCTTTACCGTATCCTTTATTTTCTGCTTTCCGCTCTTTTCATGATAATGCAGCATCTCATAAATCGCTTCCTCTTCCATCCGCCGCAGCATATCTTCCGTAATATCTTTTCCCATCTTCTTACCAGCCCTCCTTCTCGTCTGCTTCTATCGTCCGGCTTTCTCATCCGGCGATACAAGCGCTCCCCCAAACCGGCAACCCCGCTTACAACCTGAAATTATTTACAGTTTCTTCCTTATCTTATCTGCAACCAAATGCCACAAGTACCCAAATTCCTCACACCTTCCAAAAATGAGGATAAAGATAACGTTATAAACCACAGTTATCACGCCCACCATAACGATAAACATGAAAATCGTCACCGATGGCATCATAGCATCCCTTATAAATATCAGCAAAGCAAGCACTGCCGCATTCACCGCTACATATTTGAGGGAGTCTTTAAAATAGCCTGCCACAGATTCATCAAAACATACCTTATAGATAATAAAAGGCCTGGTAATATTTGCTATAAGACCGGATACAATCGTTCCGATATAAATGCCCACCAAACCAATCTTCTGCACAAGCACAATGGAAATTACAAGATTTACGGCTCCCTGCACCAGAGGCAGATATTTGTCCTGTTCAAAAACGCCTGCCGCCGTTTTATAATTGGTAAGCACAATCCGTTCCCCTTTAAAATAATAGTCGAACATAATACAGCCGATGACCAAATCCGACAAAGCCCTTTCTTCCCCTACCCATAAAATAATCAGAGGCGTCAGCATCAAATAAAATCCAATGGCGGAAAAGCCGTAAATCCAACAGCCTAAAAAACGGTATACTTTAAACATCCAATATTGCTTTTCCCTTTTCTCCGTTGCAATCAGATTGCCGAAACTGGACAGAACGGAATTGAATATGACATTGACAAAATTAGAAGCGGAAGAAATGACATGATTATAATTCCCTACAAAATTCACGGTGGTAACATCAATAAATGCGGCAATTATCATAGAGTCCGTCTGGGACCTTGCCATATCCCCTACCCGGTGAAGCACCAGAGCTTTCGTCTGCCCTACAATGCCCCCCACTTCCTCCTCGGAAAGTTTCTCCACCTTCTTTTCTTTTAAATACGGATACATCCGGTTTAAATAAATGTTCACAAAGATTTTCTGTATCAGCTCAATCGCCACAGAAGTAATCAGGTACAGATAAAAATTGGGGAACATCCAAAGCCCCAATATCTGCAAAGATATGGTAATTACTTTTGTTATCGTAATCACATTCGTCTGGATATAGTTTTTCTGCTGCGCATTGACCAAACTATACTTATAAGCTACCAAGTAGCTGCTGACTGTATTGAACAGCACAATAAAATAGCAAATAGTCAAATCCCTTAAAGAAGTATTGCCCGGCTCTTTAATCAAATACTTCAAAAAAGGGGCAATCGCCATCCCAATAACCGCTATTGCCGCCGCTATACCCCGGTACGCTTTCTTATACAAAAGCATATAAGACTTTATCTTTTCCACTTCATTGCGCGCTACCGGCCCGTATAAACTAAAGTTAAATGCAGTGCTAATCCCCAGCTCCGCCAAAGACAACACCGTAAGAATACTTGTATAATAATCGCTTACCCCAAGCAAGGTATCCCCTAAACGGTTAATAAATACCTGCCTGAGCGCCGCCCCAAGCAAAAGGGTGGCTACATTCCCCATCCACCCAAAGGCAATATTTTTCGTTGCGTACTTTACTCTTCCCATAACTTTTCCGCCTTCCAACCCCTATCTTTATACAGTGTACGGCATTTACCTGGCCAATACAACATCCAGCTTTTGAAAGGGTTTCTTAAAAGCATCAACGCTTTATCTTACAGCCCGCATCAACCAATGGTATAACCACATATATCCCCCGGGCATCCATCTAAAAAGCGATACTTTTATCCGATATCCTCTATCCAGATTCCCAAATGCCCCTTTATGCCCTCCGTATTCCCTTACCACATCCAGACATCTTTTCCCAAATACCTGTTTTTCCTTACGCTCTTTGCCGGAAAGCATTGACAATTTCCCGGCCACCAGCATCGTTGACACGAGCAAAACTGCCTCCGCCTTATCTTTTAACTTCGGGGAAGCTTCCTCCAATACCGGCAAAGCCCTTTCCCAGCATAAAATCTGATCCATATAGCTGTCTTTGAATTTATGCATCATGGCGCCCTCATCGTTGATAAAATAGCCGTATCCCCGATAGCCGCTCCTCCCGAACGTCCTGCCCGCCCTGGCCAACTCCAGCAAAAACAGCATATCCTCCCCGATGGTAAGCCCTCTGTCAAACCGGATATCCCCAATGCCTTCCTTCCTATAAAGCTTGCTCCAGCATCTGGTATCGCTCCCTAAAATACCTTTTTCCATAAACTCCAAGCCGCCCAACACTTCTAAAGAGTTGGCCTCGCGGCCAACTCCCCGGGAATTGCAGAACAATTCCTGCTGGGTTCCCGCTTCGCTTTGGCCTTCTTTTTCTTTCTGTAAAGAATGGGTTGACCCAAATTCCCAAAAACCGCAGCCGGCTACATCGCAGCCCGTCTTTTCCAGTATATATGCCAAATGTTCCAGCATATCCGCCGCCAGGCAATCATCCGCATCCACAAAAGTCACGTACTCCCCCTTCGCCTTTTCCAGCCCAAGGTTCCTTGCCGCCGAAACTCCTCTGTTTTCCGTATGGATTACCCTTACATTTTCATAGTCCTTGGCAAACTCATCGCAGATTTTTCCGCTCCCATCCGCAGAACCGTCGTTTATCCACAAAATCTCTGTATCTTTCCATGTCTGCCCTCTCAGGCTGTCCATGCATCGCCTCAGATATGGCTCTGCATTGTACACCGGTATAATGATGCTTATCGTTTTTCCGTTTCCCTTTTCCATATCTTCCTGATTTCTTCCCCTGCTTCCCCTGCCCTGGCGCAATATTCGGGCATCACGTTTTCCAGCCTGCCGCGTATTTCCCCTTCTCTTTCCATCATCCAGTCATAAGCGCGGATTAATTCCCCCGCCTCTTCCAATGACTGCACCGGCAGGACATAATTTTCCTCGCTTCCAAACAAATCCCGCGCAATCCCCAAAGCCTTTACCGAATACCCCACCACCAAAGTAGGCACGCAGCTGGAGTATGCCGCAATTGTAGCATGTGTCCTGGCGCCGATAAATGCCCGGCATTTGGAGATTACATATTTTATCTTTTGGCAAGGCATATCGGGGAACAAAATTACCCTTTCATCCTTTTCATATCCCCGATACAGTTCTTCCAATGCCAGCCGGTCATCATTATTTTTCCACATAACATGAGGAATCAGCGCAATGCTGTTATTTTTATCCTCTAAAATATGTTCCATCAATTCACGGTAATTCCGTATCGTAATTCCATCCACCTTTTCATGCCGTACAATCATCGGGCTGACATTGATACCTATGGTCTTCCCTGCCGCAAACCCATCCGGCAACGAGGTTTCTTCCGGCTGCAGGAAAAATGCCGGATCCGGGAAATATTTTACATTTTCCGTAATCCCTGCATCTTTTAATGCATTTTCCGTAATGGATTCCCTTGGGGTAATCAATGTGTACCTTTTCATGTCGTCTACGATTTCCGGTTCTCTTAGCAAATCCGGCTCTATCGAACAGCCCCAAAGCACTGTTTTCGCCCCCGCTTTTTGGAACGTCCGGTTCGCAAGGACGGCTTCTTTCCTGGAAATATCATAACAATACATATCCCCGCCCACAGACACATACAAAGGCATCAAATGCTTTCCCAGCACATTACGGAAACGATACCTCATAAAAGACTCCGGGTCATGAAAAACAGCCCGCCATGCATAGTACCAGACATGGGCAAAAAAATGCTCCGCAATTTTATTTTCCTGCAAAATATCGCATAATCCCCCCAGGGAATAAAATCTGTCCTCTTCCTCACTGTTCGTTACAAGAAGTTTCGGAATCTCCTCTATCATATGGCATGTACTGTTTACAATGGCCTCGCAGCCATGATTCCCGCTGCCTCCATGCAAATACATCACTAACTGTTGTTTCATATTCATAACCATGCCTTTCTCCCAGCCTGCAGGCTTTGAACCCCAGGCACAATAATCACAGCTTATGGAAGCATAAACAAATCCATATCGGTTTGGTGCCGACTAGCGCGATTTGTCATACTGCTTCATAATCAACCGCAACGTTCCCAGCCATATCCTGTTAGGGTGTTTTATCCCCAGATACAGCAGTTTGTTCGCCTTGTTTTCCACAGGTAACGGCGCGCGGCCAACTCTTTTTTTCACTTCCGGGTCAGTAAAAATACCTCGTATTTTCCGCATATAATCCTTTCTCGGATTCCTCAATTCATTTTTCATTACCAGAATCATCATATACCCGTATTCCCTTAAAAGCTTCTTTTCCCCATCTTTCACTTTTTTGTCACGGACTACCGCCAGCGCGGATTGGTACCACCTCTCTACGCTGTCATGAATCTCCGGATCATAACGGTGTACAATAGAGTCCTCCACATATCGGTAATGATAGAACAACGCCTGTTCCATCACCACGACTCTGCTGCTGCAAAGCAATGCCGGAAACATCAGGTTAAAGTCATCGCCCATACGGATTTTCGTATCATAATATCTTTCGTTTCCGTCAAATATGGATTTTTCGCAAAGCTTCATACAGCGGGACATGGGGATTTTCCGGTTTTCATTGCCGATTAGAAGCTCCTTTACTTCCTTTTCCAGCCGCTCCCCTTCATATACCCCCGGTTTCAACGGCTGTATGACGGGAACTGTCTCATTCTGCTTTTCCAGTACATAATTGCAGCAGATAATTTCCCCTTTTCTCCCAACCGCGTGTTCTGCCATTTTTTCCAGCATTTCCCCGCTTACATAATCATCGCTGTCAATAAAAACATAATATTCCCCTTCCGCTTTTTCCATCCCTTTCAACACTGCCGCCGTGGAACCGCCGTTCTTTTGATGGAAAACCCGTATTCTTCCGTCTTTCCGGCTATACGCGTCACAAATATCCCTGCTGCCGTCCGTAGATTCATCATCTACCAGCACCAGTTCCCAATTGCTGTAGCTCTGCCCTAAGATACTGTCAATACATTGTTCCAGATACTCCCTTTTATTATAAACAGGCACTATGACACTGATTTTGTACTTTTCCTTTTCCATCTTTCCCTCTATTCCTGTGCTGCTTTTGCCTCCACTTTGCACTTTGCAGCGGCTGCAAATCCCATTTTCATTCCTTCCAATAGCTGCAAAGCAAACCATATACCTTCCGGTTGACCTGCCGGTAATCAAAAGCTTTGGAATTTCTATACGCATTCTTTGAATATGTGTCATAGTAATCGCGAATCCGCCGGATGGCTTCTAGAATCCCTTCCGCCGTTCCGTCTGTTTCTTCCGAATCCTGGCCGAAATGAAGGGTTTCTCCAATCCCTCCCACATTGGTGCTGACAACCGGAAGCCCATAGCTGACAGCCTCCAAAATCGTCATCGGAATCCCCTCAAAAGAAGAATTCATTACAAGGATATCCGCCTTTTTCATATATTCTTTTACCTCTGCCGGAGGTACAGCCCCGGCAAAATGAACGTTTTCCCCTTCATGGGCAATTAAGTTATGGTATTCTTCCCCGTCGCCCACAATCGTAAGATTCAATCCCTCAAAGGATGCCTTCCCCTTCTTTACTGCATGGATAATCGGTTCCACCCTTTTATCTTTGGAAAGCCGTCCTACAAACAAAATCTCCTTTGCTTCCCCTCCCTCCGGGAAATGCTGCCCCTTTGGAATCTCCGGGCAGACAATGGAATTGCCCACTTGCACCAGATTGGTATTATAAGGCCTATAGTCCTTCAAACTGTCTTTGTCCAACAGCAGGATTAAATTGGCGTTTTTCAAAATCCATTTTAAATAGGCCACAAAACATTTTTTCACCAAAACATTTTTCTTAAAAAAGCGGAACCCACGTTCCATATTGAAATAACTGCCATGAGAGAAAATAACGCATTGGGATTGCATTCGGAACAACTTTACAACACCGTATGCCTCCGGCGTGTGGATATAATTGCAATCCCATTTTGTAATCTTCAATATCTTTCTGCATTTCAAAAGCCCTTTGACATACATAAGCCGCAAGGATTTGGAAGTATTGCCCAAATCCCTTTCTGCCGCCGCCACCGGCAGGAATTTTATCTGCCTGCCATAAAGCTTTATTTTCTTTACTTTCCCGATTTCACCCGGATTCAAAGTCACGCCTACCAGCATGATATCCTTTGTCCTTTCCGGATACTCCTCACAGACAAACCGGAGAAAATTCCCTATGCTTGTCAACTGTCCCCCAATCGGGAAATCCACAAAATTAGATGTATCATAAATCAACAGCCTGCTCACCGGAATAATTCCTCCCAATACAAATCCGTCCTGCTTTCCCAGGAAAAACGCTTGATATTTTCATACCCTCTCTTTATCAGGCCTTCCCTGACTTCGTCCTCTTCCGTTACCCGGATTAAAGCTTTTGCCGCTTCCTCCATATCATCCGGATTTACCAGGATTCCCGCATCCCCTACTACTTCCGGCAGAGAGCTTCTGTCGGAGCAGACAACCGGAACCCCCATCTGCATGGCTTCCAGCGGCGGGAAACCAAATCCTTCCACATAAGACAGGAACAGATAAGCCTTCGCCCCTGCCACCACCCGGCACACTTCGTCAAACCCCTGGAAAAATTTGTGGCATTCCACATGGGCTGCCGCTTCCGGCTCCATTTCTTTATAAAAGGAAATACCCTCTATCCCAATCACTACCAGACGAAGCGGCTGGCTGGCTTTTTTATAATATGCCTCGTAAGCCCTCAGCACCCCTTTTGCATTTTTATGGGGCAGCCCGGAGGTCATCGCTACGATATAATCCCCTTCCCCCTTCTCTGCCGCCCCTTTGCCCTTTTCGGTATGATACGAAACATCGTTTAGCCCGTTATGGATTATCTTTATCTTTTTGCCGCAAAACGGCGCCTTATCCAGAATATCTTCCTTGGAATATCCGGAAATCGTAATAATCCTGTCCGCCTTTTTCATGGATACTTTCAGCCGGTACATGATATATGCATTCTCCAACCGGTTAAAAAATCCCGGGTAATGCTTATCATAGTAAAAGGGAATCAAGTCATGAATCAAAATCGTGTCTTTTATTTTTCTGCCGCCCTTACGTATCCCGATACTTCCTTTTCTTCCTATCGGCCGGTACCCCCGGGGGAACAGCACCCTGTCCGCCTGATACCTTTTTGCATATTTCCGCACCAGGAAAAGCTCCCAAAAAATACAGTATAACTTATTCAGCGGATTTCCCTTTACTTCCACGAAAACAACGCCGGGCACATCAAATTCTTCCCGGTTATGGGCATTCCCCAGCACAATAATCGTATCGGAATCCCCGCCATTTTTCCTTCCGCCTTTTCTGTCGGCATCCCCTTTCCGTTTTGCCTCTTCCAAAGCCCGTTCCCCTAAATGACAGGTAATGCTCTTTGCCAGGTTATAGATGCCTATGCTTTTTCCAGCCCCTTTCACCTGCTTAAAACAGTCAATCACCAAATTCATTATTTCGCACCCTTTCCAAATAACACAACGCCCACGGTCTGGAACAATATTTTAATGTCCAAACGCAAAGACCAGTTGTCGATATACATCAAATCATATTTTACCACATCATCGAAATCTTCAATATCGCTCCGCCCATTGACCTGCCACATTCCCGTAAGGCCCGGGGTCATGCTGATTCTCCTGCGGTAATATTGGTTATATTTCTCAAATTCATCCGCTGTGGGAGGCCTGGTTCCTACCAGGCTCATATCCCCTTTAAACACATTGTAGAACTGGGGAAGTTCATCGATGCTTGTCTTTCGCAGGAATGCCCCCACCTTCGTAATCCGCGGGTCGTTCTCCATCTTGAACATCAGCCCCTGCATCTCATTTTTCTCCTCTAACTCCTTTTTCCTCTCCTCTGCATCCATATACATGGAACGGAACTTATAAATTTTAAAGCGCCTCCCGTTCCTGCCAATCCGAATTTGAGAAAACAGCACCGGTCCTTTGGAGTCCAGCTTAATAGCCGCCGCCACAAAAGGGAAAAACAGCAGCGTAATAGCCATCCCTGTCAAACCTCCTAAAATGTCCATCACCCGTTTAATCATCATCCGTTTATAGCTGCTCTGGAATCTGGTATAAGTAATAACCGTGTAATTGCCAAAGCTCTCCACCTTGCTGCGGTTGGCATCCACCCCCGGCAGTTCCAGGCTATAATGGCAGTCCACCCCCATATCCTCAAACCCGTGAATGATATTCTCCATATTGCTTTGGGAAATGCCCGGAAGATTCAAAAATGCCTCATCCAGCGCCATCTGGGTAGCCACCTCGATTAAATCTTCCTTTCCCGCCACTACCGGAATATTGCGGATTGTCTTCCCTTCCATGTTATAATCAACGCAGGCAAGCGCAACAATTTGATAATAAATGTCCAAATCCCTTTCCAGACGGTTCAAAGTTTCATCTATCAAGTTGCTTTGCGTAACTACCAGCACCTTTACGGAATTTTGTTCCGACGAGTAATACGTATGCATCGTTTTCTTTATTATAAAATGAATCAAAAGCGACAAAAGCATATTCAATGCAAAGAAGTAAATCAGCACCAGCCGGGAAAAGGCATCCGCCCACTTCATCATCGTCATCAACAGATTTACCACCAGAAGCATAATCACATTGTATTGGATGACCGCCATACCCTCTTTCCATATATTCCTTCTTAGGAAATTCCTGTTCCAGTCAAAAAAGAAACTATAGACCGTACAAAAAAGCATTAAGCATAAACATACAAGAAAATGTATGCTCTTATCCCCCATATCCCTGAAATTCCCGAAGCGGATATACGTTGCAAGGATAAATGACACAAGGATACTTATCAAATCCGCAAACCATAAACCATATACTTCTATAATCTTATTCTTCTGTTTCATAATTTCTCCATTTTCCCAAAAAACCGGAGGGCATTCCATAAATGTTCTTCTTTATCAGAGCAAAGCCCCGGCAGACATCCACCGTACATCCCCATTAAAAACAGCAAATAATTCCTTCCGATATATACGGAAACCAGATGTGCCTCCACAACGGTATAGACCGAAAGCACCGAAAGCATCACCAGGCCCATGCCGTCCTTTTCTTTATAAAACCGCCGTATCAGCAGTATATTTAATAATACAAATAAAGAACCGGGCACGATGCCATACCAGTAAAACACGCGGACAAACCCCATGTCAAAATAATAATCGTTTTCTGGCTGGGAAAACAACGACCAGGTATCCGTGATGCCTTCACAGCGGATGGAGCCAAAATATAAATCCCGGATTCTCCCGTTTAAATGCGCCTCCACTCTGGCAATCAAAGGATTATTAAACTGGAAAATATAATAATCCGGTTTGGCAAACTCCTTATTTGCAGCCAATATTGAAAATCCCACACAAAACAAAAAAACTGCCGCCCCCGCTACATATATCCACTTTTTCCCTTTTATGCCTTTCCAATAATGCACCACAGCCCCGCCGAAAATCCCGCAGAAAGTAATCAGCATCCCTGTATTGGAATCTGTCAGCAGATACAACGCATAATTCATGGCAAACAATATAATATAAGCATACCACTTCATCTTTTCATTATACAGGTAAAGCCCCAGCAATACCAGCATCATAAACATACAATGAAGCGCATTTGGATGCCCAAGCCCAAAGCAATATCTTACCTGCGTATAGCCTCTGCCGAAATCTGTCTCCAGCGACAGTCTTCCGTAAATCCCGGTCACCGATAATATAACCAGAAGCACACATCCTGCCGTTGTCATATAAAAAACATATTTCAACAGCTTTTTCATATCCGTTCCCTTACATGCGGCAATAAAAACCACAATGCGCAATATCTCATTCCGCCCCGTCACCCGATAGGATACAAAGCCAAGAAGCCCAAATAACAGCATTGACGCCCATTCCCTGATAGAATATTTTGTACATAGGACTTTTCCTGCCGCCAGCAAAAAAGTTATCCGGAACAACTGCCCCTCTATCGGATTGGTATAATTGCTCTTATCTACAATGACAATGATAAGTTCCAACGTGATACTCAAATAAAACAGCAAAACGCCAAGTTTACCTATATTAAGTTTGTTGTCAAATAATTTTGTTTTCACTTTTTACCCGTTCCATGCATTTCATCCCATACCGATTTGGGTACGGCAATGACACTGTTTTTATTGTAAAATGATTTCGTAACGCTATTGGTAAACTCGTCCGGGTTTTCCGTAAGAGGCATATACATAAGCGGCCCTTGTTCATTATTAATCTCCGGCAGCACCACATCTTTTATCGTATCATCCAAAAGTATCGACTTTTGGTAATCCATTTGTCTTTTATAATCTGCCGCCTGCCCGCTGCTGATATATTCCAGGGAGCGGAACGTGGCGGTCGATTTTAAATCCCCTTTAAATATATAAAGATACCCGGTCGCCATACATATTACGGCTAAATAACATGCCTTCTTCCTTAATCCATATGGATTCCTATCCAAAGTGCCTTCATAGCCTGCGCCGTTTCCATAACGTCCTATCCGGTTCCTTAATGCCCCGTTTACATATATCATATCACCAAATACCATAAACAGAAATACATAATAATTCATATTATAGACACCGCTCGATACTTCCACACCGGCATAAATCTCCGGTGCAAAAGTAGCGCAGTATACGCAATAAGAAAGAACCACAAACAACCCTGGAAAAGGATAACTTTTTTCTTTCCCATCTTTCCACGGCATACACCATAATGTAGCAGCCACCGCCGCAAAGAAAAGTAAAAGAAGGGGATGTTCCATCATATATTGCCCTATCTGAACCGCCCCCCTGACAAAACAGGAAAGCACAGTTCCCACGGCAGAAGAGATACTCAATCCAAAATCCGCCCCTCCCCGTACTTTATTGCCAGGAGACTTCATACTAACGATGAGCCCGGCCATTTCCAGCAGCAAAGGAAAGACACATACTAAAACCCTTCTTCTCTTCCTCTTATTTTTCCACCAGCATATCGCCAGCAATACCATGATAATCGGTGCAAACAGCGCTGCCTGATAATTGCCCCCGCCCAGCAATACCAGACAAACGGACAATCCCGCATAACTGCCAATCCCCCATCCCTTTTCCCCGTCCTTATCGATAAACCGGAAATAGGAATAAATGCCCAGCAAAGCAATCGCATAGGGAACGGTATAATGGGCTGCTCCGTTGTACCAAAAAATAGCCGATTTCGTACTTGGTACAAACTGAATCCCCGCCATTGCAAACAATAAATATAGAATACTAAAATATATGGGCGGAAACCCTGCCTTTTTTACCAGCAGATAGTAAGATAAAATCCAAGTAGCCCCCAGCCATAATGCCAGCATAAGGAAAGGCACTATGATATAAGCTGTAGGTGAAAACACTTCCGGCTGTAGGGAAAACAGGAAAACCGTCATCCACGTACCCTGCCATCCGTAATAATAATCTTTTACCGTCTGCCCTGCTGCCTTAATCACTTCCCCCAAAGAATGGGTCTGAAGCCACGCCTGATGGGTAAGCCTCCCGTATCCCAAATCATCGCCCGCAGCATGATTTATCCCGGACAAACCAAGCAACGGCAATAAACTGATAAGAAACAGTAAAATCATCAAAGCCAATATCGTTTTCCCATTAAAGATATGCGTCAATTTCCACTCTACCTTACGAAGCAGCTTCCGCCTCTTCTCCGCCCGGTATTCTTTCCGGCCAATGCCATAGGCTTCCGCCTCCTCTATGCTTTTCCCTGCATCTGCCAATATTGGGATGAGTTTATTCCGGTATTTTTCCTCGCATCCCAAATCATATTTTTTATAAAGATATCCATATTCAAACCCATGCAGTTGCCTATCGTCGCAGCAGCGCTGCGTCAATTGTTCCTTTCCTACCCCTATGGAAACCAGAGGTTTTTCTGTGTATACAAACCGGGGGTTACGCTGCAGGATATGCATATAATATTCCATGTCCACCAGCCATGTCAATTTTTCATCGTAAACAATATCTGCTGCATACAGTGTGCTTCTTCTAACAATTACCGCGCTTGGCGCGCCAATCGTATTCCCCAGATACAGATTGCGGTAATCCTTCTTAATCAAATCCGCATCCCCTGCCGATATGAAACGGTCATAGCTTTTCCCAACCTCTTCCTGCCTGCTGCCGGAAAAAGCCAAATCTGCATCCGGATGTTCCTCCAGCATATCGACAAAAGCTTTCAGGCTATCCTCATCCGTAAACCAGTCGTCATGATGCATAATTTTTACATATTCCCCGCTGCTTTTGGAAATTGCCGCATTCCAATTTGCCGCTGCGCCAAGAGGCGCCGGGTTTTTATAATATTTTATATAACTTTTTTCTTCCGCCAGCCTACTTATCTCCTCCCCGGCAGAATCATCCGTAATAATAACCTCGTAGTCTTTAAACGTCTGTTTTTCCACAGACGACAGCAGCCTTCTTACTGCCTGTCCGTTATTATATGCCGGAATACAGATGGATACTTTTACCATAACCTTTTCAAGCCCCTTCTCATTTCTTTCCGTTTCTTCCAGCTATTATCCCTGCGCTGTTTTTCTCTTTTTCCGGAAGTACAAAAACGATGCCCCTGTTACTGCCAACACAGCCGCAATATTTATCGCATAGCTAAGTTTCTGCAAAACAGTTCCTTCATATCTCACTGCCACTTCCATTTTCCCCGCTTCCATTCCTTCCTTTGGTAGAAATACCCTTACCATCGAAGTTTCCGGATTCTTATCCACTTCCAGGCGTCTGCCATCCTCTGCCACCGCTTGATATCCTCTATAATAAATAAAAGGCACATCATAATATTCCTTTCCCGTATCGGCTATAAAACGATAATATGCTTCCGTTTTTTCACCTGTTACCATTGTTCCATCGTCTGCTATAGCCTGGTTCAAATCGTTAATCATTTCCCGTGCGGTTTCCACCGGCAGCTATTCTTCCCCTGCACCGAATCCGGCAATCTCTTCATAAATAATCCTTTCCGAATAATCTGCCGTCCGCTCATCCATATTCAGCCCGTTTATCATTCCTATCCCAAAATATACGGCAATCACAAAGTTCATCACCACTAAGATTTTTTTCCAGTCATCGCTGATATCCAATGCACTCACTGCCAAAGCCGCACAAAATACAAGCAAAACCGTGGCCGATATCTTATAAGACGTCTCCAAAGAACACCCCAAAAGCCGTAAAAATGCCGGCAGATACAAAAAATGATTTTGATAAAATAACCCTACCCCATAACCATAATCATAACCAAGCTCCGTATGCACTTTTACCGGAAAGATTCCTTTTGATAAGTCTTGTGCCAGGCTATCTATCCTCGCCAAATGAAATGGCGCGTCCGACCCTTCGATTAACCCTTTCCTATAATTAGGCGCGAAAAAAATTAATATGGATAAAACTGCAATCGCAATGCACAATTTATTCCTTTCATATCTATCTGCCATATTACGTATCTTTTTCAACATTCCAATCCTCCTCTTAGATATACGGCCGTTCCAGTCTGCCCTTTATCTTATTCACCCAATACAAAGCCCTGTCCGCCTTTTCCCGGGTCCTGATTTCCCTTTCCGTATATTTTTTCCTCCCTGTATCCATGCCGCCTTCCTTTTTATATGTTTCCCACTCCCGTCTGCACTGTTTTGCATCAAAAAGTTTCCCCATCTTATCCTGATACAAAAAACCTTCATAAATATTCTGCCCGGAAGCCCAGTACCCATCCGACACGTTATGCCTTGCCCAATATTTCGGGGCAATAACCGTTTTCACCGTCTCACTTGTAAAAGCCGGGAAAAACGCAAAAGAAGAATTTGATAAAATCAAATATCTGGCATTCTTCAATGTCACATAATCCTTGTCCAAATCCAAATGGTACGCTTCTATACCCGGCAGAATCCTCCTGGCCGCTTCCACATCATCCGTCACAATGCGAAATTCCATATCGCTGCGGATACTTCGCATATTTTTTATTGCATCCATCCAATATTTCCTGCGCAGGAACAGGGAAAGGTTATCCGCATATTCTCCGCCCCGCACGTTGATAATGCACAAATTATCCCTCGTATACTCATAGGAATCGTATTCTTTTTTCACTTTCAGCCATTCTTTAATTTCTTTTTTATGGGAAAGGAAATATTTCTCCGCCTGCAAATTCCCGTAAATAAGCGTATTATCCCCTATCCCGTAAATATCCTCGTCCTCGTCCGCCACATAGCATCCGTGAACCATGTCGTGAACACAGTTTTTCAAGTATATTCTTTTTTCTTTTTCCTGATAAACTTTATAATTCCCTTTTTCAGTAATGGGCACACCCAAATCCATATCCATAAAATACATTCCTTTTTTGCTATGGATATTGACTGCCAGTTGTTCCTGCCCGGCCGTACCGAACCGGTATCCCAAATCCGCGGCAATACATCTTGCCGACACATAGCAAAACAACTGGTTTCCAAGCCCCTGCCCTTTGATAAACTCCGTTCCGACCATACAATATCCCTTTTCCTAATACTCTGCCTTTTTCCTTTTTCCTTCTTCCTGCTTCCCCAATCTTCCACATGGCACAGCAGAACCTATCCCCCTGGCTTTCGTGTACAATAAGCCAAGCGCCATGCCTGCATATCTATTTGCCTATGCCAGACTTATGATACCTATGATTTTCATACCGGCACATTACTTCTATCACTTCCAAAATTCATACCACTTCGGTTTCTGATAGAGCAAATACTGGTATTTATCGATATTCTCCCTTAAATACTTAGGAAACGTCTCATCTATTTCCACCTGGACCATCCGGGCATCCCTGCCAAAAATATCTTGATGGTTCTTAATATTCTTCCTTACCTTCGACAGTGTAGAACGGTTATTGTACTCCTGATGCGCCGCACTCTTTATTTTATATTTTACCCTATCCTCTACCGACTGGTTTTTTCCGCCTCCCATATAGCTGAAATGCCAGCCGCCGTCCGGTATGCGCACTCCTACTTCTTTTTGCTCCTTATTCCGCAGCTCTTCTGTGGTGTACTTATCCAACATGGCATATTTACAAATCTTTGTCCCCAGCCACATCGGCTTATCAACGCCTTCAAATTCCCCTGTCACCGAAAGCAGTTTCCCCGAAACCTCTTCCATGTCCAGATAGCAATAAAACAAACGCTGTGCCAACATATAGATTTTTCCATTCTCCACTTCCGGCAGCAGTTTTTTCAATGTCTCCGGATTGGGGATTTCATCCACATCGCTGAATATGACAATGTCCTCAGGCCTACATCCTTCCAGCCCTCTTGCCACCGCACATTTTTGGTGATGGTCCCGCATAAATGCACTACAATCCATAGGAGTATCATCCACCACATTATGGATAATTTTATGCTCAAACTCTTTGAACATCCCCTTGTTCTCCTCATAATAAAGAGGCTTGGCATCCCCCGAGAAGGTTACAGTAGACTCGCTGATGACAAACTTATCCACTACATCGTCCAAAATGTGCATCCGTAACAGTAAAATATCCAATTCATTGAAAAACTGAAAACTATCGTATACCATATCTTTTCCTTTCTATTCCGGATATTTCCTGCGGGAATCAAAATTAGGGTATTCCGCATTTGTCCCTGCCCATTTATGGAATACAAAAGGCCGTATCCCCGCAACTTCCGGTATCATCGATTCATGCCCAAAATACTTTGCCACATCCAACGGCGCATACTTCATGCCCGCCGCCTCAAATAAATGTCTGTTTTTACAACAGATAAACCCGTCTTCATTAAAAAACCCATGATCCGCCTCAAAGGGGATTCCCGTTTTGGATGGAAATTCCAAAAGCCGTTTGCTCCGTATAGACACGCTGTTCCCCACCCTGCAAATATTCCCGTCCGCATCCCGATAGGAAAAATCATCCTTTGGCAGCGGAAAAGGGGAGCCAATATAATCATACTCTAAAAACTCATCCCTCCACATATCCGGATTTACCACAAATCCATCGTAATGCACCAAAAGCATATAATCCGTATGAATATATTCATGGATTTTATAAATCATATCGTAATTGAATGCATCAATATTTTTTAATTTATCGATATGCCTGTACGTAATCCCCTTCGGCAGAAAAAGTGGTTTCCTATGGGTAATCAGCAGTACTTCGCCGAAGTCGATGCCTCTCATGCTGTATTCCAGCGCTTTCACTGTGGCTTTTACCTTTACGCTGTCCATTGCCGCCAAGGTTACGTTTGGCAACTGTAGTTTTCCGTTTTTATATTCACTCATAATATGGTGGTTCCTTTCTGGATTTTGATGAAAAAGGATGGGGGGGATTGAAGCAGTGAGGGAGGTGAAGCAGTGGCTTAGCGAGGCAGTGGGGGATTGAGGGATTGAAGTTTTGGGGTATTGGGGTATTAGGGTATTGAGGCAATGAGAGTTTGGGCGGATGGCGATAGTGCAAGTTCTATCAGGCAGAACATTCCAGTAAGCCCATAAGCCGATTAGAGTGGCAGCAATGGCTGCCACTCTAATCATGGTCTTGCTTCCATTGCATGAAATCACTTGCACTATCGCCATCCGCCCAAACTCCCATTGCCGCCTTACTCTATGCCGCTTCTTGTACACAATCTAATGCTTCACTTGCTAACACTGGCTGTCTGTTGTTTCTGGAAAATGTATTTTATCACTGTTTCAATTGTTGTTTTCTTTTCATTATTATTTTAAATGGTGCTTTAATTATTGCTTCAATTATTCTTTTAATTATTCTTTTTAAATGCTTTTGTTTCTTCTTTCGTATTTTTTTCATACGTTGGACACATTACAATACCTTATCTACCCCTCCTACATCCTCCCTATTGTGTATGGGAGAGGCAGGGAGGTACGATAAACTTTGGCCGAAGTATCGTGTCATGGGTGCTATGCCGTTCCTTTTGTGCAATGGAGAGGAGACTATAACAATGTGGAAGCCACTGCTGACACATTGTTTGCTTTAAGCTCATCGGAATGCCCTGCACACTTGGAACGGCATAGCACCCATGACACGATACTTCCCACACCCCCCCCTCATCCTCCCATCCACAACACCTCACCCCTTACTTCTCAAAGGAATCACATATTTATCGTAAATCCGGACTGCCTTGTAATATGCCCACGGCCATGCCAGGATTAGTTTCATCCGCACTTTATCCCCCAAAGCCGCATAATCCTCTTTGTATATTCTGCGGATTATCCCTTTGTCCGCCCTCAATTGCCTGATAATTTCTTGGGCAAATTCTTTGGTCTTTCTGTTTTCCATAAAATCAATATAATAAAACAGCATCCGCCTGTAAAAATGATAAGCCGCTTTATCAGATAGGGTTGGCATCCCCGCTTCCCGGATGTAGGCAATCTGTTCCCTCCAAAAGGGGATTTCATCCTTTATCCGCCGTTCTCCGGCCTTTTCATTCATAATGCTGCCTTCCCGGTCAAGCACATAGTTGTAATATGCCTTGTCCAAATATGCCAATCGTTCCATTTTGCAGAATGCTTTTGTGGTAAACATAATGTCTTCCGAATTTTTCCCTACGGGAAACCGCATTCCAAAAATTAATTCTTTTGCAAAAAGTTTGCTCCATACGGAATTGTAAATCAAGTATCTTTCATCCCCGCATACATATATTTCCAAGGCTTCGGCTTTTGATAATGATACACTATTCCCGGCAGAGGCGTCAATAATGCCGGACCTGGTAATTTGCTTATAGCGGCAGGCTGCTATTTGCGCTTTTTCTTTTTCGCAGGCTTCATACATGGCACGGTACATATCTTCATCTATCCAGTCATCCCCATCCACAAAACCGATATAATCCCCGGACGCTTTGTCAAGCCCGGCATTCCTGGCATCGGACAAACCGCCGTTTTTCTTATGGATCACCTTGATGCGTCTGTCTTTTTGGGCATAGTTATCGCAAATGCTGCCGGAACTGTCCGTGGAACCGTCGTCCACAAGGATAATTTCCAGATTCCGGTAAGTCTGCGCCAAAATAGAATCTATGCATCGGGGCAGATATTCTTCTATATTATATACTGCTACAATGACCGAAACCAGTTTTTCTTCCACGTTTATGCCCATGCTCCTCTCTTAACCTATCACTTAATGCCTTTCTTCCAGTTTTTCGAGTTTTCCGGCCGGGGTGATTTTTACCATATCTTCCGTATAAATATCATGGCATTCCCTTGTATTAATCCATTTCGACGGGGCAACCACACATTTTTCGGGAGAAGCATCCAGCCACGCCCCCCACCAGCTAAAGCTGCTGTTGGCTATAATATGGGATTTGCAACGGCTCATCAACATCAAATCAATATACCCTGTTTCCTCGCTGGTTCCCGTAACTACCGTGAAGGGTTTCCCTGTTTCCCTTGCCCTTACTTCACACCATTTCCCTGCCCAGAAAGTATCGTTGGTAAACACAAAAAAATGAGGGTTTTCGTATTTTTCCATCATATAACGGATGGCTTTATTATAGTAAGCATCGGTGCAAATCCCCCCATATACATCGGCGGAATCCAAATAATCCCCCCGCCGGATATGTATACTGACGGAAAAACATGCTTCTATTTCCTGCCCATATCCTTTAATTTTTTCCTCTATCTGTTCAGGAATCTTTATATTCCGGAACTGATATGTTTCCCTCACCTGCTGCTCGATATCTTTAAAATAGCGCTCGCTCTGAAATCCCCCGCACAAATATGCATTCTCTTTTTCCAAAACCGCACTGTCATAATCCATTGACAGTTCATGGTACTCCCCGCTTTTCCTCCCGAATATCTTCCGCCTTACCCGGCTGAAAAAATCCATAGCTCCATCCGTAACCCTAATCAATTCATCCTTGCCGGTCCTTGGATAATCAATCCCGAACACCGAAAGCACAATCGGCCTTGCATTGTCCAACTCATATTCCGTCACATCATCGAACTTCACTTCTTTCCCAAGGGAAACCAGTTTCAAATAAAGCGCATACTGAAACATCTGATTCCCTATCCCCCCTGACATCCTGATAATGTTCATAGCCAATACCCCCTTCCCTTTCATCCGTCACCCACTACTCACAACAAAATCATCCTGCGCCACCGCTCAAACCTGCTAATGAAACATCAACACCTGGCTTTGTGTTTTCACCGCAAGTTTGTGCCACGCTTAAATTTGCTAACGATACACCAACACCTGGCTTTGTGTTTTCACCGCAAGTTTATGCCACGCTTAAATTTGCTAACGATACACCAACACCTGGCTTTTTCATTTATGCCGCAAGTTTGTGCTATGCACAAACTTGCTAATGAAACATCGCAGATGTTTCATTTAACCACTCTTGGAACATCAGCACAAACCATATTTGAATCCGCCAAATCCCTCTCTGCGTAAAATCATCCCACATCTTCCATACTGCATCCGCATCCAAAAGACCCTGTCGTACCAGCGTTTTTCTGTCAATGAGGCATTCCGCCCACTTCCTCAGTTCCGGCTTTAACAGCCATTTATCGATGGGGATGCTGAACCCTTTCTTTGGCCGTTCCATCATTTCCCTTGGCACATACCGGTATAGCACATCCCGCAAAACCCGCTTCCCGGTTTTCCCCTCCCGTTTGTACTCAATTGGCAAAGACCATGCAAACTCTACCACATCCTTATCCAGCATAGGCACCCTTGTTTCCAGCGAAACTGCCATCGCCGCCCTGTCCACTTTCACAAGGATGTCGTCCGGGTGGTACATCAACATGTCCATCAACATAATGTTATGGTTGGTTTCTGCCAGATACCCTTCCTCAAACTGGTTATATTTATAAGGGCAGCTTCCATGTGTTTTGCTGATTTTCTTTACCAGCGGGTCAGTTTCATAAGAAATTTCATACAATCTTCCCGGTCCTTTCGCCCCTAGCAGCGTTCCCTTTGTCCGGTATATGGGGTTTTTCGCCAATGGGCTATGCAAAACCAGGCTACTGCACGGTTTCCGGATAAAATAAGGGATATTTTTCATTTTCCCCCATATCCGGCTGACAGACTCATAGGAAGTATAGCCGCAGAACAATTCATCCCCCCCGTCCCCGGAAAGGGAGACCGTCACATGTTCCCTGGTCATTTTGCTCACCAAATACGTAGGGATTTGGGAGGAATCCGCAAAGGGTTCGCCAAACATATGACCCAGCTTCGGGATAACGGCTACCGCGTCTTCCTCCGTGATATACAATTCGGTATGTTCCGTTCCCAAATGTTTTGCGATTTCCTTTGCCGCTGCCGCCTCGTTGTAGCCTTTCTCACTCATCCCAATTGTAAAGCTTTTTACCTTTCCGCTGTTGAGCGACTGCATCAATGCCACAATCGTACTGCTGTCAATTCCGGCAGACAGGAACGCCCCTACCGGCACATCCGCCACCATCTGTTCCCGTATGGACTCCTTCAAAAGCCTTTCCAGCTCTTCCGCCGCTTCTTCCCTGCTTCCCTGAAACAAGTTCCCCTGCCCCCTCTTTGCCGCTTCCCGCATAGACCAGAACGGGGTAATGGATATATCTTTTTTTTCATAAGGAAATTTGATATTCAACATCGTTCCCGGTTCCAATTTATAAATATCCTTATAGATAGAATAAGGCGCCGGAATGTAGCCATGAGTAAAATAAATATCCAGTATATCTGTCTGGATGTCATTCCGAAACCCGTCCAGAACCGCGATGGAGCCAATTTCCGAAGCGAAAGCAAAAACATCTTTTCCAATAAAACCATAATAGAGCGGTTTTTCCCCCACTCTATCCCTTAAAAGAAACAGCTCCTGCTCCTTTTTATCATATAATGCAATGGCAAACATACCTTTGCTCATGGCAATAGCATTTTCCACACCGTATGCTTCTATCGCCTCCAACAACACTTCCGTATCCGAAGCGCCCCTGAATGCCTTTACTTTTCCTTCTTCCAGCAGCTTGCGGGCTATTTTTTTATAATTATAAATTTCGCCATTATAAGCCATCACATACCTGCCGCTATGGGATTCCATAGGCTGCGCCCCGTTGACCGACAAGTCCACGATGGAAAGGCGTTTATGGCCCAATACCACCCGCTCGTCCCCGGAGGCAAAAACGCCCTCTGCATCCGGTCCCCGATGGTGCATCCTTTCATTCATTTTCGCAATATTCGCCCTCCAGTCACCTTTCAGGTTACAAAATCCTGCAATACCGCACATCCCATCCTCCTTATCCGTGAATGCCATTTTGCTTCCGTCCGTTTTCCGGCTCCCTTATCCCTGTTCCATTATTCCGGCTCTTCCACCGGCGCATCTGCAAAATCCCCTTCCTCAATCCGTTTGGCAATCGTTACTTTTGCCTCTTCCAGCTCCTTTAGCCATTGTGCATAAGCAGCATCCCAGCTTTCGCATCCTTTTTCCCCCCGCCTGTCTTTTATCCCATAGTTTTCTACAAGATATCCGCTTAAAAATGCCGTACATTTCTCAGCTCCCAATGCATTGACATGCCCGCCGTAATCGCTGAAATCCACCGCAAAATCCAAACCGATTTCACCATAGTAATCATTCATATTCAAAAATTCGTATCCCCTGCCGCTTATGATATCGCCCATATAATTATACATCTTCTGTTTCTCTTCTTCCATTACGGTGGGAGAAAGGATAAACAAAGCCTGCAGCTCATTTTCTTCCAGATAATCCAGCAGTTTTTCCAAGCACTCTTCCTGATATTCCGGCATAGGCAGCCTCTCCGTAATGCCCGAAGTATCCACTGCCTCACAAGGCCCTACTTCGTCCGTCATCACATAGCCTTTCTGGTCATCCGGCTTTTCATACCGGAAGCAGGCCAACTGTTCCGGCAGCACCATCGTTTTCCAGTTGGAATGATACTTGAAAATATCGAAATAATACGTATACCTTTCGGAAACATCTTCAACCATTGCGTTGATTACCTTAATCCGGTTCCAGGAATACTTCATATTGTCCGTCACGCCTCGGGTATATGCCATATTGTTGGTCAAATCCATTTCCCTTGCTGTATACATCCGCATCTCAAAAACATAAAGGGAAGGGGTTTGGGTTTTCCTTACCTCTTCCAACAGCCCCACTGCCGCCACCGGACGTTGGAGGTTTGTCGATATGGGATATGCCCGGAAGCCATACTGCCCCCACATCATCGGAGCCGCATAGTAAGGATATACCGGGCTGGAACCTACCATCACTACATCGATAGTATTGTCTTTTTCAGCGTAAAATCCGGTAAACCTATCCTTCACATCCCCGTTTGTCCTGATAATATAAGTCACTGTCATAAGAAGATACAAAAACAATGCTATAAAAATAACCGATTGTACTGCCTGCTTGCGGGTCATTCCTTCACTTCCTTATCCAATCCTTCACATAGTTTTCCCACATTCTATTTATGGTATCAGGATTCAATTTTTCCTGCATTTTTGAAGCATTTCTGCCTATTTCCTTTGCTAAATCCGGGTTATCCATCAATCTCTGCAAGATATCCTGCAATTTCTTCCAATCCCCCGGCGCAATCAAGTATCCATTCTTCCCATCCTCAATCAATTCCGCCGGTCCCCCGCAAGGGCAATCCGTAGATATGGAAGGGATTCCAAGCGCCATAGCTTCTATCAAAGTATTCGGCATACCCTCGGAATAGGAAGACAGTACGAAAATAGAAGATTTATATATTTTATCCGCCACATCGGATACGCTCCCCGGCAAAAAAACCCTATCTTCCAGTCCCATATCTTTGGCCATTTCCGTCAATGAATGCCTTAATTCCCCCTCACCGTATATCACTAACCTGTACTCCGGATATTTCCCGGCAATCCCTCCGAAAGCACGGATAATCATTTCATGATTCTTATTGGCATCAATGCGTCCTACGGCTACAATTTCTTTATCCCGTTCCCCTTCATATACTTCCCTGATAAATGCAGGGTGCAGTGGATTTTTCAGGCAAACCGCCTTCTTTCTCACCGCTTTTGAAAAAAAATCGCCGCCCCTGCCCACCGGAAGCACAACGGCATCGGCCAGACGGAACAAAATATTGGCAATTATTTTCATCATCCCGGAATCATACTCCGCCGCCGGTTCCCCCCGGACGGACACTACCGTAGGAATACCAAGGAAGCGGGAAGTCATTACCGCCATCATATTATTTTTCCCAATAAAAGAAAGAATCAAATCCGGCCGCTCCTCTTTCCATATCCTTCTTAGTTTGGAAAAACGCCTTAAAAAATTGGAAATCCTCCCATTTCCCATTTCCTCCTGCGTAATCTCAGAAAAAACCCGGCGGATGCCATCACTTATTCCATATTCATTTTCTGTTTTGTACTGGGTAACAATAGTCACCCGATACCCCCTGGAATAAAAGTATTCGGCAAGGTTTACAAGCACCCGTTCCGAACCCCCTTTGTTCAGGGAACTGATAAACATCGCTATATGTTTCTTTTTCATATGAAGCCATCCCTTCACGGATACTTTTGCCTGCCTACAAATACCGCTGATACCACTGCTCAAAGATAAAAAACGACCATGACAGCTTGGAATAGTTTGCCCCGGTGGCCGGCCCGCCGTCTCCGGTCTTTATATAATCCCGTATCATCCCCGACACATAGCCTGCATCGAAAATGCCCTGCTTTTCCAGATACTCCTTTTCGCTGTACGCAAGAAGCTGTTCCCGCAGCGGACCCCGCAGCCATTTATCCAAAGGCACGCCAAAGCCTACTTTCGGCCGTTCCAGCAGTTCCTTTGGGATATAGTCATAAGCAATATCTTTCAAAATATGTTTTTTATCCCCCTTATGGAACTTAAATCCATGAGGGATGCGGAAAGAATATTCCATCACATCTTTATCCAGAATCGGGCAGCGGGCCTCCAAAGAATATTTCATGGATGCCCTGTCCACTTTACACAGGATATCCCCCGGCAAATACGTATCCATATCCAACAGCATCCTGCGTACCTGCCACCTATCTTCCCCATAGCTGCTTTCTATTTCATAATGGCATGGCAATTCATTCCCATCATTTAGAACCATCTTCTTTGCCCTAATAATATAATTCCCGGCACCGAACTGGGTCTTCGTCTCCTTATTGCGGTTCCCGGCAATCACCTTTACCCGGAAGGGCAGCTTATCCCCAATCCCGGTATTGCGTACCAACGGAAGATTACAAATGCTATGGACAATCCCACCGGGGATATCCAGCATTTGCGCCTGTGCCACGTTTTCATATATATTATAGCCGCAGTAAAACTCATCCCCTCCGTCCCCGGAAAGCGCCACCGTTACTTTTTCCCGGGCCAAAGCCGATACAAGCATAGACGGTATCTGGGAACTATCCGCAAAAGGTTCGTCGTAATATGTGGGTATACTTTCCACCAAATCAAACATCTGCTTTTCATCAATATACAATTCCGTATGGTCGGTTCCCAGATATTCCGCCACCTGTCTCGCATACTTCGCTTCGTTGTATTTCTCTTCATGGAAACCAATGGAAAAGGTTTTGATTGGTTCTTTGGAATGCTCCTGGGCAATCGCCGTGATGAGAGAAGAGTCGTATCCCCCGCTTAAAAATGCCCCTAACGGCACATCGGAAATCATCCGGTATGCGGTCGCTTTTTTCAGCCGCTCTTTCAATTCAAACTTAGCCTGTCCATAATCCTCCACCGGATTTTTTTTCTGCCTGTTATATACCTCTTTAATATCCCAATATTTCCGAACCTTCGCCTTCCCCTGGGAAAAAACAAGGACGGCGCCGGGTTCCAGTTTATATACATTTTCAAAAATCGTTTCCGGCGCATTGATATACTGTTGATATAAAAAGCGGGATAATACCTCTTTCCTTATCTTCTTTTGAAAGCCTGGGCAGACCATAATCGGTTTCAACTCCGAAGCAAACACAAGGTTCTCCCCATCCAGCCAGTAATACAGAGGTTTCTTGCCGATGCAGTCGCGCACCAGATAGACTTCCCCGCAATCCCTGTCCAGCAATGCAATGGCATACATCCCCACAAAACGTTCCACACAGCCAATCCCCCACTCTAAATAGGCTGCAATAATTACCTCCGTATCGCAGTTGGATTGGAATGTATAACCGGACAATTCCTTACGGATATCTTGAAAATTATAGATTTCCCCATTGAACACTACGCTAATCCGCCCGTTGTCCGAATGCATCGGCTGATGGCCCAATGCCGACAAATCCATAATAGAAAGCCGCCTTTGGGCAAACCCGGTCCGATAACCCCCGGAAATTTCATAAATTTCTTCTCCACTGTCATCGGGACCCCTGTGGTACATCGTATCATTCATTTCTTTCAACTTATCCAAGCTAATTTCCCTTTTGGATACAAAACCGCATATTCCGCACATCCTCTACCGACCTCCGCCACATCTGTCCGGCTTCCGTTCACCTATCTCCCGTCAGCCCCGCATTGCTCCAAAAAACTATCCTTATACTCTCCAAAGTCTTTGCATTCATTGTCAATGCTGTTAATCAGCTCAATATATTTTTCTTTCACCAGGCTTTTAAAATTCCCATAATTGTCATACCCTTTTTTTGTCCACGCGAAGGGATGGGTCAATATCTGCACTTTATCGTTCTCCAATATATTTTTCTCATCCGGATAGCCATACCTCCAAATATGGTTGGCATCGGATATATATTTGACTGCCAGCCGGGAGTTTTCCGAAGCGTTCTCCGTAAACGTAAAAAATTCGTCCTGATAAGCGTTGATAATGCCCGGAAGCTTAATGTTTTCCGCAAGAATGGACGGGGAAGGGCGGTGTACCGAAAATTCCGATATTTCAAAGCCCAGCATTTCACTGAGCATATGCATCTCTTTCACAATCTGTTTCCTTACTTCCTGCATATCCGTCATGCCGTTCAAAGCAAAATGAAGCCCTATATTCTGCCCTCTTTCGTGCATATCGCAAATTAAGTCCCTGTTCTTCCTGGATAACAGATTATACGAATTGTTCGTCCATTGGAAAAAGAAAGTGGAACTAAAATCCATGCTGGACTCTACCTTTGCCAATGCATATGCCCTTTCTACGCTATACTCTACATCATGGCGCATAATGATAAAATTATCCCGATACAGCGCATCTTTATAATTTGCCTGCCGTTTCGTAGATTTAATAATCCTTATAATCTCTTTATAATCATCATATGAAAACATGCCCTTACCCCGTTCCTTTTCTTGAATTATTTTATATATGCTTTGATTATCTGCCCTTATTTCGGGCAATCACATCTTCTATATAATCCCTCCACTGCTCAAAAATAGCTGTCCCGTTGGCAATTTCCCCGATTTTCCTGGCATTCCTCCCAAGCTCCTGCCCCAGCGCCGGATCCTCAATTAACCGGTTAATCCCTTCTTCCATCGCTTTTGCATCTTTAATCGGCACCATCAGCCCGCTTACCCCGTCCTTCATTACCGTACGCGGCCCTCCGCAGGGGCAATCGGTAGCCACAATAGGCAGACCCAAAGCCATAGCTTCTAAAAGGGCGTTGGGCAGCCCTTCCCAATCGGAAGAAAAAGCATATACAGCCGCATCCGCCAAATCCTTTTCCAGGCAATCGCTGGCTCCCATTAATTTAATATAAGCCCCGGCCCCGTTTTTTTCAATAATGGATTCCAGTATCTCCTTTGTTCCGTCAAAAGAATCCCCGCCGTAAATTTTCAGCACATAGTCCGGGTGTTTTTTGTGTACCTCTATAAAAGCCTGCAAAAGCATAGGCTGGTTTTTAAAGTCCACCAACCTGCCGGACTGGACTACCTCTTTTTTCCTCTTTTCCGGCTCCGGTACGCCAATATATTTATCATGGATTGGATTCAATATAATTTTGGAATTTTTCTGCAGATAAGGGACAAAAAATTCCCTTTGGCCCTCTGTCTGAAAGACACAGCCCGCCGCCCTCGGAAACAAAAGCGGTATCTGTACCTTATCCGATAAGGCATCATAATGCCCGGCAGGGTCTGTCCGTATAGAAATCAGCACCGGAACCTTTGTACCGGTTTTTGCCATCAATGCCCGGTAATTCGCCCTCTGGGCAAATGCAATCAGAATGTCCGGCCGCTCTTTTTTCATAAATTCCCTTAAATATTTCACCCGCAGCAAAAACTGCCTGATACGGTTCTTGCCGCTGTCTTCTTCCCTTAGGCCTACATGTACCCGTCTAACTTCCTTCTCTATTTGAAATTCATTTTCCCCGTACCACTCCGTGGCAAGAAGGACTTCATAGCCCTCTTTGGCAAAACGGTTGGCCAGATTCGATACTACCCGCTCCGCACCCCCCTGCTCCAGGCAATTTAAATGAAATGCTATTTTACGCTTCATACCAACTCCCATGCTGCCGCTCCAAGCGCCCCATCATTAAATAAGCCATGCCGCCATTCAGGCATTCCCGTTTCTTTTCCCGGAATCCCTGTAAATACTCTTTCCCGCTTTTTTCAGTTGGAACAAAATCCGTAACGCTTCCACTACTACTTTAAAGCGGAAACTGGATTCCGAGCCTACATAATGGATAGGTACCTCTATCGTACGGTAATTCCTACAATAATACCGCATCTCTGTCTGGTACATATGCCCTGTAGATAAAAATCTATCCAGCCTTAAATCTTCCAGCACATATCTTTGAAATCCTTCAAAGCCGCTGGTCATATCCTTTAGCCGTGTTCCAAGCACCACATTCGCCAGAATCGTTCCACCGGAGCTTAACATCCTCCGGTAAAACGGGTGATGGCTGATGCCTCCCCCTTCCACAAAGCGGGAACCCCAGACACAATCGTACCCTTCATTCAGCTTTTCAATAAACTGTGGAAGTTCTTCCGGCAAATGGCTGCCTCCGCCGTCCATCTCAATTACATGCTCAGCCCCGTCCTTCAGGGCGTGGCGGAAACCTTCCAAATAACAACTGATTACTCCGTAAGATTCTTTATAAAATATAAGCTTCACCTTGTCCGTCTTTTTCTCGTATTCTTCTATAATTTCCCTCGTACCGTCCGTGGAATAGTTGTCCATCACCGGATACAAATACAGGTTATCATAGGGCAATGCCAATATCCCCTCGATAATCCTGCCCATTGTCGTTTCCTCATTTGCCACCGGCATAACAATAATCGTTTTCTTCATTCCGCTTCCGTCCTCATTTATCTTTTCAACTTTTTCGTTTTTTATATTTTCTTTTGTTTTACATATACTTCTATAGTCTACCATATTACCAATATAATCGCAAATAAAACACAACATCCGCACATGGAAAACAAACTGTATCTTCCAAAAAGTGATTGTCCCATAAATTTCCGCACAAACGAAATAAAAAATATATACTCCAAACAAAAAATATAATATAATAAATTTTATATTAACTTACTGAATGATATATGAGGGAGTATGCCCAATGCTTAAAACACTACGGAAAAACGCATGCTTTTTCCTTTGCATGACGATTATATTTATTTTTATGATTTATCAATGCACCCAGAAAAAAGGGACTTTTGTGGACGAGCTTTTAACCTATGATTTGTCAAACCGCCAGTCTCCAAGGGTGGAGTATATGGTTTCTTATATTACCTCTACTTCTCCTTCCTCTGTTTGGAACGATATCAATGATATCCTGAAAAACGGCAAAGAAAATTCCCGTATTTATAAAGATTTTAAAACAATGGAAAAACAACAGGAAGAAGTCTCTTTCTGGCATGATAAAGATTATTTTTCCCGCTTTATAACGGCGGAAAAGGGGCACCGGTTCGATTTCCTCTCCGTTATGTACAATGCGGTCTACGATTCCGCCCCTCCTTTTTATTATTATTGGATCCATTTTATCTGTTCTCTGTTTCCCGGAACATTTTCTTTGTGGTATGGGCTGGCGGTCAATATCCTGTTTCTTATGCTGACCTGCGGCCTGCTTTATTATTTGGTAGGAAAATATTTCGGCGGTACAAAATATGCCTTCCTTATCGCTTTATGCTATGCTATGAGTATCGGGGGGATTTCCACGCTGTTCATTATACGTATGTATGCCATTTATACATTTTTTGTTTTAGCTTTTCTCGGCATTAATCTGCACATTGCACATAATGGCTTCTCTTTTACGAAAAAAAGCAGGATTGCCTATGTTTTATGTGCCGTTTTAGGATTTTATACCCAATATTATTTCATTATTTTTGCCGGCATTCTCATAGGAACCATTATCGCTTTCCTCTTTTTCCAAAAAGAAAACCGGGGTAAAATAAAATCATATTTTACTGCTTCTTTGGCTGCCGCCGTCATTAGCCTGATTATCTGGCCCTTTTCTATCAAACATATATTTTTTGACAGTTTCGGCGCCAGCACTTTTTCCAACGCAGCTTCAGGGGATTTTTTACATAAAGTCACCGTTTATCTGAAAATTGTTGCGGATTCGCTTTTTGCAGGTCAGCCTATACTGCTTGCCCTGTTCAGTTTAGCTGCCATTGCCGGAATCCTGTGGATACTTCGGAAATATAAAACCGGGAATGATAAAAAGCTGCCCTCCATTTCCTTGTTGAAGGCGCTCATGCTCTTCCTTCCTGCTATGGGCTATCTGTTTCTGGTTGCTATTAGCGCACCTTTTCTGGCCGACCGCTATATTATGTGCATTTTTCCAATTCTGCTGCTGGGCATGTATTTTCTTTTCCGGGTTATTCTGGATGCTCTTACCCGGCATGGTTTTCTTATTCTATGCCTGTTTGGCACACTTATTACAATAGCTGCATTATCTTTTGTTCCGAAAAACTATACATATCCTGACCGCAAGGAAAGGGATGCTTTTATGGAAGAGGCTGAAAATGCCGTTTGTATTTATGTCAGCGAAAAAAACGGCTGGATGTACAAATCCTGCCTGGACATTATGAGCGTATGTAAAAAAACCGCCCTCTGTTATCCGGAACAGATATCTTCGGCAGAACCCATTCCTTTACCTGATGGCGGCTATGATAAAATATTAATTTGTATCGCTTCTTCTTTCCAGCAGGAAGATACCCTTCGTGCTGTTATTGAGCAATATGGGCTGGAATCTAAACAAATAACCGGCTTCCCTGACTCCAGCGACGGATACACACTTATGTACCTTCTGGAATGAACAAACCCTGCCCAAGCAGCAGGGCATGAAATAAAAACTATCATTCCCCAACCCATTTTCTCATGCATTCCACATAATATGCATCGGAAAAGTCCCCTGCCCTTTCTATGGCCGCTTTCCGGTAATGTTCATGGTGTTCCTTATCCGTTAACATCCGTTTCATTTCGTCTGCTAAATTGATTTCTTCCCCGCTGATTTCTACCGCTTTCAAATTTTTCTCCGGGCTCATATTGGGAATTAGAATCCCATAAGCCATATCCCCTTTTCGCAGGATTTCCCTTGGCCCGGTTAAACAGTCTGTCGCAATCACCGGAACTTCCAATGCCATTGCTTCAATCAAGGCATTGGGAAAACCTTCATGATAGGAAGTCAAAGCATAAACCTTTGCAGCTTTCAAATAAGGGAACGGGTTCTTCTTCACTCCTGTAAAATAAACGTCATCCGCTACCCCCAGTTCTTTCGCCAATTCCCTATATTCTTCAAATTCCCCATCCCCTACAATCATCAGTTTCGCATCGGGGACTTCCTTCCGTACAAGGGAAAAGCTTTTCAGCAAATGCCAAAAACCTTTCACATCGTCTTCCCGCCCCATAGATACAATAATGTTGCTCCTATCTTCCCAGGGAAGCCGGATTTCTTCCTCATCGGCATTTTTTTTCAATGTTTCCACATCCAACGGATTATATAAAGTTACCGCATTCCGGTAATGATATTTGGACGCTATTTCTTCCTCTATCCTCTTTGAGCAGCACAGAATCCTGTCCGACTTTTTGGAAAACCACCGGATCAGCCGGGGATTCCCCATATCCATATAACTGCGGATACCTGTCCAGACCTCCTCTGCCGACTTGGAAAATACATTCACTATATTGGCGGACGAGCCGAAGCTATAGGCGATATCAATCCCCCAGTCTTTTTTCAGTTTCTTTACAGCATAGCTTCTTTTTACTACATTCAGAATCTTGCCGATTTTGCCTTCCTTTACGCCCAGATGCAAATCCGTCACATTAAGCCCTTTGATATCATATGCGATATCTTTGGAATCAAATATAACGATATACACATCGGCATACGGTTCCAGTAGCCGCGCCGTTGCCACACAGACGCGCTCAAAACCACCTTGATGGAGCATTGGTACAATCAACATCACTTTTTTCTTCATAGTTATCCCTCACTGCAGACATCTTTCAAAGACCCCTTAACCGATTTTTCCCGACAGATAAAAGCTTTCCATCCGTCTGGCTTGTTCCCTGACATCAAAACCGGCGCTTTCTACCGCCTGACACATATTTTTTCTTTCATATAAGCAATCATTCATTATCTGCTTTGCCCAATCCTCCGCCGGCAAAGCGATGTCTTTGTAAGCCACCAGTTCCGTAAATCCAACTTCCGGCGTTATCTTGTCCGAAATGATGCACTTTAAACCGGCAGCCTGAGCCTCCACCACCGTTCCCGGCAGCCCCTCAAACCGGGAAGGGAATACAAAATAGTCCATTGCCTGATAATAGTTCCAGACTTCCCTCCGGTTCCCCATAAAAAATACATCTTCCTCTATGCCAAGCAACGCTGCCTTTTTTTTAGCCGTATCCATGCCCGGGCCTTCCCCAAGAAGCATAAGCGCTGCCTTTTTTCCTTTTTCTTTCAAACCATTCCGTACAGCCGCAAAGATATCCAGCAGAAATTCATGGTTCTTAGCGTAGTGGAACCTGCCTACATGCCCCAATACAAAGCAATCTTCGATCCCTGTTTCCTTCCTTATCCTATCCCGGACTTCCCGCTTATATATAAATCTTTGTGCATCTATTGCATTAGGAAGCACCAACGCTTTCGGCGAATTTTCCCATTTATTCCCAAACACCGACTTTCCCGCTTCCCTGGAACATGCAAAACAATAGTCCGCCATGCCTAACAGGGGAATGCGCAGCAGTCGGGTGACGATGCCCTTCATTCCCTTATCCACCCCCGCGCTTCTGGCGTGTGCCGCCTTTATGGGGATACCCGCTTTGCCCGCTTCCGGCAGATAAATAGCCGCCGTACTGGTCATATGCCCCTGTACCAGGCGGAAATTGTGATACTGCGCAAAAAATTCCCTTACCGCTTTTCGGTAGCTGAAATAATTATATCCCTTAAATTTGGGCAGGAAATAAACTTTCCCGCCTAATTCCTCCACTTCCCCATCGTAAAATTCGGGAATACGTTCCCCTGCTGCCTTTTGATGCACAAGGAAGTCAAACTGCACCTTTTCCCTGTCCATACAACGGTACAAATCCATAATTCGGCTCTCCGCACCGCCAAGGCTTAAACCCCCAAGCACATGGAGTACACGGATTGGTTCTTTCATAGGTATCCTCTCCTTATCCCGTTCCCATCCATAACAATATCCATACTGTTTCCCCTTTAAAGCTCTATCGTTTGTGTCGCAAAGCTCATCCTGCGCTATCTGCCCTTTCCCCGCCGCAGGCTCACCAGAATACGTTTTCCAACTGCCAAAAGATATTCCATGCAGTGGGCTGTCCAACCCCTTTTTTCCGCTTCCATCCGTAAATAATCCCCATAAGATATAACTTCATTTTCCTCAAAAATCTTCCGGTATTTCTCCATATCCCTTTGGCTTATTGTATTTGCATGGACTACCATTGTGGTAGCCCCGTCCTTTTTTTTCAAACTGCTTTCCAACCGGAAGGAAATGGGGTAAAAACATATTTGCTTCCAAACGTACGGTTTGTTGCCAAAACCGTCCGTTATCCTGCAAAATCCAATCTGCCCCAACGCCTTTAACGTATTCCTGTCATACGAGTGGGCCGGCGCCATAAAAATATCCGTTTTTATCCCATAGGAATCCAGAACCGCCCTGCCCTTTTCTAACATAGAAAGCTGTTTTTCCAGAGGCAGCCCGGCAAATTCCGAAAAAAGGTTCAACGGAAATATACCGCCTTTTTTCTGCGTATAGATGTGCTGATAACCATGCATGGCAACTACCCATCCCTGCTCCTGCAATTGTCTGATATATCCCCAAAAGTCCTTAGGTATCCAATCAGCCCCATTTCCTCTGTTTTCTTCCCGACGTTCCAAATTGTCATCCTGATTATCCGGCACTACGCCAATCAACGGCTTTATCCCATATTCATCCAAAAGCTCTTTGAAATCATTAAATTTTTTCCAATCCATCCCCGGCGCAATGTCGTCCATCCGAACCGCTATTTTCATGCCCATCTCCATTCCGTGGATATCCGCATTCTTATTCCAATATATCCCCTGCCTCTATTTTTCTGCTGCATTCATACCTATCAACCAGCAACGAACCGTCCACAGTCCGCACCACCGGTTTTCCGTCAAAAACATCCACCACTTCCCCCGGCGCGTAGGCGGAAAAATTTATCATTTCATCAAAAGGATGGGCTTCCCATATTGTCGCCTTTTCTTCGCCGCACATGGTAAACGCGCCCGGAAAAGGCGCAGCTACGCCACGGATTAAGTTATAAATATCTCTGGTACGTCCTTTCCAGTCAATCTTCCCGTCAGCCGCCGTCCTCTTGTTGTACCAGGAATCGAAATCTCTGGATTCCGTCCGGATTACAATATTTTTTTCTTCATACGCCTTTAAAAGCTTCCTGATTAAGTTCTTGGAACAAATCATATTTTTATACTGCGCTGTCCGTATATCATCGTGGCATGTAATAGAGAACATTTCCGTAGCAAATACATTAGGGCTGTCCGCATTCTCATCGTATCGGAACAAATTTAGATTGAATCTGGTATCCCCTTGGATAATCGACCAATTCAACGGAGACCTTCCTCTGCCAAACGGAAGGTATCCGCAGTTTCCATGAAACCCATAGATACCATATGCAAACTTATCCAGCACATATTTGGGAATCAGCCTTTGCCACCCCATAGAAACGGCAATCTCAAATTCATTTTCTTCCATAAACCTTTTTGTCTTTTCATCGGTAAGGAAATAGCTGTCCGCTTCAAAAACAGGTATACCGTATCTATCCGTCAGCACCGACAAACCCTTAAACCCGGAAACCTGATTTTTATTCAATACTTCTTTACTAATTGTGATGACCAACTCTACCGGACAAATGTTTTTGTGGATAAATTCCACAATATTTTCCGACGTATCCTTTACCCCGAATACCACTACTTTGTATTTCATAAGTTCTCCTTATACCAGTCGATTGCCAAACTAATCCCCTGTGCAAAATCATACTCCGGGTTATATCCAAGCAGTTTTCTTGCCTTGGAAATATCCGCATTGGAATCCCTGATATCCCCCAGACGCGGCGGCCCAAACTTTGGCTCCACTTCTTTCCCCAGCGCTTTGCACAAATCGTAATAAACATCAATCAGATATTCCCTGCCTCCCGCGCCGATATTGAATGCATTCCCTCCTGCTTCCCCGGGGGCAAGGCATGCCTTTAAATTCGCTTCAATCACATTATCGATATACGTAAAGTCCCTCGACTGCTTCCCGTCGCCGTTAATGGTAGGCGTCTCCCCGTTTAAAAGCATACGGATAAACTTAGGGATTACGGCTGCATATGCCCCGTCAGGATCCTGCCTTCTGCCAAACACATTAAAATAGCGCAGCCCGTAAGTATCCAATCCATACAGCTCCTTATACAGCCTGCCGTATTCCTCATCCACTTTCTTGGTTAAAGCATAAGGCGAAAGCACTTTTCCTTCCACCCCTTCCTTTTTAGGAAGCTGCGGATGATCCCCATACACAGAGGAGCTGGAAGCATAGACAAACTTCTTTACCCCATTCTGCCGGCTGGCTTCCATCATATTCAATGTACCCCTGATATTGATTTCTTCATACAAAAGAGGCATTTCGATACTTCTGGGCACGCTTCCCCATGCCGCCTGATTCAGGACATAGTCCACCCCTTTTGTTGCCGCCAGACAAGTTTCCAAATCCCGGATATCCCCTTTGATAAAAGTAAACCTATCCGATTGTGTAAACGGTTCTATATTTTCATATTTTCCGGTGGAAAGGTCATCAAGGCACCGTACCCTATAGCCCATATCCAGAAGTACTTCACACAAATTAGATCCTATGAACCCCGCTCCTCCCGTCACTAAAAACACACTGTCCTCATCAAATTTCAACTCTTTATATCCCATCTTTTTCCCTATGCAAAAATGCATATCTCCTTTCTGCTTTTTATTTTCAGGATAATCCCCGATTACTTCCCTGCTTCTTCGCCAAAGTTGAAAAATAACTCATCTCTGCCTTCCTCCTCACCGAAAAAACCGCGTATGATTCGGAAAACCTTTAAATAGTAAAAATGTAGATAGACTGCCATAAAGATGCAGTAAATAACCACTCCTGCCATCCCAAACGCAAATGCGAATTTAAAATTATACCATTGGTTCTGCCCTGCTGCTAAGGGCAGTATCCCTATCAAATCAGGCGCAGGTCCCATCCCCGCCGCAATTTCCATATCTTCCTGCGTTATCCCAACCAGCGGTTCATTGCTTTCCTTTCGCGCGCCCAATACACTGCCCAGCATCGCCATCCCTAACACTATAAGAATGCCCAAATATATTTTCATTTTAAGGAATTTTAAATATTTTTTCATTTTGCCGCCTCATCCGATATTTTATATATTCCAAAACCTCTCTTGGCCGCCAATAACTGATATTCCTGCCCGCTCATATATTCTATCGGCGCATAAAGAATCAAGCCGCTATTATCCTTACGTCCTGCAAGGTCTTCTTCCCTGATGCCATTTTCTATAAAATCAGCCAAAGAAATCTTTTTAAACTCATCATAATCCCCAAATTCAAACCAAAGGTTTTGGAATAAATTATCCTGGCTTTCTTCTACATAAATGCAATCGTACTTTTCGTATTTTTCCGCTACGCCCCTAAATTCAGAAATAACCCTTGCCATATCATAACGTGCTTTCACCCATCCGCTTACCGCCGACACGGAAAGAATGCACAATACACAAAACACTGGCAATGCTGCCGTTACAATCTCCCTGTTCCCTTCCGATTTGATATCCCCGGCTATTTTTTGCACAAGTCCAATCAGCACCATAGAAAACCAAAGGATGAACGTTAAATACAGTGACGTCATATAATGCCAGACAGCCTCATCCAATGTGAAAATTACGAGGGAATAGCATAAGCCGCTTCCAAATACCATCCACCGGAAGAGCCGCAGCTTAGTTATTTCCTTCCGTACATGCTTTTTCCGGGCAATAACTGCCAGGCATAATATCCCAACCAATAAAAGGGCTATCCATCCTCTTCCGTTAAAAAGCTGATCATTCAGGAAAAGTATATATTTTTCCAGTTTTTCAACCGACCAGGGCGCAACAGCCGTATGTTTTCCCATCTGATTAAAAAATATATGCCATATCACCCAGGGGAAAAGAATCCAGGAAACGGCGATGCCGGCAATGCCCGAATAGATATAATTCAATAGCTCATACCTTTTGCGTCGGTAAACCAGATAAACCATCATAAATATTGTCAGCGAAAAAACATACACATAAAAATAGTAATGTGTCTGCGTCCCTCCCAAAATGCAAACCGACATTTTGATTAAATCGGTCTTCTTCCACTTTTCATTATTGAGCAGTTCCCATTGAATATACAAATACCAAAAGCAGAAAAAAGCCAACATCATATACATGCGCGGCAGGACATACAGTTCCTGCATCACCACCGACAACAAGAAAAAAGCAAACATAACCGCCGCATAAGAATATTTTCCATACAATTTTTTCATGAACCGGATGGACAGGATATCGACGGCAAAAATGAAAAACAAATTAATTACCATTGTATAAAAATCGGAATAGCTGCCTTGAAACAAAGAACAAACCGTATGGACAAGGGAATAGTAAAGCAAAGGATGGTTATCAATCCTCTGGTGAAAATAAACCGAAGAATAGTTAAAGCAGTCATAATCCTCGACAATATAGCTTTCCCTTAAAACATGTGCATCAATCCAGCCGTTGCTATTGGGCAGTTTAGGATAAGTTGCATCTATATACTCAAAAGAATACGGGTTATTTGCCAGCGTATAAGAAAAAATCCCGTCCGCCCCCATGTCCGCATGGCATTGCATATAAAATACTGCCCCAATATGTAAAGCCATAATAACGGCTATAACAAGAAGCCCTTTATCCTTCCCGGCATTTTTGCCCCCTATTCCTTTGCCCCAATCTTCGCGTTCCAATCTCATACCGCTCTTTTTCTCCTGTTGCATATATTGACCGCATATTATCTTAAACGCTTATCCTTATTTCCATCTCCATCTGCGTAAATCCCTTCCCAAATCCAAAAGTAGCAAAAAGTATCCGGTATAAAAGGGCGCAAATCCATAAATCATATATCTGGACAAACACATAATGGTCATAGAGACGGCACCCACATTGGCCAGTATTGCCAAAATGGAAATCAGCATAACCGGAATTGCCGGATTTCCTACATCTTTCCGATATGCAAGCAACACCAGTGCAAAAGCAGATAAATAAATAAATCCAGCTGCCAGGCTGATGATGGGATGGACTACCGCAATGCTCCTGATTGCCCCATAAATTGCAATCAGCAGATAATTCCCCAGCCAGCGGAAAAAGCATCCGGGCCAAATCCCCCGTATAATTTTCCCTGCCGTTTCGTCCGCCATCAAGTTCTGCACAATATAATCGCTAGTCACCGTCTTATCGTAAGTCTGATAAAAGACATCCTCTATCATTTCGTATTTAATGGTATCGTGCCAAGCTTCAATATGCTCCGCTTTCTCCGTAAATGAGCTGCCTGCATATTTATAATTGGCCTGCCGTTCTTCCGTCAAATCATACATACGGTAAAAGAAAGCCCTTGCCTCCTCATCCTTAATCCCTTCGCCGTCCTCCCTATCCGATGCATAAAGGATATTGGTCAGCGTGTTTACGGTACCATATGTATTATTAATAAAGTGCCCGTTAAAGACAAGATTATAGCTCTTTACAGCTAAGAGCCTGACGCCGAATATACCGGCCACAATAGCCACAACTACAAGCAGGCAGCGTGCCTTCCATTTCCCGTTCCGCGGCATCTGCCACGTTCTGCGCCGCCAGCGTTCCACAGGCCAGAACAGTATCCTTACCCCAACCACTACCATCCATATAAGAATGGTCACCATCATCTGCGTCCTTATCAGAGATATAAAAAAGGCCAGAATGATAGCGCACACTGCCGCCCTTCTGAAACCACTTTCCTTCTCTTCCGTAAATATCTTAAAACATTCCATCATAAACAAAGTAAAAAAAGGCAGGCAAAGAGCTTCGCTCATCACGGAATTGGTAATAAACAAATGCAGGGAAGAAACGTATTTGGTTACCATATGGGGCAATACGCCAATAGCAATGACAACCACTTCCCCCCATAAACGAAGCGAAAACCTTTTGCTTATATATTCCGCAAAAAGCCATATGCTCACCGCCATAAAGGCATTCTGGATAATCCCCATGACAATTAGCCACCCTTCCCGAAAAATCATCCTCAGGGCGGCTAAAAACAGAGGGTATAAAGGTTCCCTGTGAATATGCATTTTTAAATATTGGTCCGAATCGTTATACACCCCCGGACCAAAGATGGCGAACATCCCAAGAAATACCGTTAGCAGCAGTAAGAGAAGCACGCCCGACTTTACTTTGTCTGACATTATAATCTCCAATACAAATAATCTTCCTGATATTCTTTCTTGTCCAGCAATCCTTTAATATCCATCAACACTTTGGTTTTATGGGAAGGACGGAAAAATGCCGCTATTTTATCTTTAGACAAATCCAAAAACTGGGAGTGGGCTACCGCTATAATAACGGCATCCATATCCTTAATATCTTCCAGGCTGTTGAAAGTTATCCCGTAAAGCCTCTCTGCCTCATCCGCGTCCGCCGCAGGGTCTACCACAATCGGCTGTATCCCATATTCCCCAAGTTCTTTATAGATATCAATTACTTTCGTATTTCTCGTATCCGGGCAGTTTTCTTTAAAAGTGAACCCTAAAATAGCTACTTTTGCCCTTTTCACCGGAATATCCGTTTTAATCAGATTCTTCACCAGGCTCTCTGCCACATATCTGCCCATATCATCGTTAATCCGCCGTCCGGACAGGATAATCTGGGAATGATAGCCTAGCTCCTCCGCCTTATAAGTCAGATAATAAGGGTCTACTCCGATACAGTGTCCCCCTACCAGACCTGGGAAAAATTTCAGGAAATTCCACTTCGTTCCTGCCGCATCCAACACCGCCTTTGTATCAATCCCCATTTTATGGAAAATAATAGATAATTCATTCATAAACGCAATATTGATATCTCTCTGGCTATTCTCGATGACTTTGGCAGCTTCCGCCACTTTAATGGATTCCGCACGGTACACCCCTGCATCCACCACAAGCTCATATACCTTTGCCACCGTATCCAGCGTTTCCTCATCCATCCCCGATACAATCTTTGTAATCGTCTCCAGGCGATGTACCTTATCGCCCGGGTTAATCCGTTCCGGGGAATATCCTATTTTGAAGTCCACACCGCATTTTAACCCGGATTCCTTTTCCAGGATAGGCACGCAGATTTCTTCCGTCACTCCGGGATATACTGTGGATTCAAAGACAATCACAGAACCCTTAACCAGATTCTGCCCTAACAGGCGGCTCGCCCCTTCTACCGGCGACAAGTCCGGTGTATGGTCGTTATTGACAGGCGTAGGCACCGCTACGATATGGAATTTTGCTTCCCGCAGACGGGAAGCATCCGCCGTAAATTCTACCTTTGTATTTTTGATGACTTCCCCGCCCACTTCATTGGTCGGGTCAATCCCCGCCTTGTACAAATCAATTTTCTGTTCATTTAAATCAAATCCCACTACCTTTATCTTCTTGGCAAAAGCCACCGCAATCGGCATACCTACGTATCCAAGCCCTACTAAAGAAAGCTTCTCTTCTCCACTTACCAGTTTTTCATACAAATTCATTTCTTTCTCCTATTCTTGTGAAATTTGGTACAGTCCAGTCCTTCGGCTTTACTGTTGTTAAAATACTGCTTATCGTTCCCGAATTGAAGCAAGGCAAATTTTGTCCACTTCTTCCATATAAGCATCTATAACCATATTCCTGTCAAATTCCCGCTCCATTTTTTCCCTGGCCGCTTTCCCCATTGCCGCCTGGCCTTCTTTGGAAAGGCTCAAAAAGTTTTCCATAGCCCGTATCAAGTCATCCGCATCTCCGGGAGTAAATCCGAACCCGGTTGCCCCCTCTTCAAAAGCTTCCTTGCATCCGCTGATATTGGATGCAATCACCGGGCGTCCTGTTGCGGCTGCCTCTATCAGCGCATTGGACATCCCCTCATGAAAAGATGCTACCACAATTGCAGAGGATTTGGCAAGAAACGGATGCACTTCCGTATGGAATCCCCATTGGCTGATAATCCCTTTTTCTTCATATTCATTGAGCAATTCCTGATAGTTCTCGTCGCAGTAGCCCAATATGGCAAATTCTATATTTTCCCTGTGCAGCCGTACGGATGCTTCCAGAAATTCCAAAATCCCCCGTTCTTTCATCACCCGGCCTACAAAAAGGAATGTGGTTTTCCCTTCTTTCGGGTATTCCTCAAAGCGGTGTCTGGTAAGGTTCACGCCGGAGCCGTTCACCAGCCGTTCCTTTTTCCCCTTAATGCCATATCCTTTGAAAATATCCATGTTTTCCGTATTCTGGAAATATACGCATTCCGCTTTTCTCAATCCCTCGCGGTACATGGTTATAATCATTTTCAAAAACAGCCCTTTCCTGTCAAAAGCGCCCCCCAGCCCGGTAATCGTAGCTATATAGGGTATCCGTAAAAACCGGCATGCCGCACCGCCATAAATATTCGGCTTTATCGTATAGGTAATCACCAAATCCGGCTTTATCGTTTTTAACAGCCTTCTGTATTCCAAAAACAATTTTATATCTTCCTTCGGGTTTACCCCTCGTCTGTTAATCGGAGTTGTTATAATCTCACATCCTTCTTCCTCCAACTCCTTTACTTTCGTGGTATCGGGAAGGCTGATAACAACCCTATGATGTTCCAACAGTCTTACCAACAGTTCATTCCGGAAATCATACAAACCACCGGAAGAGTTCGTTAATACAAGTATTGTACTCATTTATCCGATAATCTCCGTATCTTCCATATCCTTTATCATTATTTCATTGTATTTCATCATGCAGACACCCGTTTTATATGCCCCAATAGAAACCGGATTGTTGCTGCCCTCCAAATTACGGATAACCTGGGCAGGCATATTCACACCGCATTCATAAGCATGGGGATAGCCGCCCCCAAACCGGGGATTTACTTCGGAAATATAGTATACCTCTCCGATTTTAAAAATATCAATATCTATCATACCGCAAAACCCGCACGTTTCCGCAAATCCCTGTATCAGCCCAAACAGCTTTTCATCCTTTACAGACACGGATTTGTCTGTTTCCCCCGCACGCATCTTTATTTTCTTTTTTATAAAAATGGAAGTACATTTTCCGGATACCATATCTACATAAACATCCGCACCATATTCCGTACCATCCATATATTCCTGTATCATCAAATCATCATACAAGTCAAATAACACTTCAATCTCTTTTTTACCGTAAACTTTGTTAATGTTTATGCTGGCGCTTCCTTTCACCGGTTTCACAAATACCGGATAAGAAATCTCCCCCTTCTCCACATCGCGGTAAAACTCTTCCTTTTCCACATAACATTTTCCTGTCGGTATCCCCATCCTGCAAAGCAAACGGTACATCTGGTTTTTGTCAAAACATGTCTCTACCAATTCGTAAGGCGATACTACCGGGCATGTACCTATGGCAAGAAACTTCTCCTTCTCCTTTGCCAGCAAACTAAGCTCCGGGTCGATTAGGGAAAACACGCCATCAATTTTTTCTTTTTTACATATATCTAAAATAACATCCAAATATCCTGGCTCCGATATCCGGGGCACAAGGTAAAACTTGTCCGCTTCGTACACGGCCGGAGCCAAATTGGAGCAGTCCGTAGCAATTACTCTTCCGCCTCCGCCAAGTTCCTTCTTAAAATATTGTACTACTTTATTTCTTGTTCCCGCGCTCAAAATCAAAATATTCATTGCATTCTCCCGTCATTATCCGGTTTCTTCAAGCTTCCCGTTTCCTCCAGACGTTTCTGCCTAATCCGGGCAAAATTCCCTTCCACCGCATTGGTATCCTCCGCTACTTCATCGCTATGGCCTAACACCGTTTCCACTGTCAGCCACAGCACTTTTACATCCATAGCAAAAGAGAGGTTTTTTACATATTCCACATCCTTTTCCATCCGACTGTCCCAATCAATGAAATTCCTTCCGCTTACCTGGGCAAGCCCTGTCAGCCCCGGCCTGACATGATGGCGCAGCCTTTCTTCTTCCGTATAATAAGGCAGATAAGAAACAAGCAATGGCCGTGGACCGATAATGCTCATATCTCCTTTCAGAATATTAAACAATTCCGGCAACTCGTCTAAACTGGCTGCCCGTAAAAATTTGCCAAATTTTGTCAGCCTTTGGCTATCGGGCAATAATTTCCCCGCCGCATCTTTTTTATCCGTCATTGTCCGGAACTTGCAAAGGGTAAATATTTTTTCATCCTTCCCCGGCCTTTCCTGCCGGAATAGCACCGGGCTGCCCAGCTTGCAGCGCACCAGCAGGGCCAGCACAAGAAAAACCGGGCTTAAAACGATGATTCCCGCCAAAGACAAGATAAAATCCAATCCTCTTTTTATAAATCTTTTATACATACAGCTCCCTTATTATGCGGATAATCCGTTCCATATCTTCCTCTGTATTTTTGATATCGCTGGGCAGGCACACTCCGCGATTGAAGATGTCCTCCGCCACGCTTTCCCCATTTTCGCATAACGTGATGAAATCATAACCTGCGAACACCGGCTGTAAATGCATCGGCTTCCAAATCGGCCGGCATTCTATGTTTTCCGCTTCCAATGCATCCAATACCATATCTTTCGTCACGCTGCAGCCCTTATCTATCGTCATGCAAGACAGCCAGCAGTTAGCGTCCCCGTCCGGGTGCAACGGATTCATTGTTATTTCCTTTATATCCGAAAAAGCCTCTTTATATCTTTCATAAATCCCTTTCTTTTTCCTCTTATGCTCTTCCAAAGATAAAAGCTGCCCTCTGCCGATTCCCGCAGTAACATTGCTCATACGGTAATTATAGCCTATCTGGGAATGCTGGTAATGCCTTGCCGGATCCCTTGCCTGCGTGGAAAGGAACCTTGCCCTTTGAATCATTTCCCCATCCTCCGAAACCAGCATACCCCCGCCGGAAGTCGTGATAATTTTATTCCCGTTAAAAGAATAGATTCCAAACTTGCCAAAAGTCCCTGTCTGTTTCCCTTTATAGGTACTTCCCAAGGATTCCGCAGCGTCTTCAATCATAACCGTATTGTGTTTCCTGCAAATTTCCATAATTTCATCCAGTTTAGCCGGAGTTCCATATAAATGCACTACGATTACCGCTTTCGGGTTCGGATATTTCTCAAAAGCACGCTCCAACGCTTCCGGCGACATATTCCATGTTTCCTCTTCCGAATCGATAAAAACAGGCAATGCTTTTTCGTAAACCACCGGATTGCATGTGGCGGAAAAAGTCAGCGTAGGCACAAAGACTACGTCCCCTTCCTGTACGCCTGCCAACTTTAATGACAGATGGATAGCTGCCGTACCGGAATCCAGCGCCGCCGCATGGGAAATCCCTGCATATTCCGCCAATTCCTTTTCAAACCCATTTACATTCGGCCCAAGAGGTGCTACCCAGTTGGTGTCAAATGCCTCTTTTACATACTCCTGTTCCTTCCCGTGCATCGTAGGGGAGGAAAGATAAATCCTTTTTCTTTCCATAACAATGCCTTCCTTTTCTTATTCGAGTATTTTTATACGCTATAATGGTAAGTGGGTACAATCTCCTGAATCAAAGGCCGGATATCCCCGCTTTCGTTTTTGGATTCTTCTTTCAATTTTTTTAGCTGAAGGAAAAACTGCATTTCATCTATCTCAATAGGTTTTCCAACATGAATCAGCTTATTCGCCGTCTCCTTCATGCCTTCCTCATCCATCAGCAACTCTTCATACAATTTTTCGCCGGGCCTCAAGCCGGTAAACTTAATTTTTATGTCCTCGCCTACACGATATCCGGACAAACGGATTAAATTTTCTGCCAAATCCAGGATTTTTACCGGTTCCCCCATATCCAGCACAAAGATTTCACCGCCTTTTGCATAAGCCCCTGCCTGCAATACCAACGATACCGCCTCAGGAATGGTCATAAAATAACGGATAATATCCGGATGGGTTACCGTCACCGGTCCCCCTGCCATAATCTGTTTGCGGAACAGCGGGATTACACTGCCGTTGCTCCCCAATACATTTCCAAAACGGACTGCCACAAATTCCGTGTCATAATGGTTATTAAATGTCTGGATAATCATTTCGCAGATACGTTTGCTGGCCCCCATAATGTTCGTAGGGTTTACTGCTTTATCCGTGGAAATCAGCACAAATTTTTTCACCCCATAAAACGCTGCCGCCTGGGCGGTTTTCCAAGTTCCGAACACATTGTTCTTCACTGCCTCATTGGGACTGTCCTCCATTAAAGGAACATGTTTATGGGCTGCCGCATGATAAACAATTTCCGGTCTGTATTTTTCAAAAATGCAGTTCATCCGGTTGGTATTCCGTACGGAAGCAATCAATACCGTCAATTTCAGTTCCGGATATTTTGTCTTTAATTCCTGCTGGATATCATATACGTTATTTTCATAAATATCAATAATAATTAACTGCTTCGGTTTATGACAGGCAATCTGCCTGCATAATTCGCTGCCGATAGAGCCGCCGCCGCCGGTTACCAGCACCACCTTATTCTGCACATAGCCAAGTATAGAATCCAAATCCACGGAAATAGGATCCCTTCCCAGCAAGTCCTCCACTTCCACATCCCGTAGCTTGCTGACATTCACTTCCCCGTTTACTAGCTGATACATGCCGGGAAGGGAACGCAATTTACAATTGGTTTCCTTGCATATCTCCAATATTTTTCGCAGTTCCGAGCGGGATATGGACGGCATCGCCACAATGATTTCATCGATATCATAAATATCGGCGGATTCGATAATCCTGTCCCGTCCTCCGGCTACTTTAATCCCCTGAATATATCTGCCCCATTTCCCCTGGTCATCGTCGATAATGCAGCGGATTACCATCGTGCTGAAATTGCTGTTTACGATTTCCTTGATAATCACATTGGCCGCTTCCCCGGCGCCGATTACCATAACGGAAATACCGTTTTTCTTATTCTGCTGCTTGTGCTTCATGCTGCGCAGAAACCGGTATGAGAAACGGCTGATAAACATCATGCTAATCAGCACAAACATATACAGGAAATAATAGCTTTTCGGCACCGGCTGCTCCGTTGTCTTAAAAAACTGCAGCCCTACGCTGTTTAAAGCCGCCGAAATCACGCAGGACACCACTAAATTCTGCAGCTCGTTTTCCCCGGCAAAAGCCCACAGGCTATGATATAGCCGGAACAAATAAAAAACAAGAAGGGTCAGAACGATATTCACCGGCAAAAACCGGTTAATCGGTTCCAGGAAATGATCCGGTATCGTATCCAAATGAAATTCATAACGGATTAACACCGCCATATAGCTGGCAAAAACAACGCTGATAATATCATAAATAATCAAACATGTTCTTCTGTAAAACAGTTTTACATTAAAAGGTTTCTTATCTTTTTTCATTTGCTTTGTCCTTTTTTTCTCCCATATCAAAAAGCAAAGGCGCCAATACAAGCATCAATACAAATCCAGCAGGATGGCACAGATGGAAAATCCACTCCACCAGCCCTGCCATAGCAAATGCAGCAATTGCCGCTGCCGGCAATGCCGCACAGGGAACCTGGTATTTCCTTTTCTTATAGAAAATACATCCCTGCACAAAAGCCGCGGCTCCCACAAAAAGGAATACAACCCCGACCACAATGCCGTGGTCGTAAGCTACCTGCAAATAAATATTATGGGCATGGACTGCCAATTCCCCATTCGGCAATATGGCTCCCATTTCTTCATGCCCTGTCAGGTTCAGTTGTTCCAGATACGCCCGGAAAATGTCCATCCTTCCGTTCGCATATTCCTCTGTCTTTTCATATACGCTTAAATCCTCTATAACTTCTTCTTCCTCTTCCTGCTCTTCCACATGGCCGCCTGCTTTTGCTTCCGCTTCCAGCTTTGCAGCCTCAGCTTCCTCCGCCATCCTCTCTTCTTCTGTCTTTATACCGATAATCTCCAGTTTGGGAGTCTCCGCACTTTCTTCGCCGTCTTCCTCCCCGACAGGATTGCCGGTTGCTGCCTGTTCCGGTTTCTCTTCTTCATATAATTCATCCACACCGCCATCCCAAACAACTTCCCCTTTGTTGTTAAAGCGTTTTGACCTGTATTTCTGGTACTCCTCGCTCCTTTCATATGAGCTTGTTCCGCTTTCCGGCATGCCGAATATCTTGTTGTTGAACACTTCCACAAACCGTTGTACGGTAATATAGTACATGGAATCCCATTCATCCCCTCTTGTAATCTCATCCGGAAATTCTTCCACCTCGTATTTGAAAATGTTGCTGCACATAGCAGGCAATACCCTCTGAGCAGTAAACACTACCGGAAAGCACCATGCGACAGAACATACCATCATCGCAAGGAATATGGCAACCTTTTTTGCTTTTCCCCTGCCGATACCCAGGACAAAAAACACCAGCGTTACAATTGTCATAACCGCCACCGCAAGAAATCCTGTCCGGGAAGCGGTAAACAGCATATAGGTGCCTGACAGCCCAAACAAAAGAAGCTCTTTCCATATATATCTCAGCCCTTCCAGCCCGCCCGGACGCTCCGCCCCTTCTATGCAAAAACACTTTTCGTATTTATCCGTCAGCTTCATCAACGCTGCGCACATAATAAATGTCATATAAACAGCCGTCACCGTTACCGTATGGAATATAAACGGGAACCTTGGGTATATCCATGACAGGAAAGGTCTTCTCATAAAAGAAAACAGCATGGAACATACAAAATTCAGCAACAGCCCGTTACATATATTTTGCAGCAAATATGCCTTTTTATCCCAAAGGGCATAGCGAATATAAAATAAAGTGAATGCGCATGCCAAAGCCACCGTCCACCATCTGGTATTACGGAATGCAATAATCAGTACAAAGAATGAAGCCAAAACGATGCCATACCACCAGGAAAAGCGCGACAGCTTCTTTTTCTTTATCAACTGCATCACAATATTGACGATAAGAAAACCTGACAAAACAACAGCGGCAATACCCCATCTCAGAATCCGCAAATCCCATTCATCCATAGCAAGGTAATCCACATAAATGCTCCGGTACCATAACGTAATGCCTGCCGCCGCCAGTGCATAAACAACGGTCAGCTTATTGAAAATCTCTTTCTTTTCGCACATAACAATAGCAGCTAATGCCAGAAATACAATAAATTGCCGCTCCGCAACCCTATGATGAATCTCATATAGACCGTTCATATAATTGCAGCATGCCCAAACACCTGCCGCTATGAATACAATCTGCAGTACATTCTGCCAGCCAGCCGCTAACCTTTTCCCCAAAGGAACATAGGCTTCCCTGTCCTTCCTGTAATTAATCATATAAAACAGCGAACCGAAACCAAGCAAAGCCCCTATGGTATAAAATACATTGTCCACCGGATTCCCGCTGAAAAACCGCCGGATACTGATATTCCAAACCGCATAGGCCACACCTGCACCCGCCAGCAAATTGCCGGCAATGCGCAAAGCCTTCTCCACCGTAATCAGCTTATCCCTCTTCGTTACCCTATAATATAGCTCCACCGCACCTACCAAAAGAAGCATCGTAGCCAAAAGGAGGGCGTCGTACAAAAACACCTTCTCCTTGCGCAAAGGCACGGTATAGTTATATTCCCCTATCACATTATAGCCTTCCAATTCATCATAATTATAAATCAAACGGCTCACATAAGGCGTTCCCGCCGAAGCAGTTTCTTCCAGCCCAAACCAGGCCCGGCTCCCGTTCATCCCTTGCAGGAAATAGTAATAATCCTTACCTACTTCCATATCCTCATTGATATACACGGTGCAAAAACCTGGGATATCAATGAATCTGGTATCTATAATTTCCTCAAACAAAATCTGCATATCCGAGTCAAGCATACGGAAAATAAACGAATTAACGCTTTGATCCCTATTCCATCCGTTTTTAAAATCCACCAGATACAAATTAATGGTGCCCAGATGGTCATATTGGGCAATAAACCTCTGAAGCATATAATCCTCGCCCACGCTATCGGAAGAGCCCGCTAAAATCTGATTGCTCACCGAAGGGATATTTTCCTCCCACAACCGCAAAGGAAATATAGTAAACATAATAAACAATGCGACAAAGACAATCATACACTGTATCGCACGGCTTTTCTTCACAACTTTATACATTATGTCTTCTCCATTCGTCACGTTTTTCCTTATTTTTCAATCCAATACTTGGGTAAGTATAGCACAGTTGGGGGCAGTTTACAAGGATGTTGCTTTTTAGATTTGTGATTGGGCCGCCCCTATGCCTTTCTATTTTCACGTCGCCCCGCTCCCTCTCCACAAAAAACGTAGCAGCACTAAGCTCGTAAAAAACCTCGCTAAGTGCTGACGTTTTTTAAGGGGCTCCTTATAAAATAGAAAGGCATAGGGGCTAGGCTATCGCTGCCAAAAAAACAGACGGCAAATACCCAATGTTATTTAGTTAGTGCCTTAGTTCAGTCGTGAAGAACATAAAATGCTCAAGGAACCCGTTAAAAAGCGTCGGCACTTAACGAGGTTCCTCACAAGTTTAGTGTCCGTTACGCTTTTTACCGAGCGAAAGCGCGGTGACGGAGCATTTTATGTTCCTCACGGCGTCCGGTACCGTTAACCTTCTACCCTACTAACCTTCCATCCCCAGCACTCCCAACGCCCCCGGCAATGCAAACCAAAGAATCAGTACATATCTGGGCAGATATGTAGGTCCCAATATTACCGTCAGCCAAACCAAAAACACCATTGTAAACGGAAGCAGCACCCTGTCGTTCTTCCTGTAAAAAGCATACCCCGCTGCAAAGGCAAATATCCAAAAAAGGAATCCGGGCGAAAACAGCATGGAAATAAGCGGCACTCTCTGCTGGGCAATTTCCAGCGAAAGCATCCTGTAGAATCCATCCAGCCAAGGCAGTTTGCTTTCCCTCGTTCCGGGCTGTTCTACTTCATAACCAAAGAACGAACTATCCTCATAAGTAAAAGTAAATACACTGTTCCCCCGGTATACATCGATTACCGTATCCGGATACCAGAATCCATAGGATGTCATAAACCATGCGTTCAAATAAGTAAACGGATGTTTTAGCCCCAATTTGAGCCAAAGCCTGCCGTATTTTGCCGGATTTTCTGCAAAAGCATCGTTCCGGAACCATATTTTTACCCCATCCGAAACCTTCGGGGTATAAAAACGCAATGCATCTTCCGGTATGATTTCATATAATGTTTCCATTTCCTCTTCGGTCAAACTTTCCTTATCATACCGGTAAACTCTTGCCATCTGCTGTATCGGTACGGTAAGCATTTCCTGATTTTCCGAATCCTCCGCTCCAAGGATAGCCGTTAGCCCTGCGGAAAACAAAAAATAAGCGGCAAATATGGCAGCCAATAGCATACCCATTTTTTTCCGGCACCCTTTCATATAGAAAAAAAGCAAAGGGGAAAGGACAAGAAATGCATACATCCCGTTATGGCGGAAACACATCATCACAAAAGCGCTGGCAAATAAGAACAACGGTTTCTTCCATCCGGCAAAAAACTTTTCTTTTTCTTTCCCCATCTCATACAACGCAATGAGCAAGAGAAGCATCGCCCCTGTAAAAATCCCGTCTTTGGCAGAACATAGTGCAAACATAACAATCACCGGGAAAAAGCCGAAATACAAACTTGCCGCTACCCGGAATGCCCTTTTTATCCTGCATTTTTTCATATAAGTAACCACATACGTAAATACCCCGGACATCAGGCACATCTGCAGGAAAGTATATACCGCAATCCCGGCATTATAAGAGCCTGTCAGTTTATTCACCGCCAATATTACGCCTCCAAGGAGAAGTACATGGGGCAAGGGATGATGGGTTGTAAAATTCCTAGTCTGTACTTGAATCAACTCGTCCTGTGCATCATACACAAAAAACCCCGGATACACAGCAAGGAATACGGGAATCCAGCACAGCAGGAAAAAACAAACCAGAAGCGCCGCCCGTTTTTTCCCGGACAGCCCATCCCATTTTTCCAGCCATCTTTCCATCCTTCTCTTCCTATTTCCGGATATCCCTGTTTCTTCTCCCTGTTCCTTCCTGACTTTCTCTCCTACTTCTTGCCTTACTCCTTCCTGTTCTAACCCCTCTTGTTCTACTCCGTCTTCCTCATACTTTCCTTTTCTTCCACTGTTTTGTCCATCTTCCCCCCGTTTTTCTTTGCCTTCCCTGCATTCTCCGGCATTTTCCGCATCCTCTTTCATCCTTTTTGTGTAATCAGCCCTTTTCCCCAGAAACTCCCATGATTTCCCTATCCAAAGACCGAATATCCCTCCCCACACTGCTGCGAAAAGCCACATCATCCCATCGCCAAACGCTACACTCTGCGCCTGTTCCAACGACACGCCAAAAGCAAGGCATAAGGAAAAGCAGCACCCCAGGCCATAAGCGGCTGTTTTTTCCCGCCTGCCCTCCTCTTTTTCCCTGTCCATTGCCCATTTTATGGAAACCCATAAAGAAGCCCATAGCAAAACGCTGAACCAGCTATTGCTTATAGCAAGGGTTTCCCCCTTCAGGTTCAGCATATAAGGCAGGCACATAGTTCCGGCCAACGCCCAAAACGGGGCAATCCAAGATGTTATATGATTGTCTTTTTTACCATTCTTCTTCATTTATCGTTTCCCTGATTACAAACTGGGGGGAATTGTTCATGGAAATATACATCCTTCCTATATATTCCCCTACCAGCCCAAGCATCATCATCATCATACCGCCCATAAAAACAATTGCTGCCATAAGGGAGCTAAAGCCCATAGGCACATTCGGATTTACCAGCTTTTTAATCACCGTGTAAATACCATATAAGAAGCCGCAGACAGAACACATACACCCCACAGCGGTAGCCATACGCAAAGGCTTCACGCTAAAAGCCGTAAACCCATTAAACCACAACCCCAGAAGTTTCCCGAACGTATAGCCAGAGGAGCCGATTTCCCTCTCTCTATGGCAGACTGATACATTGCTGATTCTTTTTGTAGTGCGCAATACCAAACCAATTACGTAGGGATAAGCGTTGGTATATTTTTTCATCTCTTCCACAACAAACCGCTTTGCCGCAAAATAACTGGAAACATACAATTCCCTTGGCTTCCCCAACATAATCCTCGCCATCTCCTCATTTACCCAGCTTCCAAAATTGCGGAACGCGGAATGCTTCTTATGCTCATATTTGGCATATACCACATCGGAACCGTTGTCAATCTCTTCCAGCAGTTTGTCCACCTCATCCGCCGGCGTCTGCCCGTCATCATCCAGGCAAACAACCACATCCCCATTCACTTGATGGAAACCGGCCATCAACGCCGCATGCTGGCCAAAGTTTCTTGCCAGATTGACCCCTTTTATCTTCTTATCCTCCCCGCAAAGCCTCTGAATAACGGCAAAGGTATCATCCGGCGAACAATCATTGACAAGGATAATTTCATAATCATAGGATTTCCCCTGCTCTTTCATCCGATGCAGCGTCTCTTTAATCTCCTTCACCACTTTCGGCAATGTTATTTCCGAGCGGTAACAAGGAATGACAAAACTAATTCGTTTTTCCTTTTCCATAGACATAAAAAACATATCCTTCCTTTCCCCATCGGAACATTCTACATTTTCCAAAACAGCCTCCCTGACAAAACCGGCTGTTTCATAGCTTCTTATGGCCGCTTCGTTATCCGTGAACACCCGCAGCACCAGTCTCTTTAATCCCATTTGGGAAAATGCATATTCCACCGCCAGTTTCGCGGCTTCCGTGCCATAGCCTTTCCCTGCCGCATCGTCCTCTCCCAGGAAAATACCATATTCCGCCTCTTTTTTTACCCTGTCGATATCCCGGAAATACACGCTTCCTACCGGACGTATACCACATTTTTCACAAATAATAAACTGCACTGCCTTTCCCGTATGAATCATGGATTCTATCCAATGATGATGGCCCTCAGGCGTAAAATTTTCCCGATAAATAAAGTGGCTCCTCACCCTCTCATTGTTGCGCCATTCCACTATCTTGTCCGTATCTTCATACGTCATTTGCCTTAGTAGAATCTTTTCCCCTTCTAACCTGACTATCCCCATACCTATCCTCCATGCCCTTGCGCCGCTTTCTGGCTCATGCATTGATTATCATTTATTTTGCTTCTAACTTATACACACCGATAATCCCGCAAATTTCATCCTCCAGTTCCGCCCTGGCCTCTATACCCTGTTCTTTAAAATAAGCCAAAATACCGTCCGTGCCTTTTTCCAATTCCGCCATCCAATATACATTATCCTGATAGAGAAGCCCCTCTGCCATTGATGATATCCCGAAGCATTCCAGCTTCTTTTTCTGGGAAGGGCTTTTGACCAGCCATCCTCCCATAATATCATAATTTGCCAGCCCATTATCCACTCCGGCAAACATTTTTTCCGAATAAGCCGTTCCTTTATAAGGCTCTAACGGATAGGATACGGCCGAATATACATCCTGAAAATAAAAGCAGCCTTTATGCTCCCTTCCATATGCCTTCATCCCTTCATATATAGTATTGGCGGCTGCCCGGTCCTCCAACTCTTTATCGGTCCCTGCTACTTTCTCCGGTATGGCAAGCCCTGCCGTCATCATAAGCACAAAGGAAAAAAACAATGCGTACCTGTTTCCTGCCATTTTTCCAATCCATCGGCTATCCGCCCTTTTAGATCCGCCGCCTTCCCCATCGCCGGCACATTCTACCTGAAGCATAGCCGTTAAAATACACAATTCCATTAAATATAAAGAATGGGTAATCCGCACCGGGTCTCTTCCCCTAACCAATATAAACATCCAAAGCGCAGTCCGGACCGCAAACAAAAAAATAAGGCATCCCATAGTTTTCCCCACAGGATAGGCTGCTGCCTTCCCTTTTCCCGCGTTTTTGGCCACTCCCGCTATAAAAACAGCCACATACCCCAAAATCATCATATAGTTCCAGGGATAATCGTCTGCCCGCCCGGAACCGGACGGTTCCTTATGGAATATCCGGTACCGGTATCCTTTTATGCTTTCTTTTATTCCATCCCCAAGCCGTACCGATGCCTTCCTTATCCCGTTCTGGTACTCCACCACCTTGTCCAATACAGAGGCATCCAGACTGTCATCCAACCCGAAGTTGTACTGTTCCAACAACATAGATTGTTGGCTCTTTGCCATCCCCAGCCCTTGATAAAATTCCTCATTTCCGTTATATGGGGGAATACCCTGAAAATCATACAGCTCCGTCCTGCTGTTAAAAAATTCCACGTAAGGTCGCCAGCTTCCGGAAAAAGCAACTCGGTTCGCTGCCCATGAAATCCCCATCCCGGCCAGTATCATACCGAAAACGGCAAAATATTTCCTGTAATTTTCTTTGGAAAAAATCTCCTCTTCCCTGCACCAGCGATATACGCCCGCCACACAAATAAGGGGAAGAAGCAATTCCATCATTTCCGTCCGCAGTTGGAAAGATAAAACAGCCAAAAGGACGCTTGGCACATTTGCTTTGATAAAGCTTCCGACCGAGTCCTCTTTTTTTGCCGTAACGAACAAAAAAGCCGCTGTTGCCGAAAGCAGGGCTGAAGCCACAGTATACTGCACAAAGACCAAATGTTCCAAAAAAAGGCCGACTGCCATCAACCACTCTGCCCCTGCCAGGCAGACTTTTCCCCACGTCCGTTGGCAGAATCCCAAGCTCCTTTTTACTATCAGCCAAAGGCAGCCATACTGGCACAGGCATAAAAATATCCCATATACCGGCATTCGTGGAAACACCCGGTAAACCAGGCTGACAGCAAGGCTCAAAGGATACAAAACCTGTATATTATGCCCTTCCGGTTCTCCGGTATACACCCCCGCCATCAAATCTTTAATCGTCACGTCATCGTTCAAATCATAATAATAATCATACCGAATCCCCACAAACAGAAGAAGCAGCAGGAGCCATGCCAAAGCCACTATACAGTTCTCATACTTTTTATAAAAGTCTTTAAGCACCATAAAATTCCTTTACTTTGCCACTAATATACAACACTTCCTCCTCCGTCAATTTATAAAACATAGGAAGACGCAAAAGCCTGTCGCTTTCTTTTGTCGTATGCTTGTCTTCCCCGTGGAATCTCCCGAACTTTATCCCTGCCGGAGCGGAATGCAGAGGTACATAATGGAAAACAGCCAATATTCCGTTCTCTTTCAGAAAATGAATCAATGCTGTCCTCTCTTCCAAACCTTTTGCTTTGATATAAAACATATGCCCGTTGTGGATACAGCCTTCCGGAATAACCGGCAGCTCTATCTCCCCCTTTTCTTCCAAAGGCTTTAGCCGCTCATAATAGCAGTTCCACCTTGCCAGGCGGGTATCGTTGATTTCATCCGCCAGCTCCAATTGAGCATACAAATAAGCCGCATTCATATCGCTGGGAAGATAGGAAGAGCCATAATTCATCCAACGGTATTTATCTACCTGGCCCCTGAAATATTTGCTTCTATTCGTTCCTTTTTCCCTGAAGATTTCCGCCTTCTCCACATAGCTTCCATCCCCTATCAGCAATGCGCCGCCTTCGCCCATACTGTAGTTTTTCGTTTCATGGAAGCTAAAACAGCCGAAATCCCCTATCGTTCCCAGCGGTTTCCCTTTATAGGACGCCATCATACCCTGTGCCGCATCTTCAACCACAATCAGGCCATGCCGCCCTGCAATTTCCATAATCTTGTCCATCTCACAGCCTACCCCCGCATAATGCACGACAGCAATGGCCTTGGTTTTCTCCGTGATGGCCGCTTCTATCAAATTTTCGTCAATATTCATTGTGTCCGGTCGTATATCTACAAAAACAGCTTTCGCCCCCCGCAGCACAAATGCATCTGCCGTGGAAACGAACGTATAAGACGGCATAATGACTTCATCCCCCGGCTGGATATCCGCCAGCAACGCTGCCATTTCCAACGCATGGGTACAAGATGTGGTAAGCAGGCATTTGGCTGTTTTCGTCTTCTCCTCTATCCACTGGCTGCATTTTTGAGTGAACGTACCGTCACCGCAGATTTTTTGGTTTTCCACCGCCTGGCGCATATATTCCATTTCTTTTCCCGTAAAAGGGGGAACATTAAAATTAATCATAGCCTTTACCTATTTCTTTCTGTATATTTTATAACTACTGTTTTCAAAAATACATATATAATGGTTCTTAGCAATATAATCCAAAATCAAATCCATTTTCTCCCCTTCCACTATACCCTTCCCCGGCTCATTGTGCAAGATAATATCCGGATTCCATTCCAATTCCAGAAGCGCCTTATCCAACGCTCCATAAGTATTGCTGGGTATTTCCGGCCAGGTGGTAAAAATAGCGGAAGGCACATCCAAAATATAACTCAATCCCGGGGCATCCCCCCACAACAAAACCGGCTTAACCCCTACCTCATTTTTCCCACAGAAATCAATCAATTCCGTAAGGCTTTCGGCATTTTCCTCCGTCGTATACATCCCCTTTAAAACAGGGCTGTTTTCGACCGTACTATTGCGCTCCTCCCCATATATCCCATCCCGGAATACATAATTGCATCCGAAACCAATCCCCTGTACCAAAGTCATAAAGAGAATCAGCGCCATGAAAGCCTGCCACGGAAAGTGCCTGCTGTCTCCCTTCGTCCTTTGCCATATATGGAAGCATACCCACAATGTATAAGGCGCAAGGAAAAACAGGTTGTTCATATTCTGATACGTATAATTATTGCTCCCAAGCGGAGTAATCAAAAGGATAACCAAAGCTGCTGCCGCCAGCACACGCCCTTTTTTCCCTTCCGGCGCAAATCCTCCCAGCCCTGCTATACAACATATAAGGGTAAGGATTAAAAACAGCATCATCCATTGGAATACACAGCCTTCGTTATAATACCGCAGGGAAAACATCCCCCTCCCCCAGTAAAAGCGGAGCAGGATTAGAATACCTGCGCCATAAAGCAGTTTTTTTGCCCCTTCGTACTTTCCTTTACGAATATAAAACAAAAGATATCCAGCAATAATGCAGGGAACCATATATCCCATCCATTTAAGCCCAGCCACATAAGCCGAAACCGTGGATAATACCATGCTTGCCAAAGTATAATCCGAAGCCTCCCCCGTCATCCCAAACAGGCTTTCCATCATGCCGAAAAATGCGCCGCCGCCATATTTAAATCCAATCACCAGCAATACGCTGCCAAGCCCAGCAAGATATCCGGCAAGGCACCATCCCGTCCGTTTTGCCGTCACAGCCAAAGCATCCTTATTCAGCCATCCGTTATACCAGACTACCACAATCAGCGCCGCTTCCGCCAAATTAGGGAAGCGCACCATTACATTCCATCCAAGGCAAAGCCCTGCCAAGAGCAAATACCCGTTTTTATTTTCCAACAAACCCTTACACAGCAACAAGCTTCCTGCCGCAAAAAAGAAATATGTCAGATAATTATATAATATGGTAGTAGGGCACCAGCATAAACTAAGGGCAATTACCTCCCCGGCAAAAACCATCCACGCAGGCAGCCATTTAGACATGATATAATAGCAGACCAAAGCAATGGCCGCTGCCAAAAGCCCGGTATAAATATTCATTCCAAGAAGGGTATCCCCCATCGGAAGCTTCATCAAAAACGCCCCTGCCACATTTGCCAGATAGGTGGCCAACACCCATGTAATATCCATCCCGTCCATAAAACGGTAATATCCCAGCGAATAAGTCGTGTCCGAAATATCAATTCCCTGACGGACAAGGAGCAGGGGATAAATAAGGAGTATCGCAGGGAATATTATTTTTTGCAAAGCTCCCATTCCTTTATGCAGTTTTCCGTCCGCTGCCGCAATCATTTCCATAGCATTAAAACCTCTTACCGGAACTCTTTATCCAATTTGTTTATCCAGACAACCCCTTTCCACTTTGCCAGATACCTTCCGGCAAAACGGAAAATGTTCAGCCTGATGGCGTCAATAAAACTTCCTGCAATATAAACAATCAAAACCGATGCCACCAAGTGAAAAAGGAAACCGACTATGCCGGCTCCGGCCACCGGCCCTATGAAATCTTCTACCCAGCCGGTCCATACATTCCGGATGTCAATATGTTCATGGAATAGATATACCCCAAACGTAAGCGGGGATAATTTACATATCCATTCCGATATTTTCCCTTCCGGAATCTTTATATGACCAAAAGCCCCAAACAACGCTACTGCCCCTACCAGACACAGGATAAAATTATAATGGTAAGGCACATCCATATAATAAGTCAGACGTCCTGTGCGGATGTGAATCACATAAGAACCGGTTCCTATGGCGAAAATCGCCAGAGCAGAGCCGACATAAATTCCCCATGCCTTTCTTGCGTCCTCCATCCATCGGCATCCATAAAGCCTGATATATGCCGCAACAAGATAAACGCACAAAAACCAGCCAAAGTCATAGCCGAACCTATCCATAGCCAGCGGCGCCGGCACTATGCTTTTTTCCCCGCAAAAGAGCAAGAGCAATCCGGCTATCGTAATTTGCATCTGCCTCTTGCTCATCGCTTTTACTGCCGTATTCAACACAGGGGTAAACAAGTACAGAAATACATAAGAAGAAGCGAACCAATAATGTTCCGTCTGAAGAGGCAAAAGATATTGCAGCGCCCTGTAACCGCCTTCCCCGCTCTTTATGAATATCCCTGTACCCATCATAATCAAAGGTATTACAGCCGAATAAAAAAACACCTGGCAAATCAAAACAAGAATCCTTTTTACCTTAAACCCTGCTTCTACTAAAAAATAGCCGCTAATTAACACATAAACGTTTACGGCTACAATGCAAAAGGACTCTGTCAGCATCCCCAGAAAGCGGTTGGTTCCCCCTTCGCCCCCTGCGGTCAGCAGCATCCCCGTATGATTCAAATAATGTAGAGTAACAACCATCAGCATGGCTATGATGCGAAGCAGTTCATAATTTGCCTGCCTTCTCGCCGGAAACCTTTCCTTCCCCATAAATTTCACCTGACCCTTAACCCTTGCTATTTTTAAATATCAAAAGCTTGCTGAATATATAATTGGAAACAATCACCACAACATTACATATGAATTTGGCAATCATATTATGAATCCCCGCCAAATCCACCATAACATACATAATAGCAAGCTCCATCACCCCGGTTACAACCCTTGCGCCCACAAATGCGGAAAATTCTTTCCAAATGCCGCCTTTATCCTTCACCTGGCTTTTAAATACAAAAGTGCGGTTCGTCCAATAGGCGAACAAAACCGCAACCACCCAGGCAAAAGATGTGGCAATCAATACCAATGCTACTTTTTCGTCATCGGCATGCAATACCCATGCAGCCAACGCATAGGCAGCCATATTCACCACAAACGCAAGAAACCCGAAAAACAAATAATTGACGGCCTCCTCATATTTTTTATACATATCCCATGCAAACTTTATCATTATTTTCCTCATTTCCGTACTGTTTATCTGTTCTTCCTTGCCGGGCTAACCGCCTCTTTCGTATAAACAATATTTTTACTATCCTTTTTAACGTACTTTGGACACATGCCCCTCTTCCACCCGGTAAACAATATCACATTTTTCTATTGTCTGCAGCCTATGGGCAATAATAAGCAAGGTCTTACGCCCGTGGAGATGATTGATAGACTCCATAATCGCCGCTTCCGTATCGTTGTCCAATGCCGAAGTGGCTTCATCCAGTACAAGCACTTCCGGGTCTTCAAACAACGCCCTGGCAATGCCTATCCTCTGCCGCTGCCCGCCCGACAAACGGATACCCCGTTCCCCGATGCCCGTATCCAGCCCTTCCGGCAATCCCCTTACAAACTCATCCAGCTGCGCTTCTTTCAACGCCTGCCACACCTTCCCGTCATCAATATCTTCGCCCGCACAGCCAAAAGCTACATTTCGCCGTATGGTCGAATCAATCATAAAAATCGTCTGGGGGATATAACCGATATTTTTCAGCCACGATTCATAATGCTCCCGTACCTCCACGCCATCTGCCAATATCTGACCGGACTGTAGCCGTAAAAGCCCCAGCATAATATCCACCACCGTCGTCTTCCCCGCTCCCGACGTTCCTACGATACCCACCGATTTCCCTACCGGAATCAACATCGAGGCCTTGTCAAAAATCAATACTTCCGAATTGGGGTATTTATAAGTAATATCTTTTAAAAGAATTTCCTTCTTCACCGGAAGCTTCTCCACATGCTTCTTCTTCCGGTAAGCTTCCTCATCGTAATTCACGCTTTCATCCCGTATCTCTTCTTGAAGGTTATCCGTAACCCCCATGAAGAACGGCTCAAAATAAGAAATGGATGTCAAATAATTATTGATACGGTTTGCGCTGGGAATCAGACGCATTGCCGCTACCCCCAACGTAAGAAGCTGAGGCATAATCTCCGTCACCGCCGTTCCCTGGCCAATCCGCAGCATCATATACAAAATCATCCCTGCAATCGCCACCGTCTCAATCAATAGCCTTGGCGTAGCGTTATATAAATTATACCTCTGCACTGCGTTCACGTAGCCTGCCCCGCATTTGCAGTATTCGTTAATGAAGTAGCTTTCCTTATTCGCCACTTTGATTTCTTTAATCCCCATCACAGACTGGTCAATCCACTTATACAGCCCGCTGTAAAAATCCTGGTTCTCTTCCCCCGCCTTCCTCATAATCGGCTTTAAAATACATTTGATAATCACCAGCACTACAATCAAAAGCGCCGCCACCGTTCCTGTCATTACCACATCCGTGGTTAAGCAATAAACTGTCAAACAAATAAATACGATAATCTCGCTGATAAGCTGCAGCAAGCTTAAAATAAGGCCATACATATTATTCACATCGGAAGTAATGCTCCTTTGGATAACGGAAGTATCCGCATTCAAATAATATTCATACGGACGCTGCATAAAATTAATCATCATCCTTCTGGATGTGGCAAATTGGTTGCTATATACAAACTGAAACTGCAGCTTATTCTGGAAAAACAGGTATCCGTTCTTTATGGCAAACACAGCAATCAGCGTTGCCATAATCAACATGGAAAACTGCGTCATACTGGTCATATGAAGCCCATCGTAAATTCCGGCAAGCAGCTCATTATTTTCCAATATATCCGGGTCGGTAATCACTCCGGCCGCCTGGTAAATCAACCCTACACCCAAAAGCTCCAACGCCGCCCCTACCAACATCACGAACACAAGAAAAACCATAATCTTCTTTTGTCTTTTATCCAATAAAACATTTAGCTTCTTAAGAATCTTTCCCACTGACGTTTACCTCTGTCCATTTCTTCCGCACACCTAAAACAGCAAAATATTAGTATATTTTAGCATATATGATTGATGGATTGCAATGTTAGTTTTTATATTTATCCCACCTCCCCTGTAGGATTACAATACATGTGTTACAACTGAATAAATAAAAAGCAGGGATACTG
>CAJUSR010000002.1 GCA_910588855.1 uncultured Kineothrix sp. | reverse complement strand
AGTGATGAGATGCCTGAAAACACATAAAGAACCAGAAGACGCAGCAGTGTATAGGTTTATCTTGAAGAAAGAAAAAGAAGGGGAATCGAAACGTGCAGCTAAGATAGCAGGATTAAATAAATTTCTCAGGATTTATTATGCACGTGTAATGGAAGTATACCAGAATTAAAAAGAACTAAAGCAGAGAATACGACAGACCGGATTTTCCACCGGTCTAATCGTCGTGGAAAAAATTCATATTAAAAATTTATAAAAAACCTGCTAAAAAGTCTTGACTTTTGTTAGCAGGTTTTTATGTATAAGATTCAGGCGTCAAATGGTTTTTTATGTGGGAATTAAGGAATTGCATTTGGGAACTGGTTCAGAAAGAATTAAGAAATCCACGATTGTGTTGAGGGAAAGGATATGATATGATGCAATATATAGTGGCGTAATTATAGCTTAATCGCACTATTGTATTAACTTATTGGTGGCAAACGGCGACATGGAGGAATATATATGAAGAAAATCAATTGGGGAAAGGCAGCCTGTGCTGTTTTTGCAAGTGTTTTAGGGCTGCAGGTTATGGGCTGCGGCAGTAGCTCAGGAACAGAGAATACGACGGTAACTAAGGAATTTGTTTATGTGCCGGAATATCAGGAGCTGGATGCACAGAACGGCGTGGATGAAGTTCTTGTAGCAGGGGATACGATTTATTACAGGACAGGTTTCTATGATGAAACAGAACAAAGATATAAGGAATCTTTGGCAAAGATGAAAATCGGCGAAGATACGTCGGAAACATTACCACTTAATTTTGGGGAAAACAGCAATATCCAAAAGATGCAGTTGGACGCGGAAGGAAATATCTATGCAGTAGTAAGTACATATGTATACGGCGGAAATAAAGAAGAGGAAAATCTTTCAGAGGAAGAATCTGGTATGGAAGGGGAAGAAGACAGTACGACAGAGGATGAAGCCGGTACAGAAGAGGAAGATGCTGTAGAAAACGGCGGCAGCGAAACGGAAGAAGGGCAGCCTGCGGAAGGGGAAGCGGCGCTAGAAGGACAAGATGCGGAAGAAGAAAAGCCACAGGCATCCGATGAAGAACTTTCCTATGAAATAGTGGAAGAAAGCGGCGGCGGTGGCGCACATTCTTACTATATGGTTACAAGTAGCGGAGGAACGGCATCATTTTCATCGGGTTCCGGCAATGAGGAAATCCCTACCAGGCTTTTGGAGATATACAAGTTAGCAAACGACGGGAGTATTTTGTCACAAATAGATATTAGTGAAGTGCTGGGAGGCAGCCCTGATGTTTATATTCAGGATATGGAAATTGACAAAGACGGGAATTTATATCTGGGTTTAGACCAGGATATACTTGTTATTGATAAAGATGGGAAGGAAATCTGTAAGATAGAAACCAATAGTTGGATTCAGGATATCTTTTCTTTAAAAGACGGTGAAACATATGCGGCTTACTATGGGGAAATGGATGTAGAAGTGCATCCCATTGATATTAAAGCAAAGGCAATGGGCGAAGCAGAAAAAAATATTATGATAGGAAACGGCGGCAACTATCAATTTGTAGCCGGTACGGATTCGGACGTGGTATATTCTGCGGGCAATGATTTGTATTCCTATTCCTTTGGAAACAATGAGGTCCCGGAAAAGATATTGAATTGGATTGACTGTGACATTGATAGGGATGATGTCCGTTCTTTTACGGTATTGGAAGACGGACGGATATTGGTAATGCTTTCCCGGTGGGATGATAAAAACAGCAAATTTACTACGGAGCTGGCATTTTTAACCAAAAAGAAAGGCTCGGAAGTTACGGAAAAGAAGATTATTACTTATGGAACCCTTTATTTAGATTATTTTGTACGGAAGGATATTATTGAATTTAACCGGACGAATCAGGAATACCGCATCGAAGTAAAAGAATATGTTACGGAAAACAGTATGGAAGGCTATGGTTCCGGGCAGGAACAGATGAATACGGATATTATCAGCGGAAAAGGACCTGATATTATCGAACTTTCCGGCGGCAATATGCAGATGTATGCGGCGAAAGGGATTTTAGAAGACTTATATCCTTATATGGACGCGGATGGAGAAATCAACAAGGAAGATTATCTGGAGAATGTCAGGAGGGCATTTGAAATAGACGGCAAACTTTATACGATGCCCTCATGGTTTAGTATTGTTACGGTACTGGCGAAAACATCTGATGTAGGGGAACGGAAAAGTATTACATTGGATGAATTGATAGAAATGATGGATGACCTTCCGGAAAACGTACAACTTTACGAATATGCTTCAAAAAGCTCCATTTTAATGAATAATATAATGATGAATATGGATGAGTATGTAAATTGGAGTACAGGGGAATGCAAATTCAGCAGCGATGACTTTGTTAAAGCGTTGGAATTTGCTAACCGGTTCGATACGGAAGTTACTTTTGATATAAACGATTTAAGCACACCGGCAAAAATTAAGCAAGGGCTTTTGATGATGATGGAAACATCCATTAATTCTATGGAGCAGTATATTATGTATGAAGCAATGTTTCGTGAACCGGCTACTTTTGTAGGTTATCCTACGACAAAAGATAACGGCTCTTTTGTCACGAATGATGGAGCCTTATTGGCAATAAATGCGAAATCAAAGAACAAAGACGGGGCATGGCAGTTTATACGGCAGCAATGGACAAAAGAAAAGCAGGAAGACGGTTCCGAAAGGGGAGGCGGTTTTCCGGTTATGAAGTCGGCTTTGGAGAAACAGTTTGAAGCGGCGATGGAAGAGGAATACTATGAAGATGTGGATGGAAGCAAAAAGAGGTCGGAAAAGACCACTTGGGGGTACGATGACTTTTCGGTAAAAATCTATGCTGCGAAAGATTATGAAGTAGAAACAATCCGAAATTTGATAGAAAGCACGGATACTTTGTATCAGTACGACCAAAAGATGATGGAAATTATTGCTGAAGAAGCGGAGGCATATTTTGCAGGCCAGAAAAATGCAAAAGAGGTGGCGGATATTATCCAGAACCGTATACAGGTTTATGTAAATGAGAATCGGTAAGAAAGGAGAAGCGGATGAAAATTAGGAAATGGTTTATGCTGGGAATTGTATCCTTATTGGTTTTTGCTTTGTCAGGCTGCGGGGAAAAAGAGCAGGAAGCGCCTGAAGCGGCGGAAGATAAAAACGAAAACAGGGAGGATTATCTTTATGTGGCAGAATATGAGGAATTGAAGAAAGATGGCTATTCGACGAATAACATAACGATTGGCAAGGATGGACAAGCCTTCTTTTCGGGGGTAAAGGATGGGGAAGTAAAATTATTTTCCCAAAAAATGGGCGGAGAAGTGGAGGAAGTTCCGGTAGAGCTGGAGGAAAATACTGCTATTGGAGCAATCGGAACGGATTTGGAAGGGAATCTGTTGTTAGGGCTTATCACATATAGTGAAGTTTTGGACTCGTTAACTACGGCGCCGGAAAATGTTATCGTACGGAAAATTACGGCAGATGGAACTGTTTTAAAGGATATCGATATAGGGAAGTCGTTGATAAACGACCCGGAGTTTTATATACAGGCATTGCTTGAGGATAAAGACGAGAACTATTATATTAGTACAGGGCAGAAAGTTTTTGTATTAAAGCCAAACGGAGAAGTGTACTTTGAAGTAGACGCTGGAGGCTATATCAGCAATGTATTTAGCATGAAAGGGGAAAAGACAGTAGTTGCCAATTATGGGGACATGGGCTGGGAAATGCGGGAAGTGGATTTGGCAGGAAAAGCATTGAAAGCCTTGGATACACCTATTACCTTTGAATATGGCATTTACCAGAGCGGCGGGACAGATGCGGATATTCTTTACACGATGGGAACAAAGCTTTATTCCTATAATTTGGGGGAAAATGAGCCTACAGAAATCTTAAATTGGGTGGACAGCGATATCGACAGCGGTAATTTAAGGGGATTTTCGATTCTGGAAGATGGGAAAGTAGCTGCGGTTTCTATGGATTTGAGTTCGGAAGAAGGAAAGGCAGAACTGGCAATCCTTACTAAAAAGAACCGGTCTGAAATTCCGGAAAAAATTGTCCTTACTTATGGAACCACTCATATTCCATACTTTGTGAAGACAGATGTAGTGGCTTTTAATAAACAAAGTGATAAATACAGGATTGAAATTAAGGAATATGGGGAAGGGGATAAAGATTACGAAACGATGCTGAATCTGTGGACAGCGGATATGTCCAGCGGCAATGGACCGGATATTATTGATATGTATTATTGTCCGGTAGGTTTGCAGGAGTTAGTATCTATGGGTGTTGTGGAAGATTTAAACCCTTACTTTGATGCAGACGCGGAAGTGGACAGGGAAGATTTTGTTGACAGTGCAATGAAGGCTTATGAGCTGGATGGAAAATTGTATGCCATTATGAGGTGTTTCGGTTTAGCTACCGTTGCAGGGAAAGTATCCGATGTAGGAGAAGGCGACACATGGACATTGGATGATGTATTTGCCTTGATGGAATCCAAAGACAGCGATGTGGAACTTTTTCAATATACGACAAAGTACAATGCATTGCAGATGATGATGCAGGTAAATGGGGACATGTTTGTAAGTGAGGACGGAACATGTAATTTTGAGAGCGAAGAATTTAGAAAAATTCTGGAATTTGCTAACCGTTTCCCAAAAGAATTTCAATATGATCCTACTGGGGCCAGTGATATAGAAAAAATAAGAGAAGGCAAGCTGCTTCTTGTGGAAGAGACAGTGACCTCGGTACAGTATTATCAGCTTTGTGAAGCAAAATTTGGAGAACCTGTCAATTTGATTGGGTATCCTACCTCGGGGGAAAGCGGGATTCTTATAAGCCCTAACGGAACGACGGCAGCTATGAATGTAAATTCAAAAAATAAAGAAGGCGTATGGGAATTTTTCAAATTTTTAATGGCAGAAGAACAACAAGAGAACTTGCAGTCTGCCAATTCCGGTTTCCCGATTATGCGCAGCGCGTTGGAAAAGCAGTTTGAAAAAGATATGCAGCCGGAATATTATGAAGACACGGACGGAACACAGAAAGAGAAACCAAAGGGTGTCTGGTCAACCGGAAGTTCCGGTGAAGTGACGATAGATGTTTACGCAGCTACTCAGGAACAGGTAGATAGCATAAAGCAGATGATTGAAATAGCACAAAATACGCAGATAGATTCTAAAATGCTGGATATTATCATGGAAGAAGCCCAAAGCTATTTTGATGGGCAAAAGAGTGTGGAAGAAGTGTCGGCGTTAATACAGAACCGGATACAAATTTATATCAGTGAAAAGAGATAGAAGGCAGCTTAGGCAGTGATGAAAATAATAAAATCGGCTGGAAAACCGGAGAAAACAGGAAAGGCAAGAAGTGGGAGAAAAAAACGTGCATCCCAAAGGGATGCACGCGGCAGGAAGATTTCATCAGTATTTTTATCCCCCAGCGTGCTGGGGGTACTGGTGTTCTTTGTACTCCCCTTTTTTGTGGTTATTTTTTATTCGGTGGTAGATAACCCTATCAGTCATCAGTTTGTTTTTTTTGATAATTTCAAAATGGTATTCAATAATGCGGCATTCCGGCAGGCGGCTTCCAATACAATGAAGTTTTCATTGATTGCGGTACCTCTGGCTGTTGTGTTATCATTGATGCTTGCCATGCTTTTGGATAGTAAAATGCCGTTTAAGAGTCAGTTCCGTACCTTTTTCTTAACGCCTATGATGGTGCCTATTGCATCCATTGTGTTGATATGGCAGGTATTGTTCCATTATAATGGGATGGTGAATGATATGACTGCCCTGTTTGGAGCGGGGAAAATCGACTGGCTGAAATCGGATCATGCACAGGTAGTAATTATCGTATTGTTTTTATGGAAGAATCTGGGCTATAATATGATTTTGTTTATGGCTGCTTTAAGCAGTATACCGAAAGATATTCTGGAGGTGGCTGTGCTGGAGAGCGCAAAACCGTGGCAGATTTTCGTACATATTAAAATCCGTTATTTATCGTCCACTTTATTGTTTGTAACGATTATGTCATTGATTAATTCCTTCAAGGTGTTTCGGGAAATTTACCTTCTGACAGATGATTACCCTTATCCTACGGTATATATGATGCAACATTTTATGAATAATACTTTCAGCAATCTGGATTATCAAAGGCTGTCTGCAGCAGCGATTATGATGTCTATCGTGATGGTAGTGATTATAGGGATATTGTTTTTGGCAGAGAATCATTTCGGGAGAGATGTGGAAGGCTGAAAATTAAAAATTTCTAAATTTGAAATTGTCTGCGTGTTGCTTGCAGCAAACGCATCATGTGAAAATAGCAGCGCGGAAATGAGGTGAAGAATGAAAAAACACAGGATAGATTTGCCAATGCCTGCCAAAGCAGGGGAGGAACGGGCATACCGGTGGATGGTAAGAAAAAAGAAAGGGAAGCTTTTTATAAAAAAATGGACAGCGACATTCATTGCGGCTTTTTTTGCTATCCTTTTCCTGATGCCAATCGTCCTTACTGTCAGCAATTCTTTTATGTCCTCGTCGGAAATATCTTCCAATTACGGACAGGTTTTTTCTACCAGCGATAAAGGCGGAAAAACTTATATTTCGGAAAAAGTAAATTTAAAATTTATTCCGGATATGGTATCTTTCAGCCAATATATCACTGTATTGTTGAAAAGCCCGGACTATTTGTTTAAATTTTGGAATTCTGTGATTTTAGTGGTTCCGATTGTATTTTTCCAGCTTCTGGTGGCCGTGCTTGCTTCGTATGGTTTCACCAGATACCGGGGCAGAATAAAAGAAATGATATTTTTTATTTATATTATATTAATGTTGATGCCTTATCAGGTAACGCTTGTTCCCAATTATCTGGTATCGAACTGGCTTCATTTATTGGATACCAGATGGGCAATATGGCTGCCGGGGATATTTTCCCCTTTTGCCGTTTACTTATTGACAAAGTTTATGCGGAGGATTCCCATTTCGGTTATCGAGGCGGCCCAAATCGACGGGGCCGGAGAGTGGCAGATATTCCGGCGCATATGTTTGCCACTTTGTAAAGGCTGCTTATGTTCCGTAGCCATTTTGATTTTTATCGATTATTGGAATATGGTGGAACAGCCTTTGATATTGCTTTCGGAAGATACGATGCACCCCCTTTCCGTGTTCCTTTCTAAAATAAAGAACGGGGAAATAGGGCTTGCATTTGCAGTAGCAACGATATATATGGTGCCTACCCTGCTGGTCTTCCTCTATGGGGAAGATTATCTGGTAGAAGGGATTACTTACCAAGGCGGAATTAAGGGATAGGAAGGAGGAAAAGTAATGAACGAAAATACGAATCCATCGAAGAGAAGGGAATGGGTAAAAAATGCGGCAATTATCTTTTTGTCCATTATGCTTGTTTTAACATTTTTTTCCAATACAATTATGAACTATTCCTTACCGGAGGTGGCGACGGAGTATGTGCAAAGAGGAACGATTACGGAGAAGGTTAGGGGAACTGGGAATCTGGAAGCAACGGACCCTTACAGTGTAGTGGTTACCGAAAGCCGGAAAATAGAAAGCGTAAATGTGAAAAACGGTGATATGGTAGAAAAGGATGCCGTACTTTTCTATTTGGAAGACGTGGAAAGCGAGGAGTTAAAAGCGGCGCAGAAGGAATTGGATGATTTGAGGCTGGCATATCTGACGGGCTTGTTTACCGGGGATATTACAAGCGACGTGATTAATAAAGTAGAAAGTGGAAAAACCTCTTCCTTGTCATCGTATCAGGCAAAGCTGGCGGATATCGACAACAGGCTGACAGCAGCAAAGAACAGTTTGACATCTGCCACAGCGAATCAGCAGAATGTGCAGAACAATTTAAATAATCTGACAGGACAGAAAAATATTAACGATGCCACAGTGGTGGATACCACAAGTGAGAAACAGGCGGTAAACTCTGCGGCAGCTTCCGTATCGAATGCAGATGCGGAAGTAACGAGAATCAAGAATGAAATTGCTGCTGTGAATGAGAACATCACGGAAGCGGTGAATCTTTTAGGAACGCCTGTTACGGATGAAAACGGGAATATAAGTTTAGAGGGCGGTTTGGAAAATTTTCAGGAAGCGAAATCTGTTGCGGAAGGGGAACTTGCACAACGGAGAACCGAGATGGCGGATGCGGAAATAAAGCTTCAGGAAATGGATCAGAAGTTGCAGGAAGCAATAGCCACAGGAGAACAAGATAAAATTGATACGGCACAAAATGAGTATAACGAAGTCAAACTGCATATATATGATGTGGCGGCAGAAAATGTACGGATAGCGGAAGACAAACTAAACGTGGCTAATGGGGAACTGGACAAAGCAGCGCAGGCGTTGGCTTCTTATAACAGCAACAAATCGTTGTTAAGTTCTTTGGAAGCATCTTTAGAGAATGCGAACCGTAACCTTGAAAACGCAAAATCCACACAAACGGCAGCACAAGAGGCTTTGAGCAACAAAGAAGCAAAAGCAGAAAATATCAGCGCACAGAATGATTTGAATACACAAATTGCGCAGGCGACCAACAGTAAAACGGAAGCAGAAACACAGGTGGCAAATATTACGGCAGAAATTACAAAGCTGGAAACCGAAAAAAGTGAATTGATTAAATCTATGACTGCGGAATTGAATTTGAGCGCGCAGAATGTACAGATATCCAAAAAAGAAGAGGAGATTGAACGGCTGAAGGAAAAATCAGTAGGAAGCACAGTAACCGCGCCGGTAGCAGGCACGGTAACATCCATCAGCCTTGTAGCAGGGGAATCTACAAAACCGGATGAAGTTTTGGCGGTGATACAGCCTGCCGGCAAAGGCTTTACCCTCGCTTTCTCCGCAACTACGGAGCAGGCAAGGAAGCTTTCGGTGGGGGATATTGCGGAATTGCAGAATGCATGGTACTACGATAATGTAAAAGCAACACTGGCTTCTATCAAACCGGATCCGGATGATCCGGCGCAGAAGAAACTTTTGACTTTTAACGTGGAGGGTGATGTACAGGCAGGGCAATCGTTAAGCCTTTCGGTAGGGCAGAGGAGTTCCGAATATGAGCTTGTTGTACCAAACAGTGCAGTACGGGAGGACAATAACGGTAAATTTATTTTAATTGTAGAATCAAAGAGCAGCCCTTTGGGCAACCGATATATTGCAACGAGGGTAGATGTGGAGGTGCTGGCATCGGACGATACACATACCGCAATTTCTGCCGGGCTTTATGGGCATGAATATGTCATTACGACAGCGACGAAACCGGTAGAGGCGGGGAAACAGGTCCGTCTGACAGACTAATGCCGTTTCATTGCAAGGCTGCAAAACGGCATAGGGAAGGATGGCATAAAGACAGATTATGGATAAAATCAAAGATTTTATAAGAGGACTTTCATGGAAGCAGATTATTCTGACTGTAATTGTCCTGTTTTGCCTGATTATTTGGGGCGGGCTGACATTTTTTTCTACTGTGGCAAAAAATGGGCTGCCGGATCAAAACGCAGCGAAACGCTGGTCAGAGGAAAATGATACGGCACAGGTGAGTTGTTTTTTTACGGAAAGTACGGAAATCGACAAAAATAAAATAATGTCTTTTGAACATGAACTGGATACGCTTTTAAAAGAAGCTTCCATTACAGCCCCTAACGAAAATGCAAGGCTTTGGGCGGATGCTTATAGCGCATCCGGGAAAATTACGTTATCTTCGGGGAAAACATCATTACAGGATGCATCCGCAGTGGGGATTGGGGGGGATTTTTTCCTTTTTCATCCGGTGCGGCTGCTAAAAGGTTCCTATTTTTCTGGAAATGATTTGATGGATGATAAAGTAATTGTGGATGAAGATGCCGCCTGGCAGCTTTTCGGATCCAATGATGTGGTCGGTATGCAGATAATTATCGGAGGTATCCCCCATTACATTGCCGGGGTCATTGAACGGGAAGAAGGGCGTTTCCAGGAGGCTGCAGGGCTGGATAAGACGGTAGTTTATGTCTCTTTCGAGACTTTGGAGCAATTTGGTACGACAGAAGGGATTAATACGTATGAAGTAGTAATGCCGAATCCGGTAAAAAATTTTGCTTATAAGAGCGTGAAGGAAAAATTTAATCTGGATGAGAACCGTATGTGGGTAGTGGAAAATTCAACGCGTTTTGGTATAGAGGGATTGTTGACGGTAATTGCCGAATTTGGCACACGTTCGATGAATGCCAGAGCGATACAATACCCTTATTGGGAAAATGTGGCAAGAGGCTGGGAAGATGTGCTTGCTATCGTTCTTATCCTCCAAATTATATTTTTAATGATTCCATTCGTAATTATAGTTACGGTTTTAACCATTGCGTGGAAAAGAAAGCAATGGACATGGAAGGATGTGGGGCATTTCTTTATAAAATGCTGGGAAAAGATTTCGGATAAATTCCATAGCGAAAAAAACAAATGGAAATATTTTTAACAGCAGACAGCCGTAATGGCTGTCATGTAAATTTTTGAGGGAAAGTAGCCATTGATGATAATAGGGGAATGGAAATGAGGATGTATATGAAAAAATTATGGGTATATATTTTAGCCGGACTGGCCGTTTTGGTTTTGGCCGGATGCGGAAAAAAGGGAAGCGAAGGCAATGCAGGAAGCTCCAAGGCGTATGTTTATAAAGCGGAAGAAATAAAGATAGAAGGTTTGGAAAAGGACACAAATTACAGCGATTTTACAATCAAGGACGGACGGATATATCTATGGAATACGAAGTGGTTGGAAGAAGGCAGCAAAATAACCATTATAAGCGCAGGGCTGGATGGATCCGATGTAAAGTCTTTTGATATAAATTTAAAAGAGAGCAGTTATCTTTCATGGATGAACCTGGACGGTCAGGGAAATTTTTATTTTATTTATGATGAATATTCCCAAGTGGAAACGGATACAGAAGAAGGGGAATGGAGGGATGACTATTATCTTTTGAAATTGGACGATTCCGGGCGTGAAGTTTGGAAGCAGCCGTTGAATCAAGCGGGGCAGGAGTATTGGGTGGAATGGATGCACCTGCTGGCAGACGGCAGGATTGCAATTTCAGAACAGGACGGAATTACTTTTTATGATGCGGATGGGAATATTTCAGGGAATGTATCCTGCCCGGATAAGAAAGATGGCAGCGTTTATTTTCTGCAAGACGGAACAGTGGTTGTCAATTCCTATAATGATAAAACGAATAAGTCCACGTTACGTAAATTGAATGTGGATACGGGAGAGCTTTCCGAAGAATATGCGATTCCCGGCAACTCTGGCAGCTACAGTTTATATCCGGGTACAGAGAGCGACTTTTTGCTGGTAGGGAATGGGGGAATCTTTGCGTATAATCTGGGGGATACGGAACTGAAGAAATTGATGGATTTTATTGATTCGGATTTGACTTCCAGCTACGCATACAATGTGTGTTCGGTCAGCGAAAAGGAATTATACGGCATGATGAACGATGAATTAACCGGTTTTGATGTGTTGATGAAGTTCACCAAGGTAGATCCAAAAGATGTGGTGGATAAAAAGGTACTTACGCTTGCCTGCAACGATATAAACTGGGAAATAAGGAAACATGTGGTAGAGTTTAACAAAACCAACCCGGAATACAGGATACAGATTACGGATTATTTCCAGTACAATACGGAAGATGATTATACGATAGGGACTACCCGTCTGAATACGGATATTGTTTCCGGGAAGGTGCCGGATATCCTTGTGCTGAATGAGAATCTTCCGCTGGAAAGTTATATGGCAAAAGGGCTGTTTGAAGATTTATATCCTTATATTGATAAAGACGATGCATTCCGCAGGGAGGATTTTTTCCCAAATGTGTTGAAAGCCTATGAAAATAATGGGAAACTTTACCGTCTTGTTCCCAGGTTTACTGTCTATACGGTGACGGGGAAAACTGCCGATGTAGGCGACCGCACGGGATGGACGCTGCAGGATTTGCGCGATGTGATGGCATCAAAGCCGGAAGGGATGGAAGCCTTTGCCGAAATGACAAGGGATAGTATGTTAAGCTACAGTATCCAGATGACAGGGAACCAGTATATTGATTGGGAAAGCGGTAAATGCAGTTTTAATTCGGAAAGCTTTATTTCCTTGTTGGAGTTTGTGAAGGAATTTCCGGAACAGCTTCCGGATGATTATTATGATAATGTCTTACGGGGCGAATTGAATAGCTGGTTCAGAGAAGAAAAAGTGTTGCTGGACAGAACTTCCCTGTACAGTTTTTCGGCATATAACTATACAAAAAAAGGCACTTTTGGAGAAGATATTACGATGATTGGCTTTCCTTCCGAGGAGGGAAAAGGTTCTTCCATAAGAGGGGAATTAGAACTTGCCATGTCCTCCAAATCGAAAAATAAGGATGGGGTATGGCAGTTTATGAGATATTTCTTAACCGATGAGTTTCAAGGGGCGACACAATATGAATGGCCGATTAGCATGAAGCATGTGGATGCTTTGGCAGAAAAGGCGAAAAAGAGGCCGTCTTACGAGGACGAAAACGGTAATATCGTAGAATACGATGAAGTTTTTTATCTAAATGGGGAAGAGTTGCCAATCAGCCCTATGACACAAGAGGAAGTTGATGAAGTCATTGCCTTTATAAAATCGGTAGACCAGTTAAATTCCAACCACCAGGATTTGTTAAACATTATTTTGGAAGAGGCAGCCCCTTATTTTGCCGGACAGAAGAATGTGAAGGAAGTGGTGGATATCATTCAGAACAGGGTGCAGATTTATGTTAACGAGAACAGATGATGCGAAGGAGAGGAACCAGAGGACGGAAATGTTGCTTGGCAGGGAAGGCCTTGCGCGCTTGCAGAAGGCAAAAGTTGCAATATTCGGCATAGGGGGCGTAGGCGGCTATATAGCGGAAGCTCTGGCAAGAAGCGGCGTCGGCTCCATAGATTTAATAGACAGCGATAAGATAGCCTCAAGCAATATCAACCGGCAAATTATAGCCTTGTCCGCCACAATCGGAAGGGATAAGGCGGATGTGATGAAAGAACGAATACTGGAAATCAACCCATATGCCAAGGTCAATGTAATCCATTGCTTTTATCTGCCGGAAAACAGCGGGTTCTTTGATTTTGCCAGTTATTCCTATATTGCGGATGCCGTGGATACTGTGACGGCAAAAATAGATCTTGTCTTACAGGCCAAGAGGCATGGGGTTCCGATTATCAGCAGTATGGGAACCGGAAATAAACTAAATCCTGCCAGCTTTGAAGTGGCGGACATTTATGAAACCAGTATTTGCCCGTTGGCAAGGGTCATGCGTAGGGAATTGAAAAAAAAGGGGGTTAAAGACTTGAAGGTAGTCTATTCAAAAGAAGAACCCTTGGTTCCGATAGATATCGGTGAGAAAGCGCCGGACGGCTCATCCAGACGGGCAATCCCCGGCAGCGTAGCATTTGTTCCACCGGTGGCAGGACTGATCATGGCAGGGGAAATTGTAAAGGACATTGCTAAAATCGGAATGTAAATATGCATATTATTCCAAATGGATTTTGTATTATTTTTGTAGAATATGACGAAAATTAAATTTGCACTGTACAAAGGGGGATTTTAATAGTATAATAGCTAATGTCATCGAGAACAAGAAGAGAGAGGTCGCTGGGATGAAAAGTATTATGATTAGGCTGGAGACCATTGAAGACGTAAAAGATTTTGTCAGCATTATGGTTCAGTTTAATGGATATTTTGATTTGGCTTCCGGCAGATATGTAGTGGACGCAAAGTCTGTAATGGGAATATTTAGTATGGACTTGTCAAAGGCATTGGTGTTGCGTATTTTAGAGACAAATGAGCGGATAGATGATATTTTAACTGCTCTAAAATCTTTTATTGTAGAAGAATGACATTGTGCAGATATAGTATATCGGTAGTACATCAGCTTCCCAAGCTGAGGGGGTGGGTTCGACTCCCATTATCTGCTCTAAGAAAATGACCGTAAGGCAGAAATGCTTTACGTTTTTTTTATGCGCAGCCCCGTGCAAAGGAAATATGTCGCTAAAGCGACGTACGGGGCGCGCGGCGAGTAGGAGAAGATAAATCTTCTCCTACTCGATTATCACAGGATATGTGGGGCAATTTCTTATATGATGCAGTTATCGAAAAGCCAGCCGGACGGCTGGCCATTTGCCGCCCGAATCTCAATAGGGAATAAATCAGGAATTTCTTTACAATATGCGGCAAATGTGGTATCTTCTAATCGTATTGTATCTCTAATTTAAGAGAATGATAACAGGAGGAAGAAAAATGAATAACAAAAAAACCTTATCTATGGTTATGACCGGGCTTTTTATGGCGATTATTGCGGTTATGACCTTCATCCCCAATGTAGGTTATATTAACCTCATTGTCATTAAAGCAACATTGCTTCATGTACCGGTTATAGTCGGATCCATTGTGCTTGGACCGAAAAAGGGAGCGGTACTGGGCGCTACTTTTGGCATTACCAGCTTGATTAAAAATACGTTGGAGCCAAGCCTTTTATCTTTTGCATTCTCGCCTTTTTATCAAGTAGGGGATATCGGCGGGAACGGTTGGAGCGTAGTGATTGCATTGGTGCCAAGGATATTAGTTGGGGTAGTGCCGTATTTTGTATTTGTCGGCATAGAAAAACTGCTTAGTAATGTAAAGGCAAGAAGGACGGTGGCGCTTCCAGTCGCATGTGCGTCCGGCGCCTTAGTAAATACATTATTGGTGATGCATTTGATATTTTTCTGTTTCAGGGATGAGTTCGCGGCTGCGCAGAACGTTGCGGTGGATGCGGTATATAGTTTGATTTTGGGCATTATTGCTGCAAACGGTGTGCCGGAAGCTATTGTTGCGGTAGTCATCGGCGGTGCGGTTAGCCTTGCGCTTCTTCGGATTGCACCGCAGACAGCCAAAAGACAAGAAAAAGCGTTGAAAGCGAGCTTATAAATATATGGTAAAAAATCAGTTGGAAGAAAGGATTTCGTATGCTGCGCGGGAAAAACATAGTATTGGCGGTAACAGGCAGTATTGCGGCTTATAAGATTGCCTATTTGGCAAGTATGCTGAAAAAGCTTGAGGCCAATGTTACGGTCTTAATGACAAAAAATGCGGTGAATTTTATCAATCCGATTACCTTTGAAACATTGACAGGGAATAAATGCCTGATTGATACTTTCGACAGGAATTTTGAATATAGTGTGGAGCATGTATCTTTGGCGAAACAAACAGACGTTGTGCTGGTAGCCCCGGCATCCGCCAATGTGATTGGAAAGCTGGCTAATGGGATTGCCGACGATATGCTTACCACAACAGTCATGGCATGTGAATGTAAAAAGATAGTGGCTCCTGCCATGAACACCCATATGTATAAAAACCCTGTGGTACAGGATAACATAAAAAAACTTAAGGGTTACGGCATGGAAGTTGTGGAGCCGGATAAAGGCTATCTGGCCTGCGGCGATATAGGGGCAGGGAAAATGCCTTCCGAGCAAGTGCTTCTGGAACATATATTAAGGCAAATCAATTATGAAAAGGATTTGGCAGGAAAAAAAGTGCTGGTTACCGCAGGGCCAACGAGGGAAAAAATCGACCCTGTCCGTTTTATTTCCAACCATTCCACGGGGAAAATGGGATATGCCATTGCAAGGCACTGTATGCAGCGGGGGGCCGAAGTCACGCTGATTAGCGGGAAAACCCGGCTAGAGCCTCCGCTTTTTGTGAAGATGGTGGAGGTGGAATCGGCTGCCGATATGTTTGAAGCGGTAAAAGAATGTTATCAGTCGCAAGACATTATTATCAAATCGGCTGCTGTAGCGGATTACCGCCCCATATCCGTATCGGAAGAAAAAGTGAAAAAAAAGGACGAGGAATTATCCATTGCATTGGAACGTACGGCGGACATCCTGCAATTTTTAGGGGAGAACCGGAAAGAAGGACAGTTTATTTGTGGTTTTTCCATGGAAACGGAGCATTTGGTGGAAAATTCAAGAGCCAAGCTGGAAAAAAAGCATGTGGACATGATAGCAGCGAATAACCTGAAACAAGAAGGAGCCGGTTTTGGAACGGATACGAATGTGGTCACGCTCATAACGAAAGACGAATGTGTGGAACTTCCGATGATGAGTAAAGAAGATGTAGCAAAACATATCATTGATACAATACAAAATTTATGTTTTACGGCAAAAGGCACCGGAAAGGAATAAGGCTGGTGCCTTTTCCTTATAAAATCCGGGTGTTAAAAGCCCTCTGTCCGGATATTTGACGGCAAACCAATCCGTAACCTCCTATGATAGAAAAGTGGTCTATTTTGAAAGAAAGCAGTGGGGATAATATGGGAAAAAAGAAATGGCATAGTAATTTGACGGCGACAAGGACAATTGCCGTAGGTTTTTTAGGGATTATATTGGCAGGCACCTTTTTGCTGATGCTTCCTATATCGTCGGCGGACGGAAAGATGACCGATTTTTTGACGGCCCTGTTTACGGCAACCAGCGCTACCTGTGTAACAGGTCTGGTCGTAGTGGATACTTATGCCGGCTGGTCGGTTTTCGGAAAGGCTATCCTTTTGGGGATGATTCAAATCGGCGGCTTGGGTTTTATGACTATCGGCGTTTTTGTAGCCGTGTTGATGAAGAAAAATATCGGCTTAAAGGAGAGAGGGATTCTTCAGGAAAGTATGAATACGCTCCAGATAGGCGGCATTGTCCGTTTAGTGAAAAAAATTACGATAGGTACTTTGGCTATAGAAGGAATCGGTGCAATGCTGTTATCCTTTCGTTTCGTTCCGCAAATGGGATGGGCGGAAGGCATATGCAACGGGATTTTCCACTCCATATCGGCTTTCTGCAATGCCGGATTTGACTTGATGGGAAAGTCGGAGGAATATTCTTCACTGGTATCTTATTCGGGCGACTTTTTGGTAAATATAACAATTATGCTTTTGATTATTATCGGCGGTATCGGTTTTCTTGTGTGGGACGACTTGCAAAAGAAAAAATTCCGTTTTAAGGAATATCGTCTGCACACGAAGATTGTCCTTGTTGTAACATTTTTTCTGATTTTTGGAGGCGCTTTTTGTATTTATCTGTTTGAGAAGGATAATTTGATGGCGGAGATGGGCACAGGGGAGACCATCCTAACTTCATTGTTTGCTTCCGTAACTGCCAGAACGGCTGGTTTTAATACCATTGACGTAGGCGGCATGAGCGCAAGCAGCAAGCTGGTGACGATTGTTTTGATGTTTATTGGAGGCAGCCCTGGTTCTACGGCCGGCGGAATCAAAACGACGACCTTTGCGGTAATGCTGATTTTTGTCTGGGCGAATTTAAGGAACAGTCATGGAAGCAATATTTTCGGAAGGCGTCTGGAAGAAGAAGAAATCAGGAAAGCGAGTGTGGTAGTTACCATCAATCTTTTGTTGGCGGTAGCTGCGGCGGTTATTGTATGCGGTATGCAGACGCTTCCTATGGAGGATGTGCTTTTGGAAGTATTTTCCGCAATAGGGACCGTGGGTATGTCGTCGGGGATTACCAGAGAGTTGAATGTGGTTTCAAGGGTGGTGATTATTTTATTGATGTACTGTGGGAGAATCGGCAGCATGACCTTTGCCCTTTCTTTTACGGAACGGAAAAAAGTAGCTCCGGTACAGCTCCCTGCTGAGAAAATTATTATAGGATAACCATATCCCTAACGGATAAGAATATTCAAAGAAGGAGAAAAGAGGGAAAAGATGAAATCAATATTAATTATTGGAATGGGAAAATTCGGTCATCATCTTTGTTCTAATCTGGCAAAGTTGGAAAATGAAATTATGATTGTGGATGAAAAGGAAGAAATGCTGGAGGACTTGCTCCCCATAGTGACCAGTGCGAAAATCGGGGATTGCACCAATGAAGAAGTATTACGAAGCCTTGGTATCAGGAATTTCGACATTTGCTTTGTCTGTATCGGAACCAACTTCCAAAGCAGTTTGGAGATTACCAGCCTGATTAAAGAAGTGGGGGCAAAATATGTCATCAGCAAGGCAAACCGTGATATTCATGCCAAATTTTTGCTGCGCAACGGCGCCGATGAAGTGATTTATCCGGACAGGGATATCGCCGAAAAATTGGCGGTAAGAGTAAGCGCCAACCATGTATTCGACTACATTGAGCTGACAGAGGAATATTCCATTTATGAAATTCCTATTATGAGAAGCTGGACAGGAAAATCAATAGGTGAAGTGGACATCCGGGCAAAATACCACGTGAACGTGCTTGGAATGAAAAAAGACGGGAAACTGGATTTGCTGCCGGACGCTAATTATGTGATGCGTGAGGATGAACATATTATGGTGCTGGGCAGGAAAGAGGATATTGATAAAATATTAAAACATATTTCATAAAAGTTTTATAAAAAGATAAGAAAAACGCGGAAGAGCGCTGCAGGTAAAAATGCAGCCTCTTTTTTTAATATTTATTTTATTGCAATAAAGAAGAAGTTAAGGTAGGATATATTTTTGTTACTACATAATATATCCAAACAGGCTGCTTTGACATGAAAGATGATAATGAAAAAGGAGGTTTCGATAGAATATGTTTAAAGTATTAAAGTATCTTAAGGAATCGAAAGCGGCAGTGGCAGCCATTATTGCCTTGCTTATCCTGCAGGCATACTGCGACCTGGCATTGCCCCAGTTCACGGCAGATATTGTGGACATAGGTATCGGCCAGGGCGGTATTGAATATGCGGTGCCGGATTGTATGCGGGAAGAAACGCTGGAAAAGATTGCCCTTTCTATGGATGAAGAAGGGGAAATGCTGCTTAGGGGTTCTTACCAGAAAACGTCCGATGGGATTTATGAGCTGTCAGTCAAAGATGAGGAAACGATAGGCAGGCTGAATGAAAAAATGGAAGCGCCGATGGCAGCTTTTACATTTCCTTCTTCGGAGAAGATTGCTTTGGATGCTTTGAGCAGTTCTATGATTTCCCAGATGGCAATCAATGGGGTAAAGGCAGAGTATGAAGCAATGGGGATAAACATTGCGTCCGTACAGACAAAATATCTGCTACAAAAAGGCGGGCTTATGCTGGGGCTCTCCGTTTTAATGATGATTGCATCTATCTTCGCAGGCCTTTTGGCTGCAAGGACATCGGCGCAGATTGGACGGGATTTGCGGGGGAAAGTTTTCCATCAGGTAGTTTCATTTTCCGATGGGGAAATGGATAGGTTTTCCACAGCGTCCCTGATTACGAGAAGCACGAACGATATCCAGCAGATACAAATGGTGTCGGTAATGCTTCTGCGTATGGTAATGTATGCGCCTATTGTCGGGATTGGCGGTGTAATAAAAGTAATGAATACAAGGACGGGTATGGGGTGGATTATTGCGGTGGCTGTCCTTGCGATTATGCTTCTTGTCATGACGCTAATGTCCATTGCTATGCCCAAATTTAAGATTATGCAGACTCTAGTGGATAAATTGAATCTGGTATCCCGGGAAATCTTAACCGGTATCCCTGTTATCCGTGCTTTCAGCAGGGAAAGTTTCGAGGAAGAGCGGTTTGATAAAGCCAATAAAGAATTGATGGGAACCCAACTTTTTACCAATCGTGTTATGACGTTTATGATGCCGGTTATGATGATGATTATGAATGGCGTCACAGTGCTGATTGTCTGGTTTGGGGCAAAAGGTGTGGATATGGGGAATCTGCAGGTAGGGGATATGCTCGCTTTTATCACTTATACCATGCAGATTGTTATGGCATTCCTTATGCTTACCATGATTTCCATTATGCTTCCCCGTGCAGGCGTGGCAGCGGAGCGTATTGAAGAAGTGCTGCGCATGGATACGGCAATCCGGGACAAGGAAGAGACAAAGGATGGATTGCTAAAGGAAGTAAAAGGGATTGTCCGGTTTGAAAATGTCAGCTTCCGTTATCCCGGCGCGGATGAGGATGCTCTGGAAGGGATTGATTTTACGGCAAAGCCCGGTGAAACAACGGCAATTATCGGAAGCACGGGCTGCGGGAAATCCACATTAATGCGGCTGATTCCCCGGTTTTATGATGTGACACAGGGGAAGATTACAATAGATGGTATTGATATCCGCGATTTATCCCAGCATAAGCTGCATGATATGCTTGGGTATGTACCTCAGAAGGGAGTCCTCTTTTCCGGGGATATTGCATCTAACATAAAGTTCGGCGGAAGCTTTATTACGGATGAAGATATGGAGGAAGCGGCTGCAATTGCCCAAGCAATGGAGTTTATTGAAAGCAAGCCCAAGAAATTTGGCAGCGAAATTTCTCAGGGAGGAACCAATGTTTCCGGCGGCCAAAAGCAACGGCTTTCTATTGCAAGGGCAATCGCGAAGCACCCTAAAATCTGTTTGTTTGACGATAGTTTTTCCGCTTTGGATTATAAAACGGATGTGGTAGTAAGGAAGGCTTTGAGGGAAAAATTAAGCAACGCCACAGTGATTATTGTTGCCCAGAGAATCAGTACCATTCTTCATGCGGATAAAATCATTGTATTGGACGACGGGAAAATTGCAGGGATGGGAAGGCATGAAGAACTACTTGCGGATTGCGGGGCATATCAGGAAATTGCCCGTTCTCAGCTTTCGGAGGCAGAACTGAAAGGAGGAAAAGCACAATGAGCGAGCAGAATGCAAGACCAAGGCATAGGATGCATGGCCCGGGCGGGGGCATGATGCCCGGAGAAAAAGCCAAGGATTTCAGGGGAACGACAGGCAGGCTTTTCCGGTATATGGGAGCGTATAGATATGGTTTGGCTGCCGTTATGCTTTTCGCCATAGGCGGCACTACATTCAACATTGTAGGCCCGAAAATTTTGAGCAAGGCAACGACAGAGCTTTTTAACGGTTTGATGGCAAAAGTCTCAGGGGCAGGAGGGATTGATTTTGAGAAGATTGGGAGAATCCTTCTGCTATTGCTTGGCGTATATGCGTTAAGCGCCTGCCTATCTTTTATCCAGGGATTGATTATGACAGGGATTTCCCAAAAGCTTTGCTACCGTTTCAGGAAAGAGATTTCAGGGAAAATCAACAGGATGCCTTTGGAATACTTTGAATCCAGGACAGTGGGCGAAGTTTTATCCCGGATTACCAATGATGTCGATACTTTGGGGCAAAGCCTGAATCAAAGCGTAACTCAATTGATTACTTCCCTAACAACGATTATTGGTATCCTAATTATGATGTTGAGCATCAGCCCGGTTATGACATTGATTGCTTTGGTTATCCTTCCTGTGTCAGGGGCATTAATCGGGGTTGTGGTAAAATTTTCCCAAAAGTATTTCATTGCGCAGCAAAATTATTTGGGGAAGGTAAATGGGCAGGTGGAAGAGGTTTACAGCGGGCACAATATCGTAAAGGCATTTAACAGGGAAGAGGAAGCGTTAAGGGAGTTTAACGAAACTAATGCGCTATTGTACCAGTCCGGCTGGAAATCGCAGTTCCTTTCCGGCATGATGCAGCCCATCATGATGTTTGTAGGAAACATGGGGTATGTGGCGGTGGCGGTAAGCGGCAGCCTGCTTGCTATAAAAGGAGCCATAGAAGTAGGCGATATCCAGGCATTTATCCAGTATGTGAAAAATTTTACCCAACCGATTACGCAAGTGGCACAGGTTTCCAATATGCTGCAGTCTATGGCTGCCGCGGCGGAAAGGGTCTTTGAGTTTTTAAATGAAGAGGAAGAAGACGTCAGTGCCCAAAATCCGGTCCACCTGGATAAAATAGAGGGCGCTGTCCATTTCGACCATGTAAGATTCGGTTACCAGCCGGAGAAAATCATTATCCAGGATTTCTGCTGCGAGGTAAAACCCGGGCAGACAGTAGCTATTGTAGGGCCTACCGGTGCAGGGAAAACGACGATGGTAAAGCTTTTGATGCGCTTTTATGATGTGAACGGCGGGAGCATCAAAGTGGATGGGCACGATATCAGGGAATTTAACAGAAGCGAGCTTAGGGAAGGCTTTGGTATGGTGCTTCAGGACACATGGCTGTTTAAGGGAACGATTATGGAGAATATCCGTTACGGAAGGCTGGATGCTACCGATGAAGAAGTGATTGCGGCTGCAAAAGCTGCCCATGCCCATCATTTTATCCAGACATTGCCGGGCGGCTATCAAATGGAACTGAACGAAGATGCCAGCAATGTTTCAGGCGGGCAGAAACAGCTTTTGACCATTGCCAGGGCCATTCTCGCCGATAACCGTATCCTGATATTGGACGAAGCTACCAGCTCTGTGGACACGAGGACGGAAGCGCGTATCCAGAAAGCGATGAATAATCTGATGAAAGGAAGAACCAGTTTTGTCATTGCCCACCGCCTTTCGACAATAAGGGATGCGGATTTGATTTTGGTCATGAAAGATGGTGATATTATTGAGCAGGGAAATCATGAACAATTATTAGATAAGAATGGTTTTTATGCGGAACTGTACAATTCCCAGTTTGAGGAAACGGCTTTAGCCCCTGTATAGATTGGGATAACAGGGGCTAAAGGATAACAATGGGCTGGACGTATTCGTTGACAAAGGGAATGTGGAACTTACCGCATACGGTAGAACGGTAAATATGGGAGATACGTATATCTTCTTCCAACATAGCGATACCGGGGGCAGACAAAAGGGAGGCTGCGTCCGCCAGCTTGGAAAGGAGCGGGATGGAGGCGTTTGCTTTCAGCACGCCAAACAGCCCCGCGGATTCCCTTTTAAAACCAAGGATGCGGGCATAAAATACAAAATCGTGCCTTCTATATTCCTCCAGCCCGGACGTTGTCATTTGAAGGAGAATATGGGTAAGGCAACGGCTAATGCGGGAGTAAGTCATATCTTTAGACTTTAATAAAGCGCAGAATTGTTCAAAATCTTTGTAGTAATAAATTTGTTTTTTGATTCTATCGGACAGGGCAGGCGTAACGTCCTGATACCGCTCAAATCCGCCTGTTTCCGATAGAAGTTTGTAGTGCAGCAGTGGGGAAAAATCGTTGCTGGTTACCGGAAACCCTTTCCCATAAGCTTTTTCCAACAGCCGAAAAACAGAATCCGGTACATGATTTTTAATCTCTGCAAAATTTCCGTCAGAAGTGATGCTGCCGCGGATGGCAGTAGCAGAACTAAGGAGGGGGGATTCCGGCTGGTCAGATGCCTTTAAAGAGACATCATGATAGCCGTTCCCCCTCCTTTGAATCGTAAGGGGAACAATAGGGCTGTTTCTTTTCAGCAATGCTTTGATATATTCCATACCGAGAATATTGTTGGGGGAGGATGTAATATCCGCGTCAAAAGGGCAGCAATGCTGTAAGGCAAGGCTTCTTGCCTTAGGGAAGGACAGCCCCTTTTTTTGTTCCAGACGCAGGGCGGTGCGGTATTCTTCCGGTTCTTCCAATAAAATAGCGGAAAGACGGGACAGGGTTTTTAAGTTGCCGCATTCGCTGCCAAAGCACAAAAAATCAACCGCCCCCAATTTGTCCAGAAGGGTGACGGCCCCCATAGAGAAAAATTCCGCACTGCCTGCAGCATAAACAGCCGGCAATTCCAATACCAAATCCGCTCCGTTTAAAAGGGCCATTCGCGTACGGGTATATTTATCTATCACGGCAGGTGTTCCCCGTTGGGTAAAGTCGCCGCTGATAATAGCAATCACATAATCCGCCCCGGAAAGCATGCGGGCTTGCTCAATATGATACTTATGCCCGTTATGGAACGGATTATATTCCGCAATTACTCCTGTGATTTTCATAAAAATCCTCCTTTCCCCCAATTTATTCCCCCAGCCAATGAGGAAAATAGCTATAGTTACATGGATGTCTGACCAATGCCACCAGAGGCAAAAATCCCGTTGTCTGAAGCAATGTCATTTAGTTAACGGTACCGGACGCCGTGAGGAACATAAAATGCTCCGTCACCACGCTTTCGCTCGGTAAAAAGCGTAACGGACACTAAACTCGTGAGGAACCTCGTTAAGTGCCGACGCTTTTTAACGGGTTCCTTGAGCATTTTATGTTCCTCACGGCTGAATCAAGACGCTAACTAAATGACATTGTTGTCTGAAGCCGGGTTTTTGATTTTTTTCTAGGGTAACATGGTTCACATAGTTATGCAAGTTCCGGTTTTTTTGCTTTATAAAAACAGTTTTTTGCTTTATAAAAACATATATATAACCGGGGAGCCGCAATATTCCCAAAAGCGGATTTCCTTGATTTTTTTCTTGTGCGAAATAATGAAATCTTGTATAATCCTTAATAACGAAACCTTTAGAATAAATAGGCAATGGCGAAGCAAATAATTTATAAAGCCAATCGATTTGCCGAATATTCCAACAACTTATAGCTTCCCCATTACTCATTTAGAATAAACCGGAAAGGAGTTTTGTAGGTATGGCCTATATTGACATTATTAAGGAAAAAGCGAGAAGCGACAGGAAAACGATTGTCTTGCCGGAAACGACTGACAAAAGGACATTGATTGCCGCAGCCAATATTATGGCAGAAGGAATTGCAAACATCATTATGGTTGGCAATGAGGAAAAGATTATGGACGGTGCCGGATGGCTGGAAGTGGATTTGGACGGAGCAAACATTATTGATCCGGCTACGACGGATAAACTGGACGGGTATGTGGAGCTTCTATATGAAACGAGGAAATCGAAAGGGATGACCCCGGAAAAAGCAAGGGATATTCTTTTGAAAGATTACCTGACATTCGGGGTAATGATGGTAAAGGCCAATGATGCGGACGGGATGGTAGCCGGGGCATGCCATGCCACTGCAGATACTTTGCGACCGGCATTACAGATACTAAAAACAGCTCCGGGCGTGAAACTGGTTTCCGGCTTTTTCCTTTTAGATGTACCTGACTGTAAATTCGGCGATAAGGGAACTTTCCTCTTTGCAGACTGCGGATTGAATCAGGATCCTACGCCGGAAGAACTGGCGGCAATTGCAGATACCAGCGCCAAAAGTTTCAAACAGTTGGTAGGCACCAAACCGATTATTGCAATGCTGTCCCACTCTACAAAGGGAAGTGCGAAACATCCGTTGGTGGATAAAGTAGTAGAGGCAACGAAGATTGCCCATGAAAAATATCCGCACCTATTGTTGGACGGTGAGTTGCAGACCGATGCCGCGCTGGTTCCTCAGGTTGCCAAATCAAAGGCTCCCGGAAGTGAAGTGGCAGGCAAAGCCAACGTACTTATTTTCCCGAATCTGGACTGCGGCAATATCGGTTATAAACTGGTGCAGCGTCTGGCCAAGGCAGAAGCTTATGGACCCATGCTGCAAGGCATTTCCAAACCGGTAAACGATTTATCCCGCGGCTGTTCCTGGCAGGATATCGTAGGTGTTGTTGCATTAACGGCAGTGCAGGCCCAATTAGCGTAAAAATAGCTTGACAAACCTATATTTGGTATGTATAATTGACAGAGTGTAAAATCATAAGGAGCTAGTTATGTTAATTAACCTAACCGATGTGCTGACATCAGAAGGAAAAGTGAAGGAGATACAGGCAGAGACGGAGCTTACGCAAATAAGCAGCCGTATGGGTGATTTTCCTATAACGGAGAAAACTCCGGTTTCCCTTACTTTGAAAAACCTTGGAATGAATAAAGCATCTGTGGAGGGGCGGATGGATTTGACATTAGGCATGAAATGTGACCGTTGCCTGAAAGCCGTACCGGAAAAGATATCCCTTCATTTCGAGAGGCAGGTGGCAGCGCCGGACGAACCCGTGGAAGAAGAGGAAGACAGCCAGGTTTTCATGGAAGGGTATCGGCTTAACATAGACAGCTTGATAAAAAACGAATGCTTTATGAACTTGCCTACAAAGGTCTTATGCAAACCGGACTGTAAAGGAATTTGCATGAAATGCGGGAAAGATTTGAATACAGGGGGATGCGGGTGTGATACATTTGTGCCAGACCCAAGGATGGCAAGGATAAAAGATATTTTTGAATCAAAAAGGGAGGTGTAACGATGTCTATTTGTCCTAAAAATAAATCTTCCAAATCCAGAAGAGATAAGAGAAGAGCAAATTGGAAAATGAAGGCTCCTACGTTGGTAAAATGCAGCAAATGCGGCGCATTGATGGTGCCCCACCGCGTATGTAAAAAATGCGGCTCTTACAACAAAAAAGAAATCATTGCAGTGAATGAATAAAGAAGTCCTTATTCGGTTTCAATGATGAAAAGCAAGGCTTTCCTTTAAGGGGAAGCCTTTTTTCTTGCTTTATAGGAAAGCCCTTTAACAGAAGGACATTAATTGATGAAGTGTCGAAGACACTTTTTTACCATATAGTAAAAAGTAATTATCGCACTGCGGCAGAGGGGAAGCATGTCGCTGTTTCGGTTCGCCGCAGGCGGAGAATCCTGCAAACAGGATTCTTTTTTTACCATAAGATTCGGGTGCCAGGTGCCTGTCAAACAACATTTTTTATAACATGAAAAAATGACTTGATTTTTAGATAGGGGTTTAGTATATTAGAGAAAGGTATTAGGAGGTTTATCATGTCAGAAATGGTAAAAGTTGCTGTTGATGCAATGGGCGGGGATAATGCGCCCTCAGAAATTATTAAAGGGGCTTTGGAAGCTGCAAATGAAAACAGCTGCGTAAAAATCTGCCTGGTAGGGGCAGAGGATATCATAAAGAAAGAGCTGGAAAAGTATAATTATAAACAGGAGCAAGTGGAGATTATAAATGCAACGGAAGTAATTGAGACTGCGGAACCGCCGGTTATGGCAATCCGTAAGAAAAAAGATTCTTCTATTGTAAAGGCATTACAGCTTGTAAAGTCCGGGGAATGTGATGCTTATGTATCCGCAGGGAGTACCGGCGCTACATTGGTAGGCGGCCAAGTAATTGTAGGCCGGTTAAAAGGCGTGGAACGGCCGCCGTTAGCACCGTTAATCCCAACGGAAAAAGGCACGGCATTGCTGATTGACTGCGGTGCCAATGTGGATGCAAGGCCATCCCATCTGGTACAGTTTGCTAAAATCGGCAGCGTATATATGGAAAGCATTATGAAGGTGAAAAACCCTAGAGTGGCGATTGTCAATATCGGCGCGGAGGAAGACAAGGGAAACGCATTGGTAAAAGAAACCTTTCCTTTGCTGAAAAATTGCCCGGACATCAATTTTATTGGAAGCATTGAGGCAAGGGATATCCCTGCCGGATATGCGGATGTCGTTGTATGCGAAGCATTTGTAGGCAACGTAATACTAAAATTGTACGAAGGAGTTGGTGGAACGTTAATCAAAAAAGTGAAGGCCGGGATGATGACATCCTTGCGAAGCAAGATTGGGGCGCTGCTTGTAAAGCCGGCGTTGAAAGAGACGCTGAAGGAATTTGATTTGGAGCAGTATGGCGGGGCGCCGCTTTTAGGGCTGAAAGGGCTTGTAGTTAAAACACATGGAAGTTCCAAGGCGATAGAAATTAAAAATTCTGTCCTTCAATGTGTCACGTTTAAAGAACAGAAGATTAATGATAAAATAAAAGAAAAAATTACTCTGGAAGATGAATAAGAAAGGGCTATTAATATGGAATTTGAAAAGTTAAAAAAAGTGATTGCCGAAGTATTGAGCGTGGATGTGGAAGAAATTACGATGGAGACAACTTTTACAGATGATTTAGGGGCGGACTCCTTGGATGTGTTCCAGATTATTATGGGAATAGAAGAAGAATTTGACATTGAAATCCCTGCGGAAGAAGCTGAAAAAATCAGTACGGTTGAAGAGGCGGTTGAATTAATCAAGAAAACTATTAATTAGTTGCAAATGCGCTGCTTTTGGCAGCAATTTATCGAAAGCCCTTTTAAAGGGCTTTTTCGATGTTTATGAGGGAATGGTATGTTGACAGAAGAATCAATAAATGAACTGGAAAAAAAGATTGAATATTGTTTTCGGGAAAAGGCATTGTTAAAGCAGGCATTGACCCATAGCTCTTTTGTAAATGAGCAACGTATAAAAAAACTGCCGGATTATGAGAGGCTGGAATTTTTGGGGGATGCGGTGCTGGAACTTACGACCAGCGATTTTTTGTTCCGGCGCTTTCCGGATGTGAGGGAAGGGGAGCTGACCAAGCGGAGGGCATCCATCGTATGTGGGTCTTCTTTAGCGCAATGTGCGGAAAATATCAGCCTTGGCGAATATATTCTAATGGGCAGGGGCGAAGAATCGACCGGCGGAAGGCATAAGGAAAATATGATATCCGATGTAATGGAAGCAGTGATAGGGGCAATCTATCTGGACGGCGGTTTTAAAAAGGCGGTAGCTTTTATCCAACGTTTTGTTTTATCGGATTTTGAGGAAAAGCGGCTGTTTTATGACAGCAAAACCCTTCTTCAGGAATATGTGCAAAAGGAAAAGGGGGCTGTATTGGACTATGTCCTGGTTAACGAATATGGGCCTGACCATAGCAGGGAATTTGTAGTGGAGGCAAGGGTAAATGGCAATACGGTAGGAAAAGGTATTGGGAAAACGAAAAAAGGGGCGGAACAGCAGGCCGCCTATGAGGCTCTTTTAGCAGCCAAAGTGAAAGAATAGAAATCACGGGAGCATGTATGTATTTAAAAAGTATTGAAATCCATGGGTTTAAGTCATTTGCCAATAAAATAGTGTTCCGGTTCCATAATGGTATTACTGGGATTGTAGGCCCGAACGGAAGCGGAAAAAGCAATGTGGCCGATGCTGTCCGTTGGGTGCTGGGGGAACAGCGGATTAAACAGTTAAGAGGGGCTTCCATGCAGGATGTTATTTTTTCCGGCACGGAAATGCGCAAACCGTTAGGGTATGCTTATGTAGCGATTACTTTGGATAACGGGGATCACCAATTGGCTATCGACTATGATGAAGTGACGGTGGCCAGAAGGATATATCGTTCCGGGGAAAGCGAATATTTGCTAAATGGTACACCTTGCCGTTTGAAAGACGTCAATGAATTGTTTTATGATACGGGCATCGGCAAAGAAGGATATTCCATTATCGGGCAGGGGCAGATTGAAAAAATTTTGAGCGGCAAACCGGAAGAACGCAGGGAATTGTTTGATGAAGCGGCAGGGATTGTAAAATTTAAACGGAGGAAAACGGCAGCCCAAAAGAAATTGGAGGATGAAAAGCAGAACCTTCTTCGGGTAGGGGATATTTTATCGGAGCTGGAAAAGCAGATTGGCCCTTTGGAGAAACAATCGGAAACGGCAAAAATATTTTTAAAGAAGAAGGAAGAACTAAAGGCCCTGGATGTAAACATGTTCCTTTTGGAAAATAAAAGAATCCGGGAACAATTGCAATCAGTAGAGGAAAAATACAGCATTGCCAATGATGATTTGCAGGAAACGACAGAAAAGTACGAAGGGATTAAAGCCGAATACGAGCAAATCCAAAGCCGGATGGAAATATTGGACGAGTCCATAGAATCGGCAAGGGCGAAACTGACGGACACGGAGCTTTTGCGTGGGAAGTTGGAAGGGGAAATCAATGTCTTAAAGGAGCAGATTAATTCCGCAAAAGGGAATGAGGGGCATCTGGAAAACAGGTTGCAGACTTTACGCGGGGAAATCAATGCCAAAAATATAGACAAAGAGGCAATTTTAAAAGACAAGGAAGAAATCGACGGACAGCTTGCCAAAGTGGAAAAAGCGAGGGATGAGGCAAGAAGTCTGTTAAATCTTGTCCAAAATAAGATAGAAGAACTGAACAATAATATTGAATCCGGAAAAAACACCATCATTGATGCGTTGAACAGCAGGGCTACCATAAAGTCAAAAATCGGACGATTTGATACGATGATGGAACAGGTGAATATCCGTAAGGCAGAATTAAATTCCCGGCTGCTTAGGGCAAAGTCGGACGAGGTAAAACAGGAAGAGACAATTAAGCAGCTACAGGAAGAATTTGAAACAATCAACAGCCAAATCAAGGGCCTAAATGATTCCCAATCCGTGATTGAAGAAAGATTGAGCCATATTCATGACGAACTGTCCGGCAAAGATCAGGCGCTGCGGGATGCTCAGGTCGTATATCACCAGAAAAAATCAAAACTGGAAGCATTGGCGAACTTAACGGAGCGGTATGACGGCTACGGCGGCAGCGTAAAGCGCGTGATGGAATGTAAAGACGAGGAGCAGGGGATTATCGGGGTGGTTGCCGATATTATCAAAGTTGAAAAAAAGTATGAAACAGCGATAGAAACAGCCCTTGGCGGAAATATCCAGAACGTCGTTACCGAAGATGAAGATACTGCCAAAAGGATGATTGCTTTTTTAAAGAAACATAAGGGGGGAAGAGCTACCTTCCTGCCATTGACAAGCATTACCAACCCTCAGGAATTTAAAAACCCGGAAGCCTTAAAAGAAGAAGGCGTGGTAGGGATGGCGGATGAATTGGTGAGGGTTGACGAGAAGTACCGGAATGTAGCCAAGGCAATGCTTGGAAGGATTGTCGTGGTAGACAATGTAGACCATGCAGTGAAGATTGCAAGGAAATTTCATTATGGTATCCGCATGGTTACAATAGAGGGGGAACTTCTTGTTCCGGGTGGAGCCATTAGCGGCGGCTCTTTTAAGAACAGCAGCAACCTTCTTGGGCGAAGAAGGGAAATGGAAGAGCTGGGCGAAAAAGTAAAAGATTATCTGAAGAAGATTGACAGCCTTCTGGAAGATATTGAAAATACGAAGAAAGAAAGAAATAAGCTTCGTATGGAACTGGAAGACACCAAGTCCAGGCTGCAGGATAAATTCATTGAACAAAATACGGCACGGATGAATGTCATCAAAGCGGAAGAGCGAAAAAATGAGGCGGAAGAAGGCTTTGGGGAGCTGAAAAACGAAGAACAGGAAATCGAAGAAAAAATTCTGGAAATTAAATCATCCAAAGAAGCCATTGTAAAAGAACTGGAAGAATCCGAACAGTTGGAAATCAATGTACAGGCACAGATTCAGGCGTTTCAGGAAGAGTTGGAAAAACAAAGGAAGAAAGAATCCGAGCAATCGACGGAAGTTTCCGAAAGGGAACTGGAAACGGAAAAAATGCTCCAACGTCAGGATTTCCATAAGCAAAATGTGGAACGTATCGACGGGGAAATCCACCGTTTTGCATCCGAGCTGGCGGAAATAGAAGAGGGGCTGAAATACAACGCGGAAGAAATCGCGCAAAAAGAGCAGAATATTGCCATAATCGAACAGACCATAACGGATTCTGATACCTTCCGCTCAGATGCGGAAATCCAATTAAAAGAGGATATTTCAAAAAGAGAAGAGCTTTCTGCAAAACAGAAAAATTTCTTTGGAACGAGGGAAGAGCTGGCGGAGCGTATGACCGCCCTTGACAAAGAAGTATATCGTCTGAGCAGCCAGAAAGAAAAATTGGAAGAATCTATCGAAAATCAAATCAATTATATGTGGAACGAATATGAGATTACCCTTTCCGATGCCGCTTCATTAAGAAACGAAGACATGACGGATTTATCCGCTATGAAAAGGGATGCGGCTGCTTTGAAAGACCAAATCAGGAAGTTAGGCGATGTCAATGTCAATGCTATTGAAGACTATAAAAACTTGATGGAGCGGTACGGCTTTTTAAAGTCGCAGCATGATGATTTGGTAGAAGCGGAAAAAACGTTGCTTCATATTATTGATGAATTGGATACGGCTATGCGCAAACAGTTTCAGGAAAAGTTCGCCGAAATCAGCAAAGAATTTGATAAAGTTTTCAGGGAACTGTTTGGGGGCGGGAAAGGTACGCTTGGGCTAATGGAAGACGAGGACATTCTGGAAGCAGGTATCCGTATTATTGCCCAGCCCCCCGGAAAGAAGCTGCAGAATATGATGCAGCTCTCCGGCGGTGAAAAAGCATTGACGGCAATTGCCCTTTTGTTTGCCATCCAGAACTTAAAGCCGTCTCCCTTTTGTTTGCTGGATGAAATCGAAGCGGCATTGGATGAAAGCAATGTAGGAAGGTTTGCAAAATATTTGCATAAGCTGACAAAACACACGCAATTTATTGTAATTACCCACAGACGTGGTACAATGGAGAAAGCGGACAGGCTTTACGGCATCACGATGCAGGAAAAAGGGGTGTCCACTTTGGTAAGCGTTAATTTGATTGACAAGGAGCTGGATGATTAAGGGCTTCGTGGCGGAAAGACGGAGGAAATATGAGCGGAGAAAAAAAAGGATTTTTCAGCAGATTAAAGGAAGGGCTTACAAAGACCAGAAATAATATTGTACATGGAATTGATTCCGTGTTTAACGGGTTCTCGGCTATTGACGAAGATTTTTATGAGGAATTGGAAGAAATACTGATTATCGGGGATATCGGTGTCAATGCAACCAACGCTATTATTGAAAAACTGCGGGAACAGGTAAAGGAAAACCATATTAAGCAGCCGTCGGAATGCAAGGAGTTCTTAATACGCAGCATCAAAGAGCAGATGCAGGTCGAGGAGACGGCTTATGAGTTTGAACACAGGCAATCGGTTATCCTTGTAATCGGTGTAAATGGAGTGGGGAAAACCACTTCCGTAGGTAAACTGGCAGGGATACTAAAAGACCAGGGGCGCAAAGTATTGATTGCGGCAGCAGATACCTTCCGGGCGGCTGCAGGGGAACAGCTTGCCGAATGGGCAAACCGGGCGGGAGTAGATATTATTAAAGGGGCGGAAGGCTCCGACCCCGCCAGCGTCATCTATGATGCGGTAAATGCGGCGAAGGCCAGGAATGTGGATGTACTTTTATGCGACACGGCGGGAAGGCTGCACAATAAAAAGAACCTGATGGAAGAATTGAAAAAAATAAACCGGATTATTGACAGGGAATTTCCGGGGGTATACAGGGAAAACCTAGTAGTATTGGACGGAACGACGGGCCAGAATGCTTTGCAGCAAGCCATTGATTTTGGGGAAGTAACGGATTTGACAGGCATTGTTTTGACGAAAATGGACGGAACCGCAAAGGGTGGAATTGCCGTGGCAATCCAGTCGGAGCTTCAGATTCCGGTAAAATATATCGGAGTAGGGGAAACGATTGAAGATTTGCAAAAGTTTAATTCGGACCAGTTTGTAAATGCCTTGTTTGATATACGCTCCGTGAATGAGGATGAATAAAGCGGACAAAATACTGTAAAAGAGGGCGACGGCAGGGATACAGGGCAATGGATGGGAGGTAAGGCAGATGACAGAAGAGATGCTGACATTGGACAAATTTGAAGAAGCTTCGGAAGTGGTAAAAAAGGTTACGCTGGAAACCAAACTGGTATATAGCGACTATTTAAGCGCACAGACCGGAAATAAAGTATATTTAAAGCCGGAAAATATGCAGTTTACCGGCGCATATAAAGTGAGAGGGGCATACTATAAGCTAAGTACCTTAACCGATGAGGAACGGAAGAAAGGGTTGATTACCGCATCGGCCGGAAACCATGCACAGGGCGTAGCCTATGCGGCGAAATGTTACGGGGTAAAAGCGGTTATCGTAATGCCCAATACGACACCGTTGATTAAAGTGAACCGTACGAAAAGCTATGGGGCGGAAGTGGTTCTCTTCGGGGATGTTTACGATGAAGCATGCGCACATGCCTATGAGCTGGCAGAGGAGAATGGGTATACCTTTATTCATCCTTTTGATGATTTGGCAGTGGCAACCGGCCAGGGAACGATTGCTATGGAAATATTTAAAGAACTGCCCCTTGTGGATTATATATTGGTGCCCATCGGCGGCGGCGGGCTGGCGACAGGAGTATCCACTTTGGCCAAGCTGCTCAACCCGAAGATAAAAGTAATCGGTGTGGAGCCTGCAGGGGCCAATTGCCTTCAAGTTTCCATTAAAGAAGGAAAGGTAACCACGTTGGAACATGTCAGTACGATTGCAGACGGTACTGCGGTAAAAACGCCGGGAAGTAAAATTTTCCCTTATTTGTGCGATTATCTGGATGACATCCTAACAGTAGAGGACGAAGAACTTGTAGTTGCTTTTTTGGATATGGTGGAAAACCATAAGATGATTGCGGAAAATTCCGGGCTGCTTACGGTAGCTGCATTGAAACATTTGAATGTGAAAGATAAAAGGGTAGTGTCCATTTTAAGCGGCGGAAACATGGATGTCATTACGATGTCCTCTGTCGTGCAGCAGGGCTTAATTTTACGTGACAGGATTTTTACGGTATCGGTGCTTTTGCCCGACCGTCCGGGGGAATTGTGCCATGTAGCCGATGTTATTGCGCAGCAGAACGGCAATGTCATCAAACTGGAGCATAACCAATTTGTCTCCATTAACAGAAATGCTGCCGTAGAATTGCGCATTACATTGGAGGCTTTCGGCTCCGAGCATAAAAAGCAGATTATTGATGCTTTATACGATAACGGATACCAGCCAAAGGCAGTCCGTACAAATATATAGTGTATATCGTGAAAAAGCGGAGGGGAATTTATCGACATAATTGATGAAAGGAAACCGGCATTTGCATATGAAAGAAAGGACAGATCATAGAACGGAAGAAGAAAAATATCTTGTGGAAATGGAGCAGGAATATGAAAAAAAGAGGGAAGAAAAGAAACCGTTTAAGCAGATTGTCTTAGATTATCTGATTATCACGCTGTCTTCCATTATCTATGCAGCGGGTGTCAGCCTGTTTATCGACCCCAATAATATGGCTCCCGGAGGCGTGACTGGGATAGCGATTATCTTAAGCCGTATCGTTCCTCTGGAAACAGGAACCCTTATTTTACTCATTAATATCCCTATCATTTTATTGGGTATGTGGAAATTCGGCATCCGTTTTATTATTTCCACTTTTTACGCTATCGCTATGACTTCGTTATTTACAAATCTTTTTGCACCTTTTGGGGCGGCGACGGATGATATCCTGTTAGCAGCCCTCGCAGGGAGCGCTCTGATTGCGGTTTCTATCGGGAGCATTTTTAAAAGGGGGGCAACCACAGGAGGAACGGATATTATTATTAAATGTTTCCGGCTGAAATTCCCCCACTTGAAAACAGGTGCCCTGTTTTTCATAACGGATGTATGTATCGTTACGGTTTCCGGCTTTATCTTTAAAGATGTGGACGCTGCGTTATATGCAGGGATTGCCGTCATTGTCACTGCCGTAGTCCTGGATGTGGTTCTTTACGGAAGGGATGGGGCAAAGCTGGTGTATATTATCAGCGACTGCCAGGAAAGAATTACGGATAGGGTATTGGCAGATTTGGATGTGGGAGTAACCCATTTAAGCGGTGCGGGGGCATATAGCAAAAAAGATAAGAAAATTATTATGTGTGTTGTAAAAAAGCCTTTGCTGCCTAGAATCGAAGAGGTAGTAAAGGAAGAAGATTCGGATGCTTTTATGATTGTAACCAGCGCTACGGAAATATTTGGCGAAGGATACAAAAGCTATTTCAGCGAAAAAATATAGGAACCTGTAAGGCAATACCACAGATAAGGGAATGAGGATACGGATGAACCATAAGGTTTTTTTGGATATTGAAGATATGGATAGGGATGAAATCGGAGATTTTTCACGGAAGGGAACCGGGGATTTTTCTTGGGAAGAAACCGAGGATTTTTCTAAGGATGGCCGTTCCTCCCGGGGAAGAGGGGATGGTTTTTCCCAAAGGGGAGCCTTCCACGCTTCCGGAAGAAGAAAGAGAAGGCGGAGAAGAGGGATTTTTCTGCCGGTATTTTTGTGTATTATTGCCCTTGCTGCTCTAACAGGCTGTCTAATCCTTGTGGTGAAAAACAGGCTGCTGGAAACGGAAAGGAACGAGGCTATGGCGCATCTGGATGCGGCAAACGCTTCGCCTACTTATTCGGAAGCGCAAGTACAGGATATGATAGATACCGCTGCGACGGACGCTGCCAGGCAAAAAGAAGAAGAGATTCTAGGTGAGGTAAAAGGGATGATGGAGAGCGGGGAAGGGGCTTCCGCAATGCTGCGGGCTTTATACCCTGATGAAATCGTAGTAGCTGCCAACAGCCGGTATTATTTTTTTCCGATTCTGGATACCCTTAAGCACCATTCCTATATAAAAGAACAGTTTATCTTAAATGAAGATAATATTTTGGAATATGTGATGGACGAGGAGGTCGTTTCCAAAAAGGGCATTGATGTTTCCCGATATCAGGAAAAGATTGATTGGGAAAAAGTAGCCGGTGACGGTGTGGATTATGCGTTTATCCGTTTGGGGATAAGAGGGGCTACCGAGGGTAAGCTGATATTGGATGAGAGATATGAGGATAATATGGAAGGCGCTTTGGAGAATGGTATCCGTACAGGGGTTTATTTCTTTACACAAGCTTTAAACAAAGAGGAGGCAGTGGAAGAAGCGGAATTTGTATTGGAGAATTTAAAGGGCTATGATATTTCTTACCCGATTGTCTTGGATGTGGAAGAGGTGACAACGAAAAACCCCCGTACCAAAGATATGGAAAAACAAGATTGGACAGATGTGTGCATTGCTTTCTGCGAAAGGATAAAAGAAGCGGGATATACTCCGATGATATATGGCAATTTAAAAACTTTTCTGCTGATGCTGGATATGGAGCAGTTGGAAGCATATGAAAAATGGTTTGCCTATTATCAGACGCCGCTGTATTTCCCATATGAATTTAGTATTTGGCAATACACTTCCACGGGAAAAGTGGCTGGAATCGGAACGGATGTTGATTTAAATATAAGTATGAAAGATTATGGGAGTGAAGAATAAAGGAATGGATTTAAAATGTTAAATCCTTCCTGTTTTTTCTATTGCAATGGATTCATCCAAATATTCCAGACACTGCTTTTTCAATATTGGGTAAGTATAACCGCCTTTTAAAAACATATCCTTATATTTTGTCCATACCACCATAAGAGTTATCCTCATAATAACCTTTCTAAGGATTCTGATAAATTCGTTAAGGGGTTTGCATCTGGTTTTGGAAATACGGAATAGGGTATCCGACTGCAATATAACATGCATTAATTCATCATTGAGCATTTGTTTGCAAATGGTCTTTAGCAAAGGGGAATTGGTGGCATTTCCCAATGCCGTATAATAAGATAATGCTATCATTTCCGCAGTTACCAAAATAATAACTTCACATTCCAATCCCATCAGTTTCCGCAGCATACGGAATGCATCATCAATCCACAGTTTGGAAACTGTCGGGATGCGGTAAACTTCCATATATTTTTTTAAAGTCTGGGAATGCCTGTTTTCTTCCATGACAAACCAACGCATAATTTCAGGGTATTCTTTATAGCCTGCCTGCATAGCGAATTTACGGACAGCCTTTGATAGATGTTTTCCATCCGAGCCTTCCCCTATTTGGAATGCCCGGATGGAAGGTGCGATTAATTTTCTTTCTTCAACAGATAATTCGCTGCGGCTGTTAAAATCCAATTTTAATAGATGGGCGTTGTTGTATTTAAAATATTCCACCCAATGGAAGGTTCTTAAATTATCTACTTTTGCATCTTTTAACTTTGTCCTTTTCATTCCCTTACCTTTTTCACCGTTTGTTTGAAATTTTAAAAGCCAGCCATCATCATTCCGATTAATTGATCCCTGCGTACGGCATCGTCGCTTCCTTTCGCTTTGGAAGCCAAGCCATCAAGTTCCATTTCGCTGGCTGCGGCACGCATTAATTTTTCCTGGAACTCCTTTTTTTCCCTGGCGGCTTTTTCCGCCCTTTTTTCCGCCTTTGCCTGCATTTGAAGTTTCATGGCATCTTCCATAGAATCCAGCATTTGTGTTATGTCAGTCATTGCTTATCTCCTCCATTTCTCCCGGAAAACCGGAATTGATAATATTATATACGTCCAATCTGCTTTTGGAATGTCATCTTCCTATTTTATTGACAGCGGTATCCGTTTCACAATCATCAATTGTTGCTTTCCGATACATAATATACCTCAATCTATCTTTGTTGTTTTCTATATTTTAACACAAGGCACCACATTTTTCTACTCGCATTATGACAGTATTTCTGCTGTGTTGTAACAAATCCGCAATATTCTGCTGTTATAGTATCGTAACATATTGCGGATTTACGATTCGGCAGCAGGGGAACTCTTTCTGTCCATGCGCTTTGATTTATGTTAGAATAGCAACAGTTATCAAAACATATCGGAGCTGGAGGAAGATTGAACGTGAACAGTGAATACGATAATGAAAAATTTTTTGAAGAATACGCGAAAATGCCTCGCAGCATAGACGGTTTGAGCGCTGCCGGAGAATGGCATCAACTAAAGCGGCTGTTCCCTTCCCTTCCGGGAAAAAAAGTCCTCGATTTAGGGTGCGGCTATGGCTGGCATTGTGCTTTTGCAGCAAAACAAGGGGCGGTGCAAGTATTGGGGCTGGATTTAAGCGAAAAAATGATAGGGGAAGCCAAAAGACGAAACCCGGAAAAACAAATTGAGTATCGCGTCTGTGGAATTGAGGAATATGAGTACCCGGAAAATATGTGGGATTGTGTCATTTCCAATCTGGCTTTACACTACATTGGAAATCTCGAGAACATATTTCAAAAGGTATATAGGACATTGGAACCGGGCGGAGCATTTATTTTTAATATAGAACATCCGGTTTTTACCGCAGGGGTTGGACAGGATTGGATTTATACGGAAGCCGGAACACCCAAGTATTGGCCGGTGGATAATTATTTCGTTCCGGGAAAGCGAAATACCCACTTTTTAGGGTGTGATATCGTAAAGCAGCACCACACACTCACCCAAATATTGATGGGATTGTTGAATAACGGCTTTAGACTTGAAGCAGTAAAGGAAGCGGAGCCACCCGAAGATATGATGAATTTTCCGGGAATGAAAGATGAATTGCGCCGTCCTATGATGCTGCTGATAAAGGCGATAGCGAAAAAATAATCGGAAGATACCGAATGGGCATTCCCCAGCACACAGATTGGAAGTTGCTTAAGATGTTTGGGATGGAATACTTTTAGGCGGGCGTATTATGACATCTTATTCTGAAGAAATAAGATGTCAAGAAAAAACACTTGACACCCATTTCGGGATGTAGTATGATATGCAAGGTGTCCGGCAGGGCATAGGAGAATAATCTATGGAAAAAATCGTGGAACAAGGGTTGCTTTATGATTTTTACGGGGAACTGTTGACGGAGCATCAACGAAAGATTTATGAGGATGCGGTTTATAATGATTTATCTTTGAGCGAGATAGCTGAAATGCAGGGAATCAGCCGTCAAGGTGTGCATGATTTGATAAAAAGATGCAGCCGTATTTTGGAAGGTTATGAGAATAAGCTTCATTTAGTAAAGCGGTTTAACGAAATAAAAGAAAAAGTCCGCCAGATGGATGAACTGGCAGAGAATGAAACGGTTGGGCAGGAACAGCTAAGAAGAAATATCAAGCAGTTGGCCAGCGAGATTTTGGATGCATTGTAGGAATAGCTTTTGAAAAGCTTTCCGGAAAAGATAGGGGTTAATGTATGGCATTTGAAAGTTTGACAGATAAACTGCAAAATGTATTTAAAAATTTAAGAAGCAAAGGACGTCTGACAGAGGAAGACGTAAAAACTGCTTTAAAAGAAGTAAAAATGGCGCTGTTGGAAGCGGATGTCAATTTCAAAGTAGTGAAGCAGTTTGTAAAAGCCATCGAGGCAAGGGCTGTTGGCACGGATGTTATGAATGGGCTGAATCCGGGCCAGATGGTAATTAAAATCGTAAATGAAGAAATGGTTTCCCTTATGGGCTCGGAGACCACGGAAATACAGCTTCAGCCGGGCAAATCAATCACTGTAATTATGATGTGCGGGCTTCAAGGCGCCGGTAAAACGACAACGACCGCAAAAATAGCCGGAAAGCTAAAATTAAAAGGGAAAAAGCCATTGCTCGTTGCCTGCGATATTTACCGCCCTGCAGCGATTAAGCAGTTGCAGATAAACGGGGAGAAGCAGGAAGTGGATGTTTTTTCAATGGGTGAGAACCACAAGCCTGCCGATATCGCAAAGGCTGCTTTGGAACATGCGAAGAAGAACGGGCATAATGTGATTATTTTGGATACTGCCGGACGGCTTCATATTGATGAGGAAATGATGGCAGAACTGCAGGAAATCAAGAAAGACGTTGAAGTCCACCAAACGCTTCTTGTAGTAGATGCCATGACCGGCCAGGATGCCGTAAATGTGGCAAAGGAATTTGATGAAAAAGTAAGTATCGACGGAGTCGTGCTGTCCAAGATGGACGGCGACACAAGAGGCGGCGCTGCACTTTCCGTAAAGGCGGTAACCGGAAAGCCGATTCTTTATGTCGGCATGGGGGAAAAGCTTTCGGATTTGGAACAGTTTTATCCTGACAGGATGGCTGGCCGTATCCTTGGGATGGGCGATGTGCTGACTTTGATAGATAAAGTACAGGCAAACATTGATATCGACGAAAATAAAGAAAAAGAAATGGCTGCCCGGATGAAGAAAGGTAAATTTGACTTTAACGATTACCTGGAAAGCATGAAACAGATGAAAAAAATGGGCGGCTTGGCAGGTATTCTGGGAATGATGCCAGGTATGGGCAGGCAGATGGGTGATATCGAATCAATGGTGGATGAAAAGCAGTTGGCAAGGACGGAAGCCATTGTGCTTAGTATGACGCCGGCGGAGAGGGAAAACCCGAAACTGTTAAATCTCAGCAGGAAAAGCCGTATTGCCAGAGGGGCCGGAGTGGATATCGCGGTAGTAAACCGTTTTGTCAAACAATTTGAACAGTCACAGAAGATGATGAAGCAATTGCCAGGAATGATGGGCGGCAAAAAAGGCAGAGGATTGTTCGGAGGCGGAGGCATGAAATTCCCCTTTTAAAACACAAGGCAGTAATAGAAATCCAAAATTTCTATTTCTAAATAAAACAAATACAAATTTTAAAGCAATATGCGGAGGTGAAAAAACATGGCAGTAAAAATCAGGTTAAGAAGAATGGGTCAGAAGAAAGCTCCTTTCTATAGAATTATCGTAGCAGATTCCAGATCCCCGAGAGACGGAAGGTTCATTGAGGAAATCGGAACCTATGACCCGAAAACAGACCCCAGCACCTATAAGGTGAATGAGGAGCTGGCTAAAAAATGGCTGGCAAACGGCGCACAGCCTACAGAAGTTGTTAACAAGATTTTTAAACTTGCAGGTATTACAAAATAACTGTACTTGGTCGCTTTTGGAGGTGGACTATGAAGGAATTAGTTGAAATAATTGCAAAAGCACTTGTTGACAATCCAGATGAAGTTGTGGTAACGCAGAAGGAAGAGGGCAGGAATATAACTGTAGAGCTTCATGTAGCCCAATCCGACATGGGTAAAGTAATCGGAAAACAGGGAAGGATTGCAAAAGCAATACGCTCTGTTGTAAAAGCAGCATCATCCAAAGACAATAAGAAAGTGGATGTAGAAATCGTTTAAAAACAAAAGGCGATGAAAATAAGGATGGGGTTTCCCATCCTTATTTTAAAAAATAAAATACGAAAAAAACAGAAGGCATTCGTTTTCTGTTTCTATAGAGGGATTAAATATGGAAGAAAAATTAAGGGTGGGAGTCATCTCCTCAACGCATGGGCTGCGGGGGGAAGTAAAAGTTTTCCCCACAACGGACACGCCAAACCGATTCCAGAAAATGAAGGAAGTGATTTTGGACACGGGGAAAGAGGAATTAACCCTTGCTATTGAAGGCGTGAAATTTTTTAAAAAGTTTGTTATTTTAAAATTTAAAGGAATTGACGACATTAATGATGTTGAGAAATATAAGGGGAAAGAACTTTATGTGACCAGGGATAAAGCACAAAAACTCGGAAAGGACGAATATTTTATTGCCGATTTGCTGGGTATTGCAGTTGTAGAGGACAATGGACGGAAACTTGGGCATATAAAAGATGTGATAGAAACGGGGGCAAACGATGTCTATGTTGTGGAAATGGAGGAGAAAAAGGATTTGCTGATTCCTGCCATTAAACAGTGTATTTTAAAGGTAGATGTGGAAGCAGGGCAAATGGATGTCCACCTACTGGAAGGGCTTTTGGAAGAATGAACTTTTATGTAATGACTTTATTCCCTGAAATGATACAACAAGGGATGCAGGATAGTATCCTTGGACGGGCTTCCAGGAATGGTGTCCTTTGTCTGGACGCTGTAAATATCAGGGATTACACGGAAGATAAACATAAAAAAGTGGATGACTATCCATATGGAGGCGGGGCAGGTATGTTAATGCAGGCACAGCCGGTCTATGATTGTTATAAGGCAATAAGGGATGGGATAGCATCTAAAAAAGGGGACGGCTACGGAAAGAATACGCGTGTTGTCTACCTTACCCCGAAGGGGAAGACATTCCACCAGAAAATGGCGGAAGAATTGGCAAAGGAAGAGGATATCATTTTCCTTTGCGGCCATTATGAAGGGATTGACGAGCGGGTATTGGAAGAGATTGTGACCGACTATGTTTCTATCGGCGATTATATATTGACGGGAGGCGAGCTTCCGGCTCTTGTAATGATTGATGCCATCGCCAGGCTGGTGCCCGGAGTGCTGAACAATGAAGCTTCTGCAAATGTGGAAAGCTTTTATAATGATTTGCTGGAATATCCCCAATATTCCAGGCCGGAACAATGGCATGGCAAAGGAGTGCCTCCGGTATTGCTGTCCGGCAACCATAAAAAAATCGAAGAGTGGCGGCTTCAACAGTCGGAAAAAAAGACGCAAGAGCTGCGTCCTGATTTGTATGACAAGTATTCCCGCCGAAAAAATCTGGCGGAAAAACTGGCCAAAAAAAACAAAGCATTATATGCCGATATGTCGGAAAGCCTGCGCAGGGGCTTGGGGGAGCTGGTTTACGAAGGGGAAGATGGCGCCGTCGTATTGGATGAAAATGCCGGCACATGCTTTCTTGCCGCTTTCCTGGAACAGGCAGCGGATAAAATCGTAGAAACCATACCGATAGACGCGGATATCTGTCAATTCGTCCTTCATCAGGAATGGCTGATGCCATCTATGGAACGCAGTTACCGGATAGTGGAAAAGAATGTATGCCGACGCGCAATCTATACCCAGAAAATACCGCTTGCCGTTCCTAAAAATGTGGATATTAGGCGGCTGGATAAATCTTATCTGGAAGAGGTCAGTAGCCACTATTCTATGGGGTCTAAAGAATATATAGAGGAGCGGTTGGAAAACGGTAGTATATATGGGGCATTTCTTGACAATAAGCTGGCTGGGTTTGCCGGGGAACATATAGAAGGAAGCCTTGGTATGCTGGAAGTTTATAAAGAGTACCGAAGACGCGGAATAGGCGAAAGCTTAGAAGCGTATATGATTAATCATCAATTGTCCAAAGGCTATTTGCCCTATGGGGATGTAATAGAAAGGAATGAACCTTCTTATAAACTACAGCAGAAGCTTGGGCTGAAAATAACGAAAGAAACATTTTGCTGGGTTGTTATCGAAAAATAACTTGCATTTTTACAGTATATATAGTAAAATATTCGTGTTGCAAAAAAATAGATGGTCCTCTGTACTCTCATGTAGCAAGAACATCTGAATATGAAGGAGGCACATATGAACGATATTATCAGGGAAATTGAAGCAGAACAGTTAAAAGAAAACGTACCGGAGTTCCGTGTAGGCGACACAGTAAGGGTATATGGCAAGATTAAGGAAGGAAACCGCGAAAGGGTTCAGGTATTTGAAGGAACAGTCCTGAAAGTACAAAACGGCGGCAACCGGACAACTTTTACCGTAAGGAAGACCTCTAATGGAATCGGCGTAGAAAAGACTTGGCCGTTGCATTCCCCCAATGTGGAGAAAGTGGAAGTGGTAAGAAGGGGTAAAGTAAGAAGGGCGAAACTGTTCTACTTAAGAGACCGCGTAGGTAAGAAAGCGAAAGTAAAAGAACTGATAAAATAAGATAAGATAGGGCAATTACGGTGTGTAATTGCTCTTTCTTGCCATATAGGAAAGTTCTCCGAATTTCCTATATGGCAAAAAGCAATTATCGCACTGCGGCGGAGGCGGAGCATGTCGCTGCTGCGACCCGCCGCAGGCGGAGAATCCTGCAAGCAGGATTCTTTTTTATATAAGATTTGGGCATATTTTTTAATGCCTGAATCTTAACGGGAGTTTTTAATAAGAATACAGCAAAAATTGGGATAAAAAAATGGGAAGAAGGCACAAAGGGTTAAGTTTTTATGAGAAAAAGAAAAGAATAAATGCGCATGTATTAAAAGAATTTTTTGGCATGGCATTCGGCACGTTTGCGGCCATTTTCCTTGCAGCCGTCCTCGTGTACAGCCTGGGGATGCGGACTCATATCATTGGCGTATCTATGGAGCCATCTTTATATAACGGCCAGGAAATTATGATTAACCGGTTTATTTACAAATTTTCCTCACCTAAAAAAGATGATGTCATCGTATTCCTTCCAGGCGGAAATCAAAATATCCACTATTATGTAAAAAGGGTGGTAGCGGTTCCCGGCCAGAAAGTGCAGATTATTGACGGCATGCTCTATGTGGACGGGGTTCCGGAGGAAGAGGAAATATATGATAAAATGGAAGATGCCGGGATTGCAGAAAACGAAATCCTTTTAGGCAGCGATGAATATTTTGTTTTAGGCGATAACCGCAACAGCAGCGAGGACAGCCGTTCTGGCAACATCGGCCCGGTTAGCCGAAACATGATTTATGGGAAAGCATGGTTTCATATGGGCAAAGGGGGAAGCGGAATGGGTCTTGTGGAATAAAGGCGGATGATACATAAGAAAATAGATATTTGGAAAGGTATGGTTTAGGAAATGAATTATCAATGGTATCCCGGTCACATGACAAAAGCAAAAAGGATGATGCAGGAAAATATAAAATTAATTGATTTGGTAATTGAATTGGTAGACGCACGGATTCCTTTCAGCAGCCGGAATCCTGATATCGATAACCTGGCCCAAAATAAATCGAGAATCTTGCTTCTGAATAAAGCAGATTTAGCAGATGCGGAATGGAATAAAAAATGGAGCGCGTACTTTAAGGAGAAAGGGCTCCATGTGGTAGAAATCAATTCCAAAAGCGGCGCAGGGATAAAAGCCATTCAGGGAACTGTGCAGGAAGCCTGTAAAGAGAAAATTGAAAGAGACAGGAAAAGGGGGATTATCAACCGCCCGGTACGCGCTATGGTCGTAGGCATCCCCAATGTAGGAAAGTCTACTTTTATCAATTCTTTTGCCGGAAAGGCATGTACCAAAACAGGGAATAAGCCCGGTGTAACAAAAGGGAAACAGTGGATACGTTTGAATAAAGGGCTGGAATTGCTGGATACCCCCGGTATTTTATGGCCGAAATTTGAAGAACAGGCAGTGGGGATGCGTCTTGCCTTTATCGGTTCCATGAATGATGACATTTTGCATGTGGATGAACTGGCAATGGAATTGATTTATTTTTTATGGAACCACTATCCCGGGAAATTGGAGAAACGTTATGGGCTGGAAAAACTGGAAGAAGGGCACTGCAAAAAAAAGGAAGATGCATTGGAACTGTTGCAATTGATATGTAAAAGCAGACATTGCTATTTAAAGGGGGAAGAACTGGATATTGCAAGGGCGGCTGCCATTGTAGTGGATGATTTCAGAAGCGGGAAATTAGGCAGGATTACTTTGGAATTTCCGGACACTGCAACACAGGGAATATAGGGGAGAAACCATATGAAAAAAGTGTTAAAAGAAATATTGAGTACCAGCTTATATCTTTTAATTGTACTCTGCTTAACTTATGTTGTCATTCATTTTGTAGGGCAAAGGACTCAGGTAATAGGAGGCTCTATGGAAACTACTTTAAGCGAAAATGACAATTTAATCGTAGATAAATTAACTTACCGGTTCCGGGAACCGAAACGGTTCGATATTATTGTTTTCCCGTTCCAGCATGAAGAGGACACTTACTACATTAAAAGGATTATCGGGTTACCGGGAGAAACCATATATATTGACGAAGAAGGCAATATTTATATAGATGATGAAATCCTGCAGGAAAGCTATGGCAAAGAAGTAATAAAAGATGCCGGACGCGCTTATGAACCGGTGGTTTTAGGGGATGACGAATATTTTGTTATGGGGGACAACCGCAATAACAGCCAAGACAGCCGTGACCCTTCCGTCGGGAATATTTCCAGAAGCGCAATCATCGGCAGGGCATGGATACGGATATGGCCTTTAAATAAAATTGGTATATTGAAGCATCAATAAGCGGGGATAAGATATGGAACAGAAGATAAATGAGATAAAAATGATTTTTCAGGCAGCCGGCATCGACAAGCTGCCTGAACTTATTAAAATGTATTCCGGAGATACAAGAAGCGGGGTACAGGCATTGATAAAAAGCACCGAAAAAAAGCTGCTGGATTTGGAAAAAGAAAAAAAACGAACGGAAAATATGAAAAAATATGAGTATGAATATCATACATATTCTTATATTTGCGGCATTGACGAAGTAGGCAGGGGCCCGTTAGCCGGGCCGGTTGTGGCAGGTGCCGTTATTCTTCCTGTGAATTGCGACATCTTATATCTAAACGATTCCAAACAATTATCCGAAAAAAAAAGAGAAGAGTTATATGACGTGATTACGGAAAAAGCCGTCGCCACAGGAATTGGATATGCTTCCCCAAGGCGGATAGACGAAATCAACATTCTTCAGGCGACTTATGAAGCGATGCGCAGTGCCATTGGGCAGCTTTCCGTAAAGCCGGATTTGCTGCTCAACGATGCAGTGACAATCCCTAACGTGGATATCCGGCAGATTCCTATTATTAAAGGAGATGCCAAAAGCATTTCTATCGCGGCGGCAAGTATTATCGCCAAAGTTACAAGAGACAGGCTGATGGTAAAATATAACGAAGTTTTTCCGGAATATGGTTTTGCTTCCAATAAAGGGTATGGGGCAAAAGCCCATCTGGATGCTTTAAAAAAATACGGGCCTACGCCAATACACAGGCATTCCTTCCTTAAAAATATGGAGGGCATTGTCTGACATTTGAAGGAGGTAGAAAGTTGAATCTGGCCGGTTTATTCCAGTATGGAAATCGAAATACAAAGACACGCAGCACGGAGACAGGAAAAGTACAGCATACATCTTCCAACAGTCAATCATCCCATGTGGTTAGAAACTTATCCACAGGGCAGACTATCCAAGGGGAAGTGGTAGGGAAAAATGGCAATGAAGTGCAAATCCGGGTGGATAAGGATGTGGTAATCACTGCAAAACTGGATGCGGATATGAATGTTTCCGTAGGGCAAAGCATGACATTTGAAGTCAAAAACAATGCCGGTTCCCAGATTGCCCTCCGCCCGCTGTACGAAAATATGACGCAGGATGCAAATGTACTTAAGGCATTGGAAGCAGCAAAGCTTCCGGCAACCAATGAATTAGTGCGTATGGTATCGGCGATGATGGAGCGTGGGATGTCTATTGACAAGAATACGCTTATGGATATGAGTAAACTGGTATTGACTAATCCGGGAACCAGCCCGGAGACCCTTGTTATGATGAAAAATCTTCAAATTCCCATAACGCCGGAAAATATCGGGCAATTTGAAAATTATCAAAGTTATGAACACCAGCTTTTAAGCAATGTAACGGATATCCTTATGGAGCTTCCCAATGCCTTTGCCGCGATGGCCGCTACAGGAGACGGAACGGCTGCCATTAATTTTTATACACAGGTGCTGCAGCTTTTTACCGGAATGCAGTCCGTAGAAGCCGAAGTGCCTCCGGACGGAAAAGTATTTGCGGATATTATAAGGGATGGGGATGGGAACGGGAACCCATCTTCCACACCTGTACCAAACGGGGAAGGGGTTGCCCGTCCGGAAGCGGGAATGCTTCAGGAAATCTTTACCCATACGGAAGGAAAGATGTCGGATAGCCTTTTGAATCTGGTAGGGAAAGGGAACACCGAAGTACAGACGGATAGTATGGGCATACCAACGGATCAGCAAGGGGAAAGCCATCCTTTGCTGCTATCAGGGACCTTAGACAGCGGAGCAAGGTACCAGCTTGCCGCCGCACTTGGGAAGCTGGGATTTTCACCGGAACAACAACAGCAAATACAAAGTGGGGAACTGCCTGTTGAAGAGCTATTAAAAGAGATTCATCATGTTCTGCTTGAAAAAGGGAATGAAATCAACCGGGCGGATGTCATGAAGTTGTTCGGCAGCAAAGAATACCAGCAAATATTAAACCGCCAAATCCAGCAGCAATGGCTGATGCGCCCGGAGGATGTATCCAATAAAAATGAGGTAGAGGCTTTTTACCATAGGCTTAGAGAGCAGACGGCACGTTTAACGGAAGCGATGGGGCAGACGGCAAAAGATACCCCTTTAGCCAAAAGCCTAACCGGAATGCAGAACAATATAGACTTTATGAACCAAATAAACCAGATGTTCAATTACATCCAGCTTCCTTTAAAAATGAGCGGCGGGGATGCCCACGGGGACTTGTATGTATATACCAACCGGAAAAGTGCGGTAAAAGAGGACGGCAGCGTCAGTGCCCTGCTTCATCTGGACATGGAATATCTTGGTCCCTTGGACGTTTATGTAGTGCTGAAAGAAACAAAGGTAAATACCCAATTCTATCTTCAGGATGAGAGCATGATTGATTTTATTGCCGACCATATCCATGTGTTGAACGAACGGCTGGAAAAAAGAGGATATACTCTTCATGCGGAAATGAAAGTCGCCGAAGAGAAAGAAGAAACCACGGCAAAAGATGTCATTAAAAATATTACGGCGAAAGAACCAAAAACAATGCTCTTGGCCCATTATGCTTTTGATGTAAGGGCTTAGTGTGAAGAGAAGTTCTAAGGCTCACAGCAGAGGCTGTTTCGCCAAGAACTTCTATAACTTCACACCGAAGAATGCCCTAGAAGGGCATTCTTCTTCGGAACAGTGGCTGGAACGGGGTGAAGAGAAGTTCTAAGGCTCACAGCAAGGGCTGTATAATGGAGGTTAGTGTGAGGAATCAAATTAGGAAAAATGGAAAAGAAGAAAAACCAAAACAGGCGATAGCGCTTTCCTATGACCCGGATGAGGAGGCTCCTAGAGTCATTGCCAGTGGCCGGGGGGCGTTGGCGGAACGGATTATTGAGAAGGCAAAAGAAGCGGCGGTGCCGGTTCACCAGGACGGTAAATTGGCTGATACCCTTTCCCGCCTGGAAATCGGCGATATGATACCGCCGGAATTGTATGAAGTGGTGGCGGAAATCCTTGTTTTCGTAGATGCTATGGATAAGATTAAGGCGAAAATGGACAAAAGGAAGTAAGAGGATAAATGGCCGGAGTATTCAGAAAGATTATTTCAGGAAAACAGGAAAAGCAGCTAAAGTCCGAGAGTGAAAGGCGGAGTGGTGAATAAAAGGGAGATTGGAAGGGAATATGAGGGGAAGGCATGCCACTATCTGGAAAGCAAGGGGTTTCGGATAGTGGCGCGGAATTTCCGCTGCAGGCAGGGGGAAATTGATATTATTGGTTATGATGGGGAATATCTTGTCTTTTTGGAAGTAAAATATAGGGCAAGGAGCAGCTCTGGCCATCCGGCAGAGGCGGTAACGGCTGCAAAGCAGAAGAAAATATGCCGGACGGCCGATTATTACCGCTATATTCATGGGATTGGGGATGGCTGTGCCGTGCGGTATGATGTGGTAGCAATTATGGGAACGGGAACAAAAGCCGATATTATGTGGTACCGGAATGCATTTTACCATGTGCATCATTATGGGCAATAACAAAGGTTCCTGCGGTAAGATAAAAAGAGAGGGATAGAAAATGATGAAACGGAATGTTTGGAACGGGGTGGAATATCTGACATTTCCTGCTTTGGAGGAAACCGGGGTGGTGAAACATCTTTTTTCTACCCGGATTGGCGGAGTCAGTGAGGGAATATTTTCTACAATGAATTTAAGCTATACCCGAGGGGATAAGAAGGAAGCGGTAGATGAGAACTTCCGAAGGATTGCCGGAGCATTGGGCGGAGATATTTCGGATTTTGTATTGTCAGACCAGACGCATACCACGAATGTACGCAAAGTGACGGTAGAAGACAAAGGGAAGGGGATTGTGAAGGAAAAAGATTACCGGGATGTAGATGGATTAATAACGGATGAACCGGGGATTATACTGGCTACTTTTTATGCGGATTGTGTGCCGCTTTTTTTGGTGGATAAAAAACATCGTGCAATCGGGCTTTCCCATTCCGGATGGAAAGGAACCGTAGGGAAGATAGGGGAATGCACCCTTTATGCCATGAAAGAGGCTTACGGAACAAAACCGGAAGATGTGGTCGTCGGCATCGGCCCTTCTATTTGCAAAAAGTGTTATGAAATAGGAAAAGATGTGGCAGATATTTTTGTAGAACATTTTTCAGAAGAAATAAAGCAGGAGATTCTTTTTGACAAGGGCGGTGGGAAATATCTTTTGGATTTGTGGAAGGCAAATTACTATGTTTTTTTAATGGCAGGCGTACCGGCGGATAAAATCAGCATAACGGATATCTGTACATGCTGTAATCCGGGCTATCTTTTCTCCCATCGGGCCAGCCATGGGAAAAGGGGGAACCTTGGGGCTTTCCTCGGCCTACTTTAAGAAAATCTTAATGAAATTCCTATATATGCCTTAATGAAATCAAGATATATTATGTAGAAAGGAAGGATAGTATTATGGCAGCAATACTTGTATGCGACGATGATAAAGAAATTGTGGACGCGATTGAGATTTATCTGATGCAGGAAGGGTATCAGGTGCATAAAGCTTATGATGGGGAACAGGCAATCAAAATCCTGAAGGAAAAAGAAATCCATCTTTTGATTATCGATGTAATGATGCCCAAATTGGATGGTATCCATGCTACGTTAAAAATCAGGGAATACAGCAGTATCCCGATTATTATCTTATCGGCAAAATCAGAAGACACGGATAAAATCCTTGGGCTTAATATCGGGGCGGATGATTATGTAACCAAACCATTTAACCCGTTAGAGCTGGTGGCCAGGGTAAAATCAAATTTGCGCAGATATACCACATTAGGAAATCTAAATACAGAAAATAATGCCTTATTCCGTGCCGGAGGCCTTTGCATCAACGATGAAACAAAAGAGGTTACTGTGGATGGGGAAAGCGTGAAACTTACCCCGATTGAATATAATATCCTCCTTCTTTTGGTGAAGAATCAAGGGCGTGTCTTTTCCATCAACCAAATTTACGAAAGCATATGGAATGAAGAGGCGATTGGGGCTGATAATACCGTAGCGGTACATATCCGTCATATTAGGGAAAAAATAGAAATCGACCCGAAGGAGCCACGTTATCTTAAGGTGGTATGGGGGGTTGGCTATAAGATAGAAAAGCAGTAAGGAATTGTTTCAGGGAGGGATAGGATGAGGAAGAAACCATTAAAAGGAAGTAGCAGAAGAATCCTGATGATTCTGCAGCATATCTTGATTGTATCAACGGCAGTCTGCTTGTTGGCCGTACTGACCGGATCCAGTGTGATGTTGACCGGCGTATCCGAAAATTACAGCTATAGTATGGATGCCGGTGAAAAAGAAGCATCTTTTGAGGATTCCCTTTTATTCAACCATATATTTGGAAGAGGGGTTACGGATGTAGCCCGGATGGTTGCCGTCCGCTCCCAGCTTGAAACAAACGGGCAATTTGACGGGGAAAAAACGATTGACGTCACCACCTTTTATTACCGCTTTGGCGGAATACCGGATAAATATGTGACGGTGAAATATCGTCTGGAAGATTTGATAAAATGGGCACAATACGGTTTTGAGTATGAAGAAAAGTGGTTTACCGGAGAACAGGCAGATGAATTTTTAAGCCGGACAAGCACTTACACAAAAATTGATTATAGCTCCGGCAAACTGCAGGGCGGCATTGTCACACCTTTTAACGCCCAAATGGATGAGTATACGGAAGAATACAGCGTATCGGCAAACGGGCTGGAAAACGGGGATTTTCATCGGGATGATACGACGGCAAGGGTGCTTTTTAACCGCTATCAGACGATAGATGGGAAAAATATAGAAGAATATACCGGAACATGGGAAGAATACAAGGAATTATGCGAATACATCCAGACAACGGCAGAAGCCCTTTCCGATAATTATGAAGAATATGCAGAATATAAGGAATTTTATGATAGCAGCCAGTCCAATTTAAGATTCTATATTATAAAAAATATCGGGGAGCGGCAGGAAGTTTATACAAATATCCCCGGAAATCATCTTTCGGAAAAGGAAATTAATGGCCTTTTTAAAAAATACGGGAAATATTTGTATTTCAATCCGGAGAATATGGAATATGAATCCAATACGCTATTGACAGAAAATACGGTACGGCATGTATTTAACTCTTTTGAATATGCTTATCCGGAAACGATAAAAGTATGGATTGGCGTGGATACTTCTTATCCGGCAAGCGATGTTTATATTCAGGGTATGGAGGGCTATGAGAGCTACATGCCGAACTATTGGATGCTCATCACTTCTGCAGCGCTTTGTGCCTTCCTTTATTTCCTGCTTATGTTTTATTTAACGGTGAAAGAAGGAAGAACCCTTAATGAAGACGGGGAAGTGGAAATCAAACTGCAAAGCATCGACCATGTGCCGACGGAATTGATGGTAGCGGCGGCTGTCCTGCTGGTAGGGGGGATTATCGTTGCACTTACTTTTATCTATGATTCCATGTCCCATGAGTTTTACTATGAAGGATGGTTTAAGGTGGCTGCCGGAATCGCAGTATTTGTTTGTGAGCTTTTGTTTGCCGAATTTTATTATAGCCTGGTACGTAGGCTGAAGGCGGATAACTTATGGAAGGAAAGCCTGACTTTTAAAGCGCTTGTTAATGGAAAAGCGGCGGCATGGCATATATATGACAATGGGAATATCGTTGCGAAAACATGGCTGCCTTATCTTGCATTCCTGATTATCAACCTGATTTTTGTCCTTCTTGGATGGAAAGGGATTGCCGTTGCCGCCTGCCTGGATTTGGCTTTCGGAGTATTGCTATATTTGAATACCCAAAATAGGCAGCGTATCGTGGAAGGGATTCAGAAAATAAGTGAAGGTGACTTTAAACATAAAGTAAATGAGGAAAACCTTCATGGAGATAATCTGGTATTGGCGCGCGCCGTGAACAGCATTGGGGAAGGGATTCGTGTGGCTGTGGAAACCAGTATGAAGGACGAACGGCTAAAAGCTGACTTGATTACAAATGTTTCCCATGATATTAAAACGCCCTTAACATCCATTATCAACTATGTAGACTTAATTAAGCGGGAAAATATTGAAAGCGAAAAGGTAAAAGGGTATGTGGCTGTTTTGGATACAAAGTCACAAAGGCTGAAACAACTGACCGACGATTTGGTAGAAGCCTCCAAAATTTCTTCAGGAAACATCGCCCTTCATTGGGAAACTATTAATCTGGTAGAACTGGTGAACCAGACCATTGGAGAATTTTCGGAGAAATTTGAGCAAAAAGGGTTGATACCGGTTATACAGTTTTCGGACAGCCATATCTATATCGAAGCAGACAGCCGGAGAATTTGGCGGGTCATGGAAAACCTGTTCAACAATATCGTAAAATATGCAATGGAAAATACAAGGGTTTATGTGGATATTTCGCAGTTTGCGGATGAAAGCGGCATGGAGTATGTAGAATTTTCTTTGAAAAATATTTCCGCCCAACCTCTGAATATCCGTGCCGACGAACTGACCGAACGCTTTATCCGCGGCGATGTGGCCAGAAGCACCGAAGGTAGCGGTCTTGGGCTGTCCATCGCAAAAAATCTGACAGAAGCCCAAAAAGGAACCTTTGAGATTGTACTGGATGGGGATTTGTTTAAAGTTGTGTTGGTATTTGCTTTGTTCCGCTATGAGTAACAGGGCGTAACCCGATTAAAATCATTCATTGACAATTGTTTACTGCCAGCGGAGCAGGTAAAACCCTGGTAATCATTAAAAATAGAGGCTGTTCCAAAAATCAAGAGAAAGAGAAAATGCCCCTTTTCTATGAATCCAATTTTTCATAGAAGAGGGGCATCTTCTTTATATGATATATAGTGTTCTGCGTTTTACGGTTAAAGTAGAAGCTCTTCCCGGTTGTTGTATTTTGCCAAAATTTCGTGGATTTTTTCCGTCGGCGTGGATACGTTTGCCATAGAAGAATCATGGTTCATAAAGTCAATGATAGAAGCCAGGAATTTGCTCATATCAGCTTCTACATAATAGGGGCGGTCTTTTAGCTCAGGAAGCTGATAAGTCAAGTTAGTCGTCACAATTTTGTCAAAATAACATTTTTCATATGCTTCGTCAAAAGCCTTTAATCCATCGGTAAACAATCCGAAAGTGCAACAGATAAATACTCGCTTGGCATTCATGGATTTAAGCTGTTTTGCCGTATCGATCATGCTTCCGCCGGAGGAAATCATATCATCAATAATAATAACGTCTTTGCCGTCAATATTATCGCCAAGAAACTCATGGGCAACAATAGGGTTTTTGCCGTTTATGATAGTAGAATAATCCCGACGTTTATAAAACATCCCCGTATCTACGCCAAGCACATTGGCAAAGTATACGGCACGGTCCAGCGCACCTTCATCGGGGCTGATAACAACCGTATGGTATTTATCAATAATTAAATGTTTTTCCGTATGCAGCAGGGCACGGATAAACTGGTAAGGCGGTATAAAATTGTCAAATCCCGCAAGAGGGGCAGCATTTTGCACCCTTGGGTCATGGGCATCAAAAGTAATAAAGTTGGACACCCCCATGTGGCTCAACTCTTTGATAGCATATGCACAATCCAATGACTCCCTGCCGCTGCGTTTATGCTGTCTGCCCTCATATAAAAAGGGCATAATGACATTAATCCTATGGGCTTTGCCATAGGAGGCAGCAATAAGCCTTTTTAAATCTTGATAATGGTCGTCGGGGGATTTGTGGTTGATATAACCGTTCATGCGGTAAGTAATGCTATGATTACAGACGTCCACTAAAAAGAATACGTCTTTTCCGCGGATAGATTCATGGAATACTCCTTTGCCTTCCCCTGTACCGAAACGGGGGCAGGAGACTTGTGCAAGATAGTTGTCTTCGACATAACCTTGAAAAGCAGGGTCATTTTTTGCAAGATTATTGACGGTTTTCCGAAATTCAATCAAATATCGGTTAATGCTGTCTGCCAGCTTTGCTGCGGATTCTGTCGCAACGATTTTCAGAGGCGCAACAGGGATAGCCGCTTCTAACTCATGTAAATTAGGCATAAAAACCTCCACGTGTATATAAATCTATACTATTTGCTGTATATCTTCATTTATATCATTCTCAGTAGTGACACGTCAAGAAAATTCTAGTAGAATATACGAAACGTTACGATAAATCAGGAAAGAGGAGAATTGGATGAAAATAAAAGGGCATGTGGTAAAAGGTTTGGAAGAAGACAGTATCGGGCAGGAAATGGGGATTGAGGCAGGGGATAGGCTGCTGGAAATAAATGGGGAAGAGATTGTAGATATTTTTGATTACCAGTATTTGATACAGGACGAATATATTGAAGTATTGGTGGAAAAAGAAAAAGGCGGGGAATGGCTGTTAGAAATTGACAAGGAATATGGGGAGGACTTAGGGATAATCTTTGAAAACGGATTGATGGATGAATACCGTTCCTGTTGCAATAAGTGTATCTTCTGCTTCATTGACCAAATGCCGCCGGGGATGCGGGAAACGCTTTATTTCAAAGACGATGATTCCAGGCTTTCTTTTCTTCAGGGGAATTACGTGACTTTGACGAATATGTCGGAGCATGATTTGGACAGGATTATTAAGTATCATCTTGCCCCGATTAATATATCCTTCCAGACGACAAACCCTGAATTGCGTTGCCGGATGTTGAATAACCGCTTTGCAGGGGATGCATTGAAAAAGGTGGATAAGCTTTATGAAGCAGGCATTGCCATGAACGGGCAGATTGTACTATGCCGAGGGGTAAACGACGGAAAAGAGCTGGAACGCACCATCCGCGATTTATCCGGATATTTACCGGTATTGGAAAGCGTATCCGTAGTTCCGGTAGGGCTGTCCAAATATCGGGAGGGGCTTTATCCATTAGAGCCGTTTACAAAAGAAGATGCGGCAGCAGTGCTGGAAACCGTCCATCGGTGGCAGAAAGAACTATATGCTGCCTACGGCCTGCATTTTATCCATGCCAGTGATGAATGGTATATCCTAGCCAATGAGCCTTTGCCTTTGGAAGAAAATTATGACGGCTATCTCCAATTGGAAAACGGGGTAGGCATGTTAAGGCTTTTGCTGGATGAATTTGAAGAAGCTTTGGCAGAAACAAAAAGGCAAAAAAAGCAGGCGGGCAAGATGGAAACGGAAAAGATAAGGACAATTTCACTTGCTACCGGCAGGCTGGCATATCCTTATATCCGCTCTATGGCAGAACGGATGGAAGAAAACTTTGACTTAAAACTACATGTATATGAAATTGTCAATGAATTTTTTGGGGAACGGATTACAGTATCCGGGCTTTTGACGGGGCAGGATATTGAAAATCAACTAAGAGGGAAAGCATTGGGGGAAAAGCTTCTTCTTCCTGAAAATGTGCTGCGCAGCGGCGAAGATGTTTTTTTGGACGATATCACAGTGGAAGAGCTGGAAAAGTCTTTACAAGTGAAGGTAGATATTGTAAAATCAAGCGGACGTGATTTCATAGATGCAGTATTAAAATAGAAGTTCCAGCAACACAATGCCAAAACGGCATTGTTGAGATGAGGTGAAAAATGGGAAAGAAAAAAAAGCCAATCGTGGCAGTGGTAGGCAGGCCGAATGTAGGCAAGTCCACATTGTTTAACGCATTGGCAGGAGAAAAAATATCAATTGTAAAAGATACGCCTGGAATTACCAGAGACAGGATTTATGCGGATATCACATGGTTGAATATGTCGTTTACCCTTATTGACACAGGCGGCATCGAGCCGGACAGCAAAGACATTATTTTGTCCCAGATGCGTGAGCAGGCACAGATAGCCATTGATACGGCGGATGTCATTTTATTTATGACCGATGTAAAGCAGGGGCTGGTAGACGCGGATGCCAAAGTGGCGGATATGCTTAGACGCTCCAAAAAGCCAGTCGTACTGATTGTCAATAAAGTAGACCACTTTGATAAATATATGGCAGATGTTTATGAATTTTATAATCTGGGCATAGGGGATCCCCATCCCGTATCGGCTGCCAATAAATTAGGGCTTGGCGATATGCTGGATGAAGTCTTTTCTCATTTCGATAAGTCAATCGAAGAGGAAGAAGAGGATGACAGGACTAAAATAGCCATTATCGGAAAGCCTAACGTAGGGAAATCTTCCATTATCAACCGTTTGATTGGGGAAAACCGGGTAATTGTATCGGACATTGCAGGAACGACCAGGGACGCCATTGATACGGAAGTAAGGCATAACGGCAAAGAGTACGTATTTATTGATACTGCCGGATTAAGGCGGAAAAATAAAATCAAAGAAGAGCTGGAAAGGTACATGATTATCCGTGCGGTCAGCGCGGTGGAGCGCGCCGATATTGCCGTACTGGTCATCGACGCAAAAGAAGGCGTAACCGAACAGGATGCAAAAATTGCCGGCATAGCCCATGAAAGGGGCAAGGCGATTATTGTAGCAGTCAACAAATGGGATGCCGTCGAAAAAGATAACCATACGATGAAGAAATTTACGGGCAAAGTAAGGGAAGTCTTATCGTTTATGCCTTATGCGGAAATCTTGTTTATTTCTGCCGTTACCGGGCAGCGTCTGCAAAAATTGTATGAAACGATAGATATTGTGAATGAAAATCATTCCATGCGCATTTCCACAGGGGTGCTGAATGAAATTATGGCAGAAGCAGTTGCTTTGCAGCAGCCGCCTTCGGATAAAGGGAAAAGGCTCCGGCTCTATTATATTACCCAGGTATCGGTCAAGCCGCCTACTTTTGTTATTTTTGTCAACGACAAAGAACTGATGCATTTTTCTTATACCCGTTATATAGAAAACCAGATAAGGGAAGCTTTCGGGTTCCGGGGAACACCGTTAAAATTCTTTATCAGAGAAAGGAAGGAGAAATCGTAAAGTGGAACGTGTGATATGCTTGTCAATCGGCTATTTATTCGGACTGTTTCAAACGGCCTATATCTATGGGAAAATACACGGCATCGATATCCGGCAATACGGAAGCGGCAATGCAGGAACCACGAATACTCTGCGGGTACTTGGAACAAAGGCAGGATTGATTGTATTTGCCGGAGATGTGTTAAAATGCGTTTTTGCAGTGGTTATCTGTTCGGCATTATTTGGAAAAAGCCATCCGGATATGGTTTACTTATTCAAAATTTACGCGGCAGCAGGGGCAATATTAGGCCACAATTTCCCTTTTTATCTGCATTTTAAAGGCGGGAAAGGGATTGCTGCGACGGCAGGCCTTATCTTGTCGTTCCATCCTACTTTTCTGCCGGTAGGCGTTATTATGTTTTTTGGTACCTTTTTGACGACCCATTATGTGTCGCTTGGGTCTTTGCTCGTATACGCGGCATTTATGGTCCAGATTACGGTTTCCGGGCAGATGGGGCTGTTTACCGGTATGAGCCAGCCCCATTTGATAGAGCTTTATGCAGTTGCCTCATTTTTAACGGCAATGGCATATTATAAGCACCGGGAAAACATCAAACGGCTGTTGAAAGGGGAAGAACGGAAGACCTATCTTTTTAAGAAAAATAAGCAATAGGAGCATCTATTTTTGTATGGAAGCCGGGAAATGGCGAAAAGGAGGGATTGCTATGGCTGATATAAGCATTATTGGGGCCGGAAGCTGGGGGATAGCCTTGGCTTTGCTGCTTCATAAAAACGGGCATCACATTACGGTATGGTCAATCATTCAGGAAGAAATTGACATGCTTTCCAAAGAACATGAACATAAGGAAAAGCTTCCGGGAGTAAAACTGCCCGAAGACATGGAATTTACCACCGATTTGGAAGCTGCCGTAAAAGGGAAGGATATTCTTGTCCTTGCCGTTCCGTCTCCTTTTACAAGAAGTACCTCCCACAGCATGAAGGAATATGTGGGAGAAGGACAGGTTATCGTAAACGTGGCAAAGGGAATTGAAGAAAAAAGCCTTCTTACCCTTTCCCAGATAATAGAAGAAGAAATCCCCCAGGCAAAAGTGGCGGTGTTGTCCGGTCCCTCCCATGCGGAAGAAGTAGGACGCGGCATTCCTACCACAATCGTCGTAGGGGCAAAGGAAAAAACAACTGCCGAATGGCTGCAGAACATTTTTATGAATGAAGCATTCCGCGTCTATATCAGCCCGGATGTACTGGGTATCGAATTGGGGGCTGCGTTAAAAAATGTGGTGGCATTGGCGGCAGGGATTGCCGACGGGCTCGGATACGGCGATAACACAAAAGCGGCGCTAATCACCAGAGGGATTACCGAAATTGCCCGTCTCGGAACGGCAATGGGAGGACGTTTTGAAACTTTCTGCGGGCTTACCGGAATTGGAGATTTAATCGTAACCTGCGCGTCCATGCATTCCAGAAACCGCAGAGCCGGTATTTTAATTGGCAAAGGATATTCTATGGAAGAAGCGATGAAAGAAGTGAAGATGGTCGTGGAAGGGGTCTATTCAGCAAAAGCAGCGATGGCTTTAGCAAAAAAATACGATGTGCAGATTCCGATTATAGAACAGGTCAATGCCGTATTATTCGACGGTAAAGAAGCAGGGGCAGCCGTAAAGGAATTGATGATACGGGATAAAAAACTGGAAAATTCGGATATCCCCTGGAATTGACAAGGCAGCCATAAGAAAGAATCTGCTACTTTTTGATTGCATTTAGGCTGTCGATGTCGTAACATATAAAAAAGTGTCTTCGACACTTTATGAAGAACCTTCGGTTCTTCCTTAATTTATATCCTTTTTATGAAGAACTTTCCTATAAGGTAAAAAGAATCCTGCTGGCAGGATTCTCCGCCTGGGGCGGGCTGCGGCAGCGACATGCTCCCCTTCCGCCGCAGTGCGATAATTACTTGAAAATGCAGGGCGCAATGGGCAGCGCAGAAATGAGGATTAAAATGAGTGAATTGAAACAAGGATTTTCCGGCACTTCCGAATACGTAGCATCCGAGCAATTGATGGCAAGCGTAAATGTAGCGATTGCGCTGCAAAAACCTTTGCTGATTAAAGGAGAGCCTGGAACAGGTAAAACGATGCTGGCGGAAGCGGTAGCCAAATCCCTTGGTAAAAAACTGATTATCTGGAATATCAAATCAACCACAAAAGCACAGGAAGGGCTGTATGTCTATGATACCATCCAGAGGCTCTATGACGGCCAATTTGGGGAAGAAGGGGTAGATGATATTGCGAGATATATTAAATTGGGGAAGCTGGGGGAGGCTTTTGAAAGCGAAGAACAAGTCGTATTGTTGATTGACGAAATTGATAAGGCAGACTTGGAATTTCCCAATGACCTTTTATGGGAATTGGATCAGATGGAATTTTATATCCATGAAACGAAGCGGACGGTGAAAGCAAAGAACAGGCCGATTGTTATCATTACTTCCAATGCGGAAAAGGAATTGCCTGACGCTTTCCTGCGCAGATGCATTTTCCACTATATTGATTTCCCGGGTGAAGAATTGATGGAAGAAATTGTGCGGACTCATTTCCCGGATATCGAAGATAAGTTATTGAAAAATGCAATGGATGTGTTCTATTGGATACGATCCATTAAAGATATCCGTAAAAAACCAAGCACTTCCGAATTGATTGACTGGGTCAATGCCCTTCAGATAGGTGGTATTCCTCTTGAAAAGATACAAAAAGAGCTTCCTTTTGTTGGTGTTATTGTAAAAAAAGACGAAGATTTGGACACAGTTAGGGATAGGGTGAATTAAAACATATGTTTGGGAAATTTTTTGACACTTTAAAGGCAAAGGGCCTGGAAGTGACTTTAAGCGAATGGCTTACATTGCAGGAAGCTTTGGATAAAGGGCTTTGTAACAGCAGCCTTACCCAATTCTATTATATTGCAAGAATGATTCTTGTAAAAAGCGAAACTGAGTACGACAAATTCGATTTAGCCTTTGAGGAACATTTTAAAGGAGTACAGTCGGAAAACGAAGTGACTTCCCAAATGCTCCGGTGGCTGGATAAATCCGACATGATGGAGCTGGCCCATGAAGAGGCAAGGGATCATTTGAACCGGATGGAAGAAGTCCAAATTGACAAAGAAGAGGTTGAAGAAAAATTTAAACAAAGGCTGAAGGATCAGGACAGCGAACATAACGGAGGAAGTTATTGGATTGGAACGATGGGAAAGACTTCCTTTGGAAATACCGGAGGCAATGTGGGCGGTGTCCGTGTGGGCGGAACAACCGGTTACCAGTCCGCTTTTCAGGTAATCGGAGCCAGAAAGTATAGGGATTTCAGGGAAGATAAAGTCATTGATAACCGGCAGTTCCAACAGGCATTGCGCAGGCTCCGCCAGTTTTCCACCAAGTTGGATATCCCGAAAACGGAATTGGACATCGACGGCACGGTGAACAAAACCTGCAACAACGGAGGCTGTTTACAGATTGTAATGGATAAGCCCCGGAAAAATGCGGTAAAACTCTTGTTGCTTATGGATTCGGGTGGAACCATGATTCCTTATACCACTTTACTGAGCGAGCTGTTCCAGTCGGTGCATAAGTCCAATCACTATAAGGATGTAAAGACCTATTTCTTCCATAACTGTATTTACAGCAAACTTTATAAAACACCGGAATGCGAAAACGGCGACTGGATTGATACGGAATGGATGTTCCGCAATCTGGACAGCGATTATAAAGTGATTATCGTTGGGGATGCCGCTATGGCGCCGGAGGAGCTTTATTCCACTACCGGGAATTACAGAGGCCCTAACGGCGGGTTGTCCGGTATGGACTGGCTCTTGTTGATGAAGCGGCATTATAAAAAGATTGTTTGGCTGAACCCCAAAATGGCTCCGGGACATGCCCCTTGGCGAGAAGCGGAAACAGCGATTAAAAACACTTTTCCAATGTATAAATTGACAGTGGATGGGCTGAATCAAGCTATGGTGAAGCTGATGGTGAATAAGTAACGGGAAAAATAAGTTGACAAGCAAGATATTTTAAGATAGAATACAGATAATTTTAAGGAAAAAGGCTATGAACGGAACAAGTAATAAGCAGTGGGAACCTACAGAAAGCAACCGGCGGATGAGAGGTGCAGGGAAGCTGTTTATGAATACATCCGGGAGCTGCATGGCAGAATAAAGCAATAAATCAAACAGTTTATGTTTTTAGTAGGTTATGACGTGTTTCCCCGCGTTATGGTGGATAGTATCGCTGACTGTAAATCTTTTCCGAAGAAGATTCTTTTAAGAAGATTCTTTTAAGAAGGGGTGCAAATGAACAGCAGCCGTACTTATTGAGGTAGATGGCGAAAGCCATATGCGAATTATAGGTGGTACCACGGTAAAATTCCGTCCTATTTGATAATAGGGCGGTTTTTTTGCATATTAGGATTCGGATAGCAAAAAAAGAAGGAGATAAAGAAAATGACAGTATTTGACGAATTAAAAGCAAGAGGGCTGTTAGCACAGCTTACGGATGAAGAAGAAATCAAGGAACTGATTAATCACGGCAAAGCCACCTTTTATATTGGGTTTGACCCTACGGCGGACAGCCTCCATGTAGGGCATTTCATGGCCCTTTGCCTGATGAAGCGGCTGCAGATGGCCGGGAATAAACCGATTGCCCTCATCGGCGGCGGAACGGCTATGATTGGCGACCCCTCCGGCCGGAGCGATATGCGCTCCATGATGACACCGGAAACGATACAACATAATTGCGATTGTTTTAAAGAGCAGATGAGCAAGTTTATCGACTTTTCCGAAGGGAAAGCGATGATGGTGAATAATGCGGACTGGCTGCTTGGGCTGAACTATATTGAAGTTTTGAGGGAAGTAGGCGCACATTTCAGCGTCAATCGTATGCTGACAGCGGAATGCTATAAACAACGCATGGAAAAAGGATTGAGCTTTTTAGAATTTAATTACATGATTATGCAAAGTTATGACTTTTACGTATTGTACCAAAAATACGGCTGCAATATGCAGTTTGGCGGCGATGACCAGTGGAGCAATATGCTTGGCGGAACGGAACTTATCCGGAGAAAGCTGGGAAAAGATGCATATGCCATGACAATCACCCTTTTGTTAAATTCCGAAGGGAAAAAGATGGGGAAAACACAGAAGGGCGCGGTATGGCTTGACCCTAACAAGACTTCCCCGTTTGATTTCTTCCAATATTGGAGGAATGTGGCAGATGCCGATGTATTGAAATGTATCCGTATGCTTACCTTCCTGCCCTTAGAGCAAATTGATGAAATGGACAAGTGGGAAGGCAGCGAGCTAAATAAAGCAAAGGAAATCCTTGCTTTTGAATTGACCAAATTAGTTCATGGGCAAGAGGAAGCCCAAAAAGCACTGGAAGGGGCAAGGGCATTGTTTTCCAGCGGCAATGCAGAGCAGATGCCTACCATTGCCTTGACGGATGAAAATTTTGTAGAAGACAAAATCGATATCCTTTCCATGCTTACTATATCCGGGCTGGTTACTTCCCGTTCCGAAGGCCGCCGCGCGGTAGAACAGGGAGGCGTTAGCGTAAACGGCGAAAAAATCGCTGACAGCAAGGCTGTTTTTGGAAAAGAGCAGTTGGACGGGGATGGGATTATTTTAAAAAGAGGTAAAAAGAACTTTAAAAAGATAATTTACAAAAACTAAAATACGAAACCCGGAAAGCAACTGAAAGGAATCAGAGAATAAAGAATCAGAGAATAATATAAAGTTCCCCCGCATATATTGTAACAGCAAATATGGAAGGGGAACTTTTTTATGGATGCGTTGCATACACATAACTTATACAAAGATATTCAATCCCGTACCGGAGGGGAAATTTACATAGGAGTGGTAGGCCCGGTAAGGACTGGAAAATCTACCTTTATCAAACGCTTTATGGACATTATGGTGCTTCCTTATATGACACAGGAACACGAAAAAGTAAGGGCGCAGGATGAATTGCCGCAAAGCGCAGGCGGGAAAACGATTACAACCACAGAGCCGAAATTCATTCCGAAAGAAGCGGCCAAAATCACATTGAATGATGACATCGATGTGAATGTACGCCTTATTGACTGTGTGGGCTATATGGTGGATGGCGCCAGCGGCCATATGGAAGAAGATACGGAACGGATGGTAAAAACCCCCTGGTCTGCGGATGAAATCCCTTTCACTCAGGCTGCGGAAATCGGCACAAGGAAAGTAATCAATGACCATTCCACTATAGGGATTGTCATTACCTGTGACGGAAGCTTTGGGGAAATACCCCGGGAAAATTATATTCCGGCTGAAGAACGGACGATTACGGAACTGAAAAAAATACATAAACCCTTTATTGTACTGGTTAATTCAGAACGGCCGTATTCGGAAGAAACGAAAAAATTAGCCCAAGACCTTGCGAAAAAATATCAAGTCAGCGCAATGCCCATTAATTGCGAGCAACTGAAAAAAGAGGATATCCATACGGTAATGGAAAACATCCTTTATGAATTTCCTTTAACCATGATAGAATTTTATATGCCCAAATGGGTGGAAATGCTTCCCAACACCCATAGGATGAAGGCTGATATCATAACACAGATTAAGGAATTAATGGGACATCTGGGATGTGTAAAGGATGTGGCAGGGAACGGCATCCATCTGGAAAGCGAATACATACGTAAATGCAAAGTAGACGGTGTGGATATGGCCAGCGGATGCGTATCCGTATCCCTTGATGTAGACGATTCCTACTATTACGAAATGCTCAGTGATTTAATCGGTGAAAGCATCACGGGGGAATACCAGCTTTTGTCAGTATTACGGGAAATGGCGCAAATGAAAAAAGAATATGTCAAAGTCCTCCATGCCGTAGAAGCAGTCCGCTGCAAAGGATATGGGGTCGTTACTCCAGACAGGGATGAAATTACCCTGGATAAACCGGAAGTTATCCGTCATGGCAATAAATTTGGTGTAAAAATCAAAGCGGAAAGCCCAAGCATCCACATGATACGCGCCAATATCGAAACAGAAATATCGCCTATTGTCGGAACCGAAAAACAGGCCGAAGACCTTATCCGTTATATCTCCGATGCAGGAACGAGTGAAGAAGGTATCTGGGAAACCAATATCTTTGGCAAAACGGTAGAACAACTTGTCAATGACGGGATTACAGGAAAAATAGCGATGATTGGAGAGGAGAGCCAGGTGAAGCTGCAGGAAACAATGCAAAAGATTGTGAATGACAGCAATGGGGGGATGGTTTGTATTATTATATAAGGTTTTCCTGCAGAGTTTTCCGTAGGGATTTACCAAGCAGAATGGATGGGGAATAGCTTGACCTGGGCCGTCTGCAAGGACCATCCGTAGCGTATGAAGACTAACCGTGGCATCCGTGTCACGGTTTCTTTGCGTTATCTACCATTCTGCTAAATCAAAGACCCCACTGCAAGCAACAGGGTATCAAACTTGCAGCGCTGCAGAGCAGCGGGGTATTTGACCCTCGCGGCAGTTTGCTCGCGGGAATAAAACGATGATTTTGTGTATAAAAAGTATTGGAACATGTACAGCAATCAATTCCCACAGTTGCCTTTTTGGACATCTCATGGTATATTATTACTATTGACAAACGGAAGAGGATGGTTACAGATATGGGTAAAGACTATGAAAAGCTTTTAAAATGTTATAACAGTGTGCGGAACAAAGTAAAATTCGAGCCTAAGGTTGCAATTGTATTGGGGTCCGGGCTGGGGAATTTTGCTGACAGCATACAAATCGTAGAGGATCTTCCCTATGGCGATATCGAAGACTTTCCGGTTTCTACTGTGCCGGGACATGCAGGAAAGTTCATCTTCGGTTATCTTGGAGAGGTGCCGGTAGTTTGTATGAAGGGGCGGGTACATTATTATGAAGGATATCCAATCGGGGATGTGGTTCTTCCGGCCCGTTTAATGAAAATGATGGGGGCGGAGATTTTGTTCCTTACGAATGCCTCCGGCGGTGTGAACGATACGTTCCATGCAGGGGATTTAATGATGATTACAGACCATATTTCCTGCTTTGTACCGAATCCGCTTATCGGTCCCAACATCGAAGAATTAGGAACCCGTTTCCCGGATATGAGTTCCGTATACGACAAAGAACTGCAAAAGATTCTTAGGCAGACAGCCCAAGAGAACAATATACCGATGAAGGAAGGCATTTATTTGCAGCTTACAGGTCCATCTTTTGAATCTCCGGCAGAGATACGTATGGTGCGTACCCTTGGCGCGGATGCGGTAGGCATGAGTACCGTAGTAGAGGCAATCGCCGCAAACCATATGGGAATGCGGATATGCGGGATTTCCTGTGTATGTAATCTGGCGGCCGGTATGACGGAAAATCCGCTTACCCACGAAGAAGTACAGGAAGCAGCAAATAAAACGGCTCCGTTGTTTACCAAATTGGTAGCGGAATCCGTAAAAAAGTTTTTGCAATAAATGTCGGCAAACCTTGAAAGGGGAGGATATACGGCGATGAATATCCGTTTTTACAATGCATTGATATTGACAATGGAAGAGGACAGGCATATTTTTGAAGGGGAAGTCTGGGTAAAGGATGAAAGAATCCTCTATGTTGGAAGCGGCAAAGACAAGGATTTGGTTTCGGAATGTTCCAAAGAGCCTTGTCTCATATGGGATGAAGAAATTGACTGCAACGGCAATCTTTTGATGCCCGGTTTTAAAAATGCCCATACCCATTCCGGCATGACCTTGCTGCGTTCCTATGCCGATGACCTTCCGTTGCATTCCTGGTTGAACAATCAGGTATTCCCTATTGAGGCTAAAATGTCGGCAGAAGATATTTACCATTTGACGAAACTGGCAATCCTGGAATATTTAACCAGCGGGATTACTTCCATTTTTGAAATGTATTTAACACCGGAAAGCATCGGACAAGCCTGCATTTCCATGGGGATGCGCTGTGTCCAGACAGGCGGCGTCAATAATTTCAGCCAGTCCGTAGAACTTTTGGAGAAATGGTACGAAGAACTGAACGGAAAACATCCGCTATTGTCTTTCCTGCCGGGTTTCCATGCGGAATACACTTGTTCCAAAAAATTGTTGGAAGAAATTGCCGCTTTTGCCAAACGGAAGAAAGCGCCTGTCTATGCGCATTTATCCGAAACGGAGGCTGAAGTGGAAGGCTGTTTGGAACGTTACGGCATGACACCGGGGATATTTCTGGATTCCCTGGGCATGTTCGATTACGGCGGTGGGGTATATCATGGCGTATGGCTTACCGATAAAGAAATAGCGCTTTTTAAGGAAAAAGGCGTCAGCGTAATTACAAACCCAGGCTCTAATACGAAATTAGCCAGCGGAATCGCTCCCATAAGCAGCTTTTTGGATGCGGGGCTGAATGTAGCCATTGGCACAGACGGTCCGGCCAGCAACAATTGTCTGGATATGTTCCGGGAAATGTTCCTTGTAACAGGGCTGGCAAAATTGAAAAATAAAGACGCCTCCGCAGTAGATGCCGCAGAAGTATTGAAAATGGCAACCGTAAATGGTGCGGCGGCAATGAATCTGGAGGAGGCCAATGTGCTGGCAAAGGGGAAGCTGGCAGATATGATTATGATGGATTTACATATGCCGAATATGCAGCCGTTAAACAATATCGCAAAAAATATCGTTTACAGCGGCAGCAAGCAGAATGTAAAAATGACGATGATTCATGGAAAAATCTTATACCGGGATGGGAAGTTTTTTGTTCCGGATGAACCGGATGACATTTATCGGAAGGCAAATGAAATCATAAACAGACTGAAGGGGTAAGCCAAACAAGAATTTATTTTTGGTTGATAGGCAGAAATGCTTTTCAATAGATGTTTTTAACTTTTTATTTATTTAGGAGGTATAAGGAGATATGTTGGAACAATTTTTCAAATTGAAAGACAACAAAACAGACGTTAAGACCGAAGTTATGGCCGGTGTGACAACCTTCATGACGATGGCTTATATTCTGGCAGTAAACCCAAGTATCCTTTCCGCTGCAGGGATGGATGCCAATGCGGTGCTGATTGCTACGGCACTGGCTTCTTTCGTGGGAACTGCATTGATGGCCTTTCTGGCTAACTATCCGTTTGCTTTGGCACCGGGCATGGGGTTAAATGCTTATTTTGCATTTACAGTAGTGCTGCAAATGGGATATTCCTGGCAGATTGCTTTGTTGGCTGTCTTTGTGGAAGGGCTTATTTTTATCGTGCTTTCCCTAACCAATGTGAGGGAAGCGATTTTTAATGCCATCCCCATGACTTTAAAATCAGCGGTAAGTGTGGGCATTGGCTTGTTTATTGCTTTTATCGGCTTACAAAATGCAAAACTTATCGTAAACGACGACTCTACACTGCTCACTTACCAGAAGTTTGCAGGGGAAGAATTTTCTACCGTGGGAATTACGGCATTGCTCGCCCTTATTGGAGTGCTGATTACCGCAACGCTTTTAATCAAAAATGTAAAAGGCGGTATTTTGCTCGGTATCGTTGCTACGTGGGTGCTGGGCATCATCTGCGAACTGGTAGGGCTTTATGTGCCGAACCCGGATGCAGGCTGGTTCTCCACAATCCCTCATGCCATTGTAAGTTTTGACTTTTCCGCAATCGGAAACACCTTCGGGCAAGTATTCCAATCTGATTTTTCATCGGTTAAAATATTGGATTTTGTTGTTATTATGTTTTCTTTCCTGTTTGTGGATTTGTTCGATACGTTAGGCACCTTAATCGGCGTTTCTTCCAAAGCGAACATGTTAGATAAGGACGGGAAGCTTCCCAGAATCAAAGGAGCACTTTTGGCAGACGCAATTGCAACCAGTGTTGGCGCTATTTTGGGTACCTCTACAACTACAACTTATGTGGAAAGCGCTTCCGGTGTAACAGAAGGGGGCAGAACCGGGCTTACCGCAATTGTTACCGGTTTGTTGTTCCTGCTGGCATTGATTTTCTCCCCGCTGTTTTTAACTATCCCGTCATTTGCAACGGCTCCTGCCTTGGTTATCGTTGGTTTCTACATGATGGGTTCCGTAGCGAAGATTGATTTCAATGATATGACGGACGCAATCCCTGCTTTCCTTTGCATTATTGCAATGCCTTTGGCTTACAGCATTTCCGAGGGGATTGCCATCGGTGTTATTTCCTGGACAATTATCAGCTTAATATCCGGCAAAGCAAAGGAAAAGAAAGTAAGTATATTAATGTATGTACTCACCGTATTATTTATCCTGAAGTATATATTCTTATAATCAAACTTGCAGCGCTGCAGAGCAGCGGGGTATTTGACCCTCGCGGCAGTCGCCAAATGTCTGCAAGCAGCCACTTGGCTCGTTGCTCGCGGGAATAAAAAGTCTTACCCTTAAAAATATCTTGCAGTTTTAAGGAATAGGAAAATAGGAAGCATTCATAAAAATGAGTGCTTCCTGTTTTTCATAAAGCAAAGGATTATGCCATAGTGTTACGCACTTTTTGTAAGGAGAGCATATGAAGGTTACCTATATTTACCACAGTGGTTTTGCCGTAGAGTTAGACAACTGTATTTTATTGTTCGATTATTACAAAGGGGAATTGCCCCGCTGGGAAAAAAATAAAATGATTTATGTATTTGCTTCCCATAAACATCAGGACCATTTTCAATTAAAAATTTTCGATTTGGCAAAAGAATATCCAAAGATACATTATTTCTTAGGCAGCGATATTAAGCTGAACGGAAAATATTTGGAAAGGAAGAATATTGCGCCTTCGATAAAAGAAAACATAACAAATGTAGGAAAAAACAAAAGATTATCTTTTGATAAAATAGAGATACTTTCGCTTCGCTCTACCGATGAAGGGGTTGCCTTTATTATATCGGCAGAAGGGCGGAATATTTATCATGCCGGCGATTTAAATTGGTGGCATTGGGATGGGGAACCTTACCCCTTCAACGAAAATATGGCTAAGGACTATAAGAAGGAAATCGACTCCATTCAGGGAATGCACTTTGATGCGGCATTTGTTCCCCTAGACCCAAGGCTCGGTCATGCCTATGGCTTTGGCATGGATTATTTTCTAAGACATACAAATGCGGATAAGGTTTTTCCCATGCATATGTGGGAAGAATACGGATATATCGGAAAATATAAGAAAACTTTGACAGGACGGCAATATGAGGAACAAATTATGGATATCGACAGACCGGGACAGGAGTTTGAAGAATGGAATATATAATATTTGGATGGGTAATTTTTGCAATAATCGCATTGATTATGCTGAAAGGTTTTTTGGACGAAAGAAAAAAGAAAAAGGAATTTATCCTTTGGCTTAGAAACCATTATGGGGATTTGCCCAAAAAGCATGACTACCAGGAAGGGGAAATGCACAAAATTTCCCGTTATTTCCGGGTTCATGGAAATGAAGTTTTCCATGTCGATGATATTACATGGAATGACTTAAGCATGGATGATGTTTTCCAGCGGATGAATTATACCTATTCTGCCGCCGGGGAAGAATATTTGTATTATCTTTTGCGGACTCCTATGCAGGATACGGATCAGATAGACCAGTTGGAGCAACAGATTACTTATTTTATGGAGGAAAAAGAGGAGCGGATTGCTTACCAGGCTTTGTTTGCAGAGATTGGAAAGACAGGCAAATATTCGATTTATGATTACTTAGATTACCTTGATTTATTGGGAAGGAGAAACAATTGGATACATCATGCCGGAAACATTGCCATTGTTCTATCATTGGCACTTATGTACTTTTCCGTACAGTATGGCATCCTTCTGTTAGTTATCGTCATGGGAAGGAATATCGTTACTTATTTCAAATCGAAAAATGAAATCGACCCTTATGTCACCAGTTTTGCATACATTTTAAGGTTGATGCAGAATGTCGAAAAAATGGAAAAACTTCCTTCAGGAGCATTCGGAAAGGAAACGGAAGAGCTAAAAGAATGCAGGAAAACTCTAGGGAAATTCAAGTCCGGCTCTTACATTATCATGTCCTCAGCCAGAATGAGCGGTTCAAGCAATCCGCTGGAAATCCTTTTGGATTATATACGGATGGTTTTCCATGTGGATTTAATAAAATTTAACCAGATGCTGGCGGAGGTACAAAAAAACAAAGCATCCATTGACCGTATGCAGACTATTATCGGTTTTATGGAGACGGTCATTGCCATCGGCGCTTTCCGTGCATCCCTGGATGCTTATTGCATCCCCCGTTTTGACAAAAGGCGGGGCATGAAGGCGGAAAACCTTTATCATCCTTTGTTGAACGAGCCGGTAAAAAACAGCATTCTGACAGAAAAAGGAGTATTGATTACCGGTTCCAATGCTTCCGGCAAATCCACATTTTTAAAGACCGTCGCTATGAATGCCATTTTTGCCCAGACGATACATACATGCATGGCAGACAGTTACAGTGCAGGTTTATATAGGATCATGTCATCCATGACCTTAAGGGACGATTTGGCAGGCGGGGACAGCTATTATATTGTAGAAATCAAGTCCTTAAAAAGGATTCTGAATACAGTAAAAGAAGATGGGAACCCTGTGCTTTGTTTTGTGGACGAAGTATTGAGGGGAACCAATACCGTAGAACGGATTGCCGCTTCTACCCAGATTTTAAAAAGCCTTTCCAAATCCTCTGTCCTTTGTTTTGCGGCTACCCACGATATTGAACTAACCCATTTGCTGGAAAAATGTTACAACAATTATCATTTTGAAGAAGAAATTATGGATAAAGATGTGGTTTTCCATTACCGTCTGCTGAAAGGGAAAGCGACCACAAGGAATGCGATTAAATTGCTTGGCGTTATGGGGTATGACGAAAATATCATTCAAGAAGCAGAAACTTTGGCAGAAAAGTTTTTAGAGGAAGGAAGTTGGGGATAGCATAAAGCAAAGCAAATTCGTTTCTGCCAGCGCGCGGAAATTGATTTCCGTTGTAGCGATTAGTTACTGCTTGACGATTCTATAGCAGAAGTGGTATGATTAAACATATTGAAAACATTCGGACATGTTAAAAAAGACAGGAGGGGTTGTTGGAATGGCGAATGTGATTTTATTTTTAAATTCCTTTTTCTCATATCTACTGGTGTTTGCTATAATTGTAGCATTGGTAATTGTAGCTTGCATTCTTGGTGTAAAATGGAGAAAGAGCGCAGATGCCAAAAACGGCGGAACAGGCCGGCCGGTTATGCCGGATACCGTAGATTTGAAAGAGTAAACGGGAATAAGGGTTTAGAGTTGTATAAAAAGGCGGGGTGTTCATTTAATGGACACCCTTTTATATGGAAACCGAAAATCCGAAAAAGTAGGAAAAGCCGTTATGATACTACGGTGACGGAAGGAAAAAGCAATGGGAAAATTCGATATAATACTTTGGGATGTGGATCAAACCCTTTTGGATTTCAAAAAATCGGAAAGCTATGCCATCCGATTCTGCTTCCGGAAATTTGGAAAAGAAGCGAGCGACGAAACGGTGTCTGCCTATTCGTCCATTAATGAAAACTTCTGGAAACAAATAGAAAAAGGGCAAATCAATAAAAAAGAAGCTTTAGTGGAACGGTTCCGTACATTGTTTAGGCAAATAGGGGAAGAAGATATAGAAGCAGAAGCTTTTCAAAAAGAATATGCGGATGCCCTTGGAAGCGTTTATTATTTTCAGGACGATTCTTATAACCTACTCAATCAATTGAAAGGGAAATACCGTCAATATCTGGTAACCAATGGAGTGACATATACCCAAATGAAGAAATTACGTTTGTCCGGTCTGGACAAACTGGTGGATGGCATTTTCGTTTCGGAACAGCTCGGTGTCCCAAAACCGCATAAGGAATTTTTTGAGCAGTGTTTTTGCGCTATCCCCGGCTTTCAACGGGAAAAAGCTTTAATCGTAGGTGATTCGTTAAGCAGCGATATGCAGGGAGGCAACAATGCCCAAATAAGCACATGCTGGTATAATCCGGCAGGGCTTGAGAATCCTTTTAATATTAGAATTGATTATCAAATTAAGGATTTAAATGAAATATGGAATGTCTTAGAAGATATGACGGATTAGACGGATGGAACCATCCACGCCGGAATCTATGTAGTGCAAAACTGCAGGCTATAGGAAAGGATTGATACAGCAATGGAAATAAAATTTGCAGACAGGATGAAAGACTTTGAAGAAGGGATTTTTCAGGTACTGAACGAGAAAAAAAATGAAAGGATTGCCCAAGGCAAGACCGTATATAACCTTTCCGTAGGAACACCTGATTTTAAGCCTGCGGAGTATATTATGGAAGCAGTGGCAAAGGCAGCCGAAAAAGCAGAAAACTATAAGTATGCTTTGGCTGATTTGCCAGAACTGACCGAGTCGGTCATAAATAGATTTAAAAAGCGGTATGGGGTAGAATTGGATGCTGAGGAGATTATGTCCGTTTATGGTTCGCAGGAAGGGATTGCCCATATCGGCCTTTCCTTGTGCAATTCCGGGGATGGGGTACTGGTACCGGATCCTGGCTATCCGATTTTTGCCGTAGGCCCGTCTTTGGCAAATGCTTCCTTAATCCCTTATGCTTTGCTTGCTGAAAACAATTATCTGCCAGATTTAGATGGGATGGACGATGCCATGTTAAAAAGCGTAAAATTCATGATTGTTTCCTATCCCATGAATCCTATCTGCAAAACTGCCCCAAAAAGTTTTTATGAAAAACTGATTCCCTGGGCAAAGGAAAAAAACATTATCATTGTCCATGATAACGCGTATTCGGATATTATTTATGATGGAAGGGAAGGGATATCCATCCTTTCTATTCCCGGCGCAAAAGAAGTATGTGTGGAATTTTATTCTTTATCCAAGTCCTATAATTACACGGGGGCAAGGATGGGATTCCTTGTTGGCAACCGAGATATTATCGGCAACTTTAAAAAACTGCGTTCCCAGATTGACTACGGAACCTTTTTGCCGGTGCAGTATGGAGCGATTGCTGCGTTAAACGGGCCGGACGACCAGATAAAATCCCAATGTATGGAATACCAGAAAAGAAGGGATGCTCTTTGCGGCGGTTTGCGTTCCATCGGCTGGGATATCAAAGACAGTGAGGGAACCATGTTCGCCTGGGGCGCCATCCCTGAACAATATGGCACCGATGATGTCTCTTTCGTTATGGAATTGATGGAAAAATCAGGTGTCCTTTGCACGCCGGGAAGCAGTTTCGGCTCCCTCGGGAAAGGCCACGTCCGTTTTGCCCTCACAATGCCGGTAGAAGAAATAAAGAAAGCCGTTGCAGCGATTGGGGAATCTGGAATGATTTCACCGTAAGGATGTTCCTAATGGTGCCATTACGTATTTGAGTATTGACAGAGGGAAATGCATACTCTATACTATAGGATAACCACTAAATATAGATGTTTTTCATATAATGATACTATATATAGTAAGTTATATAAATACTCTGTAATTGGATAGAGAAGATTCATCTTTCCCTATCCGCAGCATGCCCCGTGCGCCGTATCACAGCATATTTTCTCTGCATGGAGCTGCTGCACATAAAAGGTGGATAAGCTGTCAGCGCAACCGCGCTCCGGTGCGGGTACGCGCGACAATGTACATTTTAGAAGTTTTATACGATAGGTATTTATGGCATAACGCTGGGGAACTGTTAAGAGTGGAAAAATAACCGAAATAACAACACAGCGTTATGAAGAGTTGGCTATTTTGCCAACTCTTCTTGTCAGGAGATTTAACAGGAGGTTGTGGAATGATTAAAGATGCCGCTGCAGCAGAAACCGTATTGGACTACGGGGAAGCATTTAAGCCGCAAAGACCAATAATGGTCATTAAAAAGGATGGGAGTCTGGAAGCTTTCAATGTACAGAAGGTAATTGATGCCGTCGGGAAAAGCGCATACCGGGCATTAACCAAATTTACAGAAGAAGAAAAGCAACATATCTGCCAGTATGTAGTTGATAAAGTTATGGAACTGGAACAGGACGAAATCCCCATTCCTATTATGCATAATATTGTGGAAAGTGCTTTAGAGGATGTAAAGCCGATTGTTGCTAAGAGCTATCGTGACTACCGCAACTACAAGCAAGACTTTGTACGCATGATGGATGATGTCTATAAAAAAAGTCAATCCATTATGTATGTCGGGGACAAGGAGAACGCTAATACGGACAGCGCCTTAGTTTCCACGAAACGAAGCCTGATTTTCAACCAATTTAACAAAGAATTGTATCAAAAGTTTTTCATGACCACAGAGGAAATCCAGGCATGCCGTGACGGATATATTTATGTCCACGATATGTCGGCCCGCAGGGATACGATGAATTGCTGCCTTTTCGATGTATCCAACGTTTTAACCGGCGGTTTTGAAATGGGGAATATCTGGTATAATGAGCCGAAAACCTTAGATGTTGCTTTCGATGTTATCGGCGATATTGTCCTCAGCGCTGCCAGCCAGCAGTACGGCGGTTTTACGGTACCGGAAGTGGACAAGATTTTAGAGCCTTATGCAGAAAAGACTTATCAGAAAAGCCTGGAAAAATATAACCGACTGGGCATTAATAAAGAAACTGCGGAAGCAGAAGCATATGAAGATGTGGTCCGGGAATTTGAGCAGGGTTTCCAAGGATGGGAATACAAATTTAATACAGTAGCCAGCAGCCGGGGCGATTACCCCTTTATTACGGTAACCGCAGGCATCGGAACCGGCCGCTTTGCAAAACTGGCCAGCATTTGCATGTTAAATGTAAGGCGCAAAGGGCAAGGGAAAAAAGAATGTAAAAAACCGGTTCTTTTCCCTAAAATCGTCTTTTTATATGATGAAAGCCTTCATGGACCGGGGAAACCGTTGGAGGATGTATTTGAAGCCGGCGTACAATGTTCGGCAAAAACGATGTACCCGGATTGGTTGAGCTTGACAGGGAAGGGTTATATTGCCAGCATGTATAAACGCTATGGCAAAGTAATATCCCCTATGGGCTGCCGCGCATTCCTTTCCCCTTGGTACGAGCGCGGTGGCATACATCCTGCGGATGACAATGATGCACCCATTTTTGTGGGACGTTTCAATATCGGTGCAGTTTCTCTCCATTTGCCCATGATTCTTGCCAAATCGAGGCAGGAAAGCAAAGATTTTTATAAGGTTTTGGATTACTATTTGAATTTAATCCGCCAACTGCATATACGTACTTATGCATATCTTGGCGAAATGCGGGCATCCACAAACCCTTTGGCTTACTGTGAGGGCGGATTTTTAGGCGGCAATCTGAAACTGAGCGATAAAATCAAACCTATCTTGAAATCGGCAACGGCAAGCTTCGGCATTACGGCTTTTAATGAACTGCAGGAGCTTTATAACGGCAAATCCCTCGTAGAAGACGGACAGTTTGCTATGGAGGTTTTGGAGCATATTAATAAAAGGATTAATGAATTTAAAGAAGAAGACGGGAATCTATATGCCATTTACGGAACACCGGCAGAAAATCTCTGCGGCCTTCAGGTGAAACAGTTTCGGGCAAAATATGGTATTGTGGAAGGCGTTTCCGATAGAGAGTACGTATCCAACAGTTTCCACTGTCATGTAACAGAGGACATTACGCCAATTGAAAAGCAAGATTTGGAATACCGTTTCTGGGAACTTGCCAACGGCGGGAAAATCCAGTATGTCAAATATCCGATTGACTACAATCTGGAAGCAATTAAAACCCTAATCCGGCGCGCTATGGACATGGGCTTTTATGAAGGTGTCAATTTATCCCTTGCCTATTGCGACGATTGCGGGCATCAGGAATTGGAAATGGATGTATGCCCAAAATGCGGGAGCAGGAATCTGACGAAAATAGACCGTATGAATGGCTATCTGTCCTATTCCAGAGTACATGGAGATACCAGGCTGAACGAAGCAAAAATGGCAGAAATCGCAGAAAGGAAGAGCATGTAAGAATGAGATACCACAACATTACCAAAGACGATATGTTAAATGGCGATGGCCTACGGGTTGTCTTGTGGGTTTCCGGTTGCTCTCATTGCTGCAAAGAATGCCATAATCCGATTACATGGGACCCGGATGGCGGAATCACCTTTGATGAAAAGGCAAAAAAAGAATTATTTGAACAATTAGACAAACCTTATATATCAGGGATTACTTTTTCAGGCGGCGATCCCCTCCATGCGGCCAACCGTATGGAGGTACGCAGCCTAATGGCGGAAATCAAAGAAAAGTATCCAAATAAAACGATTTGGTTATATACAGGGGATGTATGGGAAAATATTTTCCGTTCTTCCATAATGCAATATATAGATGTGGTAGTGGACGGCGAATTTCAGGCAGATTTAAAAGACCCGAAGCTTTTGTGGAAAGGAAGCAAAAACCAACGGGTGATAGACGTCCAACGTTCTTTGCAATCGGAGAATCCTGGCATTCCCATATTGCATTGCAATGATTATTCCAGTATATCATAAGGCAGGCGATTTCTATTGGAAAATTAGATGCCCTATAGACGGACAACCGGGCCGCAAAGATGGCATGGCGGCAGAATGGACAAAGAAAAGGCGGCAAAAGGTGAAAAAAATTAAAATAAAATATTTTACGGAAGAAATAGAGAAATTAGCATATATTGATGGCAAATCGGATTGGATAGACCTCAGGGCAGCTCAAAGCGTGGATATGAAAGCAGGAGAGTTTAAGCTGATTCCATTGGGGATAGCAATGGAGCTTCCGGAAGGCTATGAAGCCCATATTGTACCAAGGAGCAGTACCTTTAAAAATTTTGGGATTATTCAGGCAAACCATCAGGGCGTAATCGACTCCTCCTATTGCGGAGACAATGACCAATGGTTTATGCCGGCCTATGCGTTAAGGGATACCCATATTTGCGTTAATGACAGGATTTGCCAATTCCGCATTATGGAAAACCAGCCGAAGCTAATATTTGATGAAGTGGCATCCCTGAATGGGAAAGACAGGGGCGGATTCGGAAGCACCGGAAAAAACTAGACCATAATAACATACGATAAATTAGTTAAAACAATAAAATAAAAGTAAAACGGAAAATAAAAGCAAAACGGAAAAACCGGAATAAGAAACTCTTTCCAAGCCATAATAAAATGTGGAAACAATGCCTGCATTTTTAATTATGGATGGAAGGAGTTTTTTAACATGGAAACGGAAACGAAAGGAACGAGAAGCGGAAGTGGGGAAATTAAGCCTGGAAACATTTCCTCCTCTCTGGAAGATAACATACAATATTTGAATCATGAATTGGGCGCCAATGCCAGTTTTGACATTATATACCGTGTTATCCAAGTAGGCGGACGGAATGCCTGCATGTATTTAATCGACGGATTTTGCAAAGATGAACTAATGCAGAAGATGCTGCAATATTTCATGAGCATAACACCGGAAGAAATGCCGGAAAATGCCCACGAAATGTCGAAAAAGAACATCCCACACGTAGAGGTGGATATAAAAGAAGATTGGGAACAAATTATATACAATATCCTGTCGGGCGTATTTGCCCTTTTCATTGACGGATACGACAAGTGCCTCCTCATCGATTCAAGAACCTATCCGGCAAGAAGTGTATCGGAACCAGAAAAGGATAAAGCGCTCCGCGGCTCAAAAGACGGCTTTGTGGAAACAGTCGTTTTTAATACCGCCCTGATAAGGCGACGTATCCGAAGCACGGACCTTAGGATGGAAATGTTCCGGGCAGGGGAAAGCTCTTTAACGGACATTGTCTTATGTTACATGGATTCCCGCGTGGATCACGACTTCTTAGGCAAATTAAAAAATAAAATAAACCATATCCAGGTAGATGCGCTTACAATGAATCAGGAAAGCCTGGCAGAATGTTTGTTTGAGAGAAAGTGGTTCAATCCTTTTCCAAAATTTAAATTTACGGAGCGGCCCGATACGGCTGCGGCGCAGATATTGGAAGGGGACATTGTTATCTTAGTGGACAATTCCCCTTCTGCCATGATTACGCCTACTTCGATTTTTGATATTGTAGAAGAAGCGGACGATTATTATTTCCCACCGATAACCGGCTCTTATTTAAGGCTTTCACGTTTCCTGATTTCCCTTATGACCTACTTTGTAACACCGCTGTTTCTGCTGTTGATGCAGAATCCGCAATGGTTACCGGAAAGCTTTCAGTTTATCGCCGTCAAAGATACGACCAATATTCCTCTCATCTGGCAGTTTCTCCTGTTAGAACTTGCCATTGACGGGCTCCGCCTGGCAGCGGTCAATACACCGAATATGCTAAGTACCCCCCTTAGCGTTATGGCTGCGCTTGTCCTTGGGGAATTTTCCGTAAACAGCGGATGGTTTAATGCGGAAGTTATGCTATATATGGCGTTTGTGGCCATAGCAAGTTACACGCAGCAGAATTACGAATTGAGCTACGCCATCAAATTTATGCGGATTATCAACCTTATCCTTACCCAGTTTTTTGGCCTGTATGGCTTTATTGCCGCTGTCATTATCCTTGTGGTATCTATTGTTTCCAACCGGACAGTATCGGGCAAAAGTTATGTTTATCCGTTGATTCCGTTTAACTTAAAACAGTTAGGCAAACGCCTTATCCGTTATAGGCTGCCCCATTCGGAAAAAGAATAATTTGAAATTTTTTTTGCAAAATGATAAAATAACTGAAAGCAACCAATTATAGGCATATTTAAGGAGGAAAGCGTTTTGCCCGAATTTAAAATTATTACGAATACAACTGCAGATTTGCCATTGGATTATATCAGGGAAAATAATCTGGGATTAATGGTTTTTAACTATACGATACAAGAGGAAACTTATACCAAAGGGCACGAACTGGATTGGAAAAAATTTTATGCATTGATGCGGGAAGGGCATATGCCCACAACCTCGCAAGTAAACCCTCAGGAATGCAAGGAATATTTTGAAGAATATTTAAAGGAGACGGACAAGCTGCTTTATATCTGTTTTTCCTCCGGGTTAAGCGGAACTTATGGCAGTGCATGTATTGCCGCGGATATGGTTATGAAGGAACATCCCGGATGTGAAATCAGGATTATCGACAGCAAATGTGCTTCTATGGGAGAAGGGCTGTTGGTACACAAAGCAGTGCAACTGCAAAAAGCAGGCAAAACGATGGACGAAGTGGCTGCATGGGTGGTGGAGAATATCCCCCACCTGATACATATTTTTACTGTGGATGATTTAAACCATCTTTATCGGGGTGGTAGAGTGAGCAAGACAGCCGCAGTAATCGGAACAGTAGTGGGCATTAAACCGGTTCTGCATGTAGATAACGAAGGGCATTTGATTCCGGTCAGCAAAGTTAGGGGAAGGAAAAAATCTTTAAATTCCCTTGTGGATTATATGGAAGAAAAAATGGGGAAATACCGTGAAAGCAATGATATTGTTTTTATCAGTCATGGGGATGCCTTGGAAGATGCCGAGTTTGTCAGGGATGCGGTGAAAGGACGTTTTGGGATAGACAGTTTTATGATAAATCATATCGGCCCTACTATCGGCGCCCATTCCGGCCCGGGAACAATTGCTTTATTTTTCATGGGGGAAGAGAGGTGACATATTATGGCAAGCAAGCCTGAATTTGTACAATATATTGCGGATCAACTATCGGATGCCGGAGCCATTACTTACCGGAAGATGTTCGGTGAGTACGGCATGTACTGCGACGGAAAAATATTTGCCCTTATTTGCGACGATGAATTGTTTGTCAAAATCACAGAAGCGGGCAAACAAATGGCGCCCGATTTACCGCAGGAACCGCCATATAAAGGGGCAAAACCTTATTTTCGGATAGAAGATACTGACAACAGGGAATGGCTGGTCAAATTTGTTGCCGAAACCTGTCTGGAACTGCCGGAACCGAAACCAAAGAAAAAGAAAGGCAAATAGTCCGCCGGGCGGAAACGGTTTTCTGCTTCCGCCCGATTGGAACCAGTTTTTGCTAACTTATGATTTGCATCTGTCAAATTCCGGGTTAAACGCATAAAAATTCTTGGAATCCAATTTATCCTGCACGATACGCAGTGCTTCCCCAAACCTCTGGAAATGCACAATTTCCCTTGCACGCAAGAAGCGGATAGGGTCGCAGACTTCCTGGTCATGAACCAAACGTAGAATATTATCGTATGTGGTCCGCGCTTTTTGTTCTGCCGCCATATCCTCCGTCAAATCCGTAATCGCATCCCCTTTCGATTGGAATACGCAGGCACTGAAGGGCACGCCTCCGGCGGACTGCGGCCAAAGGCCTAATGTATGGTCCACATAATACTTGTCAAAGCCGGACGCTTCGATTTCTTCCATAGAAAGGTTTTTCGTCAATTGGTACACGATGGCGGAAATCATTTCCATATGTGCCAATTCTTCCGTACCAATATCCGTTAACAGCCCGGCAACTTCGTTATAGGGCATACTGTAACGCTGGGACAAATAACGCATGGATGCCGCCAGTTCACCGTCCGGGCCTCCGAATTGACTGATAATAACTTGGGCAAGTTTCGCGTTAGGCTGCGTAATTTTTACCGGAAATTGTAACCTTTTTTCATAATTCCACATAACTTAACATCCTCCTTCCCAAGGCATTGGCTGTAGCGCCCATTTCCATTCTTTGCTGCATGTATCGGCTACGGAAAGGGAGAGTGGACCAAATTTGACAGCATAATCGCGCATCATTTGGTTCTTCATCCGCATATAATGATTGAAATATTCCATAGCTTCCCTGTCAAAAGGGTGGGTGTCCAAATATTCCGTCATTTCAACGGTTACAAAATCCACAATTCCGATATTTCGGAGCATATTTTCCTGCTCGCTATTCATTTTAGAACTCATTGCACGCATCTCCTTCCTGTAAACGGTTTTGTCAGTTCCGGAAAGATAGTGCCGGTACAATATGCCTTATCCAAGTCTTCATATATCTGTGTAAGGTGCTGCCAGGGCACATATGCCATAGCCAACGGAAAACGGTCAAAATATTCGTTGAAATTATAATCCTGCATAATACTCCTTTCATAAAATCTGAATGTTTCTAATATACTATATGTTAGGTTCCTTTTATCGTGTTTGTATTTCACACTTTTTCTCAATTGCCAAACTATATTGACATTCTCTATCCTGCGTTTTATAATAGTTTTGTAAAATGAGAATCAATATCAAAAACATTTAGGCAGAGGTGGATACATGACTCTTTACGAAGGACAAAAAGGCGGAACATATGAAGTATGCGGGGTATATGTAGAAGAGCCCATAACCAGAAGGCTACAGGCATTAGGGTTAAACGACGGAACAAAAGTAAAAATTTTAAACCGTAAAAAGGAAGGGGCACTAATTATTCAAGTGAGAGGAACCAGGCTGGCGTTAGGAAAACATATTTCTTCCGGCATTGAAGTCAAAAGCCAAACTACCTGCAACAAGGTTTCTGTTTTATAAGACAAAGGAGGAAAAAGGCGATGATTGACAGGGAAATGATTGATAAAGAAAAGACAGTGCATGTCGCATTTGTAGGGAATCCAAACTGCGGAAAAACCACGCTTTTCAACGCGATTACCGGCTCTAAGCTAAAAGTTGCCAACTGGCCCGGTGTCACCGTAGAAAGGATGGAAGGTGAGGCCGAATACGAAGGGTTCCACCTGACACTAGTAGATACTCCTGGGATTTATTCCCTTACCTGCTACACGATAGAAGAAAAGGTAACCAGACAATGCGTGATGGATGACGACATCGAAGTCATCGTGAATATTGTAGATGCCTCCTCTTTGGAGAGAAACCTTTACCTGACCATGCAGCTTTTAGAGCTTGGAAAGCCGATGGTACTTGCACTTAACATGATGGATATTGTAGAAGAGCGCGGGATGGAAATTGATTTGCACCGTCTGCCGGAACTTTTGGGGGATATCCCGGTAGTACCTGTTTCTGCAGCCAAAAGGACTGGTCTTGATATCCTGCTTCATGCGGTTGTTCATCATTATGAGGAAGGTCCTAAAGGTAATGTCCTTTCTTATGGGGAAGAGATTGAAGAAAAACTTGCCAAATTGGAAGTGATGATGCAGGCTCATTATCCGACCCATTCATCGGTGCGCTGGCATGCCATTAAACTGTTGGAAGACGATGAAGAAGTAAGGAAAGAACATCCCTTTTCCCTCACCAATGTAGTGGAGAGAAGCTATGAAAAAGAAATTATCCAGGCAAAATATAATTACATAGAACATATTGTAAACGAAACCCTGTTTCATAAAGAGAAAAAAAAGGAATTAACGGACAAAGTGGACGCACTGCTGACGCACCCTATTTGGGGCGTTCCGGTATTTTTGCTCATTATGTGTTTTGTTTTCTTTTTAACCTTTGCGGTTGGGGATTTCCTCAAAGGTTATTTTGAAATCGGGTTGGACAAATTGTCGGAAGGGGTTTTCCATCTCCTCGCCTCTATAAACGTAACCGGCTGGATGCAATCCCTTGTAGTCGATGGCATCATTGCCGGTGTAGGGGGGATTCTTACCTTCATCCCCAATATCTTCATACTGTTTTTGGCCCTTGCCATTTTGGAGGACAGCGGTTATATGTCACGGGTAGCCTATGTCATGGACAGTATTATGGGGAAAGTAGGGCTTTCCGGAAAAGCTTTTCTTCCAATGATATTAGGTTTCGGCTGTACCGTGCCTGCAATTATGGCTACCCGGGCTTTAGAAACAGAACATGACCGGAGGAAAACCATGATTGTTACCCCTTTTATGTCCTGTTCCGCCAGACTTCCCATCTATGTTCTGTTTTCGGATATGTTTTTTGGCAAATATGCCGCAATTGTCGCTTTTTCTATGTATGTAATCGGGATGGTCATCGCCATTCTGGTAGCAAAAGTTATCCATAAAATGGAAAAAGGGAAAGAAAACAATTCCCTTCTAATAGAACTTCCGGAATATAAACGGCCAAACCCAAGAACGATACGGATATATGTCTGGAATAAGCTAAAAGATTATTTGTCCAAAGCCGGAACCACTATTTTTATCGCATCCATCGTTATATGGTTCGTGTTGAATTTTGGCCCTCTAGGGCTGGTCAAAAATCCGGCGGACAGCTTTGGCGCAGCAATCGGACGTTTTCTTGTTCCGCTCCTCGTTCCTGCAGGCCTTGGAATGTGGCAGATTGTTGTAGCGCTCATATCAGGCATTTCTGCAAAAGAAGTAGTGGTTTCCAGCTTCGCCGTCCTTTTTGGCGTTGCCAATGCCAACTCGCAGGCGGGAATGCAGACAATTGTCCAAAATATCCAAAGCATGAACCCCGGTTTCGGCCCGCTCAACGCTTTTTCACTCATGGTTTTCTGCCTGCTCTATGTACCTTGCATCGCCACCGTAGCTACTATAAAAAAAGAAAGCAACTCATGGAAGTTCACACTGGGGATGATTACTTTCCAGCTTCTCTTTGCCTGGACAATCTCCGTAATTATTTTCCAAACAGGAAGCTTGTTTCTTTCTTTTATTTGAGCTAAAAAGCATGATGTTTGTGAAAATACCTTGATTTCTTCCCCTTTTTGTGTAAAAATAATAAATAGCGCAATGATAAATTATTAACAATGTTTTGGGGATATCTATATAAAATAGATTTTCCCCTTGGAAATTAAGGAGAAAACTATGAGAGGTATTGATACACAGGTCCGGAAAATACGCAGGCGTATTTTTAAGGAAGTAGCCAATCTTGCTTATACATCGGATGATTTAATCAACGATGTGGAAGCATTGCCTTATAAGATAGTAGACTACGACGAATCCCAATATGGCAATATTTACAGGGAACGCGCCATTGTGAGAGAGCGCATCCGGCTTGCTATGGGGCTTTCGCTGCGGCCGGAAAACGCTCCGGTTCATGTGACCCAGGGGCTGGCTGAAAGCAATATCGACGAAAAATATTATGAGCCTCCGTTAATGCAGGTAATCCCTTCCGCCTGCAATGCCTGTCCGGAAAACCGTTATGAAGTTACGGACCGGTGCATGGGTTGTGTGGCACATCCTTGCCGGGAAGTCTGCCCAAGAGGGGCGATTTCCATGAAGGACGGCAAATCCATTATTGACCAGGAAAAATGTATTAAATGCGGAAAATGTAAAACCGTATGCCCTTATGATGCGATTTCCCATCAGGTAAGGCCATGCCTTTCTGCCTGCGGGGTAAACGCTATTAAGAATGACGAAAAGGGGCGTGCAGTCATTGACACCGATTTGTGCGTATCCTGCGGACAGTGCATGGTAAACTGTCCTTTTGGGGCAATTGCGGATAAATCCCAGATATTCCAGCTTATCCGGAAAATGCAGTCGGGGAAGAAAATCATCGCTCAGGTTGCCCCTGCATTTGTCGGCCAATTCGGCAAAAATGTCACACCGGATATGATAAAGACCGCCTTAAAAGAATTAGGCTTTTTCGATGTATATGAAACGGCAATCGGCGCTGATATGGGAGCAATGGCAGAAGCGGAGCATTATGTCCATGCAGTTGCCACAAAAGAGCTTCCCTTCCTTTTGACATCCTGCTGTCCGTCATGGTCTATGCTGGCGAAAAAATTTTTCCCGGAAACCATCGACAAGATATCCAATGCCCTGACACCTATGGTTGCCACAGCCCGCAAAATAAAGGAAGACCATCCCGATGCCAGTGTGGTATTTATCGGTCCGTGCGCTTCCAAAAAACTGGAAGCATCCAGAAGGACCATCCGTTCCGACGTGGATTTTGTCATCACCTTTGAAGAGCTTGCCGGAATGTTTGAAGCCAAAGGAATCCAGTTAAACGATGTTGCTGCCACGGTAAAAATGGACGATGCCACAGGAGCCGGACGTGGATATGGTGTAGCCGGAGGCGTAGCCAATGCGATTGAAGAGTGCATCCGGGAATATTATCCTGACGTAGATGTTAATATAGAACATGCGGAAAGCCTTACGGAGTGCCGTAAAATATTGATGTTGGCCAAAGCGGGAAAGAAAAGCGGATGCCTGATTGAAGGAATGGCTTGCCCGGGAGGCTGCGTAGCCGGAGCCGGCACCAATATCCCGATTCCGCAGGCCGCAAAAGAGGTGGCCGGCTTTAAAGCAGCAGCTGCAAAGAAAATACCTGAAATGGAAACAGGGAAAGGAATGGAAAATACATGACGAAAATAAGAACAAGATATGCCCCAAGCCCTACCGGACGTATGCATGTAGGCAATTTGAGGACAGCCCTTTACGCTTATTTAATTGCCAAGCATGAGGGAGGGGATTTTATCCTGCGCATAGAAGATACCGACCAGGAAAGATATGTGGAAGGGGCGGTAGAAATCATTTACCGTACGTTGGAAAAGACAGGGCTAATCCACGACGAAGGGCCGGACAAAGACAAAGGCGTAGGACCTTATGTCCAAAGTGAGCGCCAGGCTAAAGGGATTTACTTGGAATATGCAAAGCAATTGATTGACAAAGGGGAAGCCTATTACTGTTTCTGTGATAAAGAGCGTCTGGCAACCTTAAATCAGACCGTGGCCGGGAAGGAGATCAACGTTTATGACAAACATTGCCTGCATTTGCCCAAAGAAAAGATAGAAGAAAAACTGGCAGCCAATACCCCTTATGTTATCCGACAAAATAACCCTACCGAAGGAACCACCACCTTCCAGGATAAAATATATGGAGATATTACCGTAGACAATAGCGAGCTGGATGATATGATTCTCATCAAGTCCGACGGCTATCCTACCTACAATTTTGCCAATGTGGTGGACGACCATTTGATGGGGATTACCCATGTGGTAAGAGGAAACGAATATTTATCCTCTTCCCCCAAATATAACCGGCTCTATGAAGCATTTGGATGGGAAGTGCCCGTCTATGTGCATTGCCCATTGATTACAGATGAAGAGCATCATAAGTTATCCAAACGCTGTGGGCATTCTTCTTATGAAGATTTAATCGAACAAGGCTTTTTGTCGGAAGCCGTGATAAATTTTGTTGCGCTTTTGGGATGGAGCCCGGAAGGGAACGAAGAGATTTTTTCTTTGGAAGAATTGATAAAAGCCTTTGATTATCATCATATATCCAAATCACCTGCCGTTTTCGATTATACGAAATTGAAATGGATGAATGGGGAATATATGAAAGCTATGGATTTTGACACGTTTTATCCTATGGCAGAACCTTTTCTGAAAGAAGTTATTACCAAAGATTTAGACCTTAAGAAAATAGCGGAAATGGTAAAGACAAGGATTGAAATCTTGCCTGATATAAAAGAGATGGTGGACTTTTTCCAAAAGCTGCCAGACTATGATGCCGCTATGTACACTCATAAAAAAATGAAAACCACAGCAGCCTCTTCTTTGGAAGTCTTAGAAGAGCTTCTCCCTGTAATAGAAAAGCAAGAGAAGTTTGATAACGCATCCCTTTATCAAATGCTTGTTGCCTATGTGGAAGAAAAAGGCTGTAAAAACGGCTATGTGATGTGGCCAATCAGAACGGCAGTATCCGGCAAACAGATGACGCCTGCCGGAGCTACGGAAATTATGGAAATCCTTGGCAAAGAGGAGTCTATAGCCCGTATCCAAAAAGGGATTGACTTGCTAAAGGGCGTCTGTGGATAGCCAGCCGGTACCGACTCTTCCGGTTTTAAAACCAACAGGGGAGGCATCCCCTGCGCAAAGAAAAGCAATTGAACACGCTTCCGGGCCGATGCAGGTTCTGGCCGGTCCCGGAAGCGGCAAAACTTTTCTAATGATTCGGCGGATTCGTCATCTAATCTGCCATCATGGGGTTTCTCCCGATAAAATCCTCGTTATCACTTTTGCAAAATCAGCTGCACTGGAAATGCAGGAACGTTTCCACAAATTGACACATGGCGCCTACCGCTCCGTTTCTTTTGGCACATTTCATGCCATTTACTACCATATTTTGAAATCCTGTAATGGAAAAGGAAACTTTATCCCTATATCTTCCAAAGAAAAAATACAATACTTAAAACATAGCTTGGCCATGTATGGCATAGAAGATGCTGACAGAGATATGATAGATAAACTGTTCCAGGAAATCAGCAAAGCCAAAAACAAGGAAGATTCTGACCTCCAAGAATATTCGGACGGCAAAAACGGCGGCGATGCGGAAGGGGCACAAGAGGAACCTGTCCGGAAATATTTTCCCGGCATTTTCAGGGAATATTGCCGTATCATGGAAGAAAATCAAAAACTGGATTTTGATGATATGATTCTTCTTTGCAATAAAATGCTGGCAAAAGACAAAAGCCTTCTCGCCTATTGGCAAGAACGTTTTTCCCATATTTTGGTGGACGAATTTCAGGATATCGGCCCGCTTCAATACCGGATACTTCAAAAATTAGCCGCACCCGAAAACAATTTGTTTGTAGTAGGGGATGATGACCAGTCCATTTACGGCTTCCGGGGCGCAGGGCCTAATATCATGAAGCAATTTATTCATGATTACAAAGGGGCTTCGCAGGTTTTTCTGGATATCAATTACCGATGCACAGAAAAAATTGTAAAAGCTGCCTCTCTTTTGATTGCTGATAATCAAAACCGCTTTGTGAAATGCCTGCGGGCGGAAAAAACAGGCGGAGAAGAAGTAAAACTGCATTTTTTCCTCTCTTTGGAAGAAGAAACGGATTACCTGATAAATGAATTTCGCCAAATGACAGAAGACGAGCTGAAAGAAACAGCCGTCATTTACCGGACCAATGCGCTGGCAGGCAATCTGACAAGATTTCTTGTCCAATACGGGATACCTTTTCAAATATATGGAAAATCTGAAAATTTGTGGGAACACCCTATTGCCAAAGACCTTCTTTCTTATCTACAGTTTGCCAAAGATATTTCCCGTTTTCCAGGGCAGGGCGGAAAAAGAGGGGATTTTCTGCGCATTATGAACAGGCCGTGCCGCTTCTTTCACCGGGAAGTAGCCAGGAACCATTATGTAACGGAAGAAAACCTCTTAGAGTATTATCAGGATTTGCCCTATATGCAGCAGCGGCTACGGGATTTTCTTGCAGGTTTAAAACATGCCGCAGCATTTCGCCCTTATTTGGCCACCGATTATATCAGAAAAAGATTAGGATATGATTCTTACCTTTACGGAAAAAAAGAAGGGAAAAGGACATGGATGGAAATTGCAGACTATATACAGGAAACACAGCAAGGATTCCTTTCCTTAGATGAATGGAGGGCATCTATGGATGCATCTTCAACGCAGATAAAAACAGCCGGCGTAAAAAAAGAAAGAAAAGGTATTTCCTTTATCACCATGCATAGCGCCAAAGGTCTGGAATATGACCATGTTTTCCTTCCTGATATCAATGAAAAAATCGTTCCCCATAAAAAAGCGATATCGCCGGAACAGATAGAAGAGGAACGCAGGCTTTTGTATGTTGCCATGACAAGAGCAAAAAAACGGCTGGAAATCCTTTCTTCCAGCCGCCCGTCTTTCTTTTTGGAGAAGCTTGCATCCTCCCTTCCCCCTATTCGTCCATAAATTCATCAAATTCCGCATTGTCCAAATACTCATCGAAAGCGTCCGCTACCAGCTCATATTCGTCATCATCCTCAATATAATCCAGCACAGGTTCCGCATTTACGTCATCTTTGTCTTCAGAATAGCGGTAAAACCATACCTCACCATCATTGTTTTCCCCATTTTCATCTAACGGGAGCAACACGATATAATCTTTTTTCTGGCACTCCAAAATCGTAATAACGGCGCAGACCACATGGGAACCGTCATCCAGGTCAAGCTCCACTGTCATTTCTTCGTCTTCCGCGCCATCCGGCTGTACATTTTTATCAAAATTTTTCATAAAAACTCCTTTCTTGTGTAATCTTTCCATATATTGTTGTTAATCTACCCTCATTGTACTAGCAGATATTAGAATTATCAATAATTTTCATATATTTTCACACAAAAAAATAATTCTATGTTATACTATAAAGCAACACAACGGATAAAAGATGAGAATGGGGGTTTGATATGTACACAATTGATAACTGGCAGAGAAATAAACCGTATCCGTTAGGCGTAAGCACAGAATTTAACCACACTTATTTTTCCGTAGTGATGAAAGAAGGCAAAAACTGCGGCATTATTCTGTACGATAAGAAAACGGGAAGGGAAAAGAAAATTCCGTTTGGGGAACAGAACAAATTTGGTTCTATTTACAGTATGGCCGTCAAAGATTTGGATATTAACCGTTATGCATATAATTTTTATGACGGGAACACGGTTTTCACCGATCCCTATGCAAAAGTAATCCTTGGGCACGAAAAATGGGGAAAACAGGATGGGCAATTGAAAGGCGGTTTTTCGTCCGGGGATTATTCCTGGGAAGAGGACAAGCCTTTAAAAATCCCTTATGAAAATAGTATCCTTTATTGCCTGAACGTAAGGGCTTTTACAAAACATAAATCTTCCGGTATTGCCCACAAAGGAACTTTCCGCGGGATTACCGAAAAAATCCCTTATTTGAAAGAGTTGGGGATTACCGCAATAGAACTGATGCCGGCATATGAATTTGATGAAATCGAAAGGCCAAAAACAATATCCGGCATGTCCATGAAAGATATGGCCAGTTCGTATATGGAAAAAGAAAAGCCTGAAGCAAAATACAATTGCTGGGGTTATAAAGAGGGCTATTACTTCGCACCGAAAGCTGCTTTCTGCTCGGAAAAAGATGTAACTTCAGAATTTAAAGATATGGTAAAATCGCTGCACGAAAACGGAATAGAAGTGATTATGCAGTTCTACTTTCCAAATACGGTCAAGCAAGGTTTGATTTTAGATGTAGTAAAGTTCTGGGTTCTGGAATATCATATCGACGGCGTGCATTTAAAGGGGGAACAGATTCCCCTCCACGTCCTTGGTACCGAACCGCTTTTGACAGATACTAAACTGTTTTATTATAATTTCCCATATGGGCAGATTTATGATGAAAATGAGGTGCCCAAGTACCGTAATCTGGCCTCTTATCAAGACGATTATATGTACATCGCGCGCCGTTTCCTAAAAGGGGATGACGGCATATTAGGCGATTTTTTGGAACGGCAGAGGAAAAACCCAAAACAACACGGCATAATTAATTATATAACGAATTATTATGGGTTTTCGCTAGCCGACATGGTTTCCTATGAAAAAAAACATAATGAAGCGAACGGGGAAAACAACCGGGACGGCAATGACTGCAATTATACATGGAATTGCGGCATGGAAGGAAACACCCGTAAAAAAAATATTTTGGAACTACGCAAACGCCAAATGAAAAATGCTGTCACCATGCTTTTTATGTCTCAAGGGACTCCGTTGATTTATAGCGGAGATGAATTGGGCAATACAAGATTGGGGAACAATAACCCATATTGTCAGGACAACGAAACAGGCTGGGTAAAGTGGAACAGGAACAGTCTGGGCAATATTATTTTCAATTATGTCAAAGATTTCATCCGCTTAAAAAAATCACACCCCATACTTCATAATCCGGGAGAATTGAAAATCTTGGATTATATCGGCTGCGGCTACCCGGACTTGTCCTACCACGGAAAGGCGGCATGGCGTCCGGAGCTGGAATCATACAGCCGCCATGCGGGAGCGATGTACTGCGGCTTTTACGCCAAAAATAGAAACGGGGAAAACGACGATTTCTTTTATATTGCATATAATATGCATTGGACACCACATACGTTTGCCCTTCCCAACCTGCCCAAAGGCATGGCGTGGTATCTTCTTACGGATACCGGAAAGGATGGAAAGATTGAAGCGACCCACGAAGCGGAAACGGAGCAACAGCATGTGGATGTAGAACCGCGCACTATCCGGATTTATATATCAAAACAGGAGGAAGGCGCATCAGTTAACAGTCAGCAACAATACGACAAAAGCGCTTTTTAAAAGATGAAACCTTGGAAACATTTTAAAACAATAACATACCATAAATATCTGGTCATGAGAGGCTGCTTTAAAGTCGGGCTTTACCGTCAGGGGATTTTCCACGACTTATCCAAATACAGCCCGACGGAATTTTTGGTAGGCGCAAAGTATTATCAGGGAAACCGAAGCCCTAACAATGCGGAGAGGGAAGCCATTGGCTATTCCAGTTCATGGCTGCACCACAAGGGACGGAACAAGCACCACTATGAATATTGGATTGACTATAGCTCCAAAAACATTTCCGGCGGCATGGCCCCGGCCCCTATGCCCAATCGTTATATTGTGGAAATGCTGATGGATCGGATTGCGGCAAGCAAAGTGTATAAAAAAGAGGCATATACAAACCGCAGCCCCTTGGAATATTATCTGTTAGGCAAAGAACCGGCTCCTATGCACGAAAAAACGAAAAGAGTGCTGGAAAAGCTTCTTTACATGCTGGCAGAAGAAGGCGAAGAAAGGACTTTTGCATATATAAGAAAAAAGCTTCTTTGAAATTTTATCAGACAGGTAACCCTTTATGCCCTACGGCATAGGATAAAGTATAGCATAAAGGAGTTGAAAGAATATGAATAATTGTCTGATTTTATTATTTTTGCTTTGCTGCTGCGGAAATAACTGCGGTTCCCGGAATACGGGCGGCTGTGGCAGCAATATTCCCGACAATTGCGGATGCGGCGGGAGAGAATCCAGATGCGACGCCAGGGGGATGGATAGGGATGATTCCTGCAGGGAAAGAGGATTTAACCCATTCCCGTCGCCCGGCAGCACTTGCGGATGTGAGGAAAAAAATTCATAGTATTTTGTTGAAAACCGCTACAGCCCGGCTTTTGCTTTGCTGTAGCGGTTTTTCCCTTATTTTCTTGACGGAAAGCAACAGCAATGCTAAACTGTTACAAGAGTCAAATTCCATGCCGCAGGCAGCGGGGCATCAAACTTGAATTGCCCCAAGAGGCGGGGTATTTGGTCTTCGCGGCAGCCGCCAATGTGTTAAGCAATCTTACACAGTCAGTTGGCCCGTTGCCCGCGGGAATCAAAGACCCCGCTGCAAGCAATGGGGTATCAAACTTGCAGCGCTGCAGAGCGGCGGGGTATTTGACCCTCGCGGCAGTCTTGCTCGCGGGAATAAACCATAGGGAGGCAATTGTTATGATAGATGGAAAAAAGGTACTTTTCAGTGGTATGCAGTCCACAGGGAACCTGACTTTGGGGAATTATCTCGGAGCGCTGAAAAACTGGGTTTCTTTAAGCGATGAATATGAATGTTTTTACTCCGTAGTGGATATGCATTCCATAACTGTCCGTCAAGACCCTTCTGAATTGCGCAAAAGAGCAAGGAATCTTTTAACCTTATATATTGCTGCAGGGCTGGACCCGCAGAAAAACTGTATCTACTACCAGTCCCACGTGTCGGGGCATGCCGAACTTGCCTGGATATTGAATTGCTTTACCTATATCGGGGAGCTGAACCGCATGACCCAGTTCAAAGATAAAGCCGCAAAACATGCGGATAACATTAATGCCGGCCTTTACACATATCCGGTCCTTATGGCGGCTGACATCCTTCTGTATCAGGCGGATGTCGTTCCTGTAGGAAAAGATCAATTGCAGCATCTGGAAATTACAAGGGATATCGCCCAGCGCTTCAATGCCATTTACGGCGATATATTTACAATACCGGAACCTTATATGGGTAAAGCCGGAGCAAATATACGAAGTTTACAGAACCCTGAGAAAAAAATGTCCAAATCGGACGAAAATGCCAATGCCAGCATTTATTTAATGGATGACCCCGATACCATAATCCGTAAATTCAAACGGGCGGTTACCGACTCGGAAGCATCCGTAAGATACCGTGAGGAACAGCCGGGCATTAAAAACCTGATTGAAATATATTGCGCTTGTACCGGAAAGACACCGGAAGAAACAGAAAAAGAATTTGACGGCAAAGGCTACAGCGATTTCAAACCCGCCGTAGGTGAGGCTGTCGTCAGCGTATTAAAACCGATACAAGACCGTTTTTATGACCTGTCAAAAGACAAAGCCTATATCGACAATATTATTAAGGAAAATGCCGGCAAAGCCAATTATTATGCAACCAAAACGTTGCGTAAAGTGCAAAAGAAAATAGGTTTCCCGGAGCGGATACGTTAAGCAATCATGGATGAGAAACGATTTGAAACCGCTAAGAAAAAAATCATCGGACAAGCCAGAGAGCGGGAAGGAATCGGAACACTTAGGGAAAAAACGCTGCATGCGGTACTTAAGCATTATTATGCGCCGGATGAGAACATGCATGAAGTGCCTATCGGCCCTTACGTGGCGGATATATATACCGGAGATGCCATTTTAGAAATTCAGAACGGCAATTTTTATAAAATCCGTACAAAACTGGACGTGTTTCTTGCACAATATCCGGTCACCGTTATTTATCCGATTCCTCACTGTAAATGGCTGGTTTGGGTAGACGAAGAAACGGGAGAACTATCACCGAGAAGAAAAAGCCCTTTAACCGGCAGTGCATACCGGGCTTTTCCTGAGCTATACCGGATAAAAAGCTATCTGCCCAACGAAAATCTGCACTTTATTTTCCCTTTGGTAGATATGGAAGAATACCGCCTGTTAAACGGATGGAGCAAAGACCGGAAAAAAGGCTCCTGCCGTTACGACCGGATACCCCTTGCATTATATGATGAGGTGGTGGTTGCAAAAAAGGAAGACTATCTGCAATTCCTTCCCGAAGGGCTTCCACAAGACTTTACGGTCAAAGATTTGTCCAAAGCCGCAAAAATCCCTGTAAAAACGGCCGGAATGGCAATGAATATCCTGACATTCCTCAACATTACCGAACAAACCGGCAAAAAAGGGCATGCTTATGTATACCGGATTTTAGCAGACAGATAAGCCAAATGCATGAAAGCAGAACACTTTTGAGATATTAATGAATAGATCCCATCCGGCCATCCGGTAAGCCCAGCTAACTAATTTAAGCTTTTCAGGGATATTAAAGTATATTTTTTAAGCAAAAAATTAAATACCCCGCTGCAAGCAACGGGGTATCAAACTTGCAGCGCTGCAGAGCAGCGGGGTATTTGACCCTCGCGGCAGTCTTGCTCGCGGGAATAAAGCTGTACAGAAAAGCTGCATAGAAATGAGGTAAAAATGTTTCATAATATAGATTTTGATAGTATAGATCTAACTCAGGCCCCTCCTGCAAAGGAGCCCCAACGGCAATATTATTTCATTGCAAAATGCCGCCAATATATCAAAGCGGAAAGCGGGCGGTTGGGCCGTTCCCTGACGGCAAACGTCACCACATTCGGCTGTCAGATGAATGCCAGAGACAGTGAAAAATTGACCGGCGTACTAGAGTGCGCCGGTTATTCCATGACCGATTCGGAAGAAGCCGATTTAGTCATTTACAACACCTGTACCGTCCGTGACAACGCGAACCAGCGCGTTTATGGAAGGCTCGGCTTTTTGAACAGCCTAAAAAAGAAAAACCCGCAAATGAAAATTGCCCTATGCGGCTGTATGATGCAGGAAGAAGCTGTCATCGAAAAAATTAAAAAAAGTTACCGGTTTGTAGATTTAATTTTCGGCACCCACAATATTTTCCGGTTTGCCGAGCTTTTATGCACTATGTTTGAGTCCGGGCGGCCTGTTATCGACATATGGCAAGGCACCGAACAGATTGTGGAAGATTTGCCTGTTGAGCGGAAATATCCTTTTAAATCCGGTATAAACATTATGTTCGGCTGCAACAATTTCTGTAGCTATTGCATCGTTCCCTATGTCCGTGGCAGAGAAAGGAGCCGAAGCCCCGAGGACATCCTTAAGGAAATCAAAACGTTGGCCGCCGATGGAGTAGTAGAAGTAATGCTGCTTGGTCAAAATGTAAATTCCTACGGGAAAAATCTGGAAAACCCGGTTTCTTTTGCAGACTTATTAAGGGAAGTAGAAAAAATAGAAGGGATTGAAAGAATCCGCTTTATGACATCCCACCCGAAAGATTTGTCGGATGAACTTATCCAAGTGATGAAACAGTCTAAAAAAATATGCCGGCATTTGCATCTGCCTCTCCAATCCGGTTCCACACGTATTTTGCAGGCGATGAACCGCCGCTATACCAAGGAACAGTATCTGGCCCTGGCAGAAAAAATCCGTAAAGAAATCCCGGACATTGCCATTACTACCGACATCATTGTAGGCTTCCCCGGAGAAACGATGGAAGATATCGAAGAAACAATTGATGTGGTAAACAAAGTGCAATATGACAATGCCTTTACCTTTATCTATTCCAAACGGACAGGAACCCCGGCAGCATCCATGCCTAATCAAGTTCCGTCCGATATTGTTAAAGAAGGGTTTGACAGACTGCTAAAAACAGTACAGGATACCGCCAAAACCCGTACTGCCCTTTTGGAAGGAAAGACATTGCCTGCCCTGGCCGAAGAAATCAACGCACAGGACAATACACTGATTACCGGGCGGCTTTCCAACAATACCATTGTCCATTTCCCCGGCGCCCCTTCCCTTATTGGGAAAATCGTCAATGTCCGCCTGAAAGAGTGTCATGGCTTCTATTTTTTGGGGGAAATCGCGGATAGCCCGGCGGCAAAATAATTTTACAAACCCAATATTTTGTGTTATATTATGAATGGATACCCAATATATATATGATTCTAAAGAAAAGCAGAGGAAGTAAAAGTGGCAGAATTGACGCCTATGATGCAACAATACATGGAAACGAAAAAAGAATACAAGGACTGTATTCTTTTTTATCGGCTGGGAGACTTTTATGAAATGTTCTTTGAAGATGCCTTGACTGCCTCCAAAGAATTGGAAATCACCCTAACCGGAAAAAACTGCGGTCTGGAAGAACGGGCGCCCATGTGCGGCATCCCTTATCATGCTGTGGATGGCTATTTGACAAAACTGGTTTCCAAGGGCTATAAAGTTGCCATCTGTGAACAGGTAGAAGACCCCAAGCAGGCAAAGGGGCTGGTAAAACGGGAGGTAACCCGTATTGTGACTCCCGGAACGAATTTGAATGTCCAATCGTTGGAGGAGACAAAAAACAATTTCCTCATGAGCATCGCTTATTTCCCGAATAAAATAGGGATTTCCGTGGCGGATGTGACCACAGGGGATTATTACCTAACGGAAGTCGAAGACGGTCGTAAGCTCATGGACGAAGTGAATAAATATTTACCTTCCGAAATTATCTGTAACGATGCTTTCCTTGTCAGCGGACTGGACATTGATGATTTGCGCAACCGCCTTGGCATTGCCATATATCCTTTGGAAGCCCACTATTTCGACGACGACGCATGCAGGAAATGCCTGATGCGCCATTTCCATGTCCACGTCTTAACAGGGCTTGGCATTGAGGACTTTCCGGTAGGCATGACGGCCGCAGGGGCATTGCTGCAATATTTATACGATACACAAAAAAATTCCTTATCTCATTTTACACATTTGTACCCGTATTTGACAAACAAGTATATGCTTCTTGACAGTTCCACCAGAAGGAACCTGGAACTGACGGAAACGCTTAGGGAAAAACAAAAAAGAGGCTCCTTGCTATGGGTTTTGGACAAGACAAAAACGGCAATGGGCGCCAGAACACTGAGAAGTTATATGGAACAGCCTCTTGTTAATTTAGAGGAAATCCTTATGAGACAGGATGCGGTAGATACTTTGTGCCACCATTCCGTAGCACGGGATGAAATCAGAGAATATTTAAACCCTGTTTATGATTTGGAACGGCTTCTTGGCAAGGTCAGCTACAAAACTGCCAACCCAAGGGATTTGATTGCTTTCCGCAATTCGTTGGAAATGCTGCCTCACATCAAAACGGTACTGCGCGATTTGGATTGTAGGCTGCTTCAGAAAATAGAAGAAGAGATTGACGGGCTTGCCGATATCTTTTCCCTGATTGACCGTTCCATTGTGGCGGACCCGCCGATTCAGGTGCGGGAAGGCGGAATCATCCAAGACGGTTTTGATGCTACGGTGGATAACCTGCGCCATGCCAAAACAGAGGGCAAAAACTGGTTGGCAGCTTTGGAAGGGGAAGACAGGGAGCGGACAGGGATTAAAAACTTAAGAATCAAATTCAATAAAGTGTTCGGCTATTATTTTGAAGTGACCAATTCCTACCTTAATATGGTACCGGAAGATTATGTGAGGAAACAAACCCTGTCCAATGCAGAGCGGTTCACGACCCCTAAGCTGAAGGAATTGGAAGATACCATATTAAATGCGGAAGATAAGCTATACTCTCTGGAATATGACATTTTCTGCCGTGTCCGCGATACCATTGCGGGCGAAATTGAACGGATACAAAAAACGGCAAAGGCAATCGCTGCCTTAGATGTTTTTGCCTCCTTGTCCCTTGTGGCGGAACGGAACCAATATATCCGCCCGAAGATGAACGAAAAAGGAGTTATCCATATTAAAGACGGCCGGCATCCTGTTGTGGAACAGATGATTGTGAATGAAATGTTTATTGCCAATGATACTTTCTTAGACAATAACAAAAACTGTATTGCGGTCATTACCGGGCCGAATATGGCGGGCAAATCCACATACATGCGGCAAACGGCCCTGATTGTCCTTATGGCGCAAATCGGAAGCTTTGTTCCGGCAAAGGATGCCGACATCGGCATTGTGGACCGGATTTTTACAAGAGTTGGCGCCTCCGACGATTTGGCCAGCGGGCAAAGCACCTTTATGGTAGAAATGAACGAAGTTGCCAATATCCTGCGCAATGCCACACCGAAAAGCCTCCTTGTTTTGGACGAAATCGGAAGAGGAACCTCTACGTTTGACGGATTAAGCATTGCCTGGGCAGTAATTGAGCATATCAGCAACCGGAAATATCTGGGGGCAAAGACCTTATTTGCTACCCATTACCATGAGCTGACCGAGCTGGAAGGGAAGATGAATAATGTAAATAATTATTGCATCGCCGTAAAAGAAAAAGGCGATGACATTGTATTTTTACGTAAAATCGTCAAAGGCGGTGCAGATAAAAGCTATGGGATACAAGTAGCCAAATTGGCAGGTGTGCCGGATATGGTAATCGACCGCGCAAAAGAAATCGTAGAGCAACTAAGCGATAACGATATTATCGAAAAAGTGCAAAGCATTGTAGTGGACAACCGGACGGATAAAAAAACACCGAAAAAAACATACGATGAGGTGGATTTGGAGCAGATTTCCCTCTTCGATACGGTCAGCGACGAGGATGTGCTAAAAGAACTGCAAGAAATCAATATTACGACTTTAACGCCCTTAGATGCACTGAATACTTTATACAGGCTGCAAAATAAACTGAAAAACCGCTGGCAGGGCACTGCGGGCAACGGGGAGTAACATATGGCTCAAATTCAAGTATTAAGCAAAGAAACCATAGATAAAATTGCCGCCGGGGAAGTAGTGGAACGGCCTTCCAGCGTTGTAAAAGAGCTGCTGGAAAATGCAGTGGATGCAAAAGCTACGGCGATAACCGTAGAAATTAAGGAAGGGGGCATTTCCCTCCTTCGGGTTACGGACAATGGATGCGGCATCGATAAGGAGCAGGTTCCTCTCGCTTTTCTGCGACATGCTACAAGCAAAATCCGTACGGCAGACGACCTTTCCCGCATCGTCAGCCTTGGGTTCCGTGGAGAAGCCCTTTCCAGTATTGCCGCCGTATCCCGCATGGAACTGATAACGAAGACAAAAGAGGATTTGACCGGAATCCGTTATCTTATCGAAGGCGGGCAAGAAGTGGAGACCGAAGAGGTGGGGGCGCCGGAAGGCACCACAATTATAGTCCGGAACCTTTTTTTTAATACACCTGTCAGAAAAAAATTTTTAAAGCACCCTCAAACTGAGGGCGGATATATTTCCGATTTAATGGAACATATGGCCATGTCCAATCCGCAGATATCTTTTAAATATATGAACAATGGGCAGCTTCGTTTCCATACATCGGGGAATGGGAATTTACAGGAAATCATTTACCGCATTTATGGGAAAGATGTTTCCAATGCACTGGTGCCCATCGATATCCAAAAAGAGGGCATCCATATGCATGGTTTTTTAGGCCGTCCGGAAATTAACCGCGCAAACCGGAACTTTGAAATTTATTTTGTCAACGGGCGTTTTATCAAAAGCAGCCTGATTGGTAAAGCTATTGAAGAAGGTTACCGCAAGTATGTCATGCAGCATAAATTTCCTTTTGCCGTATTGCATTTCCATATCGAATCCGAAGAAATTGATGTCAATGTCCACCCTACTAAAATGGAAGTGCGGTTCACCAACCGGATGAAATTATATGATTTTATTGAGCAGAATATACGGGAAACCTTGCATACGCTGGAACTGATTCCGGCCATTTCTTTACAAGAGGCAGAAGAAAAGAAAAAGGGAAAAGAAACGCTAACACCCCCTGTAAGGGCAATCCCGGAACCTTTTGAAGCGGTACGGATAGCCCGGGAAGAAAGTGGATTGGAAAAACAGGTGTCGCAGAAAATTGCCGCAGAAGAAACAATGTCTGCCATATATTCGGTACCCGTTGATGAGGAGGACAATTTTTTCGTTGACAACAGGGAAAAAATACATCCAAAAGCAGAAGAAAGCACCTTCGCAAATGTCGTTTCGGCAAATGCAACGCCTTCTTTTACAGAGACACCGGAGCAACCACCTGTACAAATAAACTTCTTTGAGGAAAAAATGCTCACTCAGGAAGCCAAAAAGCAGCACCATATTATGGGGCAGATTTTTGATACTTATTGGCTGGTAGCTTTTCAAGACAAACTTTTTATCATAGACCAACATGCCGCCCATGAAAAAGTAAAATACGAAAGGCTCATAAAGCAACTGGAAAACCAGCAGGTACAATCCCAGATGCTGAACCCGCCCATTGTCGTTACGCTCTCCGGAAAAGAAGAAAGCGTATGCAAAGAATACAAAAATTTCTTTTCGGAAATGGGTTTTGAAATAGAAGCCTTCGGCGGCAATGAATATGCCATCCGCAGCGTGCCTACCGATTTGTACGGATGCAGCGAAGACCGTCTGTTTACCGAATTGCTGGATGAACTGTCAGAAGGGCCAATCAAAGGCACCCCGGACATTATCCGGCAAAAGATTGCTTCTATGGCGTGTAAAGCGGCTGTGAAGGGAAACATGGCTTTTGGTACATCGGGAATGGAAGCCTTAATTGATGAACTGCTTACATTGGAAGACCCTTACCATTGCCCCCACGGAAGGCCTACCATTATTTCCATGAGCAAATATGAATTGGAAAAAAAGTTTAAAAGGATTGTATAATCTATGACGGGAGAAAAAAAGCCATTTATTATTTTAACAGGGCCTACGGCAGTAGGGAAAACTGCATTATCCATCCAATTGGCAAAAGCGGTAGGAGGTGAAATCATTTCCGCAGATTCCATGCAAGTATACCGGCATATGGATATCGGTTCCGCAAAAATACGCCCGGATGAAATGCAGGATGTGCGCCATCACCTAATTGACATTTTGGACCCCTGGGAAGATTTTAATGTAGCAATATTTCAAAAACTGGCAAAAGAGTGCATACAAAAGATTTATGAAAGGGGACATATCCCTATTTTAACGGGCGGTACCGGCTTTTATATCCAAGCCGTCTTATATGATATTGACTTCACGGAAAATGAAGAAGATACCTCCTACCGAAAAGAACTGGAAAACCTGGCAGCCCAAAAAGGGAACGCCTATCTTCATGGGATGCTCAAAGAAATCGATGAACCATCCGCATTATCTATCCATGCAAACAATGTCAAACGGGTCATCCGGGCATTGGAATTTTATAAAATGACCGGAGAGAAAATATCAGCACATAACGAAACGGAAAGGAAAAAGGAGGCCGCTTACCACGCCTGTTATTTTGTCCTAACCGACGACAGGGATACCTTGTACAAAAAAATAGATGCCCGTGTGGATAAAATGATAACGGATGGTTTAGTGGAAGAGGTAGAACGTTTAAAACGGATGGGATGCCAAAAAGAAATGGTATCCATGCAAGGGCTAGGCTACAAAGAAACCCTGCGGTTTCTGGACGGGGAAATTTCTTTGGAAGAAGCCATCTACTTAATTAAAAGGGATACCAGACACTTTGCCAAGAGGCAGCTTACCTGGTTCCGGCGTGAAAAGGATGTTATCTGGGTACCCAAAAACGAATTTGGATTAGATGCCCGCAACTTGGAAGAAGGCATCCTCGCCTTTATGTTGGAAAAACTGGAAAAGAAAGGAATCTGCGCAATAATATAGCAAAAGAGGGAAATTATGTCGGAAATAAACAAAATCTATGAATCCCTTGGAATTTCCAAGGAAGTATTGGCCTATGGGGAACATATCCTCAAAGGGTTAGAAGAACGGTTTGCCCGGATTGACCATACGGCAGAATATAACCAACTGAAAGTAATTAAAGCCATGCAGGAAGCAAAAGTAAGCGAAGCCTGCCTTCTTGGAACGACAGGATATGGGTACAATGATTTGGGAAGGGATACTCTGGAAACGGTATATGCCAATATCTTCCATACGGAAGACGCCCTTGTCCGTCCGCAGATTACCTGCGGAACCCATGCCCTTGCCTTGGCGCTTGCCAGTTGCCTAAGACCGGGGGATGAACTGCTTTCCCCTGTCGGCAAGCCTTATGACACATTGGAAGAAGTCATCGGTATCCGCCCCGCCAAAGGTTCCCTGGCGGAATATGGCATTACTTACCGGCAAGTGGATTTGCTGGCGGACGGAAGCTTTGATTATGAAAAAATAAAACAGGCCGTAAACAGCAGAACAAAGCTGGCTACCATACAACGCTCCAAAGGCTATCAGACAAGACCCACCTTATCTGTCCAAAAAATATGGGAGCTGATTGCCTTTTTGAAAAAATTAAAGCCGGATATCATCTGTATGGTAGATAACTGCTACGGAGAATTTGTAGAACGGACAGAGCCGGCAGAAGCCGGAGCGGATATGGTTGTGGGCTCCTTAATTAAAAACCCGGGAGGCGGCCTGGCCCCTACGGGCGGATATATTGCCGGAAAAAAAGAATGTGTGGAACATGCCGCCTGCCGCTTGACTTCACCCGGGCTGGCAAAAGAAGTAGGTGCTTCTTTGGGGATTCTCCCCTCCCTTTACCAGGGCTTGTTTTTGGCCCCCACTGTTACGGCAGGCGCTTTGAAAGGCGCTATCTTTGCCGCCGGGCTTTACGAAAACTTAGGGTTCGCCGTAGTTCCGGAAGGAAAGGAAGAACGGCACGATATTATCCAAGCCATCACTTTCGGCTCCCCGGAAGGCGTTATCGCTTTTTGCAAGGGGATTCAGGCAGCCGCGCCGGTAGACAGCTTTGTTACTCCGGAACCGTGGGATATGCCCGGATATGACAGCAAAGTTATCATGGCGGCCGGGGCTTTTGTTTCCGGGTCATCCATCGAATTGTCCGCTGACGGGCCGATTAAGCCACCCTATGCAGTCTATTTCCAGGGAGGGCTGACATGGAACCATGCCAAATTCGGCATTATGAAGTCTTTGCAGCAATTATTAGACGATAAAGTAATCCCTTACCATAAATTATTGTTGTAAATACTGCCGCCATATTTTGTCTGAAAATAGGATAATAAATCCTTTCTTCAAGAAAAGTTTGGAAAAAATTAATGGAAATTTATATACATAAAATGTAATGTGTGATAATATGAATGTTAGTTCCCTATGCCCGGAGAAGCAAATGGGAAAGTGTGGAAAATGAACAAAGAAAGCTATACGGCAGAAAACGACATGCCATACGAAAAGTTTCTGCGGCTCGGTTCCCATTCATTGACGGAAGCAGAGCTTCTCGCCATCATTGTACGGACAGGCACAAAGGATCATAAACCTGTGGAAATCGGCCGGGAAATTTTATCCCTTCCCTCTGTCAACGAACATGGCTTAAGCGGATTGTATTATGTGACGGTAGAAGAGTTGATGGGGATTAAAGGTGTGGGTCAGGTAAAAGCAGTAAAGCTCAAATGCCTTGCGGAATTATCCATGCGGATGGCTATGGCCACCGCCAAGAAGGAACTACAGTTTTTAAACCCTTCTTCCGTGGCAAAATATTATATGGAAAAGCTGCGCCATGAAAAGAAAGAACGGGTACTCCTTCTCATGTTGGATAATAAAGCGCAGCTGCTAGGGGAAGAGGTGCTGTCCGTAGGCACCGTCAGCGCATCCCTCCTTTCCCCAAGGGAAGTTTTTATCGCAGCGCTGAAAAAAGAAGCCGTGCATATTATGCTTCTGCATAACCATCCCAGCGGAGATCCTGCCCCCAGCAGGCAGGACATGAAAGTTACGGACGATATCAAAGAAATAGGCGGCATGATAGATATTCCGCTTATAGATCATATCATTATTGGGGATAACAAATATATAAGCTTCAAAGAAGCTGGGTTACTATAGAAAGGGGTTTATCACTTTGGGAAACAATTCATTCGGTATTGATTTAGGAACGAGCAATATCAAAATTTACAGCAGAAATGACGATACGGTAACCATTGAGAAAAACATGATTGCCATTGAAAATAAGAACACGCTGTTCGCATACGGCAATTCCGCTTTTGAAATGCACGAAAAAGCGCCGGGGAATATCCATATTTCCTACCCCTTAAGCAACGGGGTGATTGCAGATATCAAAAATATGGAAACGCTGGTCAAATATTTTATCGGCGATATATGCAAAAACAATATAAAGCCTGCCGATTATTATATTGCGGTTCCTACAGATGTAACGGATGTGGAAAAAAGGGCCTTCTACGATTTAGTCAGAGATGCCAATATAAAGGCAAAAAGGGTTATGGTGGTAGAAAAGGCAGTAGCAGACGGTCTTGGGCTTGATATTGATGTAAAAAATTCGCAAGGGGTGCTGGTTGTAAATGTAGGTTATGATACTACGGAAATATCCATCCTTTCTCTTGGCGGCATTGTTTTAAGCAGGCTGATAAAAGTGGGCGGCCAGAAATTTGACGACGCCATCCGTTCTGCTATCCGGCGGGAGTTCAGTTTGATTGTAGGCGGAAAGACCGCGGAAAATGTAAAGATTTCCTTAAAAGATTTAGAAAATGCAGGCAAGTCCGCCGTCGTATACGGCAGGGATATCGTGACCGGGCTGCCGGTAGAACGGGAAATCCCGACTCCGCTTGTGGATGAATGCCTGACAGAGAATTTCAATACCATCATTGATAACGTCAAAGTCATTCTGGAAAGGACCCCTCCGGAATTGGCAGCCGATATTTACAGGCATGGGGTTTATCTTACCGGGGGCGCATCCCAAGTAAACCATCTTGCGGAACTTCTGAGCAGCGGAACCGGGCTGAAAGTCCAGCTTTCAGAAAATCCCATGAGCAGCGTTGCTTTAGGCCTTGCAAAAGTCATTAAAGATGATAACTATAAATCGGTAGCATATGCGGTTGAAGGAATGGGTAAATGAGTCCAATAGTAAAAAGAAAAGGAGAGAAGTTTACATTACCAAGTAAATATCTCCTTTTTATTTTAACGATTATTTGTGCGGGTGCTATCATCCTCACATTCAATACAAATATATTCAGCGGCGCCCTTAACACTGCGGTAGGGTATGCCATCATCCCTTTTGAAAAAGGAATCAGCTCCGTAGGCGGATGGCTGTCGAATCGTTCGGAAGAACTGGTGCAGATTCGTTCCCTGCTTTCGGAAAACGAGTCTTTAAAGGCCAAAATTGATGATTTGACGATGGAAAACACAATCCTGCAGCAGGAGCGGTATGAACTTTCTACTTTAAGGGAGCTGTACCAGTTAGATTCCCAGTACGAAGGCTATGAAAAAGTAGGCGCCCGGATTATCGCCAAAGATACCGGAAATTGGTTCCATTCTTTCGTCATCGACAAAGGGGAGGAAGATGGGATTGCCATAGATATGAATGTTATCGCAGGAGGCGGGTTGGTAGGCCGTATTGCAGATGTAGGCCCGAACTGGTCTAAAGTAACCTCCATTATTGCGGATAATTCCAATGTAAGCGGCAAAGTATTGGCAACTTCCGATTATCTGGTAGTGTCCGGCGATCTGGAGCTTTACGGGAGCGGTGTCATAAAATTTGAAAAACTGGTAGACAGCGCCGGCAAAGTTGTGGAAGGGGATAAAATTGTAACCTCCAATATCAGCCCCAAATATCTGCCTAACATATTGATTGGATATATCAGTTCCCTGGAAGTAGACGCCAATAATATCACGAAATCGGGCCAGCTTACCCCGGCAGTGGATTTTGAACATTTGGAAGAAGTTCTTGTCATCCGGCAATTGAAGCAGTCAATGGAAGAATAGGAAGGGGTAGCGGGATTGAAAAGAAAGATTGTAGTCACACTATTGGTTTTTATCTGCTTTTTACTGCAGAGTACCGTATTCCATGCACTTGCTTTCGGAAATATCGTACCAAACCTAATGATTGTCTTAACGGCATCTTTCGGTTTCATGAGGGGAGAAAAAAGCGGCTTGCTGATTGGTTTTTTCAGCGGCTTTTTCATTGATATCTTTTTTGGGGAAGTCCTTGGTTTTTATGCCCTGCTTTACATGTATATCGGCTACACCAATGGGAAATTCAACCGAATTTTTTATCCGGAGGATATCAAACTTCCTATGGTATTGATTACTGTCAGCGATTTGTTTTATGGTATCATCTGCTATATCTTATTGTTTTTAATGAGGGCAAAATTCAATATCGGCTATTATTTTGTCCATATTATCCTGCCAGAAATCGTTTATACCACATTTATTACCATTTTCCTTTATCCGGTAATACTCAAAATAAACCAAAGGCTGGAGTCGAGCGAACAAAGGAGTGCAAAAAAGTTTGTTTAAACAATTGAAAGAAAATTTTCTGAATATGGTTAATATACGCGTCATTATCCTTACGGTACTTTTTATTGCTTTGGGTGGCGCCATGATTTACCGTGTTTTTGATTTACAGATTGTAAATGGTGAAGATTATCTGAATGATTTCCGTTTAAAGACTACAAAGGTACGCTCCCTGGCAAGCACGCGAGGGAATATCTACGACAGGAACGGCAATCTTCTGGCTTATAATGAGCTGGCCTACAATGTAACCATTGAAGATGTGTATGAGTCCGGCAGAAATAAAAATGCCAATTTGAACGATACCATATACCGCCTGATTCAAATGATAGAAAAAAACGGCGACAGCAGCATCAATGATTTTAATATTATCCTTGACAAGGACGGGCACTATACTTTTGCAGTGGAAGACAGGCAGCTGAACCGCTTTCTGGCGGATGTTTATGGTTTCGTCACAATTGATGATATGATGGAAGAAGGCTACAAATATGCCACAAAAACCGCGGAGGAAGTCGTTTATGACCTGTGTGCCAGCGACCGTTTCGGCATCGGGGATTATACCGACCCCGACGACAGAAAGTCCTTCGTGCCCTGCATGGGCTATACAAAAGAAGAAGTCTTGAAAATCTTAGCTGTACGCTATGCCATGAACGCAAACAGTTTCCAAAAATATATTACGACTACCGTAGCCTACAATGTCAGCGACAAGACCGTAGCTGTAGTAATGGAAAACAGCGATAACCTGGAAGGAGTGTCAGTAGCGGAAGATACCGTACGACGTTATGTGGACAGCATTTATTTTTCTCAGATTATCGGTTATACTGGAAAAATCTCCCAGGAAGAGCTGACCTCTTTAAAAGAAGAGAACCCAAAATATGATTTAAACGATACGGTAGGGAAATCAGGGATTGAATATTCCATGGAATCGGAACTGCAAGGTACCAAAGGCTCGGAAGATGTGGTTGTTGACAATGTGGGGAAAGTGATTGAAACGAAAAACCGGGTGGAACCCACCGCTGGCAACCACGTTTACTTAACCATCGACAAAGATTTACAAAAAGCTGTATATAATATACTGGAAGCCAAAGTAGCCAGCATCCTCTTGACCAAAATCCGTAATATCAAAGAGTATACACCGACAGAAAATTCCGGAAGCGGCGATATCCTCATACCTATTGACGATGTTTATTTTGCTTTATTCGACAATAATATTATAGACACCGCCCATTTTACCGAACAAAGCGCCGGGGAAAACGAAAAAGAAGTGTATGCAAGTTTTTTGACACGAAAAGAAGAAGTTATGGTAGGCCTTAGGGAAGAATTAACCGATAAGAAAACACCTTATCAAGACCTTCCGATAGATTATCAGGTTTATGAAAGTTTTATTACTTCCATGCTCTATTCCAATGGTATTATTATAGAAAGCGCCATCGATACCTCCGATGCTACCTATATCGCCTGGACGGATGATGAAGTCATCAGCCTGAACGAATATTTAAATTATGTGATTGCCAAAAACTGGATTGACGTCACAAAACTGGACTTAAGCAGCCAATATTCCGATTCGGAGGAAATTTATGCCCAATTGCTGAATTATATTTTTGAAAATATCAATAATAGCACCGGCTTCAACAAAAAAATATATAAATATATGATAAGGGATAATGCCATATCCGGCAGGCAAGTATGCAATATCCTGTTGGAACAGGGGATTATAAGCATTGAAGAAGAGAAAGTTTCCCGATTTGCAAGCGGGATGGTTTCCCCCTATGAATTTATGTTGGACAGGATACGGAATCTCGACATCACACCGGCGCAACTGGCTTTAGATCCTCATTCCGCATCGTTAGTATTGACGGATGTAAACAGCGGCGATGTATTGGCCCTTGTTTCTTATCCGGGATATGACAACAACCGAATGGCAAACGGAGTGGATGCAGAATACTTTTCCGCACTCCGCAACGATTTATCCACACCAATGATTAATTATGCCACATATCAAAAGACGGCCCCTGGCTCCACCTTTAAAATGGTGTCTGCAACCGCTGGTCTGTTGGAAGGGGTCGTTGACCCTTCCTCGTCCGTTATTTGTACGGGAACATTTGATAAAATCGAACAGCAACCTCCTCATTGCTGGAACCGTTCCGGACATGGATCCCTTAATTTAGCAGGCGCCATCCAGCATTCCTGCAACAGTTTCTTTTATGAAGTAGGTTACCGTCTGGGAACAATCGGGGAAAGATATATGACAGATGTTGGCCTGCGGCAGTTAGAAAAATACGCAGATATGTACGGGTTAACCGAAACTTCCGGTGTGGAAATCGAAGAGTCTGCCCCTCAGATTTCGGATATCGACCCGGTGCGTTCCGCCATCGGCCAGGGTACTAACAACTTCACCACAGCTGGGCTTGCGCGATACATTACAACAGTCGCCAACAGCGGAACATGTTATAATTTAACATTATTGGACAAGTTGACAGACCATAACGGTACACTAATCAATGACTATAAAGCCCAGGTGCGAAATACGATTTCTATGGACAGCAATTATTGGGATGCCATCCATACCGGTATGCGCAGGGTAGTGGAAAGCAAGGCTTATTATAATGATTTGAGCGTCCATGTGGCGGGAAAAACAGGTACTGCGCAGGAAAGCCGGAGCAGGCCGAACCATGCCTTGTTTGTCTGCTATGCACCCTATGAAAACCCTGAAATCGCTATGGCCGTCAGGGTAGCCAACGGATATACTTCCGACTATGCGGCCCAGATAGCCAAGGACGTAGTAGCTTATTACTATGATTTAGCCGATGAAGAAGAAATCGCCGGAACGGCAAAAGAGCTTACCGGAGGCAGCCTGAATGCAGACTAAAGGGCTTTAGGCAATCAATGGATCAGCAGTATTTGTTTTAACAGCAGCAAAGCTATGACATAACGGTTAGTGTGGACATGTTTACGTTGCAAAATTGTGCCTGCGGTCCAAAGTTTGCAGGCTGAAAGAAAGGCATGGTTATTAACATGAAAAACGCAGTTATCATCAAAAGTTTTCAAAACGGGATTTCCGTGTATTTAAACGAAGAAATCCCATTCCCCGAACTTTTAGAAGAAGTTATTTTCAAGTTCAGGGAATCCCGTAATTTTTTCAAGAATGCAAAGATGGCTATTTCTTTGGAAGGCCGAAGCCTTTCCGATGAAGAAGAGAGGATTATTTTGAATGCCATCTGCGATAACTCCGATTTACATATCGTATGCCTGGTCGGAAAAGACGAAGAAAAGAACCAAAACTACTTAAAAGCAATACAGCAGCTGGAATACCGCAACAGCGAAGAGGACAACGAAGGGCATTTTTACCGCGGAACGCTGAAAAACGGGCAGATATTGGAAACGGAATCCAGCATTGTGGTTCTCGGGGATGTCTATCCCGGCAGCACAATCGTTTCCACGAAAGACATTGTCATACTTGGCGGTCTCTTCGGAAAAGCATATGCCGGTGGAAACGGCAGCGGAGGGCATTTTATAGCAGCGCTTGAAATGGCACCGGAAAGGCTACAAATCGGTGATTTCAAATATAAAAACAGCAAACAGATGAAGTGGTCGATACGGCCAAAAGTACAGCCGAAAATTGCATACATAAAAGATAACAAGGTTGTGATGGAACCGATTACCAAAGAATTACTAAGCGACTTGCCTTTATAATGGCTTAGGGGACGAAATGATACGGAATTCATAGGAAAGCTGCACATCCCAAAAGTGCAGGTTAACAGGAATGGAGGATTTTTATGAGTGAAGTAATTGTCGTCACGTCAGGGAAAGGCGGAGTTGGGAAAACCACCACTTCCGCAAACGTAGGAACAGGTTTGGCAGCAATGGGGAAAAAGGTCATCCTCATTGACACAGATATCGGCCTTAGGAATCTGGATGTAGTTATGGGATTGGAAAACCGCATCGTTTACAATCTGGTGGACGTCATCGAAGGGAAATGCAGGGTAAAGCAAGCGTTAATCAAAGACAAACGCCATCCCAGCCTTTATTTGATGCCTTCCGCCCAGACAAAGGACAAATCGTCGGTAAAGCCACCACAAATGGTCAAAATGATTGAACAGTTAAAAGAGCAGTTCGATTATATCATTCTGGACTGTCCGGCAGGCATTGAGCAGGGGTTCCAGAACGCCATTGCCGGAGCAGACAGGGCTTTGGTTGTCACCACGCCGGAAGTCTCCGCTATCCGGGATGCAGACCGGATTATCGGGCTTTTGGAAGCGCATGAGTTCAAAAAAATAGACCTTATCATCAACCGCCTCAGATATGACATGGTAAAACGGGGCGAAATGATGTCGGCAATGGATGTGGTGGACATCTTATCCATACCTTTAATCGGCATTGTTCCGGATGATGAAAATGTGGTAATTGCAACAAATCAAGGGGAACCTCTTGTAGGAAACAGTACAATGGCAGGACGCGCATACCAGAATATCTGCGAACGCGTACTCGGAAGGGATATACCGTTTATTGATTTTGAAAAAACCATCTCTTTTTGGACAAAGGTAACTGGTATATTCCATAAAAATTAAGGAGGTTCGGTTATGGATTTCGGGAGAATATTTAGAAAAAAAAGTTCCAGGGACATTGCAAAGGACAGGCTCAAAATCCTGCTCATCTCCGACCGCGTAAACTGTTCCCCGGAAATGATGGAAATGATAAAAACAGACATTGCAAAAGTGATTTCAAAATACATGAAGATTGATGCGCAGAGCATGGAAATACAAATTACAAAAACAGGGCTTAAAGGCAGGGGAAAGACTCCATCCCTTTATGCCAGCATTCCGATTATTGATTTAAATAAATAATCGCACACACAAAAAGAAGGTAGCAATATGTTAAAACAATACAGAGTACGGGATTACGATTTCAAATTAATTATATTGGTAATGGCGCTTACCATCATAGGTATTTTTGCAGTCGGAAGTGCGGATTCTTCCCTGCAGAAAACACAGATGGCCGGATTTATTTTCGGTCTGTTTCTTATGGTTGTCATTTCACTTTTTGATTATTCCGTGCTGATTAAACTGTATTGGCTCTTTTATATAGCGAATATTATCTTGTTGCTGCTGGTGCGTACCTCCCTCGGCGTAATGGTAAATGGGGCACAGCGCTGGATTATCCTGTTTGGTATTCAATTCCAACCGTCAGAAACTGCGAAAATTTTGTTGATTCTATTTTATGCACAGTTTATAATGAAACATAAGGAGAAAATAAATTCTTTTGGTATTCTTACTTTATGCTGTTTGTTTATTCTTCCCTCCCTGATTCTGGTGTACAAACAGCCGAATCTTTCAACGACCATTGTGATAGCGGTCATGTTCTGTGTCATTATGTTCGTAGGCGGCATTAGCTGGAAGCTGGTAACCGGCCTGCTGGCTGTATTTATTCCGGCAGCGGTTATCCTTTTCAGTATTGTCATCCAGCCAGGGCAGACATTGATAAAACCATATCAGCAGACGCGTATCTTCGCATGGTTATATCCGGAAGAATACTCTACAACAGAAGCATACCAACAATTAAATTCCATTATGGCTATCGGTTCCGGTCAGTTGTATGGGAAAGGCTATAATACAAATGTTATCAGTTCCGTAAAAAACGGGAATTTTATTTCAGAACCGCAGACTGATTTTATCTTCGCTGTTATCGGAGAAGAGTTCGGTTTTATCGGCACCTGTGCTGTCATTATCCTGGTCATACTGATTACGCTAGAATGCTTCCACATAGCAAGCAAGGCAAAAGATTTGGCAGGAAGCATCATTGCTGCAGGAATGGCAGGATTAATCGGGTTTCAAGGCTTTTTGAATATTGGGGTAAACACAGGCCTTTTACCCAATACCGGTGTAACGCTTCCCTTTGTCAGCTATGGGCTGACCTCTCTGGTCAGTCTATATATCGGGATAGGTTTTGTTTTAAATGTGGGGTTACAATGCAAAAAATTTAAGGGATAAAGAGAGGGTATGAGAAATATGAACATTGCACTAATTGCACATGATGCGAAAAAGAAGCTGATGCAGAATTTCTGTATCGCATATAAGGGTATTTTAAGCAAAAATGATTTATATGCAACCGGAACAACCGGAAGGCTGATAGAAGAAGTGACTAATTTAAACGTACACAAATATCTGGCAGGGCATCTTGGCGGCGAACAGCAGATTGGCGCTCAAATAGAACACAACGACATCGATTTGGTTATCTTCCTTCGAGACCCGTTGGCGCCGAAATCCCATGAACCGGATGTGAATAATGTTATGCGTTTGTGCGATGTACACAATATTCCTTTGGCAACCAATCTTGCATCTGCGGAACTGTTAATCAAATCTTTGGACAGAGGAGACTTAGAGTGGCGTGAAATGTACAAATAAGAAAAAGCTGTTTTTCGGCATAGGCATTTTCCTGATAGGGCTTTGCGCCGGATGCGGCAGCAAAACATTCGATATGGCATATTCGCCGAATTATCCGGTCAGCAGCTACCGTATGGATTCGGTAGAAGAGAATGAAGATACGGCAGTTCCTTTTGCCAGGGATTTATGCGTAGTGGATAGCGATGTGTCGGAAAATACAGATGTGGATATGTCACAGGCAGGTTCTGCGGCATTATTTTCCATTGATGACAATGGAACGATTTATGCAAAAAGTGCCCATGAACGGATGGCGCCGGCCAGCCTTACCAAAATTATGACGGCATTGGTAGCTTTGAAATATGGTTCGCCGGACGATGTATTAATCGCATCTGCCAATGTTAAAATATCCGAATCCGGGGCTACCACCTGCGGTTTAAAAGAAGGGGACCAGATGACCCTTACGCAGGCATTGCATGCCTTGCTCATCAATTCGGCAAACGACGCAGCGATTATGATTGCAGAAGGGATATCCGGCTCTACGGAAGCTTTCTGCGATTTGATGAACCAGGAAGCCAGGGCTTTGGGCGCAACAAACTGTAATTTTGTAAACCCTCATGGGCTTACCGCAGAAGAACACTATGTCACCGCCTATGACATGTATCTTATTTTTAATGAAGCCCTGCATTACGACTTAATTGACGAAATTATTGCTATGCCGTCCTATACTACAACCTATAAAGACAAGGACGGAAACGACAAGGAGCTTTCCGTCAATTCTACCAATCTTTATCTGCAAGGGCAGAAGGATGCACCAGGATCTGTTACCGTTATCGGCGGAAAAACAGGAACAACAAACGCAGCAAAAAACTGCCTGATTTTGCTGTCACGCAGCACATCGGGCAAATCCTATATCTCTGTTATACTGCGTTCCGAATCGCGCGATACGCTTTATGACGAAATGACGGATTTATTAGATGAAATCAAGAATTAACTGTTGTCTTTTAAGATAATATAAACTATAATATAGGTAGGTCTATCAATTGATTTGTTCAGACTGAGTTTACTTTAGGAGGGTTCACCGATGGTTCAATTAATAGCAGGCAATAAAGGAAAGGGAAAAACAAAACACTTACTGGACAAAGTAAATGCCGAAGTAAAAACTGCATCAGGAAATATTACATATTTGGACAAGAGTGCAAAGCACATGTTCGAGCTGAACAATAAAGTTCGTCTGATTAACGTTTCGGATTACTTTATAACAAACAGCGACGAATTTTTAGGTTTCATTTGTGGTATCCTTTCTCAGGATCATGACTTGCAACAGATGTATTTTGACAGCTTTTTAAAAATTGCTTGTTTAGAAGGCAAAGATATCAGCCCAGTAATAACAAAATTGGAAAATATCGGAGATGCATTTGGGGTAGATTTCATTTTAAGTATTTCGTTAGACGAAAGTGAGCTGCCGGCAGATATGAAATCAAAAATTGTTGTATCTCTTTAAAGATAAGTAATATGTCCGTTCTAAGATATTATATACAGCTTGAGTCCTTAAGATAAAAGCCCCCGGATTATGGCCGGGGCTTTTATTTATCATGTAAGATAAACAATTCCTGTTGGTTTCCCGCAATGCAGTGGCATAATTTCCTATGATGATGCAAAGGCTCATTCCACAAAGAAAAATATCTTGAAGAAAGCAGGAGGTTTTTCATTGGCCAATCAAAATCCCAATAAAATAACTAAATACAGAAGACCGCTGAATTTAAATATAGGGATGATTATTTTTGCCGTAATTTTCATCTATATCGTTATATGTGTATTTATGTATTTTACTGCCAAGCATGTAGTATGGTATGAAGTACAAGCCGGTTCCCTGTCCATGAACAATACTTATGAGGCCATTGCCCTTAGGGATGAAACCATTGTAACCTCCTCGGACAACGGATATGTCAACTACTTTGCGAGAGAAGGCGCAAGGGTTGCCGTAGGGGATTTAGTATATACAGTAGATGAATCCGGAAAACTTGCGGATTACATAGGCACCAATTCCACTGGGGAGAACTCTTTATCCCAATCCGACTTGACCGCATTAAAATCGGAAATTGTCGGGTTTGCCAACCGTTTTGACCGTAAAAATTTTAATTCCGTCTATGATTTTAAATACGATATGGAAGGCACCGTCCTGAAACTCTCCAACTACAATATATTAGAAAGCATAGAATCTGTTCAAAATTCCGATTTAGCCGGTCTTATCAAGCAATGTACGGCTTCCTTGTCCGGAATTATCATTTATTCCATAGACGGCTATGAGGACCTTACTCTGGAAATGATGACAGTGGAAATGTTCGATAAAAAAAACTATGAAAAAACCCCGCTTTTAAGCAATGAATTGATAGCAGCAGGGGATCCTGTGTATAAAATATCCTCTAACGAGGACTGGTCATTAGTGATTCAGGTGGACAAGAAGAGGGAAGAGGAACTTTTAAAAGCGGAATATGTAAAAGTCCGTTTTCTGAAAAACCAGGAAACTTCTTGGGGCAAGGTAGACTCTTTTACAAATGAAAAGGGCGATATTTTTGTAAAACTTACTTTTACAAATTCCATGATTACTTTCTGCAACGAGCGTTTTGTAGATATCGAATTGATTCTGGAAGATGAAACCGGATTAAAAATCCCGAACTCATCAATTGTAGAAAAAGAATTTTTCATCGTTCCAAAAGGCTACGTTACAAAAGGCGGAAACAGCAATTCTTATGGTGTCCTTAAGGAAACCTATACGGAAGAAGGAACGGCTACCACAGAATTTATCGAAGCAACCATCTATAATGAAACAGAAGAAGAATATTATTTGGATGGCGCTGCCCTCCGGATTGGGGATTATATTGTCATGCCAGAGACTTCCGAAAAATATGCCCTCAGCAAACGCGGCAGCCTCATCGGTGTATACAACATCAATAAAGGATATGCTGATTTCAAACAAGTGGATATCCTATACAACAACGATGAATATTCCATCGTCCAGTCAAACACTGCTTACGGGCTGAACGTATATGATTATATTGTCCTTGATGCCACGGCAGTAAATGAGGACGAATTAATCCACTAAGCTTGCCTATAACCAGGTTCCAAACCTAATATCCATTAAGCTTGCCTGCTGGAGCGGCATATAGAGCTGAAGTATAAAAAATGTACCATAAAAATCACCATAAAGCAGTATGAAATAAGGAGATAAACATTTATGGAAGAAAAAATACAAAACGAAGGAAAAGACAGTAGCCTTTCTTTCCTTGCCGAAAATATTAAAAATGTAGGGCAAAATATCCTATCAGCCTGTGAACGTTCCGGCCGCAGGGCGGAGGATGTTACATTAATTGCTGTCAGCAAGACAAAGCCTTTGCCGATGCTTAAAGAAGCTTATCTCTGCGGCTGCCGCCATTTTGGGGAAAATAAAGTGCAGGAACTAGTAGAAAAGTACGAGCAAATGCCAAAAGATATTCAATGGCATATGATTGGGCACTTGCAGCGGAACAAAGTGAAATACATCATAGACAAAGCCTGTTTAATCCACGGAGTAGATTCCCTGCGGCTTGCAGAAGAAATCAGCAAAGAGGCTCAGAAAAAGGGGATAACTGCCCATATCCTGATAGAAGTCAATATTGCCGGAGAAGAAACAAAATTTGGAATCTCCCCTCTGGAAGCAGAAAGCCTTGTCCGGGAAATTTCGGCCTTGCCGTCGATTCAAATAGAAGGTTTGATGATAATTGCACCATATGTAGAAAATCCGGAAAAAAACAGGCAATATTTTGTAGGCTTGCGGCAATTGTCTGTTGACATAAAGAGGAAAAACATTGATAATGTTAGTATGAATGTTTTGTCGATGGGAATGACCGGAGACTATATGGTTGCGGTAGAAGAAGGTGCAACCTATGTCCGGGTAGGTACGGGCATATTTGGGGAAAGACATTATGAGACGGTCTAACGGCCGCAACAAGGAGATAATTTTAGAATGGGAGTAATGGATAAGTTTTTAAATTATATGAAATTAAACGACGAAGAAGACGACTTTTACGACGACGACTATTACGATGAACCAGCGGATGTAAAACCAGCAAAAAAGATTGCTGTAGCAAAAGAAGAGCCTGCAGCAGCGGAAGAGCCAAGAAAAACAACGCCAAAAATTACACCGCTAACAAGACAGCCAAGAAAAATGATAGGCGCCGGAATGGAAGTATGTGTCATCAAACCTACATCGGTAGAAGATGCCCGGGAAATTACGGAAACCCTTTTGGCAAACCGTACTGTAGTGCTGAATCTGGAAGGCTTGGATGTTGATATTGCACAACGCATTATTGATTTTACATCCGGTTCCTGTTTTGCCATCAGCGGCAACCTTCAGAAAATTTCTCATTACATATTTATCATTACGCCAGCAAGTGTTGACATTTCCGGTGATTTCCAAGAATTACTGTCAGGCGCTTTTGATGTGCCAATCAATAAATAAGACGATTACACGTCATCAGGATTTATTTTTATCAATGTCCAAAAGCTTCCCGTTATGGGAAGTTTTTAACGTCATGACATAACTGACTGGATTCAAATTACTTTCAGGGAGGATTTTTTATGGCTCAAAGACTAACGATAAATTATGCAAAAAAGCCTTGCTATGATATCGTATTCACCCAAGATTTCCAAGGGTTAGGCGAGGAATTGGAAACTTTACAAATCAAAGAACGCCGGATTTGCATCATAACGGATTCCAATGTAGAAAAATTGTATGCCCAAGAAGTTCTAAACCAATTAAACAATCGGTGCAAAAAAGCATCCATATTTTCTTTTCCTGCAGGGGAAGCAAATAAAACACTGGATACCGTAAAAACCGCATACACTTTTCTCATCCAAGAAGGCTATGACAGGAAAGACCTCCTCATCGCTTTAGGAGGCGGGGTCGTTGGGGATTTAACCGGTTTTGTAGCTGCTACTTATTTACGCGGCATAGATTTTGTTCAGATTCCAACCACCTTACTGGCACAGGCAGACAGCAGCATCGGCGGCAAAACAGGGGTTGATTTCGATGGATTCAAAAATATGGTAGGAGCATTCTATATGCCAAAACTTGTCTATATGAATGTTTCTGTATTAAAAACTTTAGAGGAACGGCAATATTTTTCCGGTTTTGCAGAAATCATGAAACATGGGTTAATCCGTGACCAAATCTTTTATATCTGGCTTATCGAAAATATGTATGAAATATGTGATAGGGAGCCGGCAGTATTGGAAGAAATGGTTGTCAGAAGCAGCAACATCAAAAAAATGGTTGTAGAAAAAGACCCTACGGAAAAAGGGGAACGGGCTTTGCTTAATTTTGGGCATACAATTGGACATGCCTTGGAAAAAGCCAAAAATTTTGAACTCTATCATGGGGAATGTGTAGCTCTCGGATGTGTGGCGGCTGCTTTTATCTCTTGGAAACATGAATTGCTTACAATGGACGAATACTATGAAATCCGGGATATGTTTGTTCCGTTTAACCTGCCTATTTCTATTGATAGCATAAATACTGAAGAAGTCTTGAGACTGACTAAGTCGGACAAAAAGATGGAGGCAGGGCAGATAAAGTTTATCCTTTTGAAAAAGGTAGGAAAAGCCGTTGTTGACACTACGGTGACGGATGAAGATATATTAAATGCCATCAAAGAAATTTATTTCAGCGACGAAGACTTAGCAGAGTGACGTTTATGGATGGGAACAACAATATGGAAGAAAAACATTCCAAAGAACTATGTTTTTTTATTACAGAGGAATGGGAAAACGCAAGAATCGATAAAGCCTTAAGTGACCTTATCGATTCTTTGTCGCGTTCCCATATTCAAAAATTGCTTAAAGATGGTATGATAACCGTCAACCAAACGGCTGTAAAAGCAAACTGCCGCTTGAAATGTGACGATGAAATAAAAGTTATGTTGCCGCCTGCAGCCAGCCCGGATATTTTACCGGAAAATATTCCGTTAGATATCCTTTACGAGGATGATGACGTCCTCGTGGTCAATAAGCCAAAAGGTATGGTTGTCCATCCGGCGGCAGGGCATTTGGATGGAACATTGGTTAATGCCGTAATGTATCACTGCCAAGGAAATTTATCTGGCATAAACGGCATTATGCGCCCTGGAATCGTCCATCGTATTGACAAGGATACTACCGGTTCTGTCATCATATGTAAAAATGATTTTTCCCATAACCATATAGCGGCTCAACTAAAGGAGCATTCCGTCGTGCGCAGATATCATGCCATTTGCTATGGTGTTCCCCAAAACCCAACAGGCACCATAAATGCCCCTATTGGCAGACATCCAACGGACAGAAAGAAAATGGCAATCAACGAAAAAAATGGGAAAACAGCCATTACCCACTACCAAGTGTTGCAAAGTTTTCATGGCTTTTCCTATATCGAATGCCGCCTGGAAACCGGGCGTACCCATCAAATAAGGGTACATATGGCAAGTATTGGACATCCCTTATTGGGGGATGAACTTTACTCTGGGGGAAGGAAATCCCCATTCCATCTGGAAGGGCAGTGTCTTCATGCAAAGACCCTTGGCTTTATTCATCCAAGTACCGGCAAATACATCGAGACAGATGCCCCTTTGCCTGCATATTTTCAACATCTCTTAGCCAATATGAAATAATTCTCTAATTTTTGATTTATTCCCGCGAGCAAGACTGCCGCGAGAGTCAAATACCCCGCTGCTTGGCAGCGCTGCAAGTTTGATACCCCGTTGCTTGCAGCGGAGTCTTTGATTGGTTTTGGAGTTTATGACTTTAGGGTTTATTAATTTTGGAGTTTATGACTTCAGGGTTTATTGATTTTGGAGTTTATGACTTCAGGGTTTATTATTTTTTTTACTTTATTAATTAGGTGGATATGATTTTGAGGTTTATTAATTTTTTTGTTTATCAATTTATGGATTTACCTATAAACTATTATCAAACTATTATTTTCAAAGTTTACCCTTGACAAGAAGTTACCTCGAAATAGAAATATTATGAACAATATATATTTTGTTGAAGTTTTTCAAAATATTATATATAATATTATATAGTACAAAAGAACTAGGAGTATAAATAGAATAGAATAAAATAATTTCAATAGGAGGGCTTTATTATGAATACTATCATCACCATTGGACGCCAATTTGGTTCCGCCGGACGGGAAATAGGAGAAAAGGTAGCTGAATATTTCGGAGTAAAATGTTACGATAAAGAATTATTGACAAGAGCAGCGAAGGAAAGTGGTTTTTGTGAAGAGATGATTCAAAACCACGATGAACGGCCCACCAATTCTTTCCTCTATAATTTAGTAATGGATACCTATTCTTTCGGCTATAACGCGTCATCTTTTGTTGATATGCCTATCAGCCATAAGGTATTTTTGGCGCAATTTGATACCATCAAAAAGATAGCCGATGAAGGCCCTTGTATTATCGTAGGCCGTTGCGCAGATTATGCCTTAAGCGAATATACAAATTGCGTACATTTGTTCATATACGGCGATAACGACACAAAAACTAAACGTATCATGGAAAGATATAATCTTACCGAATCCAAAGCAAAGGAAATGATTACAAAAAAGGACAAACAGCGTCAAAGTTATTACAACTATTATTCCTCAAAAAAATGGGGACGTGCGGACAGCTATGATTTGTGCATTAACAGCAGCGTCCTTGGTATCGAAGGAACCGTCAAATTGATTGTACAATTTGTAGAAGATTTTGAAAGTAAAAAATAGTATTTATTATTTATCATTCATAATCAAACGGAGAAAGGCTGATAAAATTTATGGCATGCTTTAGAATACATACAGACCGCCTTAGAAAAGGGATGATTATAAAAAGCGATGTTTATACCAGGACAGGCGCCACTCTTGTACCTAACAATACACCAGTAACAAAAGATGTGGTTAATCTGTTAACCAGGCATTTTATTGATTATGTCATGGTCGATTATCAATCGACCCCTTCCAGCCCGGAAGATATCCCTTCCCCTGAATCCGTTCCAAGGGTCAGGCAACAACAAATGGAAGAATTTAAAGAAAACTTTCAAATTGCCGAAAATGCGCTTTCTGAAAACCTAAAAAACATTGTTACGAATGAAAAAGATTTGGATGTTCCCCTTCTTCTTGGTATGTTGAATAATATAGTAGAAAATTCAGAAAATGAAGTGAATCTCTGCAATATGCTTTTTGCAATGAAAAAAAGCGCAGAAGGCTTATATACCCATTCAATCAATGTTGCCCTTTGGGGTCAGGTATTAGCCAAATGGTTGAACTTGAACAAAGAAGACGTTGAACTGGTTGGAACTGCAGGGCTTCTCCATGATATTGGATTGTTAAAACTGACCGGTTCCGCAGAATTGCCTCCACGTTTTACTTTCCATGCGGAAATGGAAGGCGGCCCTTATTCCAAACATGCTATATTAGGATATAATCTATTTAAAGATAAGAATATTGATTCAAGAGTAAAACAAGCCATCCTGACCCATCATGAGCGTCAGGATGGATCTGGGTTCCCTTTAAAAATAAAGCACGAAAATATTAACCCTATTTCCCGTATAGTTGCCATTGCGGACACCTATGATACGTTAATTATGGTGGAAGACGGAATAACTCCCCGTTCACCGTTTTGGCTTCTGAAACGCTTGGAAGATACGGGATACCAGAAATATGATTCCCATATGCTGATGATTTTCATTACACATGTCACCAATAACTTTATCCGGCACAATGTCCGTTTAAGCAACGGCTTAACCGGACAGATTGTTCTGATTAATAAATTTAACTTAACAAGACCGTTGGTTCAGATTGGGAATAGCTTTTTGGATTTGTCAGTGTATAAAGATATTGGGATTGTTGAAATATTGGATTGATTTGGGGAAGTAGGGAACAAATACATAACTATTCGCAAAAGACAACTTTAACGAATAGTTGACTCGGAGTTTGGTAGTTTGCATGGGTTTCTTTAGCCGAGTCAACTAGTTCGTTAAAGTTGGGGGGATTTTTTGGATGGGGGTTCGATGTGGGCTTGGGGATTTGTAGCTTGTATGGGTTTCTTCAGCCATGTCAACTAGTTCGTTAAAATTGGGGAATATTTTTTAGCTCGAATTAGCTAGTTTGATAAAGTTATGAACAAGTTTTTTCGAGGGAGGTTCAGGCGGTGGTACAAAGTCTATATATAGCTTTATGCGATATCTTGGCTTGGGCGGAAAATCTGTACAGGATTTCAGGCCTACATTGGCAATCCGAAAATCTTTGTATAATACAGACAAAGGCAGAACCAGAGAAACCCTAGTTCTGCCTATTTATAGCTATTCATGAATTTTATATCAGTTTTCAGTTTTCATAAAACCTAAACTCTTCTCCATAGTTCAACGTTTTTCACGATAATCTTCAGGGCTGTTGTATTTTGTTACATATTTATAAGTATAAGAATTTTCCCTTTTATTATTTCTATTATTGTTCTGTGAAAGATTTTCATTCCTTTTCCCATAATTATTACGAAATTCTTCTACGGCATTGATTTCATTCTCTTTTCTATCTTTGTTCTGGCGTAAAAACATCATGAGGTATAAAATTAAAAAGGCAGCAATTATAATAACAATAATTAGCATTCCCGTATCCTCCTTCTTTGTTCTTTCTTCCTATTTATCTTTATCTTTTTTTACTCTTTGTTTCATTTTTATCTTTTTTACTCTTTGTTTCATTTTTATCTTTTTTACTCTTTATTTCATTTCCATATTTTCCATATATTTTTTAATGCACCTATTCTTCCATTTGTTTTGTCTGCATTTTTTTGAACTAATTATTTTCTCTTCATTCTTTTTTTATTTTTTTACTATTTCTATTTTTCTATTTGCTTTATTCTACTTGTTATATATTTTGTTATATTTTGCTATACAATTTTTGTTCTATACTTTCTGTTTTTACCTTTAGATTTTCAGCCATATGATTTTTATATGTTTTCTATGGTAATTAAAATATCTCATCCGAATCCAAAACAATGGTAAATGGACCATCATTTATCAGGGTAATTTGCATATTGGCGCCAAATTCCCCTTGTTGGGTTTCTGGAAATTCTACCCGGCATTTTTCTAATATATATTGGTATAGCCTGTTTGCCATCTCAGGGGCACCGGCACGGATGAATGAGGGGCGGTTCCCTTTCTTACAATCTGCATATAATGTGAATTGCGATATCATTAATAAATTGCCACCTACAGTTTTCAAATCCAAATTTGTTTTCCCGTTCTCATCTTCAAAAATACGCATTCCAATGAGTTTCTTTATCATTTTATCCGCAATTTCTTCTGTGTCTGTTCCGCAGATTCCTACAAATACTAACAATCCATTCCCAATGCTCCCAATGATAGCTTGTTCTACTTTCACCTCTGCATTTTTTACTCTTTGTATCATAAAACGCATACTATTGCTTTCCCTCTCCTTCTGCTATATCTTCTTCGCCTTTAATTGCAGCATTTCCTTCCGAAGCCGAAATAACGTTGCTCTCATTTTTATCTGCTTTTTCTATACGGAAAAAATTATGGATGATGCTCTTGGATTTCTGCTTTCCACTCTCAACGGAATTGGCTGATAATTCCGATTCGCTTTCCGCTTTATTGTAAGGGATAAATTCCCCTTTTTCAATGGAACCTACATTCAAATAATGGCTCGTATCGGTAGGAAGCTTTTTCTGGAGAAGAAGTTGGTTGATAAAGGCTCTTATTCCAGCATATAAAATGGCGAAAACAGGAACCCCTACAATCATACCTAAAACCCCGAATAGACCGCCAAATAATGTAATAGAAAAAATTACCCAAAAACCGGATAAGCCGGTGGAATCCCCAAGAATTTTGGGCCCTAATACATTGCCATCAAATTGCTGCAAAGCTAAAATAAAAATTATAAAGTATAAACACTGCAGCGGATTTACCATCAATATAAGGAGCGTACTTGGAATAGCTCCAAGATAAGGGCCAAAGAATGGAATTACGTTTGTTATACCGACTATTACACTGACCAAAATTGCATATGGTGTTCCCATCATGCTTGTTCCTAAAAAGCAGATAATACCAATTATAATGGAATCAATTACCTTTCCCACCATAAAACCGCTGAAAGTTCGATGAGTGAACCGCACGTCAGAAATTATAGCATTTGCCATATTTGTTTCAAACAATGCATATACTATCTTTTTTGCCTGCCCGGCAAATAACTCTTTACTTCCTAATATATAAATAGAAATAATAAAGCCAATTATCAAATTCCATAGCCTCATTATAAAACTAAGAAAGCTTAAAGATATGCTCCTGATTACTTCATTCATTTTAGGAAGAAGGCTCAAATTAAGAAAATTATTCAATTCTCCTGAATAAGTGTCCATCACTTCAATTACTGCTGCTTCAATATCCGGGTTGTCTGCTAGAAGCTTCTGCAACCATATCGTTAGATTATTGACATAAATCGGGAATTGTAAAATGATGCTTTGAATGCTTTGAACCAACTGAGGGATAATCATGGAAAAGAAACCATATATCAAATATCCCACAATAAATACCGTAAGTAATATTGACACTGCCCTGACTTTTTTCTTGTTCCGTCCGTTCATTTCAACATTACATCTTTTACAAAGCGGTATTAAACAGCGGTTTTCCACACCATTCAAAACCGGTGTGAGCAAATATGCCAAAATCAATCCATCCAAAATAGGCATAGCAATTGAAAAAAAGGCATGGAATCCATTGGAAAAGCTTTCTCTGTTAAACAATAAATAATAAAACAATATACTTGCAGCAATAACGGCAAATATGGTAAGACCCCAATGAATGTACTTTTTGTCAATATGGAATTTCATAATTATCTGTCTGCTCCTTTTATTCCCATTTTATCATACTCTTAAAGCTTTTATTCATTATACTATCATCATTACATCATGCCCTTCGGACTGTTCCTTCCGGTGGTTGCACATGGCTTGCTTCGGAATTGGTTCTACCTTTGGTCAAACACAAACCGGCGCCGATATAATGTCTATCGACATTATATCACATTCCTATTTACAAATGTATGATTATGGTATAAATTTTTTGATAAGAATGTTATAATAATTACTGTTTGTATGGTACCCGAAAAAAGATTGTGAGGAAATATGAAATTACAGCAAGTATTTAGTTATGTTAGAAAAGCGGTTGATGATTATAGTATGATTGAGGAAAATGATAATATTGCGGTTGGGATTTCCGGTGGAAAGGACAGCCTTACCTTGTTATATGCCTTACAGGGATTGCAGCGTTTTTATCCAAAGCCTTTCCATATTCACGCGGTAACTGTAGATTTAGGCTTTCAGAATCTGAATCTAGAGGAAATAAAAGCACTCTGCCGCTCTTTAAATATCGAATATCATATTGTACATACCGATATTGCCAAAATTATATTTGAAGACAGAAAGGAATCTAACCCATGCTCCTTATGCGCGAAAATGAGAAAAGGGGCGTTGAACGATGCCATTAAAAGTGTGGGCTGCAATAAAGTGGCCTACGCCCATCATAAGGATGATGTTGTGGAAACAATGCTAATGTCTTTAATCTTTGAAGGAAGGTTTCATACCTTTTCTCCGGTGACTTTCCTGGACCGTACCGGACTTACAGTCATACGACCTTTACTATATATGAATGAAGCCGACGTAATAGGATTCGTAAATAAACATAATGTTCCCGTTGTAAAAAGCCCCTGCCCTGCCGATGGCAATACAAAGCGGGAATATATCAAAGGGCTGCTAAGGCAACTAAATCAAGAAAACCCAGGAGTAAAGGAAAGAATGTTCACCGCAATCCGCAATAGTGATTTGAAAGGATGGCAGATTTTATAATGGACGATAAAAAAAATTACCATGAGGAACAAAACAAACTGAATATCATGAAAATGCGGAATGTTCTTTCCGAACTCCCTTCTTTCTGCAAACAGTTTTTCCGTGGAATTGAAAACAATACATCTTCAAGGACACGGCTAGCTTATGCTTATGATCTTAGGGTATTCTTTGAATATATGCATAAAAACAACAGTTACTGCAGCAAAATAGAAATCAAAGATTTTCCTATATCCATTTTAGAAAGCATTACAAGGGAAGATATTGAAGAATATATGGAGTATATTTCTTATTATCAGAAGGACAACCGTGAAATCACTAATGAAGAACGTGGAAAATCCCGTAAACTGGCATCTTTACGTAGTTTTTACAATTATTTTTATCAAATGGAAATTATTGAAAAAAACCCTGCCGTACTGATTCCCATGCCCAAACTCCATCAAAAGGAAATTGTACGTTTGGATGCCGATGAGGTGGCTCTTCTTTTGGATCAAGTGGAAGATGGCACAAATCTGACAAAAGGGCAGAAAAAATACCACGATAAAACCAAAACAAGAGATGCTGCGCTGCTTACCCTCCTTTTGGGAACCGGAATCCGTGTCTCCGAATGTGTAGGAATTGATATGGAAGATCTTGATTTTAAAAATAATGGTGTCAAAATACGCAGAAAAGGCGGTTACGAAACTATTGTCTATTTTGGAGAAGAAGTAGAATTGGCATTATTGGAATACTTAGAAGAACGCCAGCATACTATTCCTCTCTCCGGACACGAACATGCTCTTTTCCTATCTATGCAAAACCGTAGAATTACCGTAAGAGCTGTGGAAAATTTGGTTAAAAAATATGCGTCAAATGTTACTACGCTGAAAAAAATAACACCTCATAAGCTTAGAAGTACATATGGCACATCTTTATACCGGGAAACTGGTGATATATATCTTGTAGCCGATGTCCTCGGCCACAAAGATGTAAATACCACAAGAAAACATTATGCGGCTTTAGAAGATGAAAGAAAGCGTAAAGCTGCAAATGCCGTAAAACTCAGGGAGCCTTAATCCCTTAAACCACAACATTAATTTTTCCAATTTATGTTTGTCCAAGTGCCAGATATATCCGGATAGCTTTAGGTACAAATTTATTTTAGATACAGGATTCATTTGATATATATTTATTTGATATACATATTCATTTGATATACATATTCATTTGATTTATATTCATTTGTAATACAATTTAACATTCCTATTTATTTGAAGTACATATTTAATTCATTATCCGTTGGAATAACATGGAATAATCAAATACATACCTGCCGTAATAGTATCGTCACGTAGCCCATTCATCTTTTTTACTTCTTTTATATATGCATGGACATCATCCGCATCGGATTCTATATTCTGTAAGGCGATAGACCATAAAGTATCGCCTTTTTCTATTATGACGCTTTTATAATATTTGAAAGTTTCCCTCTCATTCCCTACTCTCTCCTCTTTCCTGCTTTCATTCCCTATATTCTCATTTCTAGTACCCCTATTTCCTGCATTCTCATTCTCTGCATTGGCATAGGATAAGAATACACTTGCAGAAAAAGATAATCCAATTACAAGGCAAAAAGTAAAAATAACTATCAAGAAATGTTGTTTCCGTTCTTTTTGCCGACGTATTTTATTGTTCCATATTCTTCTTTCGCTCTTGTTCATCTTACATCTCCTCTCTTCAATTAAAATCAAAACTAAATTGAGTTTAAAAGCCAAGTAAAAACTAAATCTAAAATAAATATAGTTTGGCTAAACTTTTAGCATTCAAATCATATAATTTTGTCGAACAAATGTTGCGAACATTAGTTCTTTATGTTGGAATTATATCGAACAAACATTCTTATGTCAATACTTTTGAGGAAAATAATCGAACAAATATTTGGAATATGTGTTTGCTTTTTTTTGTCATCTGTGATATGCTTATAGAAATGATAGACTCGTTACTCGTTCCAAACGGGTAAGACATACAACATGGAGGGATTATAATATGGCATATGGTAAAATTTCCAAAAAGCAAAGTGAAATATTGGAATTTATTAAAGATTCTATACTAACAAAGGGATACCCTCCAGCAGTCCGGGAGATATGTGAAGCCGTCCATTTAAAATCTACCTCTTCTGTTCATTCACATTTAGAGACTTTGGAAAAAAATGGCTATATTCGCCGTGACCCAACCAAACCGCGTGCCATAGAAATATGTGACGATAGTTTCCAGACAGTAAGGACCGAAATGGTAAGTCTGCCGGTTATCGGACGCGTTGCTGCTGGTCAGCCAATCTTAGCAGAAGAAAATGTGGAAAGTTATTTTCCCATACCAGCAGAATTTGTACCCTCCGGCGAGTCCTTTGCCTTAAAAGTAAAGGGTGATTCTATGATAAATGTAGGGATATATAACGGTGACCAGATTTTTGTGAATAGTTGCAACACCGCTTCTAATGGCGATATCGTTGTCGCCCTTGTGGAAGATTCTGCAACAGTTAAAACATTTTATAAAGAAGATGACCATATCCGTTTACAACCGGAAAACGATACGATGGAACCCATTATTGTTGATGACTGTCAAATATTAGGAAAAGTATTCGGAATCTTTCGTTTATGCCAATAATACCGGGCATAAATGAAATGTTAATTTATATGTAAGTTCCCCCTCCACCGCAGTGCGATAATTGCTTTTTACCATATGGGAAATTCGGAGAGCTTTCCTATATGGTAAAAAATGTCTTCTACACTTCATCAATTTATTTCCTTCTGGCAAGGAACTTTCCTATAAAAATTCGTGTGTCAAAAGGTCTTCTCGGCAGTGCCGCTTGGCAGATGGCACAAAAAAATATTGGGCAAGTGGCTTTTGTACGATGGAGAGGAGACTCTAAAATAGTGGAAGCCAATGCTGAACACGATTTTCGCCTTATGAGGCTCATCGGAATGCTCCGTACAACCAATAGCAAAACAAGTTTTGCGGCACAATTTTTTTGTGCCATCTGCCAAGCGGCACTGCCGGAAAGACCTTTTGACACCCGAATCCTATAAAGTAAAAAACAGAACCTGCCATAAACTGTGAAAAACCCACATATTTACCGGTTCTGTATTCTATACCCTATTATATTATTTGTTCTCTCTTATCTTTTTCTTTAGTGGAACCTTACCTCAATATAAGCCTTAATTTCCTCTACACACCGTTCAAACCCTAATTTGGAGCTATCCAAACACAAATCATAGTTCCTTGCATCTGTCCACTCACGTCCGGTATAGAACTTATAGTACTCAGCCCTGCGTTTATCCGTTTTCGCAATATATTTTTCCAGTTCTTTTGTAGGCATACTCACTTTTTTAGCGGCTTGCTCCATACAATAGTCTTTGGGCGCATGGATGAAAACGCTTAATACATTATCATAATCTTTTAAAACATAGTCGGCACAACGGCCAATAATGACACAAGACTCCTCTTCTGCCAACTTCTTAATCACTTTTGCCTGATAGTTGAACAAATTATTATCAGAAACAAAATGGTCGCTTTCCGGAGGAATCAATTGCCCTGTATAGACATTCTTTACTACTTTAAACAAATTTGTCATCTTTATCTTTTCGTCTGCATTCACAAACAGCCTTTCATTGATACCGCTGTCCTCCGAAGCCAGCTTTATCAGCTCTTTGTCATAATAGTGGATGCCCATATCATCTGCCAGCATTTCACCAATGGTACGCCCGCCGCTACCATACTGCCTGGCAATTGTAATCACTACTTTCCTATTCATACTTCATACCTCCCTTGATAGGTATATTTCTTATAGACAATTAATGCGAATTGAAAAATCTTCAAAAAGAACTTTCAATAAAAATCTTTCTATGGATTCTTCTAAAAGGATATTAAAAAATCCTCTTGTAGAACCTTTTTCAAAAATATAGTTCTAAAAATGGTTTCAAAATCTGATTCCAAAACACATTTCCAGTATCCGGTTCCAAGCCCTAATTCCGAAACTTGGTTACAAAACAAAACTTTCCAGTATCCGATTCCAAGCCCTATTCCAGCTCTGGTCCCGAAACCTGGTTACAAAACAAAACTTTCCAGTATCCGATTCCAAAACCTGTTTCCAGCTCTGATTCCGAAACCTGTTACCAAAATACGCTTCCAGTACCCAGTTCCAAAACATGTTTCCAGCAGCCGATTCCGCTCTCAAGCCTCGCCAAGATATGCCTTTTTAATGGAATCGTCGTTCAGAAGGTCTTTTGCATTGCCTTCCAATACAATCCTGCCTGTTTCAAGGACATAAGCCCTATCGGCAATGGAAAGCGCTTTTTTGGCATTCTGTTCCACAAGAAGAACCGTCGTTCCTCCGGCACTGACACTTTTGATAATATCAAAAATCTCATTGACAAAAATAGGTGAAAGCCCCATAGACGGCTCATCCATCAATATGATTTTTGGATGGGACATAAGCGCCCTGCCCATAGCCAGCATCTGCTGTTCACCGCCGCTCAATGTACCAGCCATCTGGTTTTGGCGTTCTTCCAGACGGGGGAACCTTTTATAGACAGTTTTTAAAGTTTCTTCAATTTCGTTCTTATCTTTTCTCGTATAGGCACCCATACGGAGATTCTGCAATACGGAAAGCTGGGCAAATACCCTTCTGCCCTCCGGCACATGCGCCATCCCTTTAGAAACGATTTTATATCCCGGAACTTTTGTAATATCCTGCCCCTCAAATGTTATGGTTCCGGCTTTTGCGGGAAGCAAGCCGGTAATTGTATGAAGCGTCGTCGTTTTGCCGGCGCCATTCGCCCCGATAAGCGCAATCACTTCACCTTCATTTACGTCGAAGGAAATACCTTTAATTGCCTGAATCATACCGTAGTATACTTCCAGATCCCTGATTTCGAGCATAGCCATTCCTGATTTCCCCCTATTCTCCTAAATATGCCGTGATTACTTGCGGATCGTTTAAAACAGTGCTTGTTTTGCCTTGGGTTAAGATTCGGCCAAAGTTCAGCACAGTCAATTCTTCACAAATACCGGAAACAAGTTTCATATCATGTTCAATCAGCAATATCGTCATATCAAATTTATCCCTGACAAACCGGATTGTATCCATAAGTTCCCCTGTTTCATTGGGATTCATGCCGGCAGCCGGCTCATCGAGCAAAAGAAGCTTCGGCTCCGTTGCAAGAGCGCGGGCAATTTCCAGCTTACGTTGTTTTCCATAAGGAAGATTGGATGCCAGATAATCTGCCTCCCCATCCAATTCAAAAACTTTCAAAAGTTCCAACGCCCGCTCATCCATTTCCCTTTCCACTTTATGATATTTGGGAAGACGGAGAATCCCTTCTACCGTAGAATAATGGTAATGGTTATGGAGCCCCACCTTTACGTTGTCAAGTACCGTCAGTTCCTTGAATAGGCGGATATTCTGGAATGTCCGGGCAATCCCTGCTTTATTGATATCAATTGTCTTTAAACCGGTGATATCACGCCCTTCCAGTTTGACAATGCCTTCATCCGGTTTGTATACCCCGGTAAGTAAATTGAAAACCGTTGTTTTACCGGCTCCGTTTGGCCCTATCAAGCCGTACAACTGCCCCTTTTTAATTTCCATCTGAAAATCATCGACAGCCCTAAGCCCACCAAAAGAAATGGTTAAATTTTTCACTTCAAGTAAAGACATCTTATTTAACCTCCTTCTTTTTGCTAAAATGTTTGGAGAAATATTTTTCCCTCAGCCGCTCTTTCCATTCGATAGCTTTCGGGCTCCAGTTAAATAGCATCATTGCAATCAGGACAATCGCGTAAATCAGCATACGGTAATCGCTAAGCCCCCTTAAAAGTTCCGGAAGCAGCGTTAGGATAACCGCCGAAATAATGGAACCCCTAATATTGCCAATGCCTCCAAGGACAACGAATACAAGAATCATAATCGACATATTATAGCCGAAGTTCTTCGGCAAGGCCGTCAATGTAGATAAATTGTGGGCATAAAGCACACCGGCTACTCCTGCGATGGATGCGGATATGGAAAATGCCATTAATTTATACTTTGTTATGTTAATCCCTATGGATTCCGCTGCAATACGGTTATCGCGTATCGACATAATCGCCCGGCCATCTCTGGAATTTATCAGGTTCAGGATAACGATAAGCGAAATAAAAATCAGGATAATACCAATCGTAAAGTTAGCATCATGAGGCGTTCCTGTTATTCCTTGCGCACCATTTACAATAACCTGGCCTTCTTCGCCCAGATGCAGGGAAATGGAATCCTTCATAGAAAAATGGAACCCATTTTTATCTTTTCCTATATAAAGCACATTGACCAAATTTTTAATAATTTCTCCAAAAGCCAAGGTAACGATGGCAAGATAATCCCCTTTCAGCCTTAAAACCGGTATTCCAATTAAAATGCCGAAAACTCCGGCAACAGCAGCGCCAATCAGAAGTGCAATGAAAAACCGCAGACCATCTGGCATCGCACCATCCGTGCATTTGGAAAAAAATGCGCTGGCAAATGCTCCTACACACATAAAACCTGCATGTCCCAAGCTAAGTTCCCCCAAAATTCCGACCGTAAGGTTCAAAGAAACAGCCAGCATCACATAGATACAAAGAGGAACAAGCAATCCTTTCATCAAGCTGGAAATATTTCCGGTCGCTAAAAGTATCTGCACGGCAATATATACAACCAACACTATTAGATATGTTATAAAATTATTTTTCGCTGTTTTTGTCATTTTTATTTTTTTCATGGAATCCTTTACACCTTCTCTTGTATATTCTTTCCTAATATGCCCGTCGGTTTTACAAGAAGGACAATAATCAGAACCGCAAAAACAATGGCATCTGCCATCTGCGATGAAATATACGCCTTTCCAAGAATTTCAATGATACCTAAAAGGATACCGCCAATCATCGCCCCGGGAATCGAGCCAATCCCACCAAATACAGCCGCCACAAAAGCTTTAATTCCAGGCATTGCCCCTGTATAAGGAGTTAAAGACGGATAAGCGGAACAAAGCAATACCCCTGCCACTGCAGCAAGCGCCGAACCGATAGCGAAAGTAAGGGCAATTGTACCGTTTACATTGATTCCCATAAGCTGTGCCGCACCTTTATCCTCCGAAACGGCAAGCATTGCCTGGCCTGCCTTCGATTTATTGACAAATAACGTCAGGCAAATCATTACAATTACGCCGGCAATAATAGTCACTATCGTCTCCCCGGATATAATAAGCTGCCCTCCTGCCAGTTTGAGCGGGCTGATAGACACTACGGAAGTAAAAGACTTTGTATTTGCCCCAAAAATAAGCAATGCCACATTCTGAAGCAGATAACTTACGCCGATTGCCGTGATTAACACTGCCAACGGAGAGGACGCATTACGTAGCGGTTTATATGCTACACGTTCAATTACGATACCGAGCGCCGTACATATTATCACCGCAATCAGAATACCCAAAACAGGTGGAAGCCCTAATGTACTCACTATGGTAAATACTGCAAAACCACCCACCATAATAACATCCCCATGAGCAAAATTCAGCATCTTGGCAATACCATATACCATGGTATACCCCAGAGCAATAATTGCATATACACTGCCAAGGCTGATACCGTTCACCAAATAAGAAATAAAACTCATACGAAAACCATGCCCTTCCCATAATTTACAAATTTTGTTCCTACAATCCAAAATCCGCAAAATAAAATTTTATATTACAAAACAAGATTATAGCATTAATCCCCTATAGAATCAAGAAATATAGCAGGTACAAAAAGGGGATGCAAAAACTTTACCTTCCGTAAAGCCTTTGAGCATCCCTCTTTGACTGCATGGCTAATTACATTGCCGTATAAACACCATTTGTAATCTTAACAGCTTTTGGTTCCTTATTCGGCTCGCCGGAAGCATCCCATGTCATCCCTACGCCGGTAAGTCCATCCAAAGTGATGCCAGTCATTGCACCCTTCATTGCCTCGCACATTGCGGACATATCCATATCCGGTGTAATCCCTGCTTTCTCGCCTGCTGCTTTCATTGCATAGATTGCATCATAAGCATCTGCTGCAAACTGGTTCGGTGTATCACCGAATTTTTCCTTATATGCACTTACAAATTTTTGTGTCAGTTCATCTTCTGCATCTGCTGCAAAAGGTGTAAGAAGCATAACGCCTTCTGCCAAAGCGGTATCAAAATTCTCTACATTAAGGATACCATCCAAACCATCACATCCGAAGAAAATCGGTGCATAGTCCATAGTCGATGCCTGTGAAAGAATCAAAGAAGCTTCTGTATAATAAATCGGCAAAAATACCAATTCTGCGCCGGCATCTTTTGCTTTCTGAAGCTGTACGGAGAAGTCAGTCTTATTGTCTGCGGTAAATGCTTCCGCAGAAACGATTTCAAAAGACTGATTTGCCGCTTCTGCTACAAACTTCTCATAAATTCCGGAAGAATAAATATCGGAACTATCATAAATAATTGCAATTTTGGAAGCAATTGCATTTTCACCGATATACTGCGCGGAAGCTGCCCCTTGATTCGGGTCTGAAAAACATACGCGGAATGCGTTATCATATTTTACACAGTCTACCGAAGAACCTGAAGGCGTAAGCTGGAACATATTGTCCTCTGCTGTTTTTTCAGCTACCGCTACGCTACAGCCGCTGGTAACCGTACCCATCAGCATCTGCATACCCCAGTCTTTCAATGTATTATATGCATTTACGGATTTCTCAGCGTCACATTCGTCATCTTCAAATTTGAACTCAATCTGAACTCCGTTGATACCGCCCGCCGCATTGATTTCATCTACTGCAAGCTGTGCCGCATTTTGTACTGCAGTACCGTATACAGCTGCGCTTCCTGTCGTAGGACCAATGCCGCCGATTTTAAAAACACCTGAAGAGGATGCCGTATCATTCGATGCTTCTGATTCCGAAGCTGCATTGTTTGCTTCCGATGAAGAATCTGCCGCCTGTGTTCCGGCATCTGCATTTCCACAGCCTGCAAATAAAGTTGCAGTCATCGCAGAAGCCATAACAACGCTCATTATCTTGTTGAACTTTTTCATAATTTTTCCCTCCTGAAATATTTTAAACAGCTTAAAACCGCTATTTCTGAATTATATTACTCTTATTCATTTTTTTTGTCAATGATATTTTAATCATTTTATTAAAAAAAAGTTTATGTTTATGCATGAAAAATCATTTTCCGGTTAAAATAAAGGCGAGAGGAAACTTTTCAATTAAGAATGATTATGAATGGAGGTTTTTAAGATGAATCATAAAGCATTGGATTTTACCGCCTTGACAATAGCTATCATAGGCGCTATCAATTGGGGATTAATTGGTTTTTTCAGTTTTGACCTTGTAGCCTTTATTTTCGGCAATATGTCATGGTTTTCAAGAATTGTATATGCATTAGTCGGCCTCTGCGGAATCTACCTCGTTTCTTTTTATATGTATGCAGGAAATTCGGCTAAGGAATCCACGTAAAACTCAATCACTTTTCGGTTTCTAAATTTAATATCCATGAGCAATCATACAGAAAACGACTCTGCAAAAACGACGCTGGTATCCACCGGCGCCGTTTTTGTATTTCTCCTATACAGATTTATTCATCTGCACTCTTTACTATAATTGTATTCATCCATACCCCTTTTTTCATCAGGACATATCCTATCACACATTTTATAATATCAATAAACTGGCAAAAGAAATAAAGCGGTATAATATTCACTCCCGTAAATCTGGATAAAACATATGCCAGCGGGATATTGACTACCCAAACAAATACGCTGTCAAAGAAAAAAGTAATCAGTGTCTTTCCACCGGAACGAAGCGTAAAATAAGCTACATTGACAAAAGCGTACAATGGCATGCACAAAGATGAAACAATAATAAATCTTGCCGCCAACCCGCGGATTTCCTCCGTAGTGTTGTATATCATTGGGAAGAACGGTGCTGCAAAGGACAAAATAATTCCTATTGCCGCACATCCGCCTACCGAGAAAAACATCAGCTTCCGCACAGTATCTTTTGCTTCCTCCATTTTTCCCGCCCCTAATAGTTGCCCGATGATAATGCCGACGGAATTTCCCAAGGCAATAAACACTACATTAAATACATTAGATATAGTAGAAGAAATATTAAAAGCAGCAACGATTGAAAGCCCTCTTACGGAATAACATTGCATCAGCACTGCCTGCCCGCTGGACCACAAAGCCTCGTTCACCATAAGTGGAAGTCCCGTTACCAGCACCTTTCCAACCAGTCCGCTGGGAATCCGCAGGCTCCGGTAAGCACCTATGATAAACGGATTTTTTTCCGTATTGCGGTGTATCCATCCGGCGATAATCGCCAGCTCCGCAAAACGTGATACCGTCGTAGCAATAGCCGCACCTTCCACCCCCAATGCAGGCATACCAAATTTACCGAAAATCAGTATGTAGTTTAATATTAAGTTGATAAAAACGGCAACAATCCCTGCTTTCATCGGCAACATGGTTTCCCCTGTTTCCCGCAGTGTTCCGGAATAAACCTGAATCATTGCAAACGGCACCAGTTCTACCATCATAATCCGCATATATTTACGGGCATAAAGCATGGTCATATCTAAACTGCTTTGGTTCCCGGTTTCATGCAGATACAACCCAACCAGACGGATGCCGAAAACAGAAAAGACAAGTAACCCTACAGCCGTAATGAATGAAACAATGAGCAGTTTCATACGGAAGGTGTCGCGTATCCCCTTCTGGTCTTTACAACCGTAATACTGTGCCGTAAAAATACCCGCTCCGGATACACCGCCAAAAATACATAAGTTAAAAACCAAAATAAGCTGATTGACAATCGCTACCCCGGACATCTGTTCCGTACCAATCTGCCCTACCATTATATTATCCAAAAGGCTGACAAAATTTGTAATTCCGTTTTGTATCATAATCGGAACGGCCACGGAAAGAACCATCAGGTAAAATTTCTTGTCTCCGATATATTTTCTCATGAAATGATTATCCCTTTTATTTCCTTCCTTTCATATTCTTTTCATTTATTCTTCAAACTCTTTCAAGTCAATTTGCTTCCCGTCTCTCCATATCCTTTCTAAGTCATAAAAAAGACGGTTATCCCTATCGAATATGTGTACAATAACATCCAAAAAGTCCATCAATATCCAGTTGGCGGCATCGTATCCTTCTGCCTGTTTCAAATCGACCCCTGCCCTCCCCAAACATTCTTCCACGGCATCGGCCAGCGCCTGATTCTGGTTGCGGTTTGTTCCATTCGCAATGATAAAATAATCGGCGATTACGGAAACTTCGCTGATATCAATTACTTGAATGTTCTCTGCTTTCTTTTCGTCCAATGCATGAATCGCAAGACGTGTCATTTCTTTACTGTTCATCCACATATCCTTTCTTACTGCCCCTTGGCAGTATAGCTGTACCTTTCGGCTTTGTTCCCATTATTTTTGTTTCCGCCCGATTGCCTTCAGCTTTTCCTGTTATCCATATATTCCTTGTAAAAATCATAAGTCTTCTGCGTCATCGGATCCACATCCCCATCCACCGTCCTTAAATAAACTAACGTATCTTCCAAAATACGATATAAAGCTTCATCCAAATCAGTAAAAGCCAGTTTCCTGATTTCTGTAAGATTCGGTGCCTGTTTCCTCCCTGGCTCAATATAATCCGCCACATAAATAATTTTCTCCAGCAATGACATATCCGGCCTTCCGGTCGTATGGTTCAAAATAGCATTGACCGTATCGCTGTCATGGACATGGAATTTCTGCATCGCAATATAGCTTCCTACTTTTGCATGCAGCAAAAAAGGATTCTTCCGCTCAATCTTATTGACGCTGATATGATGTTTTTCACATATGGAGAGTCGCTTGTCATTGCTCATACATTTAGCACAATCATGTAAAAGGCCTGCCGTCTGCGCCTTCATAATATCCTCGCCGTACCGCATGGCAAGGGCTGCCGCCGTATACTCTACCCCAAGAGTATGTTCAAAACGTTTGGAATCTAAGGTTTTTTCCATTGATTTCCGAATCTTTTTCAGGTTTGAAGATTTGCTTTCCATCTTATCAACCATACTCCTTTCCCGACATTTATCCCATATATAACCGATGCTTTTCTATATAAGAAATCACATTGTCCGGAACCATATATCGGATGGATTTCCCATGATGGATTCTATTGCGGATATCTGTGGAAGAAATCGATATTTCATCCATTGGAACCAATCCGATTTCGGCTCCGTATTTTTCTTTCAGGCAAGCCATCTGCTCTTGTAAATCGCTGTTGTCCTTCCCGTTACGGACAGCAGCAAGAACCACACAGTTTTGGAAAATAGTTTCCGGACGCCTCCATGTCTCCATAGCAAAAAGGCTGTCTGCCCCCACAATAAAATAAAATTTTGTTTCCGGCTCGGCTGCCCGTAAGGCTTCCAATGTATCACAGGTATAAGAATTACCCTCCCGTTCCACTTCCACTGGCGAGAGCAAAAAAGAAGGGTTGTCCTCTATGGCAAGCTGGGTCATCTCCAAACGAATCCGTTTATCGGCCATTTCCATTCCCTTTTTCATATAGGAAAAACCACTTGGAATGAAAAGGACTTCGTCCAGTCCAAACGTATCCTTTGCATTCTCCGCAAGAAGCAGATGGCCTATATGGATTGGGTTAAAGGTTCCACCCATAATTCCCGTTTTCTTTTTCCCTTTTTCCATCAAAAGTATCCCCCCGTAAGAAAAATACATTTATATTATCAATCTTAACAATGAAAGATTACTGCGGCAAGATAATTTTTTTATTTTCTTTACTTTCCTTATACAAAATTATTTTTCTTCCAATCACCTGAACCACTTGGGAACGGGTACGCCCTGCTAACATTTCGGCAATCTCCTTTGGGTCATCCATGCAATTTTTGAGTACGGCAACCTTCACCAGTTCTCTTGTGTTAAACGCCTCCGCTACCGCTGCCGTAAACTCGGGGGTCAGGCTGGACTTTCCTATTTGAAATATAGGCTCCAAGCTATTTGCCAGGCTTTTTAAATAACTTCTCTGTTTACTCGTCATATCTCTTACTCCATTCTTTTTCTATTTGTAATAATCAAAAGAAAACCCATACATACGGACAGTATCCCCTTCTTGAATGCCCAATGCTTCCAGTTCCTTTAAAATGCCATTGTTTTTTAAGAAATTCTGGAAAAAAGTAAAGCCTTTCTCCGATTCCAGATTCGTATATCCAAGCATTTTCTCAATACGGGGACCCTCCACCACATAAGCCTCTTCTTCTTCGTCATAAATGACCGTATGGGGTTCCTCCGCTTCTTGCAACGTTTCGGGGAAATACTCCTGTTCAAAAATAACCGGTTTGTCGTCCATTCCTTCCAAAAGGTTGTTGACCGCATAGAGCAATTCCCTCACTCCTTTTCCGCTGATAGCGGAAATAGGGAATACCTTAATCCCTTTTGGTTCAAACTCTGCTTTTATCCTTCCGATAGGGTCTTCGTCGTTTCCAACCCCTATATCGCTTCCAATCATATCTATTTTATTGGCAGCAATAACCTGAGGCCGTCCTGCAATCTCCGGATTGTAGGCTTCCAACTCTTTGTTAATGGCATAAACATCCGCAACGGGGTCACGCCCTTCCGTAGAAGCCGCATCCACAATATGAATCATCAGCTTCGTCCTTTCAATATGGCGCAAGAACTCGTGCCCGAGCCCCACGCCTTCCGATGCCCCCTCAATAAGCCCGGGGATATCGGCAATCACGAACCCTTTGGCTTCCTCCAAATCCACTACCCCTAAGTTCGGGTTTAAGGTTGTAAAGTGATAATTGGCAATTTTAGGACGTGCATTGGTAACACGTGCAAGGAATGTGGATTTCCCTACATTCGGAAAACCTACCAGCCCTACATCCGCAATCACTTTTAATTCCAATTGCAGTTCCAGCTCTTTCGCTTCCTGCCCTGGCTGGGCATATTTCGGCGCCTGCATCGTGCTTGTGGCATAATGCTGGTTGCCGTTTCCTCCCTTTCCTCCTTTCAAAATGACAATCCGCTTATTTTCCCCTGACATATCGGTAATAACTTTTCCGCTTTCCCCTTCCTTAATCACAGTACCATAAGGCACTTTAATTACAATATCCGCACCATTTTTTCCGCGGCAGTTTTTCTTGCCTCCATTCTCGCCGTTTTCTGCGGCATATTTGCGGATATGCCGGAAATCGACCAAAGTATTCAGCCCTTCGTCCACTTCAAAAATAACGCTTCCTCCGTCTCCTCCGTCTCCTCCGTCCGGCCCACCGTTCGGAACATATTTTTCCCGGCGGAAGGATACATGCCCGTCACCGCCTTTTCCGCTCTTGATATATATTTTCGCTCTATCTGCAAACATTTCCTTCCTTGTCCTCTCCTTATATTAACAAACGCTGCCACACTTTGTGAGCCAGCTTATTGCAACAAACGCTGCCACACCTCACAAGTCACTTTATCGCAGCAAATGCTGTCACATTCGCAAGACCGCTTATTACAACAAACGCTGCCATATCTCACAATCCAGCTTATTGTAACAAAAGGGCTTCAAACTAAGTATGTTTGAAGCCCGGTTCGTTCGTATTAATTCTCTACAGGATATACGGAAGCTTGTTTTTTGTCTCTTCCTTTTCTTTCAAATCTCAATATGCCGTCTACCCGTGCATACAAAGTATCATCACCACCCCTGCCTACATTAACGCCGGGATGAATCTTTGTTCCACGCTGTCTGTATAAAATATTTCCTGCCTTTACGAATTGTCCGTCAGCCCTTTTCGCACCAAGCCTTTTGGATTCGGAATCCCTGCCGTTCTTCGTCGAACCAACACCCTTTTTGTGAGCGAAAAATTGAAGGTTCATATTTAACATGGTCTTACACCTCCTTGAATTTAAGTGTCAAATACTGTTCGCCATATTGTTCTGCAATATGCGACAAACCCAGTATCATGGATTCCATAAGAAGCTCTCCTTTTTCGGACAGCGGTTTTTTTAGGCGGCAACGTATCGTTCCAGCACTGCTGTCTGCAACGACTTCCATATCCTCCCCTGCCAACTCTTCCATAGAATTGACGGTATTGATTACCAAAACAGATATGGATGCGCATACGATATCTTCCCCTCTTGCCGCAAAACCGGAATGCCCTTTGCAAGTAAAGCCCTTATACTCTCCATTTTTTGATTTCCTGATAATAACTCTTGTCATTTTCCAGCATTACCTAAAATGTTAAAATATCAACAAAAAATGTTTATGCATTGATTTTATCAATTTTAACCTGAGTGTATGCTTGTCTGTGTCCATTTTTCTTATGATAGCCGGTTTTTCTCTTATACTTATAAACGATAACCTTTTTCCCTTTGCCCTGCTCCATAACGGTAGCGGACACAGTCGAATTAGCTACATCGCCGGCAACCTTAAGCCCATTATCGCTGATAGCGATTACCTGGTCAAATGTTACAGTGCTTCCCGGCTCTACATCAAGCTTTTCCACTTTGATGACATCGCCTTCAGAAACCTTATACTGTTTTCCACCTGTGGCAATAATTGCGTACATATTGCACCTCCTATAATACAGGACAACGCCTGCTTTACTCGCTAGAGACGGCGGTATCCGAACCAAGGTGCATTTATGCACTCTTCCGTTCGATACACTTTTGCCTATCTATGCGGCATACTCCGTTAGTTTAGCATTTTGTACCAGGAATGTCAAGAAATTTTTGTTTATAGGCTTAATAGGATTAATAGTTATGTTTAATAGAATAAGATTGTTAAAGATTCCACTACTCAAAAAATATCCCACTGCACTAAAATATCCCACTGCACTAAAATATCCCACTGCACTAAAATATCCCACTGCACTAAAATATCCAGCTGCACTAAAATTATCCCATTACACCAGCCCCTTGGTAAAAAAATAAGCGATGATTTGCGCTCTGGAGCTGAACTCCGCAGTTTTCAGTAGATGCCCCACTTCCTCCTTGCTGTAAAACCCGGCTTCAATCCATTCATTTTCCGAGGTATGATCTTCAAATTCCCCTTGTGCCTCCAAGAATACAATATGGGTCTTTGTATCGGAAATCGCTACTGCCGCATATGAAGCCGGAAGGATATCAATAATCCGTTTTACCTTCAGCCCGGTTTCCTCATACAGTTCCCTCGCCGCACACTCCTCCAAAGTCTCGTTTCCTTCCAGCATTCCGGCACATAAATTATATATGGTTTTATTTACTCCCATGCGGAACTCCTTCAGCAAAAGAAGCTTGCCTTCGCTTATGGCCGCAATGGATAGGCCGCTGGCCCTTTTCCCGATATCTTCCACAGAGGAAAGTTCCCTGCGGCTGACAATTTCGTATTTTTTCTCTTTCCCTGCCTTATTCTCATAGGTAAGCTCATAATTCTTCAAATACCTGCCATCTTTTACTTTCTCCATCTTTATCAGTTTCATGGCCTTCCTCCCTGTTTTAGCCCTTCTCCCGGAAACCGCCCCTTTTGCATAAGCAGAAGAACCGGCTGTTATGGCACCAGTCAAGCATCCGCTTCCCGGCTATTTTTCCGATTGCTCACGGATATCAAATTGTTCCCATAAAGGTTTACTTGTTTTCATCCTTGTGATTTCCACCAAGCCAAGCGGAGTAATATCTATCAGCTTTGTCCTTACCGGATCTCTTTTTAGTAAATTCCCGAAAACAGACATTAATTTTTGATTATGTTCCTCCGGCCGCATACTGATAAAATCAACAATGATAATACCCGATATATTGCGCAAGGAAAGCTGTCTGGCAATTTCCTCCGCCGCTTCCAGATTGATGTTTAAATATGTTTTTTCCATATCCTTTCCTGCAATCATTTTCCCACTGTTTACATCTATTACAGTCAAGGCTTCCGTAGGTTCTATAATAAGATACCCTCCGGACTTCATCCACACTTTTTTGCTTAATGCCTCCCTAAGCCTGGTCCTGACACTGTACAGCTTATATAGCTGCAATCTGTCATCCTGATACAGCCTCACATCCGGAAGGCAAAAACCGGGGTTCTCCATACGGTAATTCACAATCCGCTCATAAATCTCCGGTTCATCCGTCACAATTTCCTCATACTGCCCCCCATACTCATCCCGCAGTCCAGTCAAATAGGCAGGCAGGTTTTCCGAAAGAAGAGAATAACATGTACGGCATTTTACCTTTTCTTTTATCTGCTGCAATTCTTCCGACAGCCTCCTGATTTCTTCCGTCAACGGGGAAATATCCTCCGTTAGGCAGTTTGCATTGGTGCGGATTACAATCCCGCATCCCCTACCATATTTCTCCGGAATATCCTCTTGTTCTATAGCTGTCTTTATCCGCCTTTTCACTTTTTCCGACAGTTTCGAGGAAAACGCTACTCCCGGTTTTCCCGTAGATATCACGCAATATTTCCCATCCAGCGATAAAGAACTGGAAACTGTGGGAGTTTTTGTTTTCGAGGCCTCTTTATAAACCTGAACCGCAATCTCATCCTCCGGAAGAATCCTGCCGTCGTAAGGCCTGTTGGACAAAAGCGGCTCCCTTATTCCGTCCAGACTGAGGAAGCAAGGAGAGCCCGGCTCAATTTCCACAAAAGCCGCATGAATATTTTTCAAGACTCGTTTTACTTTTGCAATATAAATATTCCCTAATAAATTCCCCTTTTCTTCTTCCGCATTTGCATGGATAAGGCGGTTTTCCTGAAAGAGCAAAGAAACTATTTTACTCTGGTACTTTATAATAATGTATTTTCCATTCATTTCAGAACTCCTTGCCTACTGCATCTAACGGGATAAAGTGATGCCCGTCCTCCGCTCCCGCCTCGGTAAAAGTCTCTTCCCTCGTGATTTCCAACGCAAATTCTTGGAGTTCTTCCCCATTGTTTTTTAGGAAAGCTTCCATCACCAGGCCAGGCTTAATATTGCCAGAACTGCTGGCATTTACCACCATATGGGCTATGGCATTTTTTCCTTCCCCTGAAGCCCATAAACGATAGATAGATGATTTTAAATCCAATTCCGTTTCACTTTTTTTTGTTTTTTTCTTTACCAAAATAGATGGCATCTGGTAAAATTCCGCCAACCGACCCGGCCAGTCAAAATCCGGGGCATACCCTTCCCTGAATTTCACCGAGTATTCGGCTGCCGCAACGCTTGCCATCGCGTTTTTCGTTCCATCTTCCAGCATCGTAATGTGAAGAACCTCTATCCCTTCCACCATAGCTTCTTCCAGTCGTCGTTTCATATCTTCAGAACCGTTATGGGATTTCACTTCCAAATCCAGATATTCCCCGTTGCTGCTCAATCCCACCCCCAAAGGGGCTGCAAAAGACATAATCTGGTGGGGGCTGAACCCTTCCGAATAGGCTACATCAATACCTGCCCTTCTGATTGCCTTCTGAAAAAATCTCATCACATCCAAATGCCCGATAAAACGCATCGCTCCTGACTTCGCAAATTTTATCCTGACTTTCATTCCCTTTTCCTTTCCCAAACCTGCTTACTTATTTTATACTGCCTTACGGCGATTAAATTTTCAAACCGTTTTTTCAAAACAAATGCCGCCCCCGAACCGGTTTGCCCCGCATCCTTGACATGCGCTGCGACAATTAGGGGATACGGTTTCTGTCAAAGCTTTTTCCCATTCCCTCTTTAAAAAGTCTTTGGAAACGCCACAATCAATAAAATCCCACGGGAATATCTCATCCATACCTCGTTTTCTTGTGGTATAAAAAGCAATATCAATACCACATTCTTCAAAAGCTTCCATCCAGATATCATTTTTAAAATACTCGCTCCATGCATCAAAGATGCAGCCCCTTCGATAAGCCTGCTCAATTACTTTTGCAATCTTTCTATCCCCTCTGGCAAACACTCCTTCCAAAACGCTGATATCCGCTTCATGCCAATTATACTTAATGCTTTTTTGGTTCAGTTGTTCCTTAATGGATGCCCGGGTAATATAAGCTTTTTCCAAAAATTCCTCTTTGGTACACATAGCTGCCCATTGGAAAGGGGTAAATGGTTTTGGGATAAAAAAGGAGGTGCTGGCCACAATCTGCACTTTCCCGTTTACCCTCTTTTCTTTTGGAACCGTTTCATAAAATACGGCTGCAATCTGATTTGACAGCTCGCCGATTCCCCGGATATCTTCTTCGTTTTCCGTAGGAAGCCCTAACATAAAGTATAGCTTTACCCTTGTCCAGCCTCCCTCGAAAGCAAGCGCCGCCCCTTTTAAAATGTCTTCCTTTGTCAATCCTTTATTGATAACATTCCGCAGCCTCTGGCTTCCGGCTTCCGGCGCAAAGGTTAAGCTGCTTTTCTTCACATCCTGTACTTTGCTCATTACATCCAAAGAAAAAGCATCAATCCGCAAAGAAGGCAGGGAAATATTAATTTTTTTGCCACTGCACTCCTGGATGAGGAAATCAATCAATTCCGGCAGTTTCGAGTAATCGCTGGAGCTTAAGGAACTTAAGGATATCTCTTCCTGCCCTGTGCTTTCCAACATCTTTACAGCGTATTCCTTAAGCATGTCCAGACTGCGCTCTCTCACCGGACGGTAAATCTGCCCTGCCTGACAGAAACGGCAGCCACGGATGCATCCTCTTTGTATTTCCAGCACGACCCTGTCCTGTGTCACCTTAATAAAAGGAACCACCGGCTTTTCCGGATAAAAGGTATTGGAAACATCCATTTCCACTTCTTTCAAAATTGTCCTGGGAATCCCTTCCTGCATTGGCTCCATAGAAAGAACTGTTCCATCTTCTTTGTATTTAACTTGGTAAAACATGGGAACATACATCCCCGGCAGCTTTGCCGCCTTTTCTAAAAATTCCGTTCTGGAAGCCCCATTTTTTTTGCACTCTTTATATAAATCCAGCAATTCCCTGTAGCGAGTCTCCCCTTCCCCGATATAAAAAATATCAAAAAACTCTGCAATCGGTTCCGGATTATAGGCACAAGGCCCGCCCCCAATCACAATCGGATGCTCCCAGCTCCTGTCTTTTGCATGTAAAGGGATATGGGATAAATCCAAAATTTGCAATATATTGGTATAACACATCTCATATTGTAGGGTAATAGCCAAAAAATCCATATCTTTTACCGGTTCCTGAGATTCCAACGCAAAAAGAGGGATGTTTTCCTCCCTCATAATTTTGTCCAAATCCACCCACGGCGAATATACCCTTTCACACCATACATCCTCGAACTGGTTAAACATATCGTATAATATTTGAATCCCCAGATGAGACATCCCGATTTCATACACATCAGGAAAGCACATGGCTACCCTGACAGATACATTTTCCTTATCCTTGACCACAGCGTTTACTTCATTGCCGATATATCGTGCCGGTTTTTCCACACGCAGCAATATTTCATCCTTCAATGCCAGTTTTCCCATAATACTCCTATCTACTTTCAGACAATTGCTAAGTAAAAAAACTTCCTGAATATCTTATCAAGATTATCCACCAAAACCCTTTTGTATGAATATCCCAACAGTTTAGAGCCTTTGCAATCGTCTTTATCTTTTCATTCCTTGCTAAATAGAGTATACGGGAAATTGTCCTCAAAATCAAATACAACTTCATCAAAACCGGCATCAAAATCTTTATTGATTTCTTCCCTTATCATATCCGTAGAAAAGCCGCCGATGTTGCCGGAGCCGGAATCCGCCACAAGGAAAACGCAAAAAAGGGCTGCGGAAAGCATGAGGCGTAGCTTAAAAAAGGAAAAAGAACCCCTTTGCATTGGGATGCTGCCATCTTCCAATGCATATAATTCTTTTTCCCTTCCATCATAATATCCTTTTGCATAAAGCGGCAGTTCCTCTCCCGCTTTGCTTTCTACACCGTATAAAATCCTTTCCCGGTTCCTCATTGCCATCCGGTTATCTTGGCTCTCTGCCCTTATCGAACGTATTAGCTGCAACTTTTGGTTGGTTGAAACTTTTCCCATTCCATCTGCCCTTCAACCATTACTTATCACAATCTATGCAGCAAAGCAACGTTTTATGATTGGACAGAGAGCGCTTTTCCTGTTATGAAATTATAACTTATAACCGGAATTTACCTGCTTCTTCGTTCTGGCGATGGCTCAGTTCAACCAACCCTTGCGTATCCGCAGTACATTCGCCGATTGTCTGAGACAATAGTGCCATGCTGGCGCTTGTTTCTTCCGTAGATGCCGCATTCTCCTGCACTACGCTGGCCAGACTGTTGACAGAATCCGTAACAATCTGCTTCAGGGAACCTAAAATCTCCGTCTGCCCGCCGATTTCTTTTGTTACCTCTTCTACCATTGCAACTTCTTTGCTCAGATTCATAAATGCTGTCCTTGTCTCTTCCAGACATTTCTGCTGTTTTTGTACATTTTGTGTCACTTCATCCATTTTGCTGACAGAGCTTTCCACATTATGGATTAATTCTTTTACAATTCCTTCAATTTCTTTTGCATTGCCCGAAGACTCTTCGGAAAGGTTCCTGATTTCTTCTGCTACAACAGCAAAACCTTTGCCTGCGTCCCCAGCCCTTGCTGCTTCTATACTGGCATTCAGCGAAAGCAGGTTGGTCTGGTTTGCCAATCCCTTGATTATCTCTATTGCCTTATTGATATTTGCCGCAGAATCGTTGTTCTTATTTGTCTGTTCAGAAACCATTTCAATCGCTTCAATCGTAACTTTAGTAATCCTATCCAATTCATGAATGCTTTCGGAAGCGCCGGACGAATGCCCTATCATAGCGGACACTGCCTCTTCCAGTTTATCCACACCGTTTTTCTCCACTTCGATAACGCCGCCAAGCTCTACAATCTTTTCGTTTACCGTCTCAGTCTCATTCGCCTGGTTGGTAGCGCCCTGTGCCAAATCTTCAATCGCCTGATTGGTATTCCGGATGCTCTCTGAAATGTATTCAAATTTTGTACTGAAATTTTCACTGCTTTGGTTCAAAGCTTCTCCGGTATGTATCATACTGCCCAGCATACTTGCCAGCGACTGGCGGACATTATCCAGCGAACGCGCCATCTCCCCGATTTCGTCAGACCTTCTTAACAAGGCAGGGCTCACCGTAAAACTTAAATCGCCCATTGCCGACTGGCGCAAATGCCCTTCTACCAGTTTAATGCCTTTTGTAATCCTCAGCCCACTCAAAGCGGATACCGCCAATGCTGCAAACAACATGAGGACCGCCGCAACGCTGTAGACCATAAGCATCTGCGAAAATTCCTCCTGGATATAATGCTTCCTGTCATCAATCTTAGCATTCATATCGTCCACATAGTTCCCCGTAGCGACCGCCCAGCCCCAAGGCTCAAACATCTCGGAATAAGCAATCTTCGGGGCAACCGTTACACCGTCCGACTTGGTAAAATAAAACTCATTGTATCCCCCGCCCGCTTTTGCGGCTGCGACTACGTTCTGTGTCACTTTCACACCGTTTTGATCTGTCAAATCATATCTGTCCGTTCCTTCCTGCTCTGTTAAAATCGGATGCATCACCAGTACATAATCCGACCCATCTATCCAAATATATCCTGATGCATCATCCCGGTAGCGCATTGCACGGACTGCTTCCGCAGCCATTTTCTGTGCCTCCTCTTCTGTCAGTTCGCCTCTCTGGCTCTGGTCGTAATAACTTTGTACTACGGCCAATGCCCCTTGTACCTGGGATTTAATCTCCATCGAATAACCATCTGTCATGGATTCCTCATACACTTCCATCGATTCATCCATTGACTGTTTCAGATAATGGATTCCCAGAAATGCCAGTCCAACCGTCGGAATGGAAACCAAAACAAAAATAATCAGAATCAACATAAATGTCAGGCTCCGAAATCCTTTTGTTCCCTGTGCCCTAGTAACTTTCTCTTCTCTCATGCATTGCCTACCTTTCTCTACCGTTCAAACTATATAAAATTTATAAATTTTTAATATTTTTATTATACATTTTTTTGAAATAAAGGTCAATGCTATTGTGCAAAATTCCCAAAATAAAAAGCAAAAAAAATGACGTATGTAAAAAATTGACAAACCAGCTTTTTACATACGTCAATCCAGCTCATTCGATTAAATCGGACAATGGGCGGAAACAATAGCCCATGCTTTCCCATTTCCCCAACAATTCATCCAAAACCTCCCCATTTGTCTGGGAAGTGCTGTGAAGCAGCACAATTGCCCCCGGGTGGATACGCCCCGTCAGTTTCTCGAAAGCCTCCTCTTTGGAGGGCTGCTTATCCTGATACCAGTCCACATAGGCAAGGCTCCAGAAAAATGTTTTATATCCCATTTCTTTTGCCATCCTCAAATTTTCCACGCTGTATTTCCCCTGTGGAGGCCGGTAATACATGGAAAGCTCTTTTCCGGTAATTTCCGCAAACAACTTGGAAACATCTTCCATTTCCTTACGGAAAGAATCCATATCCGATATTTGTGACATATCCAGATGATGGTAAGTATGGTTTCCTACGCAATGCCCTTCGTTCACCATACGTTTTACCAATTCCGGCGCCGATTCCAAGTAATGCCCTACCACAAAAAAGGTGGCCGGCGCATGGTGTTTTTTCAGCGCATCCAATATCGGTTCCGTATTCCCGTTCTCGTAGCCTGCGTCAAAAGTAAGATAAATAACTTTCTCTTCCCCATCCCCTACATAATAGGCGTCGTATTCCTTTAGTTCTTCCGCTGACGCTATCCCGATAGGCTTCATTTCATTGCCATACCCTCCCAGCCCCCAGTTCTCCGAAGCCGAAATATGGGAAGAGCCAACCGAATTTGCAGCGTCTCCATCCTGGAACCGGAAAACGTCTACCAGATAACCGACGCCTCTTCCAGCAAAAAACATCGCGCACAGCAAGAAAACAACGAAAATAGTTTTTTTGTATTTCTTTAATAACTTCACAATAAGCAGTTCCTGTCATATTCTTTTTAAACTATATGAAATCCTCCTGCAATCTATGCTTCGCTTTTCCATGCAGCAAGCCATAGGCATACCGCATGTACTTACTTTATGCCTTTCCCTATATGCCTCATCTTTTTGCCAGTTCCTCTATAATCTCTTCCCAACTCACTCCTTTTTCCGCCATCAACACCATCATATGATAAAGGAAATCGGCAATTTCATATTTAATCTCATTGGGATTCGGGTTTTTGGAAGCAATGACAATTTCCGTCGCCTCTTCCCCCAATTTCTTCAAAATCTTATCCAGCCCTTTTTCAAACAGATAGTTCGTATAGGAACCCTCTTTTGGGTGAATCTTCCTGTCTTCAATTACATGCATTACCGATGTAAATACTTTAAGCGGATTTGCCTCTTCATATTCTTTCCGTACAATTTCATTGAAAAAACAAGAATGGCTTCCCGTATGGCAGGCATTCCCTACTTGGGAAACCTTCGCCAAAATCGTGTCCATATCGCAGTCCGCCGTCAATGACTTTACATATTGATAATGCCCGCTGGTATCCCCTTTTATCCAAAGTTCATTGCGGCTCCTGCTATAATAAGTCATCTTTCCGGTATGGACAGTCATCTCATACGCTTCTTCATTCATATAAGCTACCATCAGCACTTCATCCGTTTTATAATCCTGCACCACAACCGGCACATGCCCGTCCGAATTTAACTTAAAATCCGCCCACTGGAATGCCGCTTCAAAAGTATTCACCTTAATCCCATTCCCCTGACATAAAGATTTGACTGCCGAAATCTCTTTTGCATTTTCATTAATGGCAAAGCCGGTAATGCCGCATATGGATGGCGCAGAAAGGATTTCAATCAGTTTATCCAAAGAAACCTCGGGAAGAAGAGCCAATATCTGTGCCCCACCCATCCATAGATTAATGCTTTCCCTCAAAGCTGCCGCATTTACCAGAATCAATTCATCTACGTATTCTTCCAGCAATTCATGATTTGCAAGGATTGTCTCTATTTCCTCATAACATGCAGCTATCTTTTCTTTTCCGAATTTCTTGGACACCTCTTCGGTAATCGTTATATTCCCCGGCTTGGAATAATTCAGGGCAGCCTTCTTGCACCCCGCATATAAAAGCTTTTTCACATCCTCCATACGGTGTATATTCCCTGCCCCGATTACCGGTATTTCCGCAGTCTGACAGATTTCCTTTATAATATCCAACGCTTCTTCATGTTCCGCATCCCCTTTTGACATATCGAACACCAGAAGTTCGTCTCCATGATTATCGCTGTAATATTTTGCCAGACCTACCGGATTCGTATCAATAATCGTAATATCGGATAAATCTTTTACTGCATTCCCTTTATATAAATAAATGCAGGGAACCAGTTTCTTGTATTGACTGCCCATATATTCCTTTCTCCTTAGAAATTGCCTTAAAAATTTTTCTTAAGTTAAACTCCCTTTCGTACTAAGTACATCCTGAATCCGCGCATCCTTCGTTACCGCCTCATCCATTGCCTTGGAAAATGCCTTAAACATAGCTTCCGCCATATGATGGCTGTTGATGCCCGAAAGCATCTTTATATGCAGATTCATCCCTGCGGAATAGGAAACCGCATAGAAAAATTCTCGGATAAGCTCCGTATCCAAATCCCCTATCCTTTCCGACGGGTATTCACATTCATAATTAAAATAAGGCCGCCCGCACAAATCCACTGCGCACAAAGCGAGCGCGTCATCCATAGGAAGAATACAGGAACCATAGCGTTTTATCCCCGCTTTATCCCCCAAAGCTTCTCTTATTGCCTGCCCAAGGACAATTCCCGTATCCTCGATTGTATGATGCCCGTCCACATGAAGATCCCCTTCTACCTTCACCATCAAATCAAAAAATCCATGACGGGCAAACCCTTCCAGCATATGATTAAAAAAGCCGATTCCCGTACTGATTTCACCTTTCCCTGTTCCGTCCAGGTTTAAGGTTAGGGAAATATCCGTTTCTTTCGTTTTCCTTCCTATCGTTGCGCTTCTTGCCATATTCTCTCCTACCTTTGCCTTTCTTCAAACCTTACTTTAATCGAATTTGCATGAGCCGTCAACCCTTCGCTATTTGCAAACAATTCAATATCTTTATGTACCTTCCTAAGGGCTTGCTCCGAATAAGATATAATACTTGTTTTTTTCATAAAATCATCCACATTTAGCGGCGAGAAAAATTTGGCCGTTCCGTTCGTAGGCAGGATATGGTTCGGCCCGGCATAATAATCCCCCAGCGGTTCCGAAGAATACTCCCCTAAGAACAATGCCCCTGCATTCCTTACCTTTGTCATTACCGCATAAGGATCGGCCGTTAGTATTTCCACATGCTCCGACGCAATCTCATTGGCTGTCTCCACCGCATCTTCCATCGTTTCCGCCAGCAGGATATATCCGTAATTTTCCAAGGACTTCCCGATAATTTCCTTCCTGGATAGTTGTTTCACAAAGGCATCTACTTCAGCGTCTACTGCCTCTGCCAATTTATCGCTGGTCGTTATAAGGATAGCGCTTGCCAGTTCGTCATGCTCCGCCTGGGAAAGCAAATCGGCCGCCACATAACGGGGGTTTGCCGTCTCATCCGCAATAATCAGGATTTCGCTTGGCCCGGCGATGGAATCAATGCTGACATAGCCGAAACAAGCTTTTTTCGCCAAGGCTACGAAGATGTTCCCCGGGCCCGTTATTTTATCCACCTTCGGAATACTTTCCGTGCCAAAAGCCATAGCCGCAATAGCCTGCGCGCCTCCTGCCTTATATATTTCGTCCACTCCGGCAATATCCGCCGCTACCAAAGTGCCCGCATATACATTCCCGTCGGCATCCGGCGGCGTTGTCATAATAATCTTCTTTACCCCGGCTACCTTTGCCGGTATTACATTCATCAGCACACTGGAAGGATACGCTGCCTTGCCCCCTGGCACATATACCCCGGAGATACCTATCGGGGTGATTTTCTGTCCCAGCAGTGAACCGTCTTCCCTTGTTTCTATCCAAGAATTATGCAGCTGCTTGGCGTGGAATGTGCGGATATTCTCCGCCGATTTTTTCATTACCTCCACTAGCCCGGCATCTACTTTTGTATAAGCCTCTGCAATTTCTTCCGCCGTTACACGAACACTTCCTGCACTTACTTTACAGTGGTCAAATTGTTCCGTATAGGCAAACAAAGCCTTATCCCCTTCTTCACGGACATTGGAAATAATCTCCGCCACAGTGGATTCGTACTGGCCATAATTATTGGGGCTCCTTTTTAAAAGGTTGTTCAAAATATCCTTTTTTGTCTCTGCTGTCAATTTTATGGTACGCATATTTCACCTCATTTCTGCTTTCTCACTCCACACTATAGTTCAATTTTACCGTAATAGAAGCGGTCTTCTGTCTGGAACTGGTATCAAAAGACCCTCCATAACTATAATCCGAATTTGTATTCTGGGCCGTAATCTGGAAAACCCCCAAATTGGCAGTTAACAGTTTCCCCGTCTTTCCTCCGGTGCCTGCCGCCATAATATCGATTCTTTCTTTTGCATTTTGGGTGGCTTCATCAATAAGCTGCAATTTTAATTCATCTAATTTCGTATAATAATATTCCGGCGCTTCGGACGTAAATTCTACATTTGCTTCAATCAACTGGGTAATGTCTCTGGAAATGGAATCCACTTTGTCCACATCGGAAGAAGTAACGGAAATCTGCTGCTCCAAATCATATCCGTCCAGATAATAGCCCACTTCGTACCCTTCTTCATTGTATTCGGTACTCCATCTTGGCGATATCCGAACAGAGCTGAACTGCATTTCCTCTTCCGTCACCCCGTTCTCCAAAAGATAATCTTTAATAATCTTGGCATCATTTTTTACTACACTGTATGCACCCTGTGTCGTTTCCCCATAAGCGGTAAAACTGCCTCTCCAAACAATCAAATCAGCTTCAAAATCACAGCTTGCGGAACCGGTTGCCGTAATCCCGCCACCGCCCGATGTCTTCTTGTAATCCACCATATTCCCCGTTAGAATGGATACACAGATAATCGCACAAATTCCCGCGATACATGCTATTATAATTCCCTTATACTCTTTTAAGTCCATATCCACACCATACCTTTCCCACTTGCATCTTCAAGATACCAATCAACAGCCCTTTCCCAAGCGGCCCATCCTATCTGTCATTCACTGCAAATGCCCCCTTATGTCATGAATCAGCTCCTTGATTCTCTCTGTCTGCATCTGCATACTTACCTGATTTACAATCATACGTGCGGACAAGGGGCAGATTTCTTCCAACACGGCAAGACCATTTTCCTTCAGTGTAGAACCGGTCTCCACAATATCCACGATAACATCCGACAGCCCTACCATCGGTCCAAGCTCCACGGAACCATTCAAACGGATGATATCCACGGTCTGATGTTTTTTATTGTAAAAATAATCTTTGGCAATGTTAGGGTATTTGCTGGCAACCCGTATCCGTTCATGATGCAGCAACAATTCCCTTGCACTTTCCGGTCCGCATACGCACATCCGGCATTTTCCAAACCCTAAATCCAATACTTCATATACTCTTCTGTTTTCTTCCAAAACCGTATCTTTTCCTACCACCCCGATATCGGCAGCCCCGTATTCTACATAAGTAGGCACATCGGAACCTTTGGCAAGAAAAAAGCGGAACTTTTTTTCTTCATTGACGAAAACCAGCTTTCTGGAACTTTTGTCCTTCATTTCCTCGCAAGTAATACCCATTTTTTCCAACAGCTCCATTGTTTTATTCGCCAGACGCCCTTTTCCCAAGGCAAACGTCAAATAACGTGTCTCTCCCATTATCCCTTTTCCGTCCTTTCCTCCGTTTTCCCCTGTGGAATCAATACGGCTTTCTTCCCTTCCGCCCGAAGCGATTTTGCTTTCTCTAGCATTTCTTTATAGGATTCTTCCGTATATTCTATCGCCTCTGTCCCCGGCAAAAGCGGAATCTCCACGTTCTGACGCCCCAAAGCCGCCATCAAATCATCAATCACTACGGCAAAACCAATGGCAGGCGCCTCTTTCCCGAAACGACCAAGAAGGGTATCATATCTTCCTCCTTTTACAATGGCATCCCCTACGCCATATGTATAAGCTTTGAATATGACGCCTGTGTAGTAACGGTATTTGCTCAACATCCCCAAGTCAAACGAAACATAGCTTTCCACCCCATAACAGCAAAGCACTTCATACAACGCCTCTAACCGCCGGATAGCGCCTAAGGAACGCTCGTTATGCACAAAGGCCTTCGCCTGTTCCAAAGCCTCATAAGTGCCGAATAAGTCCGTCACTTTCAGCAAAGCATCCCAATATTTCTCCGGCACCTTTTTCTCCCGAAGAAGTTCCTCCGCACCGAAATAATTTTTCCCGGAAATAAATTCCCTCAATTCCAGTTCTGTCTCTTCGTCCAGCCCGGCTTCCATGCAAAGCCCCTTAAAATATTCCACATTCCCCACGCTCAATTGGAAATCTTTTAAGCCGGCAGCAAGCAAAGCTTCTATGACAAGCGCCGCCATTTCCCCATCCGCTTCCGTGGACGAATCCCCAATCAGTTCCGCCCCCATTTGGGTTGCTTCTTTTAATTTCCCCTGTAAATCGGAAGTATTTGTAAACGTATTCCCTACATAGCAGAACCGGATCGGTACATTGCAATCTGCAAAATACTTTGCCGCACATCTGGCGATAGATGGGGTAAAATCCGGGCGCAATACCAATGTATTCCCTTCCTTGTCAAAAAATTTATACAATTCCCTGGAAGGTGTAGTTCCTACTTCTTTTGAAAAAACATCGAAAAACTCAAATGCCGGGGTCTGGATATCTTCGTATCCATAGCTTCTTACCTTTTCCAATATCAAGTTTTCCACCCGAAGCTTTTTTGCATATTCATCCCCATAAATATCCCTTACCCCTTCCGGCGTATGTACCAATTCACTATGTCTGCCCGTCATACATTTCATATTTTCAAACCTGCTCCTTTCCTGCTATTCCCATGTCCAATGAGTCAAACGGCTGCCTGGCGCCTGTAAATGCCGCAAAACGCAAACTTTGCGCTGCCAGTTTAAGCCCCGCCTCTTGAACCGTTTTTCATTTAATGTTCCGTTGCCTGTGGCTAGGTGTCTGCCTCCCGGTCATCCAAATCCCTTTGTATCATATCCAGATAAGGCACAAAAACATTGTTCTTCCTTGGCATAATATACGCGGGGTTCAGCTCTTCAAACCGGAAGCTCTTCCTCCCTCCCTCTTTTGCCCTGTCCCAAAAAAACCGGAGCATCTCATAAGGCAGATAATAGAAAATCTCCTTGTGCGTATAATAAATGATGAAAAAAGCGATTCCGCCCTGCTTTTCAAATAGGCGCATGAACTCCACCTGATGTTCATGGATATTCTGAAGGGCAAAGGTGTCTTTTGTACATTCCTTGGCGTCGAAACAGACCGGGATACCCTGTACGGCACCGATGTAGTCAACGGTACTCTTCTGGTCAAAATAAGCAAGGGTAATCTGTCTGGTTTCTTTGTCTATCGTAATGGGGGTAATTGGCGTTGGAATCTTTTGCATCAATGCCAGCCCGTTCTCCAAATATTTCTCATTCGTACGGTTAATCAAATCCTCCAAAGTAGAACCTCTTAATCCTCTGGAATTCCAAGTTGCCATCCCTCATTCTTCTCCTTCGTCCAAAAGCCGGAAAATTTCCGGTGGTTCCGCCTTAAGTACGAGTTCTGACATATCTTCCCATTCCCCATCCATCTTCGGAAATTCCAAACGGCTGGCATGTAAAAGCTGTGTATGGATTCCGTACTTTTTCTTATACAAATCATTAAACTCAAAATATCCGTATTTATAGTCCCCCAGAACAGGGTGCCCAATACCAGCCAGATGAATCCTAATCTGGTGGGTTTTTCCGGTCACAAGTTCCGCCTCCAGCATTGTCATATTCCGGTAATTCTTAAGCGGCTGATATACCGTCTTAATATAAGAAGCATCCTTATCCCCTCCATCTTTACATATGGTTACACGGTTTATCTGCCCGTCTTTTTTCAAATGCCCTTCTATCTCTGCACCTTTGGTTACTACCCCCTTCACAAACAGGCAATAAAATTTACGCAGGCTTCTGTCTTTCAGCAAAGCGCTTATCTTCTGGCTGCCCTGAAGGGTTTTCCCGCATAAGACCAGCCCGCTGGTATTCCTGTCCAGCCGGTTGCAGACAGATGGTTTAAAGGTATGCAGCTCTTCTTTTGTTATTTCCCCTTTTGCAAGAAGATAGCCAATCAACCACTCGTTTAAAGATAAATCATCGGACGCTGCCTTTTGGGTCAATAACCCCGATGGCTTGTTGACTACAAGCACATGCCGGTTCTCAAAGACAATTTCAAACGCCCCCAACTTCCTATAAGCTTCTTCGTATTGAAGGCATCTTTTTTCCCATATGGATTCCTGCTGTGATATTCTCTGCAAAGCATCCCCTGAAAGGGCATCCCTGCCCGCTTCCGATACCCTTCCGCCGAATTTTACAATTGTATCTTCGGAAAGGAACAGCGCAACTTCATCTTTCTCATGGAGCATCTCGCTGCCCGACGCCTTCTTCCCGTTTAAAGTAATATTTTTTTTCCGAAGCATTTTATAAAGGAAACCGGAAGTGGAATTTGACAGATATTTACGTAGATATTTATCCAGACGCTGCCCGGCTTCCTTTTCTTTTATAGTAATCTTCCTCATAGAACTTCTCCAATCCTATCTTTTATAACGAAATAGCCAACAGATTTTCCACAATCTCCGCCATCTTCCCATGATCCGTTTCTTCCTGTTTCTTCAGGTTATGAAGCCCTTCACAGTATTTCTCAATATCATCAAATATTTTTACCGCCACGCCGCTGCATCCGCCTTGCTTCAAATAAGTATCCAAATGTTTTTCGCAGGCTGCACTGTCCGCCTTTTTACTTTCCATATAGCCGCAAACCACATGATTCCGGATTGCCATATGGCTAACCGGATAATTTTTCGTATAAGAAGTAAAAAACATATCGTACAGCTCCGTCAACCCCTCTGCATGCCTGCTGATTTTTTCCTTTGCCTTTTCAGAGCAGCCCGTAGCCCGCAGGAACATAATCATATTCACCATACTTCTTCCTGCCGGAAGGCAGCCTAATATAGCGATAACGGTAAGAAGGCTTTCCTTCGTTCCCAAAACCGCTATCCCTATTCCAAATATGGAAAGGGATAAGGCAAATAGGCAAATGGTACGGATACTGCTCCACATTTTTTGCCTTTTCATATATCCATACTGCCCTTTGGCTATTTTTTTCCCTGTCATTCGCCCCTCTTCTCCTCTTTGCCGTTTTCTCATTTCAATAGGTTCATAACGTGCAAAATCCATCCGTGAGGAACAGTCTTAGACAATATGCCAAAAGCCTTAATGGGAAGGCTGCATACGGAAAGAGCCCTTCTGTCATGGGAATCCAGCAATGCTTCTTTCACAACACGTTGAGGGGAAACTAATGTCAATTTTTTTACCGCCAATGTGGAGCCGTATTTCTCCGCAATATCAAAAAATTCCGTTTCCACCGGTCCTGGGCACACTGCCGTCACCCATATGGATTTCTCTTTTAATTCTTCCCGCAAAGAACGGGAAAAGCTTAGTACATAGGATTTTGTGGCTGCATAAACGGCAAAATTCTTTTGCGGTGCAAAAGCCGCACTGGATGCCAACTGGATAATCCGTCCATTTTTGCATATATAAGGAATACATTCATATGTCAGCCAGGTCAATGCCTTACAATTCACTTCCAGCATCCCGATTTGTTCTTCCATGTCCAAATCTTCAAACCGGCCCATCAACCCGAAACCGGCGCAATTGATGAGCATACGGATGGAAACGTTTTCCCTTTCCAGCAACTCCTTAAAAGCCCGGTTGTCCTGCTCTTTTGCCACATCCATAGAGATTATTTTTGCCGGAGTATCCAAAAGCTTTGCCAATTCTTCCAGACGTTCTTTCCTTCTGGCAATCAGCCATACTTCATCCAGTCTATGCATGATTTTGTCCAATTGGAAAGCAAATTCCTGCCCAAGGCCGGAAGAAGCCCCCGTAATAATGATAATTTTCTTTTTTCCCATTTTTCCCTCATTTCTGCGCAGCTTTGCTATGCTTTCTTTTTATGCACATTGCGAATCGTCTTCTTTTTCTTTTCCCTTTTTTCCTTCTTCTGTTTTTTCGGCACGTATTCTGTCTTGTTTTTCGGCCGAATCAGGCATTTTTTCCCAAACCCAATTAAGTCTTCCCGACCGGCCTTCGTCAACGCTTCATAAACCAAATCATAATTTTTAGGGTTCCGGTACTGTATCAATGCCCTCTGCATCGCTTTTTCATGGGGGTTATTACATACATAAACTTTTTTCTTGCTTATCGGGTCAATCCCCGTATAGTACATCACTGTAGATATGGTAGAAGGCGTTGGGTAAAAATCCTGCACCTGCTCCGGCATATACCCCAAATCCCTTAAATATTCCGCCAATTCTACCGCTTCTTTCAGCGTAGAGCCTGGATGGGAAGACATCAGATATGGCACAAGAAATTGTTTTTTCCCTAATTTTTCATTTATTTCATTATATTTTTTAACAAAAAGCTCATAAACTTTATTGGATGGTTTCCCCATTTTGGAAAGTACCGCATCCGAAATATGCTCCGGCGCCACTTTCAATTGCCCGCTCACATGATGTTCCACCAATTCCGTAAAAAAAGCATTGTCCTTATCTTCTAAAAGATAGTCAAACCGTATCCCTGAACGGATAAACACTTTTTTCACGCCGGGGATGGCGCGCAGTTTTTGTAAAAGTTCCAAATAATCGCTATGGTTTACCGTAAGGTTCCCACAAGGTTTCGGGAACAGACATTGTTTGTTTTTGCACACTCCCATCTGCATCTGCTTTGCGCAGGATGGATGGCGGAAATTAGCCGTCGGTCCCCCCACATCATGGATATACCCTTTAAAGCCTTCCTCCTTTGTCATTTGTACCGCTTCTTTTAGAATGGAATCATGACTTCTCGCCTGCACAATCCTTCCTTGATGGAAAGTCAGGGCGCAGAAATTGCATCCGCCAAAACAGCCCCGGCTGCTGATTAGGGAAAATTTAATTTCCGAAATGGCAGGAACCCCGCCTTTTTCTTCATACGAAGGATGATATGTCCTTTGGTAGGGCAAATCATAGACTGCATCCATTTCCTCTGTAGACAAAGGTTTTGCAGGAGGATTCTGCACCACATACACATTGTTCGGATATGGCTCAATTAAATATTTCCCGTTAAAAGAATCGGTATTTTGATATTGTTTGCAAAAGCTGTCCGCATATGCTGCAGGTTTGCTTCTCATTTCATCATAAGAAGGAAGCTGCAAGCTGTCATATATTCCTGAAATATCCTTTGTTTTATAAACTGTTCCTGCGATAAACGTAATATCCTTTACTGCGATGCCGCTATTTAAAGCATCCGCAATCTCTACAATCGAACGTTCCCCCATTCCGTAAGAAATCAAATCGGCCTGGGAGTCCAACAAAACGGAACGTTTCAGCCTACCGGACCAATAATCATAATGGGCAAGCCGCCTAAGGCTGGATTCCACTCCTCCCAAAATCACCGGCACATCCTTAAAAGTCTGCCGGATAAGGTTTCCATATACCACAGACGCATAATCCGGCCGCTTCCCCACCTCGCCGCCCGGCGTATAAGCATCGGCCGGCCGATGTTTTTTCGACACAAAATAATGGTTGACCATAGAATCCATATTCCCTGCCGATACAAGAAAGGCAAGCCTTGGCCGCCCCAAAACGGCAATGCTTTTCTCATCCTTCCAATCCGGTTGAGAAATAATCCCCACAGAATATCCATGAGACTCTAGGATACGGCTAATAATCGCATGCCCAAAGGACGGGTGGTCCACATAAGCATCACCTATCACATAGACAAAATCCAACTGGGAAATTCCCCGCTCTATTAAGTCCTCTTTTGAAATTGGCAAAAATCCATTCATGATATCCTTTTCCTTCTGCTATTTTTGGACAAACCGGTGAAATCCTCAATATAATAATCGGCCGCCAACATTTTTTCTTCTTTCACCGTAATCGAATAAGCGTCTTCCACGGCACACACCTTCATCCCCGCCGCTTTTCCGGCCAAAATCCCCGGGATAATATCCTCAAATACAAGACAACGCCCCGGCTCCACATTCAGCTCATTCGCCACCGCCAAATAAATGTCCGGAGCCGGTTTCCCTTTTGCCACATCACACCCTGTCATAATGCAGGAAAAATAGTCTTCCAGCCCATGTACGGACACGACATTCTGAACCAATTCCCTGGAATTGCTGGTGGCTATCCCAAGCAATATTCCCTGTTCCCTGCAAATTTCCAAAAAATCATCCACGCCCTCTTTCAAAGGCACCTCATTACTGTATTTATCCCATGCCATCGCATTCCAATCCGATTTAATCTGCTGGATGGAATCCGGAAGCCGGAAACGCTCCTTAAAGTAGCCCGCCGTTTCGCTAAAACTCATCCCCTCGATGGCCTCTTGTAAATCTTCCGGCAATTCGATGCCGAATTTTCCAAGATATTCTATATCTATCTGTCTCCACATCCACATGGAGTCCACAAGCGAACCGTCCAAGTCAAAAATAACCGCATCTATATTTTCAAGCATTTCCTCAAACCTTTCCGGCATACTGCCTACAACCCGTTGAAATAACCAGTCAAAAATATGCTTTGTATATCTTACCACAACTTTTCAAAAAAATATAGGGGCGCGTACCCTATTTTACAAAAACAAACCCCTAATGATAAATCAGGGGTTTGAATCTTTTATTCATTGTGGGGAAATCCCTCCATTATTGCTGTGCCAAAATTCCCGAAATTTTTTGTATCATTTCATCTTCTTTCAGGCGGAATTTGATTTCCACACGTCTGGAAGATGCCATATCTACGGAATCCGTAGGGTTTCCCAAGGTATCCCTTTGATAGATAGGGCTGCTCCAAGACTTTCCGTTAACGGTAAGGATTTTCTGCAATTGTTCAATTTTTTCCTCGCTTAAACCGTTCTTTTGGTTTAAGCAGAAATCGGCCACGGCATTAGCCCTTGCATAAGATAATTCCATATTGCTCTGGTAGCCGCCGTCGGTATCGGTATGCCCTTCGATGATGATTTCCGCAATGTAACCGCGGAATTGGTCCTGCAAAAGCACATCCAGATAAGTGGGGATAATTTCTTTTAACGTTTCTTTGCTGTCCGCCGTAAGGGTAGCGCTGTTGTAGCGGAACAACACATCGGAGGAAAACGTAATGGAACCGGTTTGGGCATCCACCTTCATGCTGGAATTGTTAAAAGCCGTCTGCAAAGCGCCAATAATATCCGTCCGTATCCCTACAATATTTTGAAGTTCATTTTTTGTCGTTGTCAGCTCATTTTTTGCATTTTCAATTTCCAGGTAAGCATTGTTCAGCTCCTCCTGCGTTAACGCTGCCTGCGCATATGCCTGCTGCAGCTCTGTCAAAGAAGATGCCAGTTCTTCGTTGGACTTTTCCAGCTCAGCTTTGGAGTTTTCCAAATCCGCGATTGTCACATCCAGCTTTGCCTGCGCTTCGCTGAGTTCTAAACTCGTTTTATCCAAATCGGCGGTCTTTTGCTTGTAAATGGAAAGGGTTATGGCTATCATCAATACGAAAATCAACAGCAATGCCGCCATCATGTCCGAATAGGACTGCCAATAGCTGTGTTCCGCAAAAGCCTCCCTGTTCTTTCGTTTATTTTTCATAAAGGCTCCTCATCTGGTCAAAAGCATACAATTGGTTGCTAATTTCATCGCTCATCTCGTTGCATGTGTTCACCAGTTTTTCCTTCTGCTCCCTTAATTCCCCTGCAAATTTCTCCTGCCTGTCCATCACCTTAGCAAGAGCTGACTGGACATTTTTGTTTACTTCTACCAATGCGGTAACCGCCTCTATCAATTCCGCTGCATTTGCCGCACTGACTGTCTGCGCTTCGCCTGCCGCTTTTAAAGTATTGCCCAGCTTCTGGAAGTCCGTTCCTAAAGCAGTCTGCATCTGCCCGGTAAATTTATCTACGATACGCTCCACCCCTGCAGTCTGTTCCGCCGCGCTGCCTTTCATCAACTCAAGCATCTGTTTTAACGCATTGGACATGCCTGCCTGATAAACCAGCATCGTTGCGGAATTTTCATCTTCTCTGGCAGGAACCGGCTGTGCCGCTTGGCGGAACATGGATAAAAATTCATCCAGTTTCCCATAAGCGTCTGACATAATGCTTCGGTATACAATATTGAACACCAGAGAGAAAAATATACCATATACGGAAGTGTGGAAAGCCACCTTCATGCCGGAAAGCAGAGAGCCTACATTATCGGAAATCGTATAAATATCGTTCCCATGAAAAGAGCCAAGCCCCATAGACAATCCAAGGAAAGTACCTAAAATCCCAAGCCCTGTAAGGGTACCGGAAATCCCTGAATTGAAAAAGTTCATACCTACCCTGTCTAAAAGATCCTCGTTAATATATTCTTCCAAATCACAAGGACCGGCAACTCCCCTCTTCGTCTTCAATCCTTTCATGCGCTGCCTGTATTTATTGAAAGCTCCTTTTAATTCCTCGTTTTTAAAGACATCGCTCCGGTTCTGATAATTCCCCCAAACATTTTTTCCGCCCGACTCTTTATATTCTTTCTGAAGGCGGAAAGTAACATCAACCAATTCATCGGTCACATTGTTCAACCGCCCAAAGCTGACAGCGGATATCACAAACAGCACACCGATGATGACCAGGAAACCAACGTTAATGAACAGATTTACCAAAGAAACATCCCCGCCTGTAAACACACCGTTTACATATAGGATAAAAGCCACAACAATGGCATATAAAAGGAATAGTACATAATATAATCTGTTTTTCATTTGCACCCCTATCCCGTGCCTACGTTTGATGCTGCTTTTACAACATTCTTGGTCCGGCACGTTATTTTCTACTGTTTTGCATTTTTACAGCTTCTTTAACGTACCATATTTTTACCTACAGCTCAATATATTTAAAAAAATCTTAATTATTTCGCCATAGAATCTTCTACTTTATACGCTGTTTTGGCATATAAAACTACAACATTCCATACCTCAGCAGCCGCAATGACCGCCGCAATGTCCACAATCCCCTCCACATTGTATAGACTTCCCATTTTTTCTATCTTTTATCAAGCTTCTTGCCGCCAAGGCAACGGCGCAAAGAATAACTGCCCCAACCAAAAACGTTCCCATATCACACCTCCATCTTTTGCCGCTTTATTTCGCAGGCATCCTTTTATCTATGCTTTTCCAACTCGGTTTTAATGTGTTGCCTGCTTTATACGGCCGTATCAAAAGATAAGCAAATCCTGCAATCAGAAGAATGGCAGAGGCTGTTCCAAAGCCAAAAACCCCTGTTGCAACCCATGTTCCAACCTGATATATGCAAAAAGATACCACGTATGCCAAAACTGTCTGATATCCAATAGCAAACCAAAACCATTCCCTACTATTCATTTCTCTTTTTATCGCCCCCATAGCAGCAAAGCAAGGTGCGCATAAAAGGTTAAATGTAAGAAAAGAATAAGCTGCAGCCATCGTCATGCTCCCTGAAAGCATCCTCCAAATTTCTTCCCCTTCTTCCGCCACTTCCGCAAAGCCAAACACAATACCGAAAGTCCCTACCACATTTTCTTTTGCCACAAGCCCGGTAATCGCCGCTGTTGCAAAACGCCAATCGCCCCATCCAAGAGGACGGAACAGCCAGCTTATTCCATCCCCCACAGCAGCCAGAATACTGTGGTTGATTTCCATATCCTCCAACATGCAAAACCTGCCGTCTACAAATCCAAAATAAGTACAAAACCAAATAACAATAGTCGATAATAAAATAATCGTTCCCGCTTTTTTGATAAAGGACCATCCTCTTTCCCACATGCTCCACCATATGCCGGAAACGGAAGGCATATGGTAAGCAGGCAGCTCCATCACAAAAGGCGCCGGTTCCCCTGCAAACATGTTTGTTTTCTTCAATATAATCCCCGAGCAAATAACAGCCCCAATCCCAACGAAATACGCGCTGGGCGCTACCCACCAGGCTCCGTGGAACAAAGCGCCGGCAATTAATGCAATAATCGGAAGCTTCGCGCCACAAGGGATAAAAGTAGTCGTCATAATGGTCATTTTCCTATCCCGGTCATTCTCAATGGTACGGGATGCCATAATCCCGGGAACGCCACAGCCGGTTCCTATCAACATAGGGATAAATGACTTGCCCGAAAGCCCGAATTTCCGGAAAATCCTATCCATAATAAAAGCAACTCTTGCCATATATCCACAGTTCTCCAAAAATGCCAGAAAAAGAAATAGCACCAACATCTGGGGAACAAAACCGAGGACAGCCCCTACCCCTGCCACAACTCCATCAAGCACTAGGCCCTGCAGCCAACCGGCACAATTTATTGCATTTAATAAAGATTCTATGCCTGCAGGAATACCCGGAATCTCCATACCAAAAAAATTCCATTCATCGCCGAACAAACCATCATTGACCCAGTCAGTCGCCCATGACCCTACTGTAGAAACAGAAAAATAATATACAATAGTCATAACAGCCGCAAAAATAGGCAATGCAAGGAAACGGTTTGTAACAATCTTATCAATTTTATCGGATACCGTCAATCCGCCTCTTCCCGCCTTGCTGACACATTCCTTTATAATAGAAGAAATGAAATCATATCTCTCTTTGGCAATTATGCTTTCCGCATCATCATCCAGCCTATTTTCCAGCTCCTTAATCATATCTTCTATATCCGGCATACACTCCATCCTGGCTGCAATTTTATCATCCCTTTCCAGCAGCTTAATGGAAAAAAAACGCTTTTGCCCTGCAGGGATATCCTCTCCTATCCTATTCCCTATCTTTTCCAATACCTCTTCCACTGCCTCTGAAAACCGATGAAAAGACACGGCATAGCTTCCTCTTTCCGCTGCCCCAACTGCTTTCTTTGCCGCCTCTTGGATTCCTGTTCCTTTCAATGCGGAAATTTCCACCACTTCACAGCCAAGCCGTCTGCCAAGTTTATCAATATCTATTTTATCCCCGCTTTTTTCCACCACATCCATCATATTAACGGCTATCACCACCGGAATCCCAAGCTCCATAAGTTGTGTACTTAAATATAAGTTCCTTTCAATGTTCGTTCCGTCCACAATATTCAAGACAACATCCGGCCGCTCCCCTATCAGATAGTTCCTTGCCACCACCTCTTCCAAAGTATACGGTGACAAGGAATAAATGCCCGGAAGATCTACAACGGAAACATCCTTATCCTCCTTTAATTTCCCTTCCTTTTTCTCTACCGTTACGCCCGGCCAGTTTCCAACAAACTGGTTGGAACCGGTAAGCCCATTAAATAAAGTTGTTTTGCCACTATTAGGGTTTCCTGCCAATGCAATTTTTACCGACATATCCTACCTCCATCTTCTACAGCTTTTGATTTTCAAAGTTCTTTACAGCTACCTTGTATTAGTTACAACTAACTATTGGATAAAAAACTATTCCACCATAATCATCTCGGCATCCGCTTTCCGAATCGACAATTCATATCCTCTCACCGTCACTTCTATTGGGTCGCCAAACGGCGCTGTTTTACGGACGAATACTTCCACACCCTTAGTAATCCCCATATCCATGATACGCCTTTTTACCGCTCCTTCACCAGCCAGACTTGCCACCCTTACTTTATTCCCACATGGAATTTCCCTTAATGTCTTCATAGCTGTTCCTCCTTATTCTACCATAATTTTATTTGCCATATCTTTTCCTATGGCGATTCTGGCATTCTTTACATTTACAATCATATTGCCTTCCGTCTTAGATACGACAGTCACTGTTCCGCCGGCTACAAAACCGAGATTTTCCAAAAATTTTCTTGTCTCCTCTTTCCCGCTAATTTTACGTATAATCGTTGCTCCTCCTGTATTCACCATTGATAACGGCATCTTTCCTCCTCTTCTTTCTATGTAGATATTTTGCATATTGCTATAAATGATTTTGATTATCATTTTCTCTTATTGGTTAGTATAGTCTAACTGTAAGAAATTGTCAAGGATTATTTTCATTTAGCCCTTAATCTTTTTTTTCGTTCTGATTTTTCCCGTCATGCTTTCTACCACTAATTTAAAAACTTTTGTTTGCGGCATCACTGCCCGATTAAACGGAAAATCCCCTTGATGGTAATGCTCCATCAAAATGCATAATGCCTCATACTTCTCTTCCTCTTTTACCATCTCCATATATCCCCGCCCAATCACACTTTCATATTCCATTGCGCAGTTTCCGCTCTCTTTTTCCGTTACCAGCTCATGTCCGCAGTCCATCTCAAAGCTCGCCCTGTTATCCGCATTCATCAATGAATACTTTGTTCCTTCTGTGGCTCCATGAAAATATAATTCCACTTTTTCATCGTCCATTACCTTCATCCCAAAATTTAAGGGAAGAATATAAGGGAACCCGTTATCGTTCAATGCAATCCTGCAAACATCGCACTTTTCCATAATTGCTACCATTTCATGAAATTCTTTTACTTCTCTGTCCGTACGCCTCATTTTCTGCCTCCATCGTATCTGTTTGCCATTTGTTTTGTGATCTGTTTTGTGATTTGTCTTGTCATTTATTTTGTCATTCGATTCGCTATACAACATCTATACAATCTAGCAATGTCATTTAGTTAGTGCCTTGATTCAGCCGTGAGGAACATAAAATGCTCAAGGAACCCGTTAAAAAGCGTCGGCACTTAACGAGGTTCCTCACGAGTTTAGTGTCCGTTACGCTTTTTACCGAGCGAAAGCGTGGTGACGGAGCATTTTATGTTCCTCGCAACGTCCGGTACCGTTAACTAAATGACATTGTACAATCTAGGGAATGTTTTTTATTCTTTGAAATAAAATGCATATCCCAATAAAAATATACCTACCAAAATACAAGCAAATGCAAGTACAAATTTACTAATTGTTTGTTTTCCCTTTTTCCTGTTAGTAAGCAATATATAAATGCCATATATTGCAAAAATTAAACCAATGCAGCTTTGAATAGCCAAACTTATGTCCGCTAAAGCAATGTCCATTAATAATCTACAAATTGTCATTTTCATGAATTATATGTGGAAAGGTCTTCGCTCTTTCACAATCCTTTTTTGTCTATCATTTTACCATAATTCCGAAAAGATGAAAACAGAGAGTTTTCCACTTTTTCCTCCCGCTTATACTTTTTTATTGTCTGTTTTATAAGGCGCATATCACTTTGTTCAAAGTAACTTTGGAACAAAATGCTCCAAAATCCGGCTAGCGTACCAACATCGGAATGCACCCCAGTAATGGGGCATTTTTTTAATTAATTTTTAATTTTTTGAGATAATAGGAAAAGTATATGATATAATTTAGATTAAGCTTATTAACCCGCTTATTTGGAGAATATTCTTATGCATAAAAACGAATCCGCAGAAAATTATCTGGAAACTATATTAATACTTGGCAAATCCCACCCTGTTGTCCGTTCCGTAGACATTGCAGAAGAATTGGGCTTCAAAAAGCCAAGCGTCAGTGTTGCAATGAAAAACCTGCGGGAAAAAGGGCATATTACCGTCACAAAAGAAGGGTTTATTTATCTAACGGAATCCGGAAAAGAAATAGCGGAAATGATTTACGAACGGCATCAAGTTCTAAGCAGTTGGCTCTCTTCCTTAGGCGTAGACCCTAAAGTCGCTGCCGATGACGCCTGCCGCATGGAACATGTAATCAGCCAAGAAAGTTTTGAAGCAATTAAAAAACATTATATTATCATCGAGTAGAGAAGACTCATTTTCCAGGGCAAACAATAAGGTCGGCTTTACATATGGTTAAAATGCTCCTCTTACTTTCCTTGAAAAAATGAACTCTGTCTGCCAGCGTCGCATAATACATATCTACCGCATTAGTCTTTTGTGTACAAGGCGCAAAACTTTACATGGAATTTAAGATACCCTCAATCCCTTCTTCTTTAAAAATTTTCTTGTAGTACCCTATTTCATCCTGAATGATCCCGTCAATCACACTCATCCCCAAAAGTTCTACCGGAGCTTTATCATCGGTCAAAAGGAGTTCCCCCTTTTTGTATTCCACCAGCCCTTCGGAAACCCTCTGCATCATGTCCGTCAGCTCATCATTTTCCAGCCCCTCTACATTTGCCGTAAGAATATCCAAAACCCCTGCATTGGTGGATGCAAACAGTTCCCGATTAGTGGAGCCTCTTACATCTACTGTGTATACTTCATCAAATACATTGGCAATCGTGTCGGAAAGGTATTCGTTGATATTCCCCTCTTCCTCCGAATGCATATTCATATTGACTACCATAATACCATCTTCCTTCAAATGGTCCCTGACTAATGTGAAAAACTCGATGGAAGACATTTGAAACGGGATGGTAATATCCTGATAAGCATCCACCATAATTACGTCATACTTTTGGTCGATTGCTTGCAGATACGCCCGTCCGTCATAAGTAGTCACTTCTACCGTGTCCGGCAGGGCAAAATACTCCCCCGCCAAATCCGTAATCTTTTGGTCGATTTCTACCCCTTCTACGGAAACATTCCCAAAATACTGGATGCATTGTTTGGCATATGTGCCCGTTCCCATCCCTAAAACTAAAATTTCTGCCTCTTCTTTCCCATTTACTCCTGCCATAACCGGGGCAGCCAATGCATAATCATAGTACATACCGGTAAGGGAATCGTCTTTTTTCATAATGGATTGGACGCCAAACAATACATTAGTGGAAAGAATCACGCTGTCATCGGTTTCTTTCACTTGCAAATAGTTGTAAATGGATTCCCCTTCGTAAAGCAAGCGTTCCTCCCAAAAGGCAAAACTGCCCGAGTTCCCGAAAATACTGCATACAATAAAAAGAAAAACAGCCAAAGCACATGCCTTCCCTTTCGCTTTTTTACTGATAAAATAGACAAGCCCAAGCAAAAGCAGGATACCGGAAAATATTAGGAAAGTAATCGCCGTACCCACGGCAGGAATCGTCACAAAAGTGGGCATAAACGTACCTATGATACTGCCGATTGTATTAAAAGCCCCTAATGTACCAACCGTTTTCCCGCTGTCATTCAAACTATCTACCGTATATTTCACCAAAGATGGAGTTACCGTTCCAAGCAAAAACAAAGGAAATACGAAAATAACCATACAAGCTGCAAAACCAGCCAAAATCAGGAAATTATTGTTCACACTCATTACCAATATGGCAGAAATCCCAAGGATAATATATTTCCCTACCACCGGTATTGCTGCAATCCACAATGCTGCAATCAGCAGCCTCATATAAAGTTTGTCCGGATTCGGGTCCTTATCCGCACTTCTTCCGCCCCAGATATTCCCAAGCGCCATCGCAATCATAATTGTTCCGATAATGATTGTCCAAACAATCTGCGATGAGCTAAAGTACGGCGCCAGCAAACGGCTCGCCCCCAACTCCACCGCCATCACCGACATCCCCGCAAAAAACTCCGTCATATATAAATAATACTTATTCTTCAAAATACTTTCCATCCTACTCTCCTATCCTCTATTGCGGATTGCATTATTTCCGTTAGATATCCTTACTGCTTCCCCTTTGGCGCAATTCATTATATCTCTTGTCACCAATTTCCATTTGGAAATTGATGACCTGCTTGCGCTTCGGCGCAATACATTATACCACTCTCTTCCTAAAAAGTCACTATTCCAGCCAATGCCTTTCTCCGTCCATTTCCTCCCCATTCCGTAATGCACTATCTAAAAAAACCGGATAGAATGCTGCAACAGAACCCTGCCATCCCGCAGGCTCTCCGCTTCGATATCCACTTCGCATCCCGCCGCTTGCAGCTCTTCCAATACTTTATCCATATATCCGGCAGAATAACTGTCATCCTCATAAGCCCGATAACAGCGCAGCCAAAGCTCTTCGCTATCCACAATATTCTCAAATTGGGCAGAGCCATTCTGTTCCAAAATCTGGCGGTAGCAGTCTTCGTAATAGTCTTCCATATTATATAATACGTCATCCTCCGAAAAACCGGCTTCTTCCAAGCCCCTTCTGTCATCCACCTCCTCCGCCCTTGCTGTCTCCAAATTGCTGTATTTTGTTCCACCGCATGACGGAAGATATACGGACAATTCTTCCCTCCTGTGGTTCGGTGCAAATTCATTATCTGTTTTGTTAAAATAGTCATACGTATTTGGCGTCGTATCATCCCAAGTGGCATCCACATTATAAAACTCACCATCCAAACGGATGATATTCCACGCATGGTTTTCCCCTGCATAACCGGTACAATAATAACATGGTACCCCCATTTGAGTCATCAGATATTGAAAGCTTCTGGCATATCCTGCACAGACAGTCCTGCCGTTCACCATAGCACTGTAAGCACTCTGATTTAGCGGCGCCTGAAGGTCGTACTCTATCCGGTCAAGCAAGGCATTATGTACATACACTTCTTTTTCGTAATCGCTTTCCAGCCCCCTTGCACCTGCAAGGATTTCATCCGCTGCGGACTGAAACTCATTTTTTGCCCCTTCCAAATCATCCACCAAATAATTGAATTGAAGGGAAATCTCCGCGCATCCTCCATTCCTTGAAAATTTCCCCTGATAAGCAGAGTCCAACCAGAATAAATCCGGATGGTCATTAAATACCGCAATAAAAATATTCCGTAACTCCCTTTGCGATACCGGCTCTATCGGATTAAAAATCCCGTTCAACGCCATAGCATTGGCATAAATCTGTCGGTATAGGGCTTGTTCTTTTTCGGACAACATCCCATAATACGGATAATATTCCGTATCAAAGTCCAAATCCTCTCCCGTTTCGCCGTAAGTATAATATTTCCGAAGTTCCTCAGCCTCTTCGTCATCAATTTCTTCGGTGTTTTCCTGCACAGGAAGATATCCGCTCTTGCCTGCCACCTCCTTTGGCATGGCAATCTCTGACCTTTCCGGCGGCACATAATCGGGAACGGGGCTACTCTCCAAATCCCCGTTTTCTTCTCTTTCGTTTTCTTCTTCCCTACTTCCTTCTGCTCCGTTTTCCTTTTCTCCGTTTCCTCCTTCTCCATTATCCTCTGCCATATCTGGCAAAATGCCTTGACTCCCATCCTCATGCCCGGCACCTTTATTCCCCAGATTCCGGTAAAGGAAGCCGGATACTTCGTCCGCCAATTGAGGCTGAAAAGCACAAAGGATAATAAACAGGCTAATCATGGACAACAGACCTAAAATTCCATATAGTAGTTTTTTTATGAATTTCATCTCTTTACCTCATTCCGCTTCACTAAACTCCCGTTTCACTCCGGCCTTCCATAAGAAACGATAATTCCCATTTCATCTTCCGTCAACTCCCTATAAGCCCCTTGGGGAAGGTTTTCATCCAAAAAAATCCCACCCATAGCAACCCTCTTCAAATAAACCACTTCATTTTCTACCGCCTGCATCATCCTTTTTACCTGATGATATTTCCCTTCGGTAATGATTAAAAAAATACTTGTTTCGGTTATCTGCTCCACCTTTGCCGGCAAAGTCAGCCTTTCCTCCCCAATATCCACTCCCGTCTCCAAAGCCTTCCTGCCTTCTTCCCCCAGCGTTCTTTCCAATTCCACATAATATTTCTTTTCCACATGTTTTTTGGGGGAAAGCAAATTGTGGGCCAAATTGCCGTCATTTGTCATAAGCAAAAGCCCTTCCGTATCTTTATCCAGCCTTCCTACCGGAAATAAATCATCATACCCTGTATCCTTCAAAAGATCTGTCACCGTCCGGCACATCGCATCCCTGGTTGCAGAGACCACTCCCTTTGGCTTGTTCAGCATATAATAAACATACCTCTTATACAAAATCTCCTTTCCCTGAAAAGAGATACCATCCTTTTTCTCATCCACTTTAAACTCCGGCCTCTTAACCACCTCGCCGTTGACTTTTACCATCCCCTTTTTCAAATACTCCTTCACCTGACTCCTGCTCCCTACCTTAACGTCACATAAAAACTTATCCAAACGAAGCATTTTCTCCTCCCAAACTTTTCTTAAGCGATTCTACATAGAAGATATTGTCAAAATATCCTCACAACCTATCCCCTCATACGTCTATTTTCCCATCCTCTTCATATATTTGTAATAGACTTTACAACATAAAATCTGGTGATATTTTGAGAAAAAAAAGCAAAACCTCTTTTCTTACCTTCCTATTCCTTATCATGACCGCCCTGCTTTTGGCATTCCCGATGGATAGCCTTTCTTTTTCGCTGACCGGTTTGCAGCTTTGGTTCAACCGGATGGTTCCTACGTTGCTCCCGTTTATGATTTTATCAGGCATTATGATACGGTTGAATCTGACGGAACATGTTGTAAAAATGATTAGCCCGCTCCTCTCACCCATTCTTAAGGTAAGCCTAAATGGCATTTATGCCGTTGTTATCGGATTCCTATGCGGCTTCCCTATGGGGGCGAAAGTAATTGCTGATTTATATTCCTGTCATAAGCTGAATAAAAAAGAAGCTTCTTTTCTGCTTGCTTTTTGTAACAATATCGGCCCTGTTTACTTTATCAGCTTTGTCCTCCCAACCTTGCAGTTAAAATTGGTTCTCCCTTATGTCTTTGGGATGTACGGGCTCCCCTTCTGTTATGGCGTCCTTTTAAGGTATACCGTATACCGGCACAGTATCCCCATGACTGCTTCCTCCCTGCCCTCCCGTCGTCTGAAAAATGTCCTTTCCGCGGCAGAAGGCGCGCCTCCAATCTCTTTGCTGGACACTTTGGACGACTCTATCCTATCCGGGCTATATAGTATCGCCAAATTAGGGGGATATATGGTTCTCTTCAATCTCCTCAATCTGGTTCCTCATGCCCTTTTACATCCGGCTGCCTTGGCCGGCGCCGACTCAAAAGCTATTATAAACTGCCTTTTGGAAATTACCAGCGGCATCAGCCGCATCGGAAACCAATCCCCCCTTGCCGTACTTCTTCTGCTCCCTTTCGGCGGCTTCTCCTGCATCGCCCAAACTTACAGTATGATAAAAGATACCGACCTGTCGCTAAAACATTACGTAGCCCACAAACTTTTCCTCACCATCATTACCCTGGCCTATTATCTCCTCTGGCTGTTACTTTTTCCGTCGTCGTTTCTTCTTTGACCTCCTGCCTCCCATAAGGATGCCTGCCAGCAAAAACAGGACAAAGAGGATAGCGGCACAAAGAAAAGCCACTTGCAGGAAATATAAAACTGTCGCTTCTTTGGCAGGCTGCCCATTATTTCCCGTTTTCTCCTTCTTCCCCTTTTCCTCTTCTGTTCCTGTTTCACCGGAGGAAGGGTTTTTTGCCGTCATCACTCCTGCTTCCACAGCCTCCCCATCCGTGCTTCCCTCCGGCATTTCTACCATCTTACTTATCCCTTCCCCCTTTTCCTCTTCCTCATAGGAAACCGAAGGGAAATAGACATGATTGCTCATCGTTGTATAATCGTATTTATTATATACCTTTACTACCAAATCCGGTGCAATCCCTGAGGGCACTTTCAAGGTAAACTTAAGCGTATCCGCATTGCGCGGTTCCCATTTCTGCAATTTTGAAAAACTTTCTCCCCCATCTAAGCTATAGCTATAATAAACAAGATAACTGTCATAGTCCACCGCACATATGGAAACTTCCGCTTCCCCTGTCTCCTTATCCACGTCCCCCGCATCAATCATACAGACATCCGGCTCCGATGTGTCCGGTTTCACCGCAGCGCTGGGTATAGGGATTTCCACCTTCTGATAGCTTCCGTAATCCACCCCTAATATCTCCGACTTCAAACCATAAAATTTAGCAACTGCAGTTGCATCTAAAACACCAAACTGTTTTAATTTTTCTTCGGAATCATAAAAAGCAACATCCGTTTCCTCATCCAAGTGGCAATGTTCAATGATAGCCGATGGCAATCCCCTTGCCGTAGAGTGCCGGATAATACCATAATAATCTTCACCATCATCGTTTAGCCTCGTTTTTATCCCCCTTGGATATAGCCCTGCATCTTCTAACAATTCCATTTCCGCACTGGCAAAAGAGTATCCTTTCTGATGTTCTTCCCCAAATGCCGAAATCCACACCTCCGAACCGAAAAGCTCATGACCAAGAGACATGTTAAAATGCAGGCAGAAAAGAAAATCTGCGTTTTTAGAGGCCGCAAATTCTGCCCGTTCCTCCAGGCTCATATCCTTATCCACGTCACGGGTAAGATATACCTCCACCCCTTCATACTTTTCCAGCTCTTCTTTCATGGCTGTTGCCACAATCATTGTCATATCCTTTTCCGTATATCCATCATACTCCGCACCTAAATTTTTCCCCCCATGCCCGGGGTCCAACACTACGACAACGGGCTCAGCCCCATATACAGGCATCGTTCCCGCAAGCACAAAGCAAAGCCAGAAAAAACAACCTGCTATAATTTTATAAATCAATTTCATAATTTTTTCATCTCCTCTTCATCGTGTCAAGGCTTTTCCCTTTTGCGCACAGTACGCATCCTCCAATGTCATTTAGTTAACGGTACCGGACGCCGTGAGGAACATAAAATGCTACGTCACCACGCTTTCGCTCGGTAAAAAGCGTAACGGACACTAAACTCGTGAGGAACCTCGTTAAGTGCCGACGTTTTTTAACGGGTTCCTTGAGCTTTTTATGTTCCTCACGGCTGAATCAAGGCACTAACTAAATGACATTGACGCATCCTCCCGGAGTTTTTATATCATAGGACTTGGGTATCAAAAGGTCTGTCCGGCAGTGCCGCCTGGCACCCGAATCCTAACTATATGAAAAACCGGTTCCGTCATTTCAGGCGAAACCGGCTCCGGTTTTCTTAACACAATTCCTATACATATGCGGCACTTATTGCCGTCATTTAAGCAAATCAAGGTTCAAAGCTTCGCTTCCATCCCCTTCTTCCGCTATCCCAAACAGGGCATCTGTTTCCTGCGGATGCAAATCCGCCCGGTTTGCACGGATGATTTCCGAATAACCATTCAAATTGTTAATAAAGCTCTCATAATGGGAAGCAGTCATATTCACTGTCTGGACAATCAGATTCTCCACATTCGCCAGCATCTCATCGGTATATTGAATAGCTGCCGCTTTCATATTATTTGCTTCTATTGTGGCATTATTCAAAATCTCCTGTGCCTGATGGCTCGCTAACGTTACGATTTCATTCGCCTGAGAATAAGCCTGCTGCATAATCTCATGTTCGTTAATCAATTCATTCGTCTGTACCGTCGCTTCGTTAATCAACGCTTCCGCCTTGGCTTTGGCATCGTTCAAAATCGCTTCCTTATTGCTGATAATCTTCTGGTAACGCTTAATCTCATCCGGAGTCTTCATCCGCAGTTCCCGCAAAAGCTCATCAATTTCTTCTTTGTTCACGATTATCTTTGTGTTGGATAATGCCTGATATTTACAATTATCAATGTATTCTTCTATTTCATCAATTAACTGTTCAATCCTACTGCTCATATAGTAACCTCTCCCATTACTGCCGCCGCAAACATTTAGCAGTATTATTTATGTCCGTATTTTTCATAAATCAACTGCGCCACAAACTCCGGCACGCACATGGAAATATCCCCGTTAAAACTGGCAATCTCCTTTACGCTGCTGGAACTTAAATACGCATATTCCAAGCTGGTTGTCAAAAATACGGTATCCAATTCCCCTTTGGAAAGCAGCTTGTTGGTCTGGGCAATCTGAAGTTCATATTCAAAGTCAGTAATCGCCCTCAGCCCCCGGATTGCCACATGCACACCCTTTTTTTTGCTATAATCAATCAGCAAGCCACTGAAAGAGTCCACTTTAACATTTGGGAAATCTTTTGTCGCTTCCTCTAATATCTTAACACGTTCTTCCACAGAAAACAATGGAGTCTTTAATTGATTATTCAACACACTTACTGTTAATTCGTCAAAAATCTCTGCTGCCCGGCGAATGATATCCAAATGTCCATAAGTAACGGGGTCGAAGCTTCCCGGATAAATTGCAGCTTTCATTAGTCTTCCCGCCCCTTTCGTAAAAATACATGCTTATTCGTCTTGTACTTCTTTTCCCTCTCTATCTCAAACCCCAAATCTGAAGCAAAAGAAAAATCTTCCAAAAGTTTCGCTTCCGCAATAATCCATGTATTTTCTGTCACATATGGCTTGTCCGCCAAAATGGCAAGCACTTTCCTCTCATATCCTTGCTCATAGGGCGGGTCCAAAAAAATAATATCCGCTTCTTTTTCATGAATCATGGATAATGCGCTAAAAACGTCCTGCTTTAATAGGGTCGCCTTTTCCGCCAGCCTGGTAAAAACCACATTGGACTGGATACAGGTAAAAGCATTCTTATCACTTTCTATAAAATAAGCATGTTTTGCCCCGCGGCTTAAGGCTTCAATACCGATACCCCCGCTTCCGCTGAACAAATCAATAAATACACAATCCGTAAGATATGGCTGCAATATATTAAATAAAGTTTCTTTTATCCTATCCGTAGTGGGCCTGGTATCCATCCCCTCCGGTGTTTTTAAAGGAAGGCTTCTGGCTGTTCCTGCGATTACTCTCATATAAAATATTCTGACCTTTCAGCATTATAATTTTTATCTTTCTATCATAATAATCGTTTCTTCGTTTCGGGTCAATCCCTTTTTGCCAAAACCATCCATTTTACCCCCGGGGTTTTGTCCCCTTTGAATCCCTTTTCCCGGCTCTTAAACGATTCAATTCCATTTTTTTGCCTTTATATTCTATCCACTGTTCTACGGTATTTTGTGTATAATAAATATTTTCAACATAATCTTTATTTCCAAGTTTCATGCCCCGGACGCCAACAGCACCTTTTTTCTTTTCCGGTATTTCCTCTATGGGGAAACGGAGGAAATAGCCGCCCGCTGTCTGCAAGACGATATTCGTCTGTTCTTTCCAAACGGCCACGGAAACCACTTCATCCCCATCCTGAAGTTTGGTCGCCGCCACTGTACGTTTGGATACGTCAAATTCCCCGCCGTCCACGATTTTCAGCATGGACAGTTTTGTACAGAAAATCACCCGGTACATATTCAACTGTGATTGACCGGTTGCCAATAAAATATGTTCTTTCTCCGCGCTATAATTGCTGACATTATCAAGAGGTATCCCCTTATCACGGAATTTCCCGAACGGAAGGTCGGATACTTTAATGGTATGCAATTGACCGGTATTAGTAAAGACACATATCCGTCCTGTATTTTTACATGGGAAAATATACTTGTTTTCCGTATCGGCCGCTTCTTTATTCCTTTCATAGGTCGCCATATCCACAGTCTTTACATAACCAAACCGGTCAATCAGGCAAATGACTTCCATTTCTTCTATCTTTTTTTCCTCATAAACAGCTTCTTCCCCATTCTCAACTACCGTTTTTCTAGGTCTTCCATACTCTTTTTTAATAGCATCCAGTTCATTCATAATCACCGTTGCCATAGAATCCCTGCGCTCTAAAATATCCTCATAACGGTAAATATTTGCCATTGTCTCCTCATGCTCTTTTATCAAAGCTTCCAGTTCCAGCCCAATCAGTTTATACAAGCGCATATCCAATATGGCATTCGCCTGTTTTTCCGTAAAGCGCAGTTGGGCAGCCATAATTTTGGACTCTTTGGATTTAAACTTGATATTATCCGTCTTTCCCTCCACCAGGCATGACTTTACCATAGCCCGGTCCTTGCTTCCCCGCAATATCTCTATAATCAAGTCGATGACATTGCAAGCCTTAATCAGCCCCTCCTGTATTTCCCTGCGTTCCAATTCTTTTTCCAAAAGTGTCCTGTATTTCCTTCCCGCCACTTCAAACTGGAAATCAACATTTTCCTTAATAATCTGCTTTAACCCCATCGTTTCCGGCCTTCCCCCGGAAATGGCAAGCATATTTACGCCAAAAGTATCTTCCAAGCGAGTTTTTTTATAAAGCATATTTATAAAATTGTTCACATCCGCATCTTTTTTCAATTCGATGACAATGCGGATGCCTTCTTTGGAAGACTGGTTGGAAATATCCACAATATCTTGTGTCTTTTTTGTTTCCGCAAGGTTTGCCACATCGGAAAGAAATTTGCCAATATTAGCCCCTATCATCGGATATGGGATTTCGGTTATGACAAGATTGGTTTTTCCGCCTTTTGCCTTTTCTATTTCCACTTTCCCACGGATTTTAACTTTTCCTGTTCCCGTTTCATAAATAGAAAGCAGCTCGTCTTTGTTAATGACAATACCCCCGGTAGGGAAGTCAGGCCCCTTTACATACCGCAGCAATTCCTTCGTAGTAATATCCGGGTTTTTCATATAAGCTTTGGCAGCATCAATCACTTCCGCAAGGTTGTGAGGGGGTATGCTGGTCGCCATACCCACTGCAATCCCCTCCGACCCGTTGACCAGCAGATTGGGTACTTTAACCGGAAGTACGGAAGGCTCCTTTTCCGTCTCATCAAAATTAGGGATGAAATCTACTACGTTTTTATCCAAATCGGCCAAAAAAGCTTCCTGTGTCACTTTCTGCAGCCGCGCTTCCGTATAACGCATTGCCGCCGCACCATCGCCCTCAATATTCCCAAAGTTCCCATGGCCGTCTACAAGAGGCATCCCTTTCTTAAATTCCTGTGTCATAACCACCAATGCATCATAGATGGAGCTATCTCCATGCGGATGGTATTTACCCATAGTATCCCCTACGATACGGGCGCTTTTCCGGTATGGTCTGTCATATCGTATCCCCAGCTCATGCATATCATACAAAGTTCTACGCTGTACCGGCTTTAACCCGTCCCTTACGTCCGGAAGCGCCCTCGCAATGATAACACTCATAGCATAGTCGATATAAGACTTTTGCATCACTTCCGAATATTCTGTTTTGATGATTCTGTTATCATCCATGATAGTAAATCCCTCCTGCCTTGCCGCTTCTTTCCTTTACCCTAAAAAGATTTCCATCTTCCCTTTTTTGTCTTCCAAAACCAATCCTTTTGCTGTTTCATTTTGGGCATTTCATTTGTGCTGTCTATTTGCATCATTTTATTTGTATCGTTTAATTTCTGCCGTTTTATTTATGCGGTTCTATTTACGCCACTTTATTTGCCCTGTTTTCTTTCTGCCGTTTTATTTGTGTTGCTTTATTTAGCCATTTTATTTACGCTGTCCTATCTATGCCGCTTTATTTGCTCTACTTTATATATCCAGCTCCGCATCGGTGGCATGTTCATAAATGAATGCCTTCCTTGGCGGAACCTCCGTTCCCATCAGCATTTCTGTCACTTCAGAAGCCATACGGGCATCTTCGATTTCTACCAGCTTCAAAAGCCTTGTTTCCGGGTTCAATGTGGTTTCCCATAACTGCTCGGCATCCATTTCCCCAAGCCCTTTATAGCGCTGTAAAGTAAAAGGCCCTTTATGACGCTTCCTGTATTTTTCCAGCGCTTTATCGTCATACAAATATTCCTCTTCCCCTTTTGTTGGCATAGCTTTATATAGGGGCGGCATAGCGATATATACATGCCCTTCATAAATAAGCTCCGGCATAAAACGATAAAATAGAGTAAGCAGCAAAGTAGAAATATGCGCCCCGTCCACATCCGCATCCGCCATAATAATAATCTTGTCGTAACGCAGCTTGGAAATATCAAAATCATTGCCGTAGCCTTCGGAAAAACCGCAGCCGAATGCATTAATCATTGTCTTAATTTCAGCATTGGCTAAAACCTTATCAATACTTGCCTTTTCCACGTTCAAAATTTTGCCGCGGATAGGCAGGATTGCCTGAAAAGCACGGTTTCTTGCCGTTTTGGCGCTGCCTCCCGCCGAATCCCCTTCTACAATAAAAATTTCGCACTTGGAAGCATCTCTGGACTCACAATTTGCCAGCTTTCCGTTGGAATCAAAGGAAAATTTCTGCTTAGTCAGCATATTCGTCTTCGCCTTTTCTTCCGTCTTCCTGATTTTTGCCGCTTTTTCCGCACAGCCAATCACGCCTTTTAACGTTTCCAGATTGCGGTCAAAATAACGGACAATTTCTTCCCCTGTTACCTTGCTGACCACTTTCGCCGCATCCTGATTGTCCAGCTTCGTTTTTGTCTGCCCCTCAAATCTGGGGTCCGGATGTTTAATGGACACTACAGCCGTCATCCCGTTGCGAACATCCGCCCCTGTAAAATTAACATCTTTCTCTTTTAAAATATTCAGCTCTCTGGCATATGTATTAATGACATTTGTGAACATCGTCTTAAATCCGGTCAGATGGGTTCCGCCCTCGGCATTATAAATATTGTTGCAGAACCCCAGTACATTCTCATGAAATTCATTTACATATTGGAAAGCCACTTCCACAGAAATGTTCTCATTCTCCCCCTTATAATAAATGACGTCATGAACCGTCTCTTTGGACTTATTCATATCTTTAATAAATCCTACAATCCCTTCCGGCTCTTTGTATTCAATCCGTTCCGCCGGCGCCTTACGCTTATCTTCATAAATAATGGTAAGCGACGGATTCAAATATGCCGTCTCATGAAGGCGGCTTTTTACTTCATCTTCCTTAAACCGGGTCCTATCAAAAATCGTATCGTCGGGCAGGAAATTTACCTTTGTTCCTGTCTCCCTCGTTTTTCCGATAACCGGCAAAAGCCCGTTTTCCAATTCTATGATTGGATTTCCTCTTTCATATTTATCCTCATAAATAAAGCCACCGTTTTTCACTTGTACGGTCAAATATGAAGACAGGGCATTCACCACTGACGAGCCTACCCCATGCAGGCCACCGCTCGTCTTATAAGCCGAATTGTCAAACTTCCCGCCGGCATGCAGGGTAGTAAAAACAAGGCGTTCCGCACTTACCCCTTTTTCATGCATCCCCACCGGAATCCCACGGCCGTTATCCTCTATGGTCGCGGAACCGTCCGCTTCCAAAGTAACCTTTATCTTATCACAGCAGCCAGCCAGATGCTCGTCCACCGCATTATCTACAATCTCATATATCAGATGGTTCAGCCCCTTATAGGAAACGCTGCCGATATACATCCCCGGTCTTTTCCTAACCGCTTCCAATCCCTCCAGAACCGTTATTTTCGAGGCATCATATGTATCCGCTTTTGCCATTATTTCCACCCTTTCCCGCCATTATCCAAAAATTCAATCTGTAGTATAGCATATATTTTGTGGAATTAAAAGTGAAAAATACCGCATGTAGTGGGGGAGGGAGGACGCGGAGGAGGACGCACAGAATGATGCGGGGGAGGACGCACAGGGAGGGGTAGGCGGTTATAAGGAGCGCTTCCGCTCAACAAAAAACGTAGCGGTGCTAAGGTGGCAAAGAACGCCACCTAAGAACCGACGTTTTTTAATGTCCTTATAACCGCCTACCCCTCCCTGTGCTGGTTTTCCCTGCTGTGGATTTTGTGGTATGTTCTTATCCCTAATTTTTGTGTTGTGCTTTCTCTCGGGGTTTTTTGATATGCTTTTATTCTGGCTTTCTGTGATGTGCTTCCTCTTTGGGGGTTGTTCTATGCTTTTATTTCAGGTTTTTGCGATGTGCCTCTTCTCGGGATTTTTTCATATGTTTTTATTCCGGATTTTATGCGGTGCTTCCCCTCGAGGTTTTGCTCTATGCTTTTACTCCGGATTTGGATACTGTTCTTTCTTCTTGGACTTTGTGCTACATCTATTATATAGATTTTTGTACTACACTTTCCTTTCCAGACTTTATTCTATACTAACATACCAGATTTTTACACCATTCTTTCACCCTATACTTCCCACTGCAGCTCTTTCGTAGCCCCCACAAATTGTGGTGGAAAGGGGAAATAAATTCGTTCAAACTAGCAATACACAGCTCCCATCCAGAGGCAGTTTTATTCAGAACTGTTAAAAAACGCCAATACTTAGGAACCGTACTCTGGTTCCTTAGTATTGACGTTTTTTGTCAAGCGGAAGCGGGTTCTGAATAGAACTGCCTCTGGATGGGAGCGTCCTCCCACTCCACCACCCCCACTCCCCCTATATTTTCTTACAACATGCAATTGCCAGGGATCCCGGTCCAATATGGCATGCGATACTTAAAGATAGCGGGTCTATATGGATATCGAAACCGGGGAAGATGCCCAGCAATTCTTCTTTTAAGGCTTCTGCTGCCTCCACATTATGGCTATGTGCAATCTGCAGCCAAATATTATCCTTGTCCGCACCGCCAAAACGGTTTATCATATCGTTTTTTATGGCATTTATCATAATGGATTTCCCTTGGCTGCTTGTCCTTGCCTTTGCAAAAGCATCCAATTTATCCCCTTGTATCTGCAGTACCGGCTTCAGCTTAAGCAATGTGCCAAGGGCTGCCGCTGCTGGTGTAATTCTGCCGCCTTTTTTCAAATAATACAGCGTATCCAACATAATATAAATGCTGGAATTGAATCTGTCCTCTTCCAGAAATGTCTTGATTTCTTCCGCACTTTTACCGTCCTTTGCCAATTGCAAAGCGTCCAGTGCCGATTGCCTCTGGGTTACGGATATCCTTTGGTTATTCACTACCTGAACTTTGCCCTCGTAATCCTGTGCCAGCATCATCGCGCTTTGGCAAGAGCCGGATAAGCCGCTGCTCATAGGGATATGCACGATTTCATCGCATTCTTTCAACACGCTATCCCACAAATTCATGACCGACTCCAGAGACGGCTGGCTGGTTACCACATTGTCCCCGTTAGCCAATCGCTCGTAAAATTCCTCCTGTGATAAGCTTATATCTTCAAAATAAGTTTCTTCATTTACCATAAAAGGCATCGGCAATACATAAAGCCCTAAGTCCTTCGCCTGCTTCTGCGTAATCCCGCTGTTACTGTCCGTTATAATCCCAACCTTAGCCACTTTTCCATACCGCACTGCATTACAGTGCTTCTCCTTTCGCTATACTTGCCAAATTGTTACTGCCAATCTTATTCTATCTTACCGTCAGATTGTCCGAAAGTCAACCGCATCCAAAACATTCTCCATATACTTCCCAAGCATTCTATATTCCGGTTTTTCCAGTTCTTCATCTTCTGCCAGTATCTTATCCGCATATTCCCCTGCCGTTTTCAACAAACCAGCATCCTGATAGATATCCCCGATTTTAAAGTCCATCAGCCCGCTTTGCCGTATGCCGAACAAATCGCCGGGGCCCCGCATCTTTAAGTCCTCTCCCGCAATATAAAAGCCATCATTAGAATGGTTTAGAATTTCCAACCTGTCAAAACTGTCCTTTTTTCCGGAACCATTTATAAAAATACAATAAGACTGGCTATCCCCACGGCCTACCCGGCCCCTGAGCTGATGTAGTTGCGCCAGCCCGAACCGTTCCGCATTTTCCACCATCATTACCGTTGCATTGGGAACATTGATTCCCACTTCTATTACAGTTGTCGAAACCAGCACGTCGATGTTATGGGCCGCATATTCTTCCATTATTTTATTTTTATCTTTCGCACGCATCTTTCCATGAAGGCATGCTACTTGTATTTCGGGGGGCAGGATACTTTTTAGCTTTTCCGTATAGGAAACCGCATTTTCTACCCCTTCCATTTCCCCTTCTTCCACCATAGGACAAATCACATAAACCTGATGCCCCAGCCGAGCCTCCTTTTCTATAAACCGGTATGCCTTATCCCGGTATTCCGTTCCCACGACACAGTTTTTTATCGGAAGACGGTTGGCAGGCAGCTCGTCTACAATGGAAATATCCAAATCCCCGTAAAGGATTAATGCTAAAGTCCTTGGAATGGGTGTGGCGCTCATAACTATAACATGCACCCCTTTCCCCTTTCCTGCCAGCCTTTCCCGTTGCCTTACCCCGAAACGATGCTGTTCATCCGTTATCACCAGTGCCAGATTGTTATATTCCACTTTTTCCTGTATCAAAGCATGGGTGCCGATAACCACATTCACGTTCCCGTTTTTTATTTCTTCATACGCTTCCCGTTTTTCCTTTACTGCCATAGATCCAACCAGAAGCACGGCACGGAAAGGAAGGGCATATTTTTCCGTCAGTTCAACCAAAGATTCAAAATGCTGTCCGGCCAGCACTTCAGTAGGCGCCATCATTGCCCCCTGATAACCATTGGACACGCACAACAGCAATGCAAGAAACGCAAGAATCGTTTTTCCCGAACCAACATCCCCTTGAATCAACCGGTTCATAACCGTATTCCCAAGCATATCTTTTTTGATTTCCTCCCATACCTTGTACTGGGCCGAAGTCAAAGTATAAGGAAGGGCTTCCAATAACCTGCCGGTTTGGGCTGTCTCAATCATAGGGCAGCCGCTTTCCAAATCTTTATTATGCTCTTTGCATTTGCGCAATGCCAGTAAAAAGATAAAAAATTCGTCAAAGACTAGGCGTTTCCTCGCCGCCAGCATTTTCCCATAATCCGGCGGAAAGTGGATTTCCTCCAAAGCCTGCCGGTACGTCATAAGTTCCAGTTCCTCCCGCACCCATTCCGGAAGATAATCTTCATCCAAAAGGTATAAATCCAGAGCCTGCTTGACCGACTTAGTCACCATATGGTTCGTTAATCCTGCCGTCAGCGGGTATTTGGGCTGCAATTTCCCTGTCAATTTGAAATATTCTTCCGGCTTGAAAATCTTTGCCTGTTCCATTTCCAGCCTTCCGTTCTTTCTTTGCGGGATTCCCCGGAATATATAGAAATACCCTTTTTTCACAATATTCTTAACATACGGCATATTGAAATAGGTCATAAATACTTCCCCGGTCCCATCCTTGACGGCAAAATTCGTCACCGTCAGATTCCGTACCTTTTTTGATGTGATATTCCCTATCAAACATGCCCTTATGGAGCAAAGTTCCCCAGGAGTAATATCGCTGGTAAAAAGAGGGTTTGAAAATGTTTCATAGTCTCTCGGATAATTCTGAAGCAGTTCCCCGACAGTCCTTATATTTAATTTGTAAAAAAGCTTCGCTGTCTTTTCGCCAATGCCTTTCAATTGTATAATGTCTGTCTGCCCTACAGCCATAATCGCCCTGCTCCTTCCATAAAATCATTTTTTGTTGCCCTTATTCCATGTACGGATATTGGTTGCCATAAATCTAAAGAGCCTATAGCCCAATTCCCATATCTCCCAATGCTTTCAAAAAAGGACGGCTTCCCGTCCTTTTTCATAGCAATCTTTTTTATTCTGCGGAAACGATGTAATAATAAATCGGTTGTCCGCCATATTGCAGTTCTACATCGCATTTCGGATATCTTGTTTCAATCTTCTCCCGCAATTCCTCCGCTGTCTCTTCGGAAACTTCGCTACCATAGTATATACTGATTAGCTCTTTATCCTCATCCATCATATCCTCAATCATCCGAATTGTAACATCCAGCATATCGACACCGTTGGAAAGGATACCGCTGTCGCCGATTCCCATGTAATCGCCTTGCTTAATTTCCTTATCGTCAATGATAGTATCCCTTACCGCATAGGTAACCTGCCCCGTCCTGACCGTTTTGATTTCTTCAATCATCGTATCCGTATTTTCCTCAACGGAAAGCTCCGGCACATAGTTAATCACTGCGGTTATCCCTTGAGGCACCGTTTTTGTAGGGATAACGACAATTTTTTTATCCTCTGCCATATGCGCCGCCTGCTCCGCTGCAAGGACGATATTTTTATTATTTGGCAGGATATAAACCGTATCTGCGTTCACTTTTTCCACTGCGTCCAGCATATCCGCCGTACTTGGATTCATCGTCTGGCCGCCTTCGATAATATAATCCACACCCAGGCCTTTGAAAATTTCCTGAATCCCGTCTCCGGCTGAAACTGCTATAAACCCTACCTCTTTTTTCGGCATTTCTTCTGCCGCTTGTGCTTCTTCTTTCTGTTTTTCTGCCATTTTAAACAGTTTTTCCTGATGCTCCAGCCGCATATTATCAATTTTCATATTGGAAAGGGCACCGTACTTCAAAGCCTTTTGGATTGCCATACCCGGGTCATTGGTATGTACATGCACCTTGACCACATCGTCGTCCGCAACCACTACAATAGAATCGCCGATAGATTCCAAATATGCTTTAAAATCCATCTCCTGTTTAATATTGAAGTTCCTGTTCAACATGATAATAAATTCTGTACAATAGCCAAATTTGATATCCGCCTGGGCCTGTACGTCCATATTCATTGCCGAAGCCGAAGGGGTTGCTTTCATTTCCGGAAGCTTAAAATCAACTTCCTTCCCAAGGAACGCCTCATATGCCCCTTTCAATACCTGCATCAATCCCTGTCCGCCGGAATCCACTACCCCTGCCTGTTTCAACACGGGGAGAAGCTCCGGTGTCTTTGCCAGCACCTCATCCGCATGTTTGATGATTTCTTCAAAGTAAACTGCCAAATCTTCTTCCCCATTATCGGCCAGTTCCCTCGCCTTCTGGGCTCCTCCTTTGGCTACCGTAAGAATCGTTCCTTCTTTTGGTTTCATAACCGCTTTATAAGCCGTCTCTACCGCTTTATCAAAAGCATCCGCCAATATCTTCGCATCCAATTCCTCATAATCCCTTACCCCTTTGGTAAAACCGCGGAAAAGCTGGGATAAAATAACCCCTGAGTTCCCTCTGGCCCCCCTTAAAGAACCGGAAGAAATCGCCTTACATAATACGGTCATATCCGGCTTCTCCATAGCCGACACTTCTTTCGCCGCCGACATGATGGTTAAGGTCATATTTGTTCCGGTATCCCCGTCCGGAACAGGAAATACGTTCAGTTCATTAATCCATTCTTTCTTTTCTTCCAACTTTTTTGCGCCAGCTAAGAACATCTTAGAAAGCATCTTAGCGTCGATTGTCTTAACCACAACAAATTTCCTCCTTAATCAATCACTCTTACACCTTCTACAAAGATGTTGATTTTTTCGATCCCAATACCGGTAAACTCTTCCACTTTATATTTTACATTGCTGATTAGGTTATCGGATACGGCCAATATGCTGACACCATATGAAACAATGACATGGAAGCTGAGAATCAGCTTATTGTTATGAAGCGACACTTTTATCCCTCTTGTCATGCTATCCATCTTTAAAAGCTTTACCAGCCCATCCTTTACATTCACGCCGGCCATCCCGACGATGCCAAAGCATTCCATGGCAACCGAACCGGCATATTGCGCAATTACTTCACTATCAATAGATATATTCCCCATATGAGTATCCATAGAAGAAGCTTTCATACTATCCCTCCTTATTTTTAGTCAAAAACGCCTTGCAATTCAATATATATGATGTATTATAACCGTTATTTGGTAAAGAAACAAGAAAATATTGAATTTCAAATAAAATAATTTTCCAATCCATGAAATTTTTACTTGCATTATGGGGTTTTATCTGCTATTATACTAATGTTGCGAGTATAATTTCGAGGAGGTGCAAAAATGGCTAAATGTGATATCTGTGGCAAGGGCGCTCAATTTGGTAATAATGTAAGCCATTCTCATAAAAAAACAAACAGAATCTGGCATTCTAATGTAAAAAAAATTAAGTGCAAAGTAAATGGCGGCAATAAGAGAATGCATGTTTGCACACGTTGCATGAGATCCGGATTAGTAGAAAGAGCTTAACTTAAATGCAGCCTTGAACGTATAAAAAAACAGCTTGATGGCTGTTTTTTTATTTTACGCGTAACCTCGTGCAGAGGAAATATGCCGTTTAGCATGGCACAAAAGAATATTGGTCAAGTGCCCTCTGCCAAGCAGCACTGCCGGACAGACCTTTTAACACCCGAATCATAATAAGAAATAGTGCCAGCCCCATATCCTATTATCTGGCCCTGCTTCCCATTTCATATGCTTTCTTCAATTCTTCATATTCTCTTGTAATAATCTGAACCATTTCATGATCCCCGGTTACATTGTCGGGATGGAACATTTTCATTAAGTCTTTATAGCGTTTCTTCAATGTCAAAAAGCTGTTGACCCCGCTAAAAAGCATTTCTGCCACCTCCGAATGAGGGGATGAATACGTACCCCTTTCATGGTAAGAACCTCTCTGAGAGTTAAACTTGTCCTTTTCCATCTGCAAACTGCGCCTATCCAAATCCAAGTCTTCAAATCCTTTTTGAAGTATCCGCATCTTCTGTTCCAAAAGACGGTTTTCCTGTTCCAGTCTCCCCTTTTCAACATTCAGCTTATGCTGCTGGCTTTTCATTTCCGTTTCATGGAATTTTTTTTCGTTATCCAGCTTTTTTCGCAACTCGTCCAATTCCTCACGTATCATAGATAACCGAAATTCTTCCCGGAAAAGCCAGGCTTTCATTTCGTTCAATTCTTTTTCTTTCCCGTCCTTTAAGATTTCATCCATACTTCTCATCTTCCACACCTTCGTATCCCTATACGCCTCAATCGCAATAATAAAAATTATAGCCAATCAGTAACAACAAAGCACAAATAATCAGCCCTATAAATCTGCTGGTAAAAAAAAGAAGCATAAGCAGCATTCCTACCGCAATCCAAAAGGCGATAAAGCCAATCAATTTTTTCATGCCAACATCTCCGCTTATGCTCTTATCTTATCATATGCATCTTTCCTTTAATAGATGCCTTTTTTCTATACTTTTCAATGGCCGTTCCCAGCCAAACTGCGTTACTCCTCCGGAAAAGCGATATCCACCGCAGTTTCATCGTCCGGCAGTTCTTCTTTTTCATCAGATTTCGTGAATTTCTCTACAATGTCAGGAATCATATCCAAAATCTTTGTCATTGTATCCTGGTTCTTCACATTCACCAGCTTTGTCGTTCCGTTTTTAATAACAAGCACCGCGCTCGGCGTCATCTTTCCGGAAAAACCTCCGGCTCCGCCGCTTTTCTTATCCGCTGCACTTGCCCCGGCCCCCACGCCAAAGCTAACATCCACAAGCGGAAGGATAATCGTATCGCCTATCTGCGTTGCTTCCCCTACTACCGTTTTTGTACCAAGCACGGAATTCATTCCGTTCATTAACGATTCTATTACTCCCGAAAAATTATTTTCTGCCATTTATGCATCCTCCTTTTTCAGCATTTTGAATAATTTCCATATATTTTTATCCAGAACTATTCTGACACCGGCTATCAGGAAAACAATTGCCACTACTTTTCCTCGTATATATAAATCGCCTTCTATCACTTTGTTTTCAAAATCTGTTTGTACCAACACATGGCTCCCGATAAACGGGTACAGCATCCCATACACTGCCATAATCTGTCCCGTACTTGCCGGGTCTCCCGTTCCAGCCGTCAGATTAATTTGACATTTTTTAGGTTTTATCCTCCGTAAAATCCAGAAAAGCTGCTTTTTTGCGTTTTTAAAAACCTTTTGAAATGCCTCTCCTTTCATTATATTGGTATAATACCGTATATTTTCCATGACGTTCTTTATTTTATCACAGATTTGCCGTATTGTGTACTCTATATTTTGCACAGCACCTAAAAGCTTCTTAAAAAAAAGCCGTATTGCTTCAAAAACAGCCCTTATCCCGCCGCGTTTTTCCTCTATCCCATCTTCTTCCTGCGGTTCCTCTTCCAGAAGTATGCCCTCCTCATTTCCTTGATTCACAGATATGGCTCTTACGTCTTCTTTCTCCACAGGCTGCGGTTCTTCTATACAAGACTCTATCTTCTTCCCATCCTCTATGCCTGCATCAAAATCCCCCGCATCTTTCTCCGGTTCCTGCCCTTCTATTGGCGGATTTCCTTTCTCCGTTTTCTTCGCTTCCCTACGTTTCCCCTTTTTTTCTTTTCCATCTTTTTTTCCGGAAGTATCGAACAAAGTAAAACAAAAAAGCCGTACCCTTAAGCGTGCGGCTTTGGAATAAGAAAAAACCGCATTTACCATATGCAGCAGCCATGTGACTTTGATTTCGACATGAACCGGCTCTTCCTCCCCCAGCTTCCCTTCCGCTAAAACATGATACCGGATTGGAACAAACAGCACACAGACAAAAGCAGCCAAAAGGATTCCTACTGCCACCGCCAAAACTATCCCTATTATTTTCAATATCATGAATAATATGTGCAGCATATCTACCTCTTAATCACTTTCAGGGAATAAATATTTTTTTAAATCAGGATATCCATCCCTTTCTATTGCCTCCTTAGTTATCTCCACTACAAGCTCCAGCGCATCCTCATACTTTTTTGCGATTCCGATAATATACGGAGGATGCTTTTTATAATATTTCTGCTGCAGGAACGCACAATGGTATATCTCCAACTGGTCTTTTCCGGCGGCCAGAGCAATCACATATATTTGAAACTGCCCTGCATTACGGCGCAGCTTCCATTTTACCTTATTCGGATGTTTAATCCCTTCTCCTACATATAGATGTTTGTAAAATTTCATATCCGTTCCATCTGCCTTATTTTGCCTTATTTCCATATTGTTTTTCATTATAGCACATGTTGCCAGTTTTCACCAGAAAAAAGAAATTACTCTTCATTAAAATAGGAATCAAAAATCCTTTTGGCAATCGGCACTGCAAAATCACCGCCGGAACCCGCCCCTTCAATAATCACCGTCACACTTATCTGGGGGTTTTCCACAGGGGCAAAACCGGTAAACCACGCATGGGAATCTCCTTTTATCTTATTGTATTCAGCAGAACCGGTTTTCCCTGCCGCCGTATAAGACATACCTTTTAATTTTCTGGCGGTTCCCTCTTCCACCACATCCTGCATTAAATCCGTCAAAACGGCTGCCTCTTGCTCCGATATTATTTTTTTATAAGCAGAAGGCGAAAATTGCTTGATAACAGAGCCTGTACTGTTTTCCACCGAGCTGATAATATAAGGTTTCATCAAGGTGCCATCGTTTGCAATAGCATTGGTAATCATGTTCAAATGCACCGGCGTCATCCCGGTAGTTCCCTGGCCGATGGCAATCTGCATCATATCCCCATTCGTCGATTCTTCGCTTACATCAATACGGCTCTTATTATAGCTGATTTCCATCGGAAGTTCCTGATTAAACAACAAATCATCCAATGTATCCTGAAATTTGGATTTATCCAGCTTCAGGCCCATATCCGCAAAAGATGCGTTACAGGATTTGGCAAACGCTCTGGTAAAATCCACGCTGCCATGACTCTGCCCATGATAGCAGTTAATCCTGTCCGCACCGTCAGAAAAGCTGCCGGCACACTGGAACCCATAACTTTGATAGGTATCCGGGTTCTCCCTTATATATTCCAAAGCTGTTATGATTTTAAATGTGGAGCCGGGCGGATAAAGCCCCTGCGTTGCCCGGTTCAGCAAAATACCGCTTTCCTTATCTTCCACCAAATCATCCCATATCTCCTCAATCATATTCGGGTCGTAATCGGGTTTTGAAACCATAGCAAGGATTTTCCCGCTGGATGGTTCGGAAACGATTATAGCCCCCCGGTATACCCCAAGGGCGTGGTCTGCCACTTCCTGCAGCTTTACATCCAAAGTCGTATGCACGTCGTCGCCCAGATATTTTTCCCCCGCCATATCGTTTGCCACCTTTTCAGACAAGGGCGAATTGGAATGGATGAGATAATAGTTCCCCAAAGCCTCCACTCCTGCCCTGCCATGCGTCGCATAACCCACTGCATGGGAAAAAAGGTTCCCGTAAGGATAATTACGCTTTTCCTTCCCGTCCTCATCCATCACTGTCTGTGCAAGGATTTCCCCATTATCCGCATAGATTGTTCCTCTGACATTCTTTGCGGTAAGCATTTGCTGCCGCCCGTTATAACTGTTATTGATAAGTTCCTGCTTATGGGTTGCGGAATAATGGCATATGTAAACCATCATCCCAAGAAAAACCGCCACAAAAAGATAAGTCACCGTCATAATAGGCATATTCTTTTTTTTCTGTTCTGATTGTCTATTCTTCTTCACTTTCGTTCCAATCCTTTATTTTACGGTCTGCCATCCTAGAGTTTTCCTTTTTTTGCGTCTTTTCTTTTTTTACATCTTTTTCCTTTTTTCCAGTCTTTTCTTTTCTTCCGGCCTTTGCCCTTTTCTTAGCAACATAGCGTTCTTCTTTTTCTTCATCTTGCTTCACCATGCATAGCCCTTCAATAATGGAAAACATAATCACGGTGGTAAACACCGAACTCCCCCCGTAACTAATCAGCGGCAAAGTCACCCCTGTCAGAGGAATAAATTTGCTTCCTCCCCCAATCGTTAAAAAGACCTGAAAAATGTAAGTGACCCCTAAGCCAAATGCAACCAAACGGTAAAAGCTGTCTTTTAATTTGATAGAAATATCCATAAACATAATAAAACAGCTTATACATACCAAAATCAAACACATAGCGAATATAATACCTAATTCCTCCGCAACCGCAGAAAAAATAAAATCCGCTTCCACAAAAGGGATGGAGTCCGGAGTGCCCTCAAAAAGCCCCATGCCAAACCAGCCTCCGCTGCCGATGGCAAATAAGGATTGGGTAATCTGATAACCGGCCGAATCAATTTCGCTCCAAGGGTCCCGCCATGCCTGTACGCGCACTTGTACATGGCTGAAAGCCTGATAGGCAATGACAGCCGCCCCGCTGCCCCCTATCGTACCAGCCAGAAGATAAAGGGGATTTTTCGTGGCTACAAACACCATCAAGACATATACCACAAAAAAAATCAACGCGCTTCCCAAGTCTCTGGATACCACCAGAATGACTACATGAATCCCCGCCACTACAGCCGTTGTAAATACTTCAAAAAAAGTAGAAGACTCATGCAATGCACTGGCCACAAAAAAAACAAAAATAATTTTAACAAATTCCGACGGCTGGAAAGTAATGCCGCCTATGGAATAAGAAATCTTGGAGCCATAAGTATACGCCCCCAGAATAAGCACCACCGCCAAAGCCGCAATGCCCACCAAAGCATACACCCACGTCAGATTTTTCAGGAATTTCATTTTCCTGATAAAAAAGGGGATAAGCATAGCTGCGGCGATGGAAACTGCAACAATAACAAACTGTTTTACCGCCCTCTCATAAGAAAGTCTTGTCAATATCACAAATCCTATGCTCAAAAGCATACACATATTGTTGATGACCAGCCGGTTTGCCCTTGGATATATCATATGAAACAATACCGCAGTGGCAAACAGGACAATCTGCTGGAAAATATAAAAAAACAGATAACTTATCTCCCCTGTTTCAAAACAAATGGCCATAAAACAAGAAAAATGAATCGAAAGCATCAGAAAATTCTGCCTTGTATAAATCCCTCCTCTGCGTTCCTCCTCTTGAAAGCGGAATACCGCAAAAGATTCATAAGCATATAACGCCATCAACAGTGCAATGACGTATTTGGATATCTCCGTAATATAAAGCTCCATATTTCACCCTTATTCCGCCCCTCTGTGCAAATGCCCTTTGGTATACTCCCTGTAAGGCGGATTCCCGCTTTGGCCTTGTATAAGCCCTTGCCAAAAACGAATTATTTTTTCTGTCTCGTTCCCGTTTTCCGTTGTAAAGTCCAGCCGGAAAGAGGAAATTCCCACTTCCGCCAACTGATTGACATCTTTATGATGAGACAACGGAAGGGAATTATAAATTACATTATAACATTGTTTACAATTTAAATATACCGGAAATACTTTGCCGTATCTGTCCGTCAACATGAAAAAGCCTTCTTTTCCCGTTCCTGCCGCTCCTTTTTTACGGCAACGTTCCATTGTTGCAGCCACACAGTTAGCGGATACCATCATCGGCACTCTTCCATAAACAGAAACCGCCGTCCTCTGCCGTTCCCCTTTATCCATATTTTCCTTCAGTTCATGGATGTTCAACTCATAAGGCAGATAGGATTCTACACAATCCTTCCCCAGAGCATAAAGGGTTTTTTTATTCCAAACATAAAGGGTTGCATCCGTAACGATAGATATCTCATCGGAAGATTTTCCTATCCTTTCCTTCCAATACTCCATTTCCTCTAAATTACGGACTAAAATCCCGGAAAAAAGATTCTTTCCGGACAGCCTAAACAGCTCTTCCAAAAAAGCCCTGTCCTTCTGCCGCACTATATAAGGCAATGCCAAATATAACTTTGCTCCCCTGCCCATTTCCTGCAATTTCCCAATCCATGCCGTATCCTGGCATAAATTGGCATCTATATAAAGCCGCTCTACCCCACAGCCTATAGCCGCAAAGCATTGTTCCTTTGTCAGGGCAAGGGCATGCAACCTCTCCGGCTTTGTATTTCCTGCTGTTTGCGTTTCTGTTATTTGAGTTCCCTCTTTTTGCACTTCTGCCTCTTGTGTTTCTGCTGTTTCAGTTCTCTCTTTTTGCATTTCCGCCCTTTGGGCTTCCCCTGTTTGAGTTTCCTCTGTTTTAGTTTCCTCTTTTCCAGCCTTACCCTTTTCAATCTTCAAAGAAAATGCTTCCTTCTCCCCCTGCCCTTCTACAGTTCCCCTTTCCGGGAAGCCAAAACCGTTTGCCCTTATTATTTCCTCTTCCAGCTTATCTATCGCCTTCCGCCGCAAATCATTCAGCGCTTTAATTGGGAGAAATCCATCTTCCGTCATTTGTATTGTCAATTTTTTCGGATAAAATGCTGTATTCCCCAATTTATTCAATTGTTTCCTAACGCTTTCTTCGGTCAAAGGTTGTTTTTCCGCTTTCTGGACTTTATCCCCTTTTACCGTTACCTGCACGCCGCAGCTTTCCAAAGACAGGGCTGCCTCTTCCCCGTTCATCAACTTTGCTTTGGCTAATACGGGCAGACGCATATCCCGTTCCAGATAAGCTTCCCTAACCTGCCTTTCCAAAACCTCATCCTTCCCGGTATATCCCGGGCTTTTCAAGGTTATCATATCTTTCCCGTTGTGCTTATAATAATACCCTTGACTGATTTCCCCCCTTATATACAAAGCCTTCAATTTTTCTATATCATGCTTTTCTACATAGAAATTCTGTGGGTTTTCATAATATCTGTCGATATATTTCCGGTAAATTCCGGTGGTTCCTGCCGCATACTCCGGGCTTTTCATCCTTCCCTCAATTTTGAAGGAATCAATCCCCGCTTCTATCAACTGCCCAAGCAATTCTATCGTACACATATCTTTCAGGCTTAAGGGGTATTTTTTCCCCTCCTGCTTTCCGGTTCCATATGGCAGGCGGCAAGGCTGTGCGCACCTTCCCCGGTTGCCGCTTCTCCCTCCAAGAATGCTGCTGAACAAACATTGACCGGAATAACAATAGCAGACTGCCCCATGAATAAAAGTTTCCACCTCGATATCCGTTTCTTTTTTCATTTCCACAATCTCTGCCAAAGACAACTCTCTGGCAGGCACTATCCTCTTTGCCCCAAGGCTTTTCAAATAGGCTGCCCCAAGGCTTCCTGTTACAGTCATCTGTGTGCTGATATGCCTTGGAAGATGGGGAAACCACTCCCCAACTGCCAAAAAAACCCCCAAATCCTGTATAATCACACCATCTAAGCCGGCATCATAAAAAGGGCGGAGATATTCATAAACTTCATGAAATTCCCGCTCTTTCACAAGCGTATTTAATGTCAGATATACTTTCCTTTTATAAATATGGGCATACCTTATTGCCCGGCAGATTTCTTCTTTGGTAAAATTTTCCGCATATGCCCTGGCACCGAATTTCACTCCTCCGAGATATACGGCATCAGCTCCGGCATGCACCGCCCCAAGAAAACTTTCATAGTTCCCCGCCGGCGCCAGCAATTCCACTTTTTTCATTTTTCCCTTTCCATATCCCTCAGATTCCAATAGCAAAAATACCCTCCGGCATTATGGGTGTACCCCAAAGTATATTGGAAAACACCTTCCTCACACTGGCAATGAGAGATGGTTTTTCATAATATTTAAATTCAATCGGGTAGAGAAGATCCATCTTCCCCTACCGCTGCGCGCCCCGCGCACTGCATAGCGGCATATTTCCGCTGCGCTGGGTTGCTCATAAAAAAGTGTCTTCGACACTTCATCTTCTGGCGAAGGACTTTCTTATATGGTAAAAAAGAATCCTGTTTGCAGGATTCTCCGCCTGCGGCGGGTCGCGGCAGCGATATTCTCCCCTCCGCCGCAGTGCGATAATTGCTTTATTACCATATGGGAAATTCGGAGAATTTTCCTATATGGCAAAAAAGCTGTCTTTCCAAAGACAGCCCTTAATCTTATCCTTTATCTCCGATTACTTCCCGTTCCCTTTCATATCCTTCAGTTCTGTCTCCATGCGAATTATTTTCTTTGCGCTTTCGTTCACTTCCGACTGTAGGCTTTTTACATTTTTCTCCGTATTCTCCAGCTTTATCTGCGAAGCAATCAGTTCATGTTTTAAATCATAAAGTTCCTTTTCCTTGCTTTGGATTTCTTCCTCCAAAAGGCTGATTTGCTTTTTTGCCTTGAAATAATCATCCGCAATATTTAGCTGCAATAAGACGCTCTGGGTGTCCGCAGGCTGTCGCCGGAAGCTGTCCATTTTGCCGTATTCTGCCGTCTTATTATTAATATAAGATGCTACCTTCTGCAAATACTCCTCGCTTTCATATCCGCTTAAAGTGAATACTTTGCCGCCGATGATAACTTCCGTATCTGTCTTTGCCGACATTCCCTTCACATCCTTTCTGGAATGGCTTATATCACATCTATTATATAGATATTAAAAAGGAATTTCAAGCCCCAAATGATGATATGCTAAATCGGTGGCAACCCTTCCTTTCGGCGTCCGGTTTAAAAACCCGTTTTTCAGCAGAAACGGCTCGTATACGTCCTCCAGCGTTCCTGCATCCTCCCCTATGGAAGCCGCAAGGGTATCCAGCCCTACCGGCCCGCCCTTGAATTTATCGATAATTGTGGTTAGAATATTACGGTCAATATGATCCAGCCCCATCCGGTCCACTTCCATCAAATCTAAAGCCGTCTGGGCAACCTGTTTTGTTATAATGCCGTCATATTTAATCTGCGCAAAATCCCGCACCCGTTTTAACATCCGATTGGCCAGACGCGGTGTTCCCCTGCTTCTCCTGGCAAGCTCCACCGCCCCTTCCTCCTCGATTTCCACTCCTAAAACCCGGGCGGAATGCTGGATAATCAGCTTTAACTCATCCACGGAATAAAATTCCAGCCTGTGGATTACCCCAAACCGGTCCCGCAAAGGCGCCGTCAGCAGCCCGGCCCTTGTGGTTGCACCTACCAAAGTAAATTTGGGCAAATCCAGACGGATGGAACGGGCAGAAGCACCTTTCCCAATCATAATGTCTATGCAGTAATCCTCCATCGCCGGATACAAAACCTCTTCCACCTGGCGGTTCAGTCTATGAATCTCATCCACAAACAGCAAATCCCCTTCTTGCAGATTATTTAAAATCGCTGCAATTTCCCCCGGCTTCTCAATGGCGGGTCCGCTGGTGACCTTCATATTTACCCCCATCTCAGAAGCAATAATGCCGGCAAGGGTCGTCTTCCCAAGCCCCGGAGGTCCATAAAATAATACATGATCCAAAGCGTCTTTCCTCAGTTTCGCCGCCTCTATATATATTTTCAAATTTTCTTTTACTTTCGTTTGTCCAATATAATCCGTTAAACATTTCGGACGCAAAGAACCTTCTATTTTTACATCCTCTTCCGTAAAACTGGTTTCTATCATTCTTTTTGCCATAGTTCCATGCCTTTCACGCTTTATCGGTTCATTGTTTTCAGGGCAAGCTTAAGGACATCTTCCGTATCCATATCTTCGGATATTTGTACTTGTTTCACCGCTTTTAGCGCCTCGGACGGAGAATAGCCAAGCGCCGCCAACGCCTCCGCTGCCTCGTTCCTTACCCTGCCAATATTTCCGTTTTTGCCAGACGTTCCCTGCACGTCCATCTGCCTTCCCACAAAACTTTCATCTATTGAAACTTTATCCCTCAAATCGAGGATAATCCGTTCTGCGGTCTTTGCCCCAATCCCAGGAGCCTTCGCAATTGCTTTGGCGTCTCCCGAAAGGATGGCAAAACGCAAATCATCCGCGGACATGACCGACAGAACCGCAAGCCCTCCTTTTGGACCAATCCCATTTACCGTAATCAGTCTGCGGAAGATTTCCAAATCATCCCTTGTAAGAAAACCATAAAGCCAAAAAGCATCTTCCCTCACATGTGTATATGTATAAATTTTAACCGTTTCCCCGATTCCCGGCAAAAGCCCTGCCGTTCCGGCCGAAATCCTGATATTGTACCCGATATTATTTACTTCCAATATCAAATTGTCTTCCCTGATATCAATGATTTCCCCTTTCAAATATGCTATCATTTGTCTACGGACTCCTTTCCAATATGTTTCAGCACTTCTTTTGCCAATACTCCAATCAAAAGCCCGGTAACCAACCCGGCTACAAGAAGCACCGGCAGGTAAAAGGCCACTCCTGCCGTTTTGGTTACAAAATACGCCACCAGAATCTGACCTACATTATGGAACACGCCACCTGCCATACTCACCCCTATGATACTAAAGCCCTTTACCCTCTTTAACAGGTACATAAAGAAAAAGCTGCTCAATGCCCCTGTCAGGCTATACATAACCATAAACAGGTTGCCGAACAGAAAACCTGACAAAAAAACACGCATTATATTTAAAAGCAGCGCCTCCTTCCAGCCATACCGATACAAGACCAATACCACTGCCAGATTCGCCAACCCAAGCTTTACCCCCGGAACCCCGAAATAGAAAGGAATCAGTGATTCCACGTAGGAAAGTATAAGGGCAAATGCGAGTAAAAGCCCCATGTCAGCCGTTTTTCTCTTCATACCCGCACCCTTCCTCTATCCATGCAACCGCATCCACTTCCCCTTCCTCGCCTCCGGCAATCCGTATCACCAGTTTATGAGGAAGGCAGATGATGCTCTCCCCGTTCCTTTCAATTGCCTTTTGCTTTACACAAAGCTTATCCGGGCAATCTGCTTCTTCCATATACGCTTTTCCTTCCTGGATTACCAGTACATTCCTTTTTCCTTTATCATCGGTGAAAGCAAGCCTCTGATTATGGTCTAAGGGATAGCTGCCTATCACTTCCCCATTCCTTTCCGCAACGACTGTCATACCATTTCCCAACATAACATAGCGCTGCCAGAAAAAAAGAAAAAAGGCTGCCGCCAGCACTGCCAAAACCAAATAGATATCATTCCTTTTTAACTTCAACCCATCAACCTAGCCTTCCATAACCTGCAGAGAACGGATATAAGGGTCCTTTATCTTATCCATCATCCCCATCGTATGGCTTTCCAAAAAGTTATCTTCCCCTTCCGTTAACCCCTGCGCCGCCAATTCCTGCAAAACCAGATTACACACTGCTTCAATAATGACTACGCATTTATCATTCCCGTTCAAGGTATATAAATAATCCGTCTCCTTGGTTCCTTCCCATGCCCCAGACTGTTCCTCCATAGCTGCCAGCAAATGCAGGATATCCCCAATTTCCGATAATAATGGAAGCTCCCTCATTCCCCTGTGGCTCCATTTATAAAAAGGCATATATCTCTTATTTAAAAGATATACCATAGAAATTGTGTTACTCATAAACTCTGCCAAAGCCAGTTTAGCAGCCACCAATTCCTTTCGTTTCATTGCCCGGGCATAATTATATTGTCCGGACTGGGCCATGAATGCCGCCCTTGCCGCTATTTTCTTTATCCGTACATCTTCCGGGTAATAAGAAAGCAGCCCTTCGCGTATTGCCGAGAACTCTCCTAAAGGGTCCTCAAATACTTCCCCGTTTGTTGCCGTACAAAGGGCTGTCTCCGGAATCTTCATCCATTCTCTGTTATCCTTTGGCACCCCTTCCGTTCCCAGAAGGCCATAGTAAAAATCAGGGATACATAAAACGCCTACCCGTCCGCCTCCATGAAGACTCTCCAGCCGCCCTTTTACCCCTTCAAAATCTTTCGGAAGCTTCCGGTACTCCTCCGCCAAGGCTTTCCCATACACTTGATAATCTTCTCTGGTCAGCCATAAACAAAAGGAGGGACCGTAATCATGGTCTTTGGAAATATTATCATCAAAGCCAAGACATTCGGATCCTTGCCCCACCAGCCCGGCGGCTACCCGTCCTTTCAGCGACGGAAAATTTTTTTCTATCATCTCTTTTCCAAAGGCATTATAATATTTTTCGGATAATTCCAGCCCTTTCATAACAGGCATCCTCCTCTGCTTTTTTGCTTCTTTCTGCTTTTTCCCGCTTCTTTTCCCCAATATCCTCTATTTACCGCCGTTTATTCATCATCGTTGATTTATCTTTTTTACCGTTGCTTATTCCCGCGAACAACGAGCCAAGTGGCTGCTTGCAGACATTTGACGACTGCCGCGAAGGTCAAATACCCCGCTGCTCTGCAGCACTGCAAGTTTGATACCCCGTTGCTTGCAGCGGGGTCTTCGATTTTTTGTTGTCTAATTTTCGTTGCTTATTTGCTGTTGTTTACTTTCCGTCGTTTATTTGACGTTGTTTATTTTTCATCGTTTATTTACCATCTTTTATTTTTCGTTGTTTATTTTCCGGTAAATTTCCTGTGCCTGCTTTCTGTATGCTTCCGCCTTTTCTTCCTCTTTTAAACTGCTGCATACTGCCGCGCAATTTTCACACAGTACCCCATAACTTTGGTTCTTTCCAAAATGTTTCTCTACTTCTATCAACGCTTTTTCATAAGAGGCTAAGGAATTTGCATAATCCCCCATACGGTAATAAACCTCCCCAACCCCGGCCAAAGCCGCGCTGTAATGGGCATCTGTCTCCTCTGCATTTCCCTCTTCTTCAAAAATACGCAACGCTTCGTTCAAAGCTGCAGCCGCTTTTTTGGCCTTATCCAACTTAAAATACAATAGCGCCAGGTTCGTCAATGTGGTAGCCTGTTCCGCCCTGCTATCTTCCAGTTTTTCCACAATAGCAAGCGCTTCCTTCAACAGTTTTACCGCCTCTTCGTTCTTCCCCATCTGCTCCAGGAGGATACTCATATTGTTGTACAGACCCGCAAAGCGGTAATCCCCCTTTGGCAGTAAACCTTTATAAATTTGCAGCGCCTGCTGATAGTATTTATACGCCTGCTGCATTTCACCGGCCGCCCGGTATGCCGTTGCCGTATTTAACAAAGTAGTGGCAAAATGCTCGCTTGTCTCCAACTGTAATTCTTCCATCAGTAAAAGGACGTCCTCTGCAATATCAAATGCTTTACGGAACATGGACACACTCCGGTAAAAGCCTATCATTTCATTCCCTACCGCAATATAAGCAGCATAATCTTCCGTTTCCTTCGCCTGTTCCAAAGACCCAACCAGGAAAGGTTCCACTTTGTCCAGTTCATTCTTCCGGAAATATTCATCCAACTGCCTGAAAAAATCATCTATGTTCATCTTCTACTCCATTTCTGCACGGTTTTGCTGCACAAAGCCAATCCGGCTTACAAATTTATGGATACCGCCCAGACGTTATGCTCTGTTTTGCCGCATGCATCTACTTCCCGTTAATATAATTTACCAATCCTTCTGCCACAATGATGCGTTGCATAAACTCCGGAAATGCCTGCCCTTGAAAGCTGGTTCCCTTTGTCAGGTTTTTAATGACACCGCTTTCAAAATCCACCTCTACTTCATCCCCTGCTTCAATGCCTCTGGATGCTTCCGGGCACTCTACAATAGGAAGGCCGATATTAATTGCATTCCGGTAGAAAATCCTTGCAAAAGTCTCTGCAATCACACAGCTTACCCCCGCTGCTTTAATTGCAATCGGGGCATGTTCTCTTGAAGAACCGCAGCCAAAATTTTTATCTGCCACTATAATATCGCCTTTTTTCACCTGATTTACAAATTCATTATCAATGTCTTCCATACAATGGGCAGCCAATTCCTCCGGGTCGGAAGTGTTCAAGTATCTTGCCGGAATAATTACATCCGTATCCACATTATCTCCATATTTAAATACGATTCCCTTTGCTGATTTCATATATTCCTCCAAAAATTTTTTCTTTCTATTGTTACAGCCTGCATGGACAGGTAATCTTTCCGGTTACAGCACTGGCTGCCGCTACTGCCGGGCTTGCCAGATAAATTTCCGATTTCACATGACCCATACGCCCTACAAAATTACGGTTTGTCGTCGATACACATCGTTCCCCTTCTGCAAGGATGCCCATATACCCACCAAGGCAAGGCCCGCAGGTAGGAGTGCTTACTACCGCCCCTGCTTCGATAAACGTTTTCAAAAGTCCTTCCTCCATAGCCTGCAAATAAATTGCCTGCGTAGCGGGGATAACAATACAGCGCATCCCTTTTGCCACATGCCGTCCTGCAAGCACTTTCGCAGCAATCCTCAAATCATCCAGCCTGCCGTTGGTACAAGAGCCAATCACAACTTGCTGGATTTCAATATCCTCTGTTATTTCATCTACTGTCTTCGTATTTTCAGGAAGATGGGGAAATGCCACCGTAGGCCGGAGTGAATTTAAATCAATGGTATACTCCTCATCATAAACCGCATCTTCATCCGCTTCATAAACCGTATAATTTTTTTTGGAATGTTCCTTCATATAAGCGATTGCCGTCTCGTCTACCGGGAAAATCCCGTTCTTTCCGCCGGCTTCTATCGCCATGTTCGCTATGGTAAATCGGTCATCCATAGTCAGGTTTGCAATCCCTTCCCCTACAAATTCCATCGATTTGTACAATGCACCGTCCACACCAATCATTCCGATAATATGTAGAATAATGTCTTTCCCGCTTACCCATTCGGATGGTTTGCCGATAAGGTTAAACTTAATTGCACCGGGTACCTTGAACCAAGCCTTGCCCGTTGCCATGCCTGCCGCCATATCCGTGCTTCCCACTCCCGTGGAAAAAGCCCCCAGCGCTCCATAAGTGCAAGTATGGGAATCCGCGCCGATAATCACATCACCTGCTACCGTAAGCCCTTTTTCCGGCAACAGGGCATGTTCAATCCCCATTTCCCCTACCTCAAAATAATTGGTGATTTCATTGCGATAAGCAAATTCTCTGACGCATTTGCAATGTTCCGCCGATTTGATATCTTTATTCGGCACAAAGTGATCCGGCACCAAAGCAATTTTATCTTTATCGAATACGCCATCCACCTTCATTTTTTCCATCTCTTTAATAGCTACCGGGCTGGTAATGTCATTTCCCAATACCAAATCCAAGTCCGCTTCAATCAACTGCCCTTTTTCCACTTTTTCCAAACCGGCATGTGCCGCTAATATTTTCTGGGTCATCGTCATTCCCATATTTCATTCCTCCATTCCTATTCCACACAGTTTCCGTTCTCTGCCCTCCGCTCTGCCAGCGTCTCAAATTGTTCCCTTGTATTTTTGAAACACTCCAAAATCTTCGGTGAAAACGTACCGCATTCTCCATTCATAATCATATGGAATGCCTTTTCTTTCTTAAAGGCATCCTTATATACTCTTTCATTTACCAAAGCATCATAAACGTCCGCAATGGAAACAATCTGGGCAGAAATCGGTATTTCATCCCCTTTCAACCCATCCGGATACCCTCTCCCGTCAAACCTTTCATGGTGGTACCTGCATATATCATAACCGACTTTTGCATATTCTTCATCCCATACCCCGCGGATATTGCTCACAATCTCACAGCCACGAACAGTATGGGCTTTCATGCAATTAAATTCTTCCGGCGTAAATTTCCCGGGCTTCATAAGGATGCTGTCCGGTATGGCAATCTTCCCCAAGTCATGCAAGGCACTGGCGGAAACAATCACGTCTATTTTTTCCTTTGTCAGCCCATACTCCGGAAATTCCTTACAAAGTTCTTCCGCTACAATTCTCGTATATCCTTTTACCCTCTTTACATGTTCTCCGCTTTCCACACTCCTGTATTCTACTACGGTACCAAGGATATCGATAATATTATCGTTGCTTTGCCTTAAACGTTCTGCCTGAAGCTGCAGCATTTGGTTCTGCTCGCGCAAAGTCTCTGTCTGCTGCGCCACTTTATGTTCCAGCCCTCTTTGATATTGGAAAAGGTTTACAACATTTTCTACCCTCTTTTTTACAAGCACATTGTCAAAAGGCTTGTGGATAAAATCGGAAACCCCATATTCAAAGCACTCCTGTTCCACCTTAATGGAAGATTCCCCACTGATAACGAGAACGGGGATTTTCTCAATCCATAGCTTTTCCTTCATAATTTTCAGGACTTCAAACCCATCCATTTCCGGCATAATCAAGTCCATTAAAATAACTGCAATCCCCTGATTTTCCCTTTCCAGATATTCCAATGCCTGTATGCCGTTCTCCGCCATCGCGATGTCATACTCGTCTTTCAAAATCTCTGCCAATAGTTCCCGGTTTAACTCCATATCATCTACAACTAGAACTTTATTGCGCATAAATCTCCTTTCTTTAACAAGTTTTATCCTGCCTGCTTTTTCTTTTGATAATTTACACTAGCTTCAATACCGCAGATTTTAAAACATCCATATTAACCGGTTTGGATATGTGGATATTCATCCCAGCAGAAAGTGATTTCTGCACATCTTCGGCAAATGCGTTCGCCGTCATCGCCGCAATCGGAATGGTTTTTGCATCAGGATGCGCACATGCCCGGATTTCCCTTGCCGCATGGTATCCGTCCATAACCGGCATCTGGATATCCATAAGGATAATATCATAGTAACCGGGTTTGGAGTTTTCAAACATCTCCAATGCGATTTGTCCGTTTTGCGCCAAATCACATTTTGCCCCTTCCATCCCGAGCAGCTCCGTGATGATTTCCGCATTAATTTGATTGTCCTCTGCTATAAGGAAGTTCAACTGGGATATGGATTTTTTTCTTTCCTTATGCTTGCCCTTATCCTCTTCCTCGTATTCTTCCCCGCTGCGGAGCTGTTCCACCACTTGCCGGAAGTTTGAAATAAAGAACGGCTTCTGCAAAAAGGCATTGATTCCCGCCTGCTTTGCATCCTCTTCCACCTCGCTCCAATCATATTCCGTTAAAACCAAAATCGGTATCTGGTTCCCCACTTGCCCACGGATACGTTTTGCTGTCTCTATACCGTCCATCTTCGGCAGTTTCCATGCCAGCAAAATCAAACTATAATCACTATTTTGCAGCATTTTCTTTTCAATCATTTTCAGCGCCGTATATCCATCCAAGGCATATTGCACATAAACGCTGGTACCGACCATAAGGTTCTGGATGTTGACGCATACATCTTCATCGCCGTCTACCACCAGCATACTATATATGCCATGTTTCTTCCAAAAGTCACCGCCCTCCATCTGTTTGGAAATACGCAGTTCCAAATCAACCGTAAAAGTGCTTCCTACCCCTTGGCTGCTTTCTACAAAAATCGTACCGCCCATCAAATCCACAAGGTTCTTGGCAATTGCCATCCCCAGCCCTGTTCCCTGAATGCCGCTCAAGGTAGTATTGGCTTCTCTCGTAAAAGGCTCAAAAATCATATCCTTGAACTCGCTGCTCATGCCAATCCCCGTATCCTTCACTTCAAACCGCAGCCGTGCATAGTTATGGGAAGTCTGGTTCCTATTATAAATATGTAATTCAATCTCCCCGCCTTCCGGCGTATATTTTACTGCATTGGATACAAGGTTCATTAAAATTTGCTGGATACGCACCCTATCCCCGACAAACAATTCCTGATATAAGCCATAAGTCCGGATAGAAAATTTCTGGTTTTTCGCTCTCGCCTGCGGAAGCATAACCGTGTTTATTTCTTCCAATAAAATAGCAAGATTAAATTCCGACAGTTTCAATGCCGTCCTTCCGCTTTCTATTTTACCCATATCCAGCACATCATTAATCAGCCCAAGAAGATGGTAACTGGATGCCATGATTTTCTGCGTATACTCTTTTACCTTATTTGGCTGTTCCGCATCCTTTTCCAGCAATGTGGTATAGCCGATAATTGCATTCATCGGCGTCCTCATATCGTGAGACATATTGGCAAGGAAATTGCTTTTTGCCTCATTTGCCCCTTGGGCAATATCCAAAGCCTGCTGTAATTTCTGGTTTATCTGCCGTTCCTTTGTCCTGTCAGAAAGCTCTAAAATGAACCGGTCTTTTTCTTCAATTGATACATGGTGGACTGTCTGCTGGTACCATCGCTGTTCCCCGGTCTGCTGTTGGATAAATTCCCCCTCTTCCTGCCAGTTATCCCCTATGTCCACCTGCAGCAGAATTTCCTTGGTCAGAATATGTTCTTTATTGACAATCGACATATTCAAAGCATTTATGTCCTTTTTCACCGCTTCACTCGTTACCCCTAAAAGGGCTTCCACGTTTGGGCTGACATAATCCACTTTTAAACCATCCGAAGAAAACATTACAAAAATATCATCTACATTATTGGTCAACACACCAAACAATTTTTCCCGGAACCTAATTTCCAAATCCTTTTCCCGTATTGCTTTTTTCCTTCTGGACATCAAATACATTAGCTCTAAAGTGCATACAATCAAGAAGAAAAATGTGAATACTACTACCGTTGCCGTCCTTACATGATTCATGCTGGCATTTACGATTAATTCCGGCACAATCCCTACAGTCATCCACTCCTGGAAGCCTATGGTATGATAAACCATATAATAAATATCCCCCATAGCTTCAAAACGCACGACCCCGTCTTTTCTTCCCGCAAAATCGGAAATGACCTGTTCCACGCTGTAATCTATCATCCTCGCATTGTTTTTTAAATCTTTCAAAAGATTACCGCCCTGTATTTCCTCATTCTTTGTAGCAAATAATATTCTTCCGTCCGGACAGACTACGTAATATTCCGACTGCTCGTGAAAAGCTTCAATATTCAGCGTCTCTTTTAAATCATTACTGTTATATCCAACGGCAATTGCAGAATATTCCAATCCACGGTAAAATCCTTTTTCCACCGGAACAGCAAAAATAGTCAATGCCGAACCGTCGGCAAGATGCCCTTCTACAACGATTTTCCTCCGCTCCACTGTCACCGCTTCAAGCTGGGAACCTAAATCTATAATGCCTTCCTGCCCCAGAAAAGAACGGTAATTCCCTTCTGCGTCCAAAAAATAAAAATCCGTAAAATTCCAGTTTTCCTTCCCGTTTTGCAAAAATTCATGCAGCTTTTCTTCCGACTCATCTACAGCATGGCCAATATGGTATTTCCAGTCATCCAACATGTTCCAGTTGTTGAAAACCAATACGGAAAAAGAAGCATTAATCTGGCTGTAAATCTCCTCCAAATGGCTGACGCTTTCCTCGACAATCCTGTTTTCAATAAATCCGGCACTATATATACCTAACAGCAGCACAAGCGCTGCAATGAATATAGCTATATATTTTCTTCCTCTTTTAAGCACCTAAAAGCCCCCTAACTTGGTCAATTTTTTAAGAAAGCCGGCCCCTTTCTCAAAGGACCGGCCCCTATTTATTTAAAACCAGTATTAATCTTTTAGATATTCCTGCAAATGCTGAATTAAATTATTGATATCAATAGGTTTCGCAATATGGGCATTCATACCGCTTTCCAGGCAACGCTGGACATCCTCTGAAAAAGCATCGGCTGTCATGGCAATAATCGGCAGATTCGCATCCGGACGGTCCAAAGCCCGGATAGCCCTTGCTGCCCCATAACCATCCAAAATCGGCATACGGATATCCATCAGAACCACATCATAAGTACCGACAGCAGACTGTTCAAACTTCTCTACACAGATTTGCCCGTTTTCTGCCCATTCCAGTTCAAACCCGGCGCTGGAAAGAATCTCATTGGCAATTTCCCAGTTCAAGTCATTGTCTTCCGCCAACAATATCCGTTTACCGCTAAAATCATGTAGCGGTTCTATACTCTCTTCTGTTTCTTCCTGCACACCGTTTATGTAATGGCTCAGACCAAGATAAAGGTTCGACTTAAACAACGGTTTAGAAATAAACCCATGAGCGCCCGCCGCCCGCGCCTCCTCCTCAATATCACTCCAGTCATAAGCGGAAATAATCAGGATAGGAACCTCATCCCCAAGGAGTTTTCTGATTTCCCTTGTCACTTCCACGCCATCCATGCCCGACATTTTCCAATCCAACAGGACAATCTCATAATCCTGATGCTCCCTGTGGCGATTTTCCACCATTTTCAACGCTGTCCGTCCGTCTAACGCCCACTCCGCGTCAACACCAATTTCCTTCAACACAGAAACCGCACTGCGGCAAAGGTCTTCGTTATTATCCACTACAAGCATATTCCATGCCGGCAATATCATATCTTCTTCCAGCACTGTCGCCTTTTCCAAATCCAGTGCAATATGGAACTCGCTTCCCTTTCCCTGCTCGCTTTTTAGCTCTATCGTACCGCCCATCGCTTCCACGATGTACTTCGTTATCGCCATACCAAGACCGGTTCCTTCCGTCTTCTGTACCCGCATCGAGTCTTCCCTGGAAAATGATTCAAAAATCTTTTTCTGAAACTCATCCGTCATCCCAATTCCATTATCTTTTACCCGGAAGTGGCAACGGACACGCCCCGTCTCTTCCGGCAATTCCTCCTGCGTTAAATACACATTAATCCGGCCCTCTTCCGGTGTAAACTTCATGGCATTGGACAACAGATTAATTAAAATCTGATTCAGTCTTACGCTATCGCAGTATACATCTTCCACAAAAATATTTTGGATAAAAATATCAAAATGCTGGCGTTTCGATTTAATCTGAGGCTGCACAATATTAACAATGCCCCCCATCGCATCCCGCAATGAAATCAGTTCCATGTTAATGGACAATTTCCCGTTTTCAATTTTTGACATATCCAATACATCATTAATCAGCCCAAGCAGATGTTTGCTGGATAAGGTAATTTTTTTCAGGCAATCCTTTACCCTTCCAATGTCATTTATATTCGTCATGGCAATTGCTGTCATGCCTACAATCCCGTTCATCGGCGTACGGATATCATGGCTCATGTTAGAAAGGAACTCGCTCTTTGCCCTGCTTGCACGAATCGCCTCTTCTTTCGCTTCATCCAACAGGCGCATCTGCTGCTGGGACACAATATAGTACAGGATAAAGATAACAACTACTACTGCCAATATAAATCCGCAGCCGGCAAGCATTGTATTTACCCGTTCCTTACCCAGCCCGTTAATGGCGTCATCCAACATCCCATAAGGCATAACGCTAATCAAATACCAGTCACTTCCCATTAGTGAAGCGCAATAAATATGCCTGTGCGTTTTATCTGCCAGGATAAGGGCGGAATAATCTTCATTTACCACCATTGCATCTTTCATTTCCTGTATATATTCGCTGGCTTCTTTTCCATTATATTCCTTAATAATGTCTTCCATACGATTAAAATAATTATCGCGGAAGTTCTCTCCGTTTCGTATTACATAGCTGCCATCCTTGCGGACAATATGGGAATATACTAAAGAATCGTTCCCCTCCAGATCCATCTCTTCATTCAAGGTTTCCATTTCGACACCCGCTACGAGACAGCTGCTTTTCTTTCCCGATTTCATATCATATTCCGCATCCACTGCCAAAAGAAGCACTCTCTCCCCATTCCGGTCCTGCCCGCTGGTTATATTCATGGAATGATTGCTCAACATATCCTTAAACTCATCCTCATAGATAATTTCCACCGGATGACCATAAATTACCTCGCATTCGCCATCTTCCGCATACAGTCCCAGATATGTAAAATTACGCACCTTTGCCCCAAGCGCCAGTTCCTCTATCAATTCCTCGCTGTAGCCTTCTTCCAACTGAGGGGTACGCATCGCAATCCCTTCTACCTGAGCTACACGCAGTTCCGTAATTGATTTAAATTTCTGCTGTATCTGCTTGCTCATCTCTTCCATATAAATCATACCAATGTCGCTGATTGCTTCTTCGCTTTTCTTAGTCATGGAAACAGATATCCAAATAAATACTGCAATACATAAAATAATCAAACAGGTAAAACTTACCCACAAAAATTTTTTTGTCCTGATAAACACGAATTTCACTCCTTTTTTACCTTGCTTGTGTAATTCAGCCATTTTTTCCAAATATGTAAGACTGATTAGTAAGGCCACCATTTATATATTATCTTGCATAGGAAAAAAAGTCAATGAAAAAAAATACGAGGGGAACCTGAAATGGGAGAAAATAGAAGTCCGGCAGTTGCCGCATTTATACTGTTTTACGTCGTTTGAAAAATTTTTTTTAGCAAATTCTTAACAAAATGCAAATTTTCCTATACTGTAAAACAGGAACATAATATACAACTGCCGGATGTTGTTCCGTTATAAAGTTAACTAAGATTAATTATTAATCAACTTGTCGTTTTCGTTATTCCAGCTATAAAGTTTGCGAATGTCTTTGCCGATTGTTTCGGAAGGATGTTCGGCTGCCAGTTTCCTCATGGCTTTAAAGTGGGCTTGTCCGCCTGCTGGAGACATGTCAAGGAGGAAATCTTTTGCAAAGCTGCCATCCTGAATATCGGAAAGGATTTTCTTCATCGCTTTCTTTGTCTCATCCGTGATAATCTTAGGACCCGTAATATAATCGCCGTATTCTGCCGTATTGGAAATGGAATATCTCATCCCCTCAAACCCGGACTGGTAAATCAGGTCTACGATTAATTTCATTTCATGGATACATTCAAAATACGCGTTCCTTGCATCATAGCCCGCCTCTACCAAAGTTTCAAAGCCTGCCTGCATCAGGGCACATACACCGCCGCAAAGGACTGCCTGTTCGCCAAATAAATCGGTTTCCGTTTCTGTCCGGAATGTCGTTTCCAAAACACCTGCTCTCGCCCCACCAATTGCCAAAGCATATGCTAAAGCCATATCGAGGGCTTTTCCTGTGGCATCCTGATGGATAGCCACCAGACAGGGAACCCCTTTGCCTGCCTGATATTCGCTCCGTACGGTATGTCCAGGCCCTTTCGGTGCAATCATTGTCACGTCCACATCCTTAGGAGGAACAATCTGTCCGAAATGGATATTAAAACCATGTGCAAACATAAGCATATTGCCCGGCTCTAAATTTGGCTCGATGGACTCTTTGTACATCTTCGCCTGCAATTCATCGTTAATCAATATCATAATGATGTCAGCCTTCTTTGCCGCTTCCGCTGCCGTATATACTTCAAACCCCTGCGCCTGCGCCTTTGCCCAGGATTTGGAACCTTCATACAGGCCGATGATTACATTGCATCCCGATTCTTTTGCGTTAAGTGCATGCGCATGCCCCTGGCTGCCGTAACCGATAACGGCAATCGTTTTTCCGTCCAGCATAGAAAGGTTGCAGTCTTCCTGATAATAGATATTTGCCATTTCTTTTTCCTCCATATTCTTATCTTTTTCTGTTTGTCTTTATAACTGAAAGGTTCCTCCTTCTAAAAGGTTTCCCCTAAGAGCTAACGGGTTCCTTTTTAGTCTTCCAAATCTTCCAGGTAAGTCACATTGTCGATTCCCCTGCCGAGCCCGGTAATGCCTGTCCTTGCCAGTTCCAATATTTCATAGCCTTCCAGCAAGCTGATAAAAGCTTCTATCTTGGACTGGGTTCCGGTCAATTCCACAATAAGGCTTTCCGGTGCCACGTCAATAATCTTTGCACGGAAAATATCCGCCACTGAAATGACAGCCTGCCTCTCTTTTGCCGCCGCTTTTATCTTAATCAGCACCAATTCCCTATATACGCTGTCTTCCGGCGCGAGGACTTTGATATCCCTTACGTCTACCAGCTTGGCCACCTGTTTTTCAATCTGATCTAAAATTTCATCATCCCCGGATGCCACAATCGTAATCCTTGTATATCTTGCATCCGCGGTCACACCCGCCGTAATGCTTTCAATATTATAACCTCTTCTTGAAAACAGTCCCGATATCCTGCTCAATACGCCCGAGGTGTTATCCACTAAAAGCTGAAATACTTTTTTTTGCATATGATTCCTCCGTCTGCCGTTTCAACATCCGACATTTATTTTATCAATTGCTATCTCAAAAGTCAATACACTTGGGCAGCGCCAGAGTGCCCGTCCTTGCCACTTCCACAATGCTGATGGTCTGTAACATCTTAATAAAAAGCTGTATCCTCTCCGGTACATCACAAATCTGGATAATCATCATATTTTTAGACATATCCACAATCTGCGCTTTCATAATGTCACAGTTCTCCATGATATCCCTGCGGTTGTTCCTGTTATATTTTACTTTAATCAACATCAGTTCCCTGCTGATGCTCTTATTTTCATCAAACGTTTTCACTTTAATAACATCCAGCTTTTTATTCAACTGTTTCTCAATCTGCTCAATCGTCCTCTCATCCCCGCTGCTCACGATAGTCATACAGGAGACTGCCGGATCATCCGTTTCTCCCACTGCAAGGGAATCGATGTTAAAACATCTCCTGGAAAAAAGCCCTGCTACTTTACAAAGAACGCCGGAACGGTTTTCTACCAAAACAGAATATATTCTTTTCATTCTCTTGTCCTCCTATCTTACCAAATCCATAGGGTCGATGATACACTCCAAAAGCACGGATTTGTCCTCTTTTAAAAAGGCATCAATTGTTTCATCCGCTTTCTCCATCGTTTCCAGACGGAGGAAATCCATGCCGTAAGCAGACGTAAGCTTTTCCAAATCCGGGCTGCCTGACAATTCCACCACCGAATAATTGTCTTTATAGGTATAATGCTGAAATTCCCTGACCATACCGAGATAGTTGTTCTTCAGGACAATGATTTTTACCGGAACATCATGCTGGCGCATTGTCGCCAGTTCCATCATGGACATCTGGAAAGAGCCATCGCCGCATACAGCCACCACCTGTTTTTGGGGCTGTGCCAATTTCGCCCCCATTGCCGCCGGAATGGAATACCCCATAGTTCCCATGCCGCCGGAAGTTAAAAAGCGCCCCTTCCTCACAATATGATATCCGCAGGACCATATCTGATTCTGCCCCACATCCGCCACATAAATGCCGTCTTCTTCCATTTTATCCGAAAGCATGGTAATAAACCGGGCCGGATCTACATAATCCTTGTTGGGTTTCCTTATTACCGCCATCTTTTCTTTATAGCCATCCAGTGTATGTATCCATTCCTCATAATTGCAGCTTGTCCGGCCGCAAACAATTTCTTGGTTCATCAGATCTTCAAAAATATGTTTCACATCGCCTACCAAAGGGATATGAGGTCCCACATTTTTGCCTATTTCTGCCGGGTCTACATCCATATGTACCAAAACTTTATTGTTTGTAATCAAGTCCGGCTGGCTGACTGCCCTGTCCGCTACCCTTGCCCCCACCATAATCAGCAAATCCGATTCATTCATGGCACGGTTTGCACAAGGTTTCCCATTATTCCCTACCATTCCATAATACATCGGATGCCTTGTCGGCATAGCGCCAATCCCCATCATAGTAGAAACCACAGGTATTTTATATTTTTCTGAAAATTCCCGCAATGCCCCTTCTGCATCGCTCAAAAGCACGCCGCCGCCCGCGCATATAATCGGGCGCTTTGCCCTTTCCAATTCCTTAATGACTTTTTTTATCTGAACCATATTTCCCTTTACGGTAGGCTTATAAGTCCGCATACTGATTTCTTCCGGATAATGGAACTTCGCTATCTGCGCATTCTGTATGTCAATGGGAACGTCAATCAGAACCGGTCCTTTCCGTCCTGTATTGGCAATGTGGAACGCCTCCTTGAATACCCTTGGGATATCATTGACGTCCTTTACTAAATAGCTATACTTTACAAAAGATTCCACCGCACCGGTAATATCCGCTTCCTGAAAAACATCGCTTCCTATCAATTCGCTGTTTACCTGGCCGGTAATACATATAAGAGGAATGCTATCCGCAAAAGCAGTGGCAATACCTGTAATTACATTGGTCGCCCCCGGACCGGAAGTCACCGCACATACGCCAGGTTTCCCGGAAACGCGGGTAAACCCGCTGGCCGCATGGGCTGCGTTTTGTTCCGTACGTATCAGCACTGTCCGTATGTCCGAATCCAAAATACTGTTATAAAAAGGACAGATTGCCACTCCCGGATATCCGAAAACAATTTCCACCCCTTCTTTTTCCAAACATTTTATGATTGCATCTGCACCATTCATAAATTTCTCCTCGTCTTTCCGAAATATGTTCTTTCTAAAATCCATGTAATCATAAATCCGCCAACGATGCCGGCCTCTTTTAATCCGCAATCTGCAAAATCCGCCTTGTCAGCTTGACCGCATCCGCCGCATCTTTAGAATAGCCGTCCGCACCGATTTCATCCGCATAATCCTGCGTAATCACCGCACCCCCGATAATTATCTTTGCCTCCACCTTCTGTTCTCTGGCATAAGCGATGACTTCCTTCATTTCCTGCATCGTCGTTGTCATTAGGGCGGAAAGGGCAATTACGCTGGCATGGTGTTCCTTGGCCGCCTCTATAATTTGTTCCTTGGGAACATCCTTCCCCAAATCAATCACTTTAAAGCCGTAATTCTTAAGCATCAAAGCCACTAAGTTTTTTCCGATATCATGGATGTCCCCTTCTACCGTAGCGATAACCACAACCGGCATCTCCTTTTTCCCGCTGGTCTGCTCCAAAAGCGGTTCCAAATATTCGATGGCCGTTTTCATTGCCTCTGCCCCGGCGATAAGCTGCGGAAGGAAGTATTTCCCTTTATCAAAAAAATCGCCCACTTCGTTGATAGCCGGAAGAAGGCAATCGTCCAATATCTCCACTGGCTGTATGCCCCATTCCAATGCCTTCTTGGTATCTTCCAGAATTTTTTTCCGGTTCCCCTTCAAAACATCTTCCTTTACCTTATAAGCGGCCTCCTCTTTGGGGGATGTTTTTTCCTTTTCCGGCAAGACAGCATCCTGGGTCTGCGCCTTGTCTCCCCTGTCGTTCATCTTCCCGATATAGCGGATATCGGACTCCGGTTTGGCAAGCAGCAAATCTGCAGCAAAAGCGCTGCTTACCAATAATTCCTGCGAAGGGTTGGCAATTGCCATCGTCAATCCTTCTTTGATTGCCATTGTCAAAAATACGGAATTGACATAGCCCCTTTCCGGCAGCCCAAAAGATATATTGGACAGCCCGCAGATAGTGGCATATCCCATTTCCTTGCAATAGCGGATGGTTTCTAAAGTTTCCTTAGCCGCTTCTTTATTCGCCCCTACCGTTGCCACCAGGCCGTCTACCACCACATCCCTTTTATCCATCCCAAGTTCCTGCGCCTTATCCGCTATCTTATGGATAATCTCTTTTCTTTCATCCAGGTCTTTTGGAAGCCCTTTATCGGACAAGGGCAGCAAAATAAACATTGCACCATATTTTTTCGCCAAGGGAAGCAGGCTTTCCAATTTTGCCTTTTCGTATGATATGGAATTAATCAATGCCCTCCCCGGATATCTCCGAAGCGCAGCCTCCAGCACATCCACATGGCTGGAATCTATGGCGAGGGGCAGTGAAGTAACTCCGGCCACCTCTTCCAAAACCGCCAGCATCATCTGCTTTTCATCAATGCCGCTCATACCCACATTAATATCCAAAATTCCGGCTCCGCAGGCTTCCTGCTCCTTCGCAAACTGCAGAACCATATCCAAATCCCCTTCCCGCAGCGTTGCCTGAAGTTTCTTTTTTCCGGTGGGGTTAATGCGCTCCCCTACCATAATAAAATTGTCATCCAGCCCAAATTCCACCGTTTTTCTTTCCGAAGTTAAGTACCTTTTCCAGGGCTTTTCCCTTTGAATCGTCTTTAGCCCTTGTGTCCTTTGATGCAATTTGCCGATAAATTCCGGTGTTGTTCCACAGCAGCCACCCAAAATGGAAGCTCCTGCCTCCACCAGTTTTGCCATACCTTCCGCAAAATCATCACTTTCCATATCATATACCGTATTCCCATCCGCATCCAAAGAAGGAAGACCGGCATTCGGCTTGGCAATAATGGGAACGGATGTCACTTCCGCCATCGTACGTATAATTTCCACCATTTTGTCCGGCCCGGTGGAACAATTTGCCCCTATGGCGCTTGCTCCGAGGCTTTCCAGTACAATCGCTGCCGTCTTTGCATCGGTTCCGTAAAGGGTGCGTCCATCCGATTCAAAAGTCATCGTTACCATCACCGGCAAATCACAGCTTTCTTTTGCCGCTATCAGTGCCGCACGGCTTTCCTGAAGGCTCATCATCGTCTCTACTACAAGCAAATCTACCCCTGCCTGTAATAGATACCCTATCTGTTCTTTATAAATATCAACCAATTCGTCAAAATCCATAGTACCGATTGGGGCCAATTGTTCGCCCGTCATCGTCAGGTCACCGGCAACCAGGCATCTTCCCCCGGAAGCTTCTCTGGAAACAGCAACCAAATCCCGGTTCATCCGTCCAATTTCATCCGCCAGCCCATATTCTTTCAGCTTAACGGAATTTGCGGAAAAAGTAGGGGCATAAATGATATTGCTTCCGGCTTCAACAAATTCCTTTTGCAATTGAACCATTACTTCTTTATGTTCCAAAATCCATTCTTCCGGACAGACGCCGGCCGGCATCCCTCTTTTTAAAAGATTGGAACCGGTAGCCCCGTCAAGATAGATTGGATATCCCTTTAACAGCCCTTGAAATTCTTCCCTTGTCATTTTCTAAACTAGTCCTTTCCTAATACCGAATAAATTTTATGGCAACAGTTCCGTTCCCTTCCCTGTTGCCTATTTCATCCAAGCAATCTATCAAATAAAAATGCCTGCCATCTTACAAAGCAGATTCCTGCCGCTTATAGAAAATAGTTGGCTTATACCCGGTGAAGCTTAAACTGCTGGATAGAAACCTTCAGTTCCTCTGCCTGACTGTAAAGTTCTTTCGCCGACATAGCCGATTTTTCCGCCGTAGAGGCATTTGTCTGAACGACCCCCGATATCTGTTCCATACCAAGCGTCAACTGCTGCAGCGACTGGGATTGCTGCAACGCAGAATCCGCAATCCTCTCCATCAAATCCGTTGATTTCCGTGCGCCCATAACCCCTACCGCAAGAGCTTCCGTAGTATCTTTCGATAAAGAAGAGCCTTGCTGTATCAGCATAATGGAATTTTCAATCAACTCCGTAATATTCTGGGCTGAATCCGAACTCTTGTTAGCCAGGCTTTTCACTTCTTCTGCAACGACTGCAAAGCCTTTCCCCGCTTCCCCGGCACGCGCCGCCTCTACCGCTGCATTCAATGCCAAAAGGGTTGTCTGGAAAGAAATGTCTTCTATCGTCTTTATAATCCCTCCAATCTGTTGGGAAGCATTGGAAATTTCATCCATAGCCTTTGTCAAATCCCCCATCTTTTGATTGCAGATTTCCAACTGGTTCGCCGCATCGGTAGAACTCTTTCTTGCATTATCCGCATCCGCAGAAGTGCGGTCTACCTGACCGGCCAGTTCCTGAATGCTCGCAGACAATTCTTCTACGGCAGACGCCTGTTCTACGGCTCCGCTGGAAAGCACTTCCGCATCGGATGCCATCCTTTTGGATTCCTCCGACACCTGACCTGCCGTATCGTTAATCCTTGAAAGGGCATTGTTCAATGAATCTACGATTTGATGCATGGCTTTTTGAATAGGAAGAAATTCGCCACGGTAATCATTGCCGATTTCCAAATCCATCTTCCCATTCGCCATCTGGTTTAACTTTGAGTCAATATCATGGATATATTTTTTTAACTCCCTCTTTGTCTCATGGATTGATTCTACAAGCATCCCAATCTCAGAAGTGTCGGACTGTAACGCGAACTCCGCGGAAAGGTTCCCCTGTGAAATCTCTCCCATCTGCTTTTTCACCGTAATCACCGGGTGAAGAACTCTTTTTCTAATAAATATCATACTGCAAAGCTGCATAATGCCTACAACAAGAACCGCAATAAATATTGCGGTGCTGATAATCTCTGTCCTCCTTGACAAAGTATCCACTTCTTCCTTTGCCCTTGCATCCAACCTTGTCAAAAACTGCTCTTTTAAAGAATTTATTTTTTCAATGGATGTCTTATAATCCGTTCCATACACATAATCAATTGCCTCTTCCCTTTTTCCTGCCTGCACATTTTTCATCGCTTCATCTTCCAAGGGCACCAGTTCGTTGGAAAGCGAAGACATATCGTCAATCATCGTCTGCTCTTCCGGTGTAATGCCGATTTCCTGCATCGCCGCTACACCGATATCCCGGTTCTTTAAATTGTTGACTTCATTCCAATAGTTGTCATAATGCTCTTGATCACCTGTGGCAGCAAAAGCGCGCACCTCATTTGTCAAATAGGCAGAACCGTTCATAAACCGGTTTGCATTATAAGTCAGTTCAAACCGGTCTTCACTAGCCTGCTGCAGCTCCTTATTTGCATAGCTGTAACTCAGCAGGGATAGCACCATAAATATTAATGCGCAAATAGATACCCCATTTAAAATGAAGGTCAGTAAAGATTGATTGATTGCTTTTTTCATTTTGCCGCTCCTTTCAAGTGTACCTAGCATTTCATCATTTATTTTAAGGTAAACTGTTTTTATTTTACAAAATATTTTGCGGAAATTCAACACTATATAAAAAAAACAAGCTTGTTGATACATTTTTATAAAACAATTACCATTTTTTATATTATCATTATCTTATCATAAGTATAATTCCCATCTCACTCCCTTTCCTTCTTCTCACCGGCTGTCTGTTTTATTCGATTGCCGGCATCATCCAATCCTCATATCGAAGCATATACCCTTCATAATCAAGTTCATACTGTTTCCGAATGTATTTACCTCTTTAGATTCGGGTGTCAAAAGGTCTGCCTTGCAGCACTGTAAAATCACTCGGCGCAATTGCAAAAATAAAATCGACTCATAAGAAGATTTGTTTATGAGCGGATTTACTCTCGACAAAAATATAGAAAAATATTATAATTAGAATAATTCTAACTTGAAGGTGGTAGAAAGATGACCAGATATGCTAAACAAGTGTTGGATTTAATCAATCAGTCTAATGGGCATATGACGGCAGAACAGATTTTTTTAGAGCTGAAAAAGACTCAGCCGAAAGTCGTTCAGGCAACTATATATAATAATCTAAATAGCTTGTGCCAAGAAGGGCTCATACGTAAATTGTCATTGGAAGGTTCTCCTGACCGCTATGACACAATCCGGAAGCACGACCATCTTGTATGTAGAACATGTGGGGCATTATCAGACATCACTTTCCATGACATCACAATGGATTTGGAAAAACAGCTCGGGGAAGCAATCATGTCCTACGATTTAAAGGTATTCTATCTCTGCCCAAAATGCAGGGGAAAAAGATAAAAGGAGGTATTTATAATGGTGTACAAATGCAGTATCTGTGGATATGTATATGATGAAGAAAAGGAGGGGAAACCATTTTCCGAACTTACGAAATGCCCTGTCTGTAAACAGCCGCCCGGAAAATTCAATGCGGTAGAAACCCAAAAACCCGCTGCTACACAGCCCGAATCTGAAAAGCAGCCCGCTTCCGGCAATGCCGGTGGCTTAGATTTAAACTACCCGGAAGAAACCCGGAAAACAGACAGCAATTACAGGTATATGAGCGAAATCCACGAAATGGCCGTTACCGGGAAATCAGCAATAGAGGCAATGGGAACACAGATGAAAATGCCAAACTGGGATGATGTGCTTGTGCTTGGAGCGCAGTTAAATCCAATGCCTTTGGAGGAACATGCCGATGTATCCCTGAAAACAGTCATCGGGAAACATGCCCAAAAGCCAATGACTCTCGATATGCCGGTTTATATCTCGCATATGTCCTTCGGCGCCCTTTCCAAAGAAACAAAGATTGCATTGGCAAAAGGAAGCGCGGCTGCCGGTACTGCCATGTGCAGCGGCGAGGGTGGTATCCTTCCGGAAGAAAAAGAAGCAGCATACAAATATATCTTTGAATATGTTCCAAACCTGTACAGTGTTACCGATGAAAATCTAAAAACTTCCGATGCCATCGAAATAAAAATCGGGCAAGGCACAAAACCGGGTATGGGAGGACACCTGCCGGGAAGTAAAGTAACCCCTGAAATCGCAAAAATCCGAAATAAACCTCTTGGGGAGGATGTTATCAGCCCCTCCAGATTCCCGGGAATCAATAGTGCGGAAGATTTGAAGAAACTGGTAGGCGAACTGCGTATGCGAAGCGAAGGCCGACCGATTGGTATAAAAATTGCTGCCGGCCGCATCGAAAGGGATTTGGAATTTTGCGTCTATGCCGAGCCCGATTTTATTACGATAGATGGAAGGGGCGGCGCAACAGGGGCTTCTCCTGCCATAATAAGAGATTCCACCAGCGTTCCCACAATCTATGCCCTCTATCGCGCCAGAAAATATCTGGATTCCATTGGTTCTGACATTGCCCTTATCATCACGGGTGGTTTCAGGGTATCTTCTGATTTTGCAAAAGCAATTGCTATGGGTGCGGACGCCGTGGCAATTGCCTCAGCGGCTATGGTTGCGGCAGCCTGCCAACAGTACCGTATCTGCGGTACCGGGATGTGCCCGGTAGGGGTAGCCACACAAAATGAAAAACTGCGTGAAAGATTACATATTGATTCCGCTGCAAAACGGGTAGAAAATTATTTGAAATGTTCCGCCGAAGAATTAAAAGTTTTTGCTAGAATCACCGGCAACACGGATATTCATGGCTTATCCGTTAACGACCTTTGCACAATCAATGAAGAAATATCCGAACATACCAATATTGCCCACGCAGGCAGAGCATCCATGCCTTCAACAAATGCATCATCCTATACCACACAGGAAGAAAAAGGCATGAAAGCAACAAAGTATACCGGAACACAGACAGAAAAAAATCTGGAAGCGGCATTTGCAGGGGAATCCCAGGCAAGAAATAAATATACCTACTTTGCCTCTGTAGCAAAAAAAGAAGGCTATGAGCAAATCGCAGGCCTGTTTTTGAAAACCGCGGATAATGAAAAAGAACATGCCAAAATGTGGTTGAAAGAGTTGAATGGAATCGGGCATACAGCGGAAAACCTCTCCGCCGCCGCAGATGGGGAAAACTATGAATGGACAGATATGTATGAAAACTTTGCAAAGACAGCCGAAGAAGAAGGTTTTCCCGAACTTGCAGCCAAATTCAGGCTTGTGGGCAAAGTTGAAAAACATCATGAAGAGCGGTACCGTGCCTTATTAAAAAATGTAGAGACAGCATCCGTATTTGAAAAAAGCGAAGTGAAAGTATGGGAATGCCGTAACTGCGGGCATATTATCGTCGGCACAAAAGCACCTGAAATCTGCCCGACCTGCAATCACCCTCAGAGCTATTTTGAAGTACATGAAGAAAATTATTAAGTGGTGACCCAAGCGGGCAACTCTCCTATGACGATATAAAATAGATTGACGACAGAAAATACGATAAGCAGATGTAAAGAAATATCATAATCTTTGGGAGCGAAGGCATTTGTTGCCTTTCGCCCCCTTGTCTGCCATTGTCATAAAAAGTATTATACTGGATTTCTATCGGATAGTGAAAACTGCTCATCTGAAAATACATGTGAACGCCCCGATAACCGTCATCTTTCGCTTTACCTTCTGCCATATCTGAAGCGCCTGGCATAAGTGGGGCTTGTACGGGGCTACGCATAAAAAAGGGGGTGTCGCAAAATCATCAAATCAGATGATTGAGCGATACCCCCTCCGCCTGCGGCGGGTCGCGGCAGCGACATGCTCCCCTCCACCGCAGTGCGATTATTACTTTTTTACCATATGGGAAATTCGAGAGCTTTCCTATATGGTAAAAAGAGGGCTAACCAAACCATCCTCTGTTTTGATTAACCCCAAAAATATAAATTTTTCTTAGAATTTGCCGCTATCAGCTGCTTCTTGCACGGATACTGCAACTGCAACTGTCATACCAACCATCGGGTTGTTTCCTGCACCGATAAGACCCATCATTTCAACATGCGCCGGTACGGAAGATGAACCTGCGAACTGTGCATCGGAATGCATACGTCCCATAGTATCTGTCATGCCGTAAGAAGCCGGACCTGCTGCCATATTATCCGGGTGAAGGGTACGTCCTGTACCGCCACCGGAAGCAACGGAGAAATATTTCTTGCCCTGCTCGATACATTCTTTTTTGTATGTACCTGCAACAGGATGCTGGAACCTTGTGGGATTGGTGGAGTTACCTGTAATGGAAACATCAACGCCTTCCTTATGCATAATAGCAACACCTTCACAAACATCGTTAGCGCCGTAGCAGTTTACTTTTGCACGAAGCCCTTCGGAATAAGATTTCCTATAAACTTCTTTTACCGTATTGGTATACGGGTCATACTCTGTCTCTACAAATGTAAATCCATTGATTCTGGAAATTACCTGAGCAGCGTCTTTTCCAAGGCCGTTCAAAATAACCCTTAAAGGTTTCTGACGTACTTTGTTTGCTTTCTCTGCAATACCGATAGCGCCTTCTGCTGCTGCAAAAGATTCATGTCCTGCCAGGAAGCAGAAACATTCTGTCTCTTCTTCCAAAAGCATCTTGCCAAGATTACCGTGTCCAAGTCCTACTTTACGTGTATCCGCAACGGAACCGGGGATACAGAAAGCCTGAAGCCCTTCTCCAATTGCAGCCGCAGCATCTGCCGCTTTCCTGCAATCCTTTTTGATTGCAATCGCTGCACCTACAATGTAAGCCCAGCATGCATTTTCAAAACAAATCGGCTGGATGCCTTTAATCTGGTCATACACATTAAGACCAGCATCTTTTGTGATTTTTTCAGCTTCTTCGATAGAAGAGATTCCGTAGCTGCTCAATACGGAATTAATTTTATCAATTCTTCTTTCATATGATTCAAATAATGCCATCTTCCAAGTCCTCCTTATTCTTCTCTCGGATCGATAATCTTAACAGCATCCGCCACACGACCGTACTGACCTTTTGCTTTCTCCCATGCTGTATTCGGATCATCGCCCTTTTTGATGAAATCTGTCATTTTTCCGAGGCTTACGAACTGATAGCCGATAATCTGGTCGTCTGCATCCAATGCAATACCTGTTACGTATCCTTCAGCCATTTCAAGATAACGGGGACCCTTCTTTAATGTACCATACATTGTACCAACCTGGCTTCTAAGCCCTTTTCCTAAGTCTTCGAGGCCTGCGCCGACAGGAAGTCCGTCTTCGGAGAATGCACTCTGGCTTCTTCCGTATACAATCTGTAAGAATAATTCTCTCATTGCAGTATTGATAGCATCACATACAAGATCCGTATTCAATGCTTCCATAACTGTCCTTCCGGGCAAAATTTCAGCTGCCATAGCTGCAGAATGTGTCATGCCGGAGCATCCGATTGTCTCTACCAATGCTTCCTGAATGATACCTTCCTTCACATTCAATGTAAGTTTGCAAGCGCCCTGCTGTGGTGCGCACCAGCCTACACCATGTGTTAAACCGGAAATATCTTTTACTTCTTTCACCTTAACCCAATTTGCTTCTTCCGGGATAGGCGCACAGCCGTGATTCACACCCTGTGCTACTGTACACATTTCTTCAACTTCCTTTGAATAAATCATGTGAAAACTCCTTTCAATATGTAACTTTTGACCGGTCACTGCCCAAAGACGTATGACCTCCGTGCGCATCCGCGCACTTTCTTCCTAAATCCTATTCGCAACTATTATTTTCGCATACTTTCCGCAAAAAATCCAGTATATTTTCAAATTCTTTCCGCAATCTCCCCTTTATTCTTATAAATACAGTTTCCCGGTACATATCCCCTTACCGAAGAGGTCGGATACACGCTGGCCCCTTTCCCGATGACCGTTCCGGGGTTTAATACGGAATTGCATCCTACTTCTACACAATCGCCCAACATAGCACCGAATTTCTTAAGCCCGGTTTCCATACATACCTCTCCGTACTTCACTGCGACCAATGTTTTATCGCTTTTTACATTGGAAGTGATGGAGCCTGCGCCCATATGCGCTTGATATCCTAAAATGCTGTCTCCCACATAATTGTAATGGGGAACCTGTACTTTATTAAACAGGATCACATTTTTCAATTCCGTGGAATTGCCTACTACCGCCCCTTTTCCCACAATTGCGCTTCCTCTGATAAACGCGCAGTGGCGTATCTGTGCATCCTCGTCAATAATGGCTGGTCCCCCAATATAAGCACTCGGGAAAATATTTGCGGACTTCGCAACCCAGACATCCTCTCCCCTTTTTTCAAATCTGTCCTCCGGCAGGCTCTTTCCTATCTCAAGAATAAAGTCTTTGATGCCAGACAGCGCTTCCCAGGGATATTCCACCCTTTCCAGTAAAGCAGACGCTATTGACTCCGATAACGTATATAAGTTTTTTACTTTCCACTCTTCCATCATACCCTCTTTTCCGCGCTGTTTTTGCGCCTTTCCCCTACTATTTATAGTTTTTGGCGGCATTGTCAAACTGCCGGAACAAAAAACCCTGGTTTCCCAACTGTTTTACAATATTCGTCCGCCTGCTTACAAAGTCGTCCAGCTTGACCATATATTCTTCTTCTGTAATATTTCCTTCCGCTACCAGCGTCAGCCCCTTCTCCCAACTGGCGGTTAAGGCAGGATCCAACAATGGCTTTATGGCATTTGCCACCACGTCATATACCATTTCCCCCATTAACGTAGGAGTAATCACCTGCGTTTTTTTATTCAAGGCAAGATATTGAATGTTGACCAACTTTTTCAATATCTCCGCCCTTGTAGCGGATGTACCGATACCGCTGCCCTTTATCTGGGTACGCAGCTCTTCATCTTCAATAAATTGCCCTGCATTTTCCATTGTCAGAATCATCGTACCGGAATTGTAACGTTTCGGCGGAGAAGTCTCCCCTTCCTTAATTTCCAGCCCTTGCAATTCCAATCCGGAACCTTTTTTCAACTGCTGTATCATGGCGATAAATGCAGGGTCTTTTGTGTCTATGGCAATGCCTTCTTTGCTTTCTTTCTCTTTTTCCTCTTTTTCCTCTTTTTCCTCTTTTTCCTTTTCTTCCTTCCCTTTTTTCTTTGAAAAAGAAGGTTCTGCCACTTTTAAATAGCCCTCTTCCTCCAGCACCTTAAAATTCGCAAAAAATTTTTCTTCTTTTATACAAATCCGAAGGGATATCTTCCGGTAAACAGCCGCCGGGAAAAAAATGCTCAAAAACCGCCGGACAATGATTTCATATACTTTTGCTGCCGTCTGGTTCAAGCTATTTAAATTTCCAAGCCCCTGCCCGGTAGGGATGATTGCATAATGGTCCGTAATCTGTTTATCGTTTACATATCTTGTCTTTGCAATATTTTTATATCTTTGGTTTTGCAATACTTCTTCTGCAAAAGCTGCCGTCTGTTTGTAATTTTTCAAACCGCTAATATTTTTATAAATCTCTTTTGCCGCTGCGCTGGACAATACTCTGGCATCGGTCCTTGGATAAGTCGTCATTTTCTTTTCATACAGTTCCTGTACAATCCGGAGCGTCTCATCCGGACTGATTTTAAAATATTTGGAACAATCATTCTGCAATTCCGCCAAATTATACAAAAGAGGCGGATTTTTTGTTTCCTTTTTTCTTTCTACCGACTCCACTTCCGGAGCCGTAGCCCCTTCCTGTAAATAGGCAATCAGTTCCTCCGCGGTTTTTCTTTCCTTGAACCCGTTCTCTTTATAGAGCAATGGCGAAGCATAATACCTGGTTCCCTCTACCGCTTTCCACTCACATTCAAATCCTTTCCCTTCCGAGGACACTAATGCAACGACACGGTAAAAAGGGGTTTTTACAAATTCCCTGATTTCCCGCTCCCTATTGACTACCATTCCAAGCACACAAGTCATGACCCTTCCTACGGAAACGACCGCCCTGTCCGTCTTTAGATAAGATTTAATCGAATTGCCGTATTTCAAAGTCAGCACTCTGGAAAAATTTATCCCCATCAGATAATCTTCTTTTGCCCTCAAATAAGCTGCAGAACCGAGATTGTCATATTCCGACAAATCCTTTGCTTCCCTTATCCCCCTTAGGATTTCCTCTTCTGTCTGGGAATCTATCCATACCCTTTTCCGCCGTTTTCCTTTGACTCCCGCCTGCTGCTCTACCAGACGGTAAATATATTCCCCTTCCCGCCCGGAGTCCGTACAGACATAAATCGTTCCCACATCCGACCGGTTCAGCAGCCCGCTTACAATCCCAAACTGCTTTTTTACACTCTCAATCACTTCATACTTAAATTCCGCAGGGATAAAAGGAAGCGTTGCCAAAGACCAACGTTTATATTTTTCATCATATACCTCCGGATAACTCATCGTCACCAAGTGCCCTACGCACCAAGTGACAATGGCTTCTTCGGATTCCATATAACCGTCCCGGTTGCTCATGTTTAATTTCAGTGCCTTTGCAAACTCCCTTGCCACACTAGGTTTCTCTGCGATATATAAATTTTTTTCCATCTTCGTTCCGTTGCCCATCCTGTCCGGAGCGCCGTTTGACCCTGCCGTTTTCCCCACGTATATCTCTTTTGACTATTTCTTTGTAATATAGCCCTGTGCTTTCAGCAATTCCGCACACAGAACCGCCCCTCCTGCAGCGCCCCTTACCGTATTATGGGACAGACCTACAAATTTCCAGTCATAAACCGTATCTTCCCTTAAGCGCCCTACGCTAACGCCCATACCTTTTTCGTAATCCACATCCAGGCTCACCTGCGGGCGGTTATCTTCCTCTAAATATTGGATAAACTGCTTCGGCGCACTAGGCAAATCCAATTCCTGGGGAACGCCTTTAAACTGAATCAGCTTTTCAATCAATTGTTCTTTAGTCGCTTTCTTTTTGAACTTTACAAAGACTGCTGCCGTATGCCCATTCAATACCGGTACACGGATACACTGGCATGTAATTACCGGCGAAACCGCAGGAACAATCACACCGTCCTTGATTTCACCCCAAATACGCAAGGGCTCCTTTTCGCTCTTTTCTTCTTCCCCTCCGATATAAGGGATAATGTTCCCTTCCATCTCCGGCCAATCCTGAAAAGTTTTTCCCGCGCCGGATATGGCCTGATAGGTGGTTGCCACTACTTCATACGGCTCATACTCCTTCCATGCCGTAAGAACCGGCGCATAACTTTGAATGGAACAGTTGGGCTTTACCGCCACAAACCCTCTTTGGGTGCCCAGCCTCTTTTTCTGAAATTCAATCACTTTCATATGTTCCGGATTGATTTCCGGCACTACCATAGGTACATCTTCCGTCCAGCGATGCGCACTGTTATTGGAAACTACAGGCGTCTCCGTCTTCGCATAGGCTTCTTCTATTTTCTTTATCTCTTCCTTTGTCATATCCACGGCACTGAATACAAAATCCACCTCCGCCGCTACCTTTTCCACCTCGTTTACGTTCATCACTACGATATTTTTTACCGCTTCCGGCATAGGCGTCGTCATTTTCCATCTGCTGCCTGCTGCCTCGGCATATGTTTTCCCTGCCGAACGTGGACTTGCCGCAATTGTCGTCACTTCAAACCAGGGATGGTTCTCCAACAAAGCAATAAACCTTTGCCCTACCATACCTGTTCCACCTAAAATACCTACTTTTAATTTCTCGCTCATCGTATATACCTCGCCTTTCTGTTCCATACTCATAACTTTCTATTCAATGTTCAAATCTTTTTCCCCTTTAACCAGCTGTTATCCATATACCCTTTGTATGTATGAAGAACCTTTTTCATTGCCGCCTGTCCAGGCGCGCCGATTGTCAGCCTTTTTTCCACACAAGTTTTCAAACTGACGGCATCATAAATATCTTCTTCAAATACCGGGCTGATTGCCTTCCATTCCTCTATGCTAAGGGCATCAATGCAAGTGTCTTTTTCTATGCAATAAAGCACCAGCCGCCCCACAATTCCATGAGCATCCCTAAAGGGCACCCCTTTCCCTACCAAATAGTCCGCAGCATCCGTCGCATTGGTAAAACCATTCATGGCGCTTGAAGCCATCGCTTCTTTATTGAATTTCATTGTTTTTAACATCCCGGTAAATAATGCAAGACATCCTTTTACGGTATCTACCGCATCAAAAGTCAGTTCCTTATCTTCCTGCATATCCTTATTGTATGCAAGCGGAATCCCTTTCATTGTTGTCAGGATTGCCATCAAGGCGCCATAGACCCGTCCGGTTTTTCCACGGATTAGTTCGGCGATATCCGGATTTTTTTTCTGGGGCATGATACTGCTCCCTGTCGAATAAGCATCGTCAATCTCCACAAAACGATATTCATTGGAGTTCCATAAAATGATTTCCTCGCAAAAGCGGCTTAGATGCATCATCACTGTAGACGATGCGGATAAGAACTCAATGATATAATCCCTGTCTGCCACAGAATCCATACTATTTAAGGTAGGCCCTTCAAAGCCTAACAAAGAAGCGGTATATACCCTGTCCAAGGGATAGGTAGTGCCTGCCAGAGCGCCGGAGCCTAACGGGCAATAGTTCATCCTTGCATAAATATCCCTCATTCTCAGGCTATCCCTATGGAACATTTCAAAGTATGCCCCCATATGGTGCGCCAACGTAATCGGCTGTGCCTTCTGCAAATGGGTGAATCCCGGCATATAGGTGTCCATATTTTCTTCCATCACTGCTATCAGGGCATGTAACAGCTCTTCCAGCTCTTCCGCAATATTTACAATTTCCTTCCTTATATGCATCTTCATATCCAAAGCCACCTGATCGTTGCGGCTCCGCCCCGTATGGAGCTTTTTCCCTGCATCGCCAATCCGCTCTATCAACTTTGCCTCCACAAAGCTGTGGATGTCTTCATACACATCCGTAATTTCCAGCTTTCCACTATTGACATCTTCCCGGATTCCCGTAAGCCCCTTTACAATCGCATTTTTTTCATCTTCCGACAAAATACCCTGTTTCTCCAGCATCACTACATGGGCGATGCTGCCTTCAATATCTTCTTCAAAAAGTTTTTTATCAAAGGAAATCGATGCATTAAACCGATAAACAAGCTGATCCGTCTCCTTCGTAAAACGTCCACCCCAAAGCTGCGCCATGGCATTCTCCTCCATACTTCAATCTGATATTTGATATTATCATATTTTTTTTTCTTTTTCAATCTTTTCCGATTTCGCCCTATAAGAATCAATTTTTTACAATTCACACCATTTTTCTTCCCTTCATATAATAAGCATATATGAAGTTGGAGGAATTTTATGACTAACCCGATATTGGAATTACATGATATCTGCTATTCCTACCACAGCTTAGAAGGCGAAACCGATGCCTTATCCCATATATCCTTTCAAGTAAAAAAAGGCGAATTTCTGGCAATCGTAGGCCCTTCCGGCTGCGGCAAATCCACTTTGCTTTCCATCATTTCAGGGCTGCTTTTGCCGGAAAGCGGAGAAATCCGTTTTCTCGTCGACAAAGAAGGAGATACGGATAAGCATCCTATGGCGGGAAGCTATCCCCGGATTGGATACATGCTCCAACATGACCATCTTTTTGAATGGCGTACGATATACCGAAATGTTATTTTAGGTTTGGAAATCAATCATCAACTTACGCCTCAAAAAAAACAACGGGTCATGGAACTTTTAAAAGATTACGGACTAGACAAATTTAAAGACAAAAAGCCCGGCGAACTGTCGGGCGGGATGAAACAACGCGCCGCACTCATACGTACGCTTGCCCTTGACCCGGAAATCCTCTTGCTGGATGAGCCTTTCAGCGCTTTGGACTATCAGACAAGGCTTTCCGTCTCTTCCGATATCTGCAGCATCATCCGTTCTGCCGGCAAAACAGCCATTTTAGTTACCCACGACCTATCGGAAGCCATTAGCCTTGCAGACCGTATCCTCGTCCTAAGCAAGCGTCCGGCCACTATCAAATGTGACATTCCCATCCACTTAACCATATCCGGCAACTCTCCTCTCGCCTCCCGGAATGCCCCGGAATACCAAGGATATTTTAATCAATTATGGAAGGAGATATCAGATGAAAACCATGTGCAAAATCCGCAAATCATCCGGCCAGGCTCTGAGTAATCAGGAAGCGTACGAACGCACACGCTTAAAACATCGCCGTCTGGTTACCCTTGCCCGCCTTCTCGTCCTTGTCTTTTTTCTTTTTATCTGGGAATTAACTGCCCGCATGGGCTATATAGACGCTTTCTTTTTCAGCAGCCCAAGCCGGGTTGCTTTATGTTTTCTCGATATGGTGAAAGACGGAACATTTTTTACAAATACTGGCATTACTTTATTGGAAACCGTGGCCAGTTTCCTTTTAGTCCTTATCATCAGCATGTTGGCCTCCACACTTTTATGGTATTCCCATAAATGTTCCGAAGTTTTGGAACCTTATCTGGTCGTTTTGAACAGCTTGCCCAAATCCGCCCTTGCCCCATTATTCATTGTATGGCTTGGAACAGGAATCAATACCATTATCGTAGCTGGGATTTCCGTTGCCGTATTTGGTTCTATCATCAACCTTTATACCGGTTTCCGTCAGGTCGATGAAGAAAAAATCAAACTGATATACACTTTAGGCGGCGGGAAAAAAGACGCCTTCCTGAAAGTGGTGTTCCCCGGCTCCATCCCTACTATTTTAAGCAATATGAAAGTCAACATCGGCCTCGCCCTTGTAGGCGTCGTCATCGGGGAATTTCTCGCCGCCCGCAGGGGACTTGGATATCTGATTATTTATGGGTCACAGGTGTTCCAGCTTAACATGGTCATCACATCCATCCTTATCCTCTGCATCATCGCTATGGGGCTTTACCAGATGATTCAAGCCTTAGAACATTCCTATCAAAAAAAGGTTTAAGTTTCAGCCGGTTTTGTTTTTCAGCATCCGTAAAAAAGAATCCAGTTTGCAGGATTCTTCGCCTGCGGCGGGTCGCGGCAGCAACATGCTTCCCCTCCGCCGCAATGCGATAATTGCTTTTTTACCATATGGGAAAAAAGTGTCTTCGGCACTTCATGAAGAACCTCCGGTTCTTCCTCAATTTATTTCCTTCTGGCGAGGGAATTTCCTATAAAGGAACAAAATGCCGCGGTTCTATTTTACGGAACCGCGGCATTCTTTATATTCTAAAAATTATGTAGGAAATATGTAAAAGGCAAATGGAATATCCTGCCGAAGGCATCCCCTGAGAAATAGCCCTCATTGTACTTTTTACATTTTCAGATAGTTATCAACACTCTTTTTTATCTCTGCCGGCCCTAACGTCTTTAACAAAAACCCTAACGGTTTCAAAGAAAGCACTTTTTGGACGCTCTTCCTGTCAGCCCTTCCCGTCAGGAAAATCACAGGGATATCCGCAAAATTCTCCTCGGCACGAATCATCTCCAAAACCTGGCTTCCATCACAAACCGGCATCTCATAGTCGAGCAAAATCAAGTCCGGCCGGTCCAATGTAATGCATCGAATAGCCGCCGCACCTGACTTTGCCAACGCAACCGTATAATCCTTTTCGAGGAGCCCTTTCATTGCCTGCAGCGAAATTTCGGAATCATCCACCAAAAGTATTTTCTTTTTATTGCCTTCTCCATTGACATTTTTCTTCAAATACCTTTCCACTTCAGTCATTGCATTATCCGCATTAATAGAGACTCCATTCCCATCCTGCATCAAATGGGGAGCAACTACACAATATGCAAAATATCCTGCCCCTGTATCAAATAATAAGCTGATTTGCGGATTATGTTCTTTAAAAATATTTTGGAACTGTTCGTAGGTCAGCAAATTTTCTTCTTTCATTTCAAACATATCCGCAGACGGGAAGTTCTCTCTCACCCGGTTTACAAATTGCTGCGCCATATATCTGGCAGCATTCATCAACGTAACATCCACCGTATCGGTCTTCGAGTCCATCACTCCGCCCACTGTTTTGATAATCAGCTTCTGTTCAAAAACCAACAATATCTCCCATTTTTTCCCTTGTTGGGTAACATAAACCAACCGGTAGTAAATCCCCTTTCCGAACCGTTCTCCATCATAACATTCGCTGACTACCCTTGCTTTCAGCAAAAACATATCCTGCAAAAGCTGGATAATCGTCTGCCCCATAGCCGCCTGTTCTTCCTCCGGAAGCAAATCCCCCCATTTACTTATAGTGCTTCCCGTAATTGCCCTGTCTTCCGTCAAAGTATGTCCGACCAGCCAACCGGCACAAACGCCCAAAAAATGGTCAATGGCATTTTCGGAATAATTTGTCCGCACCAATTCCCTTTCAAGGGATGGGAGCATCTTTTTCCGGAAGTTATCGTGAAGACGCCTGTGCGTTTCAAACCCTGCGTACTGGATGGAAGCCATATAGTTTTCTTCTTCCGTAAAATGCTTCATCGCATGTTCTTTGAAATATTTAATCCCTTCCTGGCAAACCCATCTGCCTTTCTCTTCTTGTTTGCCGTGTTCAAACAATTTGTTCAAAATACTGAAAAGTTTTTTATGCTCCTCGTCAATAAAGCTTACCCCTATATTAAATCGATCCTGCCATATCAACTGCTTGCCCATTTGGTTCCTCCTTACATAATTATAAATACTTAACGTAATTCTATCACAAAAAAGATACTACATCAATGCGATTTTTATTATTCTCCGTTGTTTCGGATTCTTTGCAAGAAGTCTTATCCCACCTTTCTCCCTTTTCCATAAAATTAAGGCCTACTATGATTTTTCTTTTATCATAATAGGCCTTATTTCATCAATAACCACAGATTTTCAATATTTAGTATTTTATAAGTGCATATACGCCTGCGCCGCCTGTAGTGTCAAAAGTAATGGTATTGGGGTCATTGTCAAGATCCTTTAATATAGAATATGTTCCTCCATCACGCACGCATACGATTGCATATGTTTTATCGGTCTGTGCAAAGCTCTTGGGAATCCCTATTACCAGCCTAATGACCGACCCGTCCGAAGGAAGCAAGCTATATTTATGAGCTGCCATTTTCCCCAACTCTATATTAAGTGTCGGACCTACAACAGCGCCCTGGGAAGCCGCTGCTGCATCAATTGTTCCCTTAGCTAACGGGCTCTTTTTCGCATCAAAATTATAAAATTTCGCATATGGTTTTTCATTCTTTGCCAAGCCATAGTTCTGTGCAATGCTTGCCTCACTTGTAGCAACAATCGTTCCATTTACAGTGGTTGCCATATACGCACCTTCCGTAGCAGACTTCACTCCGCCAACAATGCTGGTTGTAGGAACAATGATAACTTCTGTTTTGCCGGACCGGTTGGAGGATCCGCTTGTTTTTCCACCATTGCTGCTGCCGCTTCCGCTATTTCCCGGGTTTCCTCCTTCATTTCCGCCATCTCCGGGCGTGTTGTTGTCTTCATTTCCTCCATCCCCAGGAGTGTCGCCATCTTCATTTCCTCCGTTCCCGGGAGTATCGCCGTCTTCATTTCCTCCGTCTCCAGGAGTGTCGCCGTCTTCATTTCCTCCATCCCCGGGGGTATTGCCATCTTCATTTCCATCATAAGTTACTTCAAAAGCAACGGTCACTTCCGCGCTTCCCACTGAGGCAGTAAGTGTTGTCGTTCCTTCTGAATTACCCTTAATTTTTCCGTTCGCTATTGATGCGATAGTCGTGTCACCCACTGTCCAGTTAGGATTCACCACCGTAACTTCCGCACTTCCACCTGCCGGCCAGAAAGTAGGCGCTGCCGCAACTGCATTGACTGTGGGCAGTTCCACTGTATTGCCGGATACGGTTTGATAAGTATCTTTTTCTGTAGAAAGAGAAGCAATAGAAGAATTTAGTATCTCAACAGTAACTGTCTGATCCCCGTCAACTCCGGAATCGCCTGCCGAACTCACATTTCCCAGCTCCATTGCTGTAAACATGCCCCATTCCTATTGCATCAAAATCAGCACTCAGCATATTTCTTCTATGGCCTTGACCTTCATAGTCATCGTCATCTTCCCGCCAGCCTATAAATACGCTTATCAGCCCCTTATATGATTTTATTTAAAAAAACACTCCTATACCCACGATAGCCATTTCCCCTCCCGGCAACATTTTCATTCCTGAGCCGGCAAGCCAGAGCGTTTAAAAATCATCCCTGCCATCTGCTATGTATCATTTCTTTCCCCGCTCCAGCCTCTAACAGTCAAAGACCACGAGAAAAGAAACTTTCTTTAACATAAAACAGAACTTCCGCGTATTTTAATAATTATAAATAGGATTATATTTTTTGTCAACTTGAAAGCATATTTTCTATTTTTAATTAACCGGAAAGTCAATAACCACGCAGTAGCAACAGAACATCAAGCTTGCAGTACGGGCGTATGGAAATCGATTTCCGTTTTAAAATATACTTTTTTCTTGACATCCTCTAAAATAAAGCGTATGTTATAAATACATTTTGTACAAATTGTAGACACAACGAAAGGAGGACAAATCTATGACAACTATGATAAGGATTTTTAACACATTTTGCAGCTATAATCCGTACTACCCCATACAAAGAATTGCTCTCCAATTATCAGATGTCTTTTGATATTTTAAAGTATTGCCAATAGTCAATATTTCCTGACAATTGCCGCGGTTCTATGTAATAGGGAACCGCGGTTTTATTTTATGCAGTTTCTATTTTATATGATATATTGGGTGCCAAGCGGCGCTGCCGGACAGACCTTTTGACACCCGAATCGTAAGATAGGAAATAATGTCACAGCGCTGTTGGAAACCGGGAGTTGACCGCTGGGCCAGCTTCTTTTTTTGTTTAGGAGGACTTTATGGAACCAAAAAAATTATCCGCTTATCTTTACGAATACAAACTCCCCTACCTTTTCGCCATTTTATCCATAGCAATTAGTGTATCCCTCGATTTGATTTCGCCTCAGCTTACAAAACGGATTATTGATGAAGTGATTATCGGGGGCGAAACCGGCAAATTGAAATATTTTCTTGCCGGCATTTTGGGGATAGGAGTTGGCCGCTGTATTTTCCAATATGTCAAAGAATTTACTTTCGATTATACAGGTATAAAAATAACTGCCAGTATACGCCGCCGCTTGTTTGACCATATCCAGTCTTTAAGCGCTGACTTTTTTGACCGGATGAATACAGGCGAACTGATGGCACGCATCAAAGATGATATTGACCGTATCGGCGACGGTATCACTTTTGTGGGAATGCTGCTAATCGAGGTGACAATACACACTTCTATTGTCCTCTTTTGCATGTACCGTTTGGACACAAGGCTTGCCCTCGTGCCCACTGCTGCCATGATAGCCGCAGGCTCTATCGCCATTATTATGGAGCGGAAACTCAACTCCGTCTATGAAGCCATCAGTGAAGAAACTGCTGCCTTAAATACCATTGCAGAAGAAAATCTTGCGGGTGTACGTACTGTCAAAGCTTTTGCCAGGGAAAAATTTGAAATCAGAAAATTCCTTTCCCATAATCAAAAATACTATGACTTGAACATGAGGCAGTCAAAGATATTTGTAACTTATTACCCTTATCTTTCCTTTATTTCCAAACTGCTGCCTCTCATCGTCCTTTTATTGGGAGGAAGGCTCGTCATCAATGGGGAACTTTCGTTTGGAGCCCTCGGCGCCTTTGTGGAATATTCCATGAATATCGTATGGCCTATGGAAATGCTCGGCTGGCTGACCAACAGCTTTTCTTCCGCCGTCGCATCCAACCGTAAACTAAACAAAATATATGCAGAAAAACCGAGCATCGTTGAAAAAGAAAACCCTGTCGTTCCTGCATCTATCCGCGGCGATATCGCTTTTTCCCACGTTTCTTTTTCCAAGCTGGACGAAGGTGCTTCTGCTCCCTATGAAATACTCCACGATATTTCGTTTCAGGTCAAAGCAGGAAAAACAATTGGCATCATGGGTGCCACCGGCGCCGGGAAAAGTTCTATTATCCATCTCTTAGAGCGTTTTTACGACACTACCAAAGGAACGGTAAGTATTGATGGCATTGATGTAAAAGATATGAGCTTGAAACAGCTTAGGGGAAGCATTTCGTTAGTCATGCAGGATGTGTTCCTGTTTTCGGACACTATCATGGAAAATGTAAAGCTGGGGCAACGGGATAAGCTGGATGCCCATGCCGTAAAATATGCTTCAAAGCAAGCGCAAGCCAACAGCTTTATCGAGCCGATGGAAAAACAATATGACACTGTTATCGGCGAGCGGGGCGTAGGGCTTTCCGGCGGGCAGAAACAACGCATCAGCATTGCAAGGGCGTTTGCCAAAAAAAACCCCATACTCGTCCTTGACGATTCCACTTCCGCCCTTGATATGGAAACGGAACAAATGATTCAAAACACACTGCGCAATTTAGAGCATACCACCAAAATCATTATCGCCCACCGCATCAGCTCCGTAATGCATGCCGACGAAATTATTATTTTGGAAAATGGTTCTATCAAGGAAAGGGGAACCCACGAAACATTAATGGCTGCCCAAGGACTTTATTATGAAACTTATGCGGCCCAATATCAAGGAGGTAACGCCAATGTCTGTTAATTCTTATAAAGATGATGAACAGTCTATCGAAATAGGCAAGTTGAAAACAGTAAGCCGACTGCTTTCCTATCTGGCTGCCTACAAAAAGGAAATTTTTCTGGTACTGTTGATTATCGCTTTTTGCGTGGCAGTATCGTTATTAAACCCGCTGATTATGGAAAGCTCCATTGATACCTATATTTCAGCCGGGAATTGGAACGGGCTTTTCCATCTGATTGGTTTCGCGCTGATCCTTAACATCCTTATGATTGCAGGTATTAAAGTCCGCATGTATATCATGGCTAAAGTATGCAACTCCATCTTGGTAACTATCCGTCAGGAACTATATACACATATCCAAACATTAGACTTCCAGTTCTTTGACAGCCGCCCTACCGGAAAAATCCTGGCCCGTATCATCGGCGATATCAATTCCTTGAAAGATGTGCTGTCCAATTGTGTAACCACGTTAATCCCGGACTTCATTACCATTTGCGCCGTTGTCATCATTATGTTTGCTAAAAACCCTATTTTGGCCGCGGCCTCCCTGAGCAGCACTCCTGTAATGGCAATCTGCCTTTGGCTCATACAAATTTATTCCCACAAGCGGTGGCAGATTCACCGAAAGAAAGCCTCCAATTTGAATGCCTTCGTACATGAAGATTTTTCCGGCATTCGGATTATCCAGAGTTTCCATGCAGAAGGCGAAACAAAGCAGACTTTCCGGGAGCTGGTAAAAGAACACCGCGACTCTTTCGTTTCGGCAGTCCGCCTTAACGATGCCTTCGGTTCCACCATTGACTTCTGCTGGGGCATAGGTACCGTTATGCTTTATTTTACAGGCATTATGATTCTTGGCAGCGATAAGGTTTCCATCGGCACCTTCATCGCCTTCGGCACCTATATTTCTATGTTTTGGCACCCGATTATGAACCTGAGCAACTTCTATACCCAACTAATCACCAATATCTCCGGGGCAGAACGTGTTTTTGAAATAATGGATACAAAGCCGGAAATTAAAGATGCGCTGAACGTTGTTCCGATTCCGCCCATTGCCGGAGAGGTATGCTTCGACCATGTTACTTTTTCCTATGATGGAAGCGTAAATGTCCTCGATGATGTAAGTTTTACCATTACGCCCGGGGAAACAATTGCTTTGGTCGGTCCTACCGGAGCCGGAAAAACTACTATTGTCAGTCTAATCAGCCGCTTTTATGATGTGCAGCAAGGTAATGTGCGGATTGACGGATATGATGTGTCAAAAGTAAGCATAGAAAGCCTGCGCGCCCAGATGGGGATTATGACGCAGGACAATTTCCTCTTTTCCGGCACCATCAAAGATAACATCCGTTACGGCAAGCTGGACGCCTTGGATGAAGAAATTATCCGGGCAGCCAAAGCTGTCCATGCCCATGATTTCATTATGAAATTGGAAAAAGGATATGAGACGGAGCTGTCCGAAAGGGGAGGCGGCCTTTCGGCAGGGCAAAAACAGCTGTTGGCCTTCGCCAGAACGATGGTTTCCAACCCGAAAATCCTGATTCTGGACGAAGCAACCTCCAGTATTGATACGAAAACAGAGCTTCTGGTGCAAGCCGGAATTGAAACCCTTTTAAAGGAGCGGACTTCTTTTGTCGTAGCCCATAGGCTCTCTACCATCCAAAAGGCAGACCGGATTTTCTATATTGATGACGGAAAAATTATAGAGCAAGGTTCCCCGGCAGAACTGATGAAGAAAAAAGGAGCCTACTATCAACTGTACATGGCACAATTCCACTGTTAATAGAATCCTAAGGCAGGTGTCCGCCGGATACATCCCTCCCCCGCCATCGGCGAATCCAGCATTGACTTTTCCACTGGAATCATGTATTATTTACTTCATTAGCGCAATGCGTTAAAGCGCGAAAAATCATTGCAGGAAAATGGAGAACAAAAGAAATGCCTATCACGAATTTATTGGAAGAAAACTGTAAAAAATTCGGCGAAGATATTTGTTTGGTGGAAATCAACCCCGAGGTCAAAGAAATCCGCCGGGTTACCTGGAAAGAATATGAATTGATGGAGCCAAGCCCCCTTTCCCATTACCGCCGGGAAATCACGTGGAATGTTTTTAACGAAAAAGCAAATCGTTTTGCCAACCTGCTTCTGGGAAAAGGGATAAAAAAAGGCGATAAAGTTGCCATCCTATTGATGAATTGTCTGGAATGGCTGCCCATCTACTTTGGTATCCTGAAAACCGGAGCGCTTGCCGTTCCCCTAAATTTCCGTTATACCCCGGAAGAAATTGAATACTGCGTCAATCTGGCGGAAGTCCATATACTGGTATTTGGCCCGGAATTTATCGGGCGTGTGGAGGAAATCGCTGACCCCATTACAAAAAATAAGCTGCTTCTTTACGTCGGAGACAACTGCCCTACATTTGCGGAGGACTATAATTCCCTGACCGCCAATTGTTCCAGCCAATCGCCTTCCGTTCCATTGACGGATAAAGATAATGCTGCCATTTATTTTTCTTCCGGCACTACCGGTTTCCCGAAAGCTATTTTACATAACCACGAAAGTTTAATGCATTCTGCCATCGTGGAGCAAAAGCACCACGGGCAGACAAAAGACGATATTTTCCTCTGTATCCCACCCCTGTACCATACAGGGGCAAAAATGCACTGGTTCGGCTCTTTGCTTTCAGGAAGCAAAGCCATCCTTTTAAAAGGAACGAAGCCTGAATATATTCTGGACGCCGTATCCAAAGAACAATGTACGATTGTATGGCTGCTGGTTCCCTGGGCGCAGGATATCCTGGAAGCTTTGGACAGCGGCAAAATCAAGCAGGAAGATTATTCCCTTTCCCAATGGCGCCTGATGCATATCGGCGCACAGCCGGTTCCTCCCAGCATGATTAAACATTGGAAAACCTATTTCCCGCACCATGCATATGACACCAACTATGGTCTGAGTGAATCCATCGGGCCCGGCTGTGTCCATCTCGGTGTAGAAAATATCCATAAAGTAGGCGCTATCGGCAAAGCAGGCTTCGGATGGGAAATAAAAATTGTGGACGAACAAAAAAATACGGTATCCAAAGGGGATGTGGGGGAATTGGCTGTCAAAGGCCCAGGTGTTATGACCTGTTATTATAATGATGAAAAAGCTACCGCCGAAGTGCTATCCGAAGACGGATGGCTTTACACCGGAGACATGGCGCAGGAGGACGAAGACGGTTTTATTTTCCTTGTTGACCGCAAAAAAGATGTCATTATCAGCGGCGGTGAAAATATTTACCCTGTCCAAATCGAAGATTTTCTGCGCAATTACACTGCCATTCACGATGTGGCTGTTATCGGTCTGCCCGATAAACGTCTTGGGGAAATAACAGCCGCCATTATCGAGCTAAAGCCGGATGCCTCCTGTACGGAAGAAGAAATCAATGCCTTCTGCCGCAAGCTTCCACGCTACAAACGTCCACGCAGTATCATTTTTGCCGATATACCGCGAAACCCTACCGGCAAAATCGAAAAACCGAAGCTGCGGGAACGCTACTGCAGCATCAACCTTGTGGCGGCACAGAACCGCGGTTAAATTTAAAAATTTTCAATCCCAGGTTTGTGTCTGCGCAGCGCCCGCAAACTTGACATCTGCAAAAAGCTGCGCAGAAATGGGGTTAAAAATGGCACTGAAACTTATTATGTTAGTCATCTTTTTTGCAGTTATGATAGCTATCGGCTTCTACTGCCGTAAACACGCTACGGATGTCAATAGTTTTGTATTGGGCGGGCGTTCCGTTGGCCCTTGGCTGACTGCTTTTGCATATGGAACTTCTTATTTCTCCGCCGTTATTTTTGTCGGATATGCCGGGCAGTTCGGCTGGAAATACGGCATTGCCTCCACTTGGATTGGCATCGGCAATGCACTTATCGGCTCTATGTTAGCATGGGTCATCCTCGGCAGGCGTACCCGCATTATGACACAGCATTTAAACAGCGCCACCATGCCGGAATTTTTTGGCAGGCGCTTCCACAACGACGGTTTAAAATTAGGGGCTTCCATTATTGTTTTTATATTCCTGATTCCATATACCGCCTCTTTGTACAACGGCTTATCCCGCCTGTTCGGCATGGCCTTCCATATCGACTACACTATCTGCATTGTGATTATGGCAATTCTTACGGGTATCTATGTCATTGCCGGCGGTTATATGGCCACTGCCATTAATGATTTTTTACAAGGGATTATTATGCTGTTTGGCATCGTTGCCGTTATTTTGGCTGTCCTGAAAACCAATGGCGGATTTTTGGAGGCATTAAACCGCCTTGCTATGGTTACGGATGAAACCGCATCTTCACAACCGGGCGTCTTTGCCTCCTTTTTCGGCCCGGACCCTCTCAACCTGCTTGGGGTTGTTATTTTAACTTCATTAGGCACATGGGGGCTGCCCCAGATGGTTCAGAAGTTTTATGCCATCAAAAGCGAAAAGGCTATTTCCAAAGGAACGATTATTTCCACCTTGTTTGCTCTTGTTGTTTCCGGTGGGTGCTATTTTCTCGGCGGTTTCGGCCGTTTATATGGGGATAGCATAGACCTCGCTTCCGAAGGATTTGATGCAATTATCCCGGCTATGGTTTCCAACCTTTCCCCTGCCCTGATTGGGCTGGTAGTCATTTTGGTGCTGTCCGCTTCCATGTCTACATTGTCTTCATTGGTAATGGCCTCCAGTTCCACATTGACAATAGACTTTTTAAAAGGCCATATCATAAAAAATATGGATGAAAAGAAGCAGCTTCTTTCCATCCGCATATTAATTGTCATATTTATTGCGATTTCCGTTGTCATTGCCATCATACAGTACAAAGGGAACATCACTTTTATTGCACAGCTTATGGGCGTATCCTGGGGCGCGCTTGCCGGCGCATTCCTTGCCCCGTTTTTATATGGGCTTTACTGGAAAAAGACAACCGCTGCCTCTGTATGGGTCAGCTTCCTGTTCGGTTCCGGCTTTATGGTATGCAATATGCTCTTCCGCAGCCATTTTCCGTATTTGCTCCAATCCCCCATTAACGCGGGCGCCTTTGCCATGATAGCCGGTCTTATCCTTGTACCTGCCATCAGCCTTGTCACCCCAAAGATGGAAAATTCTTTCCTGGATGCCGCCTTCTCCTGTTATGAAAGAAGAACAGAAGTTCCGGTTAAAAACGATTTAGGGGATTAAATGCTTTCTCTCCGAAACTCTCACGGGCAATCTGCCGGTATATAGAATAACGGCAGATTGTTTTTTATTATTTTATTATTTTATTATTTTATTGTTTTATTGTTTTATTATTTTTATTGTTTTCAGGTTCTTTCCTTATTCGTTGAAAGAATCAGAAGCGCCATCCCCTTTTTCACTTCTATCATACCCTCCTGCCCCACAAATTCATTACTTATGCCTATCGGATAATCATTTGTGATTGTTGCATCTTTTAACGGGTATTTCATGCCGGCAATCGTCACCCCTTCTGCTTTTTCCCCTAATGCAAAAAGGGATAAGTACCCCTCCATCTCTTTATCAAATACGACTGACTCCTCCTGAATAACAAACATCTCAACCCCGTTATCCAAAATTCGCCCCTTCGCCCCATGATTCCTTAAATACACCAGGCATTGGATATTTGCAATAGAATGTTCAATGCGTCCGCCTAATGCCCCATAAATGGAAAAATCCCTATACCCTTTTTCCATGCCAATCTTCAGCGCCGCCAGCATATCCGTATCATCTTTTTCCTTGCATAAACGGATTACTTTTTCCGGGCAGAGCATTTCTATCCTCTCTATCTCCTCCCGCAGGCTTCCGTTCCGGCTCCCTTTACTGCATAATGATTCCCCTTCCGTCAAGGAATCCATATCCCCTATAATAAGCCCTGGGGATATGCCCAGTTTTTTACAATAGGCATATCCCCCGTCCACGGCAATGTATAAACTGCCTTTCTCTATCTTCATATCCGCTGCCAGGCAATCACCGGCCCCTATCATAACACAACGTTCCAAAGCTTCCCGCCTTTCCTATTCCTATTCCAATCCAATTCCAATCCAACCGTTTAAACTCCAACCGGCAATCGCGGAAATCAGCCATATATCCCACATCCTGAAATCCCGCAACCGCCTATTGATTCTAATACGTTTTCTGCCACTGGTAAGGGCCGCCCCAATCCCCAATCATGGTAGTGGTCATCCCCTCTTCGGTCAATACCCGCGTTTCAAAATGGTAATTCATCTCATAATCAAAAGAACTCTTTTTTTGTACATTGCTGCACATATAGCTGATAATATACTCCGTATGAGGATAATAGCTTTCCCCTTCCTTTGCCGGCTCATAAGTAATGCTCGAACGCTGTACCCCATTATCAAGCATTTCATTCCCCCATACGGTTAGCACTCCTGCCGTATTCTCATTCTCTTTAAAGTCCGGAAATTCAAAGCTGCACTTCCCGTCCGCCTGTTTCAAAATTACATATTCGCGGCTCACCGGGATATATGTCATCCCATCCCAGTATTCCATTGTATTGTTGATAAACGCATCCCTTATCTGAAGATAGCTTTCAGACACAAGGAACTCTTTCGCCGCTTCATAATTCCCTGCATCCATTTGCACAAAAAGCTCTGAAAACTGCGCCTGGATTTCTTTCACCTTCCGCAGGCAGGCAATCATTTCACTCCGCTCCGGCATTTCCGTTATTGCATTGGCATTTTCCAAAATACCCAAATAGGTATCTACATATTCCATAGGCAACCTTATCTCTTCCATGTCCAGCCAGCCAAATTCCGAAATCACTTTCCGCATTCCTTCCAAGCCGGTGGAAGCATACAAGGAAGAAAGCCTGTCTGCCATCTGCCCATAAGAAGCAAAGTCGAACCCTTCCGCATCCATCGAATCCATCAGGCGGCTGCAGGCCGTATCCATTAACTGCATTGCCTCATCCTGCAAAATACCTTGCTCCATAACGCCCGCAATCTTCTCCACCGTATCCCAATTTACGGTATCGTTATTCAGTTCTTCCACCGCTTCATTCAAAATAACGGTGCAATAATACTGATGCAGGCTTTCATCCTGCGTGTTATTCCATCCGTCCAGCAAAATTTGTTTTGCATGGGATTCATCCTCTATGTCCAAATAAGCGCCTGCCATACAGCGGTATGCTTCCACCGATGTAGAGTCAATTTCAAGAGCGCTTTCATACGCTTCAATCGCCTCTTCGTAAGCCGCCTCCTGCGTATATTCTTTCCCAGCCCCTAATTTTAGGTTCAATTGGATGGAAGGGATATTCCAGACAAAATAGCCGCCAACCCCTAACACAGCCAATATCAGGCAAGCCGCAAAAAGCCTTTGCAGCATTACAATCCTTTTTCTTGCCTTCTGTCGCCTTCTCTTTTTCTCCGCACGTGACATCTCACGCTTCCTACCATGCGGCTTACTCTTCAAATCATTTTTCTTTTTCCGCTTTTTTTTATGTACCATTTCTTTATCCGAATTTTTCATAAAATCCTCCATTCCGAAGCGTTTATCAGGGCTTATTTGTGACGCTCCGGCACAAATAGCCATGTGATAAAATCAGCTATCGAGCTGATTTTTCACACTATCCTCCCTGTCAAAGCAGCCCGCTACAATAGCCATGCGTTCCAACACATTCAAGGCTCTGTTTAAATTGCCGATTAAAAGCAGCCGGCAAACTTATGTTCAATCTATCCTATCCTCATATCACAATTAACAGCTTTATATACAAAAGCAAAGAACGGTATCCCAAATATCTGCACCCACTTCTCTGCTATCCAATCCTCTGTACTCAACTCTCTGTGCCTAATCCTTTGTACCCAGCTCTCGGTGCCCAATCCTTTGTACCCAGCTCTCTGCACCCAATCCTTTATGCCCAATCCCCTGTACACAATTCTCTGTATCCTATTTTCTGCCATCCATCATATTATCATAGAAAAAAATACTTGACAATCTCTATTTTGTACTGCGACGTAATTTCTTATTAAGGATTGGTTGACAACAGGTCTATTAAAATATGCATTCCAACGCCTACCTGTATAAGAGTGTAGCCATTTTTTTACGCAGCCCTATTATGTAAAGCATCTTATGCAATGTGTTCTATATAAAGTATCTTATGTAAAGTATCCCTTTCCCCGATGAGTATATGACAGGAAATTGCATAATCATTTCCTTCCATAATCAAATAAAAAAGATTCATCTTCCCCTACTCGCTGCGGGCCCCGTGCGCCATATAGCGGCATATTTCCTATATGGCAAAGAATGCTGCCCTACCCGAAAGGATTGGACAGCATTTTTATAAAATTATATCATTTTCAGCATCGCCATTTACTATCTGCGTCTTCTTCTACGGCTCTTGCCAGTGAAAAATTCACTCTTTTCCGCAAACCTGTCGCCAAAGCCTTTCGTCTGCTTTCCTTTTCCGCCGCTCTTTTCCTTTTCGGATGCTTTCCCCTTTCCGATGCTTCTCTCTTTTTCCGCTGCCATTCCTCTTCCGCTGCTTTTTTCTTTCTCTTTCTCGGAACTTCTCCCTCTTCCTCTTCCGCCGCGTCTTCTGCGTCCGCCGCTTCCTTTTCCGAAGAGGTCTTTCGGATTAAACTTCTCTACTTTAATATCTTTGATGTCATCGCCCATTTTCATTTTCATAAAAGCGGCTGCAAGTTCCAGTGCGGTATATTCTTCGTTTATCAGCTTCTCTTGTAAGAAATTAATCGCCGTATCCAGATTTTTGCTCTGCATCGTATCCAATGCTTCTGCCAGAACTTTTTCCGCTTTTACGGAAGTGATATCTGCTGCGGACGGTATATTCCTTTCCCTGATTTTTGTATGGCATATCCGTTCGATATCCCTGATTTTATACATTTCCCTGCCTGCTACCAAAGTAAAGGAGCGGCCTGTTTTTCCAGCCCTTCCGGTACGACCGATTCGATGGACATAATACTCAATGTCTTCCGGCACATCATAGTTGAATACCGCTTCCACATCGTCCACGTCAATCCCTCTTGCCGCTACGTCAGTAGCAATCAGCACCGGCATCTTTCCGCTGCGGAACAGATTCATAACCGTATCCCTCTGGTTCTGGCTCAAATCCCCATGCAGCCCTTCTGCCTGATATCCCCTGTCTTTTAAATGCTCCGTCAGCTCATCTACCATCCGTTTGGTATTGCAGAAAATCAAGGAACGCTTCGGATGATAGTAATCCATCAGCCTTGTTAACACCTCTTCCTTATCTTTGCGCGCCACCTGGTAATATGCCTGCTTAATCAACGGAATTGTTACTTCCTTCGGCGTAACCTTTAAATATTCCGCATCTTCCTTTTGATACTCTTTTGTGATTTCCAAAATCGGTTTTGGCATCGTAGCGGAGAAAAGCGCTGTCTGCCTCTCTTCCGGCATGTCCTCCAAAATAGTTTCTATATCCTCGCGGAATCCCATATTCAGCATTTCGTCCGCTTCATCCAAAACAACCATTCTTATATTGCCTGTCTTTAACGTACGGCGGCGCATATGATCCATTACCCTTCCCGGTGTACCGACCACAATCTGCGCCCCTTTGGCAAGGGCACGGATTTGCCTCGAAATATCCTGCCCACCATAAACCGGCACTACTTTTATTTCATGCATATATTTTGCAAAACGGCGGATTTCCTCCGCTGCCTGCATCGCCAATTCCCTTGTGGGGCAAAGGATAATCGCCTGCAGCCCTTTTTCTTCCGGATCTATTTTCTGGATAATCGGTATACCGAAAGCCGCTGTCTTTCCTGTTCCGGTCTGCGCCTGCCCAATCAAATCCTTCCCTTCCAGCATAATGGGAATCGCCTGCTCCTGAATAGGGGTCATCGTCTCAAACCCCATCTCTTCCACTGCCCTGACAATCCTCTCGTCTATCGCAGAGCCCCTGTAACTTACTTTCTTTTCCACATTGTTTGATTCTTCCGCATCTCTTAAGTTTTCCAAATTTTCCAAATTTTCCATCTTTGACTCCTGTTCCATCCTTTCAAAATACAATCTACTAGAGCATGTCCGAAAATTGCTTTTGCAAGATGTGTGTCACAATCAGTGGGAATTTGGACTCAAAACACGCTCTAACCATTTGACTTACCGTCAAAAAAGACAACACCCGCTTTAAAAGTGTTGTCTTTCAATCAACGAACTATGCCATTATAACTTCCTTTTTTATTAAAGTCAAGCATATTTTTCAATTTTTTTACAAACCGGCAATTCCGTCTTGTGAAATCATATGGATTCCATTTTTGCTCAGGATATCAATCGCCTTCTCATTATCTTCTACCCTAAGGACCATATAAGCCGTTGCTTCTTTTCTGGTAAGGAAAGCATACATATATTCCAAATTAACGCAGCCATCCCCCAATATTTTTAATATCCGGAATAAACTTCCCGGCTCGTCCGGCATCTCCACTGCCAGAACCGGTGTAATGGAAGCTACATAGCCGGCCTCCTTTAATACGCATGATGCCTTATATGCATCATTGACAATCATCCGCACAATGCCGAAATCTTGCGTTTCCGCAATGGATAAGGCACGCATATCAATATCATGCCGGTTTAAATATTCGGTCAGTTCCGCCAGCTTCCCGGCACTGTTTTCTACAAATACAGAAATCTGTTTTACTGTCATAAAATCCTCCTATCTGGATTGTCCGCCGATTCCATTGACTAACCTTGATACAAATTCCTCTTATCAATAATACGGACAGCTTTCCCCTCGCTGCGTGCTATGGTTTTTGGATTTACCAGGCTCACCTTTACGTAAATGCCAAGCATTGCCTTTAACGCATCTACCAGCTTCTTCTCCCTTTCGGTTACAATACCCGCGTTATCCGAGAACATTTCCTGTGTCATCTCTACCTGTACTTCAATCGTATCGCTGTTATGATGCCGGTCTACGATAATTTGGTAATTTGCCGGATAACCTTGATTCAGCAAAACGGTTTCTATCTGTGACGGGAATACATTGACGCCTTTTACAATCAGCATATCATCGCTCCGCCCCAACGGTTTTGTCATTTTAACATGAGTACGGCCGCAAGAACATTTTTTATGGCTAAGGATACAAATATCCCTTGTACGGTAGCGGATTAACGGGAATGCCTCTTTCGTAATGCTGGTAAATACCAGTTCCCCTTTCTCCCCGTCCGGCAGGACTTCCCCGGTTTCCGGATTAATGACTTCTGCGATAAAATGGTCTTCGTTGATATGCATCCCTGTCTGTTCGCTGCATTCAAAAGAAACCCCGGGACCGGAAATCTCTGTCAAGCCATAGATATCATACGCCTTAATACCTAACATTTTCTCAATGTCATGGCGCATTTCTTCCGTCCACGCCTCTGCGCCGAAAATCCCTGCTTTTAATTTAATTTTATCCTGCAGCCCTCTCTCATGGATGGATTCTGCCAAATAAGCCGCATAAGAAGGCGTACAACATAAAATGGTAGAGCCCAGGTCACACATAAACTGAATCTGCCGTTCCGTATTCCCGGAAGACATCGGCAATGTCAAGGAGCCTACCTTATGGGAGCCCCCGTTTAAGCCTGGCCCACCGGTAAACAACCCATAGCCGTAGCAGACATGCACTACATCTTCCTTTGTTCCCCCGGCAGCCGCGATAGCCCTGGCACAGCAATCCTCCCATAAATCAAGATCATTTTGCGTATAAAAAGCCACTACCCTGCGCCCTGTAGTGCCGCTGGTAGACTGTATCCTGACACAATCTGACAACGGTGCTGCCAAAAGCCCATAAGGATACGCATCGCGTAAATCATCTTTGGTAATAAACGGTAGTTTGTGCAAATCTGCCGCCGATTGGATATCCTCCGGCTTTACCCCATGTTTATCCATCTTATTTTTATAAAATTCTACATTCTCATAAACCCGTTTCACCGTCTTTGCCAACCGTTCATCCTGCCATGCTTGGATTTGTTCTCTGGATGCGCATTCAATTTCCGGCTGATAATAGTGTTCCATATGTAATCATTCCTTTCTGACTGAATTTACGGTGCCTTCCATCCTCGCTGCAAATAATAGCACAATCCTTTCCTACTAATGGAAATTCTGCCATATGCACCGTTAGAAAAATTATAGCATATCTGTTTTTCCATGTCCAAAAAAACTCTCAGTCACCATACCCAAGCAAGAAAGCTTTTTTGTTAATTTCCACCGTCTTAGAAGGCACTGTCTTCTCTATTACTTTTAACCAATCTTCCTTTGAAAAATCCATGTGCTTTGCTGCCATTCCCAGGACAATAACATTAAATGCCTTTGCATTCCCAATCCGAATAGCCTCTTCCATCGCATTAATCGTATAAACCTTATGTTTTTTACCCAAATCTTCTATTACATTTTCAGGGTACTCCGCAACCCCGGTCACCACTGTAATCGGGTCAATCCGCCAGTCATTGATGATAAGCACCCCATCTTTTTTAAGAAAATGAGCATATCTTAAGGCTTCCAGCCGTTCAAATGCAATCAGCACATCCGCCTGCCCTTCTTCCACAATCGGTTCCGCCACTTTTTCCCCATACCGTACAAAAGTCACCACGCTGCCGCCCCTTTGTGCCATTCCATGTACTTCCGACAATTTTACGTCATATCCTGCTTCCTGTGTAATTCCGCCCAGAATCCGGCTGGTAAGGAGCGTTCCCTGCCCGCCTACCCCCACTATCATAATACTTTTCGTTATCATTTTCTTCTTCCTCCTGCTAATTTCACCCTGACAGCCCAAACAATATCACCTACCGATTCTTTGTTTTAGCTGTTTTAGCATGATTTCGGTTCTTTCCCAATCGCATCAAAAGGGCATAACTGCATACATAAACCACATCCGTTGCACATCGTAGCATCAATGGCAATGCTTCCGTCTTCTTTTCTGGTCAATGCCGGGCAGCCCGGTTTCAGGCATGCGCCGCATTTTTTGCATTTTTCCGGTATCGGAGCGCATACATCCGGAAAAACATTACCCTTCAAAAGCACGCAAGGCGATTTTGTAATAATGACCGAAACCGCATCTCTGGCTGTCTCTTCTTTGATGGTTTTCTCCAGCATAGGCAAATCAAACGCATTCACCTCTACCACATGCTCAATCCCAATTGCCTTACAGAAATGGTAAATACTGATAGCAGGCACGATTTCCCCTTTTAATGTTTTCCCTGTGGCCGCATGGTCTTGATGCCCTGTCATCCCGGTCGTTGAATTATCCACGATAATTACGGTTCCTGACCCCTGATTATATACCATATTCATCAGGGAATTAACCCCGGTATGCATAAAAGTGGAGTCACCGATAACGGCTACCCAATCCTTGATATATTCCTTTCCTTTTGCCTTTTCCATGCCATGAAGGGAAGAAATGCTGGCGCCCATACATATCGTCGTATCAATTACACTAAGAGGCGCCACCGCCCCCAATGTATAACATCCAATATCTCCGGCCGCATGTATCTTCAGTTTCTTTAAAACAGTAAAAACGCTTCTATGAGGGCATCCCGGGCAAAGAATCGGCGGACGTGCCGGAACCTCTGCCGGCTGGGCCTCTTGATTTTCCGAAAGAATCACACGGCGCAGCATATTCGCACTGTATTCCCCCTGCCTTGTAAAGATTTCTTTTCCTATCGCCGAAATCCCCCATGACTTTACCTGTTCTTCAATCACCGGCTCTAATTCTTCAAATATGTACAGCTTATCTACCTTAGAAGCAAACTCTTCAATCATTTTCTTCGGCAGGGGATGAACCATGCCTAATTTCAGCACAGAAGCATCCGGAAATACTTCTTTCACATACTGGTACGGAATACCGCTTGTGATAAACCCAATGGAAGTATCCTTATATTCCGCCCGGTTTACCGGAAAACTGCTGCCATCTGCCGCCATAGCCTCCATGCGCTTTTCCACATATACATGCCTGCCTTTTGCCATCGCTGGCATCATCACGAATTTACTGATATCTCTTTCATACTTCTTATCGGGAACTTCTTCCCGTTCTTCCAAAATAACCGTGCCCTGTGAATGGGACAGCCTTGTAGTCGTCCTCACAATAACCGGCGTATCGTATTTTTCACTCATCTCAAAAGCAAATTTTACGAAATCTTTTGCCTCCTGGCTGTCCGAAGGCTCCAGGACCGGAACTTGCGCCGCCCTTGCCACGCATCTGGTATCCTGTTCGTTCTGGGAACTATAAAGCCCGGGGTCATCCGCTGCCACCAGCACAAGTCCTCCGCCCACGCCTGTATAAGAAGCCGTATATAACGGGTCGCTGGCAACATTGACCCCCACATGCTTCATGGAAGCCATCGCCCGTACACCGCTGATGGATGCCCCAATTGCTACCTCCATCGCCACCTTCTCATTCGGTGACCATTCTGCATATATTTCATCATATTTCACAATATTTTCACTGATTTCCGTACTGGGCGTGCCCGGATATGCCGCCGACACCTTCACCCCAGCCTCATAAACCCCGCGGGCAATCGCCTCATTTCCCAACATAATCTTCTTCTCTGCCATTCCTCTTTTCATCCTTCCTATATCTATACATACTTCATCATTTTACCACAAAAAACGAGGGAATACTAGATGATTATAGACATTGCTTTTGAGATAGCCCGTAACGAAGGTGCGGAAAATAAAAATATTCACTTTTTTTATACTGCTGATATGCCAAACAGTCGTGCAAATGTATAGCCTAAAATTTTATTGGAACAGTTGTTAATCCCGCCGTTATAAAAATAACCAAAGATATTATAAAATCAAAACTCGCTGATAAGTTAAGCAACATACTTCCAAACAAAAATACCATTAGAATAATACTTGCAACAAGAAATATTCTTAAATACTTCCACGCATATGTTTTCCTTCTCTGAGAGTTGGAATTTTTTGCAGTTTCAAAATCAGGTCCATAAACAATCCAATACACATATTCCCCTTTATAAATAATCGTGAACAATACATCAACAAATGTCATTACCATTATAATTACTATTTTGGATAATATTTGAGTGTTTCCTAATGAATTCCACCCAAATCCCAAAAATAGGGCAATCAATACAAACGAAACAGTCCACCAGATTAATGGCTTGTATGTTTTCGCATATTCATTTTCTTTTACCAGTGTCATCATATTTTTCTCCGCTTTTTGTTGATACTCATCGGCAGAAATTTTTTCACCTGAAAGGAGTTCATTCACATTTATCCCTAATAGATTACAAAGCGGTAACATAAACTGCACTTCCGGTAACCCTTTACCACATTCCCATTTGGAGACTGTCTTATCACTTATTTCAAGAATGTCTGCCAATTGCCTTTGTGTCATGTTTTTTTCTTTGCGACAGCTTGCTATGAATTTTCCAATTTTTATTTGATCCATAGGCTTTTCCTCCTTTCGGAAATAGGATATAAAATTTACTATGCAAAATACACCCATGCACCGTAGAGATTTCCCAATTTATCGGCTCTACCCTCCATAGAGTTGACTTTTACGCCAAATGCCTAATACCTAATACAATTCATTGCATTCGGTAATTACCGCATGAAACAAGACTATAACCGTTAATGTCATAGCCTTTTGTAGATTAAGGAAATCCCTTTCTTATTAGTATTTGATTGTCGCCCCTATGCACTATCCAACATCGGCAGACTAAGCAGAGGAAACATCACCTGCTCCAAATCCCCCTAAAACGTCACTTCCCCTTCCTGCGAAACCATAGATACATTCCTTACCCCATTCAACCTGTTAATTTCACGGATGCATTCCGCGCCATCTTTTATGCGGACTTCAATTACCAAATTCAAGCTTTCCGCATTCATCCCCCTTGATTTTACTTTGCTGTGGGCACTGTATTTTTCCACCGTTTCCATAATCTGTTCTTCCCCGTCAATATCAGAAGAATCTATCACAAGAATCATCGGCGATTTCGTGGACGGGAAATGGTCCAATGCCATAATAGCCGCAGTAATCAGCAAAGAAGAAAAAATGGCGATTTCAAACAACCCTGCACCGCATATAATCCCTACACTAATGGACCAAAAAAGAAACACCAAATCCATCGGCTCTTTTACCGCCGTCCGGAAACGGACAATGGACAACGCACCCACCATACCAAGCGAAATCACCACGCTAGACTGGATGGACAAAATTATCGCCGTTGTGATTAAGGCAAGCGCAACTAAAGAAATATTGAAATTTTTATTGTAAAATGCTTTCCTCGTTATGACACGGTAAATAAAGAAAATATAGACCGCAATCAGGCATGCCGCTGCCAAAGCTGCAATGGCGTCCCCTCTGCTCATACTTTCCGTTGTCGCCTGAACAAAAGATTTTTTCAAAACATCGCTAAAACCCATTTTTCTTAACTCCTCCTATATTGTATCTTCTGCATAAATAATATTTAGAAAAAGTTTCCTGAGAAAGGCTGTCAATCTGCAGGCTATTATAAATCACATCCGGCAAAAAGCCATCATACTTCACTTCCATTAAATGATAGCCGGCCGGCATAATCAGCCTTGTAAAAACATCTTTTTCAAAAAACGATTCTACATAGTTAGAGGAACGTATATCCGTATCAAAAGTAACCCTTACATTCCCATCCTTATACACATAAGGCTCCCTGTCATACTCCACAATGACTTTCGGTCGGTAAAGTTCTGCCCTGCATTTCAAAATAAACTTGTGAAGTACCGGAGGGCAGTCGTCCGGGCAAGCCGCATCCCTGCCTTCTAGAAATGCCTGGCACTGTCCTACCGTGAGAAGGCTGGATTCCTTATGGGTTTTCCCCCCTTCCTTCCGTTTTAGCTCCAAACGGGCGGTATTTTCATTGGCATTGTAAATGCGTATCCTAAATTTTTCCCTTGGGCTTGTGCCGTCTTCATTTTCCGCAAAGCATGTATTTTTATAATCATCAAAATAAACGCTTCTTATCGTATATTTCTCTTTTTCCCCTGTGTGGGCATCCAAAGCCATCAAAGGGCGGAGCCTGCTACGCAAAATCGCTATCTGCTGCGCGGAGACAATATATTTCAATTCATTCCTGTATTCCAGTGCCATCGGACGTTTCCCTTTCCTCCCGCCAAATGCCGGTGATTTTATTCTTCTTATAAACCCCCTGTTCCATACCAAGATTCGGAATCCTTACCCTTTCCTTTACCCCGGTTCCGGCATAGGCAAGCATCACTTCTTTGCCTTCCTTCAAATTAAAATTGACTTTCATGAATGCATCGGTTCCGTCATAGTTTTTACAGCCTATCCGGATGCTTTCCCCGGGAGCCAAAACCGTTTCTTTCAGGTAATTCATATGGGACGCCCGTTCCTTATCCATAAGGTAATATCCCCATGTATTCAATTCCTCACGGGAAGTATTCGTCAAGACGATATAGTCCTCCTTCCCCTTCGCTTTTATTTCACTTAATTCCAGCCCGGCGCCGGCCTCTTCGGAATAAAGGGTTACATACAATGTGCCATCCATTATCATGCCTTCCTCTATCCTTACTTCCTCCTCCTCATACAATTCCCCGTTAATTTCCCAATAAAGAAATTCCCTGCCATCCGGAAGAACCGGTAACAGGCTGGTATCGCAGCCGCTTAAATATCTGCCGATAAACTCCGGCTCTGTTATGGTCAAACCGTTAATTTCTGCCCCTTCCCCATCCGGCAGCAACAAATAAAGAGTATAAGCCTCGCCTAACTGCCATTTCTGCCTCATCCCTTCTAACATACTTTCCGGCGCAGTCTCCGCCCATGCCCGGATACAGTCCATCTGCATTTCCAAATATGGTTCCCCGATTTCCGGAAGTTCCGGGTTTCTTATGCTTTCCTCAATATATTCCAGCATTTCGTTCTTTCTTAGCTCGTGCATATCCTCCAAAACGTTAGCCACATTCTCCGCCGAATATGCCCCGTTCAATAAACTACATACGTAGGAAGCAAAATACTGCCTGCAATCCTCCCGTTCCATCAGCGCAGTAAACAAGGGCGCATATCCCCTTTCTTCCAATAATGTCAACGTTTCAAAACTCTGCATTGGATTCAGGCTCTCTCTTATCGTCCCTAATCCCATCGTTGTATCCACATCATACAAAAGATAACGGTATCTTCCGTCAAATACAGTGTTTTCCGTATAGCCTTCGCCATCCGCTGCCACATACCGGTATGCCTGAATATTATTATACGGCCAGTCGCGGTTCGCCATATAAATTTCCAGCGCATAATATTGTAAATAATTTTCCACATCAATCATGCCGTTCAATTCCCGGCAAATTTTATCTTCCGTCAAATCCAAAGAACTATATTTTGCATATATCTCATTATATTCCCCGGCATACAGGTTTTCTGTTTCATTGCCGCCGGACATGTTCATCTCGCTGCTTCCTATCACAACCATTTCGCCGGCATATTTCCCATACTTTTCTTCAAAATATTCCTCATCATAGGTAGAATGCATCCAATACAGCCCCTGATATACACCATTTATATATACGCTTACCGGCCGTACCGATTGGGTATCGGTAAATCCTGCCTCCGTCGCCAACCGCATCCCCAATTCATCCCTGATAAACCCTTCCGAACGGTCATTCCCTGTATTTCGGATTTTCAGCGATTTATATTGGTCAACTACATTCCCACCTTCTACCGAATACATGTCCTCAAATAAGGGGAATCGAAACCTGTTTTGCACCTCATCGTATTCTTTTCTTGCGTAAAGCTTAAAAGATTTCTGCTCCGACTGCCTCGTGAAGTTCCCGGAAATACGTATGCCGCCATTCTGCGCCACTACCCGCTTCCCGTCCGCCTCAAATATCTCCACATGGACATCCCGCTCACTCTGCCTTCCCCTTACGTTATAGTTAGCCGGCGTATCGAAAACCGGCTCCTCTTCAGGATGCTCTGCCTCCCAATCCGCCCTCAGCTTTCCTTCTACAAAAATGCCGTTTTCATATCCGTACAAATCATCATCTTCTGCTGCAAGGCTGATAACCATCGTATCATACCGGCTTTTGACATTTTTCCCCATAAAATAGGTATTTGTCACTACTTCCGATTCCGTTCCGTCCTGAAAAACAGCCAGAAAACGATACACTTCTACCGACTCTTCGTCCTCCGCTGCAAGCAAAATCGGCTCCCTATACAAATGGGTGCTTCCGCCTTCCTCCCTACCCGGCATGGAACCATCCGAAGTATAGAAAACCTTTCCTTCCCTTTCCAGTTCTGCTTCTAACCAAATATCTTCATCATAAAAGCCGCTTTCTGTCAAAACGCGAAGCCCCAGTTCCTCATCTGCCTCTGCTCCAACTTCAGAATCTTTCTGAACCTTTTCATCTGCAGCAAAATCCTCCGTCATACTTTCCAGCCCATCTCGATTTGCTATTTCCCCTTCGCCTCTCTGAGCCAAAACAAATAACAGCAATAACAATATTATTGTCAGACCACAAATGCTAATTTTTTCTTTTATCCTGTAAATATCAAAGACTTCCTTTCTACATTGGACTACCCTACCATTTTTAAGGGATTCCCTTTTTCTCATCTATCTGAAATAGTATATAACTTTAACCTTGTCCTATTTTTATAATATTTTAAAGCATTATATTCATGAATCCTTTTTTTGTCAAGTGCTATTTTCAACTTTGGGCCTCAGAAAACCTTTCCGGAGGCGCCATTTAACACCCCAATCCTATCCTAATCAAGTAGAGAAGATTTGTCTTCCTCTACTCGTTACTTGCTACGTGCCCCATACGCCCCATAGCAGCTCATTTCCTCTGCATGAGGCTGTGCCATCGAGTAGAGAAGATTCATCTTCCTCTACTCGCTGCGCGCCCCGTGTGCTGTATAGCAGCTTATTTCCTTTACACGGGGCTGTGCATAAAAATGCCGGATATAGGATTATAATTCCCATATCCGGCATTGTTTATTGTTCTTTTTCTATTTATTTGTAGTTTACGATTTTTCCGAAGTCCGGTTTCAAGGATGCGCCGCCAACTAAGCCTCCGTCGATGTCCGGCTGTCCGAACAATTCCGGTGCAGTCGCTGCATTTACGGAACCGCCGTACTGGATGCGGATTGCTTCTGCCGTTGCTTCATCATAGATTTCTGCGATGCACTCACGGATTGCTTTGCAAACTTCCTGTGCCTGCTCTGTGGTAGCTGTCTTGCCTGTACCGATTGCCCAAATGGGTTCATATGCGATTACAGCGGTTGCTGCCTGTTCTGCCGTCACATTTAAGAATGCAATCTTAATCTGTTGACGAATCCAGTCAATCGTAATTCCCTGCTCTCTCTGTGTCAAAGATTCGCCACAGCAGATAATCGGAGTAATGCCATGTTCAAAAGCTTTTAATACTTTCTTATTTACTGTTTCATCCGTTTCCGCAAAATATTCCCTTCTCTCGGAATGACCGATAATAACATATTTTACGCCTACGTCTGTTAACATGTTCGGGGAAATCTCGCCTGTAAAAGCGCCTTTTTCCTCATAGTACATATTTTCTGCACCAATCTGGATATTGGTTCCCTTTGCTGCTTCCATTGCAGGGATAATATCAATAGAAGGAACGCAGAATACCACATCTGCTTCTTCTGTTACAACCAAAGGTTTTAATGTATTAACCAATTCTACTGCTTCGCTGGGAGTCATATTCATCTTCCAGTTTCCAGCGATAATTTTCTTTCTTGCCATTTTTATTTCTCCTTCAATCCATCTGTTTTTCCTAAAACAGGCATCTTATTATTTGTCATCTGCTGCCATAACGCCCGGCAATTCTTTGCCTTCCAAAAATTCCAGGGAAGCGCCGCCGCCTGTAGAAATATGAGACATTTTATCCGCAAACCCTAACTGGTTCACAGCTGCTGCACTGTCTCCACCGCCGATAATCGTTGTTGCATCTGTTTCTGCTAAAGCTTTTGCAACTGCAATCGTACCTTTTGCCAGGACAGGGTTCTCGAATACGCCCATAGGTCCGTTCCAAACAACGGTTTTTGCCGATTTTACAGCATCTGCATAAAGTTCTGCCGTCTTATCACCGATATCAAGCCCTTCCATATCAGCCGGAATCTTATCTGCATCCACAACGGATACTTCGATTTCCGCATCAATAGGATTCGGGAAGCCTGCAGCAATTGTGGTGTCGATGGGAAGCAGCAATTTCTTGCCAAGCTTCTCAGCCTTATCCATCATTTCTTTGCAGTAATCAATTTTTTCTTCGTCAACCAAAGAGTTGCCGATTTCATATCCTTTTGCTTTTAAGAAAGTGAAAGCCATACCGCCGCCGATAATCAGAGTATCGCATTTCTCTAACAGATTGTTGATAACATTCAGTTTATCCGCAACTTTTGCACCGCCAAGGATTGCAACAAAAGGCCTTACCGGATTTTCTACTGCATTTCCAAGGAAATCAATTTCTTTCTGCATCAAATATCCAACCGCACATTCGCCGCCTTTTGCGCGTACACACTCGGTAACACCTGCTACGGAAGCATGTGCCCTATGGGAAGAACCAAATGCATCGCAAACATATACATCTGCCAAATCAGCCAATTCTTTGCTGAACTCTTCGCTGTTCTTCGTTTCTTCTTTTCCGCGGAAACGTGTATTCTGAAGAAGAACCACATCCCCTTCTTTCATAGCTTCTACCGCTGCCGTAGCCGCTTCACCGGTTACGTTGTAATCTGCAACAAAATTAACTTCTTTTCCAAGTTTTTCGGAAAGCCTTTTTGCAACCGGTGCCAAAGATTCGCCTTCGTTAGGGCCATTTTTTACTTTTCCAAGATGTGAGCAAAGAATCACTTTACCGCCATCCTTTAACAGTTTCTGAATCGTCGGAAGTGCTGCCACAATACGTGTCTCATCCGTAATTTCGCCATTCTTCAAGGGCACGTTGAAATCACATCTTACCAGAACGCGTTTGCCGTTCACATTGATATCATCTACCGATTTTTTATTTAATCCCATGATAACCGCCTCCATATCATCTTAATTGAGGAAGGAATTATTCCTCCTGTCCATTGCGCGAAGCAAAGGCTGCTTCTGCAGCCAATTCTTTTGTGTATTACCGCGCCTTAACTCATCGAGTAGAGAAGATTCTCCCCTACTCCCGCGCCCCATGCGCCGCATAGCGGCATATTTCCTCCATACGGGGCTACGTATAAAAAGGCCCGGTCCACACGACCGGACCTTTTTAGGTCTTGATTTGAGAAGCATTTGATTGTCCGAGGACAATCTCAACCACTTATGCTAACTCAGAGAAGTATTTGATTGTCCTTACCATCTGGCTTGTGTAAGAATTTTCATTGTCATACCATGAAACTACCTGAACCAAGTTGTCTTCGCCAACCATTGTCTGTGTAGCATCAAAGATAGAACCGTATGTGCTGCCTACGATATCGGAGGAAACGATTTCGTCTTCGTTGTATCCGAAAGATTCTGTAGCTGCTGCTTTCATAGCTGCGTTGATTTCATCTTTTGTTACGGATTTCTCAACAGTTGCAACTAAGATAGTAGTAGAACCTGTCGGTGTAGGAACACGCTGAGCGGAACCAATCAATTTGCCATTCAGTTCAGGAATAACAAGACCGATTGCTTTTGCAGCGCCTGTGGAGTTAGGAACGATATTAACAGCGCCTGCACGGCTTCTTCTTAAATCGCCTTTTCTCTGAGGTCCGTCAAGAATCATCTGGTCGCCTGTATATGCATGGATAGTACTCATGATGCCGGATTTGATTCCGGCTAAGTCATTCAATGCTTTAGCCATAGGAGCCAAGCAGTTTGTTGTACAAGATGCAGCGGAAATAATAGTATCTTCCGGTTTCAATGTCTCATGGTTTACATTGAAAACGATAGTCGGCAAATCATTTCCAGCAGGTGCGGAAATAACAACTTTACGTGCGCCCGCATTGATGTGAGCCTGTGCTTTGTCCTTAGATGTATAGAAGCCTGTACATTCCAGAACAACATCTACTTTCAATTCTCCCCAAGGAAGCTTATTAGCATCTGCTTCTTTGTAGATTGTAATAGTCTTTCCGTCAACTGTAATAGAATCTTCACCAGCTACTACTGTATCAGCTTTTGCATATTTACCCTGTGAAGAATCATATTTCAGCAAATGTGCCAACATCTTAGGGCTTGTTAAATCGTTGATTGCTACTACTTCGTATCCTTCTGCTCCAAACATCTGTCTGAAAGCAAGACGACCGATACGGCCGAAACCATTAATTGCTACTCTTACTGCCATTTTAGTTTCCTCCTAGAAAATAAATTTATTTATATCATTTTGCAATCATCCTTGAACGATTGTCAAAATTTTATCAGTAGGATTATTTTACCTAATTTGTCCAGAAAATTCAAGATGTAATTCAAAAATAATTGCCGTTTGTCCGTTTTTTAATAAAAACTTTACAATTTAATATATTCGGGCCGACGCCTTGAAAAAACTGTATAATATTTGTATCCGCAGGACTTCAAAATCTCCTCCGCCCTTCCGAATCCTTCCGCGATGCGCCCCGGGGCATGGGCATCGGAACCGACGGTAATCACTTCCCCTCCCAGTTCATGAAAACGCCTTATGATGCCTGTGCATGGGTTCAATTCCCTAAGCCCATGAGGAACAGCACCTGTATTGACTTCTATGCCTTTCCCGTTTTCCGTCAGATAATGCAATATTTTATCCAGAATATCCTTATATTTGTCATAAGAATAGCCTTTATCTTTCATAGGACCGTAACGCACCACATAATCCAGATGCCCATACACATCAAAATTATGGAACGCTTTTAAATTGTCCAAAATAGACTGGAAATATTCACGGTACGCTTCTTCTTCACTTCGTCCGGCATAAAATTCCGGATAATAAGGGTCTTTTCCGTTGCATAGATGTGAAGAAGCTATTACAAAATCAAAATCATTTTGTTTCGTATACTGCTCCAATTTACCTGCAATATGGGGCTGTATCCCCAGCTCTACCCCAAAATTCAATTGAATCCTATCCCCATACTTTTCCCTGCACCGGGCAAATCCCTGCCGGTAAGCTTCCATATCCAGCTCAAAACGCCCTTTTTCTTCCTCTGTTACATAGGGGAAATCCATATCCATATGTTCCGTAAAACACAGCGTTTCCATCCCCTGGGAAATCCCCTTTTCAATCATTTCTTCCATAGGGGTTTGGGAATCGCCGGAATAAAATGTATGAAGATGATAATCGGTTAAAATAGGCATTTTTAACTCCTTTCTGCCAGGAAAATGTCAAGGTGTCTTTAGCCCATCACTCTTTCACCGGTTTCCTTGGCTTATCCTAAAATAGTGCCGCCTCCTAATACGCAGTCATTCTCATAGAATACGACTGCCTGTCCAGGGGTTATCGCCCTTACCGGGGATTCAAAAACACATTTTATCCTGTCTTCTCCTGCTTTTTCAATCGTGCAGGGGCTTGCCTTATGGGCATATCTTATTTTTGCAGTTACCTTTCTTGGTTCCGGCAGGTCTTCCATCCCCATATAGTTCACTTTGTTGCAGCAAAGCGAGGACGTAAAAATGTCTTCGTTTTCCCCTATCACTACCTCATTCGTATCAGGGCATATCCTGGTTACAAATACCGGATGCCCCATTGCCAGGTTTAAGCCTTTCCTTTGCCCGATGGTGTAATGGGTAATCCCTTTATGGGTAGCAAGTATGTTCCCGTCCTCTGTTACAAAATTTCCCGGGCCTGGAACCCTTTCTTTCGCCTGTCTGTCAATAAAAGATGCATAATCATTGTCAGGGATAAAACAGATTTCCTGGCTGTCCGGTTTCTGTGCCACGGGCAAGCCAAGCCGCTGTGCCAATTCCCTAATTTCTTCCTTCTCGTAATCCCCTACCGGCATCAATGTATGGGCAAGTTGGTATTGAGTCAAATTATAAAGGGCATATGTCTGGTCTTTTTTCGCAGTTGCCGAATGACAGACGGCATATCTGCCGTTTTGCAATTGTTTCACCCGGGCATAGTGTCCCGTCGCTATGTAGTCCGCCCCAATGGCAAGGCTGCGTTGCAACAAAGATTCCCATTTCACATAACGGTTACATGCAATACATGGGTTTGGCGTCCTTCCTTTTAGATACTCATCGACAAAGTAATCAATTACATTCTCTTTAAATTCCTCTTTAAAGTTCATGACATAGTATGGTATCTGCAAATACTGGGCTACCCTCCTGGCATCCTCCACTGCCGAAAGCCCGCAGCATCCGCCGTTCGCTTCCCTGGCCGCCGTTTCCTCGTCCTGCCATATCTGCATCGTCACACCTATGACCTCATATCCCTGTTCCTTCAATAAATAAGCAGCCACGGAGGAGTCCACTCCTCCTGACATGCCTACTACTACTTTCTTTTTCACGTTTATCCCCCATATCCGCTTAGACGGATTTAAAATCAGTCCTCCATGCAATCCCGAATCACTTTCCAGCATTCTACCAGCTTTTCTATGGAATATGCTGCATTTGCCGGACTAGTGGACGGTAATTTGACAATTTCCTTCTTTGTCTTCTCTTTACAGAATTTCTCATAAAGGCGGCATGCTTTATCCCCATTTCCATAAATTGTTCCGATACTGCTGCCCTGCAAAAGGCCGGCAATATCGTTCGCTGTTACATTTTTAATGGAACTGTCGCTGGAACCTTCAATATCGCAGGTACTGATAACATCCCAAATGGCAATATGATGTTTCAGAAGCATAGCCTTTTTTCCCTCAATGCAAGAAGGCGTCTCTTCTCCCGTAACCGCTGCCAGCACTTTCCAGAACCGGTTTTGTGGATGGCCGTAATAAAATGCATTTTCCCTTGATTTTACGGAAGGAAAAGTTCCCAGGATTAAAATTTTGGATTTTTCGTCATAAATTGGTTCAAATGTATGTGTCACACGCATTTCTTAATACTCTTCCCCGTCTTCCTCTCCCTCGTGGATATCTGATTTGGGTTTCTGCAGCCCGGAAATTTCTATGCCGTTTTTCTGGGCATAGTCCCACAGCGCCGCATGAATAGCCTCTTCTGCCAACAAGGAACAATGTACTTTCACCGGCGGAAGCCCATCCAGCGCTTCCATCACTGCCTTATTGGTCACTTTCATAGCTTCCTCTATGCTTTTCCCTTTCACCAGCTCCGTAGCCATACTGCTGGTCGCTACGGCAGCGCCGCAGCCGAATGTTTTAAATTTACAGTCTTTTATCACCCCATCGTCGTCGATGTCTAAATAAATGCGCATGATATCGCCGCATTTTGCATTCCCGACAGTACCGATTCCGCTGGCATTTTCGATTTCGCCTACATTCCTTGGATTTTCAAAATGGTCCATCACTTTATCGCTATACATAATCTTACCCCTTCCTTCTCAAACATTTTTATTGCTTTTTATAAAATCTTCATACAAAGGAGACATATTCCTGAGCCTTTCCACAATCTCTTTTACCGCCTCTACCGTTTTTTCCATTTCTTCTATCGTATTTTCCTCACTTACCGTAAGACGCAGGGAGCCGTGGGCAATTTCATGGGGAAGCCCAATTGCCAGAAGCACATGGGAGGGATCCAGCGAACCGGAAGTGCATGCCGAACCGCTGGATGCACAGATTCCTTTCCTGTCTAAGCTAATCAGCAAAGATTCCCCTTCAATAAACCGGAAACTATAATTGACATTATTGGCAAGCCGCCGCCCGGCATCGCCGTTTAACTTGCAGTAAGGCACTTCCTCGCCAATCCTTTTTATCAAGTAATCTCTGAGCCGGGTTTCTTTGCCTGCCCGTTCTTCCAAATGCTCAAATGCAAGCTGGGCGGCTTTTCCCAGCCCCACAATACCCGGTACGTTTTCCGTGCCGGCGCGCCTTCCCCTCTCTTGCCCGCCGCCATGAAGAAAAGATTTGATTTTTATGCCGGTACGGATGTACAGGAAGCCAATCCCCTTCGGTCCATGAAATTTATGCCCGCTGGCGCTTAACATATCTATGTTCATTTCGTCCACCGAAATCGGTACATGGGCATATGCCTGCACCGCATCGGTATGGAAAATGATTCCCCGCTCTTTCGCGATTGTGCCGATTTCCTTTATCGGCTGTATGGTACCTATTTCATTATTGGCAAACATCACCGAAATCAAAATTGTGTCCGGACGGATGGCCGCCTTCAGCTCCTCCAGTTTAATGATACCGTTTTCGTCCACATCAATATAAGAGATTTCATACCCCCTCTTTTCCAAATACCCGCAAGTATGAAGGATGGCATGATGTTCTATTTTTGACGTAATGATATGCCTGCCTTTTGAAGCATAGGCTTCAGCCGTAGCGATAAGCGCCCAGTTATCGGCCTCTGATCCACCTCCTGTAAAATATATCTCATTGCTTTTTGCCCCTAACGTGGAAGCAATCAAATCCCTTGCATCCATTACTGCTTTTTTGGCAGAAGCCCCAAGGGAATAAACGCTGCTCGGATTGCCATAGATTCCTGTAAAATAGGGGAGCATCGCCTCCGTCACCTCAGGCGCTGTTTTTGTCGTTGCTGCATTATCTAAATAGATTATTTTTAAATCTTCCATCTTTGTCATCCACCCTTTCTTTTAATTCCTAGTAAACCACTACGAATTAAGTGCTTTCACTATACCACTCCCCCTTTGTTCTGTCAATAAAAGGGCTTGCATATATTTATAAACAAATTCCTTTCATAGGTAATCCATGAAGAAAACAAACCCTTTAATTACCGGCACTATTATTCTAACCGTCACCGGATTTGCCAGCCGTTTCATCGGTTTTTTTTACCGTATTTTCTTATCCCGCGTATTCGGTGCAGAAGGCATGGGGCTTTACCAGTTGACTGCCCCTGTGCTTGCCCTTACTTTTTCCCTTACGGTTTCCGGCATGCAGACTGCCATATCCAAATTTGTAGCCAGCGAAACAACGACCCACGATTACCAATCTTCTTTCCGCACTCTGTTTACCGGTTTCTGCATCTCCATGCTGCTATCGGTAAGCTGCAGCGCTTATATATACACCTTTTCTGATATGATTTCCCAAAAATTGCTGTTTGAACCGCGGACGGCGCCTCTTTTGCGTATTATTTCCCTTTCTATACCGATGGCAACCGTCCATTCCTGTATTAACGGATACTTTTACGGTATCCGTAAAACAGCAGTTCCTTCCATGACTCAACTGGCGGAACAAATTGTCCGGGTGGGGAGCGTCTACCTTATTTATGCTGCCTATCGTTCCAAAGGCTATACCCCTACTATTACTTTTGCCGTCGTCGGTCTAGTCATCGGCGAAGGGGCATCCATGCTCGTCTCCCTCGCTGCCATATACTGCCGCTTTTATTCTCTGAGCGCATCCAAAAGCCTGATTTCCAAAGTCAAGCAGCCCTCTTGCGCCTTCCGCGGCAACGTACGGCATCTGCTCTCGCTGGCAGTTCCCCTGTCCTTAAACCGTACCCTTATCAATTTCCTGCAAAGCATAGAGGCTATCTACATCCCCCAATGCCTGCAGCATTACGGGTATGACAATGCAAAAGCATTAAGCGTATACGGTGTCTTGACCGGCATGGCGCTCCCGCTGATATTATTCCCCTCTGCCGTTACCAATTCCATTTCCGTCCTTCTGCTTCCTATCGTTTCGGAAGCGGACTCCAGCGGGAACTATGGAGCAATCCGAAAAGCGGTAAAAAAATCTATCCAGTATTGTTTATTGCTCGGCTCCCTCTGTACCACACTTTTTCTTGCTTTTGGACGGATGGCGGGAATGCTCTTATATCACAGCCACCTTGCCGGGAGCTTTATTATCACCTTAAGCTTCATCTGCCCTTTTATGTACATTGCCAGCACCTTAAACAGCATCTTAAACGGGCTTGGGAAAACAGGCTATACTTTTGCTTTCAGCATGATAAGCCTGTTATTCCGCCTGTTATTCGTTTTCTTCGCCATCCCTACATTCGGCATCCAGGGATACCTTTGGGGGCTCTTAGCCAGCCAACTTATGCAGACGGCCTTCTGCGTCCTTGCTGTCCGTAAATACTTGAAATAGAATCCTGCCGTACCATAAACAATTGTAAAGCAATTCCCTATAATGAGCGGATGTCAAAAGACCCGCCGCCCTGCCCCACCCGGCATCGTTTGGCATCCGCATCCAATCTTAAAGCAAATTATAAATGGAATTTCCTCTATCACTTGCATCCCTATCTCCGATATATTATAATGGCGTAGGCAAATACAGCAGGCATCCAATAGGATTTCACATCTTCCTTTGGCCGTTTGCCTGCGGCAGATTGTCTTCTGCAGTCAAATAATCTGCTGCAAATGTATTTGACCGATTGCTATAAAAAATATTTAAGGAGGTATTTACCATGTCCTTTGAATTTATAAAAAAGCTGCCCACACCGGATGAAATCCGGAGCCAATTCCCGGTACCGCCGGATTTAGCAAAGCGGAAAGAAGAACGGGACGCCCAAATAAGGGATGTCCTCACAGGCAAAAGCAATAAATTCCTTGTCATTATCGGGCCCTGTTCCGCAGATAACGAAGACGCTGTCTGCGATTATGTTACCCGCCTTGCCAAAGTCCATGAGAAAGTAAAGGACAAGCTTATCCTTATTCCAAGGATTTATACAAATAAGCCCCGTACCACCGGCGAAGGCTATAAAGGTATCGTCCATCAGCCCGACCCGGAAAAAAAGCCCGACTTCCTTGCCGGGCTGATTGCAATGCGGAAAATGCAAATCCGTGCCATCGCAGAATCGGGGCTGACTGCAGCAGATGAGATGTTATACCCGGAAAATTGGGGGTATGTTTCCGATATCTTATCCTATGTAGCTATTGGCGCCCGTTCCGTTGAAGACCAGCAACACCGTTTGACCGTCAGTGGGTTCGATGTTCCCGCCGGGATGAAAAACCCTACCAGCGGTGACTTTTCTATTATGTTAAATTCCGTCTTCGCTGCCCAGCACCCCCATTCCTTCATCTATAGAGGATGGGAAGTTAATACTACCGGAAACGATTTGACCCATACGATTTTAAGAGGTTCCGTCAATAAATACGGCAGAAGCCTCCCTAACTATCATTACGAGGATTTGAATACCCTTCTTACCTTATACGGCGAACGGGATTTACAAAATCCTGCCTGCATCATTGATGCAAACCACAACAATTCCAACAAACAGTTCAAGCAGCAAACCCGCATTGTCAAAGAGGTCATGCACAGCAGGAAACTAAGCCCCGACATCCATCAACTGGTCAAAGGCGTCATGATTGAAAGTTATATCGAAGAAGGATGCCAAAAAATCGGGAACGGCATCTATGGCAAATCCATTACCGACCCATGCCTTGGCTGGGAAGACTCAGAACGCCTGATTTACGATATTGCGGATTACGAATAATGCCTGAATTTTAAAACATTTTCAAAAAACCAGATAGCAATACCGGATTGACATAGCTTTCCACTGCGCTGCCAACGATTACGACTCCTATAATCACAAGCAACTGCACCGCCTTTTGCATCAAATATTGTTTTTTGGTGCCATACCGGATATCCAAAGATTTTTCCGGATGATATAGGGCGGTGCATAGTTTATAGCACCAATTCATCAGCATAATACAAGCCGGAACCAAAAGCAGGTATTGAGGTAAAATGCCTGCCAGGACAAGAGCTATCCCCTTCATTCCATAACGGATGGATGCCACGGATAAAAAAACCCCGGCCATCGTTCCTGCCCATAAGGCAAAAATCGAAACGGCATAAGTACCCACATAAGTAGTGGCAAGCAGGCACATGAGAATAACCATCCCCATCCGTTCCTTTAGCACATATAAGAAAAAGGAACCCCCATCCACTTCCAAATACCTTAACCGGCTCAAAGATGCAGCGTTTAACAGCTCCATATCTTTCAAAAACAGCCCTCTCCATATATTTATCATAAAAACGCCCAGTAAAAAACCTCCCAAAAACAAATACAGCCAGCTAATATGCCGGCTGTCTGTCCTGTAAATGCGATGCATAATCCCTTTTCCCCCGATGCCGAAATATTTATACAATATATGTGTACCGGCGGAAATACATACTTCATCTTTCCTTATCTCTTCCAATATTTGTCCTTATAAGACATAATAGCAGAAATGGTCTTGGAATCCTCAATCTTCCCTTCCAAAATCATCTTGCTTAATTCCTCTACGGAATAAGCTTCTACATGGATAAATTCATCTTCATCCAAATGCTGTTCTGTTTCTATCAGATTTTTTGCCACATAAATGTCAATTTTCTCATTACAGAAAGCCACTGTCGTCCGGATAGTAAGCAACCATTCCAAATCGTCGGAACGGTAACCCGTTTCCTCCTCCAATTCCCTTGCAGCCGCTTCTTTTGTAGGCTCGTCCGCTCCATTCAACCCTCCTGCCGGAATCTCCAGCGTATAGCGATCCAACGCATTGCGGTACTGCCGTACCATCAGCAGCTTCCCGTCCTTTCGGACAGGAACCACTGCCGCCGCCCCTTTATGGCCGATAAAATCCCATTTTACAATATTCCCATTGGGTACCTGAACCGTATCTTTATAGAAATCCACAATAGTTCCATGATACATCAATTCCCTATCCAGCCTTTTAAATTCCTCCGCCATAACCCCTGCCTTTCCATCACTTTCACCGCATAAATGTAGATTTCCTAATTTATACATTTACGCGCACTTTTTTAACAGTTTCTCTACACTTACCAGCTTCACACACAGTACAAACAAATCTGCCGCTGCTGCCAGTTCTTCCGGTGTGGGAAACGTAGGCGCCAGACGGATATTGCTGTCTTTCGGGTCTACCCCATAAGGAAATGTTGCCCCTGCCCCTGTCAGCACCACACCTGCTTCTTTGCACTTTGCCACAATTTCTTTTGCGCAGCCATCCATAGCCTCAAAAGAAATGAAATATCCACCCTTCGGCTCCGTCCACGTCGCAATGCCAAGCCCGCCAAGCTCATCGTTCAGTACTTTCAATACTGCATCGAACTTGGGGCGCAGGATTTGAGCATGTTTCCTCATATGTTCTTTCAAACCATCCAAGTCTTTAAAAAAGCGCACATGGCGGAGCATATTAATTTTATCATAACCGATTGTCTGTATTGTCATAGATTTCAGGATTTCATCCCTGTTTGCCTTAGAAGATGCAACCGCCGCAACGCCGCCGCCGGGAAAGCTTACCTTTGAAGTCGAAACAAACTCATATACCATATCCGCATTCCCTGCTTTTTCACATTCCGACAAAATATCCAGAATTTCATCCTGCCCCTCTTCATATAAATGATGGATGGCATAAGCGTTATCCCAGAAAATCCGGAAATCTTTTGCCGCAGGCTTCAAAGCAGCAAACCTTTTTACCGTTTCATCCGAATAGGAATACCCTTGGGGATTGGAGTATTTAGGCACACACCAAATGCCCTTGATTGTTTCATCCTTTTGAACCAAGCCTTCCACCATATCCATATCCGGGCCCTTTTCTGTCATGGGCACCGATATCATTTCTATCCCGAAATGCTCCGTAATCTTAAAATGCCTGTCATATCCCGGAACCGGGCAAAGGAACTTCACTTTATCTAATTTGCACCAAGGTGTGCTTCCCAAAACGCCATGAGACATACAGCGGGAAACCGCATCGTACATAATAGCAAGGCTGGAATTTCCACATACAATCACACTGTCCGGGCTGGCTGCCCCCATCATGGCCGCCATCATTTTTTTCGCTTCCGGAATCCCTTCCAGAAGACCATAATTCCTGCAGTCCACGCCTGCCTCCGTCTGGTAATCCGCTACAGACCCAAGTACATCCATAATACCCATTTCCATATTCATCTGCGATATGGATGGTTTACCTCTCGACATATCCAGTTTCAGCCCTTTTTTCTTAGCATCTTCATATTCCTGTTCTAATTTCTCATGCAATTGAAGTAACTCTTCTTTCTCCAGCATTTCATATGTTTTCATTTTCACCCAGCTCCTTCTGCAAAATACATTTTGGATAATCGTATACAATCATACACCTCGTATATTTTACTACAAGGAATACAATTGCACAAGAACTTTTTTCATGAAATTCGGCTGCCAAACAATGCCGCAGGAAAAAACTTTCTATCAGTTCATATTTTATTCCGTTGTTGCCATTTGGGGTAAAATATAAATAAGGAAAGTCTTGAAAACCTTATATTCTCAATACTTTCCTTACTTTTCTTATTCTGTATTATTTTTTGTATTATTATGCCATCTTATTTCGCATAATCAATGACTCTTGATTCCCTGATAACATTTACCTTAATCTGGCCCGGATATTCCAATTCTGCTTCAATCTGCTTGGAAATGTCCCTTGCCAACAATACCATATCTGCATCAGTAATCTGCTCCGGAACTACCATTACCCGAATCTCTCTACCCGCCTGTATAGCAAAAGATTTGTCAACACCTTTAAAATTATTTGTAATATCTTCTAATTGTTTTAATCTGCTTGTATATGTCTCTAATGTTTCCCTTCTCGCCCCCGGTCTTGCCGCCGAAATGGTATCTGCAGCTTGTACAAGACATGCAATCAAGGAATGGGGTTCGACATCCCCATGATGTGATTCCACTGCATTAATTACAGTCGCCGACTCTTTGTATTTTCTGCAAAGGTCAACGCCTAACTGGATATGGGAACCTTCCATTTCATGATCGACAGCTTTGCCGATGTCATGTAACAGGCCGGCTCTCTTAGCCATCCTCACGTCAAGCCCCATCTCTGCAGCCAAAAGGCCGGACAGTTGGGCAACTTCAATGGAATGCTTCAAAGCATTCTGGCCATAGCTGGTCCTGAACTTCATTTTCCCAAGTAATTTTATAAGTTCCGGGTGAATGCCGTGTACACCTACTTCCAGTGTAGCCGCTTCCCCTTCCTCTTTAATCATTACTTCCACTTCTCTTTGCGCTTTCTCCACCATCTCTTCAATCCTTGCCGGATGAATACGTCCATCCACAATCAGTTTTTCAAGCGCAATCCTAGCCACTTCACGACGAATTGGATCAAAACCGGACAAAATAACCGCTTCCGGCGTATCGTCAATAATAAGGTCAACCCCGGTCATTGTCTCGAGGGTTCTAATATTCCTGCCCTCTCTACCGATAATTCTTCCTTTCATTTCGTCATTCGGAAGCTGTACCACAGATATTGTCGTCTCGGAAACATGATCCGCCGCACATTTCTGTATCGCGGTAACCACATACTCCTTCGCTTTCTTATCTGCTTCTTCCTTCGCTCTGCTTTCCATTTCTTTAATCATTACAGCAGATTCGTGTTTCACTTCATCTTCAACAATTTTCAACAAATAATCTTTTGCTTGTTCGGAGGTTAATCCTGAGATTCGTTCCAGTTCCTGTAATCTCTGTTCGTTGAGTTTCGTAACTTCTTCCCGCAGTTTTGCAAGATTTTCTTCCTTTGATGCCAAACTTGCTTCTTTTCTCTCGATAGTTTCTGCTTTCTTATCGATGTTCTCTTCCTTCTGCTGAACCCTGCGCTCATAACGCTGCGCTTCTGCCCGCCGCTCTTTAATCTCCTTGTCCAATTCGTTCTTGGTACGGATGGACTCTTCCTTGACTTCAAGCAGGGACTCTCTCTTCTTTGTCTCAGCAGTTTTCAGCGCTTCATCGATAATCTCTCTTGCCTTATCTTCCGCATTGCCGATTTTTGATTCTACTACCTTCTTCCGGTATGCAGAAGCCACAGCCGCGGATATTGGTACCGAGATAATCAGCGTCACGATTACCGCTATTACAACATCCATGTACAGGAGCACCTCCTTATTTAGTTTTCATTGTACTATTATCTATTATAGAATGTAATACAAGCGATTTTACAACAGTTAAATTTTAAACTTAAATTGAGGTTATGTCAAGTAAAAGTACACTTCTTATTATCCCGATATCAAATCCTTTTCTATATAAAAATGCGGACATCTTCTGTTTTTCTTTATTTCCCGCCATTTCCGGGTCAAAATTTTTTTTCCTGAGCAATTCCCTGGCAATGGAAAGCTCATCCGGCTCCTCTCCTTCTTCCGACAGCCTTTCCCATATTTCCTGTACGATTTTCCTATCAATCCCTTTCCGGTACAAATCCAGCTCCATTTTCTTTCTGCTCTTTTTTTCCATGTGATATGTGATAAAATCCTCCGCATATTTCCTATCATCCACATACCCATAAGATTTTACGTACCCTATCGCTTCTTCAATTGCTTCCTTCCGGTATTCTCCCTGAACGAGTTTATCCCGAAGCTGTTTTTCCGTATATGATTTCGCTTTCAGGAGATTCATGCATCGAAGCTTTGCCCTTTTAGGAAGCAGCTTTTCCGTTATTTCCAAATATTCCGCTTCTTTGATTTCGCTTCCCTCTTTTATCTGGTAAGAACGCAGTTCGCCTTTGTATAATACAAAGGCGAACTCATTGTCTATATAGACCCGGACTTTTTTATGGTTCATTTCTTCAATCCCTGTTATTGTCATCTTTTCCACCTGCCCTAAACGCGATTTTACCCGAAACCAAGCGTAAAACGGCAATCATCATCCTTCTCTCTTATTCTGTTTTTGCTGCTTTTTCTGATTTTACCGTCCGTTTCTTTTCTGCCGGAGCTGCTGGCGCTGCAGGCTTCTCTGACATCTCTTCACCCTTTTCCAACCCAAAATGGCTTCTGACTTTATGCTCCACTTCTTTGCATATTTCAGGGTTATCTCTTAAATATTGCTTCGCGTTCTCGCGCCCCTGCCCTATCTTATTGCCTTCATAGGCATACCACGCACCGCTCTTATTGATAATACCATTTTCAGCCGCCAAATCCAGAATATCCCCCACAGCGGATATCCCTTCTCCAAACATAATATCAAACTCTGCTTCTTTAAATGGAGGGGCTACTTTATTTTTCACCACTTTAACCCTCGTCCTGTTCCCAATCACTTCCCCGCTCTGCTTTAACGATTCTATCCTCCTCACATCCAAACGTACGGAAGAATAAAATTTCAACGCACGGCCTCCAGTCGTCGTCTCCGGGTTACCGAACATAACCCCTACCTTTTCACGTAGCTGGTTAATAAACACTACCGTACAATTCGATTTGCTGATAACTGCAGTCAGTTTACGGAGCGCCTGCGACATAAGGCGCGCATGAAGCCCTACATGGCTGTCCCCCATATCTCCGTCAATCTCCGCCTTGGGAACAAGGGCTGCTACCGAGTCTACCACTACAATATCCACTGCCCCGGAGCGGACCATCGTTTCCGTAATCTCCAAAGCCTGCTCCCCGTTATCCGGCTGGGATATGTACAAATTATCCACATCCACCCCTATATTTTTTGCATATACCGGATCCAATGCATGTTCCGCATCAATAAACCCTGCAATCCCGCCTCTTTTTTGTACTTCTGCAATCATATGTAAAGTTACAGTCGTCTTACCGCTGGACTCCGGCCCGTAAATTTCTATAATCCTGCCTTTTGGGATGCCGCCAAGCCCTAACGCCAAATCCAGACTCAACGACCCTGTCGGTATTGTTTCCACATTCATCTGTGCGCTGGGGTCACCCAGCTTCATAACAGCACCTTTTCCATATTGTTTCTCTATCTGTACCAGTGCTGCATCCAATGCTTTCAATCTTTCTTCTCTTTCCATCCCTATTCTCCCTTTGCTTTCTTACTTGCAGCGGACACACTCCGCCGTATTCATCTTGTAATCATTTATTTTCTTTTCCGGATTCAGTTTTCAGAAGCCCGTTTTGCGGTATCATCTGGCAGACTCTTTCACATCCGAATCCTCGTTACTTCCTGCGAATAACAAATGAAACAAATGTGCCTATGCATCTATTGGAATTAATCAGCCAAACACTTGTGAACATTTGTTCTTATACAGGATAAAACAGATGTTCTTTTTTGTCAATCGCTTTCATTAAATATTATTTTAACATATTACGAGTCCTATAAACACCCCTTGCTCATCCCAATATCATTTGGTTAGTGCCTTGATTCAGCCGTGAGGAACATAAAATGCTCAAGGAACCCGTTAAA
>CAJUSR010000001.1 GCA_910588855.1 uncultured Kineothrix sp. | reverse complement strand
TAAAGTGCGTAAGTTTTTGTTACCGGTAACTTACACACTTTATATTACACTCCCAATAAATTCCAATTTATCTACTAACTGTCTTAACTTTCCTTAATTTTCAAGGCTTTGCGGTATGCCAAACCTCAAAATATGTATCCTTTTCCCTTGTTTTTGCCCTTATTGGCAAGCTGCAAGGGAAAGTTTTTGTTATTCAATTTTCATTGCTTAACTCATTCCCACAACCTGATCCAAGAGTTTAGCGAAATCCCGTTTAGCTTCCCTTGTAGCGTGTGCATACACATTCATTGTAGTGCTTACGTCCGAATGTCCTAAAAGTTCCTGCACGTCTTTTGGATGCGCCCCGTTTGATAACAGGCTTGTTGTGTAGGTGTGTCTTAATGTGTGGAAGTGGAAACCCTCTAACTCCGGTACTTTTCTTGCCGCTGTCCGGCAGGCTGTTTCTACGGTGGCAGGAAGTTCCAGACAGCCATCTTCCCTCTTGGTCGAGCCAATTTCGTGCTTATGGGTAGCGCCGTTGTAACGGACACTCCTGCGGACTGTCAGATATTGTTTCTCAAGGTTAATGTCCTGCCAAGACGGACCTGCCACTTCCCCAAGCCTAAGTCCTGTGAAATAGGCTATCTGTACAGGCAGGATTGCGTCTTTGCTGCTTTTTCCAAGCTGTGCAGTCAGTTTTTGGTACTGTTCATACGAAATAGGCTTGACCTTGCCTGTTTCAGCGTCCGTTTCCTCCGCAAACAAATCCATATCGTCCTTTTTGTGTCTCATTACCACATACTGCATGGGATTGAATGTGATGTACTGTTTCGGGAACACTGCAAAGCGGAAGGACTGCTGCAATACTGCGGAATAAGACCGTATATAGTCAATAGAATATCTCTTTGAAACAAAGTCCTCAACCGTTCCGCTGAATGAGAGCAAATCCATAAACTGTTGTAAATGCCCCGAAGTAACTGTTTTTAGCTTTCGTCTGCTTACAGGGTGCTGTTTAATGCGGTTGATTGCTTGTAAATAAGTACCGACAGTGTAATTGCTCAATGTTCCTGTCTTTAATCCTTCCTCTGCCCATGTGTCAAGCAACTGTCCGAGAGTGATATTATCCGCCTTTGCAATGAATTTCTTGCTTTCATAGTCCTCCATTGCCTGCCTTAACAGCTTTTCCGTTTCGTTTTTGCTTTCTGTTCTTGCACATTCTTTCTGTACAAAGTTACCGCTTGCGTCCTCTACATAGAAGCGGTAGTACCATTTCTTTCCTTTCTTCCGTACTGATCCTTTTGCCATAAGCGTTTCTCCTTTCAATGAACGCATTTCTGCGTATGTAATCATTGATTATCAAAATGGACATTTTGGAACTGTTTATGACGGTCAATGAAGGAAAGGATTTGGACATGGCGGTGGAGGTCATCATACAATGCGGAGATAAAAAATTTTGGGAGCAGAACAGCGGGGACAAAATATTTATGAAACAGGTCTATAAGCGGCTCCTTTTGAAATTGCAGGAATATCTGCCGGATTTTAAAATTGCCAATGCGGTAATCCACTTTGATGAGGCGAGCCCGCATATGCACGTTGTGGGAGTTCCAATAGGGAGAGGGTTTAAGCGTGGCTTGTCAACAAAAGTGTCAAAGCGCTCCAAAAGATAAAGCAGTTTATACAGGCGTACCTTCCCTTTGCACCATTGATTGAGGAATTTGCGAACCATGTGGAGCGTGGGGCGGATATTGAGGCAGGAATACCCAAAGGAACTGATACAGCCGGAAATCAAGCCGGAAAACCGGACAGACACAATAGAGCAGTTAGCGCAGAATGTGGAGGCTGTCGAAAAGCAGGTGCAGCTTATGGGTATAGGGATGAGTCAAAATCATAAGCGTTAAAGTCGGCAAATTATAAAATAGCAGGCTTAAATTCAAAATCGAAATGTTTCAAGAAGTACCTGCATTTGTAAAAAAGAGAGCAAAATAATATAAATTTTTTTTCCAACTTTATTCCCAATGTGTTATGATTTAAATAATTGGGAATAAAGTTGGGAATAAATCCGTATTGAGGAGAATGTCAATGGATATAAAACAGATTGTATTAGATTTATGTGCCATGAATGATGAACAGGAATGGTTTGAATTTAAAGAGAATTGGTTTCAGCCGGAAACATTAGGAGAGTATGTTTCCGCGTTATCAAACGCTGCAGCGTTCCACTATAAAAAATATGCTTATTTTATATGGGGAGTTAAAGATGAGAATCATAAAATAGTTGGGACGACATTCAACCAATATTGCGACTACGTTAAAGAACCTTATCAGAATTATCTTGCACGAAATCTTTCTCCGAGCTTGAATTTTTCTTTTGAGGAAACCCAGATTCAGCAAAAAAGAGTTGTCGTATTGGTCATACCTGCGGCTTTTGAGATACCTACTGCATTTAAGGAAAAGCGGTATATAAGGATTGGTTCATCGAAATGCAATATCAAAGACTATCCTAAGAGGGAGATTGAACTTTTTAAGATACTTGATGGGAGAACAGAAACCATAGAAACAATTCCGGCAAAATATCAGGAGCTTACTTTCCAAAAATTATTTGGATATTATGGATCAAAAGGAATTGTATTAAGCGATAAAACCTTTATAAAAAATTTAGGTTTGCGCAATGAAGAAGGACAATTCAATTTATTGGCGCAGCTGCTTTCGGATAATTCTCATTTTCCTCTCAGAGTATCTATATTTGAGGGAAAAACGAAGGGAACAAATCTGTTTTCAGTCAGGGAGTTTGGGAATAACTGTCTTTTATACAGTTTGGATGAATTATTGCGGTATGGCGACGTGCTCAATATTATACAGGCAGATGAAACAGGCAGGGTTGTGGAAAGGAAAGAGGTGCCGCTGTTTGATAACAAGGCATTTCGGGAAGCAATCATCAATGCTGTCCTGCATAACAAATGGATAGAGGGAAACGAACCGATGATTTCTGTTTTTTCTGACAGGATAGAAATCTTATCAAGGGGCTCTCTACCGCCGGCACAGACAATGGAAGGCTTTTATATGGGGGAATCTGTTCCTGTGAATGAAAAACTGTCGGAAATATTTCTACAATTGCATATCAGTGAGAAATCAGGGCGGGGAGTTCCTAAAATAACGGAAATTTATGGTAAAGAGGCGTTTGCATTTCGAGAAAATTCAATTGTTGTAACAATACCATTGAAAAAAATCAAAAAAACCTCGAATAAAGTTGGGAATAAAAAGCTATTAAATGCAAGAAGAAGGACAATTTTGACAGAAATGAGGGATAATCCCAACATAACAGCTGAAGAACTTCGCAAAATCTTAGGAATTAGCAAAACGGCTGTGGATAACAATATTTCATTTCTGCGTGAAAATGGCTATATTGAGAGAGTAGGATCAAAAAAAGCAGGATATTGGAATGTGTTATAAGGAATCGAGATAGTTACAGTTCAACTATGCTGAACTGTAATCAGAGATAAAAATTTAAAGGAGAACAAACTATTTATGGCGGCAATTAATGATTTGATAGCTCAGATACAGGATGCTGAGCTTAGAAATAAGATAGAACAAGAAGTAAATCGAATGAACAAACAGAAAAAATTTGGTCTTGTTTTTGAAGAACACTTGCCAGAGTGTACGCCATTATATGAAATGCCTGTGAATTGTGGAAGCAATGTTGCATTAAAATCCGGAAATATCAATGACATTTATAGAGTAATTGCCATAAATAATGGAAAAGCATTATGCATCAGGGAAGATGAACAGGTAGAATGGAATATTGCTGACCTTGTTGTAGTTGCAAAATTTGGGGAACCGATATATCCATATTTGAAACAGGTGGATAGCATTTGTAATGCTCCAGACAGTGATTTATGGCATACATTGATTGAAGCAGACAATTATCATGCGTTGCAATTGCTGGAGTATCTCTATGCAGGAAAGGTAGATTGTATTTATATTGATCCGCCATATAATACAGGTGCAAAAGATTGGAAGTACAATAATGATTATGTGGATGGGAATGACAGCTATCGCCATAGTAAGTGGTTGAGTATGATGCAGAAACGGCTGAAGTTGGCAAAAAGGCTTTTGAACCCAGAAGACTCTGTATTGATTGTGACGATTGATGAAAAGGAATACCTGCATTTGGGGTGCTTGTTGGAGGAACTGTTTCCAGAGGCAAGAATGCAGATGATAACGAGCGTAATCAGTGCAAAAGGTGTTGTTCGCACAGGTCAGTTTTCTAGAGTTGAGGAATATATATTTATAATTGAATTTGGATCGTCTTCTCTTGTTCCAAGTATGTATAATATGCTTGATAATGAAGTAAAAAAGGTGTCCAATAGAAGTATTGAATGGTTGGGCTTTCGCCGCAGAGCTCCTCAAGCCAAAAGAGAATCAAGACCAAATCAATTTTATCCTATATTTGTTCGGAACTGTGATGGAACAATTCATTCTATAGGAGATGTGGTCAAGGCGGGAATTGATAGAAATACTATCCCAATTCCTGATGGTTGTACTGCTTTATGGCCACTAAGCAAAGATGGTGATGAACGGCTTTGGAGTTTAGTTCCTGAGCAGGCACAACTTAATCTAAACAAAGGCTTTTTAAAGATCAATAATTGGAATGCTGAAGAAAAAAGCGGAACGGTTTATTATTTGCCATCTGGAACCATTCAAGATATTGAAACTGGTAAGGCAGTTGTTCTTGGAAGAAATCAGGATGGTTCAGTAATTGCTCAATATACAGAGGAAGGCAGGACACCTCCCAAACGAGTATGGAATATGAAGGCACACAACGCAGAAACCTATGGAACAAATACAATTAATATGATGATAGGAAAAAGATTTAACTATCCTAAATCTATTTATGCAGTTCATGATACAATACGTTTTTTTGTAGCGAATAAGCCTAATGCCCTTATCATTGACTTTTTTGCTGGTTCTGGTACAACTTTACATGCTGTCAATCTGCTAAATGCAGAGGATAACGGACAACGTCGCTGCATTATGATAACGAATAATGAAGTATCGGTAGACGAAACAAAAATTCTTTTATCAAAAGGCTTACACCCTGGCGATGAGGAATGGAACAAACTTGGGATAGCACGGTATGTTACATGGCCGCGGACTGTATGCAGCATAAAGGGGCATGACATTAACAGCAATCCTTTAAAAGGAAATTACATAGGAAGTAATCAGCCAATGGCAGATGGATTTAAAGCCAACGCAGTATTTTTTAGGCTTGGTTTTTTGGATAAAACGACAGTATCTTTAGGCAGGCAGTTTCGGGAACTTTTGCCGGTAATTTGGATGAAAGCAGGGGCAATAGGACCTTGTCCGTCACTTAATACTGAACAGCTCCCAACTATGATGATTTTATCGGAAAATAAGCTTGCGGTATTGTTAGATGAAAATTATTTTTCGGAATTTGAAGAAAAAGTTAATCAAGATTCTAACATTGAAACCGTTTTTATTGTAACGGACTATGAAGCTGGATATCGTACTATGATACAGAGTCTTGCAGTGGAAAATACTTATCAGTTATATCGGGATTATCTTGACAACTTCAGAATTAATCAGGGGAGGAAACAGGTATGAAAGTAGAATTATTCCCATTTCAGAAGAAAGCTGTTTATGAACTTAGGACAAGGACTGCGGCAGCACTTGGGATGTATCAAAATACCCATATTCCACAAGTGATTTCCCTACAGGCGCCGACAGGTGCGGGCAAGACAATTATTATGGCGGCTTTGATAGAAGACATTTATTTTGGGACAGAAAACTATGCGGATCAGCCAGAGGCAATATTTGTTTGGCTGTCGGATTCTCCGGCTTTAAATGAACAGTCAAAGCAGAAAATAGATTTAAAAGCGGACCGTATTAAATTCAGGCAATGCGTTGTCATTGAGGATGATTCTTTTGATATGGAAGAATTGCTGGATGGGCATATCTATTTTTTGAACACACAGAAATTAGGGAAAGCAGGGAATCTTGGCAAACATTCGGATAACCGTCAGTATACTATTTGGGAAACGTTAGAGAATACGGCGAAGAAAAAAGCGGACAGGCTGTATTTTATCATTGATGAGGCACATAGGGGAATGCAGGGGACGGCGGCAGGAACAGCAACATCAATTATGCAAAGATTTATCAAAGGAAGTGTTCCGCATAAACTTTCTCCAATACCCATAGTTATAGGGATGAGTGCAACTTCTGCAAGATTTAACCAACTTGTAGGGGATACCAATTCAACCTTGCAGAAGGTTATTGTTACACCGAATGATGTTCGGGCGTCAGGATTACTAAAAGACCGTATTTTGATTACATATCCTGATGATCCGGCGAAAAATAATGATATGGCAGTGTTGCAAGCTGCTACTGATGAATGGAAAAGCAAATGCGATCATTGGCGCCAATATTGTTACGAACAGCATTATGCGCAGGTCAATCCGGTTTTCGTAATACAGGTTCAGGCTGGCAGTGGAAAATTGATTTCCAACACAAATCTTGATGATGTAATTGCTAAAATTGAGGAACGTATAGGAGTGGCTTTCAAGGAAAATGAGGTGGTACATACATTTGGTTCGACAGCCACGCTTTTGGTCAATGGTTTGAATGTTCCACATATTGAACCGTCTGAAATTACAGATGACAGACGGATAAAAGTAGTATTGTTTAAAGAAAATCTTTCTACAGGCTGGGATTGCCCGAGAGCTGAAACAATGATGTCATTTCGCCATGCAGAGGATGCTACATATATTGCCCAGTTATTAGGGAGAATGGTCAGAACGCCTTTGCAAAGCCATATCCTTGTAGATGACTATTTAAATGATGTCCGATTATATCTGCCATATTTCAACGCATATACAGTAGAAAATGTTGTAAAAGAATTGCAAAATTCAGAGGGTGAAGATATTCCAACAGTTGTTGATAGTGAATCGCTTGAGGATGTGGTATATGTACCTTGGACGATTCATACGACACAGCATAGAAAAGGAAATGCACCCATTCCGGGACAAATTGGATTGGAAGAATTTATGCCTGATACCGCAGTTTTAGGTCAGAGCAAAATAGAGCCTGATAATCAGCAGAAAAGTAAATTAGAAGATATAGATAGTGTTGAACGAGGAACGGAGAATGATAATTTGTTTCCATTGCAGCAACCATTTCCACAAAGCGAACCACTTCCAATTATGTCTGTTCCGGTTAATACAAATATAGAGGCAGAGGGGCAGATTGTAGAGGGTGAACAGCTTTCGCTTTTGCCTGAAATTGACCGCGAGGGAATCACAAAATTTATTAATGATCAAGGGTTTTTGACCTATGTTGTAAAAACAGCTAAGATTCATAGCTATTTAAAATCTTTACTTGATCTCGCAGGCTTGCTGACATATAACATGATATATCAAGGCGCAAAGGGCGAGGTTGAGGAAGATATTCTTAATATGATGCGGGAATATGTAGATAAATTGCACCATTCGGGAGAATATGAAGCACTTTCTGCCAAAGTGCTTGAATTTAAGCTGCTTGTAGATGTGTTTGATGTTTTCGGTCAGTCTATTAGAAATTATGGCCAGTTAAATTTTACGGCAATTTCTGATTCGGATATTGACCGTCAATTAAGGGCAGCTGATGCGCGAATCGGTAATTATGGTTTTTGTAACTTATATGGTCAGCGTTACTTGGATATCATGGATGTTAATAAGTATAAAATTGACTGTATCTTATTTGCCGCAGATGATAACTGTATTGCAAATTTGAACAGGTATGCAGAAAAGAAATTTCATGAATTGAATGATAAGTATCGTCGATATGTTGTCGGGAAGTCTGAAAAATGCAGGAAACAGTATGATGATATCGTAGCAAACAGCGATATTGTAAGCAAACACAATTTCACGCTGCCAGAAACAGTCAGCGTGAAAATAGAGCCAACTGGTAAAAAATATGATAATCATTTATTTGCATATGCGGACGGAATGGCACAGATAAAGTTAAATGGATGGGAAAGCGGGTTAATAGATGAGGAATCAAAGCGTTCTGATTTTGTCTGTTGGCTACGGAATCCGCCTAGAGAAAAGTGGTCAATGTGTATGCCCTATGAGATGGAAGGGCAGACAAAGCCTACATATCCGGATTTTATTATTGTAAGGAAAGATTTTGTCCTCGGTTATGTAATAGACATATTAGAGCCGCATAATCCTAATTTCAAGGATAACCTTGGAAAGGCTAAGGCATTAGCTAAGTATGCAGAAGAGGAACCTAAAATAGGACGGGTTCAATTAATCCGGCGCGAGAAAGATGCGGTGGGGAAAGATAAATTTAAACGGCTTGATATGTCACATGGAGGTATTCGGCAGAAGGTATTGAAAGCGATAAATACAGATGAGATTGACCATATCTTTGAAACGGATGGTTTTTTTGAATAGCAGAATTGCTATGTTTTAATTTAGATAATTAAAGCGCCGGACAGACTTTTTTGACATCCAAATCTTTATAAGAAATAGCAATATAAAACAAGGCTTGTAACGAACTGGAACAGGAGGGGGAATAGAGGAGAAAAAATAAAGGAAAAAGGGAATGGGGAAAAGAAGAAGGAAAAAAAAGAGGAGAAGAAATAGGGAAAAAGAAAGGAAGGGTTGTGCGATGAGAAGAAATGTGTTGCTTGTTACAGCACTCGTTTTTGCCCTGCTGACATTTGCGGCCTGTGGAATGCCAAATGGGAAGGAAGCTGGGGGAACGGAAGGTGACAGGGAATCTTCAGTGGAGGAAGCTATGGCAGGGGAAAATGAGGGGAATACTGCGGAGGAAGAAGCTGCGGCAGGAGAAAATGAGGGGAATGCAGCGGAGGAAGAAGCTGCGGCAGAGGAAATTAGGAAGAATGCGGCACAAGAAGGAGAGGCAACAGAAAATACGACAGAAAGTGTTGTTAAAGAAGGCAATGGGGAAGAAGGCGCCGGGAAAAAGGCAGAGGCAGGCGGAAACGTGTATGTCAGGATAGACGAATCCAAGGAGGAATATAAGGCGGAGGACGGTACCGTACTCCTTACCATTACCAATAAATGGCCGGTTGTTACGATATCGGACAACGAGCAGGCGGCGGCAGCCATCAATGAAGCGGTACTCGCCTATATTCCCGGAGATGAGGATAAAATGCAGGAATGGGCGGCAGAGGATTATAAAACATGGGGGAAAGACAATTGGTTCGGATATGAAACCGATTTGGAATTTATTCCGGAAAGGGCAGACGAAGAAGTGATTAGTTTCAGTATGATTGCTTATTTTGATATGGGCGGGGCACATCCCAACGCTTCGTTCAGCGGGGTGAATTTCTCCACAAAAACGGGGAAGAGGCTGACGCTTGATGATATAACAATGGAGAAAGAAGCAGCTGTGTCTGCAATTCAGGGATTCCTTTTGGAGGAAACAAAAAAAGAAGAATACACAGATATGTTCTATGATGATTATGAAGACAAAATCGGGGATGCTTTGACGGAAGATACATGGTATCTGGGGAAGGATGGGCTGCATATTATCGTGAATGAATATATTATTGCACCCCACGCGGCAGGAAGTTTTGATTTTGTTATCCCGTATGAGGAAGCGGATTTCTTAAAGGACGAATTTAAAATATAATGGAAGATAATGATGAAAAAGCGCCGGATGGAGTTTATAAAAAGGAAAAATGTGCCGATATAATAGGCATAAGAAGGAATATTTGGCAGGAACAAAAGGAATTGTTCCCGCATGACGGATTCAAGGAGGAGATAGTGTGAAAAATCAGCTCGATAGCTGATTTTATCACATGGCTATTTGTGCCGGAGCGTCACAAATAAGCCCTGATGGCAGACACAAATTTGAGATTTGCGTCGCCCCGTCGCGTAAGCGCTCCGGAATGGAGGTTAAGATGGCAGCAGTAACAATTAATTTGGCAGGAATCAATGGAATAGGCTTTGGCATCGGTACGGCAAATGGGGCTGATAAAGGAGACGGAAAAGACGGGCAATTAAAAAATGGTTCTATTTTTGCAGGGAATATCAATGGCGGTATGTCCAGCTTGATTGAGCAGAAACGGGCGCAGGCAAGAAAGCAGGCGACAAAGATGCTGCACGACCAATTTGCCAGAGACAATGAGGTTTCAGACAACATAAAAAAGCTGTATGCCAGAAATGAGACGATAGGGGAAGAGCTTGCTGTTTTGGCTGAACAGAAGAAGGGCTATGTAGAAGAACAGAAAGCTTTGCAAGAGAAATATGGAATTGACCCGGAGAGCCAGGAACAGAAAGACTTGGAGCTGCTGCGTAAGGCGAATAATTACTTAAAAGATGGCAAGCTATCTACATTGAGCAAAGAAGAGCTGGAGCGGGTTGCCGGAATGGGAGAGCTGACTGAGTATCAGAAACGGTCATTGGCATATGATAAAGTAATCGACCATATCACATCGGAAGAAACGAAGCTGAAAAATGAGTTGATGGCAAACGGCAGCAGTATCAGGATGACGAAGCAGGCGATTTTAGAAAGCGGTGGAAAAGGCATCCAAAATGCCAAAAAGGCGGCTGAATCCATTTTGCAGGAAGCATCCGATGCAATTATCGGTATGCTTTGGGAAGAGGCGAAGAACCATGTGGAGGAAGAGATGGAGAAGCTGGTAGAGGCTGCGAAGGAACAGGCGGAGAAGAAGGAAGAAGAAGAGGAAAAGCTGGAAGCGGCGAAGGAAGACAAAGAGGAGCAGAAAGAGCTTACGGAAGCCATTCAGGAGAGTACGGCAGAACAGTCGAAGCTGCAGGATGAAATCAAGAAGATTATGATGGAAGCGGAGCTTTTGCAGGAGGACATGAAAGGCCTTGTAGTAAATGACGTTGTATAAAAGGATACATGTCTAAAAGAATAGAGTAGCTAAGGAGAGCGCAGAGAAAGGACGGAGTCCATATCATCTGCGCTTTTTTACCTTATAAGATTCGGGTGTCAAAAGGTCTTCCCGGCAGTGTCGCTTGGCAGATGGCACAAAAAATATTGTGCAAGTGGCTTTTGTACGATGAAGAGGAGACTCAAAAATCGTGGAAGCCAATGCTGAACACGATTTTCGCCTTAAGAGACTCATCGGAATGTTCCGTACAACCAAACGCGCACAAATTTTTTGTGCCATCTGCCAAGCGGCACTGCCGGGAGGACCTTTTGACATCCGAATCCTTATAAGAGAGTCCTTCGCCAGAAGGACGTAAATTGATTGTACAGCCCCGCGCAGAGGAAATATGCCGTTATGCGGCGCATGGGGCGTGCAGCGGGTAGGGGAAGAGGAATCTTCTCTACTCGATTATAATAGCAATTATCGCACTGCGGCAGAGGAGATGCATGTTGCTGCCGCGACCCGCCGCAGGCGGGGAATCCTGCAAGCAGAAATGATTATTGTTTTGTACGGATAGGTTATGGAAAGGGTATGGTAAAAGGTATGTATATTCAAGATTATGGGAAAAGCGGGAACTATTACGGAACGGCGCAGGGATACCGGAAGGAGAACGGCGGTATACAAGAAACCCCTTTTTCCGGCTATATCGACAAAGCCGAAGGGAATAATAAAAGCAGGGCTTTTGGAAAAGGGATAGAAGAGGATGGGAAGAACAGGGAAGAATGTACGGAGCAAGAGGAGTGGGAGGAAAAACTCCGTAAATGGGATGAAGAAATGGAACGGGCCAGGGAGCGGAACCGTAGGGAATGTGAACGGCAGCAGGCAGAACGCATCCGGATAAAGAGAATACGCAGGAAGCTATTGGAAAAACTGGCTTATAAGAAATACCTGGCAAGGCAGGATGAAATCATGCAGATGAATGAGAAGATATCTTTGGAGCGGGCAGTAGGCGAAGATGTGTATATCGAAAAAGCCCCGTTAAGCAAAAGCCTGAGTGTGGCGGAGATTATGGCTATTTGCTCAAAATATTGAACAAAATGGAGTAAATAGCAATAGCTGGGGAAGAGACGGATTGAGTAAGATTAGGCGGATATGAGGCAATAGCGGGTAGATTGAAAATAAGACTAATAGCTTATTTTTCACCCGGTAGTTTGCAGCAGCAATGTCATTTAGTTAGTGCCTTGATTCAGCCGTGAGGAACATAAAATGCTCAAGGAACCCGTTAAAAAACGTCGGCACTTAACGAGGTTCCTCACGAGTTTAGTGTCCGTTACGCTTTTTGCCGAGCGAAAGCGTGGTGACGGAGCATTTTATGTTCCTCACGGCGTCCGGTACCGTTAACTAAATGATATTGTTTGCAGCAGGGCCTTAAATATGCCAGGGGCGCAACGTACCCAAAGCGGCGGGCTTTGGCATGGATGATTTGTATAAGGAGGGGGTTGATAGGATGAATTTGATATGGAATGGAAAAAACGATGGACAGGGGATTGCAGAAAGGAATACGAAAATTCCCGTGGAGCTTCAGTTGAGGGAGTATATACGCAGCGTGAAGGAAGAAGGGCAGCGGGGGGAGTCGAAAGAGGCTTATGCGGCAAGAATATATGCCAAAGCCTATTCCGGCCAAAAGCTGACGCCGGATGAAATGCGTTTTCTGGCCAGGACAAATCCTGAGTTATATCATAAAGTGCTTAGGGCACAGGCAGCGCGCAGGGAGCTGGAAAGGCGCCTGAGAAATTGTAGTTCCAAACAGGAAGCTCAGGAGGTATTTGCCGATGCCATAAGCAGTGTCAGCGAAAAAGACCCGGATAGGGATATGATTCTTCAGGCTTTGCGCCAGGCTTTCCGGGAATTTACAGAAAGCGGGGAGTACCAAAGGCTGCCGGAGAATAAGGAAGAAGCGGAGAAAGAAGAAACAGGGCGGAACTTGTTGGAATTTGTACAAAATGAGAGCGGATATCAGGAGACTTATCTGCCGGAAGAGGATTGGAAACCTTTTGAAGCAAATGCTTGAATGTTGGAGGAAAACCAAGAAAATCCATAGACAAACCACATAAAAAAAGGTATACTATTACCAGAAAAAACGCGAATCATAAAGTCAGGAGAGGGAATGTGCTATGGGGTATAGGGAAGTCTCTTTTGAAAAGAGAATAAAGGAAAATATCAAAAACTATGCAATCAAAAATTTGTATGCAATGGATATGCTGGCGGAATATTTGCAGGTTTTGGCGGATGCATATGGTATTGAATTGCTTTTGACAGACCGTCATGGGGAAAAGGCTTTGGAAATCGGGGATTTTGCAGGGTTTGAGCCGGATGTGGAGAAAAAACCGGGAGAAAAAATACGTGTGGCGGACCGCACGGTAGGGCATATGTATGTCAGATACGATAATGTGCCGGAAGAAAAGAAAGAGGATGCGAAAAAGATGCTGGGCAAATCCATCCAGCTTTTGACGGCCCTTGGAAATGAAGTATATATGCATAGGGAGTCTGCTTCCTATATTGATGAATTGGAGGTAAAGCTGGGGAAAGAAAACTCGCAGAGGAAGTGCGGCGAAACGGAAGACATCCTTACAGGCGTTTACAACAAGAATTACATAGAAGACAGGATGCAGCAGCTTGAGCAGGCGGAAGTCATCCCGGTTGCAGTAATCAATATCAATATTAATGACTGGAAATTTGTATATGATAATTTTGGCGTTGAAAAAAGCGACAGCCTGATTCAGCTTATTGCTTCTATCGTTAAAAAAGAAGCGAAGGACGAGTATATTATCGGACGGATTGACGGGGACGTATTCCTTGTGTTAATTCCTCAGGCGGAAGACGGAGAAGCGGAAGACTATTGCCGCAGGGTACAAGCTGCCTGCCAGGTCTATGAGGATGATGTGCTTGCCCCTTCGGTAGCTGCCGGCATTGTTTATAAGACCAATGTGGAAGAACATTTGGCAGAAAAAGTATCCGATGCGGAATACGAGATGTTCGACAACAAACTGGAAATTAAAAACTCTCCGGGGTATCAGGAAAGGCTGCAAAGAGGGCTTACGAAATAAAGATTTATGGATAAAGGATATAAGATATCGGATATCGGTGGGATTGTATAATCTCATCGATATTTTTTTGCTTTATAGCTGTAAAACCAAATTGTAATCAAAATAAATCATAAATAATCAAATTCGTGCATTATAAACAAAACAAAATGGTCATATTTGTGAATTAATACGATTGAAATTGAATGAATTTGACCGTATAATATAATTACAAAATAAAGCAAGGGGCTGCGGAGAAAAGTTCCCATTGGGGATGGCGGGACAGCTTTTAGGATGAGGAGGAAGCGGAATGATTTATACGGTTACTTTTAATCCATCGTTGGATTATATTGTTTCGGTAGAAGATTTTAAACTGGGGTTGACAAACCGGACTGATTCGGAGTTGATGCTCCCCGGTGGGAAGGGGCTTAATGTCTCGATGGTACTGGGGAATCTGGGGATAAAAAGTACGGCATTAGGGTTTGCGGCAGGGTTTACAGGGGCGGAAATTATCCGAAGGATTGAACAGATGGGCGTAAAGGCTGATTTTATCCCGGTTTCTAATGGGATTTCAAGGATTAACCTGAAATTAAAATCAATTGACGGAACGGAAATAAACGGCTGCGGACCGGAAATTGATGAAGAGGGCATACAGCAGATGATGAAAAAACTGGATGTCCTGAGAGAAGGGGATGTACTGATTCTCGCCGGAAGCATTCCTAATTCCATGCCGGATGATATTTACCGGAAGATTATGGCCGGGCTGGAAGGGAGGGGCGTAATGATTGCGGTGGATGCTACCAAAGAGTTATTGACCAACGTGCTGGAGTACCGTCCGTTTTTAGTAAAGCCGAATCACCATGAATTGGGCGAAATCTTTGGAGCAAAGCTTACGACAAGGGAAGAAGTGATTCCCTATGCAAAAAAAATGCAGGAAATGGGGGCGGCAAACGTTTTAGTGTCTATGGCAGGTTCCGGTGCAGTTTTGGCGGCGGAAAACGGATGCATTTATGAGGCCCCGGCTCCGGAAGGGAAACTGGTAAATGGCGTTGGCGCCGGGGATTCTATGGTGGCTGGTTTTATTGCAGGATGGATGGAAAAAAAGGACTACGAATTTGCATTTTTTATGGGAGTGGCGGCAGGCAGCGCCAGCGCATTCTCGGAGCAGTTGGCGACACGGGAAGAAATAGAAGCAGTATATGGCAGGATGGCACATAAATAGAGGATTAGGAAGAAAGGAATGGGAAGGGAAATGAGGATTACAGAATTACTGGACAGACGGAGTATTTTGCTCAACGGAACGCCGAAAAACAAGAATGAGGCGCTTGATCAAATGGTTGAACTGATGGTAAAGAGCGGTAAAATTAAGGATAAAGAAGCATACCGCAATCAAGTATACGAAAGGGAAGAAGAAAGCACCACGGGCATTGGCGAGGGGATTGCAATTCCGCACGGGCGGGGTGAATCGGTAGAACGGCCGGGGCTGGCGGCGATGGTTGTAAAAGGTGGTGTTGACTTTGATTCTTTGGACGGGGAACCGGTTACATTAATTTTCCTGATAGCGGCGCCGAATACAAAAGATAATGTGCATTTGGATGTGTTAAGTAAATTATCAATGTTAATGATGGATGAAGGGTTTTCCGATAACTTGCGTAATGCGGGAAGCGTGGATGAATTTCTTGCCATTATCGACAAGGCGGATGAAGAAAGAGGAAGCATTGATGAAAGGCTGGCAAATACGGGTGCGGCAGTTTCCGGCCAGGCAAAAATTCTGGCAGTCACTTCCTGCCCTACGGGGATAGCCCATACCTATATGGCGGCAGAGGGGATTGAGAAGGCGGCCAAAGAAAAAGGTTGTTATGTGAAAATCGAAACAAGGGGTTCCGGCGGTGCAAAGAATGTGCTGACGGCAAAGGATATTGAGGAAGCCGATTGCATCATTGTGGCGGCGGACGCACAAGTGCCGATGGAGCGGTTTGATGGGAAAAAGGTGATTGAATGCCAGGTATCCGACGGAATCAGCAAGGCAGCGGAACTGTTGGAACGCGCTGTTTCCGGGGATGCCCCGGTTTACCATGCGGCGGCGGGAACGCGTACGGCGGTACAGTCGGCAAAGAAAAGCGGTAGTGTGGGGCATCAGATTTATACCCAATTGATGAACGGTGTATCCCATATGCTTCCTTTTGTGGTAGGGGGCGGTATCCTTATTGCGATTGCCTTTTTGATTGACGGTATTTGTGTGGATATGAATGCCCTGGATGTGGCGGAAAGGGCAAACTTCGGTACGATTACCCCGGTTGCGGCATGGCTGAAAGGCCTGGGGGGAACAGCTTTTGGATTTATGCTTCCGGTATTGGCAGGATTTATTGCAATGGCAATTGGCGACAGGCCGGCGCTTGCCTTGGGGTTTGTAGGAGGCATGATTGCATCGGGCGGAAAGTCTGGTTTCCTTGGGGCTTTGGTGGCTGGGTTTGCAGCAGGATATACTATCGTTCTGCTCCGCAAGCTTTGCGACAAACTGCCGGAATTTTTGGAAAAGATTGCACCGGTATTGATTTATCCATTGGCAGGGATATTGATAATGGGGCTGCTCATGTCCTTTGCAGTAGAACCTATTATGGGAAGTATCAATACGGCATTGAATAATGGTTTAACCAGCATGGGAGGAATGAGTAAAGTCGTCCTCGGGCTGATTTTGGGTGGCATGATGGCGATAGATATGGGAGGCCCGTTCAACAAAGCGGCATATGTATTCGGAACAGCTTCCATTGCGGCAGGGAACTATGATATTATGGCAGCAGTTATGGTTGGAGGTATGACACCGCCGTGTGCCATCGCCCTTGCAACGCTTTTATTTAAAAATAAGTTTACGAAAGAAGAACGGGAATCCGGACCGACCAACTTTATTATGGGGCTTGCATTTATTACGGAAGGGGCTATCCCGTTTGCGGCATCCGACCCACTCCATGTACTTCCGGCATGTCTGGCCGGTTCCGGGGTGGCAGGGGCGTTGTCCATGCTGTCCGGATGTACTTTGATGGCTCCTCATGGCGGCATTTTCGTTTTCCCGGTAGTTGGCAACCCTCTTATGTATGTAGTAGCTATGCTTGCAGGAACTTTGGTATCGGCAGTTTTGCTTGGGGTTTTAAAGAAAAATGTGGAAGAATAAAAAGATGTCGATGCCATATAAAGGATGATAAAAAATAACATCAAAAGGATGGCGTAACCCAAAGGATGTCGCAATCTAAAGAATGTCGAAAACAAAAGGATTGCAAAATAAAAAGGTTCATAATAAAATGAAATAAGCAAACAATAATAACTCTGCTGCGGTATGGTGGAATGGCCGGACCGCAGCAGAATTTTGGTATATACCGTGTACCGTGTGGAATGGAGGGAAGTATGTTATCTGAGCAGAGGCATGAGATTATCTTGAAAATCTTAGAGGAAAAACGCAGCGTTACCGTGGCGGAGCTGACAGAACATTTGCATATTTCGGAATCCACGGCAAGAAGGGATATTACAATATTGGATAAGGCAGGAAAGCTGGTGAAGGTATTTGGCGGGGCTGTTCTTACGGACGGTATCTACCAATCGGCAGAGCCTACCGTGACGCAGAAGTCCGAAGTCAATAAAGAGGAAAAAAGGCGGATTGCAAAATATGCGGCATCTTTAATCCTTCCACAGGATTTCGTCTACCTGGACGCAGGGACGACAACCGGCTATATGCTGGATTTTATTGAAGAATCGGGGGCAACGTTTGTGACCAATGCGGTCGCCCATGCGCAGCGGCTTGCCGCAAAAGGCGAACACGTCCTCCTTATCGGAGGAACTTTGAAAAGCTCGACGGAAGCGGTGGTCGGGACCGAAGCGGTGCTTACGTTGAAAGATTATCATTTTTCCAAAGGCTTTTTTGGCACCAACGGGGTCAACCGGGCGGCAGGGTTTACAACGCCGGATGCAAACGAAGCGTTGGTGAAGAGGACTGCGCTTGGGCAATGCCAAAAAGCATATATATTGTGTGACAACAGCAAGTTCCATGTAGTCAGTTCCGTAACGTTTGCCCCGTTTTCTGCGGGCTTGATTCTGACAGATGCCAAACCGGAGGGGTATATGGAAGCGGAGGATATCATTTTATGCTAATGATTCCGCTTTAAATCTTAAAAAGAGGTTTTCCACACAGTATAATGAAAAAATGAACTTTATAAAATAATTATTAAAACGGCAAATATATAAAAAAGTAAGTAAATAAGAGAAAAAATGAGTATAAAAGAGAAAAAGTGATTTAGATAAATATTTGTCTGTGTGGATGCATTTGCAAACCATTGCATATGAATTTAATATATGGGTTAGTGATTAGCACTCAATTGAAAAGAGTGCTAATAAGTAGAAAAATATGGTAATTTGACATAAGGAGGCATTCAAAATGAAATTAGTACCTTTAGGCGACAGAGTTGTATTGAAACAGTTAGTAGCAGAAGAAACAACAAAATCGGGTATTGTTCTTCCGGGGCAGAACAAAGAGAAACCGCAGCAGGCAGAAGTAGTGGCAGTAGGCCCCGGCGGAACTGTTGACGGCAAGGAAGTGAAAATGGAAGTGAAAGTTGGCGACAATGTAATTTATTCTAAATATGCAGGAACCGACGTAAAGATTGAGGAGGATGAATTTATCATCGTAAAACAGAGCGATATTCTGGCAGTGATAGAATAGTTGAATAGAGAAAGACAAAAATCAGGAGGTTGTTAATCATGGCAAAAGAATTGAAATACGGGGCAGAAGCCCGTGCAGCATTGGAAGCAGGCGTAAATAAACTAGCAAATACCGTAAGGGTAACATTAGGGCCGAAAGGAAGGAATGTTGTTTTGGATAAATCCTTCGGCGCTCCGTTGATTACCAATGACGGTGTAACGATTGCAAAAGAAATCGAATTAGAAGACGCTTTTGAAAACATGGGCGCACAGCTTGTAAAAGAAGTGGCAACCAAGACGAACGATGTAGCAGGCGACGGAACGACAACAGCTACCGTCCTTGCGCAGGCAATGGTAAACGAAGGAATCAAAAATCTGGCAGCAGGGGCAAACCCGATTATCTTAAGAAAAGGTATGAAGAAAGCAACGGACTGTGCAGTGGAAGCGATTGCAAAAATGAGCGCAAAAGTAAGCGGCAAGGAACAGTTTGCGAGGGTTGCAGCAGTTTCTTCCGGGGATGAAGAAGTGGGCACGATGGTTGCGGATGCGATGGAAAAAGTATCCGGCGACGGGGTCATCACGATTGAAGAATCCAAGACGATGCTGACAGAGCTAGATCTTGTAGAAGGTATGCAGTTTGACAGAGGATATATTTCCGCATATATGGCAACCGATATGGATAAAATGGAAGCAGTATTGGATGACCCTTATATCCTTATTACAGATAAAAAGATTTCCAATATCCAGGAAATCCTGCCGCTGTTGGAGCAAGTAGTACAGTCAGGCGCAAAACTTCTGATTGTGGCAGAAGATGTAGAAGGCGAAGCCCTTACCACATTGATTGTAAACAAACTGCGTGGCACGTTCAATGTAGTAGCTGTAAAAGCGCCCGGATATGGCGACAGAAGAAAGGCTATGCTGGAAGACATTGCAATTCTGACAGGCGGCCAGGTAATCAGCGAAGAACTTGGCTTGGACTTGAAAGAGACTACGATGGATCAGTTAGGACGTGCAAAATCCGTAAAAGTCCAGAAAGAAAATACGGTTATCGTTGACGGCGAAGGGAATAAAGAAGCAATTCAGGCAAGGATTGCCCAGATTAAGAAACAGATTGAAGAAACAACTTCCGATTTTGATAAAGAAAAATTGCAGGAACGCCTTGCAAAACTGGCAGGCGGCGTTGCGGTTATCCGTGTAGGGGCTGCTACGGAAACCGAAATGAAAGAAGCAAAACTCCGTATGGAAGACGCCCTGAATGCTACAAGGGCAGCAGCGGAAGAAGGCATTATCGCCGGAGGCGGTTCCGCATATATCCATGCATCCAAAGAAGTGGAGAAATTAGCAGAAACTTTGGACGGGGATGAAAAGACAGGTGCGAAGATTGTATTAAAAGCATTGGAGTCCCCTTTGTACCATATTGCGGCAAACGCAGGGCTGGAAGGTTCCGTTATTATCAATAAGGTAAAGGAATCCGAAGTGGGTACAGGATTTGACGCACTGCGCGAAAAATATGTAGATATGGTAGCAGACGGGATTCTTGACCCTGCAAAGGTAACAAGAAGCGCATTGCAGAATGCAACCAGCGTAGCATCCACTCTTCTTACAACGGAATCCGTTGTGGCAAATATCAAAGAGGATGCACCGGCTATGCCCGCAGGTGGTATGGGCGGAATGATGTAAAGCCGCTTGGATAGCAAAGAATCAGAAAAAGGTTATTTCGCAAATAAACAGGAAGCTATGGTTTATGTAAGCCATAGCTTCCTTTGCTTATTTGCAGCCCCGTGCAGAGGGAATAAGCCGCTATGTGGCGCAAGAAGATGAATCTTTTCTAATAATTGTGCAGCAGTCCTCCAGCATACCGCAGGAAAGGCTTTTTGGCGTCAAATCCTTATGGACAGAATAAACGATTTGGAAAAATAATGTTGAGGAATGCCCAAAGAGTGGGTATAATGGAAAAAAGAGGTGAATGAATCAAAGTGAAAACATTAGAAGATGTAAGAAAACTGTTTGAAAATGATAAGTTTGCGACAGAAAATGGGGCGGTTATTGATGAAATCGGCGATTTCTATGCGAAATGCAGTTTAAAACTGACGGAGGGGCATAAAAATGCCGTAGGATCTGTGATGGGGGGTGTTTCGTTTACATTGGCGGATTTTGCGTTTGCGGTAGCATCGAATTGGCAAAACCCTGGGGTGGTTTCTTTAAGTTCCAATATTACTTACCTTGGAACGGCAAAAGGGGAACGGCTTATCGCCGAAGCCAGTTGCGTAAAAAATGGGCATACGACAAGTTATTACCGTGTAGATGTACAGGACAATCTGGGGAATCCGGTAGCTGCGGTTTCGGTAACCGGATATAGGAAATCCGTTGACAAAAAAATGATATATTGATATGATTTTTATTGTAGCAGATAACATAGCTTAAAGGGATTTTATATGAATAAAAAAATTATTTTAATAGTAGATGATGTGCAGTTTAACCACAGGACGGCAAATATGGTGCTGCAGGATACTTATGAATTGTATAACGCGTTATCTGCGGAGGAAGCCTTTAATATCTTGGAAAAGGTACGTCCGGATTTGATTTTATTAGATGTAGTAATGCCGGTTATGGACGGCTACGAAATGATAAAAATATTAAAAAAGAGTTCACAGTTTAAATCCATCCCGGTAATTTTCCTCACTGCGGAAACGAAGGCAGAGTCGGAAGTGGAAGGGTTCAACTGCGGGATAGCGGATTATATTACGAAACCGTTTACACCGATTGTAATGAAAAAGAGGGTGGAAAACCAGATTGCTTTGGCAGAATACGAACGCAGCCTGGAAGCGAAAGTGGAAGAAAAGGTAGAGGAAATAGAAAGCATGTATGACTTGATGACGGTCAGCTTTGCCGGTCTGGTGGAGTCCAGGGACGGCGTGACAGGGGGGCATTTAAAAAATACCTCTTTATATTTCAACTTGTTTATCCATCATTTGATGCAGCTTCCCGAATATGCGGATGAGCTTCCCGAAAATCTTGTAAAGAGAGCATGCCGTTCCGCACCGCTTCACGACGTAGGGAAGATAGCCATAGAGGATGCAGTATTACGGAAAGAGGCTTCCCTGAGCAAGGAAGAGTTTGAAAAGATGAAAATGCATTCCATTATAGGAGGGGATATTTTCGCTTTTATCAAGGAAAGGATTCCGGATAGGGAATTTGCTGAAGTGGCGGAAAAAATTGCCAGATATCATCATGAAAAATGGAATGGAAGCGGCTATCCGGACGGGGTAAAAGGGGAAGATATTCCCTTGGTAGCCCGGATTATGAGTATTGTGGACGTATATGACGCCCTTACTTCCAAGCGCCCTTATAAGGAACCGTTTTCCCATGAAAGGGCAGTGGAAATGATAACGGAAAAAAGCGGAACTGATTTTGACCCGGATTTGGTCAAAGAGTTCGTGCGGATACAGGATAAGGTTAAAAACTGTCTTGACGTGAAAGAGCAGATGATTACTGACCAGCAGTATTTTATGGTACAAAAGGAGAAATGAATATAAGCTTGGATATTTGCCAGGGATTTGTTTTCGGCATAAAGATTCCGGCCTTCGGGTCCGGATGTGGAAAGGAGCATAATTAGAAAGATGAAAAAATTGGAAGAATACGTAAGGAGCATTCCGGATTTTCCGGAAGAAGGGATTATTTTCAGGGATGTGACCAGCGTGCTGCAAGATGCGGAAGGGCTGCAGCTGGCAGTGGATACGATGCAGGCAAAGGTGGACGATTTGGAGTTCGATGTGGTAGTAGGCCCTGAATCGAGAGGTTTTATTTTTGGTACGCCAATTGCATATAATTTGAAGAAGCCTTTTGTTTTAATAAGGAAAAAGGGAAAGCTTCCCTGTGAGACGGTTTCGATTGACTATGAATTGGAATATGGAACGGCAACGATTGAAATGCATAAAGATTCCATCAAACCGGGGCAGAAGGTGCTGATTGTGGATGATTTGATTGCCACCGGCGGTACGACGGAGGCTATGGTCCGCCTGATAGAGAACCTTGGCGGGGAAGTGGTAGGCATCGTGGTACTGATGGAGCTTGCAGGATTAAAAGGGCGGGAAAGGCTGGAAGGTTACCGGCTGGAATCCGCTATCCGTTACGAAGGGAAATAAAGGGGAAAGTTGAAAGAAAAGCGTTTAACATAAAATAAAATGATTGCCGGTGGTGTGTATGACAGAAGAAAAGCATATGATGACAACTGAAAAAAAGGGAGTGGTTTTCGATGACGGAAGAATCAAAGCCATTCAGGAATTTCAAAGTCCCGAGCAGCTTTATCAGGATTTGATTGACCGTGTGCAAAAATATCATCCTTCGGACGATATTTCTTTGATTGAAAAAGCGTACCGGACGGCTTACGAAGCCCATAAGGAGCAGGTACGGAAGTCAGGGGAACCGTATATTATCCATCCTCTTTGCGTGGCGATTATACTGGCAGATTTGGAAATGGATAAGGAAACAATTGCTGCAGGGCTTTTGCACGACGTGGTGGAAGATACGATTTTGACGGATGAGGAGATTGAGGAGCAGTTTGGCTCCGATGTGGCGCTCCTTGTGGATGGCGTGACCAAGCTGCAGCTTTTACAGTTGTCAGGGGATAATGAAGGGAAGACGCAGGATAAGCTGGAAATGCAGGCGGAAAATCTGCGTAAAATGTTTCTTGCTATGGCAAAGGACATTCGGGTAATTTTAATTAAATTAGCCGACAGGCTTCATAATATGCGGACGCTGAAACATATGCCTCCGGAAAAGCAGCAAAGGATAGCAAGGGAGACGCTGGATATTTATGCCCCTATTGCCCAGAGGCTGGGCATTTCCAAGATTAAAGTGGAATTGGACGATTTGTCCTTAAAATATTTGGAACCGGAAGTATATTATGATTTGGTGGATAAAATTGCCATCCGCAAGAGCGAGCGGGAAAGGTATATCCAAAATATTGTAAATGAAGTAAGCAAGCATATTGAAAATGCAGGAATCAAGGCGCAGATTGACGGGCGCGTCAAACATTTTTTCAGTATCTATAAGAAAATGAAAAATCAGGATAAGACGATTGACCAGATATATGATTTGTTTGCCGTACGCATTGTGGTGGATACGGTGAAGGACTGTTACGGCGCCTTGGGCGTTATCCATGAAATGTATAAGCCGATTCCGGGACGATTCAAAGATTATATTGCCATGCCGAAGCCGAACCGGTACCAATCTTTGCATACCACATTGATTGGCTCCAGCGGCCAGCCGTTTGAAATACAGATAAGAACCCATGAAATGCATAAAGCGGCGGAATATGGGATTGCTGCCCATTGGAAGTATAAGGAAGCCTCCGACGGAAAGAAGGTGGAGGGGCAGGAAGAAGAGAAACTGACATGGCTCAGGCAGATTTTGGAATGGCAGCAGGATATGTCTGACAACAGGGAGTTTATGAACCTGCTGAAAAATGATTTGGATTTATTTTCCGATAATGTATACTGTTTTACACCGAGAGGCGAAGTGAAAAACCTTCCCGCCGGTTCTACGCCAATTGATTTTGCTTACAATATCCACAGTGCCGTTGGGAACAAAATGATAGGCGCCAGGGTGAACGGGAAGCTGGTGACTATTGATTATATTATCAAAAACGGCGACCGGATTGAGATTTTGACTTCACAAAATTCCAAAGGGCCCAGCCGGGACTGGCTGAATGTGGTAAAAAGTACGCAGGCGAAGAATAAAATCAATCAATGGTTCAGGAATGAACGGAAGGAAGACAATATCGTCAAAGGGAAAGAGATGATGGCTTCCTACTGTAAAGCGAAGGCAATCAATACGCAGGAAATCATGAAGCCGGAATATATGAACGGCATTATGAAAAAATATGGCTTTAAGGATTGGGAATCCGTATGTGCTGCGGTAGGCCACGGAGGGCTGAAGGAAGGTCAGATTATCAATAAGATGCAGGAACTCTACGACAAAGACCATAAGAAGGCTATTACTGACGAAGAGGTATTGGCTGCGGTTGCCGAAAGCCAGGGGAAGCATATGAAAGCGAAATCCCAGGGCGGTATTGTGGTAAAGGGCATTCACGACGTAGCAGTCCGGTTCTCCAAATGTTGCAGCCCGGTTCCCGGGGATGAAATCGTAGGTTTTATTACCCGTGGAAGGGGGGTATCCATCCATAGGACGGATTGTGTGAATATTATCCATATGCCGGAATTGGAGCGGGTGCGGCTTATTGATGCGGAATGGCAGCAGTCTCCGGAGGAAGTGACAGGGGAAAAATATTTTGCCGAAATCAAAATTTATGCAAACAACAGGAGCGGCCTGCTGGCCGATATTTCCCGGACATTGACGGAGAAAAATATTGACATCCTGTCTATGAATACGAGGACGAATAAGCAGGGGCTTGCTACGCTTTCTACATCTTTTGAAGTAAGAAGCAGAGAAGAGCTGAACCGGATTATTGATAAAATCAGCGCTATTGAAAGTGTCGTGGATATTGAGAGGACGACGGGCTGATTTTTTGGAAAGGAGCATAGAGCGATGGCGGATTTAAAAATTGGCCGTATGGTTTTGGGGATTTGCCAAACCAACTTTTATTTTGTATATAAAGAAGGATGCAAGGAAGTGGTTTGTTTTGACCCGGCGGATGCGGGGGATTATATTTACGAGACATTGAAAGGGAAAGGGTTTGAAGTAGCAGGGATTCTTTTGACGCATGGGCACTTTGACCATATATGGGGGAGCAGGAAGCTGAGGGAACTTAGCGGTGCGAAAATATATGCTTATGAAGAAGAGAAGGCTGTATGTGAAGATGCAGTTAATAATGTGTCGGAGCAGGCGGGGCGGGCTTATACGGTAAAGCCGAACGAGTATTTACAAGACGGGGAAGAGATAACCATTGCCGGCATGACATGCAAAGTAATTGCCACACCGGGGCATACCATAGGAAGCTGCTGCTATTATTTTGAAGAGGATGGGATTTTAATCAGCGGCGATACGCTGTTTCAGGAATCGGTAGGGAGAACGGATTTCCCCACAGGGAGCATGGGGAGTTTAATCCGTTCTATCAAGGAAAAGTTGTTTGTGCTGCCGGATGAGACGAAGGTATATCCGGGGCATGGGGATGTGACAGATATCGGGTCGGAGAAGAAATATAATCCGTTTTTGCAATAAGTGCAAAGATGGAAGAATCCAATTTGAAAGCGGAAGCGTCGTGGATAGGCATCCGGTCGGACCAGACTCCGGTTTGCGGCGGTTGTTTTCCATCAGGGTTCACAAGTGAAGTGGAGAAAAGGTTTGAAGGGAACGGAGCAAAAGCAACGGATACCCGTGGCAGCTTTGCCCTGTTTATAACCCATTTCATAAGTGGGATAGAGGATGAGAAGCAACTGCCTGCGGACCGGAGTTTGTTATGCCCCTCTTTTGATGTTTGGCCTTTGCAAGTTGAAAGTGGAGCCGGCCCTTCAGGATTGGCAGGCAGGTGAGGTGAAGTGAAGATTGAAAATTAAAAATTTTCAATCCCAAGTTTGTGTCTGCGCGGCATCCACAAACTTAACATGCGCAAAAAGCCGCGTAGAAATGGGGTTAAATATGAAAATAGTGGTGGCGATGGATTCCTTTAAGGGAAGCCTGGGGTCTATAGAGGCAGGAAAAGCGGTTGCGGAAGGGATTCGCAGGGCGGATGGGGAAACAGATGTGATAGTGCGGCCCCTGGCGGACGGCGGAGAAGGCACAGTGGAAGCGTTGGTCAGCGGTATGGGAGGAAAAAAGCGGAGGATAACGGTAACTGGTCCCTTGGGGGAAGCGGTAGACTGTGAGTATGGCATCATAGAGGAAACGGGAATGGCAGTGATTGAGATGGCTGCCGTTGCCGGGCTGTTACAGGTGCCTGTAGAGAAACGCAATCCGCTGCATACGACTACCTATGGGCTGGGAGAAATGCTGAAAGATGCTGTCAAACATGGAATACGAAGATTCCTAGTAGGGATTGGAGGGAGCGCTACCAATGACGGCGGGGCAGGAATGCTGCAGGCATTGGGGTTTGACCTGTTGGATAAGGAAGGGCGGCAGATCACTTTGGGCGCCAAAGGCTTGAAAGATTTGGTTTCGATTGATGACAGGAACATTTTGCCGGAATTGGCGGATTGCCGGTTCCGTATTGCCTGTGATGTGACAAATGGGTTATGCGGGCCGGAAGGATGCAGTGCAATTTTTGGTCCCCAGAAAGGGGCAGATACGGATATGGTCTGGCAGATGGATGGGTGGATGGAAAAGTATGCGCTATTGGTGAAACGGAAATATAAAAGAGCGAATCCGGAACGGGCGGGAACCGGGGCTGCCGGAGGGCTGGGATTTGCATTTGAAGCATTTCTGGAAGGGTCGTTGGAGCCGGGGGCTGGCATTGTATTGGAGGAAACAAGGCTGGAACATTATGTGAGGGATGCCGATTTAGTCATTACAGGGGAAGGGCGGATAGATGGGCAGACCGCGATGGGGAAAGCCCCTTTGGCAGTTGCCCGTCTGGCGAAAAGATGGGGGAAGCCGACAGTGGCTTTGGCAGGAAGCTTAGGGGAAGGAGCAGGAAAATGCAATGAAAAAGGAATAGATGCATTTTTTCCAATCCTGCCCCGCATTATGGCTTTGGAAGAAGCTATGGAAACGGTTAACGCAAAGAAGCATTTGTCGGATACGGCAGAACAAATGTACCGTCTTTGGCGGTAAGGCGTAACGTCGGTTTAATTTACTGCCTTTTTGTGCGGCTTTTCAAAGCCATGTACCCAGTCGGCTTTCAGGAAATAAATAAGAAAGACGATGGAACTAAGGGACCATGTTAAAGGGTATGCCCAGAAAATAACACGGATAACCGGTATAAAGTGTACGATAAGCGTAATATAAGATACTCTGACGATGCACCAGAAGCAGAGCATGGTAATCATGGGCACGGTGGCTTTCCCCGCCCCTCTCAAGATAGCCGCGATACAGTGGGAGAAAGCGAGCAGGAAATAAAAGAGGGTGACGGTTCTGGCTTGGGCGCTTCCGTAGGCAATGACTTCCGGTGTGCGGTTAAAGGCGGAGATAAGGGTGGGTATCGTAAGGTAGATAAAAACGCCTACCAATTCAGCCATAACAACAGAACAGAGGATGCCGAAACGCGCGCCTTTTTTTGCCCGGTCATATTGCTTTGCCCCAAGATTCTGGCTGATAAAAGTCGTGAGGGCGAGGGCGAAGCAAGTGATAGGAAGAAAGCCGAAACCTTCTATTTTGGAGTATGCGCCGCAGCCTGCAACGGCCATTTTGCCGAACTTGTTGATGTTGGATTGGACGATAACATTGGCAAATGCAATAATGGAGTTCTGGAAGCCGGCGGGAAGACCGTTGGCAATAATCTGGCGCAGCATACAAAAATCGAAACGGATGTGCTTTATATTCACCCGGTATTCTTCCGGGCTGCGGTAAACCAGACGGAAAAGGCATAAAAGGGCACTGATGAATTGGGAGAGGATGGTAGCCAGGGCAGCAGCCCCTACGCCAAACCCAAGTCCCCCTACGAGCAGCAAATCCAACAGGATATTAATCAAAGAGGAAACGATTAAATAGATTAAAGGGTGGCGGCTGTCTCCTACGGACTGCAGGATACCTACGAATATATTGTACATAACAAATGAGAGGGAACCCATAAAATAAATGCGGAAATAAACGGTAGACTCCGGAAGCACGTCGGCCGGTGTGCCCATCCATATTAGGATGCGTGAAGTGAATATGGTTCCTGCTATGGTGAGAAAGACTCCGGCTGCAAGGCCGAAAGCAATGGTGGTATGTACCGCTTTTTTTACCTCTTTTGCTTCTCTGGCTCCATAGTATCTGGCGATGACTACACCGGCGCCCATAGCAATTCCGTTAAAGAAACCTACCATAAGAAAGATAAGGTTTCCGGAGGAACTGACAGCGGCCAGCGCATTGCTGCCTAAAAAGTTCCCGACGATAAGGGAGTCTGCGGTATTATATAATTGTTGGAAAAGGTTCCCAAGGAAGAGAGGGAATGCAAAAGCAATAATTTTCTTCCCGATAGGGCCTTCCGTCATCAAAGTAGTTTTTGCCTGTTTTTGTACAGTGGTCATTTTCTTCCTCCATTCGATTTTATTCCCGCGAGCAAGACTGCCGCGAGGGTCAAATACCCCGCTGTTCTGCAGCGCTGCAAGTTTGATTATTTATCCCCATCCGGCGCTTCCAACGGTATTCTAGCGCCGTTGGAAAAAGTTTCCTTTGAAAAAAGATAATCCCCTCTGTGGGCAATGTCATTTAGTTAACGGTACCGGACGCCGCGAGGAACATAAAATGCTCCGTCACCACGCTTTCGCTCGGTAAAAAGCGTAACGGACACTAAACTCGTGAGGAACCTCGTTAAGTGCCGACGCTTTTTAACGGGTTCCTTGAGCATTTTATGTTCCTCACGGCTGAATCAAGGCACTAACTAAATGACATTGCCTCTGTGGGGGAGTTTTCTGCCGCCTGTGTTGTTGTAAAATGGATATCCGTTTGCAGCGGATCATGAGAAACAGCGGCAACACTGATTCCTATTATAGCACCGATTTTTCTTGATGGACAGTGGAAAATAGGAGTATTATAATATGATAGACAATTGCAAGAAGATAAAAGGAGAAGTTGTATGCTGAAAGCATTAATCAATAAACCGCAGTTTGAATATGATATCCATTCCCTTATCAAAGCTTTTTATCCGGGGGAGGATGTGAAAGTATGGTGTGAGGAAACGGTTGCCCCAAAAAAAGAAGAGAATGGGGAAAATAGCGGCTGTTTGGAAAAAGAGGAAGGAACAACGGTCATATTCATTGACTTTGAAGAAGACGGGATTAGGATGTGGCTTGGGGAGAAGAAAGAGGAAGTGGGGGAGTGGATAGCGCATGATGCCAAGGCAGACCGGGCAGAAGTTAAAAATGTGCTGAAACAACTGATATATAAGGTGTTGTCGAAACATTTGGACAAAGAATTGCCTTGGGGGACATTGACAGGAATCCGTCCTACGAAAATCCCAATGGGAAGGCTGGAAGATGGCTGGCCGGAGGGGGATATCCTGGATGAGATGAGACGCACCTATTATATTAGCAAGGAAAAGGGGAACCTTAGCATAGACATTGCAAAGCGGGAAAAGGATATTTTATCTTCTCTTCATTATAAAGACGGCTATAGTCTTTATATTGGGATACCTTTTTGCCCTACCACATGCCTTTACTGTTCCTTTACTTCCTATCCGATTGGATTGTGGAAGAAGCGGGTAGGGGTTTATCTGGATGCGCTGGAAAAGGAAATGGCTTATGTGGGGGAAATATATAAAGATAAAATATTGGATACGGTTTATATAGGAGGAGGCACTCCGACTACGCTGGAACATGATGAACTTGACAGGCTTCTTTCTATGATAGGAAAATATTTTAATTTGAGCTATGTACAGGAATTAACGGTGGAAGCGGGGCGGGCGGACAGCATTACAAGGGAGAAGCTTAAGACGCTGAAAAAGTATCCGGTTACCCGGATATCCGTGAATCCCCAAACGATGAAAGAGGAAACTTTAAAAATAATCGGAAGGCAGCATTCCGTAGAGCAGGTAAAGGAAGCTTTTGCTATGGCGAGGGAAGAGGGCTTTGCCAATATTAACATGGACATTATTCTAGGGCTTCCGGGAGAGGGGGAAGAAGATGTAGCATATACGATGGATGAGATCCAAAAGCTGCATCCGGACAGCTTAACAGTCCACTCCCTTGCGATTAAGAGGGCATCCGGGTTAAACCGGTGGATAGAAGAAAACGGCATATCAACGCTGAACAACACGGATGCCACGATGGAAATCGCGGCAAAGGCAGCCAAGGATATGGGAATGCAGCCTTATTACCTATACCGGCAGAAAAATATGTCCGGCAATTTTGAAAATGTGGGTTATGCCCGACCGGGGAAGTACGGTATTTACAATATTTTGATTATGGAGGAGAAACAGTCTATCGTTGCCCTTGGCGCGGGGAGCATTTCAAAAAGGGTGTATCTTAACGGACGGATTGAACGATGTGAGAATGTGAAGGATGTGGCTCTCTATATAGAAAAAATTGACGAAATGATTGAAAGGAAGCGGAAGCTGCTGGAGGATTTATAAGCACTTCTTCATTTAAAACCTGACCTCTTGACCTGTCGGCTAATACCGGTGTAGGGAAGCAATTTCTTACGCCGTACTGTGTCTGAAAGAGCTTCTAATAATTTGGAAGCTCTATTTTTTTACCATATAGGATTCGGGTGTCAAAAGGTCTTCCCGGCAGTGCCGCTTGGCAGATTGCAAAAAAAAATGGTGCCGCAAAACTTGTTTTGCTATTGGTTGTACGGAGCATTCCGATGAGCCTCTCAAGGCGAAAATCGTGTTCAGCATTGGCTTCCACGATTTTAGAGTCTCCTCTCCATCGTACAAAAGCCACTTGCACAATATTCTTTTGTGCAATCTGCCAAGCGGCACTGCCGGGAAGACCTTTTGACACCCGAATCCATATAGGAAAGCCCTGTGCCGGAAGGACGTAAATTGAAGAAGAACCGAAGACACTTTTTTACCACGAGGAGGAAAAGAAAATGTTATTTATGGAAGGCATTTTGAAACAGAATATGCCTGTCTGGGACAAGTGTATCGCCACTTTCTTTGTGCAGGATATGAAGGACGGGAAACTACCCATTAAGTATTTTAAGGAATATATGATACAGGACAGTATCTATTTGAAAAATTATGCCCGTGTATATGGAAAAGCAATATACTATGCGGAACCATTAAGAGAAATCCAGCTTTACTATTCTATCCTGAACTTTGTTACGGATACAGAGTCGGCGATTCGGCTGAATTATCTTAGGCAGTTCGGCATGACGGATGATGACATAGAATTTATTGATCCGTTGCCGGAAAACCAGAATTATATTGATTTCCTGTTTGAAACTGCGGAGTGTGGAAATGGGTGTGAGATACTCATGGCATTACTTCCGTGTATGCTGAGTTACAGCTATATGTTCCGGAAACTTGCAGAGGAACCGGAAAGCCGGAGGTCGAGATATTGGGACTTCATTCAGGATTGTGCCGATGACCGGTATGTGTATTTGGAATGAGCGTCATTGTATCTGTTGTGGCAGAAAATACAGACAGGGTAATCGGTATTCAGGATGTCAGCCCGGATATGATTGGCAAGCAGATTGATCCGGTGATGTATGCAAAGAACGGCTGCCCGCTCATGGAACCTGCGGCAATTAAAACTCTGATTGAGACGATTATCCCGCTCGCTGACGTATTGACACCGAATATTCTGGAAGCGGAAAAAATAGTAGGAGGCAGAATTAAATCGGTTGTAGACATGGAAAAAGCTGCAAAAGCAATCCATACAATGGGATGCAGGGCAGTTGAGATACCGATTGTTGTAATCGGGGGCATTGGCAAGGAAAATGCAATGCTTTTTCAGCCTATGGGGATTGATGGTCTGGCTGTTGCTTCCGCAGTGATTGCCCAACCTGATATAAAAAAGTCGGCAGCCGACTTAAAATCACTTTTTTTCGGAAAGGAGGCTGTGAATGAATTTTGAAGCAGCAATTTTTGATTTGGATGGAACACAACTAAACTCAATGGATATATGGGAGCATATGGATATTTTTTTAAAGAAACAGAATTTAACTGTTCCGGGAAATAATGTGGCAGAAATATGTGCCCGCAGTTTTGAGGAGGAGGCACAGTACACGATTGATTTATTCGGGCTGTCCTCGTGTACTGGATTACCTGCTGCGGCTGAAAGCCACGGGCACTAAGCTGGCGGTTGCTGCCGGATTACCTAAAAAGTTATATATTCCCTGTCTATTTCATAATTCAAACCTTTCTGAATCTTTATCCGCTAAATGAACGTATCGTTCCGCAATGCTTCATTCAAGTCACACTGCAAAAGACGCTTTCCGCCAATATAATAAGCAAGCGAGACAAACAATACAATCGCAGCTGCAAATATTAATATAGGCAGAAGCGGTGCTTCCGACCAGAATGCCATTGGGTCTAAATGGCTTGCTGTTACGGCAAACTGCACAAACAGTATAGTAAGTGGTAATGTAATCAAAAGGGGTTTTCCTGCTATCACAAACGCTTCAATACAGAACATTTTCCTCATTTCCTGCGGTGTCAAGCCTATCGACATATATTGGGCAAATTCGCGTTTCCTTTGACAGAGAAATCCTAACGTATTTGAAAAGACATTCGCAATTCCAATAATGGCAAGCAAAACACAAAAAAATCCAAAAATCATTACCATGCCTTGGATTAAACGGTCATTAGACAATCTTTCCTGTACTCGGTTTTCACTTTCAATTTCATATTGCTCCGATACAAGCTGCGCAATTTCCTGTTCCAAGTTATTTAAATCCGCAAGATTTGCAGTTCCGTTTGAAAGAATGCGGATATAACTGTCGGATTCCGCTTCACATACCTCTCCAAAAGTTTTATTCCACATAGTGAGCGGGATAAAATGTACAAGGGCATAATTATCATATTCCTCCCTCAGCGTGGGAACTGTCTGTGTATAAGATAAAACAGGGATTTCTATGGTTTTACCGTTTTTATAAAGTGCTGTTTTCTGATTATCCTCCATTACAAAAGGAACATATTCTTTATAGCGGAAATTGCTGTTGATACTATCCCAAATCTGGTTTAATACAATTGCGCCGTCAAGATTTGGCGTAATCCCAATCTGTAAACAGAAATCTAAAAAACTTGTGTCATCCAAAACAACAATCGGCGCAGATACTTGAAACTGCCCATCTGCCTTCGGCGTTCCCGCAACTGCTTCAAGCCCGCCAAGGGATGACAGTTCATCGCTCTGTAATCCTTCTGGCAGGAATGTCATTGCTTCCGCTTTTTGGTATACCGTTGCATCTTTTATCTTGGAAATATCCTGCAATTCATCTGTCAAATCAAAATCTGATATTTCTGTGTCCTTTAAGGTTATCATAATATCCCACACATCCTGATACCGTTCAAAATAAGTATATCTGGTACTGATATCTGCAAGGGTGGTAAAGCAAATCATGATAGAAAAACCCAGAAAAGACAGCAATAATGATAATGTGGATATCCGTAAGTGTTTCTTTTGGGCTTTTAATGCGTTTCCTGCAAGTTCCCCTTTCATGCCAAAAATACAAGATAAAAACCGGGAATGTTTCTTTTTCTTTAACAATAAACCGCTTGTATTTCTGATTGCTTCAAGGGGCGTCATCTTACTCAGTTTTCTTGCGGGAATCCACGCAGAAAAAATTACGGTTAAGAACGAAATGAAAACAGTAGCCGCAAATATTGACGGACGATACTGAAAAACAGCTTCGTGGCGTCCAGATACATCTGCAGCAAAAAAATTAACTGCTTTTATAACCCCATAGCTTATTAAAATCCCAAACATACTGCCAATCAGCATTGGCAGTATGCTTAAAACCATCGCTTCCTGCAACAGACAGGTTCTAATTTGCCTTGGAGTAGCCCCAATACTCGAAAATATACCAAATTGATGGATTCTGGCATTCATGGATAATTCAAAAGAGCCTCGGATAATTAAGATTAAGGATACTGACATAATAATCAGTATAACCACATACAGTGCCAAAAGCATTGGCGGCGCCTCATCCTCTGGGTCGTGTATAAAATAGCGGGATAGGAGCAATGAGTTGTATTGGATGGAATCCTCATTTAGTCCAAGCTGCGTCGCAATTAATGGCATATCTCGATAAATTGTTCTGGCGTTTTTAAAATAAACATCCGCCACTATTTCTTCTTTTTGGGATAATTCCTCGCCTACGACTGCTTTTTCTACATTCGCAAATTGGCATATCAAAGATAATAAATTATCAGAAGATAATGTTTCACAAACAATGCGCCCCTGCCAGTCACCCTCCTCCAATATGATTTGTTCAACATCATAGGCCCAAAAATTGTAAGCTATGCTGCATAACAGCGACAAAAACATGGTAGCAACAAAAGCAGCTGCCATAATTGATATACTGGATGCACGGTTATTTTTAATATAGCTTTTGGAGTAGTCCTTCCACATGCTGTTCACCTCCGCTTCTGGTCGCTGACAATTTGTCCGTCTTCGATGGTCACAATTCGGTCAGCTTCCAATGCAATTTTTTCATCATGGGTAATAAGAAGTATTGTCTGTTTTAAGTTTCGGTTTGACAGCTTTAAGAGATCAATAATTTCCTTTGAATTTTTTTGGTCAAGGTTTCCTGTCGGTTCATCAGCAAAAAGGATGGCAGGGCGGTAAATCAAGGATCTTGCGATTGCAACCCGCTGCTGCTGTCCTCCCGATAGCTGGCTTGGTAGGCTTTCCAGTTTGTCCTCTATTCCCAATGTCTTTACAATCGTTTTAAAATAATCCAAATCTGGCTTTCTTTTGTCAAGCAACATAGGCATAAGAATGTTTTTTTCTGCTGTCAGAGTGGGAATCAGATTGTAAAACTGGTAAACCAATCCCACCTTTCTTCTTCTGAAAATTGCGGCATCCGTAGCATTTAATCCGCTAAGGTCAACTCCATCTATTGTTACAATACCTTTTGTCGGCTTGTCCACGCTGCCCAAAATATGCAAAAGCGTTGATTTTCCAGAGCCAGATGCCCCAATAATTGCGACAAAATCACCTTTTTCAATAGATAAGCTGATTCCATTTAAAGCAATAACTTGATTGTCGCCTTTTCCAAACACTTTTTCGATACCGTTACATCTTAGTATTTCCATGTTACCAAATTCTCCTGTTTGTTATTTTCTATACCTTGATATAAATCTTTCTATTATTCCCGGGAGCAATGAGGAAAATAGACATTTTACATGGCTATTTGACGAATGCCGCGAGGGTCAAAAACCCTGTTGCTTGCAACATGGTTTTTGATTTGAGATTCCTCAAAGTATTTTTATTATAACAAATGAAAGTGACATCTCAGTGACTGCGCCTGAGTTTTTCATACTTTATGTGCTTCGTACTATTTTCATGAGGTATAGAAACGAATCTCAAAACAAGCCCCGCCATTCGGAAGATTGAATGCTCGGATGATTCCGCTTTGCATTTCTATGATTGCTTTTGAAAGGGAAAGTCCTATCCCAATTCCAGTATTTTTTGCTTTTTCCCCACGATAGAACCGATTAAACAAATGAGGTAAGTCCTCTTTTGCAAATCCCTCCCCCTCGTCCCATATCCGTATCTGCACATAAAGCGGATTTTTCTCATAAGAACAATGGACGGCAGTGTCTATCCCTGTTGCTTCCATACAGTTTTTCATCAAATTCATGACTGCTTCCATCGTCCAGTTTAAATCCACATTGATATTCATCTTACCCATTTCTGGAATATCAATCAGAACTCCCTTCTGTATGAACAATTCATATAAATTGTCCGATGCCAGAGAAAGGAGTGTAAAAACATCCGTCGGTTTTCGGTCAAATGCAAGCGTTCCTGCATCAATGCGGGACAATAACAATAACGCTTCTTCTAAATGCATGAGTCTGCTTATCTGGCGTTCTATTTCTGCGGTACGAGTATCTCCCAAATGTTCTTTCGCCATCTGGACAGTTAAAGAAATAGACGTAATCGGCGTTTTAAGCTGATGGGCAATATTAGAAAGATTTTCAGCAAAATTGTTTCGTGCTGTTAGGGCTTCTTCCCTTGTCTGGTAAAGTTCCGTTACCGTTTTGTATATTTCATCTTGCAGTTTTGAAAATTCATCATCCGAAGATTCTAAAACCAATCCTTGGGAGCCTGTATTTATTCTTTCCAAATATCCCGTCAATGCTTGGATGCGGGTGTCCGATTTCCTATGCCAATACCAGAAAGAGAAAAGGAAAAGAGCGCCTCCTGCCAAAAAACTTAAAGCGGCAATCAGAAGGGCTGTCGTGTCCATAATCCTTAAATTTGATGGATAATAACCAAAGTTTGATAATATATTTTCGTCTGTCATATGGAAATCCTGTGCTTTCAATAATTCAAAAACAGTCTGTCGGGAATCTGGATTATTTTCAATTATACTTTCACAAAATCTTCCCAATATATGAAAACACACATGACTATAGTAAACAGTAAGAAAGTATGCAGTTGCTGCCGTTACAATCAAGCCGGTCGACAGCACGAACAGAACCGTTATTTTTATATTTGATTTTTTGCTCATATCTCATCCTCCATACGGTAACCAAAGCTCCGCATTGTTTTTAAGCAGGACGGATGATGGAGTTTTTCTCTAAGCCGTTTCATTGTCACGGTCAATGTATTGTCATTGACATAGTTTCCATTATTGTCCCAGATTTGATTCAGCAGCCGTCCTCTTGTGACGGTTCTTCCCTTATTTTCCATCAAAAGCTGCAAAAGCCGGTATTCCACCTGGCTGACAGTGATTTCTTCTTCCCCACAAAATACTGTCGTTTTGCTTTTATCAATTGAAATAGATCCGCAGGAAAGATACTGGCTCTGAACATTCCCAGCCCTGCGCAGTAGTGCATGGATGCGGGAATGCAGCACTTCCAGTTCAAAAGGTTTTGTCACATAATCATCTGCCCCATATTCAAAACCAGATATAATATCACGAGTATCATCCCGGACAGTCAGAAAAATAACTGGAAGTTCTTTCCATCTTGAACGTATCCATCGGCAAAAGCTGTTTCCCTCGCCGTCTGGCATATTCCAGTCAATCAGCGCAATATTCGGAATATGGTGTTCCAATGCTTTCCTTCCGCTTTCTAACGTCTCAAATATAGAAACTGCATACCCTTTCTGGCTCAGATATTCTTTTACAGTCATGGCAATATTTTCATCATCTTCAATATAGTAGATTTCTATCATTTTTCCATCTCCCTTTAGTTTTTCGACGCATATCCGCTGGCTTTTCTACGCTTTGTGGGATAAGCATACCTCCCAAAATCAATTAAAAGTATTCTTTATTATAGTCGGTTAAAAGAACTGGAACAAGCCTATAAAATTTATATCCATCTTAAAACGACAAGGCTTGCACCCAATGTCATTTAGTTAGCGCCTTGATTTGGCCGTGAGGAACATAAAAAGCTAAAGGAACCCGTTAAAAAGCGTCGGCACTTAACGAGGTTCCTCACGAGTTTAGTGTCCGTTACGCTTTTTGCCGAGCGAAAGCGTGGTGACGGAGCATTTTATGTTCCTCACGGCTGAATTTGCCTACAATTCAACCATTCTGGCTGATTACAAAGTCTTTTGGTTTTAACTTCCTTATAGAAAGTTACCCATTCCCATAAGCTTTGTGTTATACTATCTTATGTGGTTTGGCTTCACTGAATAATTCATCCAATCAAAACCGGGAGTGATTAAAAGGAAAAAATTCCTGCTTCCATATCATTAGGAGGAGACAAATGAAAGAGATTATTGAACGAAGAAGCATTAGGAAATATAAGGAAGATGCTGTGAAAAAAGACGATATCGAAACAATTATCCAGGCAGGTATTCTGGCACCTTCTGCAAAAAATAGGCAGCCTTGGAAATATATAGTGTATACAAATGCGGCGAAGGATAACCTTTTAGATGTAATGGAGAAGGGGTTACTAAGAGAACGTAATGAAGAAAAACTGCTGCCACAATCTCAGAACGGTTTGCCGGATGCTTTTCATACATTAAAGATTATGAGGGAAGCACCTGTGCTTATCATTATTGAAAACACTAACGGAAGGTCGCCTTATACTGAGATAAATGCCAATGGAAGAATTGCGGAGATATGTGATACATTGTCTATTGGGGCATCTGTCCAAAATATTCTGCTTACAGCAACGGAATTGGGATATGGAACGTTATGGATTGCCAATACATGCTTTGCCTATAATGAGCTGGCAGATTTTATTGGTATAAAAGGGCAGTTGGTTGGTGCGATATCACTTGGAGTTGCAAACGAACACCCTGGCCCACGGCCAAGAAAGGATATTTTAGAGGTAGTGGAATTTAGATAATTTATGAAATGGATGTTTTCTTACACAAGGAGGGCGAAAAATTTCCGCTTATTGGGGAGAACAGAGCAAACCAAAGAAAGGCTCTTCTGTGATATATATTGTGAAGACTGTAATCATATCAAACAAAGTCAAATATAGAAATAGCGTTAGGGCATATAGAAACTGTGATATGATACCCCTTGAGTAGAAAATATTTTCCGGTACCGGGAATCAAAACGTGGAAGACAAGATAAAATGTGTCATTCTCTATGATTGAGAGTATGGGAAGAACTATTATTTTCCGAAATCATATGTCAGCTACCGCAAGCCGAGGGTAGTCAGCATAGAGCAGAGGGATTGGGCAGGAAGTCGATGATTGAATGGAATAGGGCAAAAAAAGTTTAAGGTATATTTAATAGAATTGAGTGTTCATTTGTTGTAAAATAAAACAATTAGGTGATTCCGCAGGGGGTATAGTTATGTCAAAAAAAACAAGGATAGGAATTGTATTTATATCAATATCTATTTTATTATTACTAAGCGGGTGCGGTAGGTCTGCAAAACAGGAGGATTCCAACAGTGTTGACAATGCTGAAAATATAAATACTGCTGAAACTGATATGTCAGAAGCCGCCAATGTAATTATTCCGTTAAAAAATGATAACATTGCTGATGATTTTGATAGTAACTATGATGGATATGAATATTATCTTACAAAGGAAGAACTTATTGCGGATATTGAACAGGGTTATATCTTTCGTTTAGATACAGCATTTAAAAAAGATTATGCACCATTTGTTACACAGGGAAATTGGTCTTTTTATGTGCATGAAGAAAATACTGTCAACTTAGAAGTAAGTTTTTCAGATTTGCTTATGAAACCAAAAGAAAATATCTTTCCAATGGGTGAACAGGTTATAGTTGAAGTAATTTCTCCAGACGAAGAAACCATATACTGTTTTGAAAAAATGGGAGATGAAATTACTGAGGATGCTTCCATACAAGAACAAATTTCTGTTACAGAAGGAGAGTGGACGTTAAGAATCAGTTTCGGATATTGTTGCGGAAATACACCAGCCTGTTTGAAGATTGCAGCAGTCTATGAAAATCCAACGGAAGATGATATTAACTGGTTAAAAGAGGAACGATTGGCTAACAAAATATGATATATAAAATAGACTTTTGCTCATTATGAGATATACTAGGCACTTAGAAAATCAATCTAAGTGCTTTTTCTACGCTACATATCAGATGCGCCCTTCGGGGAGCAAGTTTCACTTGCAATGGACAATGCCAGCAAGCTGGCATATGCGGAGGGCGTTGTTTGTCTTGCCATAGCCAAAAGAAATGCTCATGCTTGCCAAGCAGAAACTTCACAGCGTACAGTATGCCAAGATTAAGAGTGCAGCAGTCAGCGTGAAGAATGAAGTCATGGAAATGATTGTAAAAGTGAGGGAACGCAAAAGCAGGATTGACTTGCTGATTGTCAGCGGAAAACAATTAAGAAGAATATCCGTAAGAACCGCTTTGCAGCCAGCCGACAATGCGGAGAAATTAATCACGACAAGGAAGATAGACAGCTTTGAGAGTCTTGCGAACTTCACAGAGGACAAAGCGCAGAAATATCAGCAGTTGGAAACGGTCACTCAAAGGACTTTCTAAAATGCGATATGATAAGGAGCATACGGACAACATATCGAAGTACCCTGAATTAAAGGAGCGTATGCTGAACCTTTTACATAACAGCGTAAAGACGCATGGGGCAAGAAGGTAAACCATACGTCTTTTTTTGTGCCCAAAAGGAGGAATATGAGCAACAACATTCAGACCAACACCACAGGGCGATTGACGCTCTGTTTACAAAAGAAGATTGATAAGACAACCTATTTAGTCGAGGTACATTTTTCTTCTACGAGTACCCAAAGCGTAGAGGATAAGGTAAGGCGTGTCATTCACCATGATTTAGAGTGCGGGAAACAGGGCAAATCAGGAAAAGTGACGAAAACGATGAAAAGCGATAAACCAGCCCGTGGCAAGTGGCAACGGGGAAATCCGCATTGTATGAAATTCCCGCTTCGGCAGAAAAAGCATTTCCTGAAAATGCTACGCAAAGTAGCGGGAAAATCGTAAATGACATTTGAACTTGCTTGTAATGCAAAATCTAGTTTCCTATAATGAATACACTATATTAAGGAGGCGAAATCTTCTGCTCCAGCAAGGGCAGTCGCATTTTGCTTCGCAAAACAAGTAGGCGAAATCCTCTGCTCCTGCAAAGGCAGTCGCATTTTGCTTCGCAAAAAAAGGAGGATTGGTATGGGATTTGGTGGGAAGTTGAAAGTTATGAGGAAACAGGCAGGGATGTCGCAGGAGAGGCTGGCGGAGAAATTAGGGGTGTCACGGCAGGCTGTTACGAAATGGGAGGCGGATGCAGGGATTCCGGATATAGAAAACATAATGGCTATTTCCGGCTTGTTCGATATTTCCATTGACGAACTCTTAGGAAAGGAAAAGCAGGAGAATAAAAAATCGGAGTATCTTTTTGAGAGCATTACGGAGTATGATATTGATGAACCGAAACGTTATGATATGAAGTTTGGCGGGGCGAAGCAGCTTGTGCTTTCGGGATATGACGGTGAAAAAATCCGCATTCGCCTGGCATCGGATACAATGCCGACGCTTCAGAGTGATTTTAAAGTCAAAGTGGATGATATCAAAAAGAGGATTGATGTGGATGTAAACCGTAAAAACGGAGTAAAAGAAGCAGCCGCTAAAGAAGCAATTGCTATTTTTGTACAGATACCGTTGTCCTATATGGAACATATTGAGCTGGCAGTGAATGCGGAAACGGTTGAAGTAACCGCTTTGGAATGCGAAAACATCGAACTGGATATAAAAGCGAAAAACCTTATTTTAGGGGATGTGGCCGGTATAGTAGAGGTAAACTGCAATTTGGATATGGATATCTTCTGCCGTTCTTTCAATGGTGAAATTGCAATCAACCAAGTCTCGGCGACCTCGAAAATCCGCATTCCTGAGGGAACGGTTTTCAGTGCGGTTACAAAGGGCATTGGAACGACCATTTTTTATGAGAAAGACGGAGAGGAAACAGAGCCATTTGGCGTGGTTGGAGCCGATAATCTAATCGAATTGAACGGAATAAAAAGCGAGCTTACCATTTGTGCTTATAGTAAAAGAGGGTGATGGAATGAAAAAGATGGATTACTTAAAAAAATATATTATCAGTTCTTATGTGCTGATTTGGGCGCTTATTATTTTCGTGGCAGGTTCCGCAAGCCTGATTTTCCATGCGCCGCCGGTTATGATGTGGATTGTCCGTAATCTTTGTGCATGGTCGCCGACATATTTGCTTCTTGTTGGCTGGAAGAAGTTTCGGCCGGAAGAAACAAGGTCTGCTTTTGTTAAAAGGTGTTTTTCGGGCAAGATTAAGCCTGTATTGTTATTGTTTTCCTTTGCCCTAGTGGCAGGAATCAGCATATTGTCTTTGATAATCCTTTCTATATGGGAAGGAAGGCCGGTACAGTCGTATATCAATTTTGGAACAATACCGCTGCCCCTTAGCCTTTTTATGTCATTTACTTCTGGGCCTACGGGGGAAGAGCTGGGATGGAGGGGGTTTATGCGTGAAGAGTTTGATAAAAAATATACTTTCCTGAAATCTTCCATTTGCCAAGGGCTGGTCTGGTGCTTCTGGCATGCGTTGCTTTGGGCGGTAGATTCATCGTTTACCGATTGGCGGGCAATCCCTTATATTATTTCCAATATTGTCGTCATCACGTCCATTACTGTTTTAATGAATATTTTTCTGGAGCGGCATAACAATCTGCTCTATTCGGTAATGCTGCATTTTGGTTTTAATGTTATATATGTTTTTTTAGAAGCCGACATATTATTTTTTATAATTTTAACAGCCCTTTATTTGATAATTACCCCGATTGCCGTGTGGATAAGAAACCGGACGGCGCCATACGAAAAGAAAGTCTCCGAAGGGAGTTGAAAAACCTTGTCAAACGGTGTAAAATCGTTTAAAAAGCAGAATGGGGTTTTCTAGGTAGTAAAAGGGTGTAAATAGGAAAACTTCTAAAAATAGGAGAATGGATTATGGCACTTAGTAAAAAGCCGGTTACCGGCATGCGGGATATTATGCCTTCGGAAATGCAGCTTAGGGATTATGTGATAGGGGTTATTAAAGAGACTTATGGGAAATTCGGTTTTACTTCCATAGAAACCCCTTGCGTGGAGAATATTGCCAATTTGAGCAGCAAACAGGGCGGTGAAAATGAAAAGCTGATTTTTAAGATTTTAAAACGGGGCGAAAAGCTGAGTTTGGAAAATGCAAAAGGGGAAGAAGATTTGGTGGACGGCGGCCTGCGGTACGATTTGACGGTTCCGTTGGTGCGCTATTATTCCAACCATGCCAATGAACTTCCGGCACCGTTTAAGGCATTGCAAATGGGCAATGTCTGGAGGGCGGACAGGCCACAAAAGGGCCGTTACCGGCAGTTTATGCAGTGCGATATCGATATCTTAGGGGAACCTTCCAACCTGGCGGAAATAGAACTGATTCTGGCTACCACAACGACGCTTGGAAGGCTTGGGTTTAAGAATTTCCAGATACGTATCAATGACCGGAGGATTTTAAAAGCGATGGCGGCTTATAGCGGCTTTCCGCAAGAAGCTTATGACAATGTCTTCATTATTTTGGATAAGATGGATAAAATCGGATTGGACGGAGTATCTGAAGAACTGCGGAAAAGCGGTTTTCAGGAGGAAAGCATCGGGAAATATCTGGAGCTTTTCAAAGGGCTGGCGGAAGCAGAAGACGGGCTTGCTTATCTTTTGGAGAAGCTTCAGGATGTATTGGAGCCGGAAGCAGGAACCGGGCTTGAGGAAATTATGGCAAGTGTGAAATCCACCAAGAGTTCCGACTTTGAGATTGTCTTTGACCCTGCCCTCGTCCGCGGGATGTCTTATTATACGGGAACCATTTTTGAAATTGCGATGCCGGAGTTTGGAGGAAGCTGCGGAGGCGGAGGCCGTTATGATAAGATGGTGGGCAAGTTCACGGGCAAAGATGTGCCTGCCTGCGGGTTTTCCATCGGTTTTGAAAGAATTATCCTTATCATGATGGAAAATGGGTTCCGTATCCCGGATGAAAATAAGAAAATCGCTTATTTGGTGGAAAAAGGCGTCGATACAAAGCGGTTGTGCGAAATTATTGCAAAGGCGCAGGAAGAAAGGGAAAACGGCACACAGGTGCTTGTAGCCCGTATGAACAAAAATAAAAAGTTCCAGAAGGAACAGCTAAACGGGGAAGGATATATGGAGTTTTTGGAATTTTATAAAAATCCGTTAAAGCAGTAGAATAAGAGTGAGAAGATAAAAATGCCGGAAAGGGCGGAATGTGAGGAAATAATTGCTATGGCAGAGACGATGAGAGGACTAAAAAGGACGCACCGCTGCGGGGAATTGTCCGCAGCCCATGTAGGTGAGACAGTGACCGTGATGGGCTGGGTGCAGAAGCAAAGGAATAAGGGAGGCATTATTTTTGTGGATTTGAGAGACCGTTCCGGCCTGCTTCAGATTATTTTTGAGGAAAATGATTGTGGCGGGGATAATTTTGCCAAGGCGGAAAAAATGAGAAGCGAATTTGTGGTTGCGGTAGTGGGAACGGTAGAAAAAAGGGCAGGGGCGGTAAATGAAAACCTTGCTACCGGCGATATCGAAATCCGCGCAAAACAAACGCGTATCCTGTCAGAAGCAGAGACACCCCCTTTCCCGATTGAGGCAGAATCCAAAACCAAAGAGGAGCTGCGGCTAAAGTACCGTTATTTGGACTTGCGCAGACCGGATTTGCAGCGCAATTTGATTTTACGCAGTGCCATAACGGCAAACATCCGCAAATTTTTAACGGAAGAAGGCTTTTTGGAAATAGAGACTCCTATTCTGGGGAAATCTACACCGGAAGGGGCGAGGGATTACCTCGTGCCGAGCCGGGTGCATCCGGGTACTTTTTATGGTTTACCCCAATCGCCCCAGTTATTTAAGCAGCTTTTGATGTGTTCAGGCTACGACCGCTATTTTCAGATTGCAAAATGTTTCCGGGATGAAGATTTGCGGGCGGACAGGCAGCCGGAGTTTACACAGGTGGATATGGAGCTTTCCTTTGTGGACGTGGAGGATGTTATTGATGTCAATGAGAGATTGATACAGTTTGTATGCCGGGAAGCAATCGGGTTAGAGGTAGAGCTTCCTCTTCCGCGCATCAAATGGATAGACGCTATGAACCGCTATGGCTCCGATAAGCCGGATACCCGTTTTGGCATGGAACTGACGGATGTATCGGAGACGGTAAAAGGCTGTGGGTTCGGTGTATTCGCATCTGCTTTGGAGAACGGCGGTTCCGTTAGGGGAATCAATGCCAAGGGGCAAGGGGCTATGCCCAGGAAAAAAATTGATGCCCTTGTGGATATGGCGAAGGGATACGGAGCAAAGGGGCTGGCCTATCTTTGCATTGGGGAAGACGGCAGTTATAAATCTTCTTTTGCGAAATTTATGACGGAGGAAGAGCTAGGTGCCCTTGTGCAGTCTATGAACGGTGAGAATGGGGATTTGCTGTTGTTTGCGGCGGATAAGAATCCGGTTGTATGGAGTGTGCTTGGGGCATTACGTCTGGAACTTGGAAAACAGATGGGGCTGATAGACGAGAGCCGTTTCCAATTCCTTTGGGTGACGGAGTTCCCTCTGCTGGAGTGGAATGAAGAAGAGAACCGTTTTGTGGCAATGCATCATCCGTTTACCATGCCGATGGACGAGGACCTTGCTTATTTGGATTCCGATCCGGGCAGAGTGCGCGCAAAGGCATATGATATTGTATTAAATGGTGTGGAATTAGGCGGAGGGTCGGTCAGGATTTTCCAGAACGATGTGCAGGAAAAGATGTTTGAGGTATTAGGTTTTGAAAAAGAGGATGCTTATAACCGTTTTGGCTTTTTGCTGAATGCATTCAAATATGGCGTTCCTCCTCATGCGGGGCTGGCTTATGGGCTGGACCGTCTGGTGATGCTGCTTGTCCATAGCGACAGCATTAGGGATGTTATGGCATTCCCGAAGATAAAAGATGCGTCATGCCTGCTGACAAACGCGCCGGATGTGGTGGATGAGGTTCAGCTTAAAGAACTTGGGATTGGCATCACGGAGGTTTCGGAAAGCGAATAAAAGGTAGATTAAAAATAGCAAAGGCAAAAAGAAATATCGAGGGTAAAAAGAAAGAGATATCAAAAGCAAAAAAGAAATATCGAGGGTAAAAAGAAAGAGATATCAAAAGCAAAAAAAATATCGAAGGTAAAAAGAAAAGAGTATCAGAAATAAATAAAAAGTGGGATGAAAAGAGAAATTTTTTCAAGGGTTTGGAAAGTCCGTGGGGGCGGATGAGGGGTATCGCTATGATTAGGATATATAGGGCAGGCACTGCCCTGCTTCCCGATGAAGAGGCGGTTCTAAGGAATATTGTATATTTGGACGAAGAACGGATGAGGAAAGTATGGCAGTGCAGAAATCTGGAGGACAAAAAAAGAAGCCTTCTTGCCGGGTATTTGATTCGGGAAGGGGCGAAGGAGTGGATGACGGAAGAGGGCGGCTTGCAAAGAAATGCAAATCCGCTTTCTTTGTCTTATTCCTATTCAAAGTATGGAAAGCCTTATTTAAAAGGGAAGGAAAACATTTATTTCAATGTTTCCCACTCAAGGGATTATGTGGTTTGTGCTTTTTCCGATAATGAAGTGGGTATTGACATCCAAGTCCATAAGAAGTGGAAGAAAGAGCTGGCGCAAAGGTTTTTTTCCGAAGAAGACAAGAAATTGCTGGCACGTTTGGAAAACGAAGGGTTTGCTCCGTCGGAGATGTTCTTTTGCATGTGGACCGTGAAGGAATCCTATATGAAGCTGACCGGGGAAGGGATGCGGCAGGGGCTGGATGCAACAATCATTGAGCTGGAAGAAAAAGAAGGGTTTGGAAAAGGAACAATAAAAAAGAAGGAAGAAAAGGGCGTAGGAGCATACTTTAAGACCTATCAGGAATATGATGGGATAAATAAGTATAGTATGGCGGTTTGCAGCTATGAACCGCCGAAAGGGATACAAAAGAAAGAGGTTTTCTTTCATGAAGAATAGCGTTTAAAAGAAAACGGGGGCAGAGTATATGAAGGGCAGCTTTGGGTTTGAACATGTGTTGGGTCTGCGGCAGGAGGAGCGTGCGGTCAGCCGTGACTTCATTTTGGCAAGGAAAGTGGGAGACATCCGGTATGGGAAATACTTCCTGTTTTACCGGGGAGTTGAAAAATGGATGTACATAGGGTATGAGGATATTATATGGGCATATAGGCATTTGGAACAGATACGGGGGAAGAGAGGAAAAGGAACAGGGATGGAAATGCATTTCCTGATGCTTGTGACAAAGGGGAAAAAGAGGATAGGAGTGCCGATAGGGGAAGAAGAGAATGCATTGGCGGGGCTTGCAATTATTCAGGAGCATAACAGATACATTGACATCGGATTTTCAAAGGAAAAAGAGGAGAAATATTTATGATTGGAAGCAGCGGCAACATAAGCCCGGGCAATTACCATACCCATGAACATGAGATAACGAAATGCATGCACGAAACGAAGATAGCAAAACTGGAAAGCGGGGGCAGGATGGCGGCCGGGAATAAAATGGCCATGCAGACGTCAACACAACAGAAAAAAAGTTTTTCCCTAAAGGAATTGCTGGCCAATGGTTTGCAGGAACTGCTCACAAAAGCAACCGCTTTTTGGGGGAAGCTGGGAGAAGAAGGGCAGGAAGAATCAGGAGAAGGGCGCGGAGATAAAGGGCTGCCGGCTCCAATAAAAAGAGAGGATGGCATACAGGGAACGGTTTCCCCTTTAGCAGAAGCAGGAGCGGCAGGTGTTGTGTCAACCGTGATGGTAAAGCCGGAAAGCCGGATGGAAGAAATTCCCGAAGAAAAGGGCAGAAGAGTAGGGAATATAGAAGGTGCGGTAAGCGGCGGGCTAAAGCGCGGGCAAGGAGGGATACGGAAATTTCTGGAGAAGTTCGGGGAAACCGCCGCAAAGGCAGGGCAGTATTTTAAAAGAAAAAAACAAATCAAAACTTCCATTCCGGAAGAAAAAGCGGATTTTACCGTGGATAACAATAGTTTCTTACTGGATTCTTATAACAAGATGGGGGAATACAGCACTTTGGCCCAGGATAGGAGCTTAGAGGGGAATTTCCGGGCGAAAGGATAAAAACAAAACAGCTTGCCATAATCTATGGCAAGCTGTCTAAAATTCCGTCTGCAATGGCTTGCGCCATTTCATTAAAGCGACTGTCGAATAAAGCATTGTCGCTGTCATTGTTGATAAATGCCGCTTCTATCAATAAAGCAGGCATTTGTGTGCGGTTTAGCACGACTAAATTGGTTCTTTCATTTACCCCATGATTCACAAAGCCGAGGGCTTGCAAATTTTCGTTGATATTTTCTGCCATGCGGGCTGCCGCTCCATTACGGTTGTACACAAGGGTTTCTATCCCTGTATACTGGTTTGGATAGACGCTGGAATTGCGGTGGATAGATACAAAATAGTCTGCGCCGGACTCATTTGCCTTTTCCGCCTTTCGGGCCGGGCTGTCATAAATATCGCTTGTTCGGGTATAAACGACGTTTACCCCTGCATTTTCCAACAACTTCCCTACTGCCAGCGTAAGGTTGAGGGCATCCGTTTTTTCCTGCCGTCCGTTGTATGTGGCGCCAGGGTTGGCTCCGCCATGCCCGGCATCCAAAACAATAGTATATGCCATAGGAATCGCTCCAGATTTACTTATTTTATCTTATGCTAAAATAGGTAATTTGTGAGCAGTACCGTTATGGATTGCAGTTAGTGCAGGGCTTATAACCGGCATTCAAGATTTTCTCGCTGGTGGTGGAGCGTTCGGCCCGTTTGTCCACTGCGATATTTGAGGCATAGGGGCAATCCGGGAGATGGAAAAGAGCCGATCCCATGTCCATAATATAAAGCTGTTCAATTTGGCTGCCGGTGTAGTCTTCTTCCGCAGGAGCGGTTTCTTGCCCGGGATTTTCCACGGTAGTATCGGTATTGGAAACATCCTCCCCCGAAATATCCACATTGGTAGTTCCCATATTGGAGACATCTGTGCCGTCTGCAGAAATATTGTTTTCCGGATTCCCGGTAGAAAAATCGCTTTGGGCTGCGGCTTCCGTGGCTATAGGCTGGGAAGAACCGGGCAATTCTGCCAAATTACCGTTTTCGTCATAGGCAAGCCGGGATCCCTCTTCCGGGAAACCGGCATCCGCTGTTTCCTCCCCAAAGCTTTTCCATAACTGGCGTCCACTGTATTCGGAATAAAGTATTAAGCCAACAAGCGAAACCGCACTGGCAATTAAAAGACCAAAAATAATATAGAAAATACGTTTTATCAGTTTCATCGTTTTTGTCCTTAGTGGTAGTAATTTATTTTCTCTATTCTATCATTCTTTTTTTAGTTTTTCAATGAGAAATCGGGGAAATCAGTTTTCATGTGCCGCACTGTTGACAAACATTCCGCCGGTGCAGGATTTGATTTTCCGGTTAAGCTGAAAATCGGGCCTTACGGATGAAATGGCTGCAAAATCAAATCCTGTGCCAGCGCAGCCTGCAAAAGCAATTTGCTGGTATAGTATGGACAGAATGTTTTCCTTGGTGCTATACTTCTTTTGATAAGTTAAAGATGTAGGGAAGCCTGGATTGGGAATGAGATAGGAATGGGATAGGAATGGGATAGGAATGAGATAGGAATGGGATAGGAATGGGATAGGAATGGGATAGGAATGAGATAGGAATGAGATAGGAATGGGATAGGAATGAGATAGGAATGGGATAGGAAGGAGATAGGAACTGATAGGAATGAGATAGGAACGGGATAGGAATGAGATAGAAGAGGAGAAAAGGCAGTTATGAGAAAGTATGAAACGGTAGTCTTTGATTTGGACGGTACTTTGTTAGATACGTTGGAAGATTTGAAAGATAGTGTGAATTATGCGTTGGAAAAGGGCGGGATGCCCAAACGGTCTTTGGAGGAAGTGCAGGCTTTTGTGGGCAATGGTGTGAAGCGGCTCATGGAGTTAGCGGTGCCGGACGGGGAAGAAAATCCGAAATTTGCCCAGGTGTTTACGGACTTTAAAGAGCATTACAAAATCCATTGCAACGATAAAACGGCTCCGTACCCTCATATTATGGAGCTGCTGGAGGAATTAAAGAAAAAAGGATATAAGATGGCGATTGTTTCCAACAAGTTTTATGGGGCAGTACAGGAATTGAAAAAGCTTTATTTTGAGGGTTATATTCCGGTAGCTATAGGGGAAAAAGAAGGGATTCGCAAAAAACCGGCTCCGGATACGGTATTGGAGGCGCTAAAAGAATTAGGAAGCAGCCGGGAAAAGGCGGTGTATGTGGGGGATTCTGAAGTAGATATAGCCACTGCGGAAAATACGGGCATGGACTGTATTGCGGTAAGTTGGGGGTTCCGGACAAGGGAAGAACAGGAAAGGGCCGGCGGCAAAATATTTGCCGATGACCCTTTGGATATTCTGGAATTGATATAATATTGACATAATATAAAGTTAAAGTGTCAAAAAGACTGTCAAGCGGCACTAAAAAAGTCCTCCGGGAAGTATGCCGCTGCCCCTTATGAGCCGGCGGATTCACCGGTTGCGCCCTGTGCTTCGGAAATTGTAAGGGAAGCGGCTTCTTCTTTTTCGCTTTCCGTTGCTGGGGCATTTCCGTCTTCCTCGGACTCAGAGGTGTCTTCGGGCAAAATCATTTTTACTTTTTTGATACGGTTTTGGCTGATTTCCATAACTTGTAAAGTGATGCCATCCTCGGTAACAATGGTTTCTTCTGCTTCCGGAAGGCGGTCTAAGTGTTCGATAATCAGCCCGCCTATGGAGTCGTAATCATCGGAGTCAAAAGTGGTATCCAGGACATCGTTGATATCATCCAGTTTCATGCCTCCTTCTACAAGGTAAGAATATTCGTCAATCTGCTGAATCAGTTCTTCTTCGTCTGCATCGTATTCATCCCTGATTTCCCCTACGATTTCTTCCAATAAATCTTCCAATGTAATCATGCCGACAGTTACACCGTATTCGTTCAGGACGAACGCTACATTGGCAGTGATTTCCCTCATTTCAATCATCAAATCAGCGGTCTTTTTATATTCGTAAGTATAGTGGGCTTCCCGTAAGATATCTTTGACTTGGAAACCTTCGCCGCCGGATAAAAGGATAAAATCCTTAATATTGATAAGGCCTACGATATTGTCTTTATCTCCTTCATAGACAGGGAGGCGGGTATACATATAATCTTTAAAAACGGCAAGGACTTCGTCATATCCAGCATCCAAGCCAACACTTACCATGTCGATACGGGGAATCATAATATCTTTTGCCACCGCATCGCTGAAGTCAAATACGTTGTAAATGATTTCCCGCTCCTCGGACTCGATGACACCGTCTTCGTGGCTTACATCCACATAGGTCTTAAGTTCGTTTTCTGTCATCAGGCTCCCTTTTTTGTTCATATCAATATGAAGCAATTTGGATATACCTGACGACATTTTATCAATAATAATTACGACCGGCGTAAATAGCCTCATAAGCAACAGTATAATTTTGGCGTATATCAGGGAAATTTTGTCCGAATAAAGCATGGCAGTATTTTTCGGGATAATTTCCCCGAAAATAAGAATGGCAAGGGTAAGGATACCGGTTGCAATCCCCACCGCATAGCTTCCGAATGCTTTTGTCGCAAGAATTGTAGTCAAGGAAGATGCCGTCAGATTAACGATATTATTGCCGATTAGAATAGTACTTAACATTTTGCTGTAATTGTCCAAAACAGTCAGAGCCGCAGCAGCCCGGGAATTTCCTTCGTCGGCGAGCGCTTTCATACGAACCCGGTTTACGGTAGTAAAAGCGGTTTCCGCAGATGAAAAAAATGCGGACAGACCGATTAAAACAAAAATAACAATCAGTTGTATGACACCAGTGGTATCCAAAATTCAATCACTCCTTATGTAATAAATTCATTTACAGGCATCGGCAAAGCCGTTTCCGTTTGTATCAAATATTACAATATAGCTTGGTAGGTGTCAAGATAATTCATAATTCAGGCAAGTTACAGGTGGGAGCGGAATATATATTTAAGAAGATAGAAATACCGGAAGGAGATTACTATGGAGAAAATGGGGAAAATGAGGACGAGGAACAAGGAGGAATCCAGGATGGGCAACATGTTCAGCGGGGAAGGAATCCTTTTTATGATGAAATGCCTGCTTTTTTCCTATGTGCTGACAGCGGGGCTATTGCTATTGCTTGCCTTGCTGCTGTACCGGTTCAGTCTGCAGGAGAATGTAGTGAATATTGGCATCATTGCGATTTACATAGCGGTTACTTTTTTGGCAGGCCTTATTGTGGGGAAAAGGGCGGAAAGCCGGAAATTTTTGTGGGGGCTTTGGATGGGCGTGATGTATTTTGCGGTGCTGGCAATGGTTTCATTGGCGGTAAACAGGAGCATTGCAGATGTGGCGACGAATTTTGCCACTGTTTTTGGTCTGTGCGCCGGAAGCGGGATGCTGGGCGGCATGGTTTCCAAGTAGATGGAACGGCGATAGTGCGGCAGGGCTGCTTTTTACCTGATAGGATTCGGGTGTCAAAAGTTCTGCCAAGCGGCGCTGTCGGACAGAACTTTTGATGCTCGAATCCTCAGATTAAAATAGATAAAAATGGGTAAAATACATAGGAAAAGAATCTTATGAGAAAAAGACTTGCATATTTTTGTTGTACATATTATTATATTTACAAATAAACGTTGTTCTTTAGCAACGTAAAAAATTAGGAGATGTGGATAATATAAAAAACAGTTTTCACATTTTTTCCTTAAAAAAATATTAGCTCAAATCCCTTTCAACAACAGTGTTTGTATATAAACACTATTAAAACTTTGGAAGAAAGATTATTTTTTTTATGATTACCACTTGTTTTGAGTATGTGGAGCATGTAAAATAAATATAATTGCAGTATTCACATATAGACACTATAACGGATTAGATTAATTGGATAAAAAGGGAATGATACATTATGAAAAAAAAGATTGACATTTATAAGATGCCTCCGCGTGAGGTAGAAATCCTTTATACTTTATGGGATGCCAGAAGACCGTTGATTGCATCCGAAATTGCAAATGAAGAATTGAAATTAGCCACGGTGCATACTACTTTAAAAAGGATGTTGAAAAAAGATGTACTGGAGGTTGTGGATTTTGCCAAAAGCGGCAATGTATATGGAAGATGTTACCAGCCTACCATAAGCCTGATGGAGTTTGAGATGAGCAGGCTTTGTGAACTTTTTCTGAGAAAGAAATGCAAGGAAATCACTTTAGCCAGTTTTGTAGCGGAAATGCTAAAGGGGATGGATGATGCGGATGTACTAAAGGAATTGGATGAATTGGAGAAGGTAATTAAGCAGAAACGGATGGAATTGATGGACAAGAAATGATTTAATTTCTTATCTTATTCCTTATCTTGTAAAAAAGTTCTTCCCCTTAAGGGCAAACTATGCTATACTACTGTAAGTTTGTAAAAAGTTCATGAAACATTAAGGAGGCTTTACGATGAAACACATAAAGACATTAAGCACAAGGGATTACAAAGAGTCCATGAAAAAAGGCGGATGTGGCGAATGCCAGACTTCCTGCCAGTCTGCATGCAAGACATCTTGTACCGTAGGCAATCAGAGCTGCGAAAAAGTGAAATAACGCTGCAGGCAGACGATAGGGCGGAGTGGCGGCGCGGGATATTACTGTTTGTTCGCGCATGATACGAGGCATTTTGTACATAAAGTGCAAAATGCTTTAAAGTTGTGACGAAAAACCGGACGAAAGCAGGGGTTATACGTATCGTGGAACATGTTGCCGGCCGGAGAGTTGGCGGTAATGTGGCACAGGCAGAAAATAAGGACTTCGTAAGCAGCGATTGGCATCGCTGCTTATTATATGCACACGGGCACCCAGAGGAAAAATGTCAGCAGGAGCTGCCGGGTGCCCGGCGCAGCGAGTAGGGAAGAAACATCTCTACTCGATTCCGGTTTCGTGCAGAGGAAATAGCCGCTATGCAACGGAATGTATTGGCTGTAGTGCCGGGCAAGAAATGGTTTGGATATGGGAAAGCCGGACGAGTATACGGATGGGTGCGGCGACGGCAGGAAAGGGATGGATAAAGTGGTACATCAGTATAAAAATAACGGATACAATATTGTGCTGGACGTGAACAGCGGTTCGGTACACGTAGTTGATGATATCGTATATGATTTGGTAGGAACGGTAGATAAGCTGCTGGAAAAGGGATGCGCTGCAAACAGCAGTATATTGGCAGAGGAGATAGACAGCTTGTGCCTGCCTTATAATAAGGAGGAAATCAAAGAGGCAGTGGAGGAAATCCTTGAGCTGAAAGAGGCGGGGATGTTGTATGCGCCGGATATTTATGAGAATTATATCGGGGATTTTAAGAAAAGGGAAACTGTGGTAAAGGCGCTTTGCCTGCATGTAGCCCATGACTGCAACCTTGCCTGCAAATATTGCTTTGCGGAGGAAGGGGAATACCACGGGAGAAGGGCATTGATGAGCCTGGAAACGGGAAAAAAGGCGTTGGATTTCCTTGTGGCCAATTCCGGGAACCGGGTGAATCTGGAAGTGGATTTTTTCGGTGGGGAGCCGTTGATGAACTGGCAAGTGGTAAAAGATTTGGTAGCATATGGGCGGGGATTGGAAGAGCCTTTTCATAAAAAGTTCAGATTTACATTGACTACTAACGGTGTTTTGCTGGACGAAGAGGTGATGGCATTTGTCAACAAGGAAATGAGCAATGTGGTTTTAAGCATTGACGGGCGGAAAGAGGTAAACGACAGGATGCGCCCTCATAGGGGCGGGCAGGGCAGTTATGAAAAAATTGTTCCTAAATTCCAAAAGCTGGCCGAAAGCCGTGGGCAGATGAATTATTATGTAAGGGGAACTTTTACAAAGAACAATCTCGATTTTTCCAGGGATGTGGCGCATTTGGCAGATTTAGGGTTTGAACAGATTTCTGTGGAGCCGGTAGTGGCCAAACCGTCCGACGACTATGCGTTACGGGAAGAGGATTTGGAAGTTTTGCTTGCGGAGTATGACAAGCTTGCCGTGGATTTGCTGGAGCGGAGGAAAACGGGGAAACCGGTGAACTTTTTCCATTTTATGATTGATTTGGAAGGCGGCCCTTGTGTGGCAAAGAGATTGTCGGGCTGCGGCTCCGGAACGGAATATCTGGCGGTGACGCCTTGGGGGGATTTATATCCCTGCCATCAGTTTGTCGGGAAAGAAGAATTTTTGATGGGCAATGTGGTCGACGGCATTACGCGCACCGATATTCGGGATGAGTTTAAAACATGCAATGTTTATGCGAAGGAAAAGTGCAAAAACTGTTTTGCCAAGTTTTATTGCAGCGGTGGATGTGCTGCCAATTCCTACAATTTCCATAAGAACATCAACGATACCTATGACCTGGGCTGCGAATTGCAAAGAAAACGCATTGAGTGTGCGATTATGATAAAAGCGGCTTTGGCGGAATAAGAAAGAGGAGAAAGATTGAAAATTAAAAATTTTCAATCCCAAGTTTGTGTCTGCGCGGCATCCACAAACTTGTAAGCCAAATGAAATTGGCTTTGCGCAACAAAGCCGCGTAGAAATGGGGTTAAAAATGAAAAAAAATAAGGCGATTATTGTCTTGCTTGTAATGGTCCTGCTTTTGTGCGGTCTTTCTTACACTGCGGCATCCGGCATCGGAACCGAGAAGGCAGGGGCGGCATCCGGCATTAAGCTTGGGCTGGACCTTGCAGGTGGGGTAAGCATTACTTATCAGGTAGTAGGGGAGGAAGAACCTTCCAAAGAGGATATGGCGGATACGATTTATAAGCTGCAGAAACGTGTGGAGAAATATAGTACCGAAGCGCAGGTTTATCAGGAGGGGGATGACAGGATTAACATCGAAATCCCGGGCGTTTCCGATGCCAATGCGATTTTGGAAGATTTGGGGAAACCAGGTTCATTGTACTTTATTTCGGAAACAGACCCGGAAGGGAACTTAAACTATACGGCTACTATGGATGAAAATGGGGAATGGGCTTATTTTCTGCTGAAAGGGATTGATGAACTGCAGACGGACGGCTCCATCATGCTGGTGGGAACGGATGTTATGGATGCAAGGGCTGTCAGCGGAAACGACAATATGCAGAATCTGCAGAATATTGTAGAACTGACTATGACCAAAGAGGGAACAAAGAAATTTGCGGATGCTACGTCAAGGGCATATGAGAAACAGGAAAGCCTGGCTATTTATTATGATGACAAGATTATCAGCGCGCCGATGGTAAACTCGGTGATTAGCGATGGAAACGCCCAGATTACGGGCAGCTTCACCTATGAGGAAGCAGATGCTTTGGCTTCGACTATCCGTATCGGCGGACTGAAGCTGGAACTGGAAGAACTCCGCTCCAATGTAGTTGGGGCGCAGCTTGGCAGTGCGGCTATCAGCACCAGCTTAAAAGCAGCGGCCGTAGGGTTTGCCCTGGTTGTTATATTTATGGTAGCAATATATTGGGTAATGGGTATTGCCGCGAGCATTGCACTTGGCATTTATACGGCTCTGATAGTAATCCTGTTGAATTTGCTGGAAATAACTTTAACTTTGCCGGGGATAGCAGGTATTATCCTCTCCATCGGTATGGCAGTGGATGCCAATGTAATTATTTTTGCAAGGATAAGGGAGGAGCTGGCAACGGGGAAAACCGTCCAGTCTGCCATAAAAATAGGGTTTGAGAAAGCTTTTTCTGCGATTTGGGACGGGAACTGTACCACGTTTATTGCAGCTGCGGTGTTATGGATTATGGGTTCCGGCAGCGTGAAAGGTTTTGCCCAGACATTGGCGCTCGGCATTGTGCTGTCCATGTTTACGGCATTGGTAATTACCAAGCAATTGATGAAAGCGATGTATGCGGTCGGGCTTAAGAAAGTATCCCTTTATGGGGTGGGGAAAGAAAAGAAGACAATTTCTTTCCTGTCAAAGAAGACAGTTTTCTTTGCCGCTTCCGCAGCGGTTATCCTGGCCGGGTTTGTGATGATGGGCGTCAACAAATCATCAAAGGGTAGTGCGTTGAATTATAGCCTTGAGTTTGTAGGGGGTACATCTACCAATGTGACTTTTAACGAAGACAAGTCGATTGAGGATATTGACAGCAATGTGACGCCTCTCATTGAAGCGATTACAGGGGACGGCAATGTACAGACGCAGAAGGTAGCGGGAACTAATGAAGTTATCTTTAAAACGAGGACATTGACAGTAGAAGAGCGGGAGCAGTTTAAGGATGTCATGGTGCAAAACTTTGCAGTGGATGCAGAAAAGATCACGGCAGAAACCATCAGCTCCACAATCAGCAGCGAAATGCAGTCGGATGCCGTGGTTGCTATTTTAATTGCCACAGCGTTGATGTTGGTTTATATTTGGTTCCGCTTTAAGGATATCCGGTTCGGAACGAGTGCAGTCCTTGCACTGGTACACGATGTGCTTGTAGTGCTGGCTTTTTATGCTTTTGCCAGAGTATCCGTAGGAAGCACCTTTATCGCTTGTATGCTGACAATCGTTGGTTATTCCATTAATGCTACTATCGTAATTTTTGACAGGATACGCGAAAATCTTGTGTCGATGGGCAAAAAGGGCGATTTGCAGGAGATGGTAAATAACAGTATCAGCCAGACATTGTCGAGAAGTATTTTCACATCGTTGACCACTTTCTTTATGGTGGTTTCCCTTTATATCTTCGGGGTAACGAGTATCCGGGAGTTTGCCCTGCCTCTTATGGTAGGCATTATGTGCGGTACGTATTCTTCCGTATGCATTACCGGAGGACTGTGGTATGTATTCCGGACGAAGATGGGACGTAATAAGAAAGAATAAGTGGAAAGTGTTGAGAGGGTATAGAGAGGGTATTGAAAGGGCATTGAAATAATTTTCTCCGCAGGGTTTTCTGTAGGGTTTTACTAAGCAGAATGGGATGCTGGATATTCTGCTAAGTAAAACCGGCTACAGAAAACGAAGCAGAAAAAATTTTTTCAATGCCTGTTATTGTTGTAGGGCGATGTGTCTTGAAGTGGTGGAATATGGATGGTAGAATGAGAGATATGGGTGGGGGTGGTCTGGATTTTGGTCTGAGTTTTAGGTTTTAGTCTTAATTTTAGTTTTTGGGGGGCTGGGATTGGTAATGGTAATGGGGATTTTGGTTGGGTGATTTTTTGAGGGGCGAAAGAGGGGGAATGTCTGGGGATGGGGAGAGTAGGGGAGAGGATGTTTGATGGGTGGATTGGGTTTACAATTGCCTGGGTAGGTATGTACGGGAAAGGAGAAAGGGTGTAGGTATATGGCGCAGTGGTTGGTGGCGGCGAAAAGGGCGGATTTTCAAAAGATGGCGGAGCAATATAAGATAGACCCGGTGATTGCCAGATTGATTCGGAACCGTGATGTGGTGGGGGATGAGGAGATACGGAAATATCTGGATGGAGGTGTGGAGGATTTGTATTCTCCTACGCTTTTGAAGGATATGGACAGGGCCGTTGAGGTTTTGAAAGATAAGATTGCATCCGGGGCGAAAATCCGTATTATTGGGGATTATGATGCGGACGGCATTTGCGCCTCTTATGTTTTGCTGAAAGGGCTTAGTGTGTGCGGAGCAAGGGCGGATACGGTAATCCCTCATCGGGTGAAAGACGGATATGGGCTAAATGAATCCTTGCTCGAGGATGCGGCTAAGGACGGGATTGATACGGTGGTGACTTGTGACAATGGGATTGCCGCCGCCGCCCAGATTGCCTATGGCAGACAGCTCGGTCTAACGGTGGTCGTGACAGATCACCATGAAATCCCTTATGAGGAAGGGGAGGATGGGAGCCGGATGTACTTGCTGCCGGAAGCGGCGGCAGTTGTGGACCCGAAAAGGGAAGACTGCGGGTATCCTTGCAAAAATATATGCGGTGCGGTTGTGGCTTATAAACTGGTACAGCAGCTTTTGGAAGAGTATGGGAAAAAAGAGATTTTGGAAGAACTGCTGGAAATAGCAGCCTTTGCCACGGTATGCGATTTGATGGAGCTGAAGGATGAGAACCGTATTATTGTAAAATGCGGGCTTAAGAATATGCGGCATACGAAGAACCTTGGCTTGAAAGCGTTGATGGAGGTTTGCGGGATAGAGGCGGAAAAGGTTTCCGCTTATCATATCGGTTTTATCCTTGGGCCCTGTATGAACGCTACGGGGCGGTTGGATACGGCAAAACGGGCGTTGGCGCTTCTGCAAAGCAGCGAAAGGGGGGAGGCGGTAGCCCTGGCGGCAGAACTTAAGAACTTGAACGATATCCGGAAAGAGATGACAGTAAAAGGAGCGGAAGAAGCGGTCGCCTGCATTGAAAGAAACGGTTTGGAAAAGGATAGGGTGCTGGTGGTCTATCTGCCCGAAGTGCATGAAAGCCTGGCGGGGATTATTGCGGGGAGAATCCGCGAAAAGTACGGAAAGCCTGCTTTTATACTGACAAAAGGGGAAGAAGGGGTAAAAGGCTCAGGGCGTTCGATAGAAGGCTATCATATGTATGAGGAAATGACAGGCTGCAAAGAATTTTTTACGAAGTACGGAGGGCATAAAATGGCGGCCGGGCTCTCCATGCAGGAGAAGGATGTGGATGCCTTCCGGGAAAAAATCAATGGGAAATGCCGTTTGACGCCGGAAGATTTGGAAGAAAAGGTACATATTGATGTGGCAATGCCTTTGTCCTATATTTCCAAAGGGTTGATAGAAGAATTAGAGCTGCTGGAACCGTTTGGGATAGGGAATACGAAGCCGGTTTTTGCCCAAAAGGATGTGCATATTTTAAACGGCAGGATTATGGGGAAAAATAGGAATGTGGGAAAATATTGGGTAACCGACGGAGGCGGACGCTTTTATGATATGATGTATTTTGGGGATTTGGAAGCTTTTCACGGTTTTCTGGAGGAAAAAGCAGGGGGATATATGGTCAACCGTCTTTACAGCGGGGAACGGGTGGACATTCCCGTCAGCATCCTTTATTATCCGGACATTAACCGTTATGGAGGGCGGGAAAGCATACAGATTGTTATGCGCGGCTACCGTTGATAGTTATAAACGTACGAGGACTTAGCACACCGCATGCCAGACGGCATTGCAGAAACGAGGTGGATAATGATTTTAACAATAACATTGAATCCGGCAGTGGATAAAACTTATACGACGGGCTCCCTGATGTTGGGGCAGGTAAACCGTATGCGGACGGTGAACAACATTGCGGGAGGAAAGGGCATCAATGTAGCTAAGATATTGCGCCAGTATGGTTATGAAGTAATGACGGCCGGGTTTCTGGGCGGTTATACAGGGCAGTTTATTGAGGAGTGTATGGAAGAAATCCATGCGGAATGCCGTTTTACAAAGGTGGCGGGGGAAACCAGGAGCAGCATCAATATTATTGCCGAAGACGGTTATGTGACGGAGGTTTTGGAGCCGGGTCCGACCGTATCGGCGCAGGAGCTGGAACGGTTTATGGAAGACTATAAAAAAGCGGTGGGCGAATGCGGGCTGGTGATTATGTCGGGGAGTGTAGCCAAAGGGATACCGGCTGATATTTATGGGCAGCTTGTAGAGATGGGGAAGGAAGCAGGTCTGCGGTGTATTTTGGATACCAGCGGGGAAGCGCTTTTGCATGGGATTAAGGCAGTGCCGTTTATGATTAAGCCGAACCAGAAGGAACTGGAATATCTGGTGGGGCATAGACTAAAGGATATAGGGGAGCTGGGGGAAGCGGCAAAGAAATTATGCCGAAGAGGGATTGAGCATGTCTTTGTTTCCCTGGGGAAGAAAGGATTGCTTTCCGTGACGGAAAAAGAGATGCTTTGGGCAAAACCCCCTGCGGTAAAGGCAATCAATACGGTAGGGTGCGGCGACAGCGTAGTGGCGTCTTATGCGATGTCTTTGCTGAAAGGGGAAGATGATTACACGGCTTTGAAAAGGGCGGCGGCGATATCGGCAGCCCATACGGCAACATTGGAAAGCGGGGATATTTCTTTGGAACTGGCAGAAGAACTGCTGGAAAAGGTGCAGATTGAGAAAAGATAAAAGATAAATTTGAGAAAAGATGACATGCGGAAAAGTCCGGCGAACCGGACTTTTCATATATTTCTTATGAGGGGGGAGATAGTGAGTTTTTCAACTATCTGATTAAACTATAAAGCCTAAATGTGTTCAAAATGTGTTTAAATTATGTAAAAAAAATAAAATTAATTAAAAACTTTTAAAGCTTTTGGAAATAAGGGGATACTTAGAGGGGAAACGTTGAAAAATGTGATGTTACATGATATTCTTTATTCATGCGGAGTACCGGTTATCCGGTTTTGGGCCATCATCGTATCCGGTTTTCCAATAAGGATGCAATTGGATTTTAAATGGATTTTATGAATGGAATGGATTTGGATGGGAACCATTCCATTCTTGGAAGAACCGGCTTTTGCAATTGTTTGAAAAGCGGATATGATGACGTCCGGAAACCGGATTGCAAACCGTGAAGTTATTGCAAAGCGTGAAGTTAGGGCAGAAGTATGGAAGAACGGGCAAATATGAAATGAAATATGAAGCAAGGACAGGATGCGAGGGTATATGAGAGAATTAAAGCAGTTATTGGAGAAGATAGAGTATAAATGTGTAGCCGGGCCGATGGATGTATGTGTGGACAGGGTGGTATATGACTCCAGAAAGATTACGGCAGGATGCCTGTTCCTTTGTATAGCGGGGGCAAATGCAGATGGGCATGATTTTGCCCTGGAGGCTGTAAAGAAAGGGGCGAAGGTTCTTGTAACGGAGAAGGATATCCCTATGGAAGGGATGGAAGGTGTAACGGTAATCCGGGTGGAAGATACCCGTTATGCTATGGCGTATATTTCGGCAGCCTGGTTCGGAAATCCCGAAAAACGGATGAAAATCATCGGTATTACGGGAACGAAAGGAAAAACCACGACCACCTATCTGGTAAAGTCCATTTTGGAGAATGCAGGGCACAAGGTAGGGCTGATTGGAACGATAGAAGTGATTATTGGAGAGAGGAGAATCCATGCGGTGAATACTACGCCTGAATCTTATCTTTTGCAGGAATATTTGTATGAGATGGCGGAGGAAGGCTGCGATGCAGTAGTGATGGAGGTTTCTTCCCAGGGGCTGAAGCTCCATAGGACGCAAGGGTTTATGTTTGATTTCGGCATTTTTACCAATATCGAGCCGGATCATATCGGGCCAAACGAGCATGCGGATTTTGAAGAATATTTGATGTGCAAAGGGCTGTTGTTTCGCCAATGCAGGGTAGGGATTGTAAATAAGGACGATATCCATTATGAAAAGGTAATTGCAGGGCATACATGCCAGATAGAGACTTATGGGTTTGACAGCGGAGCCGATTTACGGGCCGAGAATTTACGGCTGGTAAAAAAACCGGGGGAGCTGGGGGCTCTTTTTGATGTGAAAGGGTTGATGGACTTTACGGTGGAAGTGACGACACCGGGCAGGTTCAGCGTTTATAATGCGCTCACCGCTATCGCTATATGCAGGCATTTCGGTGTGGAAGAGGATAAAATTAGAAAGGCATTTTTGGAAGTAAAGGTGAAGGGGCGGATTGAGATGGTAAAAGTATCCGATGCGTTTACTTTGATGATAGATTATGCCCATAATGCCATGAGTTTGGAGAGCCTGCTTGGCACTTTAAAGGAATATGAGCCAAACCGTTTGGTCTGCCTGTTCGGCTGCGGGGGCAACCGTTCCAAATTAAGAAGATATGAGATGGGGGAAGTCAGCGGGAAACTGGCGGATTTGACAATTGTTACTTCGGATAACCCAAGGTTTGAAGAGCCTCAGGATATCATTGAGGATATTAAGGTCGGCATCGGTAAAACCGGAGGGGAATATGTGGAAATCTGCGACCGCAAGGAGGCGATTGCCTATGCTATAGATCATGGGGAGCCGGGGGATATTATTGTCCTTGCAGGCAAAGGGCATGAGGATTATCAGGAAATCAAAGGGGTAAAGTATCCTATGGATGAAAGAGACCTGATCCGGGATATATTAAAGGAGCGGGGATGGAAGGAAGATTTGCAGACATTATAATAGATATTTCCCACGAAAAACTGGACAAAACATTTCAATATATCATCCCGGAAAGGCTGCAGGGGAAGGTAAAAGCAGGCACATGCGTTTCCGTTCCTTTCGGCAAGGGGAACCATCTCAGGAAAGGGTATGTGATTGGGCTCAGGAAGAAAGCAGAATATGCGCCGGAAAAGCTCAAGGAGATTGCGGACGTGGAAGAAAAAGGGATGGAAGCGGAAGCGGATTGCATCGCCCTTGCCTCATGGATGAAGGAACAGTACGGTTCTACGATGATAACAGCACTGAAAACCGTCCTGCCTGTAAAGAGAAAGATAAAAGGGCAGGAAACAAGAAGCTGCAAGCTATTGCTTTCCGGCGAAGAAGCAAAAGATTTGCTCCAAATATGCGTCAACAAGAAACAGACTGCGAAGGCCAGGCTTTTGCAGGAGCTGATACGGATGGGGGAACTTCCTATGCCGCTGATAACGGGGAAGCTCCATATCTCATCCCAGACAATTAGAAGTTTGGAAAAACAAGGGGCTTTAGGCATTATTGTAAAAAGTGGTTACCGGAATCCGGTAAAAATTAACGGAGAAACCGTAGATTCCAGAATGGGGGATTATGGGAGGAAGAAAGAACTGAATGCCGGGCAGCAGCAGGCGGCGGACGGGATTTTGCGCGATTTCGATTTGGGGAAAAGGGATACCTGTTTGATATATGGAATAACAGGAAGCGGGAAAACGGAGGTTTATCTTGCGGTGATTGAAGGCATAATCAAACGGGGCAGACAGGCGATTGTGTTAATTCCTGAAATTGCTTTAACTTACCAGACTCTGCTACGTTTTTATGTACGTTTTAAAGAGCGGGTATCGGTGATAAATTCCACACTTTCTCAGGGGGAAAAGTATGACCAGTGGGAACGGGCAAAAAAAGGGGAAATCGATGTGATGATTGGCCCCAGGTCCGCCCTTTTTACCCCATTCCCCCATTTAGGGGCGATTATTATAGATGAAGAGCATGAAAATACATATAAAAGCGAATCCATGCCAAAGTATCATGCAAGGGAAACGGCGGAAAAAATTGCAGCCATGCATGATGCGGTTGTAGTGCTTGGTTCAGCTACCCCTTCTTTGGAAGCGTATTACCGGGCAAAGAACGGGGAATACCGGATGTATGAACTGACACAGAGGCGGCCGGGAGGAATGCTGCCGTCGGTTTACACGGTGGATTTGCGGGAAGAATTAAAACAGGGGAACCGTTCCATTTTCAGCAGGAAACTGCATGAGCTGTTGGAAGGGCGGCTGGAAAGGAAAGAACAGAGCATCCTTTTTTTAAACAGAAGAGGGTATGCAGGGTTTATTTCCTGCCGGTCTTGCGGACATGTAATGAAATGCCCGCATTGCGACATATCGCTTTCCGAGCATATGGGCGGAAAACTTGTCTGTCATTACTGCGGCTATGAGCAGCCGGGGGTAAAAAATTGCCCGGAATGCGGCTCCAAATATATCTTGGGCTTCCGGGCGGGAACGCAGCAGATAGAAGAGGTTATCCATAAGGAGTTCCCGGGGGCAAAGGTGCTTCGGATGGATGCGGACAGCACCCGTACGAAGGACAGTTATGAGGAGATTTTAAATGCATTTGCCAATGGGGAAGCGGATATTCTGCTGGGCACTCAAATGATTGTAAAAGGGCATGATTTCCCCAATGTTACGCTGGTAGGGATTTTGGCGGCAGATTTATCTCTCCATGTCAACGATTACCGGGCAGGGGAAAGGACATTCCAGTTATTGACGCAGGCGGCCGGACGTGCAGGAAGGAGAGAACGTGCAGGGGAAGTGGTGATACAGACTTACGACCCGGATCATTACAGCATTATCCATGCCGCCAGACAGGATTATAAGGGATTTTACGAAGAAGAGATTATGTACCGGGAGATGCTAATGTATCCGCCTGCCGCCCATATGCTGGCAATCCTGATAGCTTCCCCGGATAAAGAAGATGGGAACAGGCTGGCTTGCCAAATTGGCAGTTTGCTGAAAGAAAAGGAATTGCCTTTGGCAGGGATGGCAGGATGCCCGGCAGGGAGCGGGAAAGAGGGGCTGCATGTTATCGGCCCTGCGGCAGCTTCCATAGGGAAGATTCAGGATATTTACCGGTATATGGTTTATGTAAAACACAAAGATTATGAAGAATTGATAGCGGTGAAGAATACCATAGAGGCATTTTTGGAGGAACGGGCGGAAAGCAAAAAGGCAGGAAAGGAAATCGTGCAATTTGACTTTGACCCGGTATGCGCCTATTAAAAATTGGAAATGCAGTATTAAAAAATATGGTATTAAGAAATGTGGTATAAGAAAGAGGATAGAAAACGGAAGAAAGGACAGAATGGATATGGCAATCAGAAACATAAGAGAAATCGGAGATGCAGTATTAAACAAGAAATGTAAAGAGGTAAAGGAAATGACGCCGCGTCTGAAAGAGCTGATAGGGGACATGCTGGATACTATGTATGAAGCCAATGGTGTTGGGTTGGCGGCTCCCCAGGTGGGGATTTTAAAACGGGTTGTAGTCATTGATGTGACAGGGGAGAACCCGTACGTGATGATTAATCCCCGGATTCTGGAAATGAGCGGGGAACAGACCGGGCATGAGGGATGCTTGAGCGTTCCGGGAAAGACGGGGATTGTCACTAGGCCCAACTATGTGAAGGCGGTAGCTTATAACGAAAATATGGAGCAATATGAGGTGGAAGGGACTGAGCTGTTGGCCAGGGCAATCTGTCATGAAATTGACCATTTAGAAGGGAACTTATACGTGGACAAAGTGGAAGGCCCGTTAATGAATGTGGAAGATTTGGATGACGAGGAAGATGAAGAGGAATAGTGTGAAGAGAAGTTCTAAGGCTCGCACCAGTGGATGCTTCGCCAAGCGAACCGCTCTTCACTAAGATTTGCGCCGGAGCCTAAGATGTGACTTGGCTCCGGCCGGAAACTTAAGGATTCCGATGGGTGTCATCGCAGTAGGTTGCTTTAGTATGGAGGAGCCGAATAGGTCTGCCAGATGGAAACGGGATGAAGAAAGGATAAGGAAAGGATAAAGGAACCATATATGAAGCTTGTGTTTATGGGAACGCCTGATTTTGCGGTAGGGGCTTTGGAAGCTATTGTAAAAGAAGGGCATGAAGTGGCGGCGGTAGTGACGCAGCCGGATAAACCGAAGGGGAGAGGAAAGGAAATGCAGATGCCTCCGGTTAAGGCATGTGCGTTAAAATATGGGATTCCGGTATTGCAGCCGGTAAAAATACGGGAGCCGGAAGAAATGGAAAAACTTGCGGCATTAAAGGCGGATATTTTTGTGGTGGCCGCTTTTGGGCAGATTTTACCGGAAGAGATTCTGAGGATACCCCGGTTAGGGTGCGTAAATATCCATGCCTCCCTGCTTCCTAAGTACCGGGGGGCGGCGCCGATTCAATGGGTAATTTTAAATGGGGAAAAAGAGACAGGGATTACTATTATGCAGATGGATAAGGGGCTGGATACGGGAGATATGTTGATGAAGTGTACGGTTCCTATCGATAAGAAGGAAACAGGGGAGTCCTTACATGATAAACTTTGCGAAGCGGGCGCCAGGTTGATTGTAGAAGCCCTGCCCGCAATTGAAAAGGGCGGGCTGGTACCGGAGAAACAAAAGGAAGAAGAAGCCAGCTACGTAGGAACGATAAAGAAATCCCTTGGATTGATTGACTGGGCAAAAGATGCGGCTTATATTGACAGGCTGGTGCGTGGACTAAATTCATGGCCGAGCGCGTATACTTATTATCATAAGAAAAATATGAAAATATGGGAGTGCGAACCGGTAGAGGATATAGGAAAAGGGAATGCCTGGGAAGGAAGCCCTGCAGGCAGCATTGAACGGGTGGAGAAGGATGCGTTTTATGTGAGGACGGGCAGCGGGCTTTTAAAAGTGACAAAAGTGCAGTTAGAGGGCAAAAGGCGGATGGATGTGAAAGACTTCCTGCTGGGATACCCGATTGAGGAAGGGCTGCGGCTGGGCATGTAGCCAGAAAGGGCACTTGGAAAGCATTTCATTTTAATAAAGAAAAGAGCGATAAAAAGACAGTAAAAGAAAAGGATAGGAAGAAATAGCGCAGGAAGACAGGAAAAAGATAAGAAGAAAGAAAAGAGCAGTAAGAAAGAAATGCGCAGAAAGAAAAATAGCGCAGGAAGACAGAAAAACAACGGCAAGTAAACAGACAGGCGGCAAAGATAAAATCAGGAGGTTAACGGTATGCATGGATATTATGGTTACTATTTTGACCCTACGTATTTCCTTGTATTGATTGGGGCGGTTTTGTGCATGGCTGCCAGCAGCAGTTTGAACAGCACATACAGCAAATTTGCAAGGGTACGCTGTGCCAGCGGAATGACAGGGGCGGAAGCGGCAGCGAGGATATTGAATTATTCCGGGATTCATGATGTAAGGATTGAACATATAAACGGCAGGCTGACGGATCATTACGACCCAAGGAATAAAGTGCTTCGTCTCTCGGACAGCACTTACCAGTCCAATTCGGTGGCGGCAATTGGTGTGGCGGCCCACGAATGCGGACATGCCGTACAGCACCAAAAAGGCTATGCGCCTTTGAAAATCAGGAGCGCTTTGGTTCCGGCTGCCAATATCGGCTCCCGCATCGGGATTCCGATGATTCTCCTTGGGGTGCTGCTTGGCTTGAGTTCCACGCTTGTACAGATAGGAATATGGGTTTTTTCTTTGTCGGTACTGTTTCAGGTAGTAACATTGCCGGTAGAGTTCAATGCTTCTTCCAGAGCTTTAACGATGTTGCAGGATTATGGGATTACCGGAGGGGATGAGACAGGTTATTGCAGGAAAGTGCTGCGGGCGGCGGCCCTTACTTATGTGGCGGGGGCAGCGGCTTCGATATTGCAGCTTATGCGTTTGGTATTGCTTTTCGGCAACAGAAGAAGGGATGATTAGGGTGAAAAGAAGTTCTAGCCGCTCACAGCAGAGGCTGTTTCGCGGAGAACTTCTAAGTTTCACCAGGATTGGTGATTAAAGGTACAGGAGTAAAGAAGAGGTTGTCATGAATATACGTGAACTGATATTGGATATGCTGATGGAAATAGAAAGCGGGCGGATTTACAGCAATGTCCTGATAAGGAATGTTTTGGATAAATATGATTATCTGCCTGCAAAGGATAAGGCATTTATCAAACGGGTGACGGAAGGGGTGCTGGAACGGAGGATTCAAATTGATTATATTCTCAATGCTTTTTCCAAAGTTTCAACAGAGAAAATGAAGCCTCTGATACGCAGCCTGCTGCGGATGAGCGTATATCAGATACTCTTTATGGATACCGTGCCGGATGCAGCAGTATGCAATGAAGCGGTAAAGCTGGCTGCAAAAAGGAAATTCCATTCGCTGAAAGGTTTTGTGAATGGAGTATTGCGGAATATTGCCAGAGAAAAAGACGGGATTGGTATAGACGGCGAACCGGAAGGGAAGAGGGCGGAAGCATTATACCCGGATAAGGGGAAAAACCCGGCAGCGTATTTTTCCGTGGTTTATTCCATGCCCCAGCCAGTGGTAGAGATGTGGCTGGAGGATTACGGAACGGACAGGACAGGGAAGATGCTGCAGGCATTGCTGGGAATCCGGCCGGTAACGATAAGATGGAAAGAATCGATGGCGGAAGAAGAGAGGGAAGCATTTCTTGCCCGGATGGAACAGGCAGGAATGGAAGTGAGGCATCATCCTTATCTTAGTTATGCTTATGAGATAAGCCATGTGGAAGGGGTCAGGAAAATCCCCGGGTTTGATGAAGGGATGTTTGCAGTACAGGACGTAAGTTCCATGCTCTGTGTGGAATGCGCCGGAATAAAGGAAGGTAATTTGGTGGTGGATGTCTGCGCCGCGCCGGGAGGGAAAAGCACCCATGCGGCGGAAAAGGCAGGAAAAGGCGGAAAAGTGCTGGCACGGGACATTTCGGAGGCGAAGATAGCTTTTGTTAAGGAAAATGCAGCCCGGCAGAGGCTTGGGAATATAGAAGCGCAGGTATGTGACGCTACGGTATATGAGGAAAGCCTGGACGCAAAGGCAGATGTGGTTTTAGCGGATGTTCCCTGCTCCGGCCTTGGGATACTTGGCAGGAAGCGGGATATTAAATACAATTTGACAGAGGAAATGCTTTCAAAACTGCCTTTGGTGCAGAGGGAGATATTGGACAACGTATGGAAGTATGTGAAGCCGGGAGGCATTTTGGTTTATAGCACATGTACAATACGAAAGGAAGAAAATGAGGAAAATGTCAAGTGGTTTCTTGACAATCATCCGTTTACGGCGGAGGATTTCGGCGGAAAGCTGAAAGGAATACCGCATACGGAAACGGCTGCGGAAGGGTATTTGCAGCTTTTTCCGGACATACATGAAGCGGACGGCTTTTTTATCGCAGTATTCCGCAGAAAGGAACGGGAGGAAAGATAGAGATGGGAAATACCAAGAAGGATATCAAATCAATGGATTTGGAGGAACTAAAGAGGGAAATGGAGGCGGCCGGAGAGAAAACATTCCGGGCGAAGCAGTTGTATGAGTGGATGCACCAAAAACTGGCAAGAGATTTTGGGGAAATGACCAATCTCTCAAAAAATTTAAGGGAAAAGTGCAGGGAAGACTATTTTTTCTCCGTGCTAAATCCACTGCGCATACAAGAATCCAAAGTAGACGGGACGAAGAAATTTTTATTTGAATTGTCGGACGGCAATACGGTGGAAAGTGTCTGGATGAAATACAAACATGGAAATTCGGTCTGTATTTCTTCCCAGGTAGGATGCCGGATGGGGTGCAAATTCTGCGCTTCTACCATAGATGGCCTGGTAAGGCCGCTGCAGCCTTCCGAAATGCTGGAACAAGTATATGCAATTACCCTTTTGACAGGGGAAAGGGTTTCTAATGTAGTGGTGATGGGCATGGGGGAGCCTTTGGATAATTACGATAATCTGGTGAAATTTATCCGGCTTCTTACCGATGAAAACGGGCTTCATATCAGCCAGCGGAATGTAACGGTATCCACTTGCGGGCTTGTCCCCCAGATGGAGCGGCTGGCAGAGGAAGGGCTGCAGATTACGCTGGCATTGTCTTTGCACGCGGCTTCCGATGGGAAGCGGAAGAAGCTGATGCCCGTAGCGAAAAAATATACATTGGATGAATTGATGGGAGCAAGTGCATACTATTTTGAAAGGACGGGCAGAAGATTAACTTTTGAATATAGTTTGATAGAAGGCGTAAACGATACAGGGGAAGATGCGATGATGCTGGCGGAGCTTATCAGGGATTTGAACTGCCATGTGAACCTGATTCCGGTTAATCCGGTGAAAGAGCGGGGTTTTTCGCCTTCTGCACCCGGAAAAGTAACGGCTTTTAAAAATAAACTTGAAAAAAATGGAATAAATGTTACTATAAGAAGGGAAATGGGAAGAGATATTGATGGGGCGTGCGGTCAATTAAGGCGCAGGGAGCTTCATCGGTAATACAGGAGGTTTCGTCGTGTTAAAGACATTTTCCATTACGGATATCGGAAAAAGGAGAAAATTAAATCAGGATTATGTGTTTGCATCGGAGAAGCCATTAGGGAATCTTCCGAATTTATTTGTCGTTGCAGACGGGATGGGGGGGCATAATGCAGGGGATTATGCGTCCAAATATGCGGTGGAAACGATAAAGGAAGAAGTGGCAGGCTCTTTTGAAAAGAGCCCGGTCAAGATATTAGGGAAAGCAATTGATGCTGCTAACAGCCACATCCGGCAAAAGGCGATGGAGAAAGAGGAGCTTAGGGGGATGGGCACTACGGTGGTAGCGGCTACCTGCCTGAAGGAAAAATATCTGGAAGTAGCCAATGTGGGGGACAGCAGGTTATATGTGGTAAATGACAGCAAGATAGAACAGATAACGAGGGATCATTCCCTTGTGGAGGAAATGATACGCAGAGGCGGTATTGACAGGAAATCGGCGAGGAATCATCCGGACAAAAACATAATTACGCGGGCAATCGGTGCAGAGGATGCAGTGACAGCCGATTTCTTTCATGTGGAGCTTAAGCCGGGGGATATTGTGCTTATGTGTTCCGACGGACTGACAAATATGCTGGAAGATGAAGAGATTCATATGATATTGAGCAGTCAGGAAGGCGTGGAGACAAAAGCGGAAGAATTGGTGAAAGCTGCCAATAGCAACGGCGGCAGGGATAATATCGCTGTTATATTGATAGAGCCGTTTGCGGATGAAAATCTTTGACGTTCATCCGAAACTTTTTGGCAGAGTTTTTTGTATTTTGGTACAATAGTCTCTCAACTTTAAAAGGAGCATGGATACAGAAATGATTAAAATTGGAATGATGATTGTAGACCGGTATGAGATCTTGGAAAAAATCGGTACCGGGGGAATGTCGGATGTATATAAATCGAAAGACCATAAACTAAACCGTTATGTGGCGGTGAAAGTGTTGAAACAGGAATTTTCGGAAAATGCGAATTTTGTTTCCAAGTTCCGGGTAGAAGCGCAGGCGGCGGCGGGATTGATGCATCCGAATATCGTCAATGTTTACGATGTAGGGGAAGAAAACGATGTCTACTTCATTGTCATGGAGCTGGTGGAAGGCATTACCTTGAAAAAATATATTGAAAGAAAGGCAAGACTTTCCGTAAAAGAAGCGATTAGCATCGCTATCCAGGTTTCCATGGGCATTGAAGCAGCGCATAACAATCATATTATACACAGGGATATCAAACCCCAGAACATAATTATATCCAAAGAAGGAAAGGTGAAGGTAACGGATTTCGGTATTGCAAAAGCAGCTACCAGCAATACCATTACCTCCAATGTTATGGGTTCCGTACATTATACTTCCCCCGAGCAGGCCAGGGGCGGCTACAGCGATGAAAAAAGCGATATCTATTCGCTGGGCATTACGATGTTTGAAATGCTGACCGGAAGGGTTCCCTTTAACGGGGAGACTACGGTGGCCATTGCCATTAAACATATTCAGGAACCATTGCCTTCACCTAGGGAATATGTCTCGGAGATTCCTATCAGCGTGGAACAGATTGTTTTTAAATGCTGTCAAAAAAGCCCTGACCGCAGATATCAGACGATGGGGGACTTGATTGTGGATTTGAAGCAGTCGCTGATTAACCCGGATGAAGATTTCGTAAAAATGGTCAACCCGGACGAGGAAGCTTCGACGCGGATGATAACCGACAAAGATATGGTGCAGATAAAAAAACAGTCCGTTAAAAGGGATTCGATGGATGAAGCCCTTCGGCTGAAAAAAGATGTGCGCCGGAAATATCAGGAAGAAGACGAGGAAGAGGAAGACGAAGAAGATGTCATAGGGGATGAAGAAGAGGAAGATGTAGAAGATGATATCGACGACGAGGAAGAAGAGTACGATTCTAAGATGGAACGGGTGACGACTGTATTGGCAGTAGTAGCCGCTTTGCTGATTGGCTGCATTGTCCTTTTCCTTGTAGGAAAGACATTGGGCATATTGCCTTTCGGCGGGGAAAAGGAAAAAACGGAGGAAAGCACCGAAGAAGAGTCTGGTAAGGTAGAAATGCCAAAAGTAGTGGGCAGGCAGATAGAGGAGGTTAAAACGGAACTTCTCGGCCTTGGGCTGATGCCGGAAATCGCATATAAGGAAACGGATGAATATGAGGCCGGGCTTGTACTGGAATGCAATATCGGAATCGGGCAGATGGTGGATTCCAAAACGGATATTACGTTAACGGTCAGCGCAGGGGCCAGCGGCGTGGAAGTGCCCAACGTAGTGGGGATGTCTACGGCGCAGGGGGTTTCCAATTTAGAGCAGAAAGGTTTTGTGGTAAACAAGACGGAAAGTTATGATGCGGAAGTGGCAAAAGGGGACATTATTTCCCAAAGCCCGGAAGCGGGGATAAAAGCCCCCAGCGGGTCAGCCGTGACCATCCGTATCAGCCAGGGGGCGGAGGACAATAAAGTCCGCGTTCCCAATCTAATAGGGATATCGGAAATGGATGCTATGGCAGCCATAACGGAAAATGGGCTGGTGGTCGGCAGCGTTACGGAAATCAACCATGAAGACGAATCTCTCAATGGGCTTGTCTGTTATCAGAGCTACTCGGTGGGTTCTTATGTGGACCAGGGCACGGCGATTGATTTGCAAGTGAGTTTGGGACCGAAACAGGGCACTTATAGTTTTAACGGAAGCATTGAAGCGCCTTCCGCTGCGGAAGACCCGGAATACCGGGAAGGGCTGGATGTGACGGTAACAATCGATACGGCGGATGGGGTGCAGCTATTGAACACAAGCACCGCATCATTTCCTATTTCCGTCAACTATACGGGTATCCGCTCCGCCACAGGAACGGTCACTTTTACGTATATGGTAACGACGGACGCGATAACGGATACCAATCCGGAGACAGGGGAAGTGACGACGACGGAAGGAACTTCCGTACAGAAGACGATAGCAAGGGAACTGCAGTTTACACCGGAGTCATAAGGGGCGGAAGATATGAAGCAGAATAAGGCGCCGCAGAATCCTATGGATGAGGGAAATGGGAGACGCAAAAAGGTGCAGGGGAAGATTATAAAAGGGATTGCCGGTTTTTACTATGTCTTTGCAAAGGAAAATCGGAATACAGGCGGAAAAGTATATGAATGTAAGGCGAAAGGTATTTTCCGCAAAGAAAATAAAAAGCCGATGGTCGGCGACAATGTATGCATGGAAGTGCTGGAGGAAGAGGCAGGGATTGGCAATATTGCCCGGATTCTTCCAAGGCAGAATGAATTGATTCGTCCGGCTGTGGCGAACATTGACCAGGCGCTTGTGATATTTGCAATAGTGAAACCGGAACCAAATTTTCAGCTTTTGGACCGGTTTCTTATTATGATGGAACAGCAAGGGCTTTCCTGCATCGTTTGCTTCAATAAGCTGGATATCGCTTCTGCGGAAGAGCGGGAAAACCTACAGAAAGCATATGGTTCCTGCGGATACCGGGTACTATTTACAAGTGCAGAGAAGGGGGAAGGGATGGAAGAGCTGCGAAGTCTGCTGTATGGCAAAACCACGGCAGTAGCGGGACCCAGCGGGGTGGGAAAGTCTTCCATCATCAATTGCCTGAACCCGGATGCAGGGATGGAAACCGGGGAAATCAGCAGAAAGATTGACAGGGGGAAGCATACCACAAGGCATTCGGAAATCATTGCCCTTCAGGAAAACACATATATTATGGATACACCGGGGTTTACGTCTTTGCGCCTTTTTTCTATGGAGAAGGAGGATTTGCAGGGGTTTTACCCGGAATTTGCCAGATATGAAGGGCATTGCCGTTTTACCGGCTGCTCCCATTTAAGCGAGCCGGACTGTGGGGTAAAACAGGCTTTGTCGGAAGGGAAGATAAGCCCTGTCCGGTATGGGAATTATAAAGATTTGTATCGGGAATTGCAGGAACAGAAAAAATACTAGTATTGGTTATAGATTCTCTCCCGAAACAGAAACCAGACATACCGGGCGTATTCCGGCTGACTTCAATGCCGCCAGCCGCCAAAGGGCGGCAAAAAACGGCGCTTGTTGTTTATGGAAAAGACAATTAGATTGTTTTAGGCGGGCTGGTATGGTTATATATTAATTGTTCAAAATCTTTAAACGAATTGCATTTGCGTATTTCCAGTATAATGTTTTCATCCCCAAACAGCGATGCCAGAGATTCATACAATTCTCTAAATGTAGTTTTGTCAGCTTTATTAATGGCCAGAAGAAATACTACATAGACGGTATTTCCGCCCCATTGAAACCCACTTTTTGAAATGGCAACGGAGACGCTTGTTTTGACGGCATTCATATCTACGGAATGAGGTATGGCAATATTGCCGAATGCAGTGGTGGCGGCATTCTCTCTTTTCAGCACACTGGATTCAAAGTCTTTATCCACATATTCTTTTTGCTTTAGTATTTCACATAGATAATGTAAAATCTGTTCCCGGTTATTTAATTTCGGGTTGATAAGGAATAAATCGCTTTCAAAAAAAGTATGGAAATTTGTCCTTAATGTCTTGTTTTTGTTGGTATCCTGTCTTTTTAAAATCGTGTTATAAATCATATTGTATTGTGTATTCAAATTAAAAGGCGAGATTTGAACAACATCACAGTTATATGGCTGATTGAGCGGAACCGTGGTAAGCAGCAAAGAAAAAGATAAGTTTTTCAAATCATTTTCAGCATAAACATTTCCTATAATATCCAGTTGATTGCCAAAATTAAATAGAAGATTGTTCAGCAATTCCGTAGAGATATTCCGGTAATTTGGACATAAAAGTACAGTGCGGATTTTGGTAAGGCTCATATTTTGACGCTCAATTTCCGCACCAATATGTATGGCAAGAAATGCAATCTCATCCTCGTTAATAGAGAGGTTGTACCGTTCCATCAAATCAAGGCCAATGTAGATGGCGATATCAAAGATGATAGGATTGTTCAATTTAATCGATTCGGCTAAAGGATTGCTGGTAAAACGCCCCAGTTTTGCACGTAGGATTAGGTTTTCCAAATGTAATGTGAAAGGGGTGGTAAATCTTTCGTCACTGAGGTCGATGAGATAATGGTTGTTTACCTGGGCAACATAGTAATCGGTCAAAGACAAAAATTCATTGCCAATCAATTTCTTCAGCTCCGTTTTGGATGTAGGAAGGGAAGAAGTGGCATTGGCTTTTATCAGCATATGGATTTCAAATTTCTCATAAGGGTTCAAATGCAGCAAAAATTGATTTTCTAGTTGCTCAAATAATTCCTGCAGCAATAAAAATTCGGTTTGGTTTTCAATAGAAAGGACAGTTTCACCGACATTCAGTTCATTGCCTGCCAGATTCCGGTCAATAAGAATGAGAAGCTGCAGCAATATATTGACTGCAGCAAAATCATTCAAATAATAATTATGCTTTTTAAAGGTAGAAAATAAGGTTTTGTGTAAAGACTCCACATCAATGTTGCAAAAGCATTCGCCCAGTTGCTGGATATCAAGAAAACGGGCATTGCTCTCTTCGTTAATAATATAACTAATTAAACGTCGTTTATCTTTTTCGCTTCCAACGATTTGCACACAATTATTTTTACAGATAAATTCTACATGATAGGCTGAAAAGGTCTTGTTCATTTTTCCAATCACCGATTTGATGGTGGAATAACTGATGCATAAATAGTCGCAAAGGTCGAAAAGGTTTAACGAAGATGTGTGTTCTAAAATCAACTGCTTGATGATGTAGAAGGCACGTTCTTCACCGGTTTGCGGCAGGGTCGAATCCGAATTTTCGTTAAGCAGCAGATTATAAGAAATCTGGCGGTTTATCTGGTAACCCTGGCGGGAGGAAAGGATAATCTTTTTATCATAGAGAAGGTTAATTTCACTGACATAATTTTTTACGGAACGAGCGGAAATTTGTAAAACGTTGGCAAGTTCTGTGCTTTTAACCGTTCTGTTTTGTGCGGAAAGATATTGAATTAATTCGTTTTGCTTCTTTTTCATTCGGATACCTTCTTTCCTTCTTTCGCCCTCTGAATCAGATAAATGTTTTAGTTTAATTATAGCCATATAAATGTTTTTAAAACAACTATTCTTTTTCACTTTTATGGTGCAAGGCTATGACATAGACAGATGCCCCGTAAAGGGGAAAATAAATATTTATCGGGATGCACCAATAGAAGGCAAATATCAAGTTGAGAATCATAAAAAAATCGTTCATAATAAAACCACTGAAAAAGGACGTCCGAAAAAACGGGAAATGAAAGGAGAAATTGATACGTTATGGAAAATATAAAAGTGTTGTTATGTTGTGGGGCAGGTATGTCGAGCGGCTTTCTTGCAAGCAATGCCAGAAAGGCAGCTAAAAAACAGAAGCTTTCCATAAGTGTTGAAGCAAGAAGCCATTCGGAGGCAGGGGAAATGATTGGCTCTATTGATATTTTGCTGCTGGGGCCGCATTATGCAGCGGAGTTGGATAAATTCCAGACACTGGCGAATCCATATGGGGTTCCGGTAATGGTAATTCCCCAGGATATTTACGCAATGTTGGATGGGGAACGTTTACTGAAACTGGTAATGGAAACTATGGATAAAAAGGAGGAAAAATAATTATGAAGAAATTTATGGATTGGCTTGCAAACTCCTTTGCGCCAGCAGCGAGCAAGCTGTTTAGCAGACCTTGGCTTTCGGCAGTTTCAAGCTGTATGCAGAAAGTAGTTCCGTTTATTTTGACAGGTTCTGTTGTATATGTTTATAATGTTGCAAGATACTTCCTTCCGGCACTGCCGGATCTTTCACCCATTGCTTCTTACAGTTTTGGGCTGATTACATTGATTGTGGCGTTTATGATGACAAATCAATGTATGGAGAAGCTGAATCACCCGGAATATACAATTAACGGAGGCCTTGCTGCCATTTGTATTTTATTTATGGGCGTTATGCCAAAAGGCGAAAGCGCTGATTTGGGCACTTTGATGAGTAATCTGGGTGCATCCGGGATTGCTGTGGGAATGATTATTGGTATTTTTGTAAGTATTATCTTTCATTTGTGGGGAAAGCTGCATTTCCTGAAAGACAGCAGTATCCCTGACTTTTTGACCAGTTGGATTAATACTATTTTACCATTTGTAATTTCGCTTTCGATTAGTATGGTTTTGTTCAATATATTGGAGATAGACTTGTTCCAGGTTGTGCTTGCAACCATTAAGCCTGTTACCAATTTTGCACAGACTTTGCCGGGCTTTATACTGATTTGTCTGATTCCTGCATTTTTCTATACGGTGGGCGTATCAAGCTGGCTTTGGGATGCGGTAACGATGCCCATTTTCTTAACAGGAATCCAGGCCAATATTGATGCGGTGGCGGCAGGGCAGCCTGCAGTAAATATTGTTACATACGAAGCAACTTTTACAATGGCATTTATTACAATTGGAGGTATGTGCGCTACATTAGGGCTTAACCTTCTGATGTGCATTTCAAAATCAAAACAGCTTAAAACGATGGGTCGTGTTTTCCTGGTACCTTCCATATTCAACATCAATGAACCGGTAATGTTCGGCGCCCCGGTGGTGTTCAACCCTATTTTGATGCTGCCTGCGTGGATTAATGCGATTGTAGGCCCTATCTATGTATGGATATTGATGAGCGGCGGATTGCTGAAAATACCGTCAAAGTTAATCCATGTGGGGCAAATTCCGGCGCCTTTCAGCAGTATGCTTGTGACGGAGGATTTCCGGGCAATTATTTGGTGGGTAATATATTTGGCTATTAACATTTTGATTTGGTATCCGTTCTTTAAAGTATATGAGAAGACAAAACTTATGGAAGAGCAGGCTATGACGGAAAAAAATTAGAAAGGGAGATGTGATAATGGGAGAAGAATTTAACGAGGAATTAGTAGCAACAGCCATGCAGATTATTATGAATGCAGGGGATGCAAGACTGAGCATAAAAGATGCGTTGAGCCATGCAAAAGCATTTGATTTCACAGAGGCGGAAAAAAAGATGGAGGAGGCCAAAAAGTTTATCGTGCAGGCCCATAAGTCACAGACAGAAGTTATACAAAGCGAAGCTAATGGGAAAAAATATGAGTATTCTATGCTGTTTGCCCATGCACAGGATACGCTCATGACCATTATGTCAGAAATCCAGCTTGCGGAACAGATGATTGATATTTTAAAGATTATAAGCCATAAATAAGGAGAAGCATATGAAGAATATTTTTCCGGAGAATTTTCTGTGGGGTGCTGCAACCAGCGCATATCAGGTGGAAGGGGCAGCCTATGAGGATGGTAAGAAGGCATCTCAGCAGGATGTAATTAACAAAGAAAATTATGTAAAAAGAGGATTTGCCAATGCGGATATCGCGAGCGACCATTATCATCACTTTAAAGAAGATGTGGCGCTGATGAAAGAAATGGGATTTAACACCTACCGTTTTTCCATTGCATGGTCACGGGTATTCCCGGATGGTGTTGGAGAGGTCAATGAAAAGGGGATTCGGTTTTACCGTGATTTAATTGATGAATTGTTGAAAAATGGGATAGAGCCGATTGTTACGCTTTACCATTATGACCTTCCCTGGGCGCTTGTTGAAAAATATGGAGGATGGCTGGACCGTCAGGTAGTAGAAGACTTTGCATATTTTTCCGGGTACATCATTAACGAGTTCAAAGACAAAGTAAAGTTGTGGACAACCATTAATGAACAAAGTATCATTGTACAATATTGGACACAGAAATGCTTTATTCCGGAAGAACATAGGAACAATAATCAGTTGCGGTACCAGATTAATCACCATATGAATCTGGCGCATGCCATAGCTTGTAAGCAGGTGCATGAACTGGTGCCCGGCGGGAAAGTAGGAGCGGCTCTTGGCTATTCCCCCATTTATCCCTTGACATCAAAACCGGAAGATATGATGGCGGCGCAAAATGCCCATGATTTGCGGAATGCATTATATCTGGATATTTATTTTAAAGGGTTTTATCCAAAGTCCGCCATGATTTATCTGGAAAAGCATGGACTGGCGCCCCACATAGAAGAGGGGGATATGGAGCTGATTAAAGAAGGCTATTCCGATTTCCTTGCCCTTAATTATTATGCCAGCGAATGTGCAAAGGCTTGCCCGGAAGGTACAAAAGAAATCCGCTATAACGGCGTGAACCTTTCCGGCAAGAAAGGCGAGATTTCCGGATATGAAACACATCCCGGTTTCTATGAGATGTGTAAGAATCCAAATCTGGATACGACGGATTGGGACTGGAGCATTGACCCTACCGGATTAGAGTATTTGTTCCGGGATTTGTATGGACGTTACAATAAACCGTTGATGATTACGGAAAATGGTCTGGGTGCGTTTGACGAATTGACGGAAGATGGAAAGATTCATGATGAATACCGTATTTCGTATTTGAGAGAACATATTAAGGCTATGGAAAAAGCAATCGAGTATGGGGTAGAGGTCTGGGCATATTGCCCGTGGTCGGCATTGGATTTGATTTCAACAAGCAATGGCGTGAAAAAAAGGTATGGATTTATCTATGTTGATCGTACGGACGATGACCCGAAAGAATGCAAACGAATCCGAAAAGATTCTTTTTACTGGTACAAAAATGTCATCCAAAGCAATGGGAATGAGCTGGATTAAGGAGGAGACATGGAGGATTTCTTAAAACTGTACGATGCGGCTGTGGCTGTACTTGGAAAACGGCAGATTTCTTCTTTTATTAATGCAGGAAGCGTTGCGGCAGCATTGCTGACCGATGCAGGAAATGTGTATGTCGGTGTATGTATAAATACTTCATCTGCTATGGGGCTTTGTGCGGAACGGAATGCTATGGCGAATATGATTACTCATGGAGAAAGCGTAATCAGGAAGATTGTGGCTGTAGAGGCGAATGGAAAAGTATGTATGCCGTGCGGTGTTTGCAGGGAGTACATGATGCAGCTTGGGCTGCAGGGAAAGGACATAGAGATTTTGCTGGATAAAGATACAATGGAGACTATCCGCCTGGAAGAACTTGTTCCAAACTGGTGGGGATATTCGAGATATTAAGCAGTACGTACAGAATAAAAAGTGTAAAAATGAATGATGCCGGACCGGAAAGCGTATACATTTCTCCAATGTTTGCTTTCCGGCCCGGCTATTGTATTTTGGGGGAATGCCTATGAAAAAAATTAAAGAGCCCCTTGAAAATCAAGAAGCTCTAGAAAATGCCTTAAAAATTGTGTAGTGATTTATGAGGCTGTTTCATGTAAATCCCTGTATCTCTATAAAACGGTTTAAAGGTTGATAAATACTGGGGTTGAGAGTGATTTGATTTCTATGTAAGTCTTTATATCTTTATAAGAGATTATGTGAAATTGGTACATGATTGGTACGTAAAAATGAGTTTAGAAACTATAGGTTGAGCCTTAATACCCGGAAAGAAAAGACAAGTCATGAGAGAATGTCTTGTCCTTTCTGCATATCTTACGATTTTGATGAGGTCAGCAGAATCGTAGATATTGAAGGAGTTACTGAAATCGTTCTGGAAGGTATTTATGCGAAGCGCTTGCATTTCGCAAGCGAAATGGATATACTAAAGATAAAGGAGGCGATTGTTATGGCACGAACATCAAATGTATTTGCACGAGTGGAACCTGAAATCAAAGAGCAGGCGGAACAGGTGCTTGAACGTTTGGGAATCCCAATGTCCAATGCCGTGAGTATGTTTTTAAGACAGGTGGTGTTGCAGAGAGGTATTCCGTTTGAAATGAAGCTGCCGCAGACAGAACTGCTGAATTACAGCTCTCTTACCAGAGAACAGTTTGATGCGGAAATGGAAAAAGGCATGGCTGATGTTAAAGCAGGCAGGGTTTATTCGGCAGATACCATTGAAGCGGAAATGAGGAGAGATTTTGGTGTATGAGCTGGAATATCGTATATACAGCACAGGCAAGACAAGACTTGCGTGATATTTATGGACATATAGTATTAGAGCTGCTTGCGCCGGAAACTGCAATCGGGCAAACTCGGCGGATTATGAAAATGATTCGTTCCCTTGGAGAAATGCCCATGCGTCATCAACTTTATGGAGAAGAACCGTGGCATAGTCGGGGAATCCGCTTTTTGCCTGTAGATTATTATCTGATATTCTATTTTCCGGAAGAACCTCAGAATACAGTAAATATTGTTCGGATTATGTATGATGGCAGGGATGTACGCAGGCAGTTAAGCGAAACGGTTTTATAATTTTCTGATTGAGTGTAATCTACCGGAGTTCACAGCAGTAAATTCTTTATATCCTATGAGAAATTTGCCTGTGAAACAGCTAACACAATGCATCTGACGATTTGTTGGAAAATAAGTGCGCACAGCTATTGAGAAAATTGGAGGAACGATGCCGGAGGATTTGCCAATACCTGAAAAAAGTATTCGGGAGATTGAAAGAGAGCAGATGGTGAGGCTGAGAGCAAAGGCGAAAAAAGGAACGATAATGCTTGATGAATAAAGCTTTGCTGTGCTATACTATCATAGCTGTTAAGGTTCTTTGATTTGGAACATTTTGTAATAGGATTATATCGTAATGATGTGTAATAAAAATGAACTGGGCAAACACGGAGGAATAAAATATCATGAAACTAGGAATCGTAGGTCTTCCAAACGTAGGGAAGAGTACCTTATTTAACTCGCTGACAAAGGCAGGGGCAGAGTCTGCCAATTATCCGTTCTGTACGATAGACCCGAATGTGGGGATTGTAGCGGTGCCGGATGAGCGGCTGAAGCTTTTGGGGGATATGTACCAATCGAAAAAAGTAACGCCTGCGGTCATTGAATTTGTGGATATTGCCGGGTTGGTAAAGGGGGCTTCCAAAGGCGAAGGGCTGGGGAACCAGTTTTTGAGCAATATACGGGAGGTGGATGCTATTGTCCATGTAGTGCGCTGCTTTGAAGATTCCAATGTAGTGCATGTAGACGGCAGCGTAAACCCTTTGCGGGATATTGAGACGATTAACCTTGAGCTGATTTTTTCCGATTTGGAAATCTTAGAACGCAGGATTGCCAAAGTAGGGAAAGGGGCGAGGATGGATAAAACTCTTGCCAAGGAACAGGGGCTTTTGGAACGGCTGAAAGAGCATTTGGAAGAAGGGAAGCTGGCGCTGTCTTTTGAAACGGAAGACGAGGATGAGCTTGGGCTGCTTTCCGCTTATAATCTCTTGACTTATAAACCGGTTATTTTTGCGGCGAATGTGGCGGAGGATGACCTTGCGGATGACGGGGCAGGCAACCAGGGAGTTGCGGATGTCCGGGGATTTGCCGGGGAGAACGGCAGCGGTGTATTTGTAATCTGCGCCCAGATAGAGCAGGAGATTGCGGAACTGGATGAAGAAGAAAAAGCGATGTTCCTGGAAGACTTGGGATTAAAGGAATCGGGCCTGGAAAAATTGATTAAAGCAAGTTACCGTATTTTAGGGCTGCATAGCTTCTTGACGGCAGGGGAAGACGAGACAAGGGCTTGGACAATAAAGATAGGGACAAAGGCGCCGCAGGCAGCAGGAAAAATCCATACGGATTTTGAAAGAGGATTTATCAAAGCGGAGGTAGTAAATTATAAAGATTTGTTAGAGCATGGCTCTTTGGCAGCGGCAAGGGAAAAGGGCCTGGTTGGAATGGAAGGGAAGGAATACGTGGTGAAAGATGGGGATGTGATTCTATTTCGGTTTAACGTATAAAAATTTACGGATAGGATTTTGCCTTTTGTCTGCCGGAAATGGTTAAAACCACATCTGGCATACGGAACAAATGTTCCTACAATATATGGGAAATGCAGGAAAAATGCGCTTTACAGGAAATTGTAAAGTGCATTTTTTGTAAATAAAATCGTCAGTTTTGCTTGTCAAACGTTCCATATTAGTATAGAATCTATTATAAAAGTGGTGGGAAGTGGTATGAAGTGGAACGAAGTGGGATAAAAATCCTGCGAAAGTGGTTTCCTGTGGCAGGGCTTCATGCCACGATGCGTCAGCCGCAATGGCTTTGAAAGCCGGACGGTGACGGCAGACTACTTTTTGGAACGGCGGGTGAGCTATATGTTTATGGGAGAGTACAACCATACAATTGATGCAAAGAACCGGCTGATCATCCCCTCAAAGTTCCGTGAAGCTCTCGGTGATGAGTTCGTTGTGACAAAGGGGTTGGACGGTTGTTTATTTGTGTACGATAACAGGGAATGGGCCTCCTTTGAGGAAAAGCTCAGGAGCCTGCCGCTTACAAATAAAGATGCAAGAAGTTTTGTCCGTTTTTTTCTGGCAGGGGCTGCCAGCGTGGAGGTGGACAAGCAGGGGAGGATACTGATACCTTCGGTATTAAAGGAATTTGCCGGTATCAATAAGGAAGTTGCCCTAATAGGCGTGGCGAGCAGAATCGAAATCTGGAGTAAGGAAAGATGGGAAGGCGAGTCAGCTTACGAAGACATGGAAAGCATTGCAGAACATATGTCGGAACTTGGGCTTGGCATATAAACCGGAAAGGTATAAACAGCGGCCTCTCCACCACGGCAAGGAGAAATGGATGGAATTTAAGCACAGCTCCGTTTTGTTAAAAGAAACAATAGACAATTTAAAGATAAAAAGCGACGGTATTTATGTAGATGGTACTCTGGGCGGGGGCGGTCATTCCTATGAGATTGCGAGCCGTCTGGGGGAGAAAGGAAAGCTGATTGGCATCGATCAGGATGAGGCGGCAATAAAAGCTGCCGGAGAAAGGCTTTCCTCCTTTTCGGACAAAGTGGTTATTGTAAGGAATAATTATTGCAATATAAAGGAGGTATTGAAAGGGCTAGGAATTGCAAGCGTGGACGGCATCCTTTTGGACCTTGGGGTTTCTTCCTATCAATTGGATACTTTAGAGAGAGGATTTTCTTATAAATATGACACTAAGCTGGATATGCGGATGGATACGCGGCAGGAACTGAATGCCAGAGATATTGTGAACGATTACCCGGAAGGGGAGCTGTTCCGCATCATCAGGGATTTTGGTGAGGATAAGTTTGCAAAAAATATCGCAAAGCATATTGTGCTGGCAAGGCAGGAGAAGCCGATTGAAACTACAGGCGAACTGAATGAAATTATAAAGGCTGCAATACCGGCAAAAATGCGCCGGACGGGAGGGCATCCTTCCAAAAAGACGTTTCAGGCCATACGTATTGCATGTAACCGGGAACTGGAAGTGCTGAAAGATTCTTTGGAGGATTTGGCTGATTGCCTGAACCCGGAAGGAAGGCTTTGTATTATTACTTTCCATTCCCTGGAGGATAGGATGGTAAAAACCGCATTCAGGAATTACGAAAACCCTTGCACATGCCCGCCGGATTTTCCGGTGTGCGTATGTGGGAAAAAAGCAAAAGGGAAAGTCATTACGAGGAAACCCATACTTCCGGAAGAAGAAGAGATGGTATGGAATAAGCGTTCAAAGAGTGCAAAATTAAGAGTGTTTGAAAAGGGATAGTGTTATGGCGCAGTATAGGGCAAGAAGAGAAAACAGAAGACAGCAGACATACACAGGAAGAAGCAGCGTTTACGTTCATGGGAATGCCGTAAGGAGACTGGACGAGAGAATCTATGTGCCGGAAAAGCCGAGGAAGCAGATCAGCAATACCGCAAGGAAAAACAGGGAAAAAGCCAGCCATATGAGTCTGGGTTATGTACTCTTTTTATCATGTGCGGTAATTGCCGCAGGGTTTATCCTGATGATTTATATCGGGCTGCAATCGGATATTACCAACAGCATTAAAAATATATCCAGATTGGAAAGCCGGCTGAATACGCTGAAGCTGGATAACGATGAAGAATACAGCCGTATTACCAGCAACATTGATTTGGAAGAGGTAAAACGGATTGCAATTCAGGAACTTGGGATGAAGTATGCGGAAGAAGGTCAAATTGTAACCGTAACGGGGGGCGGCAGCGATTATATGAGGCAAGTAGCGGATATTCCGCAGTAAAGCAGGTGATATTTTTGAACGGACGAGTACAGGGCAATAGGAGAAATAGGGGAGTAAACGGCAGGTTTACGTTAAGGATGCAGAAGAAGCTGGTGGTACTTTTTTTGTTTGTACTGTCAGCTTTCGTCGGGCTTGGCTTACGGCTGGTAAGTATTAACAAAGACGACGGTGCCAGATACGAGAAGCAGGTGTTGTCGCAGCAGACGTATGACAGCACGACCATCCCCTTCAGGCGGGGCGATATTTTGGACAGCAAGGGAACGAAACTGGCTGCCAGCGAAAAGGTATACAATGTAATTTTGGATGCCAAAGTTATGCGCGACAGGGATGGGAAATATATTGAGCCGACCATTGAAGCGGTACAGAAGGAGCTTGGGCTGGATACAGGAATCATACGATCCCGTCTGGAATCCCACCCGGATTCTTCTTATTATGTACTGGCGAAGCAAATGACCTATGAAGAAATCAGGGGATTTAAAGAACTGCAGGAGGATGAAGAGGCCGGCGCCAATATCAAAGGCATCTGGTTCGAGGAAGAATACAGAAGGATATACCCCAACGGCAGGTTGGCGTGCGACCTCATCGGATTTACCAGGAGCGACAACAATGGGTTGTATGGTTTGGAGCAATATTATAACAATGTGTTAAGCGGCACCGCCGGAAGGGAATATGGTTACTTAAATGACGACGCAGCATTGGAGAGGACGACGATTGCCGCAGTGGATGGCAACTCTATCGTGACCACCATTGATGTGAATATCCAGAGCATTGTGGAAAAATATTTGAGGAAGTTCAATGAGGAATATAAAGACAACTTTGTAGAAAGGAACGGAAGCAATAATACGGCCTGCATTATTATGGAAGTGAATACCGGGAACATCCTTGCGATGGCGAGTTATCCGGATTTTGATTTGAATGACAGGATGAACCCGGAAGATTTATATGGGATGCCTATGGTGAACGATGTAGGGAATGTGGTACAGGGGGAATATCTTACCCCTGAAACCTTCAATGCTTTGGATTCCGATTTGAAGATGCAGCAGTTTAACGCTTTGTGGAGGAATTTCTGCATCAACGATACTTACGAGCCGGGTTCCGTTGCAAAACCTTTTACGGTAGCTGCTGCTTTGGACTCCGGGAAAATCACGGGGGATGAATATTTTAACTGCAACGGTGTCCGGGAAATCGGGGGCTACCCTATCAAATGCCATAATAAATGGGGCGATGGCGAGGTTTCGGTGGCACAGGCTGTGGAGATATCCTGCAACGTGGCAATGATGGACATAGCGGCGATGACCGGACGGGAAACATATATCGATTACCAGCATATTTTCAATTTTGGCTTGAAGACCAACATTGATTTGTGGGGGGAATCCCGTACGTCAAATCTTGTATACGATATAAATTCCATAGGGCCGACGGAGTTGGCGACCAATTCCTTCGGACAGGGCTATAATGTGACGATGATTCAGATGATAACCGGATTTTGTTCTTTGATTAATGGCGGAAATTATTATGAGCCGCATGTAGTGAGCAAGATTATCAGCCCAAGCGGGGCTACCGTGCAGAACATTGAGCCACGTCTGTTAAAGCAGACCATTTCCACATCCGTTTCCGAAAAAATCAAGGAATATTGCAACCTGGTTGTCAGCGGGGAAAACGGAACGGGCAAGACGGCGCGTCCGGCGGGGTATCTGATTGGCGGGAAAACAGGAACGGCGGAAACCCTGCCCCGTAAAAACAATGAATATGTGGTTTCCTTTATGGGATATGCCCCTGCGGATGACCCGCAGATAGCCATTTACGTGGTGGTGGACAGGCCCAATGTGCAATATCAGGACGATGCCAAGTTTGCCACAGGCATTGTCAGGAATATTCTGACAGAAGTGCTTCCTTATATGGGCATTTTTATGACAGAGGAGCTGACGGATAAAGAACGGAAAGAATTGGAAGATTTGCAGCAGGAAATTATGTCGCCGGTAGCCCCGGAAGAAGAGGGGCAAGAAGGGGCAGAAGGAGAAGAAGGCGGCAGCAGAGGAGAAGGAACGGGCGCGAACGGAGAAGAGGGCAGCAATGGAACGCCCGGAAACGGGGAAGAGGGCAGTAACGGAACGCCCGGAAGCGGAGAAGAAGGGAATAATGGAACGTCCGGAAGCGGGGAAGGAGACGGGGAGGAAGGCGAAAAAGCGGTTCGCTCGACGATTTGGAAGTCATTCCCCATTGACCCGGAATCGGGCTATGCGAAAGACCCGGAAACAGGTACGCTGGTAGACCCGGAAACAGGGCATGTAGTAGCCGGCGGGGATGACAGCACGCCGGCAGGGCTTGGCAGCGCCGGCGGGAACCGGACAGACAGTGAAGAGGATAACAGTCCGTTTTAAAAGGTACAAAAAGATTTTTCCGGTTGGTGAAAAAACGAATAACCTCATAAAAAGGATAATAAATTGTAGTAACACCTTTTTATGAGGTTTACTTACCTATGTTACCAACCAAAAATAAAACGTATATAAGAAAAAAAATCGTAGTGGCATTTTTCCTTTGTACGGCGGCATTCCTTTTGCTGATCGGACGCCTTGTCTATTTGATGGTGGGCTGTTCGGCCCATTATACGGAGGCGGCGAAAAACCTTCATGAAAGGGAACGTTCCATTAAAGCGGCCAGGGGAAGGATTATTGATTCTACCGGTGCGGTACTGGCAGATAACCGTACCGTATGCACCATTTCGGTTATCCATAACCAGATAACCGATGCGGAGGCAGTAGTGAAAACCCTTTCTAAGGAACTGGGGCTGTCGGAGGAATATGTGTCCAAAAGGGTGGAGAAATATTCCGCCATCGAGAGGATTAAAAGCAATGTGGATAAATCCATAGGGGATAAAATACGGGAGTACGATTTGGACGGGGTGAAGGTGGATGAGGATTATAAAAGATATTATCCTTATGAAACCTTGGCATCGAAAGTCTTGGGATTTACAGGAGGGGATAATCAGGGCATTATCGGTCTGGAGGTTATTTACGAGGAATATTTGAAGGGGAAAGAGGGAACTATCCTAACAGTGACAGATGCAAAAGGGGTGGAAATTGCAGAAGCCGGGGAGGAACGGGTTGAGCCGGAAAGCGGCAATGATGTCCATGTAAGCCTGGACATCAATATCCAAAGCTATGCGACCCAACTGGCGATGCAGGCGATGGAGACAAAGCAGGCAGACAGCGTCTCCATATTGGTGATGAACCCTCAGAACGGGGAAATACTGGCGATGGTGAATGTGCCTGAGTTCAATTTAAACGACCCTTATACATTGCCGGAAGGAATCCCCACTCCGGCAAGCCAGGAAGAAAAGCAAAATGCCCTGAACCAGATGTGGCGGAACGGATGTATCAATGATACTTATGAACCTGGTTCCACTTTTAAAATCATTACGGCAGCCGCCGGGCTGGAATCGGGGGAAGTTACGGTAAATGACCGTTTTAGCTGCCCGGGCTATATTATGGTAGAGGACAGAAGGATACGATGCCATAAGGTAGGCGGCCACGGGGCGGAAGATTTCGTACAGGGTACGATGAACTCCTGCAACCCGGTGTTTATAACGGTAGGGCTGCGGCTGGGTGTAGACCGGTATTACGACTATTTTAAGCAATTTGGCCTTTTGACGAAAACAGGTGTGGATTTGCCCGGGGAAGCCGGAACCATTATGCATAAAAAAGAAAATATCGGTGCGGTGGAACTGGCCACGATTTCCTTTGGGCAGTCGTTCCAGATTACCCCTATCCAGTTGGCAACTACCGCTTCTTCTATTATCAATGGAGGAAACAGGGTAACGCCCCACTTTGGCGTAAAGGTGGTAAATGGGGAAGGGGAGACGGTAAAAACTTTGCAATATCCGGTACAGAAAAATATTGTTTCTGCAGAAACGTCGGAAACGATGCGCTATATTCTGGAGCAGGTGGTAGAGAACGGCAGCGGGAAAAACGGTTATGTGGAAGGCTATCGGGTTGGAGGCAAGACAGCTACCAGCCAGACGCTTCCAAGAGGGAGCGGACGTTATATTTCTTCTTTTTTAGGCTTTGCGCCTGCGGATAACCCTAAGGTTCTGGCAGTTGCCATTATCAATAATCCGAAAGGGGTTTATTACGGTGGACAGATAGCGGCGCCTATCGTGCGACAGCTTTTTGAAAATATCCTTCCTTATTTGGAAGGAATGGATTATAATACATAAGGTGAATGGCTACAATGCCGATTCGGAAAGGATAGGAATGGAAAAATGAGTCATACAGTGATTATGTCCGTAGCAATCGCCTTTGCTATAAGTGTCATACTTGGGCCGGTGATTATACCGTTTTTGAGGAAACTGAAGGTAGGGCAGACCGAAAGGGATGATGGACCGAAAAGCCACTTGAAGAAGTCGGGTACGCCGACTATGGGAGGGATTCTTATCCTAATCGGCATAACCGCAACTTCCGTAATTTATATGAAAAATTATCCTAAAATTATGCCCATACTGTTTGTGACGTTAGGCTTTGGGCTGATTGGTTTTTTGGATGATTATATAAAAGTAGTGCTGCACCGCTCTATGGGGCTGCGGGCATGGCAGAAGATGCTTGGGCAGATTCTTGTGACAGGGATATTTGCTTATTATATGGTAAACTATGCGGAAGTGTCTTTTGCCATGAAGATACCGTTTCTGCCAGGGAAATACGTGGATTGGGGGGTTTTGAATGTTCCGGTGCTGTTTGTTGTGGTGATTGCTACCGTAAACGGTGCAAATTTTACCGATGGGTTGGATGGTCTGGTCAGCAGTGTGACGGTGATGATAGCCACCTTTTTTACGGCAGTTGCCATAGGGACAGCCAGCGGGATTGAACCGGTCACTTGTGCGGTGGTGGGCGCGTTATTAGGGTTTTTACTCTTTAATGTTTATCCGGCCAGCGTGTTCATGGGGGATACGGGCTCTTTGGCATTGGGGGGATTTGTGGCGGCGACTGCTTATATGCTCCAAATGCCGTTGTTTATCCCGATTGTGGCTTTGGTATATACCGTAGAAGTTATCTCGGTTATGATACAGGTAGGATATTTCAAAATCAGCGGCGGGAAGCGGTTTTTCAAAATGGCTCCCATCCATCACCATTTTGAATTGTGCGGGTGGTCGGAGACAAGAGTAGTGGCAGTGTTTACTATCGTGACGGCAATGCTGTGTCTGGCAGCGTTGTGTTTGGGGATTTAAAAAGGAATGGTTTTGACTATGGAACTTCGGAATAAAAAGGTGTTGGTAATTGGAACGGGGATTAGCGGGATAGGAGCGGCGAAGCTCCTTTTCGGGATAGGCGCTGTTCCCGTTTTCTATGATGAAAATGAAAAAGTTGTGGCAACGGATGTAAAGGGGAAATTGCCGGAGGATAAAAATGCGGAAGTGTTTATCGGCAGATTGCCCAAAGAAATTGTGGAAGAGATTGTTTTGGCAGTGCCGAGCCCGGGTGTACCGGTAGATGTGGGGATTGTGGCAAGGCTGAAAGAAAAGGGCATCCCTGTTTGGGGAGAGCTGGAATTAGGATACCGGTATGCAAAGGGGAGGCTGGCCGCCATTACGGGGACGAATGGAAAGACGACAACCACCACGTTGGTAGGGCAGATGATGAAAGAAGCCTGCCCGTCCGTTTATGTGGTGGGCAATATCGGGACACCATATACGGAAACGGCGCTGGAAGCCGGGGAAGAGACGGTTACGGTAGCAGAAGTAAGCAGTTTCCAGTTAGAAACTACGGAAGAATTTCGTCCTCATGTTTCTGCAATTTTAAATATTACACCGGATCATTTGAACCGGCACCATACGATGGAAAATTACGTGGAAGTAAAAGAACGGATAGCGGCCAGACAGACGAAGGAAGATGTATGTGTATTAAATTATGAAGATAAATATACGAGAAAGTTCGGCGACATTTGCCCTGCCCATACCGTATTTTTCTCATCCAGGCAAAAATTAAAGGAAGGTTTTTATCTGGACGGGGATGAAATCTGTATGGCAAAAAACGGCATAGAGGAAAGACTGCTGAATATCCATGAGATGCATTTGGTAGGGATGTGCAATGTGGAGAATGTTATGGCGGCGATAGCCATTGCTTATCATATGGGTTTGCCTATGGGGAAAATTCTGGATACGGTAAAACAATTCCGGGCGGTGGAGCATCGGATTGAGTTTGTGGCTACGAAAAACGGGGTGGATTATTACAATGATTCCAAAGGAACGAACCCGGACGCAGCGATTCAGGGCATCCGCGCCATGAACAAGCCTACGGTTTTAATTGGAGGCGGTTATGACAAGGGAAGCGTATATGATGATTGGATAGAAGCTTTTGAAGGTAAGGTAAAATGCCTCGTACTAATCGGGCAGACGGCGGAGAAAATAGAAGCCTGCGCCAGAGAACACGGCATGGACAATATTGTGCGGGCGGACGGTTTCGATGAAGCATTGCGCATATGTACGCAGAAAGCGGAAAGCGGGGATGCGGTATTGCTGTCTCCGGCTTGTGCAAGCTGGGGGATGTTCCCGAATTATGAAGTGAGGGGCAATTTGTTTAAAAACTATGTCAATAGCCTTTAAATCAGGAAAGGGGCGGAAAAAGTGGCGGAAAGAAAAAGAAGAAGGCAGACGGAGAACTATTTTGATTATAGCCTTTTGTTTATTGTATTGTTTTTGCTGGGGTTTGGCCTGGTCATGATTTACTCTACCAGTTGCTATGAAGCGAATATGCAGGGGCATGAATCCACGTTTTATTTAAAAAAACAGGTAATGGCAACGATTATCGGGCTGGGGGCAATGATTGTGGTAGCCAATATCCCATATCATTTTTGGGAGCGTTTTTCCATGCTGGCATACATTGGCTCGGCGGTATTGATTTTGATGGTATTAATCCCCGGGCTGCAATATTCGGCCAACGGGGCGACCAGATGGATTAGGGTCGGCGGTTTGACGCTGCAGCCGGCGGAGGTGGCGAAGCTGGGTATGATTCTCTTTTTGGCAAGCCTTGTATGCCGGATGGGAAGAGGCATCCGGACAACAAAAGGTTTTGCCCTTGTTTTGGCAATCCCCCTTCCTATCTGTTTGATGATTTGGCGGATTACCAATAATATGAGTTCTGCCATTATTGTTTTTGGCATTGCAGCGTTGATGCTGTTTGTGGCAAGCCCTGAATATAAGAAATTTATTATTCTGGGGGCCGGAGGGCTGGCGGCGATAGCCGTTTTAGTATTTTTCATTTCCAAGACGGCTTCTTCCGGCAGCATGGGATTTAGAAGCGAGCGTATTCTGGCATGGATGAACCCGGAAGCCTATGCCAATGGCAAGGGCTTCCAGACATTGCAGGCCCTGTATGCTATCGGTTCCGGCGGAATCCTTGGCAAAGGGCTGGGGCAGAGTATGCAGAAGCTGGGGTTTTTGCCGGAAGCCCAGAATGATATGATTTTTTCCATTATATGTGAAGAACTGGGGCTTTTCGGTGCGATAGCGGTAATCCTTATGTTCCTCCTGCTCATATGGAGGTTCATGGTCATAGCGAACAATGCTTCCGATTTATTCGGCGCTTTGCTGGTAGTTGGTGTTATGGGGCATATTGCCATTCAAGTAATTTTAAATATTGCGGTTGTTACCAATACCATACCCAATACCGGGATTTCTCTTCCTTTTATCAGCTACGGCGGTTCGGCAGTTTTGTTTTTGCTTATAGAAATCGGGCTTGTTTTAAGCGTGGCGAAAGGAATCCGGTTAAAGGACATTTAAGGGATAGAAGGCGGGAGCGGAATCCACAGGATAAGGCTTGATATCCGGTTTGGACAAGGTACATATGGAAGTGGGTCGCCATATATATAGAATAGGTCATAATTTAAAAAAATGGTTTAGAAGGTGAATCATTGGATTCTATTCATATTTATGGTGGGAATTTCTTAAGAGGAGAAACGAAAGTACAAGGCTCGAAGAATGCGGTGCTGCCGATTCTTGCCGCATCTTTGCTGGTAAAAGGAACTTGTGTAATTAAAAACTGCCCCCGCATTGCGGACGTTTACCATATGCAGAATCTTTTGCAGGAATTGGGCTGTTTTGTAACATGGGCGGGCAATACCGTTACCGTGAATGCTCTGCATGTGAACGACAACAGGATGAGCGGGGAATCCGTAACGCGTATGCGTTCTTCCGTTATGCTTTTAGGGGCGATGTTGGGAAGGCTGGGGGAAGTGACGATGGCTTATCCCGGTGGCTGCGTGATTGGAAGCCGCCCGATTGATATCCATTTATCCGCTTTGCGGAATATGGGGGTAGAAATAGAAGAACAGGAAAGGCTTTTTACCGCAAAGGCAAAGCGGCTGCAGGGGATAGAGTTGAAACTGCCGTTTCCAAGTGTGGGTGCGACGGAAAATGTTGTTTTGGCGGCGGTGACTGCGGAGGGAACGACTGTTTTGGAGCATGCAGCAAAAGAACCGGAAATAGAAGCTCTTTGCGGATTTTTAAAAGCGGCCGGGGCAGAGATAGACGGGGTTGGTAGCAATAAATTGGTGATTCATGGGGTAAAGGAACTGCATGAAGCGAAGTATACGGTTCCTTCGGACCGGATAGTGGCAGGAACATATCTTACGGCGGCATTGGCAGCCGGGGGCAGTATATTTTTGGAGAACGCCCCTGCAGGGCAGTTGGGGGCTTTGCTGGCTGTGGCAGAGGAAATGGGCGGTTGTGTGACAGTCAATGAGGAAGGCGTCGGTATAGATGTGATGCATAGGCTCAAGGCATACCCCTATCTGAAAACGGAAGTGCATCCCGGCTTCCCTACGGATTTGCAGTCTCCGCTTATGGCAGCTTTGTCCGTAGCGCAGGGAAAGAGCGTAATTGAAGAGAATATATTTGAAAACCGTTTCCGTATCGTAGATGATTTACAGCGGATGGGGGCGGAAATTGAAGTAGTAAAAAATAAAGCTTATATAGACGGTGTGGAAACCCTAAAAGGGATGCATGTGGAAGCGGAGGAATTAAGGGGAGGCGCCGCTTTGGTAGTGGCGGGGCTGGCAGCAGAAGGCAGAAGCATAGTGAGGAACAGGCATTTTATTGAAAGAGGATATGAAAATATCTGTAAGGATTTGCGCAATTTAGGAGCGGATATCAATATCGGGTAAGGTGATATGGACGGCAATGGGAAAGAAACAAAGCAGGATAATGGGCTGGAAATAGAACAAAAGAATAGGCAGGAGAAAAAAACGATTCCCGGAAAGCCCGAAGAGATAATTCCTTCAGGGAAACAGGAGGGAAAGCCGGCTTTGGCAGATGCCGGGTCTTCGGGCGAAAAGAAAGAAGGAAGGAAGAAGCCTGGAAAAGGGGGTGGGAACGATTCCAAAAAGAAAAAAAGCCCCCGGAAAAAATCCGGAACGGTAGAAGCTTCCGACAAAAAAAGCGCATTTAAACCAAGAGTGGTGTCCGGCGGAAAGGAAACTTCCAAACCGGAGAAAATTTCTGCCGGGGAAAATTCTTCCGGTGGAGGGCAGCGCGCCGATTCGGGAAGGTCTTTTGACGAAGGGAAACGAGCCGGAACGGAAAAATCCTTTGGTGAGGGAAAACGTGCCGGAACGGGAAAAGCTTTTGGTGAGGAGAAGAGCGCCGGAACGGAAAAATCTGCCGGTGAGGGGAAGAGCGCCGGTTCGGGAAAATTTTCCGGCGAAGGGAAACGCGCCGGTACAGAAAAATCTGCCGGTGAGAGGAAACGCGCCGGTACAAAAAAATCTTCCGGGAAAGAGAAGCGTTCCGGTGTTCAAAAGTCTTCCGGCAGTGAGAAACGTCCTGATATAAAAAAGGCTTCTGACGAAGAGCAGATTTTGGGTGCGGAAAAGAATCTTGATGAAGGGGAAGGCTCAAATACCAAAAAGTCTTCCGGCGAAGAAAACCGTTCCGGCGGAAAGAAGGATTCCTCCGGAGGAGGGCCGAATCAAAAGGACAATGCCGAGGCAAAAGGAGCTGCCGGAACAGGAAAGGAGAAAAAGGGGAAGAAAGGAGCCAAACCGGAGGCAAAAACAGGGGAAGGGAAAAAAGGGAAAAGAAAGAAGACAGCAGGGAAAAAACGGCCGGAAACGGAGGACGGGTCTGGCAAAAAGAAGATAGAAAAAGGGGAAAAAGGAAAAACTACCAAAAGAAAAAAAGCGGCGAAGACTTCCGACAGTGAGAAAGATGTGGATTCGCCGGACAAGGATAAGATAAATCCTTCCGGCAGGCCGAAAGTTGCCGGCAAACCGGGAAAACCTAATTTAAGGCTCGTAAAAAACGGCGATTTACCGGTAAAAGAAGAAACCGCTGAAAAAAAGAAAAAAGGGAAAAAAATAGGCCAGAAGCCGAAAGAGGAGAAAAAAAAGGAAAAGGATGCTTATCAGGACAAGCTTGATTTGAGGGAATGGTTTGTCCAGAATAAAAGCCTGGTCATTATCTGCTTTACGGTTTTTGCATTTTTTTCAATCCTTTTTGCCGTTTACCGTTATATTACTACCGCTTATGAAGTAACCACAGTGTATGTGGACGGCAATGTCCATTATACCAATGAGGAAGTAATGGATATGGTAATGGGAGGAAGATATGGAAACAATTCCTTATATCTCGCCTTAAAGTATAGGAACAAAGGGATTGAGGGGGTACCCTTCGTGGAGAAAATGGATGTCCATATCCTTTCCCCTAATACGATACGTATCAGCGTGTATGAAAAGGCGTTAGCAGGATATGTGGAATATCTTGGCAGATATATGTATTTTGACAGGGATGGGATTGTGGTGGAAAGTTCGGAGGACAGGACATCGGGAATCCCCCAGGTAACAGGGCTCAAATTCAATTATGTAGTGCTGAACGAACTCCTTCCGGTGGAGAATGACGAGATTTTCAAAAGGATTTTGGACATCACCCAGCTTTTAAATAAATATGAGCTTATGGCGGACAAGATATTCTTTGATTCTTCCTATGATTTGACTTTATTTTTCGGTGAAGTCCGGGTTATGTTAGGCTCCAATTCCGACATTGACCAGAAGATTATTCGGTTGAAAAATATCCTGCCGGAGCTGGAAGGGAAAAAGGGAACCTTGCAGATGGAAAACTATACGGAGGATACAAAAAACATTACGTTCCAACAAGAATAGAATTTGGATAAAAATAATACGGTAAAAAAAGACTAGGAAAAAAGAGAAAAATAGGTTGCTAATTTACAAAAATAATTATATGATAACATGTAGGAGTTTAAAAGGAATTTAGTTTTGGAGTTTAAACGGTATAAGAAGGAGGAAACACCTTGCTTGAGATTAAGACAAACGATGCTGAGGCTGCAGCGAAGATAATAGTAGTAGGAGTCGGCGGTGCAGGCAATAATGCTGTGAATAGAATGGTTGAGGAAAGTATTGACGGAGTAGAATTTATTGGGATAAATACGGACAAGCAGGCTTTACAGCTCTGCAAAGCCCCAAAACTTCTTCAAATCGGGGAGAAGCTGACCAAAGGGCTAGGGGCCGGAGCGAAGCCGGAAATCGGAGAAAAGGCTGCTGAAGAAAGCAGCGAAGAGATAACGGCAGCGTTGAAAGGCTCGGATATGGTTTTTGTTACTTGCGGCATGGGGGGCGGAACCGGAACCGGCGCAGCGCCTGTTGTGGCAAAGATAGCAAAAGACATGGGCATCCTTACGGTAGGTGTAGTAACCAAACCTTTCCGGTTTGAAGCGAAAGCACGTATGATAAATGCCTTAAACGGTATTGAAAGAATAAAAGGCAATGTGGATACGCTCATCGTTATCCCCAATGATAAGCTGTTAGAGATTGTGGACAGGCGTACAACTATGCCGGATGCTCTGAAAAAAGCGGATGAAGTGTTGCAGCAGGCAGTGCAGGGGATTACCGATTTGATTAATGTACCTGCAGTTATTAATCTGGACTTTGCCGATGTACAGACGGTTATGAAAGACAAAGGCATTGCCCATATCGGCATCGGTTACGGAAAAGGCGACGATAAGGCAAGCGAGGCAGTTAAGATGGCAGTGGAGAGCCCGCTTCTTGAGACGACGATATCCGGTGCAACTCATGTGATTATCAATGTATCCGGAGATATCACCCTTTCGGATGCGGCAGATGCGGCAGATTACGTCCAGAACCTTGCCGGCGATGAGGTAAATATCATTTTTGGTGCAATGTATGATGAAAATAAGGCGGATACCTGTACGATTACCGTTATTGCAACAGGGTTGGAAGATGCCGCTATGAAAGCCTCCCAGCCTTTCTCTACATATAAACCGGGCTATGTTTCTCCGGCTTCCCTGCAAGGGAAAACTTCGAGAGGCGCCGGGATGGCAGCACCGGGAGGAGTGTCTTCTTCTTTAGGCATGTTGCCGAGTAATATGGGAACGGCTCCCCTGAAAAATATTCCGGGTATCAATAAACCCGGCGATATCAGAAGCACTGTGGAAGAAAAGACGCTCAAGATACCTGATTTCCTGCAAAGGAAATAACGGGGCGGCTAAAATATATTTTCTTATGGAGAAACAGGCAAAAACCTTTGTTTGAATAGAGGTTTTTGCCTGTTTTTTGCCTTATAGGATTCGGGTGTCAAAAGGTCTTCCCGGAAGTGCCGCTTGGCAGATGGCACAAAAGAATATTGTGCAAGTGGCTTTTGTACGATGGAGAGGAGACTCTAAAATCGTGGAAGCCAATGCTGAACACGATTTTCGCCTTAAGAGGCTCATCGGAATGCTCCGTACAATGGAACGCGCACATATTTTTTGTGCCATCTGCCAAGCGGCACTGCCGGGAAGACCTTTTGATACCCAACTCTACCGTTGGTAGGTGTTCATGATTATGTGGGGTGGCTATAATTTATCGCAAACGGGAGGGATGAATCATGAATCAAATCAGGATTGGCGCTTTTATTGCCGAATGCCGGAAGGCAAAAGGCTGGACGCAGAACCAGCTGGCCGAAAAATTAGGGATAACGGATAAAGCTATTTCAAAATGGGAAACGGGACGGTCGATGCCGGATTTGTCTTTGTTCGTTCCATTATGTACTTTATTGGGCATTACTTTAAACGAATTGTTTGCGGGCGATTGTATTGCTGAAGAAAACTGGAAAGAAAAAGCAGATGAGGTACTTATGGAAGTGATTACCCATTGGTTAGGAAACGATAAATGGGAATCAAAGAAATGTGATGGGGCATCCCCAAATGTCTTGGAAGTGGAAAATGTTTCCAAACGGTATGAAAATGTTCCGGCAAGGGGTGAAACAAAAAATAATTCTGTTTTAGCTGTGAATAATGTAAGTTTTCAAGTGCCGTCTGGCAGTTTTGTTGGAATTATGGGGGCTTCCGGCTCCGGGAAAACCACATTGCTCCATCTGATAGCCACGATAGATAAGCCGACGGATGGAATGATACGGATTAGCGGGCAAAATATAGTGGATATACCGGAGGAAGATACGGCGGAATTTCGCCGCAGGCATTTAGGCTTTGTCTTCCAGGAATATAACCTTCTTGAAAATTTAACCATCTATGAAAACATTGCACTTGCTTTGACAATGAAAGAGGTGCCAAAAGAAAACATTCGCCCAATGATTCAGAGTTTGGCAGCAAAGCTGGATATATCTTCCATATTAGATAAATTCCCGTATGAAGTATCGGGAGGGCAGCGGCAGCGTTGTGCCTGCGCACGTGCGATTGTGGTAAAACCGGACATTATACTTGCGGATGAGCCTACCGGGGCATTGGATTCCCACTCTGCCAAACAGCTTTTAGATACCTTTACTATGCTTTGCAGAGAGTATAGCGCAACCATTTTGATGGTCACGCATGATGCTATGGCAGCCAGCTATTGCGACAGAATCATGTTTATGAAAGACGGGGCAATAAAAGCCGCCTTAAACCGGGAACAGGAAAACAAACAGGCTTTTTTTGCAAATATTTTGAAGAAAATAGAGTGGGTGGAAGGAGGAAGCCATGATATACCTGAAGCTGTCAATCCGTAATGCCAAACGGTCTTTTATAAATTATCTTTTATATGTGGTTGCCATGACCGTGCTTCTGGCAATCATTGAGGTATCTAACTGCATCGCTATTATTGGGGGATTAGCTGGTTTTCAAGTGGTTTCCATGCCCTTGCTAATTACAGCAATCCAAATCATTTTACTGGGATATACAGGTACTTTCATGCTAAAGCAGCGGGCAAAGGAATTTGCAAACTATTTATTATTAGGTATGGGAAAAAAGAGGTTAACCCGGTTGTTTTTATGTGAAATCTTATGGATTGGTTTTTGCTGCTATTTGGCGGGAACAACCATAGGCTTTGCCATATTTGGATTTGGGTATTTCCGTGAGCTTTTCCATGAAAGGGAACTTTGGGGATTCCTTTATGGCAAAAGTATGCTTTACACATGGATTTGCTTTTGCTTTATTGAAATAGTGTGTTCTTTTCGGTTGGAGCAACGTTTCGACAAGCTGCAAATAAGGGAGCTAATGTATGAAAAAAACTACAGCCAAAGAGAAAAAAACATAGGAAACTATAAAAAATGGGGATTCCTCTTTCTTTTCTGCTTTGTGTGCTTTATCGGCTGCGTATGTGGAATTACCTTTTTGCCGGGCACTTATCTTGTTTATCCTGTATCAGTTGCAGTAATCCCTCTGTGTATATCCATATTTGCCTTTTACAGATGGGCATTTGGCTGCCTATATGCGCAAAGGAGAATGAAATCCCTTCAGATATACCAAAAGGACAGGCTATATATCATGGCAAATGTAACATCAAACTTCAAAACAGCTGCGATTCTCAATGCTGTTTTTTGCCTGTGCATTCTATTTTCAGAATGTTCTTTTATCACCGGGATATTGATGCTGCAGCCGGAAATTCAGCTTTTTGATAGGGCTTCGCAACAGTGGATGGGAACTTCACAAATAAGTATCGGCATAATATTTTTGGTTACTTATTTTTCGATATTATCTTTGCAGCAGATTATGGAGGTAGGGCAAAATGTCAGGAACCATCAGATAATGCGCTATATGGGGAAAAGCAACAAAGAGATAGAAAGGCTTGTAAATCAGCAGATAGCAATGAAATTAATCTCCCCGATGATAATGGATGTATTACTTCATTTATTTTGTATGCCGTTGTTGAATGGAAAAATGAACTCCATATTGCCCAATTCCCTGAACCATATTTTGCTCCGGTTAAGCGGCGGATTCTGGGCGTGCATTATCTTTGCCTATATTTGCTATTTTGGAATTGCAGGCGTTATGGGCAAACGGTATCTGACGCCATCTGATTAAGAATAGACAAAACAAACGTTCCCCGATTACTATTGCTCCCGGTTCTGCCGGGGGCATTTTTTTCAGGCCATATTGCTGCAGGCGATAATCTGTGGAACGATTGGAAAACTGTTTTTTTATGGCAGATAATTGGTCGATGTCGTATCCTGCGGCGAATAACATCGTCATGCCGCGCCCTTTTGACAAAAAAAGCGGACAATACTTTATATAATGGTTGCTAAAAGGAGGTGACGGACGGGAGGATGGAAACAGAATATATATGAAGTCTACGTTGACAGCCTTTTTTTGGTAAATTTTGTTATGAACCTATATCTTTACACTCTCTTGGCTAAGACAATGAAGCGTACTGCCACGCGCCTTAGGGTCATTGGAGGGAGTGCGGTAGGGGCGGCATTTTTTGTTTTATGGATTTTTTTACCCGGAGTTCCGGCAGCGATAAAGCGGTTTTTAGGTCCGATGGCAATCAGCCTTGCCACAGCCGGGGGTATTCTTCGGTTTAATAGTATAGGGCAGATAGGGAAAGCGGCGGGTTACCTGTCCGTGTATGCTTTCGCTTTTGGTGGAGTTATGAAGTTTTTATTTTCCACGGTGCCATTTTTAAAAGGAAGGCAGGGAGGGATATGGTACATATTGGGGGCAGGGATGCTCGGGTATCAGGCGGTATCATGGTGGATTGGCCAGACCGGGAAAAATCGCCCGGCGGATTTGTATAAAGTCAAATTACGGGGCCGGCTGAACGAAATTGAACTGGATGCGCTGATGGATACCGGGAACAGCCTGCGGGAGCCTATCAGCGGCAGACCGGTATCGGTAGTGGAAGAGGAATGTTTTCAAAAGCTTTTGGGGGCAAAGGAGCCGGAAAAACTGCGTGCAATCCCCTATCATAGCGTAGGTAAGAGCAACGGTATTATGGAGGGGTATGAAATCCCCGAGATTATCATAAAAGGCAGGGAAGAAAGTATACGATGGCAGAAAGTGGTTGTGGGCGTCAGCAGGAATAGGGTGTCTGCAAATGGAAGATATCAAATGATATTGCATCCGGATTTGCTAAATGAGGCAATCCGGAAAAATTTACGGCACATGGAGCCGGAGACAATGAGATTGCAGGAGGGAAAATAAATGATTTTTAAAGTGGCAATACCTGGAAAGGTACAGTTTAAAATAATAAAAAAAGAGCCGAATTTTTTTATGACGAAACAGGGGGACATTCATTACATAGGCGGAACGGAAGTCTTACCGCCGCCGCTTGAAGTTGAGAAAGAAAATGAAGTGATTAATGATTTGGGAACGGAATATGAAGATGAAGCGAAGTCCATACTCATTGAACATAATCTTCGTCTTGTGGTATATATTGCAAAAAAATTCGATAATACAGGGGTGGGCGTAGAAGACTTGATATCCATTGGCACGATAGGGTTAATAAAATCCATTAATACCTTCAACCCCGGGAAGAACATTAAACTGGCAACTTACGCCTCGAGGTGCATTGAGAATGAAATCTTAATGTATTTAAGAAGGAACAATAAGACGAAGCTGGAGGTATCCATAGACGAGCCGCTGAATGTAGACTGGGACGGCAATGAGCTGCTTTTATCGGATATCCTTGGAACGGATGAGGACGTTATCTACCGTGATATTGAAAATGAAGTGGAAAGAAAGCTTTTGCTAAAAGCGATTGATAAATTGTCCGATAGGGAGAAAACAATTATCAACCTCCGTTTCGGCCTGGGAACGCCGGACGGGCAGGAAATGACGCAGAAGGAGGTTGCTACTTTGCTTGGCATATCCCAGTCTTATATTTCAAGGCTGGAGAAGAAGATAATGAAGCGGCTGAAAAGGGAGTTGATTAGGGAGGAGTAAAATACGGAAAAATAGTGTCCGGGGTTGGGATTGTTTGAAAGGCAGTTTTCAGCCCCGGATTTTTATGCTTGCGGAATGTGCCGATGCAGCCAGGGATAAATAAAAAGTGGGGCCATACCCGTATCAGCAGCAAATATCCACGATAATAATATCCGGCCCGATTTTTTTAATGTTTTTGTACGGAATCACATATTCTGGTTCACTGCCGAATAAGGTGGAAAACTTGTTTTTGCCTGGGATAATGACTTTGCAAATCTGCCCGGAGCATTCGTCAAACTCCAAATCCCCGATTTTCCCGAGACATTTGCAATCTTTGAGGTTAATGACTTCCTTGCATTTTAATTCTGAAAAAAGCATAATGCCGCACCTTGCCTGCGTTTATAATAGTATATGCGCGTTCTTTCAAAATTGATTCTTTTGTGCAGAAATGAGGATGTATAATTTTACAGCTTTTGGTGCATCATTTTTAGTAGCAGAAAAGTCTGTGAGAAAAATTTTTCCAGAGAAAAAAATGATTGCAGGAGGCGTAAGATGGCACAGGGAAAGGTTGAGATATGCGGGGTAAATACGTCGAAGCTGCCGCTTTTAAAAAATGCGGAGAAAGAAGAGCTGTTTTCGAGGATTGAAGAAGGGGATAAAGATGCCAGGGAACAATATATCGAAGGCAATTTGCGGCTGGTTTTAAGTGTAATCAAACGCTTTTCGTCAAGCAATGAAAATGTGGATGACTTGTTTCAAATCGGCTGTATCGGATTGATAAAAGCGATTGATAATTTTGATTCCTCTTTAAATGTAAAGTTTTCCACTTATGCGGTGCCGATGATTATCGGGGAAATCAGGCGTTTTCTCCGTGACAACAACTCCATCCGCGTGAGCCGGTCATTGAAGGATACGGCATATAAAGCGATTTACGCCAAAGAAAACCTGACCAGAAAAAATCTGAAAGAGCCGACCATCAATGAGATAGCAGCGGAAATCGGCATTTCCAAAGAAGATATCGTTTATGCCCTGGATGCCATCCAAAACCCGATGAGTCTTTATGAGCCGATTTTTACCGACGGTGGGGATACCCTTTACGTCATGGATCAAATCAGCGACAAGAAGAACCGGGAAGAGACATGGGTAGAACACCTTTCTTTAAGCGAGGCGATGAAACGTCTGGACGAGCGGGAACATGAAATTATTACCCTCCGTTTCTTTGAAGGCAAAACCCAAATGGAAGTGGCGGAAATCATAGGTATTTCCCAGGCGCAAGTATCCAGACTGGAAAAAAATGCCCTGCGTACCATGAAAAACTATTTGACGGCATAAGCAATCCGCTTTAATCATATGGTAAAAACATGGTAAAATTTTTGATGCCGTTTGGGGCATAAAAAGATGGCTTTTTTAGGATTCTTTTATTGCCCCATCTCCTATAATTTGATACAATCTAAGCAAATATGTAAACTCAAAGGAGAGCAGGCAAAATGATAAACGAAAAATTGAAAAATATGAGGATTAAACAGAAAATTATGATTATCTTTTCGATACTGCTTGGAGTATATATTATTGCGGTATTGATTGGAGTCATTGGGCTGAGTGTGATGGGGGAAAGCCCGACGGCCAGAATGGTTGCGCTGGTTTTGCTGATTGTGATTGCTGTTGTAAACCTGATATTGGTATTTAAGCTGGGCGGCGCAGTAGTCTTGTCTTTAGTCGGCCCTGTAAAGGAGCTGGAAGAGGCTTCAAAGAAAATGGCGGTAGGGGATTTCAGCGGAGCTGTTACATATCATTCGGAGGATGAACTGGGGGAACTGGCGGATTGTTTCCGCGCAACGGGCGGTACATTAAAAGTGATTGTAGATGATTTGTATTATATGATTTCGGAGTTCACCAAAGGGAACTTTGATGTCAGGTCAAATTGTAGGGATAAGTATGTGGGCGATTATGCGCCATTGCTTGTCCAGCTTAGGGAAATGGTGATAACGATTAGCGAAGTATTGGGGAATATCCAGGGTGCGTCCGACCAGGTAGCTGCAGGGTCTGCCGAATTGGCGAAAAGCGCGCAAGGGCTGGCAGAAGGGGCTGCGGAGCAGGCGGATTCTGTAGAAGAGCTTTTGGAAACCGTGACGGAAGTGACCAGTCAGGTGGAGGAAACCAGCCTTACGGTAGACCGCCTGCATGACAGCGCGAAGAGTGTGGGGATGGAAGCGAGAAAAACAAAAGAGATGATGACAAAGCTAACGGAGGCTATGGATTCCATTAAGTCCACTTCTCAGGAAATTGGCAATATCATAGCGGATATTGAAGACATCGCATCGCAGACAAACCTGCTGTCTTTGAATGCTGCAATTGAAGCGGCAAGGGCAGGGGAAGCGGGCAAAGGTTTTGCCGTGGTGGCGGAGCAGATACGGAAATTGGCGGAAGACAGCGCCCAGTCCGCAGTGAAGACGAAACGTCTGATTGAAACTTCCTTACAGGAAGTGATGAACGGGAACGATATAACGATAGAGACAGCGGAAGTGACAAACAAATCGATGGAAAGGCTGGAACAGGTATTGATTGCGGTTGGGGAAATCCGGATGGCATCGGATAAAGAAGCCGTTTCCATAAAGGGGATAGAAAAAAGTGTGGAACGTATTTCGGTCGTAGTAGGGAATAATTCGGCGGCAGCAGAGGAAACATCGGCTACCAGCGAGGAACTTTCAGCCCAGGCAGTGACCTTGAACGAACAGGTGGAAAAATTCAATTTGCGCCGTTAGAAAGTGGAAATGCAGGCGTTGGGAAAACGGATAAAATAAGGAGGGCGTAGGTATGAAATGTCCATTTTGCGGTCATGACAACACAAGAGTAATTGATTCCAGACCGGCGGAGGATAATAATTCGATTAGGCGCCGTCGGGTATGCGATGAATGTGACAAGAGGTTTACCACTTATGAGAAAATTGAAACAATTCCGTTGATTATCATTAAAAAAGATAACAACAGGGAGACATATGACCGTTCAAAAATTGAGGCGGGCGTGCTGCGTGCCTGCCATAAGCGTCCGGTCAGCGCCGGTCAGCTTGAGCGGCTGGTGGAAGAAGTGGAGACGGAAATCTTCAATATGGAAGAGAAGGAAATATCCACACAGGATATTGGCGAATTGGTGATGAATAAGTTGAAAGATGTGGACGCGGTGGCCTATGTAAGGTTTGCTTCGGTATACAGGGAATTTAAGGATATTAATACGTTCATGGATGAACTGAAAAAAGTATTAGACAACAATTGATGCCTCAATTGGGAAAATGATAGGAGAAGTTATGCTGCAAAGGTTTTACCCGGATGCTTATGTGGATTCGGCTTACGGGATTGATTATGAGAAGCTTTACGGGGAAGGATACAGGGGGATTATTTTTGATGTCGATAATACTCTGGTTCCCCACGGGGCGCCGGCGGACGGCAGGAGTATAGAGCTGTTTAGCCGGCTGAAGGCATTGGGATATGGGATTATGCTGCTTTCCAACAATAAAGAGCCGCGGGTAAAAATGTTTAACGATGCGGTGGGGGCAGCATATATATTTAAGGCGGGGAAACCTGCCGTGGGCAATTATAAGAAAGCGATGGAGAAGATGGGTACGGATAGGGGGAATACCTTGTTTGTAGGCGACCAGCTTTTTACGGACATCTGGGGGGCGAAAAAAGCGGGGATACGGACTTTTTTGGTAAAGCCTATCCATCCGAAAGAAGAAATACAGATTGTCCTTAAGCGGTATTTGGAAAAGATTGTTTTATATTTTTACTGCCGCAGCCGGAAAGGATAGGGGTATGGCGAAGGACGGAAGGGATGTAGAGAAGATGCAGCAGATAGACGGACGTACGAGGCTGTGCGGATTGATAGGGAACCCGGTGGAGCATACGATGTCTCCGGTGATTCATAATACATTGGCCAAAATGGAAGGAAGGAATCTGGCTTATGTGCCTTTTCTGGTGGAGAAAGACCAGGTAAGGAAGGCGGTGGAAGGCGCCTTTGCATTGGATGTGCTTGGGCTGAACGTGACAGTTCCTTATAAAAGCGAGGTGATGGAGTACCTTGTGGGGATAGACGGGATGGCGGAAAAAATAGGGGCGGTCAATACGTTGGTACGCACGGAGCATGGGTATAAGGGATACAATACGGATTTGATGGGACTTTACCGGGCGATGTGCAGTGAAGGCATACGGATAGAAGGCGAGGAAATCCTCATACTTGGAGCGGGCGGCGCGGCGCGGGCGGCGGTTTTTTTATGCGTTTCCAAAGGGGCGGCAAAAGTATATATTCTGAACCGTACGGTAGAAAAAGCGCAGGCGGTGGCAGAAGAGGCGAACCGGATATTCGGAACGGAATGCGTGGAGGCGATGCCCATAGACGGCTATCAGAGACTGCCTGAAGGGAAAAAATATTTGGCGGTCCAGGCCACCAGCGTAGGGCTTTTCCCCAATGTAGAGGAAGCGGCAATTTTGGACAGGGCATTTTATGAACGGGTACATACGGGGTTTGACTTGGTTTACAGGCCAAGCAGCACAAAATTCATGAGGATGGTAAAGGATGCAGGGGGAAAAGCTTATCATGGGCTGAAGATGCTTCTCTACCAGGGGATTGCTGCTTATGAGCTGTGGAACAGCGTATCAGTGTCTGAGGAGGATGCGCTTATGGTATACGGCAGGATGAAGGAAGCGATGGGAATAGAAGAATGAAAAATATAATTTTAACTGGTTTTATGGGTTGTGGGAAAACAAGCGTAGGAATCCGGCTTTCTTACAGGGTACGCCGGACAATGACTGATACGGACCGGAAGATAGAGCGATTATACCGTATGAGCGTGTCGGAAATTTTTGAAAAGATGGGGGAGGAAGCGTTCCGTGACATGGAAACGCACTGTTTGGAGAAGCTTTTGGATGAACCACAGGGACAGATTATCGCGGTGGGAGGCGGGCTGCCCATACGCAGCCGCAACAGGGAGCTTTTGAAACGGCTTGGATGGGTTGTTTATCTTAGGGTAAAACCGGAAACAATCTGCAGCCGTCTGGCGACGGATACGACAAGACCGCTTTTGCAGGGAGAGGACAGGGAAGAAAAAGTAAGGGCGCTGATGAGCGCGAGGGGCTCTTTTTACGAAAGCGCAGCGGACATTATGATTGACGTGGACGGAAAAACCGTTGATGAAATTGTAGATGAGATTGTAGGGAACATAGAAGGGGGCGACGGCAATTATGAAACTATTGGTGATTAACGGGCCAAATATTAATTTTCTCGGCATCCGGGAAAAGAGCGTGTATGGAACGGAGGACTACGATTATTTATTAAAAATGATAGCAAAGAAAGGGGAAGAGGCAGGATGTGCCATAGAAGTATTTCAAAGCAATCATGAAGGGGCGATAATTGACCGCATTCAGGATGCTTATTTCGACGGTACGGAAGGCATTGTCATCAATCCGGGGGCATATACCCATTACAGCTACGCCATCCGGGACGCGCTGGCAAGTATTGATATTCCTAAGGTAGAAATCCACATTTCGGATATTACGCAAAGGGAGGAGTTCCGGAAAGTTTCCGTAACTGCCCCGGTTTGCGATAAACAGATTTATGGGCATGGACTGGATGGATATTTGGAAGCAATTGATTTTTGTTTGAAAAAGTAGTTGAAATATGAATGTTTTTAGTATAAACTAGTAAAGAATTATAACGTGAAAATTTTAGGAGGAATATTTTATGATTTCTGCAGGCGATTTCAGAAATGGTATTACTATCGAGTTAGATAATAATATATACCAGATTATTGAGTTCCAGCATGTAAAACCGGGCAAAGGTGCAGCATTTGTAAGGACTAAGTTAAAGAATGTCAAGAGCGGCGGTGTGGTTGAAAAGACGTTCCGTCCTACCGAAAAATGCCCGCAAGCACGTATTGATAGAAAAGATATGCAGTATTTATATTCGGACGGCGATTTATTCCATTTTATGGACGTTGAGAATTATGAGCAGATTGCATTGAATGCGGATGCTGTCGGCGATACTCTAAAGTTTGTAAAAGAAAATGAAATGGTAAAAGTATGTTCCCATAACGGTAATGTATTTGCCATTGAACCGCCGCTGTTTGTAGAACTGGAGATTACGGACACGGAACCTGGGTTTAAAGGGGATACCGCGACAGGGGCAACCAAGCCTGCCGTTGTGGAAACAGGGGCTACGGTATATGTGCCTTTATTTGTAAATCAGGGCGATGTAATCAAAATCGACACCAGGACAGGGGAGTACCTCTCCAGAGTTTAGTCCGGGTGGCTATCAAAGACATAGGACATGCCTGCAAAGGCTGCCCTTCGTTTGGCTTATAAGACAATGGATGTGTTTCCGTTGTCTTTTTGTTTTTTATGAACAGCCCCGCGCAGAGGAACTATGCCGCTATGCAGCGGACAGGGCGCGCAGCGAGTAGAGGAACTATGCCGCTATAAGGCACACGGGGCGCAGCGAGCAGGGGACGATGAATCCCCTCTGAACGATTACATGTCTCTGCGCAGCGGAAGTATGCCATGAAAGTGGTATATGGGGGCGTGGCGGGCAGAGGAAGCCTTTCCAGGATTGCACACGGGCGTCCGAAGAAAGGCGTAGGCAAAGCTGACGGGAACTTATGAATGCTACGTACAAAAAGAGCCGTTGGCATAGCTACAGAATCAAAGGATAAATTGTAAAACAAATCGGAAGGCATATTACAAAGCAAATTGCAGAGCAAGTCATTAAGCAAATCGAAAAGCATGTCGCAAAGCAAATTATAAGGAAAACCACAAGATAAAGTGCAAAGAAAATCACAGGATGAATCATAAAGCAAATCGCAGGGTGAATCACAAAGCAAGTCGCAGGGTGAATCATAAAACAAATCAAAAAGCATATCACAGAACAAATGATAGGGCAAATCAAAAAGCAAATCACAAGGCATATCGCCTGAAATTCAAAGAGGAAAAAGAGAGGTAAAATGAAATGGAAATTATGGAATTTTGTCAGAAGGTGAAAAGGAATCTTATGAAAGATATGGAAGAGGGGGTTAAGGTGTCGGTGAAGCAGGTTACGAAAAATAACGGAGTCATGCTGCATAGTGTTACGGTATCCAGAAGAGGGACGAATATTTCACCGAATATATATTTGGACGGGCTGTATGCCGCCTATGAACAGGGGGAGACATTTCATCGGGTAATGGGGGAAGTGCGCCGGATTTATGAAGAAAGTAAAGTGGAAACGAGCATAGATATGGGGTTCTTTCTGGATTACGAGAAAATGAAAGAGAAGGTGGTATATAAAGTTATCGGTTATGAAAGGAACAAAGAATTATTGAGCAAAATCCCGCACATACTTTTCCTGGACATGGCGCTTGTATTCTATTGCCATGCGCCACAGAAGGAACTTGGCTGCGCTACCATCCTTATTTATAACAGCCATTTGAAAATGTGGGGGATATCGAAGGAGCATTTATATTGGGATGCCAGAAAAAATGCGCAGTCCATTCTTCCTGCAAAAATACTTTCTATGGAAGAAATTATGAAAGCGGTTTTTCTTTCGGACCTTATACAAGAAGACCCGGAGGAAGAAATGGAAGGGAATGAGGAAAGGCGGAAGGAAAGCAGCCGGATGTATGTGCTTGGAAACGAGCGGAAACTTTTTGGCGCAGCGGCTATGTTTTATGATGGTGTTTTAGAAGAATTTTCCGATAAAATAAAAAAGAGTTTTTTCATATTGCCCAGTTCAGTACACGAAGTAATCTTGCTTCCGGACGATGGAATTCGGAAGGCGGAAGACTTATGGGAAATGGTATGTGAAATTAATGCTACACAGGTAGAGCCGGAAGAGGTTCTGACAAATGCGGTCTACTATTTTTCAATTAAATGTAAAAAAATCAAAAAATTGTTTTAAATGTTCACAAAAACAACACTAGACAATATGGATTGATTGTGATATTATAATCAGAGTGATGTAACAAATTTGTAATATATTGAAATTTGTAATATACGGAATATGTAATTTTCTTATGCACTCGTAGTCTAATGGATAGAACGGAGGCCTCCGACGCCTTTAATGCAGGTTCGATTCCTGCCGGGTGCATTACATCACTCTGAAAATAATTCAGTCAGATTATAGTAGATTGTGCCGGAACATGAGTATGCCGCAGGATTTTGGATTCTTGGAATCACCGATGGGATATGCGCATGGAAAAGCATTTGACCGGTTGCAGGATATATGGCAGCCGGTTTGCAGTTGAGAGAAAGGATATTTTTATATATGGGAAAACGAAGAAAGTCATCTTTGGACAGAGGCCTTGGGGATAGATTAGAAGATATGCGGGAATGGGTGTCGGATCATACAAAGATTGTGATGCCCATCGTTCTTTTAATATGCGTATTGGTAACGGTTTTTGTTGCAGTCAATGCAAACCGGAAAGCGGCAGAGGAAGTGGAAGCCCAGATGGTCGGTATTGATATGGACGCTTTACCGGGTGCTACGGGCACCGAGGAAGCGGCAGGCGAGGAGAGTATCCCCCAGTTGGAGCTGGAAATAAATGCCTATCCGGCGGTTAATACTTTGGTTAGCGAATATTATACCGCAATGGCGGAAGGGAATATTGAAGCCATTGAATCCATGAACGCTTATGTGGAAGATAAGGAAAAAATCAGGATTCGGGAAATGAGCAAATATGTAGATTCCTATCAGAATCTGGATGTCTATACGAAGCTTGGGCCTGTAGAAGGGTCTTATCTGGTTTATGTTTATTCTAAAGTGAAATTCACAGAGTATGATAAACTGGTGCCGGGTATGAAGGCTTTCTATGTTTGCACGGACGAAGAAGGCAAGTGCTATATCAATGGTGGGGAAGCAAATTCGGTAGTGACTAATTATATCCGTGAAATCTCTTTGCAGGACGATATGGTGGATTTGAACAATAAAGCAGTTGCTGAATACAACGAACTGTTGGAAAGCGATGAAGAATTAAATGCATTTCTTGCGGATTTGTCAAGCCGTATTGATGCTTCCGTAGGGGAAATTTTGGCAAAAGAAGAAGCAGAAGCCCAGGAACAGGCAGCAGCGGAAGCGGCGGCAGCAGAACAAGAAGCAGCAGCGGCAGAACAGGAAATGGCAGCGGCGGAAGGAACCGGGGAGACGGCTGTTACGGTTAAAACCGTGCGTGCTACAGATGTAGTAAATATCAGGAGTTCGGACAGCGAGACGGCTGACAAGCTGGGCAAGGCGCAGATAGATGATGAATTTACTCTTTTGGAAGAAAGAGGAAACGGATGGAGCAAGATTAGCTTTGAAGGAAAAGATGCTTTTATTAAGAGCGAATTTTTAGAAGTGGTTTCGGAAGAGACCGTGACGCAGGCGGTAGAACAGGCAGACGCTACGGAAGCGGTAGCAGAGAATACGGACACTGAGACAGAGAATACGAATACTGAGACAGCAGGAAACGGAAATAACAATACCGAGGCAGTGCAGACAGTCACCGTAGTGGAAAATGTGAATGTCAGAAAATCCGCAAGCGAAAACGGGGAAAAACTGGGATTGGCATATGTAGGGGAAAAGCTGGAGCTTTTGATGAAACAGGCAGACGGTTGGACCAGGGTAAAATATAACGGACAGACGGCATACGTAAAATCGGATTATGTGGAATAGGCGGTGGTTTGATGTTAGGCAATAAGCTTAATGTGGCGATTATGGGCGCCGGTAATATCGGCGGCATTATGGCGGACACCCTGAATAAGATAAAAAATGTCAGGTGCTATGCGATAGGTTCAAGGAGTAAAGTAAAAGCGGAAAGCTTTGCCAAAAAACATGGGTGTAAAAAGGCTTATGGTTCCTATGAACAGTTGGCGGCAGACAAAAAAGTGGATTTGGTTTATATAGCCACTCCACATTCCGAACATTATGAACATGCAAAACTTTGCATCGAACATGGAAAGCCGGTATTATGTGAAAAAGCATTTACTGCCAATGCGGCGCAAGCAGAAGATTTGCTTGCATTTGCAAAAGAGCGGAATGTATTGATTACGGAAGCCATATGGACAAGATATATGCCAATGCTTCAAACGATAAAAGATGTACTGGACAGTGGGGCAATCGGTGTGCCGACGATGCTGACGGCGAACTTAGGATATGCCATTAATGGAGTTGCCAGATTAAATGACCCGGCTTTAGCTGGGGGCGCGCTGCTGGATGTGGGGGTTTACGCACTGAACTTTGCGTCTATGATATTTGGTTCAGCGGTGGAAAAGATGACGTCGGTATGCACCTATACAAAAACAGGGGTGGACGAACAAAACAGTATTACGTTGGTTTTTGAAGGCGGCAGAATGGCAGTGCTGAACAGTTCCATGCTTTCCATAAGCGATAGGAAAGGGATTATTTATGGCACAAAAGGCTTTGCCGTAGTGGAGAATATCAATAATTTTGAGAGCATCACTGTATATGGTTCGGATTATAAGAAAAGAGCAAGATATGAAAGGCCGAAACAAATATCGGGTTATGAATATGAAGTAGAGGCATGCGCCGAGGCATTGCAAAAGGGCTTGCTGGAATGCCCTCAAATGCCCCATACGGAGACTATACGTATCATGCGGATGATGGATAGTCTGAGGGAAGAATGGGGAATTAAATTTCCTTTTGAATAAAAACCTTTTGAATTAAAATAAGAAAGGGAATGCATAGAGCCGGTTGAAAAGGGCAAAATAGAGGTATGGGCATGATATATGCTTATACCTTTTTTGCACCTAACACAGCTGTGCTTTGGGGCATGTGTGCGGGAAGGAAAAGGGAAGACTATATTTTGGGGTTTGGAAGGAGGCTGGCATGAAAAGAGATGATGCGGAAATCTTAAGGGAAGTGCAGAAGAATACGGAAATGGCAATGAAAGCGATAGATACTATCAGCGACAAAGTATATGATGATGACTTGGCAGTGCAGCTTTCAAAGCAGGCGTTAAAATATTCGGAAATCCATAATAAGGCGTTGGACAGGATATTGGAAGGGAAAGCGGAGCCATACCGCACAAACAATGTCAGCCAGATGATGCTGGTAGGCGGGATTCATTCTAACACGTTGTTCAATACAAGCACCAGCCATATTGCAGAATTGATGATTCAGGGAAGCAACAGAGGGATTACCGATATGTGTAAATCGTTGAACCACCATGAGAGGGCGGAACATACATCTTTGGAGATTGCCAAGGAATTGATGGACTTTGAAGAGAAGAATATTGAACGGTTAAAAAAGTATTTATAATTGTATACGTGTATTATTGTACAATTTGTATAAAAAGAAAAGGATATTTCTAACAAAACTTTTACAGTTTAATATCCTAAAGTGTCTTGTACAATCGAAAATGGCATTATATAATAATACATGGGCAAAGGAGTCATGGCGCGGGGGATTGTCCTCATGCGCCTTTGTTGCTTTATAGGAACAGGGTGTCGAAGTGGGTGTCCGGCAGTATTGGGCATCGTTTGAAGCCCTAACTTTATAGATAAGGAAAAAGGAGGATATGTAAATGTCATATGTAGATGAGGTTTTTGATTTAGTGGTGGCAAAGAACCCGGCGCAGCCGGAGTTCCATCAGGCGGTAAAGGAAGTTTTGGAGTCTTTGCGCGTGGTTATCGAAGCGAATGAAGATGCATATAGGAAGGATGCACTGTTAGAGCGGCTGGTAACTCCGGAGAGGGTAGTTATGTTCCGCGTTCCCTGGGTGGATGATAAAGGGCAGGTACAGGTAAACAATGGTTTCCGTGTGCAGTTTAACAGTGCTATTGGGCCCTATAAGGGAGGCTTAAGGTTCCATCCTTCTGTAAACCTTGGCATTATCAAATTTTTAGGTTTTGAGCAGATTTTCAAAAATTCCCTGACAGGTCTCCCGATTGGTGGCGGCAAAGGTGGCTGCGATTTTGACCCGAAGGGTAAATCCGACAGGGAAGTGATGGCGTTCTGCCAGAGCTTTATGACAGAGCTTTGCAGGCATATCGGTCCGGATACGGATGTGCCTGCCGGGGATATCGGCGTAGGCGGCAGGGAAATTGGTTATATGTACGGGCAGTATAAGAGGATACGCAACCGCTATGAAGGCGTGTTGACCGGAAAGGGGCTTACATACGGGGGCTCCCTTGCCAGAACACAGGCTACAGGCTACGGTTTATTATATTTGACGGAAGAAATGCTAAAATGCAACGGCAAAGATATTGCAGGCAAAACGATTGCCGTATCCGGAGCAGGCAATGTGGCTATTTATGCTATTGAGAAAGCACAGCAGCTTGGCGGAAAACCGGTAACATGTTCCGATTCTACCGGATGGGTTTATGATGCGGAAGGGATTGACGTTGCGTTATTGAAAGAAATTAAGGAAGTAAAACGTGCAAGGCTGACGGAATATGCAGCAGCAAGACCGAGTGCGGAATATCATGAAGTGGGTGGCGCTAAAGTATGGAGCGTAAAATGCGACATCGCCCTTCCTTGTGCAACACAGAATGAGTTGGATTTGGAAGATGCAAAAGCATTGGTGGCAAATGGATGTTTTGCAGTGGCAGAAGGGGCAAATATGCCTACTACACTGGAAGCTACCGAATATTTGCAGAAAAACGGTGTATTATTCTGTCCGGGCAAAGCTTCCAATGCTGGCGGCGTAGCAACATCGGCCCTTGAAATGAGCCAGAACAGCGAAAGGTTGAGTTGGACTTTTGAAGAGGTGGATGCAAAGCTGAAAAATATTATGGTAAATATTTTCCATAACCTTGACGAGGCTTCCAAAAAATACGGCATGGAAGGCAATTATGTGGCAGGAGCGAACATCGCAGGCTTTTTGAAGGTGGCTGAAGCCATGACTGCACAGGGGATTGTTTAATCAAGGAACTCTAAGAAGATAGTCTATATGGATAAGTCCTGTAAACTTAAAGTTTATAGGACTTTTTCCATATAATAAGACCTGGATACTCAAAAGCCCTGCCAGGCTCTATCAGGCTCTGCCTGATGTCATCGACTGACAGAGCTTGGCAGGGCTTTTGAGTATCCGGATTATAATAGGGAATTATGCCATGACTTCCTGCAAAAGCGGGCGGAGTATGGCATGTGAGGAAGCAAAAAAATATTGAAGGAGGAGGGCAAATAGAATGTTTGGACATTTAGGGTTTTCCTATGTAGGAACAGCATTTATGCTTATGCTGTTGATTCCCAATTTAATATGGATGAAAAAGCAGCCGCAGGGGTATAGTGCAAAAGGGGAAAATAGAATCTTATCCGTGTTGGAACGAATGGGGGAAATATTTGTTACCTGCTGTGCCCTTCTATGTGCAGACTTTAATTTAAAAGAGTGGTCGGTATGGTCGTTGTGGCTTGTGCTTGCATTTGTTCTAATGATAACGTATGAAATCTGGTGGATAAGGTATTTTAAAAGTGCCCGGAAGTTGGCTGATTTTTACAGCAGCTTTTTGTTTGTTCCGGTGGCTGGCGCGACGCTGCCGGTAATTGCATTTTTTTTGCTTGGTATCTACGGAAAAGTGGTATGGATGCTATTGGCAAGTACCATTTTGGGGATAGGGCACATTGGGATTCATTTACAGCATCGTAAAGAAATAAATGCATAAAGGGGCAACGCAGCTTAATGAACGGACACAACGCTGAAAGAAGAAGGTACATAAGGCTTGCCTATATGTTGCATATATCATATGATATATTTATCAAACGGAATGCGTATTGAATGATATACCTATCAATTAATAAACTGTCGTATGATTTGATAGTATGGAGTAAAAAAGCATAATCCCCGGTAATCTGCCTATACTGAAAATAGGCTGCGGTTTGGATATCCATTTACATGGACGGAAACAGCCTTAAAAAGCAGGACAGGCAGGAACAGAAGTGGGAATAGAAGTGGGAATAGAAGGTTATTGCTTTATCGCAGGCATGGGAGCTATACTGGTGTGCCTGCCGGCATTAGGTATATGGAGCAATTGGAAGAAGAGATGAAAAAATATGATATGCTTAACGATTCTTATATTTTTATAATTTAAGCAAGAAGAATATTTTTCTGTTGAAAATTGAGAGGGCTGAAAATATAGTATATCGCGGAACTTAATAGTGGCTGTTTATATGATAAAAAGCAATTATCACACTGCGGTGGAGGGGGGAGTATGTCGCTGCTGCGACCCGCGGCAGGCGGAGAATCCTGCAAGCAGGATTCTTTTTTTCCTTATAGGAAAGTCCTTCGTCAGAAGGACGTAAATTGATGAAGTGTCGAAGACATTTTTTTAAAATACATAAAATGAGGATATGGTGCCAAGCAATAGGGCGAAGAAAGTAGGTATCGGTATTTAGCAATCGGAATTTGAGGGAACGGGGTATTGAATATGTTAAAACACAAAATGTATATAATAAGTATGGCCGCCATATGTTTATTGATCGGTTGCGGAAATAGTAATATAGAACAGAATGACGGTGGGATACAAGATGGTATTAACTTTTCAGAGTACAGCGGTTATTGGTCTTATGAGGGAAAAACACATGAACAGATTTTAGCCGAAGGAGGAATTGGATTATCCTGTACGATTACGGGGAACAATCAATTTTCGGGGTTACTTTTTTCGCAGCAGGAAATAACAGGACGGCTGGCATCAATTGGGGATATTAGTGGGAAAATAGAACAGGCAGAATTATATTTTGATTATACGGATGATGAATGGGGAAACAGCGGAACATTACATATCCAATTTCTAGGTGACAGCATACATGTAGAGGTACTGAACGATAAAAATGCGGATAACGACAGCGATTACGGCATTGGCGGCTCTTTTGAGTTAATAAGGGAAAATGAAGATATTGCAGGAAATGAAGTTTTAGGAAATAACGTTGCAAAGAATGAAGTTGCAGAAGATGATGCTGTGGGGAATGAAGTTGCGGGGAATGAGATTGTAGAGGATGAAGCTGTGGGTAATGGAGTTGCGGGGAATAGAGCTGCAGGGAACGAAATTGTAGGAAATGAGATTGCAGAGGATGAAGTTGCGGGGAAGGAAACGGCATGGAATAATTCTGTAGAGAATGAGGTTGCGGAAAATAACACTGTAGAAAATAACATTATAGAGAATAACACTGTTGCTGCTTCAAGTTATAATTCGTCATGGACAGAAGAAGAAATGATAAGTGCAATCAATGAAAGAAGCCAATATTATAAAGCCAGCGCTTATTATTTTGAAATAATTGATTATTGGGAAAATGTCAGGGAAGTACGGGATATTTCAAATGTGGTTGAACCGCTGTTTGAAACGGACAGGAAATACTATACAAAAGAGGAATTTGAAAGTGAGCCAATGCTGGTAATCCATTTGGCCAAAAATGAAATATATGCAAGGCATGGATATATATTTGCAAATAAAGATTTATACAATTATTTTATGGGGTGCATTTGGTATAGCCCAACTTGTGATAGTGCAAATTTTGACGATAGTATATTCAATAAATATGAGAAGGCAAATCTTGAAATTTTGAAAAGTTTAGATACTTATTAAAAAATAGATTATCGGTTGATATATGGAGCGGAAACGTATAGAATAGTATATAATATAAGATACGCAATAGAGCCACATAGAAATGGGGTTGAAGATGAAAGTACATGAAAGTGCATATATAGCGGATGGGGCTGTTGTCCTTGGAGATGTTTTTATCGGGGAAGAGAGCAGCGTTTGGTTCCATACGACCATAAGGGCGGACAGAGGGGAAATCAGGATAGGGAAAGGGAGCAATATTCAGGACAATACAGTGGTGCATGTGGATGAAGGGTTCCCAGTGCATATTGGCGATTATGTGACGGTAGGGCATGGGGCAGTCCTTCATGGCTGTAAAATTGAGGATAATACGCTGGTTGGAATGGGGGCGATTATTTTAAACGGAGCAAAAATAGGGAGAAATTGCATCGTCGGTGCAGGGGCATTGGTTACCCAGAATATGATTGTACCGGACAACTCCTTAGTCATCGGTGCCCCAGCGAAAGCGGTGAGGCAGATAACGGGGCAAGAGGCGGAATCCAACCTGTTTAATGCAAAGGAATATATAAAAGAGAGCAGAAAATATAAAGAAGGAGGAATATAAAATGGATTTTTTTGAAAGAGTAGGAGAGACGATTACGGCTAAGGGCAAGGATGTAGCGGATAAAGCGAAAGACCTTGCGGAAATCGCCAGCCTGAGGAGCCAGATTAGCACATGTGAAGAGGTGATGAAAAAAAATTATCTGGAAATCGGGAAACTGTACTATGAGCAGTTCAAGGAAGCGGAATACAATGACTTCATAGAGCAGTGTACCGCAATTACAAATGCAAAAAATGGCGTAGAGGCTTTGGAAGAGAAGATTAGGGAGATTAAAGGGGTATAGGTTTTTCCCAGCGGACAGAGATGGAAATCGAGAAGTAAAAAGGAGCTGGCACTGAATTATCAGTACCGACTCCTCTTTTTTTGCACACGGGCACCCAAAGGAAAAGTGTCAGCAAAAGCTGCCGGGTGCCCGGAGCGTCGAGTAGGGGAAGAAAACGCTTCCCTACTCGATTGTCCGCTGAATATAAGTTGCATATAAGTTCTGAAAAGGCTGGTCTTTTTTATTGGGCAGGAGGCTGTTGCTCGGCTGCCTGTTGTTGTTGCTGGGCTTCCAGCGCTGCCTGCTGTTGTGCAAGAATATCCCGTTGGATAATTTCATTGCGCTGTTGTTCCTGAATCGCTTCCCACCCCGGTGTAGCGAAGAAATCCGCATTATGAGGACAGGAGTTGGCCTGGTTGGCAGGTACGGGAACCGTGGATACAGAACCGTCCGGGTTAGTAACCTGAGTGGTAGTGGAAGAACCGCTTTGCAACGATACATCCTCTACCGGTGTAAGGGTCAGCACGCCTTCTATCTTAAACGGGCAAAGCTCGCAGGCCGGCATACCGTTGTACTGGCAAATAGCTCCCTGATAGTGGACATCGCAGCTTTCCGTGGGCACTGTACCGTCGGCAAAGTATTCCGTAGCCAGGGTACCCTGCGTATCGCATAAACCGGGGATAGGAAGCTTCCCGGACTTCGAACATACGGTAGCCGTTATAATGCCCGAAGGAACAGAAAACGGTTCGTTGGGCAACTCCGCATGGATTTGTGACATGACGGCGCGCCATAGCTTTTTGGCAAGGTTACGTTCATCACCTTTTGCCAGTTTTTCATTATTATCATAACCGGTCCATGTGGTGGCGGTATAGTAAGGGGTATAACCTGCAAACCATACATCGTTGTAGTCTGAGGTGGTACCTGTCTTTCCGGCAATAGCCATGCCGCCAAAGTTAACGGAACCGCCAGTACCTTTTGTAACAACATCCACCATTGCATCTGTTAAGAGGAATGCGGTAGTTTCCTTGATGACCTGTTTGGTTTCCGACTCGGTATTATCGAGGATGATATTGCCGTCATGGTCTACCACAGTATTATAAAGTTTCGGTTTAATATAAGTTCCATGATTTGCTATTGTAGCATAAGCCGCATTCAACTCTTCATTGGTGACACCGTCGGTAATGCCGCCCAAAGCCAACGACTGCTGGATGTCAGTAAAAATCTTCCCATTGATTTCTTTGGATTCTACTAAAGTAGTGAAGCCAAAGTTCTGCAAATAGTCAAAACCAAGCCTTGGCGTTATCTGGGTCAAAGTTTTTACGGCAACGATATTCAAAGAATCCTGAATACCTAAACGCAAGGAGCAAAGCCCGCGATAGGATTCACCGTACCAGTTTCTGACCGGGGAACCGCTGGCATAATGGAAAGGCGCATCGTTCTGTACGGTAGCAAGGGTAAGCCCTGCGTTATCCAGGGCAGGGGCATAGGTGGATACCACTTTGAAGGTGGAACCCGGCTGCCTTACTGTGTCGGTAGCACGGTTCAAAGTACGGCTCCCTTCTTTTGCACCGCGTCCTCCTACCATAGCCACTACGGCACCGGTTTTCTGATCTTCTACTACGAGGGAGACCTGTGGCTGGGGGGTAAGATTGATATTTTCCGCAAGGACTTCATCCCCATAACCGAGTTTGGCCTCTTTGTAGGCTTCAATAGCCGCTTCTGCCTCTTCTTTGGAATTGTATATCAAATTGAAGTTACGGTCTTGCTCCTGATAGTAGCTGCGGAACATTTCCGTGCTGTGGTTTTCCTTTTCCCCGTTCTGCTTCTGAATGGTAAGCTCGTAGTTTAAATACCATTTTACATTGGCAGGATAATTCTCTTCATTGCTGAATACTTCGTCGCAGATAGCCTGGATTTTAGGATCCTGCGTGGAGTAGATTTTCAGCCCGCCCGTATAGAGCAGGGTATAGGCTTGTGTTTCATTGTAGCCGGCGGCCACCAAATCCTCTAATACATCGTCTGTCAGGGCATCTACAAAATATGTATTGATGCTAGATTCCTCGACTTCTTCATTTGTAGTCTGGATACGGGAATACACATCGTCCTCCATAGCAGTGTCATATTCTGCCTGTGTGATATATTCCTGTTCCAACATATTTTTGAGGACCTTTGCCCGTCGTTCCGCATTATCTTCCGGATGGGAAATCGGATTATAACGGGACGGGTTCTGGGTAATGCTGGCAATTACCGCGCATTCCGAAAGGGTAAGGTCGCTGACTGACTTGTTGAAATAACGCTGGGATGCAGCCTGGACGCCTAATGTGTTCTGGCCTAAGTTGATGGAGTTCATATAGTTTAGGAGAATGTCATCTTTGGATGTTGTTTTCTCTAACTCCAGCGCAAGATACTGTTCTTGGATTTTACGCTCGATTTTGTCCATATTCAGACCGCGTTCTTCTTTTGTCCAGTCCGTAAAAACGTTGTTTTTGAGTAACTGCTGCGTAATGGTACTTGCGCCCTCTGAAAAATGCCTTGTAGTGATGCCCTTGACGCCGGCACGGATAATTCCTTTAATATCAATGCCGTTATGCTCATAGAAACGTTCGTCTTCAATCGCTACAAAAGCGTGTGCCAAATGTTCGGGTATCATATCCATAGTTACCGGGATACGGTTGGAATTTTCCGCAATCAGTTTGGCTGTCTGGTTGCCGTCAATATCATATACGAAAGTCGAAAAACCTGTGGGCTGTACATTGATATTGCCGATTTCCGGTGCGGTGTCGATAATCCCGCGGAACAGGCCGATACCGACGCTGGCTACTAAGACTACCGATGCCGCGATGGCAACTAAAGCGACATTGAACAGTGTAAGTGCAAGTTTTCTTCCCCACTTCGCAGATGTAGAATGGAGTGCCTTTTGTTTATTATGGACACCCTTTTTTCCGTAATTCATGAATGTTCCTCCTTGAAGCGTGCATAAAAGTTTTCATATTTTCAAAGATTAAGCACAACTTAACGTTTCAATTATAGCAAAGTATAGCTGTGAAATAAAGTTTTTTCATAAAATTCTTGCTTTATATTAAGAATTGTTTACAATTTACACCGCTTTTATTCCCACGAGCAAGACTGCCGCGAGGGTCAAATACCCCGCTGCTCTGCAGCGCTGCAAGTTTGATACCCCGTTGCTTGCAGCGGGGTATTTGATTCCTCTGGGTTCCGGTGCCACAGGGGCTGTCCGGCAACAAAGATTGGCAGGGTTTTGGCATGGAACAGACCTTTTGACGCTTTATGAAATAGACTTTTTGACACCGGATTCCCTCTTGTGATAAACTGTGATAAAATAAAAAAATATAATAAATATAAAAATAAAAAATTATAAAAGTAGAAAATATGAAAAGCGTGCGTCTTGGCGCATGTCCGTATCGAAGCGCGTCTGTATCAGCGGTTATTTCTTCTATGTGTGTAATGCGTATCTTCCCAGAGGGTTTTCATATAGCAGGATATTACGGAGCAATTTCCCATTTTTATAAAATTTATACAGAAACTTTTTAAAAGTTTATTTTAATGAAAAGTTTATTCAAATAAAGAGCTAATTCAAAATAAAGAACTAATTCAAAATAAAAAGCTTATTCTAATAAAAAGCTTGCTTTATACAGAAACTTATTCTAACAGAAAGCTTAAAAAAGAGGGGGTCAGTGAATGGAGAAGGGATATGAACAGGTATTTTTGCCTTATAAGATATTGCAGGAAGGCGGGAGCGGGGAAATCGTAGAAAAAAAATCCCGGTTTATCGCTACCCTTGCGCCCGTAGGCTCGGAAGAAGAGGCGGCAGCATTTGTAGAATCAATCAGGAAGAAATATTGGGATGCGCGGCATAATTGTTCGGCTTTTGTCGTTGGGGAGAGGGCGCAGCTTACCCGTTGCAGCGATGACGGGGAGCCGGCGGGAACGGCAGGGAAACCGATGCTGGAAGTTTTGCTTGGCGCACAGTTGCGGAATGCAGCGGTCGTAGTGACCCGCTATTTTGGCGGCACACTGTTGGGAACAGGGGGGCTTGTGAGGGCGTATACGCAGGCGGTGCAGGCAGGTTTGGAGGCTGCGCATATCGTTACCATGCATTATGGGGTAAAATTGCGGTTTGTGACGGATTATAATGGAATTGGGAAAATACAGTACATACTCGGTCAGCGCAGGCTGGAAATCATAGAGCCGGAGTATACGGATAGCGTTGCCTTAAAAACGATAGTGCCTTATGAGGGCTTCCAGCCGCTTTGCAAGGAATTGACGGAAGCTACTGCAGGCAGGATAAAGATAGAAGAGCTGGAAAAGGGGTATTTTGCGTTGTGAAAAGAGCCTGAAAAGGCGAAAGAGCCGGGAAAGTCTTTTGGCGTTTGACGTATGTACCTTGACAAATCCCGGGGTGGCTTTATAATCAAAGAAAACAGATTGTGTCATTTGGTGGTGCAATGTTGCGAAAGGTGGTGGTTTTTATGAAACAGAAATCGAATACATCCAATTCGGATATACCTCTCCCCGAGCGGAGCATAAAAATCACATATGGAGGAACATTGCTATGGAACAGATGGAAGTATTGGATGTTATAAAGGAATTGCTGGAAACCAAGCAGTATACAAGGCTTCGCCAAAAAATGGCCGATATGAATATTGCAGATATTGCAACTGTCATGGAGCGGCTGGAAGAAGCGGAGCTTTTGAAAATATTCCGTATCCTGCCTAAAAATATGGCGGCGGATGTATTTTCTTATTTGGAGGTGGACAACCAGCAGTTCATCATAACCTCCCTTTCCGAAAGGGAGGCCGCTAATATTATAGATAATTTGATGGCGGACGATGCTACGGATTTGCTGGAAGAAATGCCGGCGAATATTGTCAAGAAGCTGTTAGCCAGCGCCAGTGCGGATACGAGAAGGGATATCAACCATCTTCTCCGGTATCCGGAAGATTCTGCCGGAAGCATTATGACGGTGGAATATGTAGATTTAAAAGAGAATATGACAGTGGAAGATGCGATACAGAGGATAAGGCAGATTGGGGTAGACAGCGAGACAATCAATATTTGTTATGTACTGGACGCCAAAAGGACTCTGGTAGGCACAGTGGCGCTGCGTTATTTGCTGATTAGCCCTTCGGATGCCATAATTGGCGATATTATGCATGAAAACGTGATTTATTTAAATACGTTGATGGATCAGGAAGAGGTTGCCAGACAATTCCAGAAGTACGACTTTACGTCTATGCCTGTGGCGGACAATGAAGGACGGCTGGTAGGCATTGTTACGGTAGATGATGTTGTGGATATCCTGCAGGAGGAGGCAACGGAGGATATCGAAAAAATGGCGGCGATTGTGCCCAGCGATAAGCCTTATATGAAAACAGGGGTTTTTGAAACATGGAAAAAAAGGATTCCCTGGCTGCTGCTTTTAATGATTTCGGCTACTTTTACGGGGAGCATTATTACCTCTTTTGAAGATGCCCTTGGTGTTTTTCCCATATTGACTGCATTTATACCAATGTTGATGGATACGGGGGGCAATGCGGGCGGGCAGGCAAGTGTAACGATTATCCGTGGATTATCGCTAAATGAAATCGGCTATTCCGATGTGCCCAGAATACTTTGGAAGGAGCTGCGGGTGGCTCTTATCTGCGGTCTGACCCTTTCCGCCGCATACTTTGTGAAACTGATGTTGTTCGACAGGGTGGGGATTGGCGTAGCGGCAGTAGTCTGCCTAACCTTGATTGCTGCGGTAGCTATTGCTAAAATGATAGGATGCAGCTTGCCGGTTTTGGCAAAAAGGCTGGGGTTTGACCCGGCGGTGATGGCAAGCCCATTTATCACCACAATTGTGGACGCTTTGTCACTTGTGATATACTTTGCTATAGCAACGGAAATTTTGCACGTATAAATGGTTAAATATATAAGTGTTAAATGCATAAATGGATAAGTGTCAAATGGTTAAATGTACAAGTGCCAAATGAATAAATGGATAAGTGTCAAATGCGTAAATGGATAAGTGTTAAATGCATAAATGTATAAGTGCCAAATGAATAAATGGATAAGTGTCAAATGCGTAAATGGATAAGTATCAAATGCATAAATGTATATGTGTTAAATGTTAAATAAAGTTTGGAAAAGGGCGGCTGTTTATAGATTGCAGCCGGGAAAGAAGGAAAGGATAGATGGGATGGGGGATTCGCGGGTTATGCTGATGAATATGGGGATTGCGGCGGCAATTTCCATATTTTTCCCGATAGTATTGCTTATTGTCTGGAAAAAGAGGAATAAGGGGGTACGGCTGGCTCCCTTTTTTATGGGGGCAGCCATATTTATTGTATTTGCTTTGCTTTTGGAACAGATATGCCATCATCTTGTTTTAAGGAGTGAGTCGCCACTGTCTGCTTTTATTAACGGGCATACATGGGCATTCGTGCTGTATGGGGCATTGGCGGCCGGGGTATTTGAAGAAACAGGGCGGCTTGTGGCTTTCCGGATTATTATGAAGAAAAGCAAAGGAAAAGAAAACTCAGTGACCTACGGTATCGGTCATGGCGGTGTGGAATCCATTTTTGTGGTGGGGGTTTCCATGATAAGTTCTATGATACTGGTGTCCGTAGTCCATGCTATGGGAGGCGTTGAAAACTATGCGGCACTGGTTCCGGCAGAATCCCAAGATATTATAAAAGAAAGTTTGAATACATTGTTGGCATCGCCGCCGTATGTCTTTCTGCTGGCAGGCGTAGAAAGGATTTCTACCGTTATTTTCCATATCGCGTTATCAGTGTTTGTCTTTTTTGCGGCAAATAGACCGGGGAAATGGCATCTTTTCCCTCTGGCTGTGTTAATCCATGCTTTTTTGGATGTATTTGCAGTGATGTACCAGAGGGGAGTGATAAAGAGCCTTATTTTTATGGAATTGCTGATTGCGGCGATTACCGCCGCTACCGTATACTTTGCATATCGTATTTATACAAGGGATGAAGGGCTTATCGGTTAAACGATGCCCTTTTCCTTTGTGTCGGATCTAATATTTTCTTCCGAATCCTCAAAGAGGAAGGAGTAACTTCTAACAGTTCGTCAGTATCAATGAACTCCAGAGCCTGTTCCAGGCTTAACACTTTTGGCGGTGTTAAACGCAGCGCTTCGTCTGCACTGGAGGAACGGGTATTGGTGAGCTGTTTTTTCTTGCATACGTTTAATTCAATATCTTCGCCGCGGCTGTTTTGCCCGACTACCATACCGGAATATACTTTTTCTCCCGGTCCGATAAAAAGGATGCCTCTTTCCTGTGCATTATAGAGCCCGTAAGTGATGGCTTCCCCGGGTTCAAAGGCAATCAGGGAGCCTTGCTTCCGGTATTGGATGTCGCCTTTGTAGGGACCGTAGCCGTTGAAGGAGCTGTTCATAATACCGTTCCCTTTCGTGTCGGTCATAAATTCGCCCCGATAACCAATCAAACCCCTGGAAGGGATGGAAAATTCCAAACGGGTATAGCCGCCGGAAGCAGAACCCATATTTAAAAGCTCCCCTTTCCGTTGGCTTAACTTTTCAATGACGGTGCCGGAAAACTCCTCCGGTACATCCACGTAGGTAAGTTCCATCGGTTCCAGTTTTTTCCCGTTTTCATCGGTCTTATAAAGGACTTCCGCTTTGCTCACCGCAAATTCATAACCTTCCCGGCGCATGTTCTCGATTAGGACGGAAAGATGCAATTCCCCTCTGCCGGAAACTTTAAAAGATTCTGTCGTTTCCGTTTCCTCCACCCGGAGGGAAACATCGGTGTTTAATTCCCTGAAAAGGCGGTCACGAAGATGGCGGCTGGTGACATATTTGCCCTCCCGTCCGGCTAAAGGGGAATCATTGACGATAAAATGCATGGCAATCGTAGGCTCCGAAATTTTCTGGAAAGGGATGGGCTTAGGTTTTTCCGGAGAACAGAGGGTATCCCCGATATGGATATCCGAAATGCCGGAGATGGCAACGATAGAGCCGATGCCGGCTTCTTTTACATCTACTTTGCTTAAGCCGTCAAATTCATACAGCTTGCTGATTTTTACTTTTTTCATTTTATCCGGTTCATGGTGGTTGACGATAACCACTTCCTGATTGACTTTTACGGAGCCGTTGTCCACCTTGCCGACGCCGATTCTTCCCACGTATTCATTATAATCAATGGTACTGATTAGGACTTGCGTTCCGGCTTCCGGGTCGCCGGCAGGCGCAGGGATATAGTTTAAAATGGTTTCAAAAAGTGGGGTCATGTCTTTGCCTTTGGTGTCAATATCTAAAGAAGCAATCCCGGTTTTGGCGGAAGCGAAGATGAAGGGGCAGTCCAGCTGGTCTTCATTGGCATCCAAGTCGATGAACAATTCCAGGACTTCATCAATGACCTCTCTGGGGCGCGCTTCCGGGCGGTCGATTTTATTGATACATACGATGACCGGCAATTGCAGTTCCAGCGCTTTCCGGAGGACAAATTTTGTCTGGGGCATGGCGCCTTCAAAAGCATCTACTACGAGGATAACCCCGTTTACCATTTTCAGGACACGTTCCACTTCCCCGCCGAAGTCGGCATGGCCTGGGGTGTCGATAATATTGATTTTCGTATTTTTATAGATGACGGCGGTATTCTTGGAAAGGATAGTTATCCCCCGTTCCCGCTCTATGTCGTTAGAATCCATAATCCGTTCCGCCACTTCCTGATTGGCCCGGAAGACACCGCTTTGCTTTAAAAGTTCATCCACCAGTGTAGTTTTGCCGTGGTCGACATGGGCAATAATGGCAATGTTCCTTACATCTTCTCTTGTCTGCTTCATAATAAATAACTCCTCGCTGTATATAAGTGTTTAGGTATTTGCAAGATGGCAGGCTGTAGAAAGCCAGCCAGCCCTGCATTTACCCGCTAATTAGTATATGCTTTCACACGTAAAGTATTTTAAACTCGTATAGTATAGCACTGCGGAAAGGAAGTTGCAAGGGTTAGGAGGAAATCGTTTTTTGAAAGAGGGGAGACGGGGGAGGGCAAGGTGGTAGGGCAGGGTGAGAGTCGGGGTAGGATAGCGGGGGGAGATGGGACCTCCCAATGGTTGCATTTTTTGACTGTTGCGTACAATCGGCAATTTCACTTATGAAATGACCAATAAACAGGGGAAAACCGCCACGGAGGGCGGTTTTAAGAAGCACAGGGCGAGGATGCCCTTTGCTTCTGACCCGTCCGGTTTCCGACATTCCTGCCATTTCATTAGTGAAATCTGATTGGAAGCTTCAGCCGTAAAATGCAACCATTGGGAGGTCCCATCCCCCCCGCTATCCTACCCCGACTCTCACCCTGCTGCGCCCCTTTTTTCAACCTTTAAAAAACGATTTTTCATATCATTTGCACCTTTGCCTTCCCCTTCTGCGCGGTGCCTTAATGTTCTATTCTTCCGGATTTGCGGTATATTAATATTACATACGGGAAAAAATTCTTTAAATGTAAGAAGGGAGAACAAAACATGACAGATAAGGTAATTGAAAACAACCAGGTGGTGATTATGGGGGAAATCGTTAGCGATTTTGCTTTCAGCCACGAGATATTCGGGGAAGGCTTCTATATGGTGGACGTCCGCGTGGAAAGACTGAGCGATTCGATTGATATCATTCCTTTGATGGTGTCGGAAAGGCTGCTTGATGTAAACGGAGACTATAAGGGCATGTACATAATGGTAAACGGGCAGTTCCGTTCCTATAACCGTCATGAAGAAAGGAAAAACAAGCTGGTGCTTTCCGTGTTTGCAAGGGAAATCGAATTCGTGGATGAAATCGGGGAGAGTACAAAGTCGAACCAGATTTATTTGGATGGTTATATCTGTAAGGAACCGGTTTACCGGAAAACTCCTTTGGGAAGGGAAATTGCCGATTTGCTTCTGGCGGTGAACCGGCCTTATGGCAAATCGGATTATATACCTTGCATCTGTTGGGGCAGGAATGCCAGATTTGCCAGCAATTTTGAAGTGGGTGCAAGATGTGCCGTATGGGGCAGGATACAAAGCAGGGAATATATGAAAAAATTGTCGGACGAACAATTGGAAAAAAGGGTTGCTTATGAAGTGTCCGTGAGCAAATTGGAACTGATGGAAGAGTAGGAAGGAGAAGAATCCGGTTCCATATTGTAGGCAAATTTATAAAGATTTTTAAATGGATGGGATACGGCAACTATAGATTTATAGAAGAAATGAGCTTCATTGTAAAATGAAATGCGACAAGAGTTAATAAACTCTATCGCATTTCTTTTTTTATACGCTTTTATACGGAATGTGTCAAGGGTTTAGGACTTTTGGTACATTCCTTTTTATTTTGGAGCGATAGGAGGTGTAGAAAGCGTGAGAAAAGGTAATAGGCGATTGAACTATGAGGACAGAAAACGGATTGAAAAAATGAAAGAGCAGGGGGCGAGAGTGATTGTAATTGCTGACACTATCGGGGTCCACCGTGCGACTATCTACAACGAGTTAAAGCGTGGAGGTACACCCTATCAGGCGGAAGTCGCACAAAGGACGGTATAAGTATGGAAATGGCAAAGGAAGCGTTGCAGGAAAAGGCTAGGGAATTGGCGGATATGGTCGGTAGCGTGGTAGTAGATGAAGCGTTGCTGTTGGAGGTATTGGAAGCCGTGGCGGATTGTCTGAAAGAAGATTGCAGGCAGATTAGGCAGGCTGTACAGGATATACAGGAAGAGCAGCAGGCAATAGAGAGAATGACCGCAGGAAAGGAGGGGTAGCGTGGCAAGTAAAACGGAAAAGCACACGGTAGCGTACAGGAACGTGAAAAAGTGTGAGTTTCATAATATCGGGTCGCATATCGTGGCGACAAGCATAATCGGCGGTACTACGTTTTGTGCGTTCTTTGATTCGGGATTGCATACCGAGGAAAGCATAAGGCGGAGAGGAAGCATAAAGTTACATTCAATTTATTCTAAAAAGTAGGAGGAAAAGAGGAAATGAGCGAAGCAATCAAGCACAACAATGTAGCGGTTTTTGATGATAGGGGGATTCCCTCTATTATGGTCCGGTTTGAGAATCCAAGGGCAGCAGTTACCCCGGAAATGTTCATTATCGGAGGGAAAGAGGTAGACGCTATCTATATTTCCAAGTATCCCAACAAGGTAATCAAGGGCAGGGCGTACAGTCTGCCAATGGTAGACCCGACAACGGGAATTACATTTGATGAAGCCTTGGCAGCTTGCCGGACAAAGGGCGAGGGGTGGCACTTAATGACCGCTACCGAGTGGGAATATCTGTTAAATGAGAGCCGGAAGAAAGGCACGTTGCCACACGGTAATACGGATTGGGGGAATGACTATTACCACAAGGAAGAGCAGGGGGAGCGTGAGGGTTGCGGATACGGCAGGACGCTTACAGGCAGCGGCCCGGATACATGGAATCACGACCACACCGTATACGGAGTATCAGACCTTAACGGTTTGGTATGGGAATGGTTGGCAGGGGTGCGTATCGTAAATGGCATATTGGAGTACATACCGAACAATGACGCAGCCTTGGCAGGGTGCGACCTTTCAAGGGATAGCAAGAAATGGCAGAGGATTACCACGGACCAGGGAGGAAAAACCGCCGTGAGGGTCAATGTCGAGGGCGGGGAAATCACGATTACCGACAAGGCAGCAGGCGAGGACTACACCCCGGACTATGACGGCGTATCTTGGGAGGATTTAAAGGTTGACTTGCAGGAGATACCGCAGGCGTTACGGTACTTGGGAATCCTGCCCGAAAACGGCGTAAAAGAGGAAAAGGATACCTATGTATACTTTGACGCTACCGAGGGGGAATATATGCCTATCCGGGGGTCGGGTTTCGACAGTACGTCCTTTTCGGGGCCGTCTGCCCTCTACTTGGATGGTCCCCGTTCCTACTCTGACGGCAGCGTGGGTTTCCGCTCCGCTTTTTACGAGGTAAACGGCGAACTGATTACTGAATAACTGTTTAGGGGTGCGGTAGCACCCCATGAGAAGAAAGGAGCGGTAAACGTGGCGGATAAAATCAGATGTGCAGATTGCGGACATTGCAAAGGGTTTCGGAAAGTTGGTAATACAAGGTCGAGTTTTTCATGTGAACACCCCGACCAAGGATATATCTTGGATTATTTCAAAGACCATAGAATACGGAAAATGCCCGGTTTCCTTGGGTATGGAAAACCGTTTTCAAGCGAAGTGCCTATAAAAACGTCCCCGGCGTGGTGTCCTAAGAAAAAGCAGGAGGGCGAAAAGTGAAAATAATATCAAGGGTAAGTGATTTTGGATTGACTAAGGGCAGGGAGTACGAGGTATTGAATGAAAGTGCAGGATTCTACAAAGTGCAGCTTGATAACGGCAATATTTCATACAGGAACGGCTGTTTATTCAGCAAAAACAAAGGAGGGGCGGAAGATGAAGTACAGGGCGTTGGCGTATAACAAGGCGGAGGACAATTTCTATTACGTTTACGGTCTGCCCTCTTACGGATTCGATACGGACGAAATCGGGGAAATGGGAACGCCGGACGGCGATTTTACGGAAATCAACCCCGCAACCCTTGGCAGGGGGACCGGCTACAAGGATATAACAGGCACGGAGATTTTCACGGGCGATATTACGGAGTTAGAAGTAGACGGAGAAAAACGGCAGTTTACGGTAATCGAAACTACGGTTGACCGGGAATATAACACCCTGCCCGGATTTGACGGTAAGACCGTGAAAGTGAGGTTGCAGGGGGTAATAGCCTTTGAGTGGCAGCAGGACGGAAAAACCTATATCCTGCTACCGTGCGTAGATAAGAAAGGCGTGTGCGATACGGAGCGTATGCGGATTGTCGGGGATATTCACACAAGGGCGGAAAGGGGCGGTAATGGAAGCAAGGGCAAAGAGTAGCGGTACGCCCTACCCTATATGGGTGTACGGCGAATATCTGACAGAACCGCCAAGGCGACCAAGCGGGGCATTACGCCCCGTGGGTCACTACATAGACAAGGGCGGTTATCCGGGCGCCAATGTGTACGCCGTGGATATTTCCACCCTCTGCAAAAGCACGGCAGCGGTTGACAGCAGGGGCAGCAGGATATACACGCAGGATATTCTTTTACACGAAGCAGAGGACGAAATAGGGTACTTTGTGGTGGAGGACGAAGAAACGGCGGTTGATGTGGTTTGGGGCGAAATAGTGGCATTAGGACGCTTACAGGCAGGGGATATAAGCGTGGTCGGCAATATGGTAGACTACCCGGACTTCATAGAGGGTATGAGATACCACGTTGAAAATGGTCTGAATGTGCCTTATCTGACCTCATTAAATGTAATGGATACGCCGTTGCCGTTTCTGAAAATGACCTGTTTAAAATGTGGATATGTTACGCTTGGTTGCCGTTATGTGGCACGGCATAAAGATTGTGGCGGATTCTTTACAATGGATTTTGCAACGAAAATTTATAGGAAAGGAGAAAAAGAAAAGGCGTTTGCATAGTGGCATACGCAAACGCCTTTCATTGCCTTATAGCAATAATTACACCTACTCAAATTATACTATAAGGCTTGCGGAAAGTCAATAAGTAACCTCTGAAAACGTGTAGGAAATGGCACGTTTCGGACCTTGTATGGGGTATTAACATCAAGGACAATACTATATTATATACTTATATAAGTACATATAGTTATATAAGTATATGGTTAGGTTGATGTACCCTTTATGAGGGGAGGGGTTGGATAGTGTAAGGAGAGTGCAGGAATGGCAAGAAAAAAATTCATAAGAGAGAAAAGGATTTATTGCGGGGAGGAATATTTAGAGGTTGATATAGTACCCGTTACCAATATGCCGGAAGCAGGCAAGGGGAAAAAAGGGCAGTCCTCACAGGCTCAAAAAAATCTGAATGACAAGCGGAGTAAAAGGCGGTTTGTACAGATAGCCAATACAAACTTTGGGGCAGATGATTTACATATATCGGCAACCTATAACAAAGAGCATTTACCTATAACCTTGGAGGAAGCGGAAAGGAACGTACACAACTATCTTGATAGGGTAAAGCGGAGAATGAAGAGGGTCACGGGGCAGGACTTAAAATATATGCTTGTCACGGAGTATACGCCGGAAGAGGAAGAGGGGCAGTTGACCCTAGAGGGAATGGAGGATAAGCAGACAAGGGCGGTTAGAATCCACCACCATATTATCATAAATGGAGGGTTGAGCCGTGACGAGTTGGAATTGATGTGGAGTGCAACCCGGATTAACTGGAAAAAGGCACAGAATGACCCGGAATATAGGAAAACCGTAGATTATTTGGGATTCGTGAATTGTGATAGGTTACAACCAAACGAGAACGGCATAGAGGGGTTAGTAAACTATATCAACAAGCGGAAAAAGGGTTGTAAAAAGTGGTCTACGTCTATGAATCTGAAAAAGCCAAAGGAGAAGAAAAACGACCATAAATATAGTTTCCGAAAGTTGCGGACATTGGCACAGACCCCGGAAGATAAAGCGGTATGGCGTAAGCAGTATAAGGGGTACGAGCCTACAAAGATAGATTTTCGGTATAACGAGTATACCGGGTGGAGCGTCTACCTAAAAATGCGGAAAGTGAGGGATAGGGCAAAATGATTATAGGGTTGCATGACAGCGAAAAAGAGCATTTCAAGCATAAAAAGACATTCCCTAACTATGCACTTATGAAAATATCCGCATACCACAAGGCAAAGGGGGATTCCGTGGAGTGGTGGGACCCTGCAAAGGATTACGACTTGGTTTATTCGTCAAAGATATTCGATTTTACGGAGGAAAACAAAGACCTACCGCCGGATACCATAAAAGGCGGTACGGGCTACGACATAGAAAAGAAGCTACCGCAGGAAATAGATGATATGTACCCGGATTATTCCATATACCCCGATTGTGATTATGCGATAGGATACATTACTAGGGGTTGCCCCAATAAATGCCCTTGGTGCTACGTTCCGAGGAAAGAGGGAAATATAAAGCCTTGCAGACGTTGGACGGAATTAGTGCGGTACGATACGCCGGATTTAATCTTGATGGATAATAACATATTGGCGAGTGAATACGGCGTAGGGCAGCTAAAGGATATGGCAGGAAAGGGGTGGAGAATCGACCTCAATCAAGGAATGGACGCACGGTTGGTAACAGAGGAAATAGCGGACGTATTGGCAAGCCTGCAATGGATAAAGTATATTCGGTTTTCTTGCGATACCGTAAGCCAAGTAAAGCACATTGATAGGGTAGCGGGATTATTGGCGGAAAGGGGAATTAAGCCGTATCGGCTCTTTGTCTATCTACTTGTGAGGAAAGACCTAGACGAAGCAGATTATAGGGTGCAGCAGTTGAGGAAGCATAAGGGCATACACTTATATGCCCAGGCGGAGCGTAACGAGGGTTTGGGTATCCATCCAAACAAGGCACAGCTTGAATTTACCAACCGTTACATATACGGAAATCTGTATAGGAAAGAAACTTGGAAAGAGTACATAAATAAAAGACCTTGGGTAAAGCGAAGATTGGAGGGATTGTAGGCATGGCAGCAGGATATAAGCATACCGAAGATGATTTAAGGGTAATGCAGAGCCTACCACTTGATATAAAAATCAGAATGACACAATCAAGGATTAGGGGTTGGGTCAATGAGTACGGGGAAAGCGGGGTGTATGTATCATTCAGCGGTGGAAAGGACAGTACGGTATTATTACATATCGTCCGTGAGATGTACCCGAACATTGAAGCGGTATTTGTGAATACTGGTTTAGAATATCCCTCAATCGGGTTATTTGCGAGAAGTAAGGAAAATGTAACGACAATAAGACCCGAAATGAGTTTTAGGGAAGTGATTTTAAAGTATGGATACCCTCTCATCAGTAAAGAGGTTGCAGAGTGCGTTTCGCAGGCAAGAAAAGGCTTGGAATCGGACAAAGGATATTATTCTTACAGATTGGCAAAATTGCAGGGAACGGCGGTTGATAAGGAGGGCAGGAAAAGCCTATACAATCAAGAAAAATGGAAATTCCTGCTATATGCCCCATTTGCAATATCTCATATGTGTTGCAATGTGATGAAGAAAAAGCCTGCAAAGACATTCAGCAAAAAGTACGATAAGAAGCCTATTATAGGAACTTTGGCAGATGAAAGCAGATTACGGAAACAACAGTGGATGAAAAACGGTTGCAATGGTTTTGACATGAAAGCCCCAGTAAGTAATCCGCTATCGTTTTGGGTGGAAAATGATATTTTGCAGTATATAGCGGAAAACAATTTGGAAATAGCAAAAGCATATAGAAGAGTGGTTTTTAGCGAAAAAGAGGGTAGGTATTATACTACGGGTTGTCAAAGGACAGGTTGCATATTCTGCCTGTTTGGAATCACGCAGGATAGGGACCGTATAGCACGATTGCAGATTGAAGAGCCAAAACTTGCGGATTATGTATTGAGGGGTGGGGAATTTGGAGATAGCGGATATTGGCAGCCGAGCAATAACGGATTGGGTTATTGGTTTATCATAGATTGGCTTAATCTGCATGGATTGGGAATTGAATGTTACAGAGATATAGACTATGCAGGGATATATGGGAATGAACGGACAAGGAAGATATTACTTTCAGAAAAAATAAAAGCAGGCATGAAGAAAATGGAGGTATCAGATGATTGTAACGATTGATTTTGAAATAACGGGATTCAGAGCAGGAAAGGACGAGGTTTTACAGGTATCTATCATAGACGAGGGATTTAATACCCTGCTTAATGCGTATTGCAGACCGAACAATAAGGACAGTTGGGAGGACGCACAGAGGGTACACGGAATCACACCGCAGAAAGTAAAAGCCTGCTGCCACTTTTCCTGCTATGTGCAGGCGGTAACGGAAATTCTGAATAAGGCGGATAACGTGATAGCGTACAATGCGGATTTTGAAAACGGATTTTTGAAAGCATACGGTATCTACATAGACCCCGGAAAATGGATTGACCCTATGATAATGTTTGCGAGAATCTACGGAGAATACGACAGCTACCACGATTCGTACAAATGGCAGAAACTTAGCAAATGTGCGGACTACTACGGATACGAGTTTAAAGCACATGATTCTTTAGAGGACGCAAAAGCAACCCTTTATTGCTATAAGAAAATGGAAGAGGGGAGGGAAAAGAAATGTTGACCCTGCCAATAAAAAAGAAATGGTTTGATATGATTCTGTACGGCAAAAAGAAAGAAGAGTATAGAGAGATAAAGCCGTATTACAATAGCAGATTTGCAAAAGCATTAGGCATCAGCCAAGATATTATTTTCTATGAGTGGTGGAATAACAAGATTGAAATTGATACCAATATGGATATTTGCTTTAGGAACGGTTACTCTGCAAAATCCCCTAGTTTTATTGCGAAGTGTGAATTATCCATAGGGATAGGTAGGGCAGAATGGGGAGCAGAGCCGGGGAAAGATTATTACAAGCTGACAATAAAAGAGATTACAGAAAGGAGCGGTTGTTGATATGCAGGCAGCAGGATTTGTAGCACGTTGCCCCTATGAGGTAGGGGATAAGGTCAATATAACATTTCAAGGAGGTATCGGGATAGTTGGGGGACCGGTTACGGCAAGGTCCGCAGAGGTAACAATAACGGATATATTGGCGGTACATTCCGTTAAGAGGAATCAAGTAACCTTTATGTATGAGATTAACGATACAAAGGTACTGAAATTAGTTGATTGGGAGGTATTAAAGCGTGAGAAATAGCGGATTTGTGACCGATTCGGACACGGAAAGAGAATTGCGGAAATGGCAGCAGGCAAGGGATACGCCAATAGACACAGAGAAGATAAGGCAGCAGTACAAAAACAAGCAGAACAACGCCCAAGGGCAGCATTTTGAGCGTGAAATACTTGCAGGGTGCAGGATGTACGAGCAGAAAGGCATAGCCACGATAGACAAAACGCCGGAGCCGTTCCGTGTGACGAGCAAAAACCATAGGACGGGGGAATTTACGGGGCGTTTCAGCACACACGCACAACCCGACTTTCAAGGGACCTTATACGGCGGTCGTTCTATCATGTTTGAAGCGAAGAGGACCGGGAAAGACAGAATAACCCGGAACGTCCTTACAGATACGCAAATGGACGTATTGGAGAAGCACAACCGATTAGGGGCGTTGTGCGGTGTCTGTATCAGTATACAAGATGATTTTTTCTTTATCCCTTGGAATGTATGGCGTGATATGAAAGAAATGTACGGACGGCAGTATTTGAAAGCGGATGATATAGAGGAATACAAGGTAAGGTTTGACGGTGCGGTACACTTCTTACAGAACATAGACACAGGGATATTTACGGAGGGGCAGGCATGAGCGATAAGGATATGATTATTGAGTTGTTGGGAATTGCGGAGGTAGCAGAGGACGGAACGGTAGATTTTACCGACCGTGCAAAAGAAATCATTATGGACTTGGCGGAGAAATACAGAAAAACGCCCATATACGAGCAGGCGAAGAAAGAAACGCCGGAATGGGTCGATACCGCCACGGCAGCAGAGATTTACATACAAATGTGCGACCGTATCGTAGAAGCACCTACCGTAACGCACATGATTTTTTCTACAAAGATTCTGATACCGATTCTTTGGAAAAAGATACAGGAGGAAGAGGGAAAGGTATATTTTCGCAAGACGGCAGCAGTCGGTAAAACGGAATCCCTCTTAAATCAAATGGGCGAGATATTGGAATCTTAGGGGGTGGCTTATGGCAGCAGTTGACAGGATGTTGAGCGGTTGTATTCCCTGCTATGGCATGATGAAAAAGGCAATGCCTGGACCGGAAAAGAAGAGCAGAAAGAAATATGAAAACCGCAGGCTTACGGAGGTTGACCCCAAGACCAAAAAGCCGAGGTTGAAAGCAGGGGTAAGCACCGATAGGGCGGTTGAAGTCCTCTATATGTTTGAGAATACGGACGTATTGCCCTATCAGATTGAGGAAATGAAAGTAACCATAGCAAACTTGCAGGCGAGGGTTAAAAAGTTGGAGGATTGGCAGGAGTGATAGCAGGAATCGTTATTATGCTAATAATTATTGTTTCTGTATCTGTCCTATGGGTCCACGCATTAAGCAGGACGGCAGATAATGACGGGCAGGACCAGCAGCGAGAAGCAGACAGAGAGGAAGAGGACAGGGAGCAGGAAGAGTATTTAAGGCAGTATAGGGAGAAACAGAAAGCAAAGAAGAAAAGAAAGGGGCGGTAATATTGCAGGAATTGACACTAGGCAGCCTATTTGACGGTATCGGCGGTTTCTGTTACGCAGCACAGCTAACGGGCAGGATAACGCCGATATGGGCCGCAGAGATAGAACCGAGTTGTATTGATATAACACGCTACCGATTCCCGGAGGTTATGCACGTTGGGAGTGTGACAGAGTTAAAAGGCGACGAAATACAACCCGTGGATATAATTTCTTTCGGGAGTCCGTGCCAAGATTTAAGCATAGCAGGGCAAAGAAAGGGGTTAAAGGGCAACCGTTCCGGGTTGTTCATGGAAGCGATCAGAATCATAGAGGAAATGAGGTTAGCAACAAATGGTAAATATCCAACTTTCATTATTTGGGAGAACGTACCCGGTGCTTTTTCATCAGCAGACGGAGCAGATTTTAGAGCCGTGCTTGAAAAAGTCACAAAAGCCAGTATTCCAATGCCTGCAAGTGGCAGGTGGGCAACCGCAGGAATGGTTAGAGGGGGAGAGGTTGACGCAGCTTGGAGAGTGCTTGACGCTCAATTTTGGGGAGTACCCCAACGTAGAAAGAGAATCTACCTTGTCGGAGATTTTGGAGGACAACGTGCCGGAGAAATACTTTTTAAGTCCGAAAGCCTGCTTGGGTATCATACGAAGAGCAAAGGCGAAAGGGCGGAAGTTGCCGGAGAATCTACGGATAGCCTTAGAGCAGAAAATAGCAGAACAGGGGGGGGAGATAATCGGGTTAGACTTTGCACACGCCGACAGCGTAGTAAGGACTTTCAAGGATAAGACCCCTACATTATTGCAGAATATGGGAAGTGCAGGCGGTCAAATACCTTGCGTAATGCACGAAAGGCGGACGGTTGCAGGCTTTACATATAACCAAGGCGGAGAGGGCAAGGGGTTAGGATTCGAGGAAGAAAAAGCACCTACCATTATGACGGGTGGCAGAGGGGCGGTATTCATGGAAAAGAAAAGCGTTATTCCTTTGCGTGATGAAGTGACACGGAATAAGGCAAGCAACGGATTAGGCGTTGGGGAAGTCGGGGGACCATGCCCGACACTTACCACGGCGGACGTACACAGCGTTTTCTACGAAGCCTATCAGCACCACGGATACAGGGAGAGTAACACAAGCGGTACACTCACGGCAGACCAAAACAGCACAATAAGGGGCGATACGCCTTTAGTGGTTCGCACGGATAAAAAAACCTTTGAATTAAACCAATACGGCGGATATAGGGAAACAGAGGTAAGCGGTACATTGAGGGCAGCAGGGGGGGATTCCAGCGGAGGGTCGGAAACAATCATAACCGAGAACCACAGGACAAAGGAGAATACCCCTAGCAAGCCAAGAAGCATAAAGGATATTCTGAAAAAGGCGGTACAACGTGTTATCTATGTTATACGCAGATTGACCCCGGTAGAGTGTGAGAGGTTACAGGGATACCCGGATAACTGGACAAAATACGGTGCAGACGGCACGGAAATAGCCGATACGGCACGTTATAGGGCGATAGGCAATAGTATATGTGTCTTTTGTGCGGAAAGGGTGTATTTGGGGATTTTAGACGCATTGACGGAGGTATCAGAAAGTGAAAGAGAAAAGGAAAGCATTTTATAAGACCGTGTTTCGATATTGGGCCAGGGAGAAGTTAAAGCCGTTCTTAATCAAGTTGCTTATTGTATCATTGATTATTGCGGTTGGATTCTTTGCGTTTGTATGGTTAATGGCTTATTTGTTGGCGTGTGGGGAAGCAGCAGGATTAGGGCAGGGGTTGAGGATATGAAAAAATGTAGCATTTGCGGTAAGACTGCCTTGGAGGTCGTGGAAGTCTGCCCGGAATGTTTGCAGAGGGCAGCGGTTGACCCCGGACAGATAAAGCGGTTGAAGCAGATTAGCAGCGTTTTAAGTATTACGGCAGGGACCGACACGAACATAAAGGAGTGCATGGAAAGCATATTGGAGATTGTGGAGGATTTGGAAAGGAGCGGTAGCATTGGCAAAGAAGAGCAGGAGGAAAAAGGGGCAGCAGTTCCCGAAGAGCAATAAGGTTACATACAACAAATATAAACCGAACAGGCAGGCAAGGCGGTTAGGGATAAAGGCAGAAACACCGCCGAAGCAGGAAGAGCCTAAGAGGGTATCCAAGGCGGAGGTATTGAGGGATAGGGTGCAGCAGGCAAAGGAAGCGGAAAGGCGGATAGTACCGCAGAGTATGACCTATGGGGAATATCTGCAATATCTGAAAGACAAACGGCAGCAGTTGGAGGAAAAGCTAAAAAGGGGGTAATACGCAATGGCGAAATATGAGGTTGAATACGCATTATTTAAAAAATGCGTCATAGAAGCGGATTCTTTAGAGGAAGCCAAAGACAAGGCACATATGGCAGAAGATGAAGAGATAGAAAGCACGGAAATAGAGAACACAGGCTATGTAGTTTGGGAAGATCCAAAGAAAATCTAAAATACTTATATAAGTATACAGATTGCACAAAGAACGGCTATACTTATACAAGTATATTTGTGGATGTTTCCGGGTTGTGTTTATACTTATATAAGTATATAATGGAATCATCAAAGGAAAGCAAACGGAGGTAGCCGGATATGAAGAAAGAATATACATTCGAGGAATTGGGATATTTTGCAGAAAGGGAATGTAAAGCAATCAAGGACAGCTTGCAGGGGTACAGTTACATGAACTTTGATATTTCTTGGAGTAATTGGGCGGGTAATTGCACTCTGATAGTTGCCACCGATTACGAAGCAGAGGAAAAGGAAATAAAGGATTTCTTCTTACATTGTGCTTTAGGTATGATATTTCAGATTAAAAGGACGGTTGAATAGCCGAAATAGCGGTTTATCCGCTATCAAGACAGGTCGGCAACCTGTTTTCTGACGAGGGCAAGCCAATAGCCGTAGCAGGGATAGAGTGAAAAAATAGCAGCGGGCACACCAAGCTAGAGAGTGTGTAGACGGTCAACAAGTTTTTCGTAATTTTTTAATGTGAAAAATTGCAACACCTATCACAAATGCCGGAAAGGCGGTTGGAATCCATGATAAGGGGACCACCGAAACGAAAAGGCGGTTGCACATTTTATAGAGTGCAAGCCTTGGGGATTGTATAAAGTGTGCAAGCATACCAAAAGGAGGATAAGACATTGATTAAAGGGAATACGGTAAAAATGCGTGTGGCGGATATGCCGTTTTACCACCGAAGAGGGGCGGAAAACGGGAATACCTACGTTTCTTTCGGGAAAGTGAAAAGGGGCGGTAATGAGCCGTATTGTTACACGCAGGAAAAACAGTGTGCAGGGCATATATGCCGTATACTGACCCCGGAAAAGGTTATAGATAAGGCGGTTGTTATCCGTGAGGACGGCACGGTATGGGATATATGGTTAAGCAACTTTGAATCTTGGGAACTGATAGAGATTGAGAGAGAGCCTTGTGGAAGTGCAGAAAATATTAACAGGAGGTAAGGAAGAATGAAAACTATTGCAGTTATAAACATGAAAGGCGGATGTGCAAAGACAACAACAACGGTAAATATGGCCCATATCTTAGCCAAGGACTACGGTAAAAAAGTATTGGTTATTGACAATGACAAACAGGGCAATCTTTCCAAGGCTTGCGGTGTATGGAGTTATGAGAAGCCGAGCATTGCGGATATTCTGACAGGGGAGCAGGGCATAGAATCCGTGACGCAGGAAACGAACACGGAGCGGTTAAAGGCGATTCCTGCAAATATGCACCTTTTGACTGCTAACCTTATGGTAATTAAGGACGAGGAACGGCAGCAGGCAACTATATTAGCCGAGGAATTGGAAAAGGTAAAGGGCGAGTATGATTATTGCATTATTGATTGTCCGCCGGATATAAATATTTCCGTTATAAACGCCCTTGTGGCAGCGGACGAGGTTATTATACCGATTAAGATTGACGGGTACGCATTTGACGGCATGGACGAACTGGAAGAGCAGATAAACAACGCCAAGCAGCTTAACCCGAAACTGAAATTGAGGGGTTGCCTTGTGACAATGTTCTATAACCGTGACGTATGCAGGCAGGGGGAGGAATGGTTGCAGAATCAGCGTTACCCGGTATTTAAAACGCATATCCGCAGGACGGAAAAGGCGGACGAGGTTACTTTTACAAATGAAAGCCTTATGGAGTATTCCCCACGTTCCGGGGCCGCAAGGGATTATAAGGCGTTTGTGCGTGAGTATTTGGAGGTATAGCATGGGAGGATACAAAAATACAGAGGGATACCCCGACCCGACCGCAGGAATGGCAATACATGAGGTACAGAAAGAGGAAAGGCGGAAAGAGCATAACGAAGCCGTGAGTACGCTTATCACAATGCTAAAGCAGATAATCAGCCTTGCCGGGTTTGAATTGGTCGGGCGTATCGTCTTAAAGGATAAGGAAACAGGAAAGGAGTATAGGTAATGCTTGTAAACTTAGAAGATTTAAAGAAACCCAGAGAGCAGAGGGCGGAACTTAAAAAGAGTATCTACCGTGCAAAGAAACAGATAGAGAAACAGACGGAAAACCTCAAAGAGTTATTTGAGTTGATAAAGAAATGCCCGGACCTGCCAATAGTGGCAATGGTAGATAGCGAGATTGTGGCAGATGATGGTTGTTGCTATTGGATGGGAAGTTGGGGAAACTGCCTTATTGATAAATATATCGTGCATGAGGATTACGGCGTTATTTTCTACGAAGAGGGGAAGCCTGATACGGTGGATATTTTTGAAAAGTATTTTGATTATGCGGAATGTGGCATAGATGAAGAGTTGCCGGACGAGGAAGCCTTACCGCTAATGAGGGCAAAGGTTGATTCTTTGGATTGGCAAGAAGCGATTATAGTATATATCCAAGTGCCGGACGTTGAAATTTGTTAGGAGGGAGAGTATGGAGCGTAGACCTATTATTATTGTGAATACAGACAACTACCCTACGTTTTGCGATAACCGTTGCAATAACACGAATTGTAAAAAACATATGGAAAATATGCGTTTTCATACGGGCGGTTGCAAAATCTCAAAATTAAGAGATACGGAAGAGTGCGAGGGGTACATATCCAAGTGGAAACAGTCGCATAGAGAAATAGAGCAGATAAAAAGAGAAATGAGAGAAGCGGGTATTGAATAAAAGAATGTGACCGATTCGGACACTGAAAAAAACAAGAAAGAGAGGATTTGGAAATGGCAGGATTTGACCTTAATAGTTTGCTGAACGGAAAGAGCAAAGGGGCAGCAGGACAGAAGCAGGAAACAGCGGTAGCAGAGCAGGGACCGGCAGAGGGGCAGGAAAACGGTTTTGAGGTTGTAATGCTTGACGTAGAGGACTTAATGCCGAGTAAGGATAATTTCTACGCAACCGAGGGAATAAACGAGTTGGCGGACGCTATCGAGTTGTCGGGCGGTATCGAGCAGAATTTGGTTGTCAAGCCGGAAGCACACGGAAAGTATGAGGTTATCGCAGGACACCGCCGGAGATTGGCAGCGTTGAAACTGATAGGGGAGGGCAAGGAAGAGTATAGAAAAGTGCCGTGCCGTATCAAGCATGAATCCGACACCATAAAGGATAAGTTGAGCCTTATTCTTACCAATGCCACCGCAAGGGAATTGACCGATTGGGAAAAGGTGCAGCAGGCAAAGCAGTTAAAGGAACTTCTTACCGAGTATAAAAAGGCGTTGACGGAGGAAAACAGGGATAAGCCGAAAGAAGAGCGGGTAAGAATGGGGCGTATCCGTGAAATCGTGGCACAAATGCTTAACACGTCCACTACGCAGATTGGAAGAATGGAAGCCATAGAAAACAATTTATCCCCGGAATTTAAGCAGGAGTTGGAAAAAGGCAATATCGGCATTTCTACCGCCCATGAACTTAGCAGGCTTGACGGGGAGGGGCAGGCAAAAGCCTATCAGCAGTACGAAGAAAAAGGGGAAATGCACATTAAGGACGTGAAGCAGGAGCAGAAAGCGGAAATCACGGACGAACAGGTAGAACGTGTGCAAATGGCTATCACGGACGCTATAAAGGGAGAAATTAACCGGGATATTTTCAAGGTAAAGGATAATTTGGAGGGAATAGAAAAAATGCTTAGAAAGCATTTTGAAAGGACTTTCAAAGGCTCAAAAATCAACTTGGAGGACGGCAGGCATTTTGTATATAGGTTTGCAGCAGAGGGGATAACGATTATCAATGAGGAATGGCAGAATTATTTGATTGAGTACGCCGACCTTGCAGGGATTGTAGCGTTGATGATTGAAAACGGCGATTTGGTTTATGACGATTCCACGGAAGAGGTACAGGAAGAAACAGAGGAAGCATTTAACGGAATGAATGAGCCAACGGCAGCAGTTGACCCGCAGGAGGAAGAAAAGCCTTTGCCAGGGCAGCAGGATATGAGCGATTACCCGGATTATGTGCCGGAGGTACAGGAAAAAGGATTAAGTTTCACGGAATGGATTGCTAAAAAGTACGGTATGGGTCAATATACGCTTATCGGAAAAGAGGTTAGGGCGGTCGTAGCGTCTGTACTGGAAGCAAACAAAGGGAATATGCCTTGTCCGGCAGAATGGGAAAACAAAGTAACCAACGCTTTATCTGTTTGGGTATCGGGCAAGACAAAAGAGTATCAGCAGTATTTACAGAGTTAGGCGGTGCAGTATGGACTGTATCGAATATAGGGAGGGAATCATATATTACGGTGGCAGCAGGGTAGGAACGGCATTAGAAACAGCTATATTTACTCTGTCTGCCATAGGCAGTAAAACAGTAAGTGAAACGTGCGATTTGCTGAATCAGTTAATGCAATCCTTTGATGATACATTGGCAAGCCTAAAAGACCTTGCAGAGGAAATAGGCGGATTGTTGGAAGTATCACAAGATATTTGCGAATCCTGCAAGGGCAGGAGGACACGGCACGGCAACAGGATTAAGGCAGGAAAGCCAAGAAAAGCGGTAGCAAGTATCAAATGGCATGAGAAATACAGACCGCCATAAAAGAAAGGATATGCAATTATGAAAAATTTGGAAGTGGAAGCAATCTTAAAGTTTTACAGATATGTTGACCTTGATATAAAGGTGGCGAGTGAGTGGCTAGAGCAGTACGAAGCCGGGTATAATCCACTTGGGGCCGTTGTCTATGACGGTATGCCACACGGTAGCACTCTATCCGATTCTACGGCTCTACTTGCCGTCAAATTGGCGGAAACTGACACAAGGGAAAGTATCGACACTCTGAAAAAGAGGATTAAGGAGTTGAAAAAACTTAGGACGGAGATTTTCAAGGAAATTTCAGCACTTACGCCGATACATAAAACCATTATCAGCGGATTCTACATAAAAGGTCAAAAATGGGAACGCATAGCGGAACAAATTAGTTACAGTGTAAGGCAGAGTAAAAATATAAGGTGCGTTGCCTTGGAAGCCTTGGGCGGAAAATTTGCAAGGAATAGGAATATTTCACGAAGCAAAATTATAGGCGAAATCATCAAGTAAAGATTGCCCGCCATTGCCCGATTTTTTGTGATATAATGCAAAAGTAAAATACCGCAGGGGCAGCAGGGATAGAATTAAAATCCTGCTGCCCTTTGACGTTGCATTTTTGAAATTCTGAAAAAATGTGATGATTCTAAGGGAATGGAACGGCGGAAAATGGATAAACAAACGAAAGGAGGTTTTGCCGTGGCACGACAAAAGGACGAAAATAGGGAAAAGGCAAAGCAGCTTTTTTTAGATTCCGAGGGTTTAATGAGCAACCCGGAAATAGCGGAAGCCTTGGGCGTGGATTCTGCAAAGGTCCGCAAATGGAAATGTATAGACAAGTGGAAAGACGCACTTGAAAATAAGCCAAAGAAAAAGGGCGGACAGAAAGGCAACCAAAACGCCAAAGGTCACGGGGCCCCGCCGAGGAATAAAAACGCAGAAACCCACGGGGCATATTCTACGGTCTATTTTGACGAATTGACAGAGGAAGAAAAGACCCTCATAGAATCCATTACCCTTGATACGGCGGATAATATGTTAAGAGAATTGCAGACCCTTATAGCCAAGGAAAACGACCTAAAGAAGCGTATAAACAGCCTTAACAATGACGATACGGGGCAGTTATACACAGATAAGGTCGTGGAAATGCGTACCCCGAAAAAGGCAGATAATGAGGGTGGCGACCCATACGGGAAATACACAGGGGAAGAGGGGGAGGGAAAGAAGCCTGCCCTTGATGTGGCTATGGAAACAACAATAAAATCATCTGCCTTTGATAGGTCAATGAAATTAGAAGCAGAACTAAACAAGATACACGGACGCATTATAAAGCTATTGGATTCCATTAAGTCCTATGAGTTAGAGCAACGCCGTATCTCACTGGAAGAGAAGCGGTATGCACTGATGAAGCAGAAGATAAGCGGAGAGTATGAGGTAGACCCGGACACAGGGGAGATAGACGACACATACACCGAGGACGAAGAGGGATTATGCAATATAGAATAATCAGCAGGAAAGAAGCAACGCCGGGGCAGCAGGCGGAGGGCAAAAGGTACTGTGACGGGGCGGAAAGCCTTGCGGGTGCCGTGACCCCAAGACTTGCCTAGATTCCGGGCGGAAAAATCGACTTCCAAAATTCCGGAAATTTTTTTAAGGGGGTAGGATTTTGAAACTCTATGATAAAAATGCGGTGGCAAAATTCCTAGATATGACCCCTAAGAATGTGCAGAGGTTGACGGAAAAGGGAATCTTGCAGACCAAGCAGGGCGGTTTGTATTCGTTGGTGGAAGCAACACACGCTTACATAAGGTATTTGAGGGACCGCAACCCGGAGAACGAAGAAAATATAGACCTTAACGAAGAGCGGGCAAAGCTGACAAAGGCAAAAAGGCTTAATGAGGAATTGGACTTGTCGGTAAAGAAAGGGGAGTTGCACAAGGCGGAGGACATAGAAAAAATAATGTCCGCCACTCTGATAAATTTTAAAAGCCGTTTAAGTGCGATTCCGGCAGAGGAAGCCGAGAAGTTGGCAACCATGACAGACAAAGCGAAAATATTTGTATACCTAAACGGCAGGATAAAGGAAACATTAGCCGAGTTGTCAAATTTTGAGGAAGTATTTAAGGAGGAAATAAAAGAAGATGAAGAGGGAAACGATTGACCTTTTCAATCGGATATTTAAGGTATTAGAGCCACCGCCCGACCTTACATTATCCCAATGGGCGGACAAATACCGCCGTCTTTCCTCTGAATCCGGTAGCAAGGGCGGACGTTGGGATACGTCAAAAGCACCGTGGCAACGGGAAATCATGGACGCTATAACAGATATATCCATTGAAAAGGTCGTGGTAATGAGTGCTGCACAAATGGGGAAAACAGACGCTTTTCTGCTTAATACCATAGGCTATTATATGCACTATGACCCTTGCACAATGCTATGTATGCAGCCGACATTATCGCTTGCGGAAACCATGAGTAAAGATAGGCTTATGCCAATGGTAAGGGATACCCCGGCTTTAAGGGATAAGATAAACGAGAAGAGCAGGACAAGCGGAAACACGATATTTAAAAAGGCGTTTCCTGGCGGACGTATCACAATGACCGGGGCAAATTCCCCGACAGAACTTAGAAGCCGTCCTATCCGTGTCCTGCTTGCGGACGAAATAGACGCATACCCGCCGACCGCAGGGGCGGAGGGGGACCCTCTGATACTTGCGGGGAAGCGTTTAACGACATACTGGAATCGTAAGGAGGTAGACACAAGCACTCCTACCATAAAAGGCGTATCACGTATTGAAATGGAGTACGAACATTCCACAATGGAGGAATGGAATGTACCTTGTCCGAGTTGCGGAGAGTTGCAGCCGTTGGAATGGGGAAACCTTACATACACGGTTGACGCAGACGGGGAAGTACAAAGCATTACATACGCTTGTGCAAAGTGCGGTTGTATCCATTCCGAAATTGAATGGAAAGACCATTTTAACGAGGGGAAATATGTAGCCAAGTACCCTAACCGAAAAGTGAGGGGTTTTCATTTCAATTCTTTAGCGTCTACGTTCTTTGGTTGGGAAAAGATTATAAAAGGATTTATCGAAGCGGATCAGGCACTAAAAAAAGGCAATGTGGAGCTGATGAAATCTTGGGTCAATACCGAGTTGGGGCAGACTTGGGAGGAAGAGGGCGAAAGTGCCAACAAAGAGGATTTGTTAAAACGGCGTGAGAAATACCGTTGCGAAGTGCCGGAAGAGGTCATAGCGATAACGGCAGGGATTGACACGCAGGACGATAGATTTGAAATTGAGGTTGTCGGTTGGGGCGTGGGGCATGAATCTTACGGAATAGTCTACAAGAGGATATACGGAGATTTGAAACAAGCCGAGATATGGAAAAATCTTGATGAATTTCTATTGCAGAAATTCAAGAAAGCGGACGGTACAGAATTGCGTATTGTGTGTGCCTGCATGGATTCCGGCGGACATTTTACAAATAAGGTCTACCGATTCTGCAAGGCACGGACGGCAAGGAAAATATTTGCCATAAAGGGAAAGGACGGCACAGACCGCCCGTATATCCCGAAGCCGTCAAAGAATAACAGAGAGCAGGCGTATCTATTCACGCTAGGGGTAGATACCGGGAAGTCTTTGTTATTACAGAGGTTACAGATTGAGGAAGAGGGACCGGGATACTGTCACTTTCCGAAAGATGAAAACGGATATATCCGAGGATATGACGAGGATTATTTTAAGGGATTGACGGCAGAAAAACAGGTATTACGATACAAGAAAGGCAGACCGTATTTTGTTTGGGAACTGACGGGGGAAACGAAACGGAATGAACCTTTAGATTGCCGTAACTATGCACAGGCAGCAATAGAAATAACGGGATTGACCCTAAAGGAGCAACCCAAAAAGGCAGCAGGAAACAGTACACAGACACCGCCAAAAAGAGGCAGACGGCGAGGGAATAGAAGCGGAGGTATTACATAATGGCAGCAATCACATTAGAAATAGCAAAGAAGCACTTGGAAACGTGGCTAAAAGCCGAAACAGAGGTTGCAATCAACCAAGCCTATACAATAGGCGGTAAATCTTTTACAAGGGCAAATTTGGGCGAAATACGCAGGCAGATAGAGTATTGGAGCAATAAGGTATCTGCATTGGAGAATGTAGCCAAGAATAAAGGGAGGAATAGGGTGTATAGGATTGTGCCGAGGGATTTATAAAATTTTTAAATCCTAAAGACATCATAGGGCGGACGTGGTATAATGGAGAAAAATTTTTAGGAGGTAATAAGGACATGAAAAAGTTTTCTGTTTTGGCGGTCGCCACCGCCGTAATGCTGACACTGAACGCTTGTTCGGGGGGGGGGTAAACACTTCTGACTTATCCGAAAATCTGAAAGCGGAGTACGAGTTTTACGAGGATTCCATAGGGACCATAAAAAGCACTATGGGATTGTCACAGGAGGAAGCGGATAGCGTATTTACTATCCTTGTTACGGAATGTGGCGTAGATGAAAAGACGCAGTATGTTTTCAAGGGAAACGGCGATAACGCCTATACAGTATGGGCCGGCTTATTACAGTTGGAAGTGACCTTAAAGGACAATGCCGTAGATACGGTAATGCAGGGTACAGAGCAGATTTACCCGGCGGTACATAAAAACCCTCTGACGCAGGCGAAGGTAAAGACGGCGGAGGTAATGAACGGAAGCGGAACGGAAGAAATAGGGGAAAGAGCCTATATTGAAATCAGCAAGGAGGACCTGCAGAACGTCACGCAGGAAGATTTTAAGGAATTTGCGGATACCGTAGTAAAGGACAGCGGTTATAATTGGTTTACGATTGTCTGCAATGACGGCACGGGGATTTGTTTTGTAGGCTCAATGGAAAACGTAGCGGAGTATGGGAAAATAGATAATGAGGGCAGGACAGAAGAGGTAATAGGGGATATAACGCCCGATAATTCGGGGGTTTACACCTACGAGGAAAGAAAATAAAAGATTGCCCGCCATTGCCCGATTTTTTATGATATTATATAAAATAGCAAAAGCACCAAAGGAAACGCATGGGCGTTTTCAAGGTGCTTTTTTCGTGTAAAAGATTGCAACACGGAATCAGGATTTTGTAGCACGGAAAGGAGGTAAGGGCGTTGTGAATTGGTTTGATAGGGCAATAAATGCAATTTCCCCCGAAAGGGCATTGAAAAGGGAGGTTGCAAGGCAGAGGTTAAGCCTAATCAATAGCGGATATGGGAATTATGGGGCAAATTCTACCAAGAAAGCCGTTATAGGGTGGACGCACGGCGGAGGAAGCCACAGAGAGGACATAGAAGAGCATGTAGACACGTTACGACAGAGGAGCAGGGATTTATATTGCGGAGGGTCAAACATTGCCACAGGGGCGGTAAAACGGCTTAGGACAAATGCCGTAGGTACGGGGTTGCACCTTAAAAGCACAATCAACGAGGAATTTTTAGGGATAACGCAGGAGGAAGCAAGGGAATTAGAGGAAACGATAGAAAGGGAGTTTGCACATTGGGCGGAATCTGAAAATTGCGATATTGAGCGGATAGATAATTTTTATCAGTTGCAACAGTTGGCGTTACTTAATGCCCTGCTTAGTGGGGATTCCTTTGCACTTATGACAACCACAAAGAGAATCGGGAGTATTTACGATTTAAGGATTGAACTTGTGGAAGCTGACAGGGTAAGCACCCCGGACGCAGAGAGGGTAAATCCTTTATTTTGTGAGGGTGTAGAAAAAAACAGTGCCGGGGAAGTGGTAGCCTATCATATCTCAAAATTCCACCCCCTATCATTCCAAGACAGGCAGCCGAGGGAGTGGGTAAAGGTAAAGGCGTTTGGAGAGAAAACAGGCAGGAGGAACGCAATACACGTTATGAATCGGGAGCGTATCGGGCAAGTCCGGGGCGTTCCTTTTTTATCCCCTGTTATTGAAACCATAAAGCAGCTTGGACGGTATACGGACGCAGAGGTATTAGCAGCCGTTATCAATGGACTGTTTACGGTATTCATTGAAAAGGAGGGGGCGAGTGATGATATACCGCTTGGGGAATCCGTGCCGGAAGATATGCAAGTAGACGCAGAGGACGAGGGCAGTATAGAACTTGCCCCCGGAGCGGTAATTGACCTTGGAGAGGGAGAAAAGGCAAATATGGTAAATCCGGGCAGACCCAACCCGAACTTTGACCCCTTTGTAATGGCGGTAATTAAGCAGATTGGGGCAGCATTGGAGATACCTTACGAAATCCTCATTATGGCATTTAGTAACAATTATTCAGCGTCAAGGGCCGCCATATTGGAATTTTTCGAGGTTATCAAAATGTACCGGGCGTGGTTTGTGGCGGACTTCTGCCAACCAATCTATGAGGAATGGTTGAGCGAAGCCGTGGCGAAAGGCAGGGTAAACGCCCCCGGCTTTTTCAATGACCCGATTATAAAACACGCATACTGTACCGCAGAGTGGAACGGTCCAGGCATGAGGCAGTTAGACCCGAAAAAGGAGGTTGAAGCAGCGGAATTGAGGGTAGAGGGCGGTTTTTCTACACGGCAGAGGGAAACGGCGGAACTTACAGGCACGGACTTTTACAGGAATATAAAACAGCGTAAGCGTGAGGAAGAATTGTTAAAGGAGGTTAGGGGAAATGCAGGGCAGAAACGACAGGAAGCCAATGCGGATAACAGGGATATGGAATCAGACCCCGACAAAGACGCAGACAGACAGGACACAGAAGAGGAAGAAACCGAGGAATAAAAGCGAGATACACAGGTTTTGGGATTTTGTGGCAAGCCAAGAGGGGAACACTGCCGAACTTCTCTTATATGGCGAAATATCGGATTATTCTTGGTACGGGGACGAGATAACCCCGGCGGAATTTAACAACGACCTTAAAACCTTGGGGGCGGTTGAAGAAATTACCGTGCGTATCAATTCGGGAGGTGGCGACGTTTTCGCAGCGGTAGCCATTTACACCCGGTTAAAAGAGCATAAGGCAAAAATAACGGTCAAGATTGACGGTTGGTGTGCGTCAGCAGCCACAATTATAGCTATGGCGGGCGATACAATCGAAATATCGGTAGGCGGTATCTTTATGATACACGACCCGGCAGCAGGCGTATTAGGGTATTACAAGGCGGACGAACTGAAAAAGATAGCGGATGAACTGGAAACCATAAAACAATCAATCGTTAATTGTTATATGACGGTATCGGATAAGTCCGAGGAAGAAATAAAAAGCCTTATGACAGATGAAACATGGTACACAGGGCAGGAAGCAGTAGAAGCCGGATTTTGTACCGCAGTTATGTTTACAGAGGTACAAACGGAGGTAGAGGACGCAGAAAGGGTAATTGTAAATTCAATACCTATCAGTATTAGCGGATTCCATACCGTGCCAAAAGGATTATTAGGCTATGCCAATAGCCATAATAATAAACCCAATGCAGAAAACAGCAAGGAGGATAAAAAAATGACATTGGAAGAGTTGAAAAAAGACCACCCGGAGGTAGCCAATGCCTATAAAAATGAGATTATGGCAGGCATGGGCGGGGCAGATCAGACCGCAGCCGTGGACGCAGAGAGGGCAAGAATAAAGGCGATTGATGAAATTACCTTGCCCGGATTCGAGGATATGGCAAATAAGGCAAAATATGAAGAGCCTGTAAGTGCAGAAGCGTTTGCTATGCAGATTGTGGCAGCACAGAAAAAGGCGGGCAAGTCGTTTTTGAATGACCGTGAGGACGATATAAACGATTCCGGCGTAAAGGACGTTACACCAGCACCGAACAAAGGGCATAACGGCGAGGAAGAGGACCCTTACGGCGACCTTATCGACAAGTTATACCCGGAAACAAAATAACGGCAGGAGGTAAAGAAAGATGGCAGCAGGAAAAGAGTTGTTGGGAAGTTACAACCCCAAAATGGTACACGCAGGGGATTACCCCGTTGTGACCGATTCGGGCACAGTGGCAGAGGGCGAAACAATCTTAGAACTTATGCCCGTTGTGCTTGGCACGGATGGAAAGTTAAAAGCCGTCACGTCTGATACGGTGGCAAATGTCTACGGATTGGCAGCGGAGAACGCAGACGCAGGGCAGGAGGTAGTAATCTATCTTACGGGGGAATTTTTCGGGGATTCAATCGAAGTACCCGCAGGAACTACGGCAGCGGATTTTAAAGCACCGTTTAGAAAGTTGTGTATCTTCTTAGTGGATACGGAAAACGCAGCAGTCACAAGCGGAGGTGCAGGGGAGAACCCGACAGAATAAGAGTAGAAAAGGAGATAAAAAATTATGGCAATCAGCATTTACGACCCCCGGACAATGGGGAAATTAGTGGAGCGTATGCCAAAAGTGCATACTTTCATCAAGTCAACCTTTTTCCGCAATACCGAAACATTCGATACGCAGAAAGTAGATGTTGACTTTGTAAAGGGAAATCGGCAGTTAGCACCTTTCGTACATAGAAAAATTGGAGGGGCAACAATCGACAATGAGGGTTATCAGACCAACACATACGAACCGCCCCTTGTAGCACCGAACACAGTTACGACCGTGGATGATATTTTGAAGCGGACACCCGGCGAGAGCCTTTACAACGGTAAATCTCCTAATCAGAGGGCTGTTGAGAAAATGCAGCGTGATTTTGCAAAATTGGACGAAACGATTACACGCAGGGAAGAATGGATGTGCTGCCAGTCCTTATTTACGGGGAAAATTCCGATTCTTGATAAAAACGGAAAGGCGATACAGGAGGAAATTGATTTTCAGTTTACTAATAAAGTAACACTGAAATCTACCGAGAATTGGAAAACCAAAAAAGGCGGTAAGATTGCACAGTTAAAGGCATGGCGTAAGCAGGTGCAGAAAACAGGCTTTGTAAATTGTAATATGTGCATTATGGGAGATGAAGCCTTGGAAGCGTTCATCATGGACGAGGAAGTACAGAAACTGCTTGACGTTGAACGCTACGACCTTGCGGTTATTAAGCCGAGGGAACTGCCAAACGGCGTTACCTACATAGGGACTATACAAGGAGAGGGGTTAGATATTTATTCCTACAATGAATGGTTCTTAGATGATTGGACGAATAAGGAAAAGCCGGAAAATAAGCCGTTAGTTCCTACTAACATGGTTGCCCTGTTATCCACGGAAGCCAATTATTCAATGTACTATGGGGCGGTCGGTATCGTGGATGAAGCAGGAAAGACGATTGCGGTTGTCGAGGGGTCAAGAATCCCCGAACAGTGGGTAGAAAGGCGACCGGCACGGCGATTCTTGCAGTTGTCCGCTGCCCCTCTTTGTGTACCGCATGAGGTGGATTCTTGGTTTATTGCTACCGTCTGCTAAAGGCGGTGGCAACCTATGAAGAATTTTAAGGAAATGCTTGATAAGGATTTGGATACAACCTTTTACAATGCGGAGGAATTTGCACAGGTCAAACGGGTCAAGTATGACGGTATCGTAAAAAATATTCCTGTTATATTCGATTCAGAGAAAACAGAGGAACGAAATGCAGCAGGGGGCGACCATGCAGAGGGTATTTATGGGAGGTATACGGTTATCCGGGTCCGTTTAAGCGATATGGGGAAAGAGCCAAGGCAGGGGGCAAGGTTTTACCTTGAAAACGAACTTTTCACGGTGGAAAGCGTTCTAAACGAGTATAACGAGTTAATCATAGACTTGGAAAGGTTTGACGAGTAATGATTGAAGTATCAGAACAGACCATAAACAGGATACACGCCATACTTGCAGGGGTTGAAAATGCAGACAAAAAGGTATTAAAGCCTGCATTGACAAGGGGGTTAATGGCAGGCAAGACGGCAGCGGGAAAAGCGGTTAGGCAGACTTACCACATATCGGCAGGGGATTTTAACAGCCGGGGGCATATGAAGTATAACAGCGTAAGCCAAGGGGGCGACGGAATCGTAGGGAGTATTGAGTATTCCGGCGGAGTGATACCGCTTATCAGATTCAAAGTATCCCCAAACACGCCGAAACGGAAAAAAACCCCAAGCGCAGCGGTATTGAAAGCAAGCAGCCTTGTAAAGTTTGGCAGGGAAAACAATGTTTTCGTGCAACAAATGAAATCGGGGCATATTGGTATTTTTGAGAGGAAACAGGGGGAATATTCGGCAAGCCGTGGAAGCGGTCAAAACAAGCACACGGAAAAGCTGAAAGAATTGTTATCCCCGGCAGTACCGCAGATGGTCGGCAATGATGAAGTTATGCAGACCGTGGAAGAAAGAGTAAACGAGGTAATAAACCAAAGGATAGACCACGAAATAGAAAGGTTATTGAATAAGGGCGGAGGTTGATAATGACACCGTTGGAATTATTGGAATCCTTGAAAGCATATTGCGAGGAAATCACAAAGGATATGTTGTTGGTCGCAAGGGTCCCGGAAAATGGGACCGAAGCAGGAGAGCGACCGCCAAAAACTTTTATAGGCAATCTGCCCGACAAGGAAGCGGAGAAAAAAGCAGCACCCTACATACTCTTAAAACTTCTCACAAAGAAAACGGATGATGAAGAAAGCGTATGCAGGGTGCGTATTATTTGCGTGACCTTTTCCGAGGATAAGCAGGAAAATTATATACAATGTCTGAATCTTCTTACGAGGATTGAAACGAAGCTATTGGAAGACGTTGTAATAGACAACCGCTATTCCTGCCAAAAGCCGATTGAATCAATTTTGTATGATGATGATTTGGAGGTATACCAGATTGGGGAAATGATGACTATTTGGGAAATGCAGAAAGCGGAAAGGAACGTAAGGCAGTATTTGGAGTAAGGAGGTAGCCGGAATGGCAGCAGGAAAGCGTACAACAGCCGAAAAGGCGGTTAAAAATGAAAAGGCGGTAAATCCTACCCATAAAGCAGAAAAGGGGCAGGAAACGGCAAATACGGAAGCCACAGAGGGTAGATTTATCTATATCGGACCGACCACAAGGACCGGCTTAGTGGAGAATACCATATTTTCCGGGAGCCGTGAGAGTGTCGAAGAGCATTTAAAGGACACTTTGGAAAAGATTCCACAGGTAAGGTTGCTTATCGTGGCAACGGAAAGCCTTGCAGTAAACAAGGCAAAGGTAAGAAAGGCAGGCACATTACTTAACAAGTATTACAATGACGTTTTGAGCCTGTCAAGCAGGAATAAGGAGGGTTAAGAATGGCTTATTATCATGGAGCGAAAGCGAGTAAGCAGGCTACGACAGTTTCAACGCCTATTACCGCAGACAGCAGTATTCATTTTATCGTAGGTGCTGCCCCCGCCCATACGGTAGGAGGTGCGGTAAACGAGCCGATTTTAGCACATTCCTACGCCGAAGCAGTACAGGCAATGGGATATAGCGAGGATTGGAAGAAATACGATATTTGCGAGGAAATCTATGCAAGTTTCCGGCTTTATCAGAATGGGCCTATTGTTATGGTAAATGTCCTGGACCCTGCAAAGCATTTGACAGGGGAAAGCACGGAGGATATGACCTTGGCAGCAGGCGTTACGGATTTGCCGTTTGAAGCGTTGGCGGATTCCGTGGTTGTGAGGGGGTATAACGGAGAGGAAGAGTTGACCGAGGATTACGGCAGGGGGATTGATTACGACCTTATCTATACGGACGGCGTTTTACGCTTGGAGCGTATCGAGGGTGGGAAAATTACGTCCGACACCGCTAAACTCAATATCAAGTTTAATGCCGTGGACCCGTCCAAGGTTACAAAAGCGGACATTATCGGCGGATACGATACCGCAACGAAGAAATCGAAAGGTTTTGAGTTGGTGGATTCCGTTTTCCCGAAATACCGGGTTATCCCTACGCTTTTCCTTGCCCCCAATTTTTCACATGACAGTGAGGTAGCTGCAATAATGGCAGCCAAGGCGGAGAATATCAACGGCTTGTTTGTGGGGAAAGCGATTATTGACGTTGATACAACGGAAGCCACGACATACACGGAAGCGGTGGAGTGGAAGAATAAAAACAACATTACGCAGCCGTCCGAGTTGTTGGCGTGGCCCATGCTGACACTTGGGGGAAAACTGTACCATTATTCTACACACCTTGCCGGGAGTATGTCGGCAACGGACGCTAACGAGGACTTGGGAAAGGGTACGCCGTGTGAATCGGCAAGCAATAAGACTTTGCAGATTGACGGCATGGCGTTAGCGGACGGAACGGAGGTACTGTTAGACCTTACCAAGGCGAACTACCTCAACTCACAGGGTATCATAACCGGGTTAAACCTCATGGGCGGTTATGTGTCTTGGGGGAATGAAACCGCCTGCTATCCTGCCAATACGGACGTGACGGATTATTTCTATTGCGTAAGCCGTATGTTTGGTTGGGTGGCAAATTCCGTTATCCTGTCCGTGTGGAATAAGGTTGACAGGAAATTAAACAGACGCTTGATAGAATCCGTGGTACAGAGCCTTAACCTTTGGCTTAACGGGTTAATGGCGGAAGAGGTAATTTTAGGAGGGCGTATTGAGTTTTTGGAGGAAGAGAATACCGACACGGATTTAATGGCGGGTATCGCTCATTTCCACATTTACCTTACTCCGCCTAGTCCTGCAAAGGAACTTGATTTTGTCCTTGAGTATGACGTAAGTTACCTTGAAAATCTATTTGCAGCATAAGGAGGTAAGAGGATATGCCAAAGATTGACGAAACCGTAATAGGGTTTGCGGTGTATGAGGACGCAACCGAGTATATGGGGTTGTCGGAGGTGGCGTTACCCGAAATTTCCAACATTACCGAGGAAATCAGCGGGGCAGGCATTGGCGGTAAGATTGAATCCGTTATATTGGGTGCAATCGAAGCAATGACAACCACTTTCAATTTCAGAACCGTAACAAAGAACGCCATTAAATTAAATGAGCCTAGACAGCACAATATTGATTTAAGGGCAGCACAGCAGCAGAAAGATACCGTAAAAGGCACAACGGAAGTAGTGAGTGTTAAGCACATTTTGGTATTGACACCCAAGAAACTTAACCCCGGAAAGGTGGCTACGGCGAGTGCAGCGGAGGTAAGCGGGGAATATGCGACCTCATACTATGCTACATACATTGACGGTAAGAAAATGCTTGAAATTGACCCGCTGAATTATATCTATTTTGTGAACGGAAAGGACTATTTGGCGGACGTAAGAAAGGCACTTGGAAAGTAAGCACGGGAAGCCGTGCTTTTTTCCTGCCTAAAATCAGATTATGGAGGATTGAACAATGGAAGATATTAAGAAAACAGAAAACGGGCAGGCAGCAGAGGAAACAAAGGAAGCGGTTAAAGTTGTGACCGATTCGGACACGCCGGAGGGGGCGTATGTGCATGAGTTTACGAAGCCGTACACATTCGAGGATAAGACCTATACAAAACTGGTTTTCGACTTTGAAAAACTGATAGGCGACGACCTTGTAGCTATTGAAAACGAAATGGCAGCGGTCGGGGAATACGCCTTATCCCCGGAAATTTCAACCTCATTCCTTTACCGCTTGGCAGCAAAGGCAGCAGGGGTAGGAAGTGATGTTATCGCTCATATGCCTATCCGTGATTTTGGGAAAATCAAGAATAAGAGCAGGGATTTTTTAATAAGCACGGGATTCTAAGGCAGAATCCTATCAAATGGTTTAAACGAAATAGCCTACTGTTATCCAAGGAAACGCATACCGGGTTAGAGTTTTGGTTGAGCCGGACACCAAGGGAATTAGATTCTTGGATTGCCGAGTATAACGAGATTGTCGAAGAGCAGAAGAAAGGAGCGGGAAGTGGCAGCAGCTAAACAGTTTGAGTTACTATTTCAGTTGACCGCAAGACTGGGGCCGAACTTTTCGCAATCCTTTAAAAATGCGTCTAAGACCATGAACGCCCTGCAAAATGATTTACGGAGTGCGGACCAGAAATTAAAGGACGTATCCGCCTATCAGAAGCAGCAGAACGCAGTAGCCAAAAGCAGGGCAAGGGTAAATGAGTTGCAGGCGGAGCATGAACGGCTTACAAGGGAAATCGAGGAAACCGGGCAGGCAACGCCGGAACTCACACGGCAGTTACAGGCAAATGAAAGAGCCTTGCAGAAAGCCGAGGACGCAACGGCAAGGGAAGAGGAAAGGTTACAGGAATTAAGCGATACCTTACGGGAAGCCGGGGTAAATACTGACAACTTGGGGCGTGATACGGAGGGGTTACGGCAGCAGTACGAGCGTTTGGAACAGACGCAGAAAAAGGTACAGGAGATTACAGAAAAGCAGGCAGCAAATAAGCAGGCTATTTCACAGACAAAGGCACAGTTGGGCGGTCTGATTGGAACGGTTACGGCTATTGGTGCTGCCATTTATGCCGGCCCCGTGAAAAACGCACAGGAATTTCAGCAGTCAATGGCGAAAGTCGGGACCATTGCGGATACAAACGTAGTGCCGTTGGCACAGCTACGGCAGGAAATTATAGCGTTATCCAACGAAACAGGGAAAAGCGTAAATGACCTTGCGGAGGACGTATACAGTGCAATTTCAGCAGGGCAGGACACGGCGGACGCAGTAGGGTTTGTTACAAACGCTACAAAGCTATCTACCGCAGGATTCGCAGAATCAGCACAGGCGGTAGACGTTCTTAGTACCATTCTGAACGCCTACGGCATGGAAGCGGAAAAGGTAACGGACGTTTCCGATATGCTTATCAATACGCAGAACAAAGGTAAAACTACCGTAGGCGAATTGGCAAGCAGCATGGGTAAAATCATACCGACAGCCAACGCAAACAATGTAGCGTTGGAGCAGATTTGTGCAGGATATGAAAAGCTGACCGCAAAAGGTATAGCAACCGCCGAAGCCACAACGTACATGAATGGTATGTTGAACGAGTTAGGCAAGACGGGAAGCACTACGGATAAATTGTTGAGGGAGAAAACAGGCAAGTCATTTAAGGAGTTAATGGCAAGCGGTTCTTCCTTGGCGGACGTATTGCAGATAGTCAAGGACGGGGCAGAGAGCAGCGGTATGTCACTGTCCGATATGTTCGGAAGTTCGGAAGCAGGAAAAGCAGCATTGTCCTTAATGGCGGACGGCGTAGATTCTTTCAATGACAGCGTACAGGGTATGCTTGATTCTTGCGGTGCGACAGAGGAAGCATACGCAAAGATGATGGATACCACGGAAACAAAGGTAGCAAAGGCGAAAAACAGCATTTCCAACCTTGGCACGGTATTAGGCGATATGCTTTTGCCATATGTGGGAATGGTTGCAGACAAGGTATCAGAAGTAGTAACAAGATTTTCAGAGTTTGCACAGGAAAACCCGCAGGTCATAGCCACGGTTGCAAAGGTGGCAGCAGGCTTAGTAGGGTTGAAAGCGGGCGGATTGATAGCCAAACTTGGATTTTTACAGGTAAAAGGCGGTATTCTGTCCGTGCAAAAGGCTTTTACAATGATTAAAGGCTTGGGTATCACGAAGTACCTAAGTAATATGGGCGGAGGGTTTGGAGGAATCCTTACAAAAGTTGCCCCTTTGGTCGGAGTGATTGCAGCGGTGGGCGGTGCGATTTATTATGTATCCACTCACTTAGAACAGGTACGAGGGTTTATACAAAAGACTTTCGGAGATGAGGGGTTAGCCGTATTCGATAAACTTTGGGGTATCATTACCCAAGTCGGAACGGCGATAAAAGACGCATTTTTTACGAGCGGTTTGGGGGTGCTTGACACCCTTAAAAGTATCCTGCCAACAATCATAAATACATTGCAGACCGGGTTACTTCCTATCCTGCCAATGATTGCTAATTTGTTTATGCAGATATTACCGCTTATCGGGCAGCTTGTGACGGCGGTTCTTCCAGTTTTGGGCGAGCTGTTAAGTGCGGTTATTACGGTGCTTGCGTCACTGATTGCGGAAATCCTGCCAGTTATCGTACAACTTATATCTGCTATCCTGCCTTTGGTATTGCAGATAGTACAAAGCGTTTTGCCCGTCTTTATCCAATTAGTCAATACAATAGTACCCGTATTGATACAGATTATACAGGCGGTTTTACCTGTAATTATTCAGTTGATACAGACGCTTTTACCTATCATCATGCAGATTGTGGACGCAGTATTACCCGTGTTCATCAGCCTGCTTAATACGATAGTGCCGATATTCCAAAACATCATACAGGCAATTTTGCCCGTGTTGCAACAGCTTTTACAGGCGTTAATACCTGTTATACAGTTGGTGGCGGAGATTTTCGGCAGCGTGTTAGGGTCGGCGTTACAGAGCATAGCCAATATTGTAAGTAACGTAATGCAGATTTTCCAAGGTCTGATAGACTTTATAACGGGCGTATTTACTGGAAATTGGTCGCAGGCTTGGGAGGGTATCAAGAGTATTTTCAGCGGTGCGGTCGGAGGACTTGGAGAAATCATAAAAGCACCGTTACGAGCGGTCGTATCAGCAGTAAATACGGTAATCGGTGGACTTAACAAGTTGAAAATACCGGATTGGGTGCCAGGATTGGGCGGTAAGGGTATCAATATACCAATGATTCCGGGATTTGCAAAAGGTACGAACAGAACGCCAAGCACTTTTATAGCAGGCGAGAACGGACCGGAGTTGATAACGGATGCTGCTAACCGTAAAGTATTTACCGCAGCACAGACGGGGCAGATATTTAACAATATGGCACAAGCCGGAAATCTCAACACGGCAAACAATGTAAACGCCACCGCAGGAGGGGCGGGTACAATCACGATTCACGTTACAAATTCCCCAAGCGTGACAGTAGCAGGCGGAGGGGATACAAGCGGAATCAAAGAGCAGTTACAGCAGTATGACGAAGAATTTTTGGAGAAGTTGCGGGAAATCATACGAACAATTCTAAAAGAGCAGAGAGAACAGGAGGGCAGGGTAGCTTATGCTTGATACATATACTACAAAATCGGGGGATACATGGGATACGGTAGCCTATAAGGTGTGGGGAAACGAAATGTATATGGATACTCTGATTAAGGCGAATTTAGAGCATAAGGATACCTTTATTTTTCCGGCAGGGGTCATTTTGACCTTGCCGGAAATCACATTGGAGGTATCTGATTCCCTGCCACCGTGGAAGAGGGGAGGGGTAGCGGTAAGTGAGTGATAAGACGTTAGCAAGGCGGACGGCGGTAAAACTCTATTTCAAGGGCAGAGATATTTCAAAAGACCTTTCAAAGTATCTGCTATCCCTGTCTTTCACGGACAAGGAAGAGGACGAAACGGACGATATTTCTATATCGCTTGACGATAGAGAGGGTAAATGGATTAAGGATTGGTTGAACACAAATAAGGCAGCACAGACCAAGACGGAAACAGTTACTACGCAGGGAGAAATAAAGGTAGGTAATATTGTGCAGTTTAAAGGGGGACCGGTATACATATCCTCAATGGCAGCAGCACCAACCGTAACGAGGGGTGCAAGTAAATGTAAATGTACGATAGTAAATTCAAACGCCCACCCTTACCACCTCATATCACAGGACGGGGCGAGGGTTTACGGTTGGGTCAATGCTTCAGACGTGGAGGGCGAAACGGTCACAACGACAAAAACAACTAAGGTATCAGAGAAAAGAGCCTTTAAGGGTACGGAAATACACGCTATGGTTATTCAGAAAAACCCGTATTCGGACGGAAAGGATAAGGTATTGGATTGCGGGGTTTTTGAAATTGACAGCGTAAATTATACGGGGCCGCCCCAAAAACTGACAATAAAAGCTACCTCAATCCCTTACAAGGCAAAACTAAGGCAGACAAAGTATAACAGGCAATGGGAAAATACAACCCTTAAAAATATGGCGGAGAAGATAGCCAAAAGAAGCAATATGAAACTCATGTATCTGTCAAACGCTAACCCGGTTTACAAGCGGAAAGAACAGGTAAACATGACGGATATAGCATTTTTGAAAAAGATGTGCAAAAGAGCCGGAATATCATTGAAAGTCACGTCAAAGACAATCGTATTATTTGACGCAGCGGATTTTGAGAAAAAGGCGGAGGTAAAAAAGATAAAGGCAGGAAAAGGAAATATCATTAGTTATAGTTTTTCCACGAAAACGGCGGATACCGCCTATTCGTCCTGCCACGTCATTTATACAGACCCGAACACAAAGGAAACCATAGAAGCCACCTATACGCCGGAAAACGCCAATTCAGACGGTCAAACACTGGAAGTAAAACGGAAAGTGTCAAGCGTGGTGGAAGCCAAGGAGTTAGCAAGAAAATCCCTAAGAGCCAAGAACAAAGGGGAAACAACGGCAGAATTTACGCTTGTAGGCGACGTGGATTATGTGGCGGGAATCACGGTTAGGGTATACGGATATGGGGAATTTAACGGAAAATACATTGTAGAGCAGGCAACGCATAATATCACGGGAGGTTACAAGGTACAGATAAAATTGCGTAGTTGTTTGGAGGGATATTGATTGCAGCAGTTTGATGATAACGATATGCAGGAATTAAAGGATATTGTGAGGGTAGGTATTGTAAGCAGCGTAAACGCCGGGGCAATGACGGCGAGGGTCAAGATACAGGACCAGGGAATAGTGACGGGGGATTTAAAGATAGTGCAGAATCCGCCGAGGGCGGAAATAAAGATTAAAAGTGGAAGCTGCCCGGCAGATTGCGAGGTTGAAATAAAGCCGTGGACACCAAAAGTAGGGCAATGGGTTTTGTGTCTGTTTAAGCCGGATGGAGAGGGCGACGGCTTTATATTGGGAGGTATCTAATGGCACAGGTAGGAACGCTTGGCGACATTGTTTTTAAAGTGTCTAAAAAAACGGTACAGACGTTTGATGGATTGCAAATTGAAAGCAAGACCAATTATGCGAAGCATACAAGACATAATAAAAAGCCGTTACTGGAATTTCAGTACAATGATACGGATACGGCTAGTTTTTCCATGTATCTATCTGCATTTCTTGGTGTAAACCCTAAGACAATGCAGGCGAAAATAGACGAGTACCGCAAGCAGGGGAAAATACTAACATTGGTTATAGGTGGCAAGAAATACGGCACGAAATGGGTCATTACGTCACATTCCAAAGGTTATAAGAGGTTTGACAATAAAGGGAATCTATTGATTGCGGAAAGCAAGGTATCATTAGAGGAATACCCGGAAAGGTAGGGTTGCATGGGGTACGTCATAGACACAACGGAAAAGGAAAATATAAACCTTGCACCCGGAACGGTGGAAGAGGAAGTGATACAGAATCTTTGGTTTTTGTATTCCTCATTGGAGTATGATGTACCGTTAGACCGGGCATTGGGATTAAACGCCACATACATAGATAAGCCGATAGAAGCAGCCAAGGCATTAGCAACAACAGACATTTATGATAAGACCGAGGAATATGAGCCAAGAGCGGAAATCACAAACATAGATTTTAAGGCAGATTATGAAAGGGGCATATTAAAGCCGATAGTGGAGGTAGAAATAAATGGAGAATACGAAAAAGAGGAATATACCGAGTAATCTTCCCAAAGTCGAGTTTGTGGATACCAACACGGAAGCACTGGTAAATAAACTCGTAGCAGGGTATGAGGGAATAACGGGCAGGACGCTATACCCGGCAGACCCAGTAAGGGCGTTTATATTATGGCTTGCAAGCGTATTAGTGCAGGAGAGGGTACAGATAAATGAATCTGCAAAGCAGAATCTTCCAAGGTATGCGGTAGGTAAAAACTTGGATTCCCTTAGCGAGATTTTCCATAACACATACAGATTGCAGCCGACCGCAGCGAGTACAACGCTTGGATTCTACATTACCACGACTTTAGAGCAGGATTACATTATAACGGACACACTAGAAGTAACCGTAGACGGTTTTATAAATTTTGCCACAACGGATTATCTGATATTCAAGGCAGGCGAAAGCTACGCAGAGGTAAAGGCGGTATGCACGACCGCAGGAACGGCGGGGAATGACTTTGTACCCGGACAGGTAAACAAATTGGTATCAGATGAATTTCTGTATTTTAAAGAGGTATCAAATACAACAGTGACGGCAGGAGGGAGCGAAGAGGAAAGCGATACGGCATTTTATAACCGCATGAGGGAAAGCGAGGAATCATACACGACCGCCGGACCCCGTGGAAGCTATATTTATCATGCCAAGTCGGTATCATCACAAATAAGTGACGTTTCGGCGGAAAGCCCGGAACCCGGAATAGCGGATATTAGAATCATGCTATACGGCGGGGAATTGCCGGATAAGGAATTGATAGACAGGGTACAGGAGTATTTGAGTGCGGACGATATTAGACCAATGACAGACAAGGTAATAGTGGCAGCACCTACCACGATACCGTTTGATATTGAAGCGGTTTATTACATATCACGGGATAAATCAGCAAGCACAAAGGAAATCCAAAGGGCCGTTGATTTGGCAGAGGAAAATTATATATTATGGCAGACCTCTAAAATGGGGCGGGATATTAACCCGTCCTATTTTAATGCTATGCTTATGGAATCCGGCATTAAAAGGGTGGAGATTACAAAGCCTGCATTTACGGCAATTTCAAAGGGAAGCGTGGCAGTCGTAAGGGATTGCAATATATCTTTCGGGGGTGTGGAAGATGAATAATATCAAGACGGCAGATTTTTTACTATCCTTTCCGCCCGCACTGAAAAAAGATGAAAAAATGCTTGCCTTGGGGCGGTTGATTGCGGAGGAATTGCATATATCCGCATGGGAAGCAGAAAAGAACGTCATATATGCGAATATAGACAGCTTATCGGAAACGTGGCTTGACGTATTAGCCTATGATTTGCATGTGGATTGGTACGATTACGACTACCCGATAGAAGCAAAAAGGGCAATCATAAAGGACAGTGTAAGGGTACACCAAAAATTAGGAACTAAGGCAGCGGTAGAAAGGGCATTGGGAGGGATACACCCACAGAGCGAAATTGAGGAATGGTTTTCATACAACGGAAAGCCGTATTGTTTCCGCATAGTGCTTGATACAACTAATTCAAGGGTTGAAGCAGACTATGAAGAGATTGTAAAGACGGTTGACATATACAAGCGTCTTACGGCTCATTTGGACGGATTATATTACCAATGCTCTATTTGCGTGGTAGTCATGCCACACACGGAGTATTTTTTATTTTCTACGCCTATGACAGGGCAGCTAAGGGCAGGCACAGAGCCGTACAGAAACACAGAGGGAGCGGTAGAAAATGCGGTTATCAGCATAAACGCAAAGGCAGCAGGGTATATAGCCGAAGCCGTGAGGGCCGGTACGAAGCCGGACAGAAATATAGTGTTTTCTACGCAGGATAGCGGGATTGTGACCGATTCGGACACGAAAGGTTATCCGTTTACGAGCAATCAGACAGGAAAAGCCAAAGCAGGCACGACCCCTTACATAGACACCGCAGGCGGTGCAGGGAGCGAGGGAGTGACAGCAACGGCAGCAGGGCAGGGGTATAAATTCGATTCCGATTTGGCAGGCACGAAGCCGGACAGAAATATTTTATTTGATTCCGTGGACGTGCAGGCGGTGGGGGAAGCGGATTTAGAAGCCTATGTATTTGAAAATGCCTTTACAGGCACGAAGCCGAAAAGAAATGTTGTATTTTCGGGGCAGACGGCGGAAGTCGTGGCGGATTCCGATACCGCAGGGTACGGATATGAAACGCCGACAACGGGAAATGCAACCGCAGGCACGAAGCCGGACAGGGCCGTAGAAACGGCACAGGAGGTAAAGGGCATAGCACAGACGGCAGACACCGACAGTTACCAATACGAGGTCAAGCGTTGCGGTGCTAATCGGTTAAGCAAATAAAAGCAAAGGAGATTAAGGAAATGCTTACAGAAAGAGCCTTTGAGAGTTTCAAGAAATTCATTGAAACGAACATTGCATACGCAAAGGTCGAGTATGAGGGTGTGCTACATAAAGCGGAGATTGTCAGCCGGGAACGCTTGCCGGACGGCAGGGTAGCACTAAGCATACCGATTACGCCGGAGGTATCGGGGGCAACCACGATAACCAAGATTCAGTTGTACGATATTGGTAATAAGTTGTGGGCGGAGAAAACCGAAGCAATCAAGTTAAAAGGGGTGCAGCAGGGCGTACTGTACCGCTTTAGTTTCAACTTTAAGGAGGAATAGCGGAAATGGGATTATTCAAGATTTGGAAAGACCATGTAACGCAGTTTAGCAACCGTTACAAGGAAATCAACAACGCAGACGGCACGATAACCCATGAAGCGGTAGAGGGCGAGGTAATACAGGAGGGTACACCACAGAACGCAAAGAATTTTAACGATATGGAGCAACGCATTTTGGCAGCCGGGGAGGTTGCCGGACTTGCTATGTTAAAGGTCGGAGCGGTGGAAAGCAAGGTCGAGGGATTGGCAGGCGAGATTATCGAAACGACCTTAACCAATTCCAAAGAGTACCCTTTCAACAATTCCAAAAAGACCCTTGCACTCAAAACGCCAAGGGGCAATTTGGACTATACCGTATTCGTGGAATCAAGCACGGAGGACGCAGGCGGAATAGGGGAAATCAAAATAACCGATAAGCAGTTGAACGGTTTTAAGATTGAGTTTACCGGGGCCGCCAAGGAAGTATCCGTAAAATGCACCGTACAGGGAGGTTACGCATAATGGCAAACGTGATTATCAAAAGTGCGGAAAGAAAGGCACAGACGGCAGCGGTGTTGAACGCTTACGGCGTGGGTGGTGGCAGGGCAACCGCAGCACAGAGGGAAGCAGCCGAGCATATCGCAGTACGTTCCAATGAAGCGTACAAAGAATTACAGAGAATGGGAGGTAAAAGGTAATGGCAACAGCAAAGATTATTACAGTTGAGAAAAACGAGGGCGGGAAAATCCCCTATGAGGTATCGGGTACGAAAATCATCTTTGGAGAAGATGAACTTATGATAAATCTGAAAACCCGGCAGCGTGACTATGAAACAACGCTTGATATTTGCAAGGACAAGGAAAACGGCTTGACGGTTGGGGTCAATACGTCCTCTACGGAATATGTGGCACAGGTCACAATACCCGCCCGTGAATATGAGGTTGTAGAAACTGAAAAGCAGGACGAGGACGGCAACCCGGTAATGGAAAAGAACCCTTTACCGTTTGACATGAAGAAATGCACATTGACCTTATGGGCGTTAATCTAATCTGATTTAAGGAGGATAATATACAATGGCAAATTTTGACGATTTACAGGGTGCGGTAGCACAGTTTGGGGCAGGAAACAAGGTTATTTATGATGATATTGGTATGCCGTCCATTATGGTAGGCGTTCCCAAGATGAAGTATTCCGACATTATCACGGGCGGTACGGAGGAAGTGTTACCGTTTTTTGTTGTGGACGGCGAGGAAAAGGAAGCTATCTATGTTTCTAAGTTTGCTAATATCGTGGAGAATGACCGGGCGTATTCTTTGGGTATGAAGTTGCCGAAGAATTATATCACTTTTGACCAGGCGGTAGCAGCCTGCAAGGCAAAGGGCAACGGTTGGCACTTGAATCAGACAGGCATTTTTGTCGTGCTAAATCTGTTATCACAGAAAATGGGGACCGTACCGCACGGGAACACCAACTACGGAAAGGATTATTACCATGCCTACGAGCATGGAATACAACCGCAGGGAGAAACAGGGCGGACACTTACGGGCAGCGGTGGCCCTACGTGGTATCACAATCACGATATGTCGGGCATTGCAGACCTTAACGGCAACGTATGGGAGTGGACCGGAGGATTCCGCCTTATGAATGGAGAAATTCAGATTATCCCATACGGTAACTGTATGAAACTTGATTGTGATATGTCCGAGGATAGCACCCTTTGGAAAGCAATCATGCCTAACGGCTCATTGGTTGCACCGGGTACGGCAGGAACTTTGAAGATAGACCAAACGAGTGCAACCGCAGGAATCAGAATCAACACAACGGTACAGTATCCGACAAGCGGGGATACATATAGATATATTCCGTTCAAGACGCTTGCGGCAGCAAGCGGGGTTACTATCCCGAAACTGTTAATAGCGTTGGGGGTATTCCCGGACAGCGGAATTACAGGATACGGAAACGACCATATTTGGATGCGGAATCACGGCGAAAGGCTGCCTATCCGGGGGTCGAGTTTCGACAATACGTCCTTTTCGGGGCCGGCTGCCGTCAGCTTGAATAATCCCCGTTCCGACTCTAACGGCAGCGTGGGTTTCCGCTCCGCTTTTTGTGAACTGTAAACTGAACACTGATAAACTGATAGGGTGTGCGATAGCACACCCTTATTACAAAAATATATCAGCAAGGCAGGGAAAGCATGGAAAAGAAGCAGGGAACGCAGAAAACCGGGACCGGCAACGGAAATGAGATTTTCCACATAAAAGAGAAAATCTACGAAATGATACTATACGGAAATCCTGCCTTAAAAGACTTTCCAAAGACTGAAAGGTATGTACTGGCAGGCAAAATAAGAGAATCAATGTATACGGCGTTGGAAATGGCGGTACGGCTTGAAAAGAAATACCACAAGAAAACGACCTTACAGGATTTGGATATTGAAATAGATGTATTAAGAAATCTGCTAAGACTTGCGAAAGACCCGAACCTATACCAAAAACAAAAGCCTTGTTTGGACTTCCATACGTGGGAAGTGTGGATTAAAAAGGTAAACGAAATCGGTTGTATGATTGGTGGTTATATGGAGTGGGTAAACGGAAGGGAGAAGCAGAAATAAAAATACATTGGGAAACAATCACATTTGTATAGGTGGCTGCCTATCCGGGGGTCGAGTTTCAACAATACGTCCAATTCGGGGCCGTCTGCCCTCAACTTGAATAATCCCCGTTCCAACTCTAACGACAACGTGGGTTTCCGCTCCGCTCTGCCCCTATGCCAAGAAGCCTTACGGTTACGACTGTAAGGACAGTGCAAAAGGGTTAAAGGGGTTGTTTTCCATTCCTGGACATTCCGGGAAAAAGATTATATTGCCGTAAAGACAGTTAGTAAGCGTAAGCCGAAAAGAATTATATTTGTCACGTCCGAAAGGGTTAAAAACCTAGTAGGTTTGTACGGCGAAATTTTAAGAAAATCAGAGGTTGCAAATGCACAGTATCAAAAATATCTATGAGAAAATATACGATTTTGAAAATCTGCATAAGGCTTGGGAAAAGGCACGGAGGGGAAAGCGGTACAGGGAGGACGTATTGAGTTTCAACCGTAATTATGAAGAGCATTTAATAGAGATTCAAAATCAGCTAATCTATGAAACATACGAAGTAGGAAGATACCATAGTTTCTATGTGTTTGAGCCGAAAAAGCGGTTGATTATGTCCTTGCCGTTCAAAGACAGGATAGTACAATGGGCGATATATCAGCAGCTTTTCCCGCTCTATGAGAAAACTTTTATTTCTGATTCCTACGCTTGCAGGCAGGGGAAAGGAACGCATAAGGCAGCCGACAAGTTACAGTATTGGCTAAGGCAGACGGAAAGGAAGCCGGAGCGGTACTACTACCTCAAAATGGATATATCCAAGTATTTTTACAGGGTAGACCATGAGATACTATTAAAAATATTGGGCCGCCGTATAAAGGATAAAAGGTTGCTTAATCTGTTAGAGAAAATCATAAATTGCGAAACTACGAAATTTGGCTTGCCAATGGGAAAAGAGCCGGACGAAGTAGAGGTAGAGGACAGGTTAGGCAATAAAGGTATGCCGATAGGCAACCTTACTTCTCAAATGTTCGCAAATATCTACCTTAACGAGGTAGACCAGTATGCAAAGCATGAGTTGGGGTTGCATTACTACATACGGTATATGGACGATATTATTATTTTACATCACGATAAAAAGTATCTTGCACAGGTTAAGGAGGATTTACGCATTTTCCTTGATGAAAACCTACGCTTGAATCTCAATAAGAAAACAGCAATCAGACCTTGCAGCATGGGGATTGATTTTGTAGGATTCCGCATATGGTCCACACACCGCCGATTAAAGAAGAAAACGGCATTAAAAATCAAACGGAGCATGAAACATTATGTAGAAAAAGTGGAAGCCGGGGAAGAGAGCAGGGAGAAAATGGAACGTGCGATAGCGTCATACCGGGGCATATTGTCACATTGCAACAGCTACGGAATGAGGCAGAGCCTTAACCGTCTTTTTATCAGAAAGGAGTAGTCAGGATGTATATTGGTTCATCAACAATAATAACCATTGCGGGCGTATTGGGTGCTTTAATCACAATCGGGACCGTTGGGTATAAGATAGTCAAGTGGTTTCAACAGCAGGATAAGCAGACAAAAGACATAGAGGAATTAAGGAAGCAGGACAAAGAAAATTTGAAACAGCTTAATGATGAAATGTGCCTGCTTACCTATGCCGTACTTGCCTGCTTAAAAGGTCTGAAAGAGCAGGGGTGCAACGGCCCCGTGACCGAAGCAATAGGGAAAATGGAGAAGCACATAAACCAAAAGGCACACGGGCAGGAGGGTTAGGAGGGTAAAACTGAATGAAGTATATTTTATGCGGAATCCTTGGCGTTGTCCTTGGATTCCTTATATTTTACCTGTTATTTAGGATTGCCAACAAGAAACAGCTTTTCAAAAGGGAATCGGCAAAGAAAAGAGGGAAGCCGACCTTTACAAAGGTTGTATTGGTGGCAGTCCTTTTTACTTACTTTGTGGGCCTGTATATCGGTATCAAAGTGACGCTTATAGACTATTCACAATTCGGGGTGCTTGCCACATACATAGCGACCCCGACAACTACGGTAATTGCCTTGTATTGTTGGAAAGCCAAGGCAGAAAACATTATTAAAATCAAACAGGGATACCCGGAGGAAACAAAGGATATTTCCGTTGATTTAAACAATATCACATTATAGGAGGGTAACACTATGAATATTAAGCAGAACATTGTAACAAAGAATCCGTGTTACACTTGCGGACGGACAATTACGGTAAAGGGCCTTATGATCCATTCCGTGGGTTGTCCGCAGCCGAGAGCGTCCGTATTTGCGAATAACTGGAATAACGCAAACGCCAATGTATGCGTACATGCAGTATTACAGGCGGACGGAACGGTATTACAGTTGTTGCCGTGGAATCGCAGGGGGTGGCATTGTGGAAGCGGAAACAACGGAAGCGGAAACAATACCCATATCGGCGTAGAAATGACAGAGCCGGACACGATTCAGTACACGGGAGGAAGCAGCTTTAAGGATTTAAACCCGGAAGCAACCAAGGATTTTGTAGCCAAGACGTACAGGACGGCGGTAGAACTTTTTACTTACCTCTGCAAGCAGTACAGCCTTGACCCGGAAAAGGACGGCGTTATTATTTCCCATTCCGAGGGTCACAAAAGGGGGATTGCAAGCAACCACGGCGATGTAGAGCATATTTGGAATAAGTACGGCTTGACTATGGCACAATTCCGCAGGGATATTAAGAAAGCTATGGGAGGAAACGCCCCGGCAGGAGGAACGGAACAGACCGCAGGAAACGCCCCTAAAAGCGTTTCAAAAGGGGATACGGTAACATTCACAGGGGGACCGGTCTACAAGTCCTCTACGGCAGCACAGGCAACCGTAAACAAGGGCGTGACAAGCAAGTGTGAAGTAACGGCAATCAATGAAAAAGGCACACACCCGTATCATTGCATATCGCAGGATGGAAAAGGTGTTTACGGTTGGGTCAATGCGGAATCTGTAAAAGAGGTATCCACGACCGCAGGAAACGCCCCTAAAAGCGTTTCAAAAGGGGATACGGTAACATTCACAGGGGGACCGGTCTACAAGTCCTCTACGGCAGCACAGGCAACCGTAAACAAGGGCGTGACAAGCAAGTGTGAAGTAACGGCAATCAATGAAAAAGGCACACACCCGTATCATTGCATATCGCAGGACGGAAAAGGCGTTTACGGTTGGGTTGACAAGGTAAACGTAAAGAAATAGGAGGTACACAATGGCGGTTACGGCAGCACAGATTAAAAAAGTGGTAAAAGTAGCAAGTAGTATCATATACGCACAGGAGGGCAATTACGGCAGCGTAAACCGAAACGACAATAGCCACGGCATGAGTATAGGGAAATGCCAATGGAACGCATATTGGGGCCGTGCGTTGCCCTTGTTGCAGGCGGTTGTAAATAAGGACCGGGACCAGGCAAAGGAGATATTGGGGGAATCCCTTTATAACGAGATTGCCGGAAGCAGTCCGAAAGCGTGGGATAAAAAAGAGAGGGAAGCCACAGAAGCGGAAGCAAAGGCAATTTCTGAACTGCTTACAACACAGCAGGGGAAAGAAGTACAGGACGATTTAGCGGACGTTGATATTACGGCTTACGTCAAAAACGGCGTTAAGGTCGGCGTTACGTCATTAAAGGCACTTGCCTATTATGCGGACTTAGAAAACCAAGGGGGAAGCGGTACGAGCAAAAGGATAGCAACGACCGCAGGAAATGACCTTGGAGGGGCGGAAAAGGTAGGACTTGAAGAAATACACGCCTACGCCCTAAAAGATAGCGTAATGGGGCAATATGCAAGCCGTAGGGGCAAGGTATACGAAGCTGTCAAAGCGTCAAATTTAAGCGATTTAAAAAAGGCAGACGATAAAAAGGACACTGACAAGCAAAACCCCGCAGGAAACGGCACACAGAACGCCGTAGGGGCATTGCAGAAAGGCGATACAGTGACGTTTACGGGAGGTGGCGTGTATGTGTCCTCTACGGCAGCGCAGACAGCCAAGGAAAAGGACGTTGTAAGCGTCTGCAAGGTAACAGCGGTAAACCTCAAAGGCACACACCCGTATCATTGCATATCGCAGGATGGAAAAGGTGTTTACGGTTGGGTCAATGCGGAATCTGTAAAAGAGGTATCCACGACCGCAGGAAACGCCCCTAAAAGCGTTTCAAAAGGGGATACGGTAACATTCACAGGGGGACCGGTCTACAAGTCCTCTACGGCAGCACAGGAAGCCGTACATAGGGAAGTAACAAGCATTTGCAGAGTAACAGCGGTAAACCTCAAAGGCACACACCCGTATCATTGCATATCGCAGGATGGAAAAGGCGTTTACGGTTGGGTTGATAAAGCAGATGTAAAATAGACCGATTCGGACACAAAAACGGAGGATAGAAGAATATGAAGATTTTAGCGGAAAATTCAGTTTTGATTATCGGTATCTTGGGGGCATTGGCGTTTGCCGTATCCCTCATTACGGAACTGTTAAAGGACTTGCCTGGGATTAAGAAAGTGCCGACAAAGGCGTTTGTTATCCTTGTTTCCTTAATCGTGACCGTGGTAGCGTTGTTAATTTACGTTGCCTACGCAGGCATACCGCTTTTATGGTACTATGTGGTACTTGCGGTATTTGCAGCGTTTGTAGTGGCGTATATCTCAATGTACGGTTGGGATACGTTCAAGGAATTAAAGGACCGGTTTATAAAATAAGATACCGCAGAAAAACGCCCCCTTGGCTCTATGCCTTGGGGGCGTTTTTGTCTATAAATGTGTATACATTCCTGTTACACTTGTAAATAATTCTTGGAGTTGGTCGCAGTATACAGAATCAAAAACCTTTATATCCTCAATTTTTCCGGGTTTAAATTCAAAAGTCTTTTTATTAAGTCTGTCCGGTGTATGCTTGCGGAATCTCATTTTATAAGTATCGTCTGCCTGCAATTCGATTGTTAATCTATTTGCTTTGCTCATATTTCTAGGAAGTTTCATTGACAGGCTATAAGTATCCCTGATAAGATGATTTGCACCTGTCATAATCAAGAACTTATTACCGCCCAACTGTCTTAAAATTTCATTTGCTACTGTCATATCTGCCATTTTTGATTTACCTCCATCCACTGTATTTCTTTGATAACTCTATTATATACTTATATAAGTATATTTTCAACCCGGAATAATGCACAAAAATACTTATATAAGTATAATGCAAAATTGTGAAATGCGTATACTTGGATAAAACAAAAACCGCCCATTTTATGAGCGGTTAAAATTTAGAGAGGGGAGATTGCCCAATGGGTTTAGTTGAGCGGTTGAAGCCAAACGGAATTATCAAAATCAAGGAAACCGCCGGATTCCATAATCGAAAGCAAAGCCTTTTTGCCACCACGAGGAATATAAGGAACTATATCCCCTGCAAAAGCAAAGTAACCTTTTTCCGGGTGTTTGAAACAGTATCCACAGGGAAGCGTATAGCCTAACGGTGCTTTGAATTTTACGTTTCCGTTTAATCTGACAATTTCCAAAGAGTTGTTAATAGTGATTGTTTCCAGTGTCCTTGATTCCATAGTGATTACCTCCGTATATATGAATGTTGTTTTATTGGTTGCCCTATATTGGATTTACACCCCCGGAATCTTTAGACGTTCCGGGTCGCTGATTGCCGAACTTTACGCCCCGGCAACCGGGCGGTATGTTTTTCTGTACCTTGTAATCTTATTATATACTTATATAAGTATATTTTCAACCCGGAATAATATACAAAATACTTATATAAGTATACAGGAAATCTTGTGCATTTTATATACTTGTATAAGTATAAAAAGTATGATACAATTCCAGCAGGAAACTATAAACGGTCGGAGCAGACAGGAGGTATTGCGTAATGGCAGAGGAAAAGGCAGGCGGAACGCCTGCGACTAGAGCAAAAAATAAATGGAATAAGAATAACTATGATTCTTTTCTACTTACTTCCATACCAAAAGGCAGGGCGGAAGAGTGGACGGAGATAGCCAAGGAATTAGGGTACAAGAGCCGGAATCAGATGATAGTTGCAGCAGTTGAGGAAAAAATAAAAAGGGAAAGGGGCGAGGGTTAGGGTGTACGCTTATAAGGACGGCGTATATACTAATGATGATTGCAATATCCATAAAACGGTAAGATTCAAGCCGGAGATATTCAGAATCATAGAAGAAAGTCCCGGAAAGAATTTCACGGACAAGTTGCAAAAGATTGTTGAGGAATACGCCAAGAATAAAGAAAAAGTTTTGTAGCACATATTCAGGAATTTGTAGTACAAAATTTATAAAAACCCTTGACAATATACTTATATAAGTATATAATGTAATTGTAGCAAGGAGATAGCAGGAAAGGAGTTAAAGAAATGGAGAACACCGAAGAAATGGCAGTATTCAAAAGTTACCTAAGACGTTTAATGAGGGACCTTAAAGACTTGCAAAAGGCGATTAAGGAAAAGAACACGGAGGAAGCCGAAAGGCTCATAAATGATTTAATCGAGGATACCCAAAAGGATATTGAAGATTAAATAGGGATTCACACAGGGGGCGGACTTCTTAACATTCCTGCTAACCGCCCCTAGTGTTTAAGGAAATAATAGCAGGAGAAAAGGAAAAAATCAAGATACAATAGACCGATTCGGACACAAAAAAGCCGGAGAGATTGGCAGCATGGGTTAAGCTATGTTCTATTTCACTATGGGAAAGGCGGTAAGGCGGAATCCAAAGGGGCAGCAGGAATATTTTACCCGCTGCCCCTTTAATCATAGGAGGTAGAGTACATGGGAAAAATATTTAAGCAAATGAGCCATAACGACCGTATCAAAATGGAAGCCTTGTTAAATGCAGGACATTCCAAAGCGGAGGTAGCAAAGCAATTACATTTCCACAGAAGCACGATATACAGGGAATACGACAAGGGTAAATATATGCACCGCAATTCTGATTATACGGAAGAGGAAAGGTACAGTAGCGACTTGGGGCAGAAAGCACACGACTACGCCCAAGAGGGAAAAGGCAGGGCGTTAAAAATAGGGAATGATAGGGAATTGGCGGAGTGCATAGAAGATAAAATAGTAAACGATAAGTACAGCCCGGAAGCAGCATTAGCGGAGATAGCCAAAGGAGAAAAGCAGTTTAAAACCACTATCAGCTTGCGGACACTTTATAGATATATAGACAATGGAATTTTCTTGAAACTGACAAACAAAGACCTACCTATCAAGAGTAAAAAGAAAAAGCATAATAAAAAGGTAAAGGTACAGAAAAGGGCAAGTGCAGGGGAGAGCATAGAAAACAGACCCGAAGAGGTAAAGGACCGGGAGGTATTCGGTCATTGGGAAATGGATACAGTAAAAGGGCAGCGTGGGGTTACAAAATCATGTATGCTTGTGCTGACAGAGAGAAAAACCCGTGATGAAATCATAATAAAACTAAAAGACCAAACGGCAGCGTCCGTAGTGGAAGCGTTGGACCGGATAGAAAAGAAATGGGGGGATATGTTTAGCAAGGTATTTCGTAGCATTACAGTAGATAATGGGGTAGAGTTTGCAGATTATGAGGGTATGGAAAAATCCGTGTTCGGAGAGGAAAAGCGTACCTTTGTTTTCTATTGCCACCCTTATAGTAGTTGGGAGCGTGGAAGCAACGAGAATAACAATAGGCTTATCCGCAGGCACATACCAAAAGGGGAAGATTTTGACGGCAGGCAGGACGCAGAGATAGAGTATATAGAAAAATGGATTAACGATTATCCAAGGGGAATCTTTGATTACAGAACATCAGCGGAACTATTCGAGGAAGAGTTACAGAAATTGGCATAAAAATTTTTCCGAAAACTTGTCGCAAAACTATTGACAAAATATATTATAGAAGAAATGATGAAGAAAAGGTTGCTACCGGATAGCTTTTGTGCTATTATATTCTGTGTATTGTCAATATACATATGCAATAATGAATTGTACGGATGCGCAAGCAAGCTATGGCTATTTGAAAAGCGATGGCAGAAATTGGCCGGAAGGGCTTAAGTACATAGGAGCCGGATATGAAAGAAGGAACGATATATATTTACAGCGGTGACGGGCATGGAAAGTCGCCTGCAGCATTTGGCAGAGCCGTTTCGATGGCATGCCAGGGGAAAAATGTTGTAATTATCCAGTTTTTAAAAGGAAGAGGGCTTGAGGATTCGGAGTTTTTACGCAGGCTGGAACCGGAGATTAAGTTATTCCGGTTTGAAAAGTCGGACAGCAATTTCGTGGAATTGTCTAATGAACAAAAAGCGGATGAAATTATTAATATAAGGAATGGGCTGAATTTTGCAAAAAAGGTGCTTTGTACGGGTGGCTGTGATCTTCTCATTTTGGACGAAGTGCTTCGGCTTATTGATAACGGTATTATTACAGTAGAAGAATTGAAGAAAATGTTGGAAATGCGTTCAGATGAGGCGATGGACATTATTATGACAGGAGCGGCGCTGAACGATGAAGTTTTTGTATTGGCGGATGAAGTGACGAAGCTGGAAACCGTGAAGTGCAATAAATAGCAATAATTAGGAAGCGGCACGCAATTAAAATAATGAAGCATGAGGCTGGATGTTGCCAGCAATTGGAACAACAAAGCACAAGACCGGATGCTGCCGGCAATCGGAACAGTAAAGCACAAGACCGGATGCTGCCAGCAATTGAAAAACGTGTTTTTCATGCATTGACAGTTGTTTCACGGGATGATATGATAATTTCATAGGTAAAAAAGAGATAGAGGTTGCGTATTTTATCAGTAATTTTTTGGATGTGGCAGGCACAAGGGAAGAAAAGTGAAAGGAAAAGACGCCGAAAGGGCAAGGCAGACTGCGGTTTTGTCCTTGGGCATGCAGTGAATAGCTGCATGACTGTCATCCATACGATGATGCGCTATCCGATGTTTTTGGCATAGTATTAAGCCGGCGCACATTGTGTCGGCTTTTTTTAAAAGGAGGAAAAAGAATGGCTGTTTTTCGAGGTGCGGGTGTTGCAATTGTTACACCGTTCAAAGCAAATGGGGAAGTAAACTACGACAAATTCGCGGAACTGTTGGAGTTCCAGATTAAGAACGGAACGGATGCCATTATTGTATGCGGTACAACAGGGGAATCATCCACGTTGACCCATGAAGAACATTTGGATGTGATTAAGTTTTGTGTGGAAAAAGTGGCAGGAAGGATTCCGGTAGTGGCAGGTACCGGCTCCAACTGTACGGAGACAGCAGTTTATCTTTCTACGGAAGCGGAAAAAATAGGGGCAGACGGTGTGCTTTTAGTTACGCCATATTATAACAAAGCAACCCAGAAAGGGCTTTTCCGCCATTTTAAAACAGTTGCTGACGCCATAAAGATACCGGCTATTTTATATAATGTGCCAAGCCGTACCGGCTGCAATATCGAACCGGAAACCGTAGTGAAGCTTTGTGCAGAGGTGGAGAATATTGTTGGTGTGAAGGAAGCCAGCGGGAATATATCCCAAGTGGTAAAACTCATGGCACTTGCGGATGGGAAGGTGGATTTATATTCCGGAAACGACGACCAGATTGTTCCTTTGCTTGCAATGGGAGGCATAGGGGTAATTTCTGTTTTGTCCAACATAGCGCCAAAGGAAACCCATGAAATCTGCGAGAAATTTTTCGCCGGGGATGTGGAAGGAAGCTGTAAACTGCAGACAAAATCAGTGGAGCTTTGCAATGCTCTGTTCTGCGAAGTGAATCCGATTCCGGTGAAGAAAGCTTTGGAATTGATGGGGATGGGAGACGGTTTCTTAAGGATGCCATTGACGGAAATGGATGAAGCCAATGTTCCGAAGTTGGAAAAAGCGATGAAGGATTTCGGCATTTTATAAGGTAAGGAAGGTTATTGACATGATAAAGGTAATTATGCACGGCTGCAACGGAAAGATGGGACAGACGATTTCCGGTTTGATTGCGGCGGATGATGAAATAGAAATCGTTGCAGGGGTAGATGCCTTTGACAATGGAAAGAATACATATCCGGTGTTTAAAAGCATAGAACAATGTACGGTTGGGGCAGATGCGGTAATTGACTTCAGCAGTGCGCCGGCGGTAGACGGGCTTTTGGATTATTGTGTAAAAAAGGGGCTGCCTTGTGTATTATGTACCACAGGGCTTTCCCCGGAACAGTTACAGAAGGTGGAAGAGGCCAGTGAAAAAACTGCTATTTTGAAATCGGCGAATATGTCTTTGGGCATTAACATGTTTTTGAAACTATTAAAAGAAGCGGCAGGGGTATTGGCGCCGGCGGGCTTTGACATTGAAATTGTAGAGAAGCACCATAATAAAAAAGTGGATGCACCCAGCGGAACAGCATTGGCATTGGCGGATTCCATCAACGAAGAGCTGGATAATTCCTATGAATATGTGTATGACAGGAGCAGCCGGAGGGAAAAGCGTCCGGTGAAGGAAATCGGGCTCAGTGCTGTCAGGGGAGGCACGATTGTAGGGGAGCATGACGTGATTTTTGCAGGGGCGGATGAAGTAATTACATTTTCCCATACGGCATATTCCAAAGCAGTTTTTGGGAAAGGGGCAATTCAGGCAGCAAAGTTCCTTGCGGGCAAACCGGCAGGAAAGTATGATATGAGCGATGTGATTGGCTGATAAAGGGAAGGAGCAAGGGGCGGATGGACAATTTGGAATTAAAATACCTGCGCAGTCTGGCGCATCAATACCCGACGATAGCATCGGCATCCACGGAAATCATTAACTTACAGGCTATTCTTTGCCTGCCAAAGGGAACCGAGCATTTCCTAACGGACATTCATGGGGAATATGAGCAGTTTAACCACGTATTGAAGAACGGCTCCGGTTCCGTTAAAAGGAAGATTGATGAAGAGTTCGGGAATACATTAAGCAATAAAGATAAAAAAAGCCTTGCTACCTTAATTTATTATCCGAAAGAGAAATTGGAGATTATCTTACAGGAAGAGGATAATATTGAGGACTGGTATAAGATTACGCTACATAGACTGGTACAGATAACAAAGCGGGTGGCATCCAAATATACCCGCTCTAAGGTGAGGAAGGCCCTTCCGCAGGATTTTGCTTATATAATAGAAGAGCTGATTACAGAGAAAGCGGAGATTCAGGATAAGGAAGCTTACTATAACGAAATTATTCATACGATTATACGGATTGACCGGGCGCAGGAGTTTATTATTGCGTTAAGCCAGCTCATCCAGAGGATGGTAATTGATCATCTGCATATTGTAGGGGATATTTTCGACAGAGGGCCTGGGCCGCATATTATTATGGATACATTAAGCTGCTACCATTCCGTGGATATCCAATGGGGGAACCACGATATTGTATGGATGGGTGCGGCATCGGGGCATTTGGCATGTATAGCCAATGTCATCCGGCTTTCGGCACGCTATGGCAATCTGGATACATTGGAGGAAGGATATGGGATTAACCTGATTCCACTTGCTACTTTTGCGATGGAGACTTATGGGGATGTGGACTGTGAAACATTTTCCATAAAATATAACACGGACTATAATACAAAAGACTTGAGCCTTGATATGAAGATGCATAAGGCGATAGCGATTATACAGTTTAAGCTGGAAGGCAGCCTGATTATGCGCCGGCCAGAATTTCAAATGGAAGACCGCCTTCTGCTGGATAAGGTAAATTATGAGGACGGAACAATTACCATAGGTGGGAAGAGCTACAAGATGCGGGATGTGGAATTTCCTACGGTAGATCCAAAGAACCCTTATGCTTTAAGCCCGGAGGAAGAGCAGGTGATGGAACGGCTGCGTCATGCGTTTTTGAAGTGCGAAAAACTGCAGAAGCATGTCAGATTCCTGTTTTCCAGAGGAGGGCTTTATAAGGTATACAATTCCAACCTTTTATATCATGGCTGTATGCCTATGGATGAAGACGGCAATTTCAAGGCATTGACGATTGATGGGGAAGAGTATAAAGGAAAAGCCCTATATGATATTTTAGACCAGTATGCGAGGAAAGGGTTTTATTCCAAACATAACCCCGCAGAGATGCAAAAAGGCCAGGATATGATATGGTATATATGGGAAGGGCCGAAATCGCCGGTGTTTGGCAAGGATAAGATGGCAACCTTCGAGCGGTATTTTGTAGAGGATAAGGAAACGCATACCGAGACAAAAAACAGCTATTATCGGTTGCTGGACAATGAGGAAATTATCACAAAAATACTGATGGAATTTGGCTTAGACAGCAAAAATTCCCATATTGTGAACGGCCATGTGCCGGTGGAACTGAAGAAAGGGGAATCGCCTATCAAGTGCGGCGGGAAACTTTTGATTATAGACGGTGGCTTTTCCAAGGCATATCAAGGGAAAACGGGGATTGCCGGTTATACGTTAGTAGCAAATTCCCACGGGATGCGGCTTGTGGCTCATGAGCCTTTTGAATCTGTGGAATCTGCGATTTTGCATGAATCGGATATTTTTTCCGACTCCGTGATTTTGGAAACAAGCAATTCCAGAATCAATGTGGCAGACACGGACGGCGGCATGGAAATAAAGGAAACGATTCATCAACTGGAAGTGTTGCTGCAGGCTTATCGGGATGGAACGATTATAGAAAAATAGGGGGAGGATTCCCCCTATTTTTTGAAAAGGCTATTATTGGTTGGTATTCCCGTTGGTGTCGTTTCCGACAACATCGTCAGCAACATCGGATACACCGTCGGCGATGTCATCCACTGCATTCCCTACTGCATTTCCGGCATCATCAATGATAGAGCCGTCATTGGCATTGCTGTCGGTGCCATTGGTTACGTCATTGACATTATTATTTGTTCCGTCAGTTGTGTCGTTTCCTGCTCCGTCGGTAGCGCCTGCTGTATTGTCGGTATTCATACCTGGTGTTCCGGCAGCATTTCCGTCAGTAGCAGTACCGGTACCGGTAGTGTTGTCGTTTGTGCCTGCTGTATCAGCCCCGGTGGTAGTATTTGTTCCATTGTTTGTTCCGGTATTGCCAGTACCTGTAGTACCGGTTGTGTCATTGCCTGTGTTGTTTTCGGTTCCGGCGCCATTATTATCCGTGTTGTTGGCATTCCTATTGCCGCATCCGGCAACAAGCCCAAGCATAAGGACAATGAGAGAAACCGATATCAGTTTTTTGCTGTTTTTCATAATGTTTCCTCCGTTTTCATAATGTTTTTCATTTCCGCTGGCAATGGGCCGAATGCCTTGGATGGCGTTTCGGCGAATGCTGCGAAGTTCGGGCATAAGCATAAAACTTAGCAAACAAAGCACAACATTCATAAATGTTGTGTTAGTATTATGCGCATAATAGGGAAAAATATACGTAATCATTTTAAATAGCTTTTTAATGAAAAAAAAGGGAAGGAGTATGATGCCCGATGGAATTTAGGCCATGTATTGACATACATAACGGAAAAGTGAAGCAAATTGTAGGCGGTAGCTTGAAAGATGATTGCGGCAGTGCCAGCGAAAATTTCGTTTCCGGTCAGGATGCTGTATTTTATGCAGATTTTTATAAAAAAAGCGGAATAAAGGGCGGACATATTATTTTGTTGAACGCGAAGGACAGCCCTTATTATAAAGAAACAAAAGAGCAGGCATTGGCGGCATTGCGGGCATACCCAGGCGGGCTACAGGTTGGCGGGGGAATCGGCGCGGAGAATGCACAGGAATATCTGGAAGCAGGGGCAAGCCATGTGATTGTGACATCCTATGTTTTCCGGAACGGAAAAATTGAATATGACAATCTAAATAAACTGGTGGAGGTCATAGGCAAAGAAAAAATTGTCCTGGATTTGAGCTGCCGACGCAAAGAAGGCGCATATTATATTGTAACCGATAGATGGCAGAAATATACTGACGTAATGCTGACGGAGGAAGTATTGGATAAACTTTCCATATATTGTGATGAGTTTCTTGTCCATGCGGTAGATGTGGAAGGGATGGCAAAAGGAATAGAAGAGCAAGTGGCAGCATTGCTTGGGCAGTGGGGGAAAATCCCTGTTACTTATGCAGGCGGCGTCCATGATTTCAATGATTTGGAAAAGCTGCGGATATTAGGGGAAAATAAAGTAAATGTGACGATTGGAAGTGCATTGGATTTGTTCGGCGGAAATTTAAAATGGGAAGAAGTAATTTCTTATATATATCCTACGTATTCCGCATAAATCCCGGTATGAAAAGCCCTGCCTGATAATGCTGCCGGACAGGGTAGGGGTTTCTATGTCAGGATTTCCGAGATTTTTTGAGAGAAGACCAAAAAAAGAACCTATCTGATGCAAAATAGGTTCTCTCCTTAATCCGTTACCAATGCTGTTACCATATTACAGAGCCTAACTAAAATTTAGTAATTATCTATATATGAAGGCACAATGTTGATACTGATTAATGTGGGTTATAATTCCAGATTATAACTTTGTTACGTTTACAGCCTGAGGGCCTTTTTCGCCATTAACTACATCGAACTCAACAGCAGCGCCTTCTTCAAGAGATTTAAAGCCTTCCATATTAAGTCCTGAATAATGTACGAATACATCATTACCCTGCTCATCAGAGATGAAGCCGTAGCCTTTTTGGTTGTTGAACCATTTTACTGTACCTTTATTCATGTCAGATACCTCCAAAGTTTAAATGTATCGTTTCATTATAAACGACATATTTAGAATAACATATATGGCGGAAAATGTAAAGGAATAAATTTACTTTTTAATGAGATTTCGCAGATTGAATTTGCACAAATAAAAATAATATAGTGCAAATACAAAAAGGAATATTCATGGTATTCTTTAAGTGGATTAGAGATAATCCAATGTAAAATTCCCCTTTTACATGGGAAAAACACTTGTCTTCGGACGGGTGTTTTTTCTGTTTTATAGGGAAATTTTTTATGCGCAGCACCGGCAGAGGGAATATGCCAAACGGCACTGCCGGGTAGGATTTTTGTCACCCGAATTTTGTATGGTAAAAAGTAATGATCGCACTGCGGAGGAGAAGAAGCATGTCGCCACCGCGACCCGCCGCAGGCGATTTTTTACCATGATAGGAAAGTCCTTCGCCAGAAGGACATAGATTGAAGTGTCGAAGACACTTTTTTACCTTTGTGTTGGAATGTGGATTGTTTTTGTAGGAAAAGGAGAAGGGCTGGAACCGGAATGATGGAAGGCGATGAAAGAAGAAAGAAGATTTTAGGGATATTGCATGAAGAGAGCGCACCCGTATCAGGAACAGGGCTTGCGCGTATGCTGGGGGTCAGCAGGCAGGTGATAGTGCAGGATATTGCCCTTTTACGGGCTACGGACAAGAATATCCTTTCTACCAATAAGGGATATCTTCTTTTTGATGCCGGGCAGGGAATGGGCAGGAAAAGAAGGGCTTTCAAAGTAAAACACCAAGATGAGGAAATATTGGACGAACTGAATACGATTGTGGATTTTGGAGGGAAAGTCCGGGATGTAGTGGTAGAACATGGGATTTACGGGCAGATATCGGCAGATTTAATTATCAACAGCCGGGCGGATGCGGAAGCCTTCGTGAAAAAAGTAGAGGAATATAAGACAAAACCGTTAAATGATTTGACGCATGGCGTCCATTTCCATACAGTAGAGGCTGATTCGGAAGAAATACTTGACAGGATTGGAAAGGAGCTGGAGAAAAAAGGGTACTTGATTAATGAAAAGAAATGTGTTATCCTTGCCCTTGACTGACAAGACAGTTGTAATTCATGTGTAAAACATGGGGAAGGGTGAGGATAAGAGATGAAAAAATGGGTAAATGAAATTTTTATTGATGGGCTGGGCGGAATGGCGTCAGGGTTGTTTGCCACTTTAATTATTGGCACGATTATCCAGCAGGTTGGGATTTTGGTGCCGGGAACGGCAGGGGATTGCCTGTTTATGATGGGGAAGGTTGCGGCTGCGGTAACAGGGGCCGGAATCGGATGTGGTGTGGCAGTAAAGCTAAAGGCAAGCCCTTTGGTGATGCTTTCGGCAGCTACCTCAGGTATGATGGGGGCTTTTGCCGGAAAAATTATGGAAGGCGCGGTATTGGTGGAGGGAACGATTTGCCTTTCCGGGCCGGGGGAACCTTTGGGGGCATTTATTGCGGCAACTGTAGGGATTTATACAGGGCGTTTGGTATCGGGGAAGACGAAAGTGGACATTTTGGCAACCCCTTTTGTTTGTATTGTATCGGGGGCAACGGCAGGGCTGGTTTTTGGGCCTCCGATTTCTGCATTTATGGCATGGCTTGGCTCAATTATCAATTGGGGAACCATTCAGGCACCGTTTTTTATGGGGATTGTTGTATCCGTCCTGATGGGTATTATCCTAACGCTTCCTATCAGTTCTGCAGCGTTAGGCATTATCTTGGGTCTGGATGGAATCGCGGCAGGGGCTGCAACCGTGGGATGCTGTGCCAACATGATTGGGTTTGCTGTGGCTTCTTATAGGGAAAACAGGATGAACGGGCTTTTGGCACAAGGATTGGGTACAAGTATGCTTCAAATTGGAAATATTGTGAAGAAGCCGGTAATCTGGCTTCCTGCGATATTGGCCAGCGCAGTGCTGGGACCTGTTTCCACGGTGGTATTTGGGATGACGAACAATCCGACCGGTTCTGGGATGGGAACGGCGGGGCTGGTAGGGCAGATTAATGCCTATCAGACAATGACAGGAAGTGGGATGGAGCCAGGGATAGTGTTGTTTCAGATAATTCTAATGCATTTTTTGCTTCCCGGATTTATCGCTTTTGTTATTTCGGAATTTATGCGGAAAAAGCATTGGATTGAGGATGGAGACATGAAATTGGATGTATAAAACCAATGAAATGTAATAAATTTGAAACAGTTTTGGAACAAAGTGTTAAAAAAATTTCTGAATAAAGTTGTATTTCGCGAGTCATCTGTGGTAAAATAATAAGAGTTTACTGGAGGTGACTTATTTTATGAAGCTGAGAACGCGAAAGAGTAAGAAAAGTTATACAGTAATGATAATCTCTGATTCGGCAAAAAATAATAGAAAAGAACTCCATATCAATGCCGGGTTAGCGGGAACAGTAATGTTAGGAAGTTTCCTTCTTCTGGTTTTTGCTGTCTGTTATGTGGTTTACAGCGCCATTACTTTATCCGATTCTTTGGAACGGTTTAAGAAGCAGGCAGAGCAGATTGTCGTGCTGCAGGAAGAAATAGAGCGGCTGGAGGCAGAGGCAGAAGGTCTGGAAGCGGAAAAGGAGGAGATGGCGGAACAGATAAAGAGCTTGAATGACACCGTAAATCAACATGCGGAAGAGGAAGAGGCGTTGGCGGCGCAGGCAGTAGAGGAACATATTCCGAAAGGATTCCCTTTGAGCGGAACCGCCCAGTTGAAAACGGAAGAGGCTGCAGGAGATGACGATGATGATGAAGATGCGCAAGGCATGAGGGCGCATGAGGATAGGAAAGAAGTCATATTCGCTGCGTCAGAAGGAATCAATGTAATAGCTTCCGGTACAGGAACAGTCTTATCTGTGGATGTGGATGTGGACTATGGGAATGTTGTCAGTATAGACCACGGAAACGGTTATATTTCTATATACCGCAATAACGGTAATGCAGTAGTAAAAGCAGGAAACGAAGTGGCAATAGGGGATATATTGTATGTTGTCGGGGAGGATAATACAGAAGTTGGTTACAGCATCAGCAAGGACGATACATATATAGACCCGATGGAGATGATTGAAATCAACGGTTAGGAGGATACTATGTTGGGGAGTAAGAAGACGGCAAATGTCAATGCGAAAATCGGAAGTATTATAGGTGCGGACATGGTGGTAGAGGGTATGATTACCTCTAAAGAAGCGGTGCGTATCGACGGAAAAGTAAAGGGCGATGTCAGCAGCGAAGGGGCATTGGTTATCGGTGCATCCGGAAAGGTGATAGGCAATATAAAAGGTGCGGATATTATGGTAGCCGGAATCGTAGAAGGCGATTTGACTTCCGGAGGCAGGACAGAAGTGGCTTCTACGGGAAGTATCCGGGGTAATATCCAGACAAGAAGCCTTATTGTTGATGAAAATGCTATTTTCCAAGGGCAGTGCAGCATGAACTCGGGAGAAACAAAACTGATAGAAGAAATTGTAGAGTAAATAGCAGAATAAATAGTGTTGAAAGATTGAAAAAAGCAAAATTAAGGGTCAGGGCGGGAACGCCTTGGCCCTTATATTGCTTAAGGAGCCTTTTCTTTTTCCATCCGGCTAAAGACGATTTCATATCCGTCATTCCCATAATTCAGGGAACGGTTGACACGGCTGATGGTAGCCGTAGAGGCACCGGTTTTTTCGGCGATTTCCAAATATGTTTTATGGTTGCGTAGCATGGATGCCACTTCAAACCGTTGGGAAAGGGAGAGCAATTCATTGACCGTACACAAATCCTCAAAGAAAGTATAGCATTCCTCTTTATCCTTCAGGCTGAGAATGGCAGCAAATAAGTAGTCTACAGCATCCGTTTTTATTTTCTTGTTCATTTTAATCTCCATTCCGGAGCGTTTATGCGACGGGGCGGCGCAAACTTTAAATCCGCATCTGTCATGAGGGCTTATTTGTGGCGCTCCAACATAAATAGCCGCATGATAAAATCAGCCATTAAGCTGATTTTTCGCATTAAAACCTCCAAATTGTTTTCGACATGAAATTTTACAGATAAACGTGGATTCATTTTATCATATTAAAGTTATAAAGTAAAGATGTGAGTTGTCTGTTATTGGCCGTTCTTTGGTTTATTTCTGTGCTGTGGCTCGGAATGACTTTTCTTATATATAAAGCTTGTCATGTGGTTTTTGTTACTATATAATGGAGCGTATAGATAGGGAAATGATATGATAAAGGCAGCGGCCGGAGAAGCAGCAGTATCAGTATCCGGCATGGAGGAGTTTTATGACGATTGACAAAGAAGATTTATTGAACAGCATATTGGAAAGCTTGGACAGGATTGAATATATAAAATTGGAAGATATTCCGAATATTGATTTATATATGGATCAGGTGACGACTTTTATGGAAAAACAGTTGAGAAACACTGCTAGATATCCGGGGGAGGATAAAATACTGACAAAGACAATGATTAATAATTATGCAAAAAATAATTTACTGCCACCGCCAGTGAAGAAAAAATATTCCAGGGAACATGTCCTTTTGCTGATTTTTATTTATTACTATAAAGGGATATTGACAATAAACGATATCCAGACGTTGTTGAATCCTTTGACGGAAAGGTTTTTCCATAAGGAAGGGTTTAATCTTGGGGATGTGTATTCGGAAGTTTTCGGGCTGGAAGGCAGACATGTGGATTTATTGAAAGAAGATGTGCTGCGGAAGTTCCAGGAATCGAAAGATACGTTTGTGGATGCGCCGGAGGAGGAAAAAGGGTTTTTGCAATTTTTTTCCGTTATTTGTATGCTAAGCTTCGATGTTTATGTAAAAAAACTGCTGATTGAAAAGATGGTGGACTGTTTTAGCACAGCAGCAGAGGAAGAGCGCAGAGAGGGGAGAAGGCAGAAGAACGATAAGCAGGAATGAGATGGAAAAGGGGTAGGAACTGTTTTTTGGCAGTTCCTTTTTTGCTATATAGAATTCGGGTTCCCTGGTATTAAAAATTTTTTATAAAAAATAAAAAAAGTTGAAGAAAAGGAAAGAGGAGGTTCGTTATAAGGTATGTAAAGAGAAAAAGGAAGGGGTGGAAGTATCTAACATATGAGTAATGCTCAAAAAAAGAATAAGGAAGAACGGTTTTCAATAATGGTTGATACTTACCAGAACCTTATTTTCTCTGTATGCTATAAAGTGACCGGGGATTATTTTATGGCGGAGGATTTGGCACAGGAATCTTTTTTAGCGGCATATAGGAATCTGGATTCTTTCGAGGGGGAAAATGAAAAAGCGTGGCTGTGCAGGATTGCAACCAATAAAAGCATTGATTATTTAAGGGGTGCAGGACGCAGGGCAGTGCCGACAGAGGATATTTTCTTTGAACAACAAAGCGAAAACGGAGGTTCGCCGGAAGATATTTGTCTGGAGAAAGAGGTGAAGGAAAGGCTGCTGGAATATTGTGGAAGGCTGAAACCGCCTTACGACGAAATAGCAAAGAGTGTTTATTATGATGAAAAGAAAGCCGTTGAAATCGCAAAGGAAAGAAATGAAAATGTAAAGACTGTACAGACCCAAATCTACAGGGCGCGGGATATGCTTCGGAAAATATATGGAAAGGAGAGGAGCGCATGAAGGAAGAATATAGTTATTTAAATGATGAAGAACTGGAAGCTTTGATAGCGGGTGTGGAAAAAAATGGGATGATTGCGCCTCCGGTATATTTGAAAGAGCTGATTATGGAAAGGGCGGCACAGGAGCAAGACACCTTTGAAGAGGGTTTGCCAAAGGAATTGATACCCAAAACGGCAGAAAATAAGCAGAAGGCAGAATGTGGGCTAAGTACAGAAAGCAGTATACGGGCTATCGAAGTAAGAAAAGAGGAGGCAAGGAGGGCGAAAAGAAGGTTCCGGATTTACAGCTTTAAGATAGCGGCTGCTGCAGCAGTGGCGGTGTTCTGCTTAACAGTGGTACCCATTGATATAGCAGGGGAAAGGGCACCGAAAGGGAATCCTATGGAAGAACGGATAGAAGAGGACATCGAACGGTATCAAAGGGAGAAGGAACGGGCCCTCGCAGATGTAGAAAGCGGAAGCGCCGGCTTGAAGAGTTTTTTGGATGGTAAGCTGGGATTTAACTTCCCGGAAGGAACGGATAGAATTTGGAATGGTTTAACCAATTGGTTTGGAATGGAGGAATAAAGTTATGGTTAGAAAAAAGAAGAACGGCTTTTTTACATTTTGTTTTTCATTAATGCCCGGTGCGGGTGAAATGTATCTTGGTTTTATGAAAATGGGCGTGAGCCTTATGGGATTGTTTTTTGGCATCATTGTGTTTTGTGCATTGCTAAATTTACCTTCCCTGCTTACTGTGGGAGTTGTAGTATGGTTTTACAGTTTTTTCCATGTACACAATCTGGTTGGACTGACGGATGAGGAGTTCCGGAATGTAGAGGATGATTTTCTGTTTCATCCGGGTTTGTTTTCCAGTGCAAAAAAAGATGTGGAAAAATATAGGAAGGCTGTGGCAGTCTTATTCATTGTTGTCGGTATTCTGCTTTTATGGAATGGGATGAAGTCAGTGTTTATGCCCTGGATTCCGGATTATATTTTTTCAATTTTAAGCCGGTTTGAAAATACCCTTCCGCGGATATTGGCAGGGATAGGGATTATCTTGGCGGGATGGAAGATGATTGTGGGGAAAGAAGAAAAGCTGAAAGAAGTGATTATTGATGTGGCTCCTGAAGATATAAAGGAAGAAAAAGAGACAGGCAGGGATATGGGGTCGCAGAGGATGGATTTGGCGCCGGGAGCGACGGAAAGGAAGGCATATGGAACAGAAGCAGAACATTAGGATTCATAGGATAGGCACATTAACTTTCGGATGTATGCTGCTGTTGTTCGGCACATTGTTCCTGGTACACATTTTTGCGCCGCAGTTGAATTATGAAATTATTTTCAGGTGTTGGCCATGTATTTTGATTGCCCTTGGGATAGAAGTCCTTGTGGGGAATTATAAAGCGGGAAGGATGTCCAAAGAGGGGCAGCAGATTCAATTCATCTATGATAAAGGAGCTATTTTATTGACATTCTTCATTACCTTTTTCTCTATGGTGATGGCAGTGGTGGATTTTTGTATGCAATATGTGCATGTGTATGAAAACGGATGTATAAGATTTTGAGGAAAAAACGGTCGGAAACCAAAAAGTGGGAGTCCGGCCGGTTTTTCGCTTCCAATTCATCCTGTCAAGTTATTTGCCCAATCTTTTTTACGCTTCCGTTCCATCCTGTCAAGTCACTTGCCTAATCTGTTTTATGCTTCGCGTAATCTGCAAGACTATGTTCCAGACAGGTTTTTTGACGCCTGAACTATAATCAGGAAGGAATCCTGTGGAAGGATATGGTTAATAGCTGCCGTTTTTGGGAAGGATGGAAATAAAAAACGGGAGAATGTTATGCAGGAACTATTTATGAAATATCCTGTGGATAGTATGGTAAACCACAATGGCAGCAGCTACCGTATATTAGGATATGAAATGTATGATGAAAAACGTTTATTAATCTGTGGGAAAGGGGAAGACCGGATTCGGATTCATGTGGAATGCTTGGAGAATGCCGTATCCCATGCAGGATTTGGAAAAGTAAAGAATTGGAAAAGCAAAAAAATTGAAAAAGTGAAAAGGACAAAAAAGAAAAAATAAAAAAATGAAAGAATAAAAATTGAAAGAATAAATAAGATGAAAAATAGAAAAAAGATAAAAAAAGAAAGTTTAAAAAAATGTGGAAAATGTAAAAATAGAAGAAAGGTAGGAAAAAGAGGCGCCAGCCGCCAAGTGTTCTACGGGATAATCACTGTGTTTGAACCTAGACACTGGCGATACGCAAAAAGCATATTCCTCCCAGAACTGGTGCCTGCTTTATTATATAACGATGAGGGTAAAGATGTAAATGGGTTTTATTCAGCTTTGCCGTTTACTTAGCGGTTTCGGCAAATTTTGTGGTAACAAGCTTTTCATATGGAACATGTTCGGACAATTCCCCGGCTTCGTCAAGGATATTTTGCAGCAAGGTAAAAGCATCTTCTTCAAAGATGAGATTATCTTTCCAAGTATCCTGTTCGTAGTATCTGGTTACGATTGCGGTGATGATTGCAGGGTCTGTTTCCTCAAATTGGGGGGCAATGACTTTGGCGATTTCTTCCGGGGAATGGCTTTGGACATAATCCATCCCTTTTTGCAGCGCATTGGTAAATGACTGGATGATTTCCGGATTGGCATCAATGAAACTTTTTTTGGCGCTGAATGCGGTATAAGGAACATAGCCGGAATCTTCGCCGAGGGATGCGATAACATAGCCGTCACCTTTGGCTTCCAAAGAGGTCGCATGTGGTTCAAATTCTACGGTAAAATCACCTTGCCCTCCGGAAAAAGCAGCCGCAGTGGAACCGAAATCAATGCTTTGGTCGATGGACAAATCTGCTTTTGGGTCTATGTTGTTTTTCTTTAAAATGTATTCAAATACCATTTGGGGCATACCGCCAGTCTGCCCTAGCTTGATGAACATATTTTCCACATCATGCAATTTCTCCTTGGAAGCCACGATTCTGTATGGGTAATGGTAGATTCCCGTCTTTTCCACCAGCCCCAGGTCCAACAAATGCTCCATATAGGTACTGAACTTTTTCTTGTGCATGGGATACCCCATATCTTTCAGGCTCTCCGCCAGGAATTTTACAGAGGTAAAACCTGTCTCGTCCTTTTCCAGAAGCCGGATTGCCTCAATCATCATGGTGAGCTTCAGATTTTCCTTGTCGGCTTTGAAATCGTAGGCCGCCAGAGTGCCGAGACCGTGTTTCAAATAGATGTCAACATTTCCGTCTTTGTCTACAATGATTTTTTCTACGAGTACCTCAATGTCCGTCCGGGTCAGACTTTTTTGCTCCAACACTTCATTCAGAATATCCAGTGCGGTTTGAAGGCCCGGTTTGATTGTCACAGCGGGAATATGGGGCTCCTTTGTCAAATCTTGCAGTGTTTTTTCAATGACAGAGATACGCTCCATTTTTTCTGTTTGTAAAGAGGCGTATGTTTCATTGATAATTTCAGACATCCCCGGATTTGCCGTGAGTTCCTTTACCTTTTGGGTAATCAGTGTTTTCAGCTCTTTCTTGATTCTTTCCAGCTCGCTTACCAGCCTCTGCTGGCCGTCGTCTGCGGAGTAAGTGGGAGCCTTTAAGTTTGACAGGTCGAAATTCTGTATGATGTCTGCCAGAGAGTCACGGCAAAGGGTGAGGTATTTAATCAAAGCGTCCATCAGGGTTTCTTCTGTCACCAGATGGGCATGTTCACAAAACTGTTTTCCCTTTTTGTTGTAGGTGCCGCACACATAATATTTCCCACGGTTCGGGCGGTTGATTGCAGTCAGCTTCATGCCGCAGTCCTTACAGTACAGACACCCGGAAAAGAGGTTGATGTGTTTCCTCTGGCCCCGGTACTGGCTGTGATGGCGGCTATCCTTCACCTCAAAGAGCAGCTTCATGGTATCGTCATCAAATATTTTCGGGTGGTGGTCCGGGAAAACATATTGCTGATCTCTGGAAATCTTTTTGTCTTTTCCGTTGATGGTCATTCTCTCTCTTTTGTGGGTTCGGAGTACGCCGTTATGATAATCATTAAAGAGAGTATCTTTCACCATACCGTAACTCCACATATAGGCAACTTCCCGGTGATAGGGCAGCCCCAAAGCCTGGAAGCGCTCCTTTTGCAGCATGGTAGGCGTAGGGACGCCCCGGTCTGAAAGGATTTCCGCAATCTTTCGTATGCCGTTTCCTTCCAGATAAAGGTCTTTTTCAAGGTTCAGGATGGCGGCGGCTTCTTCATCAATTAAAACCATCTGCTTGTTCAGTGGGTGCCTTGTGTAACCGAATGGGGGAGCGCATTTTAAGGTGCCGTTTTCCTGCTCCATTTTCTTGATTCGTTTTACCTTTCGGCTTGTGTTCTTTACATGGCGTTCATTATCCCATGTTTTGATTCCTATAATATCATCATCAGAGTAGAGCGAATCATAATTGTCATCAATCAAAATCACACGCTTTCCCTGTTCTTCCATTTCTTCGAGAAAAAGCAGTACCTTCGCATTGTGCCGTCCGATTCGAGAAAGGTCTTTCGCCACGATTACATCTATGGAGCTGAGATTGGCCATCATGTTCTGAAACTGGGGACGGTTGAAGGAATAACCGGAAATGCCGTCGTCCTCGTAGATATGGCGTACAATCATATTGTTTTCTTCTGCGTATTTCTGGATAATCAGTTTCTGGTTTTCGATAGAGGAATAATTTCTCTTATTATCGTCTCTGGAGAGGCGGACATAACCGTCTATCATTGTGGGAGTATGGATTGCTGTCATCATAAAAATCGTCCTCCTTATCTTGTTTTCTACCTATATTTTACCATATAGGCAGGATAACACAATGTTGTCGCCAGTTAGCGAAAATGGTTGCGAACCACATCCCGCAATCCATTTTCCATTGCCTGATTGCCCTCGATAATGGTAACGACCAGATACCCCCGTCTGCTAAGAGCTTCCTTTTTCCTTGCGATTTCATAACTATCAGAATCCTTTTTTTGAAGTAAGTAGCAAACCTCCTTTTGCTTTCCTATGACAATCACCTCAAATTCTTGCTTCATATTATTGTATGAAAAGTCAGGCTTATCCTATCAATCAAAAACTCCGCTGCAAGCAGCAGGGTTTTTGATCCTCGCGGCATTCGCCAAATATGCGTGCAGGCACGCCTACTTGGCTCATTGCTCGCGGGAATAAAACAGCTTTCTTCATACAAAATGACATGGTGGCCCGTTTCTTTTTTGTCCTATGGGGAAACACGAAAAGGCAGCGCCCGGTAAAGAGCGCTGCCCCTTCGTCTTTCTCCACGCTTCGGGCCAGCTTGGCCCGGGGTCAGGACTGCCAGTGTTCATAATAGGCCGCCGCTTCCTCCACGGAGCAGAAGTCAAACACTTCGTACAGTTCCATAAGAACCTTCCGGATGTCCTTTGACTTATAGCCGCAGCTTTCCATCGCCTTGATAATATATCCACGGCAGGCGTTGTTGTTCCATTTGTCTGTCAGCATGTCCTGGATTTCCTGCAAAGATTTTGCCATAACCTGCACTTCCTTTCATAAAAGTTCAGGGAGCCGCGCCGTTTTAGTTGGCCTGTCACAAGACAGTTAGAGCGGGCGGCTCCCTGATTGGTTTTGTAAAACAGATTTCCCGGACGGGTGTAGGCCTGTCCACCCCATAGTGTCTCAACTCTCCCCATTCTTATGGCAAGGCGTCCTCATTGCCTGCGACGGCTCACGACTTGCAAAGCCGCGGTAGCGCTCGGACTGTGACTGAACGCAAGTATCCGGGTTCTGCACCTTATCCGGCGGAGCCAGCCACGGCTCCGCCTGCGGCATGGGCTTTATCGCTATTCCCGCCCCCAAGTGAAAACCACAATGGAAACGGAAGTCACGGCGGGCCTGTCGCCTGGCACATCCACCCTTCGTATCCGGGTATCTTTCTATTCAGTTTTCAATCTGCCGGAAAGGTCCGTCCGCGCTTCGGGCCAGCTTGTCCCAGGGTGCCTCCGCCTTTCATATACCATTTCATTTTTCAGGCTTTTTCGGTACACCTTAGAAATTATTTTTTAAAAATTTTTCCATGTTCCGAAGCCCACGCTCGATTGCCAGGCGCACCACCTTCTCGTCCACGCCTTCGGCTCTGGCAATGTCGGTCTTGCTCATGCCGAGGACAAAATGGGCGTAGATACGTTTGGCCTGTTTGTCGGGCAGGCTGGAAATGGCCGCATGGAGTTTCTGCATGGTGACTTTGCGCTCGTAAATCTCACATGGGGAGAGGGCGATGAACAAAGCCGAGTGCTCAATGCCGTCCTCCCGGTCAAGGGAATAATAGGCCTTATGGCGGTATGTACGCAGACGGTAGGCCGCTTCCTTGCGGTCAAACTCTGCCATTGCCTCCGCTACCTCGTCAGGCACTTCGATGAAAGAATCCATTGTATAATGCGGGTAAAAATCCCGAAGATTGATGATAGCCATGTTTACCTCCGTTTCGGTGTTTGGTGAATGAGCTGCCGAAACGGAGGCGGCGGGGAACGGCACCGGGGCCGGGCTTCGGGCCAAGTTGGCCCGAGGCTGTCCCATGAGAACAGAAAAGCGCCCGGACAGCATAAAGCCATTCGGACGCATGAAAGTACATTATCGTTTTTGGACTGAATTATTTCATGTCTATTGCCACAATTACCCTTCCAATGGGGCGGGCTTTTTTTGACGGTTCAGACAGTTGAAAAAGAAATAAGGACACAGCGATACCTCCCAATGCTTTTAAGCATTTGATACCGCCATATCCTTGAAAAAGGGCGACATTAACACACCCTCATATTCTCATTTTTGAAAAAGAAAACGGCGGCTTGAAATTTTTATTTCCAAACCGCCGAAAGGCTACTGTATTTTGTTTGGGCGCACATTTATTCAGCTACCAAAACAACGGTTTTTTTTATTTCCCCGTTGGGTAGCAGTCGATTAATACCTGTATTTGTCAGCCCATACACAAATCTTTACAGAAAAATCAACTAGACTTGATTTTAGTTTTCATCATCTTCTTTCCAGCTATTCTGCCACCAGTCCTCCTCCCAGGGTGTACCTTGCCATGTGTCTGACCATAAATTCTTCCATTCCTCTGGAAAATCTGATGAATCAAATGCTTCCATATTGAAAACATCCATAGAGTTTGAAGAATAAATCCCCATAACACCAGAACCTTTTCGAGTTACTTTGATGATATTATTTTCAGTACCATTTGTATACGAATAAGTGTCGCCATTTTCCTTGAAATCTTTAGGAGTATATATTTCTCCCCATTCTCCATTGTCAGTAATTGTTGTATTGGTATTTTTAAAATCATCTTTAGAAATCAGCTGAAAATATCCACTATTTGCAACTGCGTCTAAAGAACCGGAGAAACCTTCCGGTAAGACCAAAAAGACAGAAGCCATATTGAACTCACCAGTAATATTCCCTGATTTTATAAGGTCACAAGTAAAATGCGCACTGTCAATACTCAAATCAATATTTCCATAAGCAATGGCAGGAATATATAATTTTATGGTTTCATCATTTGTGTTCGTCCTCGTTTTACATGAAATGGATACCTTCCGGCTATCTTCCTGTTCATCAATTTTTACATCATAAACCTCACTGTTATATTCAGCGGAAATTTTACCATCAGCTGCCGGTAAAACATTCACAGCACAACTACTTATATCCAGTGATAAGGAGGGATTATCTGTCAGGTTTGTTTGCACCCCGGGAGGGGCTGCTGCATGTGCCTGATCTGTGGCTGTACTTATTGTATAAATTCCAATAAAGGACGCTCCTATAATTGCACATAAGGTCAACATAACAGTTAAAACTTTAGCTGCTTTAGTTTGTTTTTTTAAATTCATAATCGCACCTAACCTTTCTTTTAATAATTGTTTGTTTTCACTAAGCGTAACGGCGGCAAGAGATTCCTTATACTTTCCAACTGCTGCCATTGCGTCAAGCAGAGTTTCGCCATAATCCTGTGCGTTATCATATCCCATTTTTGAGAGGACCGCTTCATCACAAGAAAATTCACATGCTTTTGTAATTTCACGCCTCATTAAATAAACAAGCGGATTGAACCAGTGCAGACAGACAGTAATTTGTACCAGCCATTTATAGAACATATCCCGCCGTTTGTAATGCGTTAATTCATGCAATACGATATATTGAAAGTCCTTCTCCGAAATATCTGCGCTTGGCAAAACAATGCATGGCCGGAAGAACCCAATCAGTAAAGGGGACGAAACCAATGGATTGACACAAAGCTCTACTGGTCTTTTTCTGCCAGTCTGTTCCGCGATAACAGAAAGCCGGTCTAATTGCTCAACATTGGAAACCGGATGTAACCCGGCATTGACATATCGGAGAAAGCTATGATATGCCGTTATTTTTTGTACCAAAAGAATCAATGCAACCATGAGCCAGATAAGCCAAACATGATTGGCAAATAAAGACAGAATATCTCTAACCGGGTGATAGGATATGGAATTGTCTTTAGGTTCGACAGTATTCTGGCCTCCGTGTTCCATACCAGAAGCAGGAACATTGAAAGCATTTGAATTACCAGAGGGTAACGGCTGTTGCGGCAGGGAAACAGATTGAGTTATCGCCTGATCGATTGTCTGATAGGTTTTTCCCATCAAGTTTGTTTCTGGTCCTAACGGCAGTAATAGCCGTACAATAACAATGAGCCAGATATAATACTGCCATTGTCTGCTGATTTTGTCTTTGAAGAATCTTTTTCCCACTAATAACAGTAGTATAAGCAATGCTCCGGAAAAAGACATAGACAAAAATATTTTCAATAAAATGTTCATTTTTTTGTTCTTCCTTTCTCCAGGAGCTTTTTCAATTCCTCATATTCCTCGTCTGTCAGCAGGTCGCCAGAAATCAAATCGGAAACAAGCCATTTTGCGTCCCCCTCATAAATTTTATCCAGAAAGTTTTTAGTCTGGGTTTTGTGGTAGTCGCTTTCCGACACAAGAGGGGTGTATTCATTACAACGGCCGATTTTTTTCGCTTTCAAAAATCCCTTATTGACGAGCCGGTTTAAAAGCGTGATAAGGGTGTTTTTTTGCCAGGGTTTCCCTTTGGCCGCTAAATCTGCTGTAAGACTGGCAAAAAGCGTCGGTTTTTCTCCGTTAGCCCATACCACTTTCATAATTTCAAATTCTGCATCTGATATTTGCTGTACCATTTTGATTTCCTCCTTTAAGTATGACATCGTGTTACGCTTTAAGGGTAACACAGTGTCATACATATGTCAAGTGGGTATTTTTAGAGAACATGCAATTAAATAATACCAAACATGAAATTGTATTTAATTCACATACTAACACCTTAAATATAAAATAAGTTTGGGTGATATTGTATGGAACATTATGAAGATAGATTTGATTTTCATGGTCTCGGGCTGGCGATAAAAGACGCCCGCGAGAAAAGAGGATGAACGCAGGAATACCTTGCAGAGCTTGTGGGGCGTACGTCCCACACGATTATGATTATCGAGAACAAAGGGCAGTATCCGAGTTTTGGTGTTTTCGTCAAACTCGTCAACATGTTTGATATTTCCGTGGACCAGTTCATATACAGTGACAGCGGGAATAAAGAAAGCCTTTGCCGCAAGCATATTGATGTGCTGCTTAACACCATGAATGAGAAGGGGCTTGTTGTCATGGAGGCAACAGCCGAAGGCTTGAAAAAAGCCAGAGAAACGGAGGTTTCCGAGTAGGGGCCTCCGTTTTTGCGGCGTTTATCGCAGGTTCCGCTAAATGGCAAGCAGGGCAACTGTGGCCACAGTTGCTATTTTTGACGTCCCAGCCTTCCGGCCAGAACGCAAAAATCTGCTTGTTGGGGAGGTCTCCGCTGCCGCTCCGGTCGGTGCTGGACGTGCGCCACCGGCGCACAGCACCCCCAAACCCGGCTTCGGGCCAACTTGGCCCGAAATGTCAGCGTCGCTTTGCTCCTTATTTTCACACCTCCTAACGCTCCTGTTCCTTCTTCCTCCCCGGCTCCACATAGCCCAGCAGATAATCAATGTTTGCCTTCGCCGCCGTGACTTCCCGCATTTCTTCCTTCACTTTTCGGTACTCGGCATAGAGCTTCTTTTTCTTCTCCACAAGCTCCCGGCTTTCCTCTTTGAGCTCGACCATTTTAGGGGGCTTTGCCCCGTCCAGTATCCGTTTGAAGTCGGCGCAGGCCGCCCGGTAAAGCTCAATGTCGGCCTCATGCTCCGCAAGGAATCTGCGGCTGTATTTCCGGGCCTTGTACGCCTGGAACACTGGCCGGGGCCTGGCATACTGCACCGTGGCAGCCTTCAATTCCCTGTTGGTCTGGAGTGCGGCCTCGGTACTCTTGATCTGGCCGGACAGCGTGTGGAAATGCTCCGTGGTTTCTGCCGCTTTCTTTTCCAGCTGTTCATACTCCATCAAATTATTTTCCTGCAAAAAGGCCAGGGCGGCGGTCATCTGTTTCAGGTTGAAAACCTTGGCCCACCGCTCATACCCCGGCCCCTTCCCCTGGAGCTTAGATTGAATGTCGATAATCAGGTTGACCCTATGGTCAGCCTGGTCCGTGCTTGTTCGGGAACCGGAGAGAGCCGCCTCTATATCCTTCTGGCCGTAGCCCTTCCCCAGCGTAGAGGACCGCAGACGGGTAAACCGTTCCTGGCCGGGAGCCCGGAAACTGATTGCGCCCCGCTGCTGTTTCACCTCATAGCCGGACTGCTCCATAAGTGAGAGGAAGGCGGCAAGGCCGGAGGGCTGTTTTTCAAGAGCCGCGTCAATGGCGGCGCACAGCTTCTGCTGGAAGGTGAGCGGCCTTTCCCGGCCCTTGGCCCATTCCCCATAGTTCTTATATTTCCCCTGGCTTTTCATCTTCGGCTGCTTCACGACAGAGAGGCCGTTTTCCAGACAGAGGGTGTCGGACAGCCGCCCGAGGGCATGGCCGGAGCCGAGAAAATCCCGGTATTTATGGGTACAGTCAAGGGTAGTGGAATTGTAATAAATGTGGTTATGGATATGGGTCTTGTCGGTGTGGGTGGTGACGATGAACTGGTGTTTTCCCTTCGTCCACCGCATAGCCAGCTCATAGCCGATACGGTTGGCGTCCTCCGGCGCGATCTCCCCGGGGAGGAAGGACTGGAGTATCTGGTAGCACAGCACATCTTTGTCTGTTCCCTGCTCCCGGCCTATGGCGGCTTTGTACCTGCTTTTCCACAAGAGAAATTCAACGTCTACCGTGGCCGGGTCACATTCATAGGCAGAGATATATTTTCCTTCCTCTGTCTTGACCGGGTTCTTTCCGTAGTCGGTACAGTCCTTTATGGACTGCGCTATGGATAGTCCCGGCGTGGTCTTGCGTTTCATCAGTCGTGTGGTCGCTATGGTCCATCCCTCCTTCCGGCTTCGGGCCAAGTTGGCCTGAAGCTCCGGTTGTTACGAAATACCCCCGTAAACCGGGCCGGAAGGTATTAGGATACCTTTGCCCGGAAAACAGGGTCAGGACCCATTGGAATCCCGGGCTTTCGGCAGGTCCAAATCGTAACGCCCCTGCCCGGGGGTTGAGCGTTTCTTCCTCATGCGCTCCCGGCTCCTGCGGCGGCCTTTCCTCACAGACGGCCTTTTCCAGCACCGGGGCCAGCGGGAGGACATTCTCACGGAAATAACGGCAGAAAGAGCCCGTCCAGCCTTTCCCCAGCATGTAGCATGGACAGTCCAATGGAAGGCAGGCCAGCTTTAAGGGCGGCGCTTCCTTTGTTTCCTCCCACGTCGGGATTGCTGTTTCCTATCCGTTCATATCTGTTTCCTCCGGGTCGGGGAATGACGGCCCCGCCCTGATAGTCATAGCCCGCCGCATGGATGGCGGCGAGAGTCTCTTCGGATACCTTCTGGAAAAGAAGAGGGTCTGTGTCGGCCGCGACGACCAGCATGTCCCTCTCGTTAAATTCCTCCGGGAGCTTCCCGTAAAAGGCTGGGCGCGTGTCCCCGTTTCCGTCTGTTTTATAGCGGCGGGGTGCCTGTTCCGGCATGGCATCCCGCCTTTCCTGCTTCGGGCCAGGTTGGCCCGGAGCAATAAAAAACCGCCAGCGTCAGCCAGCGGTTCCATCGTTACTATATTTTGTTTTATCCTTCGTTGTCATTCTGCGGCAGATCAGGAAACAGAATCCGAAGATAATCCCGTCTGCCGTAGAGAACACGGTCAATGTACACATCCTGCCCATTCACACGGTAAAAAACCATGTAATTTCCACTGGTGAGAAATCGGTAGTCGCTTTCTATATCTGTCACAGCGGACAGCGGAGCGCCGATTTCTGAAAAATTTTCCAGTTCATCAACAGTGTCCATGATTTTGTTTACGGTGTTTTCAGCGGCTTGCGGATTACATAATTCAAAGGTAATATACTCCCAGATTTCGTCCAGGTCGTTCTGGGCTTCCGGGGAGTAGTGGATGTTATTCTTCATTTGCCTTTGCCCGGAAATGTGCTCTCACATCCGAGGACGAAAGCCATCCCTTTTCCTCTCCAGATTTTTTTCCTTTTGCAAGCTCGCCCATGAGCTTCAGGGTGGCCCGTGTTTTTTCATAGTCCTGCATGTCAATGATTGCATAGCGCCCGCGTCCGTTTTTGGTGAGAAAGACCGGTGCGCCCACAGATACGTCACGGAGCACATCACTGTAATTCCTCAAATCAGAGATTGGTTTGATATTCGGCATAATCACATTCTCCTTTCTTACCCTTAGTATACCCTGATTTGATGTAAAATTCAACAGCATATTTTACAACGGTATTTTAGTGAGCGCCCCATATAGATTTTGAGAGGCTCCCGGTCTTGGCCTGTCCTTCTTCTGGCAAAGTAAGTAAATGTAGTTGTGCTATGAGATGGACACAACCTTTTCCTCATATTTAAAAACCTTTAAATCCGGGGCTTTCCGGCTTGTCCACTCATAAATCCCTCTGATGTGTTCCCATGTTACATCGTGGCTGGGCATACCGCCGGCCCTTCCGCCGAGTACATTTTTTCCTTTTAGCATATCCCATGAAAAATTATCGATAGGTTCTCTGGATACTAGGAAATTACCGGCGCGTTGGGTGAGCTGGGCGAAATTAACTACATAATCCTGTGCGCCTTCCAAATAGGTGTAAATCGTGCTTTCGCTTCCCATAAACCCGATATCGGCCTCTCCGGAAAGAACGGCTGTCATCGTTTTATCCGCGCCAAAACCTGTAACTAGAGTCAGGTCAATCCCCTCTTGGGAAAAATAACCTTCTTCTATTGCCACATACATTGGCGCATAAAAAATTGAGTGCGCCACTTCATTTAAAGTGACTTTGGCAAGGGAGCCGTCTGATTTACCCGCCTTATCCCCTGTGGATTTGCCGCATCCGGCTAACGAGCAGCAGATGAGGATAAGGCATAGACAAAGTATGGTAAGTTTTTGTAGTAAAAGACAGATATTCCTTTTGCGCATTTTTTTCATAATCCCTCCAAAATTGATAGATGTTTTATTATATAGAAAAGCCGGAAAAATGTGTCTGTACCAATTGCGGGTTTTGGCTGCCCCTTTATTCTTGGCTAGACATTCCTACACAAACTAGTATATAATATTCAATAAAAAGAAAGCCGGACGGGCGGTTTCCGGCTGTTGATGGAGGAAAGACAGAGATGGGATTGATAAAAGCTATCAAAAATGCGGTAAGTACAGCGACGGCAGACCAGTGGAGGGAGTATTTTTACTGTGATGCATTAAATAATGAGATTCTTGCAACAAAGGGGAAAAAGCGGGTCAGCGGAAAAGGAAGCAATACGAAAGGGGAAGACAATATTATCAGCAACGGTTCCGTTGTGGCGGTCAATGAGGGTCAGTGCATGATGATTGTAGATCAGGGGAAGGTGGTAGAGTTCTGCGCGGAAGCGGGGGAATTTGTATATGACACTTCTTCGGAACCCAGTTTGTTTTATGGTGACTTTGGGGAAAGCTTGGGCCGTACTTTTGAAATCATCGGCAGGCGTTTTACATTTGGCGGGGATACGGCGAAAGAACAAAGGGTTTATTTTTTTAATACAAAGGAGATTATGGGAAATAAATACGGAACGGCAAGCCCGGTGCCTTTCCGTGTAGTGGATGCAAATATTGGTTTGGACATTGACATTACTTTGCGGTGCAATGGGGAATATTCGTATCGGATTACAGACCCTCTTTTGTTTTATAAAAATGTGTGCGGAAATATAACAGGGAATTTCACGAAAGATGAAATAGAGAGCCAATTGAAGACGGAATTGCTGACGGCTTTGCAGCCGGCATTTGCAAGGGTTTCGGAGATGGGTGTTAGGTATAGCTCTATCCCGAAGCATACTACAGAGATGGTGGGGATATTGAATGAGGAGCTTTCTGCCAAATGGTCGGAACTGAGGGGGATTTCTATGGTTTCCTTCGGGATGAATTCCATAAAGGCGCCGGAAGAAGACGAGGCAATGATAAAGGAGTTGCAAAGGACGGCAGTATACCGGAACCCCAATATGGCGGCGGCCAGCCTTGTGAATGCCCAGGCGGATGCGATGCGGGCAGCGGCTTCCAACACGTCCACAGGCCCTATGATGGCGTTTGCAGGCATGAATATGGCAAATATGGCTGGAGGCATGAATGCCAATGCGCTATTTTCTATGGGGCAGCAGCAGGTAGCAGGCGCTCCGCAGATGCAGCAGGGGATGAATGGCGGCCAGGGAGTTGGCAATCCTGGGAATGGAGCCGGCTGGGTATGTAGCTGTGGGCAGGTAAACAAAGGGAGATTTTGCAGCGAATGCGGACAGAAGAAACCGGCCGGAGAAGCGCTTTACCGGTGTGACAAATGCGGCTGGGAGCCGGAAGACCCTAAGAACCCACCGAAATTCTGCCCGGAATGCGGTGACCCTTTTAATGAAAACGATATTAGATAAGGATTAGACGAAATTTTATGAGTATTTACGATACGTTGAACGAACAACAGAAACAAGGTGTATTTGCAGTAGACGGACCGGTATTGCTTTTGGCAGGGGCCGGCAGCGGGAAAACCCGCGTGCTGACCCATCGGATTGCCTATCTCATTGATGAAATAGGGGTTCAGCCATACAATATTATGGCGATTACTTTTACGAATAAGGCAGCAGGGGAAATGAGGGAGCGTGTGGATTCGATTATTGGACACGGTTCCAGCCAAGTATGGGTGTCCACTTTTCATTCCACTTGTGTACGTTTTCTGCACAGATACATAGACCGGATAGGGTTTGACAATCATTTTACCATTTATGATACGGATGACCAAAAGACAATTATGAAAGATGTCTGCAAACGTTTGCAGATTGATACGAAAATGTTGAAAGAGCGGACAATTTTGAATGCTATTTCATCTGCAAAGGATGAGCTGGTTTCCCCGGAGGATTATCGGCTGCAGGCGATGGGGGATTTCCACAAAGAAAAAATCGCCCAAGTGTACTTGGAATACCAGGCAACGCTTAGGAAAAACAATGCGTTGGATTTTGACGATTTAATCGTTAAAACGGTGGAATTGTTTAAAAGCTGCCCGGAGGTGCTGGAAGGCTACCAGGACAGGTTCCGCTATATCATGGTGGACGAATATCAGGATACGAATACGGCTCAGTTTGAACTAATACGCCTGTTGGCGGATAAGTACAGGAACCTTTGCGTGGTCGGGGATGATGACCAGTCAATTTATAAGTTCCGCGGTGCGAATATCAGGAATATCCTTGATTTTGAAAAGGTATATCCGGAAGCTACCGTGATTAAACTGGAACAAAATTACCGTTCCACCCAGAATGTATTGGATGCGGCAAATGCGGTGATAAAGAACAACACGGGGCGTAAGGAAAAGGCTCTTTGGACGAAAAAAGGGCAAGGCAGCAAAGTGCATTTCAGGCAGTTGGATACGGCCTATGAAGAAGCGGAATTTGTGGCGGATGATTTGACGAGGAAAAAGAGGGGAGGCTCTGCGGATTACGGCGATTTTGCGGTTCTTTACCGAACCAATGCACAGGCGCGTATGTTGGAGGAGCGGTTTATTCTGGAAGGAATCCCCTATGATGTGGTAGGCGGCACGAATTTTTATGCCAGAAGGGAAATCAAGGACATGCTCGCCTACTTGAAGACGGTGGACAACGGCAGGGATGATGTGGCTGCAAAGCGGATTATCAATGTGCCGAAAAGGGGGATTGGAGCGACGACGATTGCCCGGGTACAGGATTATGCGGACATGCGCAATATTAGTTTTTACGATGCCCTGCGGGAAGCGGACCAGATTGTGTCAATCGGAAAAAGCGCCGGGAAGCTGGAACCTTTTGTAACGATGATTCAAAGCTTCCGTAGCAAACTGGAATTTTATGGATTGGAGGGGCTGATTAAGGATATTATCGAATCGACCGGATATGTGAAGGAGCTGGAGGCTTCAGACGAAGAGGATGCGGAGGATAGAATCCATAATATCGATGAGTTAATCAGTAAAATTGTGGCATATGAAGAAACCCATGAGGGGGCTTCCTTAAGTGAGTTTTTGGAAGAAGTGGCTCTGGTAGCGGACATCGACCGGATAGAGGGCGACAGCAGCAGAGTATTGCTTATGACATTACATAGCGCGAAAGGGCTGGAATTTCCGCATGTTTATCTAACGGGCATGGAAGATGGGATATTTCCGGGGTATATGGCGGTGACTTCCGACAGCGACGAAGATATGGAAGAAGAACGCCGGCTTGCCTATGTGGGAATCACGAGGGCAAAAGAGGATTTGACGTTGACATGCGTAAAACAGCGTATGCTAAGAGGGGAAACCCAGTATAATCCGGTGAGCCGTTTCGTAAAAGAAATCCCGGAGGAGTTGTTGGATCAAAAAGTGCCTTCCATAAAAAAATGGGATTTTAAGGAGTATGAAGAAGAATCCAGTGAAAAGTTAAGGTTCCGCTCAAAACCTTTTGGCATGGATTACGCCCAGTCAGGCAGCAGCTTTTCCGGAGACTGTGCATCTGAGAGTTATCAAAAAGTTTTCGATAAAACGAAAACTTATTCGGGTAAAGCAAAGCCAAAAGCTGTGGCAGTGCCGAAGCGGACTCCTGCAGAAAACCGTCCGTTCATAGCAGGCGGAGGGCTTGGAAGCCTAAAAGATGTAAACGGGCTGTCGAAAGGGGTGCCGGGGAACGGAGAAGTAAACTATGGAATCGGGGATAGGGTAAAACATGTGAAGTATGGGGAAGGCACCGTAATGAAGCTGGAAAAAGGCCCAAGGGATTATCAGGTGACAGTCGTATTTGACGAAGCCGGGCAAAAAATTATGTATGCTGCATTTGCAAAATTGAAAAAGTTGTAAATTTATCAAATTTTTATAGTAAATTTTTGGAATTAGTGTTATATTATAGAAAAAAGGTTTGATGATTTTGCAGAAGTTGGAAAAGGTATCAATGATAATTTACGTCCTGCAAGGCAACAATAAACCAAGTAAAGACGAAGAGAGGTATAGGTTATGAACAGATTAAACAAATTAGAAGAATATATTGATATGTCGAGGATTAACGAGCTGTTAGGCAAGAAGGAAGAGGAAAAGAAGTGCAAATGCTGCGATACTGTACTTTGGATTTTGGCAGTAGTTGGCGCAGTAGCAGCAGTAGCTGGAATTGCATATGCGGTTTACCGTTATTTGAAACCGGATTATCTGGAAGATTTTGAAGACGACTTTGACGATGATTTCGATGATGACTTCTTTGAAGATGAAGATGATGAAGAAGACAGCCAGGAGGAAGATTCCGAAGAATAACAGCTAAGAATTGTTGTTGGCAGGAGCAGGGAAATATCATATAGAATAGGAATAGGGCGGAATGTACGTACTTAGTACATTCCGTTTTTTACCATATAAGAAAGTCCTGTCTTTTGCCAGAAGGAAATAAATTGAAGTGTCGAAGACACTTTTTTGCCTAAGTTCCTTTTGGGGATTTTGTTGTTGAGGTAACAAAGATGCTAAATAAAGAGGCCTTGGAAAAAATACGAATATTGGAACAGAAATATAAGGAAACTTGGGGTATAAATGTAGACTATACAATAATTCCGCCTGGAATGACTCAGGAAAAGTTAGTTGAGGTTCTTGAAAGAATAGTAGATACAGGTGAAAGTATCATTGTAGGGTTTAGTAAGATAAAAAATAAACATTAGGAACACATTTCCGAAAGGGGAATTGCCGGACTGCACAAAAATATTGGACAGGCTGCACATTGCGTGCCAAAGGGGAATGGGAATAAGAAGGTATAGGGTATAGGGATGAAGAATTAGGAAGGAGTGTATGGAAACATATGAAAAAGGGAGAAATATTGGAAGGAACGGTAGAACGGATAGAGTTTCCAAACAAAGGGATTGTAGTGTGCGAGGAAGGAAGCTGTGTAGTGAAAAATGCGTTGCCAGGGCAGCGGGTTTCTTTTAGGGTGAGTAAGGCAAGGAAAGGGAAAGCTGAAGGGAGGCTGTTAGAAGTGCTGGAAAAATCCCCCTTGGAGACGGGGAGTCCGTGTTCCTGTTTTGGGGGTTGCGGGGGATGTACTTACCTATCCCTTCGGTATGAGGAGCAGCTTAGAATCAAAGAAGAACAGGTGAAAAAGTTGTTGGAATCTGTGCTGTGGAAGCAGAAAAAGGAATATGTGTATGAAGGAATCAAGCCGAGCCCGATGCCGTATGAATATAGGAATAAGATGGAATTTTCTTTTGGAGATGAGGAGAAAGACGGTCCGCTGGCTTTGGGGATGCATAAAAGAGGAAGCTTTTATGATATCGTGACAGTAGATGGATGCCGGATTGTGGACGGGGATTATCGGAAAATCTTAAAGTGTGCGTTAGATTATTTTTCGGATAGAAAGGTAAGTTTTTTCCATAGGCTGCGGCATGAAGGGTATTTGCGGCATTTATTGGTGCGGAAAGCGGCAAAGACAGGGGAAATATTAATTGCATTAGTGACAACGACACAGGAAGAACATGATTTAGCGCCTTTCTCGGATGCGTTGCTGCAATTGGAACTGGAGGGGAAAATTGTGGGTATCCTCCATACAAAAAATGACTCGAATGCTGATGTAGTGCAAAATGAAGGAACAGAAATATTGTACGGGCAGGATTATTTTTATGATGAACTACTTGGGTTGAAATTCAGGATATCGGAGTTTTCTTTTTTCCAAACGAATACTTATGGTGCGGAAGTGCTTTACAAGACTGTGAAAGAGTATATTGGGCTCTCTGCCGGAAGCGATAAAAAGATGCAGACGGTTTTTGATTTGTACAGCGGTACAGGAACCATAGCCCAAATGATGTCGGATGTGGCGGGGAAAGTAATCGGTGTGGAAATTGTGGAGGAAGCCGTAGAAGCAGCTCGGAAAAATGCGGAAATGAATCGTTTGGATAACTGTGAATTTATTGCCGGGGATGTGCTGAAGGTAATAGATGAGATAGATGAAAAACCGGATTTTATTATATTAGACCCGCCAAGAGACGGTGTTCACCTGAAGGCTTTGAAGAAGATTATAGGCTATGGGGTGGAACGGCTGATTTATATTTCTTGCAAACCTACCACCCTTGTGAGGGATTTGGAGGTGTTTTTGGAGAATGGATATGAAGTGGAACGGGCGGCAGCGGTGGATCAGTTCCCTTGGACGGCGAATGTGGAAACTATTTGCTGTTTAAGCCGCATAAAATAAGGGTTTTTAAGGCTTTAGAGGGTGTGAAAATAGGTGGTTTGCCACCGATTTGCCACCGTAATTCTGAAAAACTACCCAAAACGTTAAGAGAGGGCTGAACAGCGGTGAACTTCTGCTGTTCAGCCCTCTTTTGGTATTCTATGAAGTTTTCCGGCCTGCTGCCTGTTCAAAGAGATCAACGGAACGTGCCGCCATGACTTCCGTATCATGTACATAGGTCTGCAAGGTGGTCTGGATGTTGGAGTGGCCCAGCCGGGCCTGTACGTCCTTCACGTCAGCGCCGGATTCGATCAGTACCGTGGCGTGGGTGTGCCGCAGGGAGTGGTAATCAAAGGCAAGCAGCAGTTCCTTGTGGATCACCCGGGCACAATACTTGAAAGAATCCGTGGAAGTGTATTCCCCGTTTTCCGCTATGCAGACCATACGGACACGAGGCAAGGCCGATTCAACGCACTTTTGGATAGGAACAATGCGCTGCATATCATTCCCTTTTTCGTCAACCTCTTTTTTCAGGACGTGGATTGTATAATATTCACTGTATTTCAGTTCGTTTTTCAGCTGGGCGGTGCGCTCTTGTTTTAATGCCTGATAGAGGGTATCGCCAAACTTTACGGTGCGCATGGAAGACGCTGTTTTGGTTGTGGTGAAGTACCATGAGGAACGCATTTCCTTTTTCCCGGTCTTTTCCACGGCCTTGCGGACATCAGCCCCGAAGTTCCGCTTCACAATCTGCTTGTTGACGGTCAAGGTCTTGTTTTCAAGGTCTATGTCATCCCATGTCAGGGCAAAGGCTTCGCTGATCCGCAGGCCCGTATAAAATCCGATCATCAGGGGGATGTGGTAACGGGAACCAGCCGGGAACTTGTCAATGATCTGCTGCCATTCTTCCAGCGTCAGGATGATCCTTTCACGGGGCTTCTTCTCCACTTTGGGATATTTTACATAGCGCATAGGGTTAGCCGGAAGATAGTGGAGCGGTTCAACGGCATAGTCCAGCGCCGCACCGAACACGGAGAGGATCCCGGTTATAGAGTGCTTTGCCAGCCCGTCCATTTTCAGCTTGTTGGCGTATTCCTGTAATGTGGCAGCAGTGACGGCCTTTAAGCGGTACTGGCCGAACCGGGGCTTCAAATGCCCTTCCATGATCCGCAGATAGCCCACTTGTGTATTGTATTTCAGGTTCGGCTTGCAGTACAGATCATACCACTGATCCAGATAGTCCGATACTGTGACGTTGGAAGGTTCAAACAGCTGCCCCGCATTATTGTATTCATTGATTGCTTTGGCAAGTGCCGCTTCCGCTTCCTTTTTGGTCTTAAAGCCGCCTTTTTCCTTCTTCTGGCGTTTGCCGTTAATTGTACCGAGGTCAAAATAATAAGACCATGTTGCACCACGTTTTCTTGTTCCACCTGTCATAATTTACACCATTCCTTTCCATTCTGGCCGTGCGGCGGCTGTGGAAGGAAAAGGGCAAGCTATTGATCATGCTTTTCATCATGCAGATAGTTAAAAATTCGTAAATAAATATTCTCTTTGGTAGTACTTTCTAAAAGATTCATTTCAGCAGAACTTATATATATTTTCTGCCCGGATTCCTTTATGGTGATTTCCCACTTATCATCATAAGGACTTTCATTTATTTCATATCCCAGCAGTTCGAGATAGTCAAAAAAATGTGTTGTTTTCTTTAGTTCTTCATCCCAACCCATAAGGTAAGATGGGGATACCTGAAAATGATTTGCTATTTGTTTGATCATATCAGGTGTAGGTGTCCGCTTTCCGTTTTCCCAATTAAAGACTGCATTTTGTGAAACATTTAATTTTTCAGCAAGTTGCCGTTGTTTTAAATTATGGTCTATTCGTAATTGCCTTAATTTGTGTGCTAAATCTGACATTGCAATACACCCCCTTACCAAAGAATGATAGCAAATTGGTGTATAGAAAGCAATTTGTTATTGACAAATATAGCATAATGGTGTTAAAATGTCAAGTACAAACACCATTATGCTATTAAAGAAAGGTAGGTAAAAGTATGAGAATAAGCAGGGATAAAATCAATATTTGCATGGCCAGAAAGAAAATGACTGTTCAGGCTCTTGCAAATGCTTACGGTGTGAGCCGGACAAGGATCAATGTTTTACTAAATCAAAGAGAAGTGTCAACGGTATCGGCTGGAAGAATGGCTTCTGCACTTGGTGTGGATGTAACTGAAATTTTGGAAACCAATTAAACAGCGGTGCGGCGGCTGTGGAAGGAAAAGGGAGTATGGAAGATATTCTAACAAAAAATTATTGAGATCCAAAAGCTACAGTCAGAAATTGACCATAGAACCAGAATAGAACAGGAAGCGCTGATCTGCCAGTGTAGGTTTAGTGAAGCGGTGGAACTTCTGGCTACATTAGATTAGAAAGAAGGTGGCGCAAAAAAATGAATGATTTATATAAAGGCTACATAAAAACCAAAAACAAACAGGCAGCCGAAAAGTTCAAGGACAGGACGGACTTCAAGACGCTGGAACAGGTGCAGTCACTCCCGGAGTATGCCGGGATCCTTGCAAAAAATACCATGTTCATAGACATTGACGATCCTGAACAGTCTGAAATACTGATGGATATTGTGGAAGAATTTCAGCTGAATTGCCGGGTGATCTGTACCCGCCGGGGGAAGCATTTCATTTTCAGGAACACGCAGCTTCACCAGTGCAAGACACATACACGCCTTGCCATAGGTCTGACTGCTGATATTAAGGTGGGTTATGTTGCGTCTTATGAAGTCCTGAAAACGGATGGAGAAGAACGTTTTTGTGAATGGGATGTTGAGCCGGGCGTGGAATATCAGGAAGTTCCTAAGTGGCTTTTGCCCGTGGGGAAGATCAAGGCTGAATTTCTGGATATGGCGGCGGGTGACGGACGGAATCAGGAATTGTTTAATTATATCTTACGCTTGCAGAGCAACGACTACAGCGTAGAGGAAACACGGGAAGCGATCCGCATTATTAACAGGTTCGTCCTGAAGGATCCGCTTTCCGATCAGGAGATAGAAACCATTTTGAGGGATGACGCTTTCAAAAAGCCTGTGTTTTTCAACGGTTCCACATTTCTATTCAACAAGTTTGCTGATTATATCAGGAATACAGACCATATTATAAAAATCAGCGGAAAGCTACACATTTACCGGGAAGGAATTTATATTTCTGACACTGCTGCTATTTTTAAAGTAATGCGGTCATATATACCAGCTATCAGGAAAAACCAGAAAGCGGAAGTAATGGACTGTCTGAATGACAATGCAGAAGAAAAACAGCCGGCTGATGCCCGTTATGTTGCTTTCAAGAACGGTATATATGACGTGGTAACGGACACCATGCAGGACTTTTCACCGAACATAGTAATGACAAACAAGATCCCGTGGGATTACAATTCAGCGGCGTTCAGTGAACTGGCTGACCATACGCTGAACAGGCTGGCGTGTGACGATCCTGCGATCCGTTCCCTGCTTGAAGAATGTATTGGCTACTGCTTCTATAGATCGAATGCGTATAAAAGTTCATTCATGTTAACAGGAGATAAGGACAACGGAAAAAGCACATTCCTTGATCTGGTCAAGGCTGTTTTGGGTGAGGATAATATATCAGCACTGGACGCTAAAGAACTGGGGGATCGCTTCACCACTTCAATGATGTTCGGGAAGCTGGCGAACATCGGTGACGATATATCGGATGACTTCATGCAGGGATCGCAGGTCAGCATTTTCAAAAAGATAGTGACCGGGAACCGTATCAAGGCAGAAAGGAAAGGTCAGGATCCGTTTGAGTTCAATCCGTATATAAAGCTGCTGTTTTCTGCTAATGACATACCACGGATGAAGGATAAGACCGGGGCTGTGTTGCGCCGTCTGGTCATTATCCCCTTCAATGCGCACTTTACCAGTGATCTGCCAGATTATGATCCAGAGATAAAAAAGAAGCTGCTTCAAAGTGAATGTATGGAATATCTGATCAAGCTGGGAATTGAGGGGCTGAAACGCATCACAGAGAACAAAGGCTTTACAAGGTCAGAAGCAACGGAACAGGCGGCCCATGAATATGACCTTATGAATGATCCTATTAAGGCATTCTTTTCAGAGCGTGACGAAGGTTATCTTTTCCGGGAAACGGTAACGGATGTTTATGCCGCTTACAAAGTATATTGTAATGAATCCGGGATCAATCCTGAAACAAAAATCATGTTTGGTAAATCTGTAGCAGATATGTTTGGAGTGGAAACCTACCCTACACGCGTAGGCGGGCAGCAGGTCAGGCGGTATAGAAAAAAGTAGCTTCTGTAGCCTTTTACAGCTTATGTGTAGCTTGAAAAGATACTGTAAAATCAATAAAAAATGCAATCAGCTACGGAAGCTACATATATGTATAATTCCTTTAATATTATTATATTTTTATATTATTTTCTCTATCAGTATATCTATATTATATAAAAATAATAAGAAATAGGGTTTTTCTGTAGCTTGTAGCTGGTGACATAGAAGGGAGATAAAAAAGTGATTGAGAAAGGTTTTGTTGCTCATGCTGGTGGGCGGTATTTCAGGGCAAAGGAAGATGCAGTAATATGGGCTACTGTAATTGACAGCCCTACATTTGATCTGCTGTTCAGGGAATGTGTGGTCATAGGGGCAGAACTTGTTGATGCGCCTGTAGTAGAAGGTATGATATATGTACTACGTCAGAACTTTGGCCGGTACTTGATCGTCATTATTGATCATGATTATGACAATGAGGAAAATGATCTTGCTTTGGCCGTATGGGTAGCGGAAGCAGAGGAAATAACAGTGGAAGAAACGAATGCGCATACAGTGAAGAAAACATTTCAAAGGGTGGGTATTTGTTTAAGTGAACGTTCGGAAAGCGAACGTTCAGGAAGCGAACGCGAACACTGAAAGCGAACGTTCGGAAGGTGGGGAAGAACGCCGTATTTACTGGAAAGCGGCGGCTTCCCTGCTTTTTTATTGCGGTACTCCAATGTTGAAAAATACTGAAATGAATACAGGAAAATGCTGACATGTGGCCAGAGGACGGCGGGGCTGGTAGCAGGACACGCCACAAGCCCCATATAGCTGCTTTCAATCCTGCTGCCATTATGCTGATTTTTCAAACGAATCCGCAAGCTGTTCAATCTGGTGCAGGTACTCAATCCCCACACGGATCGCCGCCCCTATTGACGGATGCAGTTCAGCCGCTTCCTGTGTCTGGTCTGCCATGGCCAAAATGTTCTTTGCGTCAGCCGCCATTACTGAAATAGTTGTTAAAATAGTGTCTGCTTTTCTTTCCTGTCCACTCATGCCCTGTTACCTGTTCCTTTCTTCCTGATCACTGTCCTGAACCGCTCTGTATGCTCCTGCGGCCTGTATTCCTCAACTGCTGCCACCATAACCACCGCAACGCCCTTTTGGGTGTATGCCAGCACCGCATCCCCGGCAGATACCCGGTCAATGAGGTTCTCCGGCAGTTCCCATGTGTACAGCTTGCCGCCCTCTCTATGGCTTGCCCTTATAATCTGCCTTTTTCCATATCTGGCAGGAACCAGCCGGATGCCCTGCTGCCTTGCCAAAAGATAACTTGTATAGCCGTCTATCAGATTGTTTTCACCGTCAAGGATAATATGGGATTGCAGATCCCCTTTCTCTGCAAAATACCGGGCCTTGCTCTGCATCTTATCCGCTCCGGGTGGATGCTCTGCAAAGCAGGGGAAAATCTTAATGTCATCCGTGGGAATGGTGAACGCTTCCCCGGATCCCTTCATGGACTGCTGCCATGTCTTACCTGAATATTCTGGAATCATTGTCTACCTCTCTTTACATGGGGCAGCAGGCGTGTTATACTTCCTGCATACCCCAATTTGACGATTGCCGGGTTACTTGCCCCTATCAGAGTTAGCGGCTCTGGTAAGGGCATTTTCTATTATGCTATCGTGAATCTCCTGCTGCTGGTCTGTCTGCAATACTGGCTGTAGATTTCCGGCAGCGCCGCCTTTAACGCCTTGCCGTCCAGCCTGCTGCTTACGATCTCTTTCCAGCGGATCAGGAAGTTCTTTGTTTTCAGTTCGTCAAGGCCCTTTTCTTCAAGGTCGGCTTTCAGTTCGCCTTTGATAGCGTCAGCCTGTTCCTGAAGCTGTGCAATCTGCTCTTCCAGTGCGGACAATTTCTTGATGCGGTTCTCAATCATTCTCTCTGTCATGGTCTTAATCTCCTTTCGATTTCAAGAGGTTTCCAGCCCCGAAAGAATCTTCCTGACTATTGGTATCGCTCTGCTGCTCACTCACAGGTATATGGCTTTCGGTATCGGGTGCTTTCGGCTTTCCCGGCTGTTCTGTATCTCTTGTTTATGATATTATTATAATATATGTGTGCCCATATGTCTATTGACGCATTTCACAAATATATGGGCACACATATCAGCGTTTTTTGTTTATTGTGTATATGGACACACATATTTACAAGTGCTATAATATCAGTGTAAGGTGGAAAAGGAACTTGGTTTTTTTTTTTTTTTTTTTTTTTTCGCCGCCCCATTACCCAAAGAAAGAAGGTGAGACTATGCCAGAAGAAAAGAAAAGTACATACACAGGCCAAACGGACGCAAGGCGAAAAGCCAGCGCAAAATACCTGAAAGAATCCGTTGAAGATATACGGATCCGTGTTCCCAAAGGTGACAAGGCCAAAGTTCAGGAACACGCCGCCAGCATGGGGGAAAGTACTAACGCTTTCGTTGTCCGGGCAATCAATGAGACTATGGAACGTGACACAAAAGGGAAAAGCTGACCGCCCAGCCCATGAAGCACCACACTAAAAGACTGCTGCCATCATATCCCCAGCATGGCAGCAGTCTTTTCTTTGCGCCCTGCCGCCCCATATACGCAACAAAACCATTCAGAGGGTTATTTATAGGGCAGCAGGATTGAAAGCACCGTCATATAGGCGGTGCTTTCCGTTTCCCTTGTGTTATATCCAATGATAGGCTAAAATAGGCTATATGAGGCTTATATGAGTTGTCAGAGGGGAGAAACGGGGGGCTGCTGGAAGTGTCAAATAACTGGTGCAAAAATAATGGATCTGATGCTGTCTGGTGGAAAGATACGCCTGATAGCGTAGGTGAATGGATGTTCAGTTTTGATAAAAAGCAGGAATTTAACCTTTTTGCAGATTATCCCCATAACCTGACTGCTGAACAGGTGCAGATTTTTGACAAAGAAAATCCTGAATGGGCTGATTTTTTCAAAGACAGGAAGTGAGTGAATGGGCGATAAGCTGTTACAGGCGTTAGATTTATATGAGAAAGCCTTTGATGATTTTTTCCCGACTGTTCCCATGAGTGGACACACGGAAGAAGAAATAATTGACATGGTTGGTAAATGTGTTTCTGAAAAGAAAGATGTTTATGACATGGGTTATCTGGATCTGGAAAAGGTTTATTGAAGGGGTGAAGTGATGCGGATGTATATACCTGAATCTGAATTGAACAACGCTGATAATATGCAGCGGATCATGGATATATTGGATGAAGTGCCGGATACAGACTTGCATTTTCTGGGCATGGTGACGCTTGATGATGCGGTACAGGCGATCCGGGAACTGGGGGAAGATAAAATTGCGGATCTGCTTTGTGGCGGTGGTGCTGGTTCCTGATATGGTGGCATTTGCCACCCATTTGCCACCGTGCCACCGTACTTCATGGGATTCTATGGGCGGTAAACTGCTGAACTTCCTGAAAAATGTTCAGTTTTAGGGGCTTATGGGAGTGCATGGGGCGTTAAAGGATAAGGCTATCTATAAACGGCGAATGTGGAAGTCGCATGTTGCCTACAAAGGGTGAACTGGGCGGATTAGGGGATTTGTTTGTAGAAATCCTTGAATTTACGCATTTTGCGAGGGTTTTTCAGTTTAACCGCGTTTGCGGGAATGGCATGGATGGACGGGAAATGGTTCTGAAAAAAGAGATTTCTCATGGAATTAAAGTGTTCGTGGTTATGGAACTCGTATGATTGGACACAAAAATTTACGGTTTTTATACCCTTCAATTACTGGAAAAAGATTATCGGCAACTGAATAGAAAATGTGGCTAAGAGGCCGCCTGTTTTGACGCTTTTGTGGTGCAGAATGGGCGGCCTTATCTTATTTTTGTGCCGCCGGTTTCTACCGGACATCTCAATCACCGAGTGGAAAGCAGGAGGATTTAAATGAAGCAAATGAATGGGAAGTACGTATATGGGATTTATGGACATGATGTAAAGACAAAAAATTTGGAAATTAGTAAACTGCATGGTTTTAAAGGGCATCCATTCAAGGTGGAATATGACAGGCACCTTTTTGAATTGGCGGAAAGCATTAGGGAAAAGGGGATATTGGTTCCCTTCATCGTAAGGTAGTATTCAGTATATAATTGGTTTAAGATATGAAAACATTTCAAGGCACAGAAGAAAAGCTGTTGGCAAATAAGCAGAGCTGAATACCGTTCCAGCGGTCATTGTGTAGATGGATGATGCCGAAGCGACAATTGCAATGGCAGACAGTAATCTGCATCGGGAACGCATAAGGCCCACCCCAAAAGCCTATGCCTAACTAGCGGAAGAAAATGTTTAAAACAATTGACTAGAATATGTAGGGAATATAAAATAATAATTATTGAATTATAATAGGAAGATTGATGAAACTTATATTTCTAAATAATTAGATTTAGGAGTTGGGCAGCGGGTGGAAGTTAGCTATATTGTATATACTATGTATAGGAGAGTGCTTGATCAAATAATTACAAATACGAGTGATGAGGTGCAAAAGGAGTATAATGATGCAGTTTTATGTAGAAGGATATTCAAACAGTCATGGAATCGAGGAACAAAGTATGAATATATTCCCACATATAAAATTGGTGACAGATGATTTTGATGATTTTGGGAATCAAACATTATTTAGGATGTATTATCGAAAAAATGAAAAAAATCCATATAAAGCGATTGGAAAAATTAAGATATTAAATTCAAATGAATACGTAGTAAGAAAGATAATCCCAATGCAATTTGAACGCTTAAGTGAGGAATTTTGTTCATTGGGTCAAAGGGTTGAATACTATAGTAGGCTAAGGGAGTTAAATAGCTCTGAAAGGGAATTGGGGAGGGAAATATTAGTCTCTTTAAATGATATAGCTATAAATACAGACATTAGGGAAAAATTCCCTGACCAGCCTGGAATAAATACCTCGCTTATGCGTGATAGCGAGGCATACCATGCATACAAGATGGGTCATAATGTGTTTTATGGTATTGCCGCCCATATTGAGGGTAAAGTGGCATTTATTTATACATATAATAAGGATTACGGTAAAAAAGTGTATTTTGAATTTAATGATGATACATTATTGCCAAATAGAATAAATGTCATTGTTGGAAAAAATGGAACAGGAAAAACAAAGATGTTGTCTTCACTTGCAAGTGTTTTGAGTGGCTATAACAAAATGGGAGGAAAATATGATGTTGATATTCGCCCAGAATTTAGTAGATATATTGCTGTATCATATAGCGCTTTTGATAATTTTGAAAAACCATTTGGAGAAAGATACAATAAAAGCAAAATAGTACAAGAAAAACAATATATAATGCAGGGGATTCAAAAACTGAAAGAAAAGTGTAGGTCAAGGGCGGAGCAAGATAAAGACTTTGATGTTTTGTTTAAATACTTTTCAGATTTAATATTACTTATAGAGGGATTTGAAGAGAGAGAAGGGTTTAAAAAATATTTTAAAGATATTATCCAAGGAAAAGTATTGGAAGAAGACGAAATGATAGAAAATAAAATTGGCAGTTATGTGTATTGTGGTCTATTGTGGGAAAACAGATTGATTTCGGAAGATGAGATGTATAATAATTTTAAATACAATCTTACAGAGATTATAAGAATGAGCCGTACTAAAGAGTGGAAAAATGTTATGGTTAATATATTTGATAATAGGAATGACTTAAAACGGCTTTTTAAAGAAGAAAAGTTAATAGTAGACGATATTATTGAAGAAAACTTTTATTCATTAAGTTCAGGGCAAAAAATAATGTTACATATATTTACGCAAGTAATAGTAAGTATAACGGAGGACTCATTGCTGCTAATTGATGAACCTGAAATACATTTACATCCTAATGCTATATCAAACTTTATGAGAATGTTGAATAAATTGTTAACTGAATTTAATTCATTTGCAATTATATCGACCCATTCACCAATAGTTTTGCAGGAAATACCAGCTAAATATGTCAGGGTATTTGATAATAATGAATTTTACGAGGACAAGCTGTGGAATGAATGTTTTGGTGACAATATATCAAGAATAATTACAGACGTTTTTAATGTAAGGCCAGATGAAAGCAATTATAAGTCTTTTTTTAGAAAGAGAAAGGAAGAAGGACTGACAAAAAGTGAGATAGAAAATCTTTTTGATGATAATTTGAGCATGAATGCGGAATTGTATTTAAATTTATTATATGAGGATGACGAATAATATATGAAAAATCTATCAGAGCCAGAAAATTCAGAGGCAATTAGTGCGTTGGATGAAACAATAAATAGAAAAAGGAAAGAAGATTATGCAAAGCGCTTAAATGCTTATAAAAGTTATATTGTTAATAGATATAATACTTATGAACAAGAAAAGAAAGCATTAGAAAATGTGGGGGCAAGTAAGATTGCATCAAAAGAAGATAAGGATGCAATTCATTCATCATTTAATACAGCTTTTAAGAAAAAAATAAAGAATGATGAATTAAAGAAAGTATATGAAGAATGCGAGGGAATTTGCCCATATTGTGGGGATGGAAAAATTGAAGAAGTAGATCATTATGTGCCGAAAGAAGATTATCCTGAATTTACATTATATCCTAATAATCTAATACCACTATGTAATAAATGTAACAAAAAAAAGGGCAGTAAGTTTATTGATGGTCAAAATAGAAGACAGTTTATAAATTTTTATTATGATAATATTGGCAGTGTAGAATTTTTGAGTGTTGAAATTAGTTTCAATAGTATGAATATTAAAAAATCTACTAAGATAAATTATATTGCTGATTATTCTAAAATTGCAGATGGATATTTGAGGAGAATTGTTCAATATCATTATCAATATTTAGATCTGTTATGTAGATATAATGAGGCAGCAGTCTATGAGATTTCAGAATTAATTGCAGTGTTGCAAAGCCAACCAAACAGAGATAGGAATGATATCAGAATAATAGCTGATGGATGGATTTTGGGTAAAAGGAATAATCAGATGAAAAAGGCAGGAAAAAACGATTGGAAATATCTATTATATGAAAAATTATATGCGATAAATTACGTTGATGAATTAATCAAATATGTGTGCTGAAGAAATAGGGAAGATTTCTGTATAGCATAAGCATAATTAGTTAAGGACAGGGGTAAAGGGGAAAATGTATTGAAAATTGAATGGGGAAATTATTAATGGGATGATTTGTATGATGATTTTTGTAGAGAAAAGGGAATGAAATTTCATAATGATGATTCATATGGGAGCTTTAGACATAATTGTGAAATATATATTGCAAAGTGTTAAGGTGATGAGTTAATGGATTTTATTGTTTTTGTATTTTATATGTTTAATACAGAGGGTCCGCCTTATGTGTGCAAAGCTACTGCAAAAGAAATAAATGAGGCTATTGATAATGCAATAAAAGAACGCAACTATCGTTTCAAACAGCATAGTTTTGATTATGAATTTCTAAGTGGTGAAATTATAAGAATTGATAATAAAGTTGTTCATCAAGCGATAGTGAAACCTTTGTTGAAATTGCTGTATGAAGAAGGCTTTGATGGAGCAAAGGAATAATACAGGAAAGGTGATAATAAAAATGCTATACTGGAAGCAGGGAAATCATTTGAAAGTACGATGAAAATAATATTTGATAAAAAAGGCTATATGTATGATAAGGCAAAAGATAATGATGATGGCAGCAAAGAGCTTATCCTGCCGGGTTGGAACCAATCAGACTACTATACCATCAAGGTGGAAACACAAGGCGGTGGGAATACAGATAGAAGGCAGCCTTACTTGCAGAATGCACATTACAGAAAAAAAGATACCAAAAACAGATGCAAGATGACGAAAAATGACAGAGGCGGAAAATATGAGATACTATCAATATGATAAATACCCAATCGAGTTCGTAGTGTCAGAGAATATTGATAAGCGATTTGCCTCCCATAACCATGTAGGGCATTATATTATATCGGTGGTCATGCAAGGAGCGGTGGTAGTTTATCTGGAAAGTAAAAAGGTGACGTGCCACAAAGGGGATATCTTTGTCATTCCGCCTTATGCGGTGCATTCCGTGTGTCAGGAAAGGGATGCGCGCTTGCTGTCCATGTGTATAGGAACTGCTTTTATAGAAGAGAATGATATAGAAACAGCGGAAGGGATTTTCCGGCAATTGTTAAAGGATGCAGTGGAGGAAGGGATTTTCGGGAAGGAGCGGAAGGAGGATTTATTGGCTTCCGTGGGGATGGTTTACCGCCTTCAGAATAACGGAAGAAAAGAAATGGATGCAGGCATAAAAAGTTTGGCGGACAAAATTACCAGTCAACCGGAACTGGAATTATCCGTAGATACACTGGCGGCGGATATTTTTGTCAGTAAATATTATTTTATAAGGAAATTCAAAAGCAGTATCGGAATGACGCCACACCAGTTCTGTATCCAGAACCGCATACGGAAATCGCAGAGGATGCTGAATAAAGAAAAGACAGTCGGTGGGATTGCATCGGAAATGGGGTTTTATGACCAAAGCCATTTTGATAAGGCTTTCCAAAGGATTGTCGGGATATCTCCGTCAGAATATGTCCGTTCCAAGAAACGCATAGAGCAGGGTACATAGGGCAATTTTTTACAAGACATGACAGCTTCCGGAGAATATGATGGAAACGAAAGGACAGATTATATATTTTATCGGAGGTGTTAAAATGGATACATTTGAATTGTTTAACAATGGAAAACTGCTTTTGCCAGGCAAGGAGACTAGCTTTGCGGAAATGAAATGGTCAAAGCATCCGGTTTTTGAAGGTGTTGGGCTGAAGCATATCATTACGGCAAAGGATACAGACGGGATGTTTAGCTGCCATTTGGTGCGGATTGCCCCTGATTGTAGCATAGGGAACCATATCCATGAAACCCAGTTAGAAACGCATGAAGTGATAAAAGGCAGCGGGAAATGTATAAATGCGGATTATGTCATTCCGTATGAAGCTGGTACAGTTTCCATCATGCAGGCAGGTGTACCGCACGAAGTCACGGCAGGTGCGGAGGGGTTATACTTGTTTGCCAAATTTATACCTGCCTTATGTTGAATGAAAGAAAAAGATGGTATGAAAGCGCCGACACTATGGTTTTAGCCCATATGCGGCGTTTGCCATTTCCATAGACAAGTTGACAATGGAAATGTTTTAGCCCATATGTAGCGTTTGCCATTTCCCCAGACAGGCTGACAACGGAAATGTTTTAGCCTATATGTGGCGTTTGCCATTTCCATAAACAGGCTGACAACGGAAATGTTTTAGCCCATATGCGGCATTTTACCATTTCCCCAGACAGGCTAATAGCGGGAATTATTTGGAAGAAGAGGAAGCCAGCAACAGTAGGTAGCCCCGGATTTATAGGGATTTTGTGTAACAGTTGGGGATTTTGTGAAGATGATGTGGTGCAGCGGGAACGTAAGGCTGTTATCCACGTCAAACTGGTACACTAGGGGGCAATGTCATTTAGTTAACGGTATCGGACGCTGTGAGGAACATAAAATACTCCGTCACCATGCTTTCGCTCGGTAAAAAGCGTAACGGACACTAAACTCGTGAGGAACCTCGTTAAGTGCCGACGTTTTTTAACGGGTTCCTTGAGCATTTTATGTTCCTCACGGCTGAATCAAGGCGCTAACTAAATGACATTGCACTAGGGGGGAACTGGTTTTCTCCGTAAGGAATCTCGTGAAGGAAAAAGTATAGATTAGGAACGACATGAGCCTGACGAATGTAAAAGCTATTGTGAACAAATACGGCGGCAATTTTGTTGTTTCTTGCGACAAGGAAAGTTACGGATGATGGTAAACGTGAATTGCAAACCGAGATTCCCGACCAAGGGGGAAAGACAGATACAAACAGAATAAAATATCATAGTGAAAGTGACGATACAAAAGCGGGAGGAGCAGAGATGTTCTTCCCGTTTTTGTGTGGAAACAGGACAGCCGGCGGGGAAAGGAGAAAAAAGATGGCAAAGTTTTTGAGTTATGAGGACCGGCTGGAGATACAGAACGGATTAAAGGAACACCTGACCTTTACAGAGATCGGGAAGAGACTGGGCAGGGACAGGACGACCATCACCAAGGAGGTAAGGAATTACTCTGTAGAGCAGGACACAGGGTACAGCATATTTCCCCACAACACCTGTAAATACCGGAAAGGGTGCAGGCGGAAGAAAGTATGCGGGATACAGGAATGTAAGCATCCCCTGGTGCCGACCTGCAGGCAGTGTGAACTTATCTGTAACCGGTACTGCGAACAGTATGAGGAAGAAGTATGCACCCACCGTTTCAAGCCGCCCTATGTGTGCAACGGCTGTAGCGAAGTGAAGAAATGCACCCTGACAAAGACCGTCTATGATGCATTGGAAGCGCAGAGGAAGGCATCCGCGAAGATATCAGAGTCCAGGAGCGGGATATTGTCAACGGAAGGGGAGATTGCGCGGCTCAATGAGATACTGGTGCCGCTGGTAAAACAGGGGCAGAGCATCCACCAGATCTACCTGAACAACAAGGATGAACTGATGTGCAGTGAAAAGACACTGTACAACTATGTAGATGGATGCCTGTTCGATATCAGGAACATAGACCTGCCGAGGAAGGTGAAGTACCGCCCCAGGTATAAAAAGCCGGAGCTGAAAGTGGACAAGGGATGCCGTGTGGGAAGGAATTACCATGATTATGAAGTATACATGGAGAAACACCCGGACACGGCGGTGGTACAGATGGACAGTGTGATAGGAAGCAGAGGAGGGAAAGTGCTGTTGAGGGTATTCTTCGTAAATGTATCGCTGATGTTAGGTTTTTTGCGGGAGGCGAACACATCAAAGAGTGTGATAGAAATCTACGATAAGTTATACCAGCGGCTTGGGGGACAGGATTTCCGCAGGCTGTTCCCGGTGATCCTTACGGACAACGGGAGTGGGTTTTCCAACCCGAAATGCATTGAGAACGGACCGGACGGGAAGGGGTTCCAGAGGACGAGGATCTATTACTGCAATCCAAGTGCACCTTACCAGAAAGCAGAGATCGAAGTAGGGCATGAATTTATGCGGAGGGTGGTGCCGAAGGGAAAGAGCTTTGATGAACTGACGCAGGCGGATATCGACCGGATGATGGATCACATCAATTCGTACCGGAGGAAGAAACTGAACGGGAAGAGTGCGTATGAAGCATTCTGCTTTTATTACGGGGAAGAACTGGCGCAGAAGTTAGGATGCCATGAGGTTGATGCCGCAACCATCAACCTCACGCCGGGACTACTCCGGAAGTAACAGGGCAGAAAGAAAGTAAAAAACAGACACAGACCGCCGACTGGAAATAAGGATCGGAAGAGGCGTGGATTTCGGCTTACAAAATTTGTAAGACAAAAGTGACGTCCGGTTTTTGTGCGCATTTTTACCCTGTCATAAGGAGATTATAGCACAGAAAGGGAAGAAAAAACGGGAAAGTTGCTACAAAAGTGGAATTTGGGGTACAAATTTTGAACCTCGCTTACAAAATGTGAAACTCGATTACAAAACAGGAACCTCGGTTTGCAATCGACCCGGATGATGGTAATATTATGAACTTTATAGTCATTGAATACAATATATAGTCATTTGGTGCAGTTCGGGTTTAAAAACAGGGTACGGTTGCCGATAAATTTTATAAGGGAGTAATGATATAAGTAGAGCAAAATGCATGAAAAATAGAAAACTGATATTTATTCCCGCGAGCAAGACTGCCGCGAGGGTCAAATACCCCGCTGCTCTGCATCGCTGCAAGTTTGATACCCCGTTGCTTGCAGCGGGGTATTTGATTATAGGGGAAAAGGAACAGAAGCCAGTGGCATTGAGGTGGAAATGGTGCATTGGACGGATGGCAGACACCGCAGCCTTTGGGCAATAGGCATTCGGATAAGTATAGGTAAAGTATAGATAAGCATAGCCACCAGTTTAATAAGGTTTTACAAGCAGTGATAAAGGAGGACAAAAAGAAATGAGTATTCATGGTATAGGAACAGCAGGATATCCGGCATGGTACGGAACAAAGAAGACGGAACGAAGTGCCGAGGCAGGAGCTGTGGGATTTATGGAGACTGTAGCGGAAAAGGTGCCACAAGATAAAAAAGCCGATTATGACGAAAAGGCATTTGATATGGTTGGCCCTAATGCCCCGCAGAGCGTAAAAGATGCATGGATGAAAGCGGCTCAAGAAGTAAATGCGAATGGTCTGGGAATCCGGGAGAATGGAATGATGACTCATATATCGCAGATGATGGTACAGAGACTTGGCAAAGTGCTGAAAGGGGAAACGGAGAATCCGGATATTCTGGGGAACAGCGTGGAGTCTGCAATTCGGGCAACAAAACAAGCGCTGTATGATTTGGAGCATCCCATAGCGTATACCCCAAAAAGCATAGAGGTGCAGCAGGCCCGCATCAAAGAAAGGGAATTTTACAATGCGTTTTTAGAGAAACTGGAGCAGTTATAATAGAAAACGTAGACTGCGGGTAAAGCACAGGCGGGCAGGTCTCCTCGGTTCCCGGCAGATTGGGGAATCAGGGGAACTGCGGCGGATAGTGGTTCACAGCTTGGATGATAGGGGCTTTGGGCCATGACTCCCTTTTATAGAATGAATAAAATAATAAGCCTGGTAATAACTCGACGTATAGAATGTCCGGTTAATAATGGATAAAAATAACATTAAAATACTCGGCAATAACCCGATGTATGAAATGCCCAATCAATAATAGAAAAAAATAAGTTTACCAATAACCCAACCCAACATTAAGAATATTCAATCAATCAGGAAATTTACAGGAGAGGATGAATCATGCAGCTTAATTCGACCATAGGTTCATTACAGCAGAGACGTTTTTCGGGGGCAGGAAATATAGGTGGTATCCATCTGCCTGACTTTAATGACAAGTATGTTTTCTCCCAAAAGAAAAGTGGTATCAGTGATAAGGAATACAGGAAGCGAATCAGGGAACAGGCTTATAAGGATTTTGCAAAAGGGCAGTTCCAGAATAAATCTGAGGAGTTTAACAGGCTAATGAAAAGCTACACATCGGAAGTGGCACCGGACAGAAAAGGGATTATCACTTCCGGGTTAAAAGCTGTTTCGGGAAATCGCAAGAATGTACAAAAGCCGATAGATTTGGTGGCAACCCTGCTGGAAGGGAAAGTGAAATATCAGAAACTGCCATCGGGAAACAGTGAATACATAGAGTTTTACGATAAAAATGGGGAAATGGTGGCAACTTATTCCAATAATGGGTGGACAATGTATACTACAAATGCGGAAGCCGCCAGACAGACGGAAATGTGCATGATATATAATGAAGCATGGGGAAATGCCAAGAGAGGGATTCCACTGATAAATGAAGATTTAACAAATTCGGAAAAACCAGAAAATCTAGTAAATATACAGAATCGTTTTGATGCCAAAGCATAGCATGGAATCAATTGATAGATGAATGCCGCCAATAAGGCGCACAAGCCAAGCAGGCATCCCCGGCTTAAAGCCGGGCGGGATTCATGCGTCCTTTTCAGCAATGACTGCGAAAAATTTTGCCATGAGGGGAATATAAGTAATGGCAAAAAGGACGGAAGCAACCATTCCGGCTTTCTTCTTATTCTTTGCCGGTATTTTTATGCCGGCTAAAATGCCTATGGAAAACAGGCAGAATTTAATCATAGCCAAGTCCTTCCAATCGCTTTTTTCCAAATATTTATCTGCGTAATAAAATAATTTTTTCATAAAAATACCACCTTTTTCCATGCCCATCCGTTACCGGTTCCAATATGTTTCCTTATGGTTGATTATAACAGAAAGAGAAGCATGCATCAATCGGTTTTTGTGGCTATTGCCTAAAAGTAGTAATTTTACTTACGAAATGTTTCATATTTAGGATGAAACTGTTATGGAAGGCGGTTTCAGGAAGCACAGGGCACAGATGCCCTTTGTTCCTTTTTCCCCATGCAAACCGATTTCCGTGTTTTGCTCATATTTTTGCTGTGTTTTCCTTCCATATGTGATAAACTGTCATAGAAAGAGGCAAAAGAGGGGTATGGATATATATACGTGAGGGAAGAAAGCTGATTGTAGGTTAATACATAGGCTAATATACGTAGAATGGGGATAAGCCTGCCGGCAGAAGGGCTTGGTTTGGGGGATGGATTATACTTCGTAAACCGATTTTGGCGCTTACGTCCGATAGGACGAAGACAGCGGAGAAAAATAATGTGTGTGGTGACCCGGAGGACTGGTTTGATTCGGAATACTTCCGGAGATATTCGATTTATTCGGCTTCCTTCGATTTTTTTGTGGATTGGAGTACGGATTCCGTATGCGACGAAGTATGGATAAAGAGAATCAGCGATACGGACGATATTTGGCATAAGAACGAAAAAGAACTGCTGGACTTGATTTTGGCATGTGACGGGAAAGGGAAAGCCAATAGCAACTATTGGTTTTTGAAAACGCAGGGGATAAAAGAAAAGTATATGCTGTTTCGGGATGTAACCGAAGAACGATGGAAAAATGGGGAAGAGTACGTGGTGGAGGTGGATTTGTCCATGTATCGGCACAACCCCATCTCTTATTGGGATGCGGATGGAATACAGAAGAAGATTGAAAATTTGCGCAGAAAACCGGTTTCAATCGGCGGAGGCGGGTTACGGTATTCCACTTCCTCGCTGGAAGGCTATTTATCAAAGCAGCAATATTTCTGGCCGGGGGATGCGGATACGGTTCTTTATGATAGACAAAACCGGGCGGCAGCAGTGATTGAGTTTAAAAAGCATACAGCCCATTCCAAAATCCCTTTTCGGGAACAATGCCTTTCCAATTATTTAAACCGGGATATATTAAAATATAAAAGTTTAGCCCTGCTTAGGGATAGGCTGGAAACGAAACTATTTGTTTTATATTACCCCATTCCTAAAAACATATCTTATATAATGGTAGAAGAGGTGAGAGGAACGCCAGATTCCCTCCAAGTGGATAGAAGGGTGGAAATGGAGCTTCCGAAAAAGACGGATAAAAGTAGTATGGATACATTTGCAGAAAGGTTTGTTTATGAGTTTTTATAAAAACCAACTGGTGGAGGAAAATATTAGAAAGATACGGAGTTTATTCCCGGGCTGTGTGACAGAAACAGTGGGTGCGGACGGGGAACTACGGATAGGGATTAATTTTGATGCATTAAAACAACTATTAAGCGAAGAAGAGATTGCCGGCGAAGAGTTTTTTGGATTTTCATGGGTAGGGAAAAAACAGGCGGTGATAGATGCCAATACACCAATCAAAAAAATGCTGCGTCCTCAATTGGATAAAAGCATCGATTGGGAAAAGACCGGAAATATTTATATTGAAGGGGATAACCTGGAGGTGCTGAAACTGCTGCAGGAAAGTTATCTGGAAAGTATCAAGCTGATTTATATAGATCCGCCGTATAATACGGGGAATGATTTTATTTATAACGATTCTTTTAAAGAAACGGCAGAAGATTATGAGGCGAAGGCCGGGTCTGCGGGGGAGAGAAGGGAACATTGGAGGATAAATGCGGATTCCGACGGGCGGTTCCACTCGAAATGGTGTTCCATGATGTTTTCCAGATTGTTGCTGGCGCGGAGATTGCTGTCGGAAGAAGGGGTTATTTTTATCAGCATAGATGACAATGAAGTGGAAAACCTGAAAATGATTTGTAATGAGGTTTTTGGCAAACAGAACTTTGAAGGGCACATCCATTGGAGGAGAAGGCATAACCAGCCTAACGATAAGACGAAAATGATAGGCATTGTGGCGGAGCATATCCTGGTATATGCAAAGGACAGTGTATGTTTAAAGAAAGCGGGGGTAGGAAAGCTGGATTTGACGGCAAGCTTTACCAACGCGGATGGAGACCCAAAAGGCCCGTGGGCCAGCAAACCCTGGAAAACAGGCTCAGACCAGAGCGGGAGCCGGTATAAGATTGTGACGCCTACCGGAAAAGTTCTGGATGAGGAATGGATGGGGGACGAGGAAACGTACAAAACTTATTTGCAGGAAGGCAGGATTTATTTCCCAAAAGGCGGGGATGGAATGCCGCGGAAAAAATATTACCAATCCGAACGGGAAGAGGAAGGGCAATGTGCGACGAATTGGTGGCCTCATGAGCAATTTGGGCATAACCAAGGGGCAAATGACTGTATGACAGACTTGTTTGGCAGGAAAAACATATTCAGCAATCCAAAGCCGGTGGAGCTTTTGCGGGCAATTATAAAAGTGGCCAATGTAAAAGACGGGGATACCGTTTTGGATTTTTTTTCCGGCTCGGCATCTACGGCCCATGCATTAATGCAATTGAATGCGGAGACGAAAGGGCACAGGAAATATATATTGGTCCAAGCCCCTGAAGTTTGCGGCAAAAAAACGGAGGCAGCAAAATGCGGATATAAGAATATATGTGAAATCGGACGGGAAAGGATAAAGCGGGCTGGGGAAAAAATAAAAAAAGATACCAATGCGGAAATCGATTATGGATACCGGTCATTTTACGTGGATACAGACAATGGGGAAAATGTTTTTTTCCCTGCTTCCGACTATAGCCAGTCGATGTTAGAAGGGCTTGAGTCCAACGTAAAAGAGGGCCGTTCGGATTTGGATTTGCTATTTGGCTGTTTGCTGGAGTGGGGGCTGCCTTTGTCGCTGCCGTATGAGTCAAGGGAAATACAAGGATGTAAAGTGCATTTTTATAATGGCGGCGATTTGGCGGCTTGTTTTTCCAAGAATATTACGGATGAAGTGATAAGGGAGATTGCTGGGAAACGGCCGTCAAAGGCGGTGTTTTGCGACAATTGTTTTTCCGGCAGCCCGGACAAAATGAATATGGGCGGGCTGTTTCGGCTTCTTGCGCCCGACACTAAAGTAAAAGTGATTTAAGAGGCATGAATGGATAAATTTATGCGGGAGCCGGAATCTGTGGGGATTTGGAGAGTGGAAAAGCAGACGGATAGGAGAGGGAAATGAAACTGCAGTTTAAACATCAGAAGTTTCAGGCGGAAGCAGCAAAAGCCGTGGTGGATGTATTTGCCGGACAGCCTTACCTTCTGCCTTCTGACAGGACGGAAAGAGACTTGGGGGATTTCCGGAAAGATTGGAAGGAGGCGGACGATTTTATGGTCTGGCCTAATGTAGGGATTGTACCGGAACTTTCGGATGAACGGATTTTGGAACAGCTAAACCGGGTGCAGAGAAGCTACCAGGTGGAACCATCCTGCCGGTTGGAGGGAAAGTTCAACCTAACGGTTGAGATGGAAACAGGGGTGGGTAAGACTTATACCTACATTAAAACGATATACGAACTGAATAAACAATACGGGTGGTGCAAATTTATCGTCGTTGTTCCCAGTGTTGCCATACGGGAAGGCGTCTACCGGTCGTTTGGGATGACCCAGGAGCATTTTGCAGAAGAATATGGGAAGAAGATAAGGTTTTTTATCTATCAGTCTTCCAAACTGGCGGAGATTGGTCGGTTTGTGTCCGATAGTTCTATTTACGTGATGATTATTAATTCCCAATCATTTAATGCCAAAGGAAAAGAAGCCAGAAGGATTTATATGAAACTGGACGATTTTGGAAGCCGCAGGCCGATTGATATGATAGCCAGGACAAACCCTATTGTTATTATTGATGAGCCGCAATCCGTGGAAGGGAAACAGACAAAGGAAAACCTGAAAGCTTTTCATCCGCTGATGACGCTAAGGTATTCGGCTACCCATAAGAAAGACAGCATTTATAATATGGTTTACCGGCTTGACGCGGTGGAAGCATACCGTATGCACCTGGTTAAGAAAATTGCAGTAAAAGGCATTGCAAAGATGGAAACGGCGGCAACGGACGGTTATGTCTATTTGGAAAGCATTCATGTGGGTGGGCCTGCGCCTGTGGCTGTTCTTCAGTTTGATTGGAAGTCTGGATTAGGCGTGAAAAAAATATGGAAAAAGGCGGGCATCGGTTTTGACCTCTATGAGCAGTCGGGAAGGCTTTCCGTATATAAGGATGGATTTACCGTGAAGGTGGTTGACGGGTATGATAATTCCGTGGAGTTTGCAAACGGTATTAAAGTCTATGCCGGGGATGCCATCGGTAGGGTGGAAGAAGAGCAATTGCACAGGCTTCAAATCCGTGAGACAATTTTGTCGCATTTGGAAAGGGAGCGGCAGCTTTTTGATAAGGGCATCAAAGTTTTGTCCTTATTTTTTATTGATGAGGTTGTCCATTATAAAGAATATGACTCTGCAGGACGGGCGGGGAACGGTATTTTTGCCCGGATGTTTGAAGAAGAGTATCGGGATATTATAAGCAATCTGCAGCAGGAGCTTGATAGCGGCGGTTACCGGGAATATTTGGAAGCGATTCCGGCAGAGGATACCCATGCGGGCTATTTTTCCGTGGACAAAAAAGGGCGCATGGTGAACCGGATTGCGGGCGATGACAGGAAAGGGATGGTTTCCAATGATTTGGATGCCTATGATTTGATTATGAGGAATAAGGAGCTGCTTTTGGACTGCCATCCCAAAAATTCCCCGGTCAGGTTTATTTTTTCCCACTCCGCATTGCGCGAAGGGTGGGATAATCCGAATGTATTCCAGATTTGTACCTTAAAGCGAAGCAGCAGCGATGTCCGCAAGCGGCAGGAAGTGGGGCGGGGGCTGCGGCTTTGCGTGAACCAAAAAGGGGAGCGCATGGACGAAAATGCCCTTGGCGGCGATGTGCATAAAATTAATGTACTGACGGTAATTGCCGGTGAGAGCTATGAGAGTTTTGCCAGAGGGCTGCAAGAAGAAATTGCCGAAACGGTGGCGGACAGGATGGCAAATGGAACAGGGGGCAAAAGCGTTTCCTATGACGACATTGTGAAAATGCCGGAAAATGCCCGCAGCAGCAATGTGGAGCTGCATTTGAATAGGAAAAAGCAAGAGAGCAGGGAATTTAGGGAACTTTGGAACAGAATCCGTACAAAGTCCGTATATAAGGTGGATTTCGATAAGAAAGAGCTGGTGGAGAGGTGTGTTGATGCTTTGAATCATAATTTGAAGGTGTCAAAAATTTTCTTCCGGGTGGAATCCGGGCAAATAGAAGATATCCGGTCAAAGGAGAACCTGCATTCCGGGGTTTCGATGAGGGAACTAACTTCCGTTCGGTATGAAGGGGGCAGAACGGGAACAGCCTGCCATGAGGTGAAATATGATTTGGTTGGAAAAGTAGCGGGGGAAACAGGGCTGACGAGGAAGGCAACCGTTCAAATCCTGACGGGCATTGAAGAACCGGTATTTAACCAGTTTAAGGATAATCCGGAGGAATTTATCAGGAAAGCTTCCGGGATTATCAATGAGCAGAAGGCGGCAGTGATTGCGGGGCATATTGCTTATGAGGCGTTGGATGAAAAATACGATATGGATATTTTTAACGGGGCTTCTATAAAAGGGAAGCTGGGGATGAACGCCATGAAAGTGGATAAATATTTGTATGATTATGTCATCTATGACTCGGAAAGCGAAAAAGCCTTGATACAAAAGCTGGAAGAGGCCGCGGAAGTGGCAGTATATGTAAAGCTTCCGGACGGTTTTTCCATTCCTACCCCGGCAGGGCGTTATACCCCGGGCTGGGCAATTTCCCTTTATGAGGGCGCGGCGGAACACACTTTCTATGTGGTGGAAACAAAGGAGGCTAAGGAGGGTATACAACCGTGCTTGACGGAAACATGGAAAAGGAATTGCGCGAAGGAACACTTTAAGGCAGTTAGCGGGGAGGACGTTGTATTTCTTTCATAGGAATTGGTATCATGCCGATTTCATTTGGAGGATTCGGGCGTCAAAAAATCTGTCCGGCAGAGCCAATGTCATTTAGTTAACGGTACCGGACGCAGTGAGGAATATAAAATGCCCCGTCACCACGCTTTCGCTCGATAAAAAGCGTAACGGATACTAAACTCGTGAAGAACCTCGTTAAGTGCCGACGCTTTTTAACGGGTTCCTTGCGCATTTTATGTTCCTCACGGCTGAACTAAGACACTAACTAAATGACATTGTCGACAGAGCCGTTTGTTATATGGCACAAAAAATTTGTGTGCGTTTTGTTGTACGGAGCATTCCGATGCACCTGTTTTTTCTAAGTGCAGAGGAAATCTGCGCTGTTGGGAAACTCCTGGAACGGAAAGGGAAGCAGGGAATCTGCGCGGTAGGGAAGCTCCTGGAACGGAAAGGGAAAGAGGAATCTGTGCGGTGGGAAGCTCCTGGAATGGAAAGGGAAGCAGGGAATCTGTGCGGTAGGGAAGCTTCTGGAATGGAAAGCGAAGCAGGGAATCTGTGCTGCCGGGAAGACTCCGGAACAGAAAAGGAAAAGAGGGAAAAGCGAGAAAAGCGAGAAAAGCGGGAGGAACATGACATATAGTTGACGTGTTTGGTTTGTTATGATGGTAGGCGTAAGGAGTTCATATGAAGATTGACAGGTTGATTGGGATACTTTCGGTATTGCTGCAGAAGGAAAAGGTGACGGCGCCGGAGCTGGCGGAACGGTTTGAGGTATCCCGTAGGACGATTAACAGGGATATTGAGGATTTATGCAAGGCTGGGATTCCCATTCATACGGCACAGGGGGCGGGAGGCGGAATCCACATTATGGAAGGCTACCGGATGGACAGGACATTGCTTACCTCTAAAGATATGCAGATGATTTTGGCGGGGCTGCGCAGTCTGGACAGCGTGAGCGGCAGCCATTATTATGGGCAGTTGATGGAGAAGCTGAAGGTGGGTTCTTCCTGTTTTGTCAGCGGCAGGGATACCATTTTGATTGACCTTTCTTCCTGGTATAAGGAATCGCTGGCGCCGAAGATTGAGATAATCCAGAGTGCAATTGAAGAAAGGCAGCTGCTTTCTTTCCGGTATTATGGGCCGAATGGGGAAGGCGGCAGGGAGATAGAGCCTTATTACTTGATTTTTAAGTGGTCGAGCTGGTATGTGTGGGGATGGTGCTTAAAGCAGAGAGACTTCCGGCTTTTTAAATTAAACCGCCTGGAAGAGTTGAAGAAAAGCGCAGCCGTCTTTCATCCCAGAGAAGTTCCGCTGCCGGACTTGCCGGACGAAAAAATATTCCCCGGGGAAATCAAAGTGAAAGCATTGTTTGAGCCGGATATGAAATGGAGATTGGTGGAAGAGTTCGGTATGCATTGTTTTACGGAAACGGAAGACAAAAAACTGCTTTTTACGGTTGGCTATAAGGATGTGGAACATCTGATTGGCTGGCTGCTTACCTTCGGCTCAAAGGTGAAAGTGCTGGAACCTGTAGAAATCAAAGATGGGCTTCGGAACATAGCAGAAAGTATAAGAAATCTTTATAAGGAGGAATGACAGGGATGAAATTGGACGGATTTGGGATATTGGTAAAAGATATGGCGGTTATGGTAAAGTTTTACAGGGATGTACTCGGCTTTGAAATCAAAGAAGATGAAAATGCTGCGAATGTACTTTTGCAAAAAGACGGAACTTTGTTTATGCTTTACCGGAGGACGGATTTAGAACAAATGACTGGCCGGGGATTTTCTTATTGTTCCGGGGTAAACGGGCATTATGAAATTGCGTTGAGCGTGGAAAACTATGCGGCTGTGGACAAGGCTTATGAAGAAGTGACGGCTGCCGGGGCAGAAGGGATTATGGAACCGACAACAGAGCCTTGGGGCCAGAGGGCATGTTACATTGCGGATCCGGAAGGGAATCTGGTGGAAATAGGGTCGTTTGTAGAAAAGTAAAGGAAGTGTGTCTATAGTGTGTCCATGAGGCTGTTCCATGTATGCAAAAACAGTGTAAAGTGAGGTTTCGTATGGCATTTGATTATAAGAAGGAATACAAAGAATTTTATTTGCCGAAAAACAGGCCGGAAATCATAGAGATTCCTGCTATGAATTTTATTGCGGTAAGAGGGAAAGGGAACCCGAATGACGAAGGCGGGGAATACAAGGCGGCCATAGGCCTTCTTTACGGAATTGCCTTTACCGTTAAAATGAGCAAAAAAGGGAGCCGGCAGATAGAAGGGTATTTTGACTATGTTGTGCCGCCGCTAGAAGGCTTTTGGTGGCAGCAGGGCATAAAAGGGGTAGATTATGGCAGGAAAGAAGATTTTTGCTGGTTATCTGTAATCAGAATGCCTGATTTTGTAACGAAGGAAGATTTTGCGTGGGCCATAGAAGAAGCATCCCGGAAGAAACAGCAGGATTTTTCCAAGGTGGAGTTTTTGACAATAAAGGAAGGATTGTGCGTCCAATGTATGCATATCGGTGCCTTTGACGATGAACCGGCCACGGTAGCGGTAATGGACCGGTATGTACAGGAAAATGGATATGAAAATGATTTTTCCGCAGACAGGCTGCACCATGAGATTTATTTGTCGGATGCAAGAAGGGTTGCCCCGGAAAAATGGAGGACGGTTATCCGGCATCCGGTGAAAAAGATGGGATAAAGAGGCAATGTCATTTAGTTAACGGTACCGGACGCCGTGAGGAACATAAAATGCTCCGTCACCACGCTTTCGCTCGGTAAAAAGCGTAACGGACACTAAACTCGTGAGGAACCTCGTTAAGTGCCGACGCTTTTTAACGGGTTCCTTGCGCATTTTATGTTCCTCACGGCTGAATCAAGGCGCTAACTAAATGACATTGGATAAAGAGGAACGGGTCAGAAGCAAAGGGCATCCATGACCGATACTTTTTGGGGCTGTTGCAAAAGTCGATTGAGTAATCTATTTTTGCAACAGCCCCCTTCCTTTGGTAAATCAAACATATTTTCAGCAGGCAGATTTATCCTCCGTTTCTTCCTGCTCTTTTTTTAGGTTTTTTTGTGCCGTGGAAAGCATAAGTTTGATGCGGTTGAGCTGGTTGACTTCGCTGGCGCCGGGGTCGTAGTCGATGGCAACAATATTGGAAAGGGGGTAATGTTTCCGCAGTTCCTTGATAACACCTTTTCCTACCACATGGTTCGGCAGGCAGCCGAAAGGCTGGGTGCAGACGATATTGTTGACATTGCCGTGAATCAGCTCCACCATTTCCCCGGTCAGGAACCAGCCTTCGCCGGTCTGGTTGCCGATGGATACGATGGATTTGGCATAATCTACGAGCTGGTAAATGCTAACCGGAGAAGTAAAATGCCTGCTCTTTGCAAAGGCTTTTCTTGCAGGGGCCCGCAACAGTTCGATGGCATCGATGCCGAGTTTGGACAACATGGCATTTTTCTTGCTCATACCCAGTTCTTCCGCTTTGTAAATCTGGTTATAAAAACAGTAAAGCATAAAATCCATCAAATCCGGCACTACGGCTTCCGCGCCTTCCGCTTCCAGCAGCTCTACCAAATGATTGTTGGCCACAGGGGCGAATTTCACCAGAATTTCCCCGACGATGCCTACCTTTGGCTTCGGTACGTCGGAAATGGGGATTGCGTCAAAATCAGCAATCATATTTTGGCACATCTTTTTAAATTTGAAAGGGTTCAAATGCTTTGCAGATACAAAATCCTGACATTCCTTTAACCATTTGGCATGGACTTTTTCTACAGCGCCCGGTTCCGTTTCATAAGGGCGCATACGATAAATGCAGCGCATGAAAATATCCCCGAAAACAGCTCCGTAGGCGGCGCGGGAAAGTAAGTCCGCGTTTAAGTGAAAGCCGGGATTGGTTTCAATGCCTGCCATATTAATGGAAATGACAGGTATTTGCGGCATCCCCGCTTTTTCCAGAGCGCGCCTGATAAAGCCCACATAGTTGGTAGCGCGGCAGCCGCCGCCGGTTTGGGACATAATGACCGCTACTTTGTTTAAGTCATATTCGCCGGACAGCAATGCGTCCATAATCTGTCCTACCACAATTAAGGAAGGGTAGCAGGCATCGTTGTTGACATATTTTAATCCCACATCCACAGCCCGCTTGTTATCATTGGACAATACTTTGAAACGATATCCGCAGGCATGGAAAGCCGGCTCTAACACTTCAAAGTGGATAGGCGACATTTGTGGGCAAAGAATCGTATAATTTTTGCGCATTTCTTCCGTAAAGGGTACCTTTACGATGGAAGAAGGGTGGATTTCCCGTTCCTGTTTTTTCTGCTCCCTGACACGGATTGCAGAAAGAAGGGAACGGATACGGATACGTGCCGCGCCCAAGTTGCTGACCTCATCTATTTTCAGGCAAGTATATATTTTCCCCGAACCGGTGAGAATATCGTTGACCTGGTCGGTGGTAACCGCATCCAGACCGCAGCCAAAAGAGTTTAGCTGTATCAAATCCAAGTCTTCTCTCGTCTTCACAAAGCTTGCGGCTGCATACAACCTAGAATGGTACATCCACTGGTCGGATACAATCAAAGGGCGTTCCGGCTGGGTCAAATGGGAAACGGAATCTTCTGTCAGTACGGCGAGGCCATAAGAAGTAATCAATTCCGGAATGCCATGATTGATTTCCGGGTCGATATGGTAAGGGCGTCCGGCGAGGACAATGCCCCGCATATGGTTTTGCTCCATATACCGGAGAGTTTCCTCCCCTTTTCGCTTCATATCTTCCCTGGCGTTGCCAAGCTCTGCCCAGGCTTCGTCTGCCGCATCAATGATTTCCTGGGCGGGAAGTTCGGAAAACTCTTTGATTAATGCTTCTGTAACGGTTTTAATATCCCTGAAAGAAAGGAATGGGTTGCGCAGTACGGCTTCCCCCCGTCCGATTTCTTCCACGTTATTTTTGATATTTTCGGAGTAAGAGGTAACGATAGGGCAGTTGTAATGGTTGTTTGCCGCCTCAAATTCGCTGCGCTCATAAAAAAGGGCAGGATAAAAAATAAAGTCAACCCCTTCATGAATCAGCCAACTGACATGCCCATGCGCCAGTTTCGCCGGATAACATTCGGATTCGCTGGGGATAGATTCGATGCCAAGCGAATAAATATTATGGTTGGACAAAGGGGAGAGGACCACCTGATACCCAAGTTTTGTAAAAAAAGTAAACCAGAACGGGTAATTTTCATACATGTTCAGTACCCGGGGGATACCTACCCGCCCCCTTTTTGCCACATCGGGGGAAAGAGGTTTATAACCGAAAATCCGCTTTAATTTATATTCAAAAAGGTTTGGAATGCCGCTTTCGTTTTTGGTTTTCCCGAGCCCGCGTTCACACCGGTTCCCGGAAATGAACTGGCGGCCTCCGCTGAATTTGTTGATGGTAAGCCTGCAATTGTTGGTACAGCCTTTGCATTTTGCCATGCTTGTTTCAAATTGAAGGGATCTGATTTGCTCGATAGAGAGCATAGTGGTAGCGTATCCTTCCGTATAGCGTTCCCTTGCAATTAAAGCTGCGCCGAAAGCCCCCATAATGCCCGCAATATCCGGGCGGATGGCTTCGCAGCCCGCAATTTTTTCAAAACTGCGCAGTACCGCATCGTTGTAAAATGTGCCGCCCTGCACCACAATATTTTTTCCAAGCTCCGAAGCATCGGAAACCTTAATCACTTTAAATAAAGCGTTTTTAATGACGGAATAAGCAAGGCCCGCAGAAATATCCGATACTTCCGCCCCTTCTTTCTGGGCCTGTTTTACTTTGGAATTCATAAATACGGTACAACGGGTGCCCAGGTCGATGGGATGTTCGGCAAACAAAGCGGCTTTTGCGAAATCTTCCACGCTGTAGTTCAAAGATTTTGCAAAAGTCTCGATAAAAGAGCCGCAGCCGGAGGAGCAGGCTTCGTTGAGCTGCACGCTGTCTACGGTCTGGTTTTTGATTTTTATGCATTTCATGTCCTGCCCGCCGATGTCCAGGATACAATCCACCTTCGGATCGAAAAAAGCAGCGGCATAATAATGGGCCACCGTTTCCACTTCGCCGTCATCCAGCAAAAAGGCGGATTTCAATAATGCTTCGCCATAGCCGGTGGAGCAGGAACGGACAATACGGACGTCTTTTGGCAGAAGACGGTAGATTTCTTTAATGGAACGGATTGCCGTTTTTAACGGGCTGCCGTCGTTGCTGCTGTAGAAGGAGTATAAAAGGGTGCCGTCCTGGGCAACCAAGGCTACTTTCGTCGTGGTGCTTCCCGCATCGATGCCAAGGAAACAGTTGCCTTTGTAAGAAGCCAAATCGGAGGCGCCGACATGGTGGGCAGAATGCCTTTTTTTGAAAGCGGCATAAGCCTTATCGTCGGCAAACAACGGTTCCATCCGTTCTACTTCAAATTCCATCTTAATATCGGAAGAAAGTTTTGCCGTCATTTCCTCCATAGAATAATGCACCTCTTCTTTGGCATTCAAGGCGGAGCCTATGGCAGCAAAGAGATGGGAATGTTCGGTTTTGATGATATGTTCTTCGTCCAATTTTAAGGTGCGGATAAAAGCCTCCTTAAGTTCGGATAAAAAGAATAAAGGGCCGCCTAGAAAAGCAACGTGCCCACGAATCGGTTTGCCGCAGGCAAGGCCGGAAATCGTCTGGTTGACTACCGCCTGGAAAATAGAGGCGGAAAGGTCTTCTTTGGTAGCCCCTTCGTTAATCAGCGGCTGGATATCGGATTTGGCAAATACCCCGCAGCGCGCTGCAATTGTGTATAAAGACTGGTAGTTTTTGGCATATCCGTTTAAGCCGGAAGCATCCGTCTGCAGAAGGGAAGCCATTTGGTCGATGAAAGAACCGGTACCGCCGGCACAAATGCCGTTCATACGCTGTTCCACGTTGCCGCCCTCGAAGTAAATAATTTTTGCATCCTCCCCGCCAAGCTCTATGGCCACGTCCGTTTGAGGCGCCAATTCCTGAAGCGTGGTGGAAACTGCAATTACTTCTTGGACAAAAGGAACTTTTAAATGATTGGCGAGAGTAAGGCCGCCCGATCCGGTAATCATAGGATGAAGTTCGATATTGCCCAGCTTGTCATATGCCTTTTTCAGGAGACCCGCGAGAGTTTCCCTGATATTTGCATAATGCCGTTCATAATCGGAAAATAATATTTGATGGGCATCATTTAAGATTGCTATTTTTACAGTGGTTGAACCGATGTCGATTCCCAAAGTGAAATTGAACTCATTCATAGTATCCGCCCTTTCTTTTGCTGTGTTAGTTTGTTTTGCCTCCGTTTTCTCTCCCAGATTCTTCCTATTATAATGTATGGCAGAGTAACTCCGGGCATACCTAGACATTATACGACACGAAATTGCAAAAAGCAATGAAACATTGCTAAGAATTTATAAAGAATTTATTTATAAATATTGATTCGGATGTCAAAAGGTCTGCCCGGCAGCGCCGCTTGACAGATGGAACAAAAATTTGTCGTAAAACTTGTTTTGCTATTGATTGTACGGGGCATTCCGATGCTCTTCTTAAGGCGAAAATCGTGTTCAGAGGCTCATCTTTGGCCCGGATATAGGGAATCTGCCGGGCGATGCGGCCGGATAGACTTTTGATGCCTGAATCTTTACTTTTAAATAAGGGAATGTTAGAATATATTCACGCGCAGAGAGTCTCATGCTTCGTTTTGCTTTGGCGGATGAAGGGACATAGAAGAACGGATGCATGTTTTTATCAGAGTATGCGGGCTATAGAAAGGGTAAGGTTGTAAGAATGAGCAATTTTGAAAAAAAATTTGGCAAGTATGCGATTAGAAATTTGTCGCTGGTATTGATTATGTGTTATGCATTAGGATATATTATATACTTGCTTATGCCAGGACTGCTGTTGTATATGTCGTTGAATCCGTATGCTATCCTGCATGGGCAGATTTGGCGGCTGGTCACATGGATAGTTATTCCGCCGGGAATGAGCAATCCGTTTTTAACCTTGTTGATGCTGTATTTCTATTATTCTTTGGGAACCACGCTGGAGAACCGGTGGGGAACATATCGTTATAATGTATATCTTTTTTCCGGTATGGTTTTTACGGTAATCGGCAGTTTTTTGATGCTGGGTTATTGCTATTTGAATGGTGGGGTGTCCGCCGGGCTTATGGAGTACGTTTCTTTAAACTATTTCAGCACATATTATGTCAATATGTCGATTTTCCTTGCATTTGCAGCTACTTTTCCGGAAGTGCAGGTGTATATGATGTTTTTAATACCGATTAAAGTAAAAGTGCTTGGAATTATTTACGGGATATTGCTGCTTTCCGATTTTATCAGAGGGGATGTTTATTCCAGATTTGCTATGGCGGCGTCTTTGTGCAACTTCGTCATGTTTATGCTAACCAGCAAAAGCCATATCCATATGTCTCCCAAACAGGTGAAAAGACGGCAGGAGTTTAAACGGGAAGTGAAGCGGAATACTGGGTCGACAAAGCATAAATGCGCCATCTGCGGGCGGACGGAGAACGACGGAGACGATTTGGAGTTCCGCTATTGTTCCAAGTGCCAAGGCAATTACGAATATTGTAAAGACCATTTGTTCACTCATCAGCATGTAAAATATTAGCAGGGCGCAGCGGAAAGGGCATGAAACATGGATAGGGAAATCTTGTTTGCAAAAACGCTGGAAAAAGTAAAAGCATTGGCGAAAGAACAAGGAAACTGCATTTCGCAAAGGCAGTTGGAAGAAGAGTTTGCGGAGCTTGGCTTGGAAAAGGGCCAGTTGGCATTGGTGATAGATTATTTGGGGAAGCATAAAATAGGAATCGGTGAACCGCCCAACCCGGATGATTATCTGACAGGGGAGGAAAAGGATTATTTGGATACCTACTTAGAGGAACTGGAAGGGATAGATAAGGCCGGAAGCGGGGAAAAGGAAGCGGTTACGCTGTCCGCAATGGCAGGGGATAAGCAGGCGCAGGCAAGGCTGGCAGAGCTTTTCCTTCCGGAAGTGGTGGAAATCGCCAAACTCTATAGCGGGCAAGGGGTTTACCTGGAAGATTTAATCGGGGAAGGCAATGTGGCCGTCGCGGTGGGTGTTACGATGCTGGGCTGTCTGGAGCATCCGAAAGAGGCTGAGGGGATGCTGGGGAAGATGGTTATGGATGCGATGGAAACGTATATCGGCGACAGCTTAGAGGAATCCGGGCGGAACCGGAAAATAGAAGATCAGGTCAATCAGGTGGCGGACCAGGCCAGAGAACTTTCGGAGCTGATGCAAAAAAAGGTGACAATAGAAGAACTTGTGCAGGAAACAGGGCTTACGGAGGAATATATCAGGGAGGCAGTCCGCCTAAGCGGTAACCGTATTGAGTATATTGCGGCAGAACAGGAATGAAAATAAGGAATAGTACAGGGGGCTGAAGGCAGGGCAGTTGCCGGCGGATGGAAGATATGGATGGACAAAATTTAACGCAGGATAAAGATTTCAAATATGTTATGCAGGATATGGGCGCCGTTTATTTAGGCGCCAGATATAGCTATGCCGAACTTTTAGAGGAGGAAATGATTGCTTTTAAGCTTAAGACGATTATTTCCCGTTATATTTTGAAAGATGTGGATTCGTCTACCACATTGGAAAGCCATTTTTATTATATGACGGCTGACAGTTTTGCCTATCAGACGTTCCTCGAACTTAAGGTGAAAGTAAAAGTAAGCCTTCCGGAAGAGAAGAAGAGCCTGACAGGGAAAGTGAGAATTTGCTATAAGGACAAGGTTTATGCGTTGAAGGATTTGGCGGAACTAAACCTTGCCAGGAAGAAGCAGATGGGGATGATAATCAGGGAGATTATTGTTTCCAAACTGGGAGTGATGAGTTTTTCCATATAAAAAGAACCGGAAAACTTTGCAGTCATGATTCGAGTGCCAAAAGACCTGCCCGGCGATAACGCTTGGCAGATTGTACAAAAATCTATGGAGCGGTATTGCCGGGCAGCCCTTTTGACACCCGGATGCAATCGTGAAAGAAAGGAAAATGCAGGATGGACAATCAACGGATGAAACAGAAAATTGCAGAATTAAACAGCTATGAAATCATAGAGGCAAGGCAGGTGCCGGATTTAAGCTCCTATGGTTATCTTTTGCGCCATAAAAAGACCGGCGCGAGATTGACTTTGCTTTCCAATGACGACAACAATAAGGTGTTTTATATCGGGTTCCGCACCCCGCCCAAGGACAGTACAGGCGTGGCGCATATTATTGAGCATACCGTATTATGCGGCTCTAAAAATTTCCCGGTCAAAGACCCTTTTATCGAATTGGCAAAAGGTTCCCTCAATACTTTTTTGAATGCAATGACTTATCCGGATAAAACAGTATATCCGGTAGCGTCTTGCAACGGCAAAGATTTCCAGAATTTAATGCATGTTTATTTGGACGCGGTTTTTTATCCGAATATTTATCGGGAAAAGAATATCTTTATGCAGGAAGGCTGGCATTATGATTTGGAGGACGCGGAAGATGAACTGACGATAAACGGGGTAGTTTATAACGAGATGAAAGGGGCGTTTTCCTCTCCAGACGATGTCCTTGACAGGGAAGTGCTTAATTCCCTTTTCCCGGATACGCCTTACGGCACCGAATCCGGCGGGGATCCGGATGTGATTCCGAGTTTGACTTATGAAGACTTTTTGGACTTCCATAAAAAATATTATCATCCTTCCAACAGCTATATTTATCTTTACGGCGATATGGATATGGCGGAGAAACTGGAATTTATCGATAAGGAGTATCTTTCCCATTTCGATGCCCTTTCTGTGGAATCTGCAATAACAGTGCAGGAAGCTTTTGCAGCGCCAAAAGAAATCCGGAAAGAGTTTTCTATTATGGAAGGGGAATCGGAAAAAGGGAATACGTACCTTACCTACAATGCGGTTATCGGCGATAATCTGGACAGGAAGCTTTATATTGCCTTCCAGGTGCTGGATTATGCGCTTTGTTCGGCGCCCGGCGCCCCGTTAAAGGAAGCGTTAATCAAGCAGGGGATTGGCAAAGAAATCTATAGCAACTATGACAATGGCGTGATGCAGCCCTATTTTTCCATTGTGGCGAAGGGGGCGGAAGAGAGCCAAAAAGAAGAATTTGTCCGGTTGATAGAAGGAACGCTGGAGGAACAGGCAAAGAAAGGGATTGACAGGAAGGCTTTGGCAGCAGGGCTGAACTATTTTGAATTTAAATATAGGGAATCGGATTTCGGCAGTTATCCCAAAGGGCTGATTCTTGGGCTGCAGGCGTTGGACAGTTGGCTTTATGATGACAGCAAGCCGTTGATTCATGTGGAGGCAAAGGATACCTTTGCGGCTTTGAAAGAGGAATTGGATAAGGGATATTATGAAGGGCTTATCCGGGATTATCTGCTGGACAACGGGCACAAATCCATTCTTGTCCTGGCGCCCAGCAAAGGGCTGACAGCAAAAAAGGAAGCCGGGCTGCAAAAGAAACTGCAGGATTATAAGGCATCCTTAAGCAAAGAAGAAATCGAAGGGCTAATCCGGCAGACGGAAGAATTGGAGCGGTATCAGGAAGAACCCAATGCCAAAGAAGATTTGGAGAAAATCCCGTTGCTGAAAAGGGAAGATATTAAAAAAGAGGCGGAAGGCTATGTGAATGAAGAACGGCAGATAGACGATACGCTGTTATTGTTCCATAATATTTTCACCGATGGGATAGGGTATCTGCGTTTTATTTTTGACATCAGCCATGTACCGGCGGAATTGTTCCCTTATATCGGTGTCCTGAAAAATGTGTTGGGTATGGTGGACACGGAAAATTATTCCTACGGCAGTTTGTATCATGAAACGAATATTAAAACAGGCGGCATCGGCATTGTGGTCAATACGTATATTGACGCCTTGCATATGCCGGAATATAAAGTGACTTTGGAAATCAAGGCAAAAGCATTTTATGAAAATCTGGCGGAAGTTTTCCGGCTGGTGGAGGAAATTGCACTGCGCTCCAATTTTGCGGATGAAAGGCGGTTATATGACGTCATTGCGGAGGTAGAATCCAGGATGCAGGCATCTATGGTTTCGTCAGGGCACTCCCTGGCTGCAGTGAGGGCTTTGTCCTATGTGTCTCCCACAGCGGCCGTAGCAGGGCAGATAAGCGGAATCCCCCAATACCGCCTGCTGGAAAAATTGGAAAGCGGCTTTGAAGAAGAAAAAGAAAATTTAACCGGGAAATTGGAAATGCTTGTAAAATGCATTTTCCGGCCGGAGAATTTTATGCTGGATTATACCGGGGAGGAAAAAAGCCTGCAGGGGATGGAGGCATTGGTTCGTGACTTCAGGGAAAAATTGTTTACGGTTCCTGTGGAAAAAGAGAAATATCAGCCGGAATTGGAGAAGAAAAACGAAGGTTATTTAACTTCCGCCCAAGTGCAATATGTCTGCCGGGCCGGAAATTTTATCCGGAAAGGGCTTCCTTACACAGGGGCTTTAAAAGTATTGAAAGTAATGATGGGATACGATTATCTCTGGAACCGGGTAAGGGTAAAAGGCGGGGCTTACGGCTGTATGTGCAGCTTCGGGAAATCGGGAGACAGCTATTTTGTTTCTTACCGGGACCCTAATCTGGAAAAAACCGTAGATGTATATGAGAAGGCGGCGGAATATATCGAAGGCTTTGAGGCGGATGAACGGACGATGACGCAGTTTGTTATCGGTGCAATCAGTGAAATGGATGTGCCCATGACTCCGGCGGCAAAAGGGCTTTATTCCTTAACGGGTTATATGACAAAGTTTCCCTTTGCGCATGTGCAAAGGGAAAGGGATGAACTTTTGTCGGCAACGGCAAAGGACATCCGCGGATTGGCAGGGCATATCCGGGCATTTATGGAGGAGGACTGTCTTTGCGTAGTGGGCAGTGAGGAGAAATTGAAGGAAAACAAAGGAATGTTCAAGTCATTGGAGGCATTGTTCCATTGATATGATATCAATTGATAAGGTATCAAATGATAAGGTATCAATTGATACCTTTCATAAGGGAGGAAGATGGGCACTGCGTGCAAAGAAAGCATGTTCCTATTGTGACCCGTCGTAGGCAGAGGATCCGGCTGTTGGGCCAACTCTTCTTAAAGAAGATATTATCAATAGCCTTACAGTTGGTTTAACGAATGAAGGAGGATATGTTGAAAGAGAATTTTAAATCGGGATTTGTTACTTTAATTGGAAGACCCAATGTAGGGAAGTCTACGTTGATGAACTATTTGATTGGGCAGAAGATTGCGATTACAAGCCATCGGCCCCAGACGACCCGCAACCGGATACAGACAGTGTACACTTGCGAAGAGGGGCAAATTGTTTTTGTGGATACCCCGGGTATCCATAAAGCGAAGAATAAACTGGGCGATTATATGGTGCGCATTGCGGAGCGCTCGCTTACGGAAGTGGACGTTATCTTATGGCTGGTGGAACCGACTACGTTTATTGGGGCTGGAGAAAGGCATATTATCGAGCAGTTGAAAAAAGTGAAGACCCCGGTGATTTTGGTTATCAATAAAACGGATAAAGTGAAGCGGGAAGAGGTATTGACGTTTATCGATGTTTACCGGAAAGAAATGGATTTTGACGAGATTGTTCCGGTATCGGCATTGAAGGGGGATAATACGGATGTGCTTGTGTCCTGTATTATGAAGTATCTGCCCTATGGGGAAGCTTTTTATGATGAGGATACGGTGACGGATCAGCCGGAACGACAGATTGTGTCGGAGCTTGTCAGGGAAAAAGCATTGTATTGCCTGGAAGAGGAAATCCCTCACGGCATTGCGGTTGTAATTGAAAGCATGAAATTCCGTAAAGCTTCGGGAAAAAAGAACAGGGAAAAAGACAAAGAAAAGAATAAGGAAAAGAAAGAGGGCGCTGTGGCTTTTGGAAGCGCTGTCAAGTCTTCGACCATAGCGGACATCGAAGCGACTATCGTATGCGAAAGGGAGTCCCATAAGGGGATTATTATTGGAAAACAAGGGGCAATGTTAAAGCGGATTGGAAGTAAAGCAAGACCAGAAATCGAAGATATGCTGGGGAGTAAGGTTAATCTCCAGCTTTGGGTCAAGGTGAGGAAGGACTGGCGGGACAGTGATTTATACATGAAAAATTTCGGCTATAATCCCAAAGAATCCGAATAGGAAAGATAAAAAAAGCGAACCCTAACAGTAACAGAAAATTTAGGGGGCACAAGATGAAGGGATTAAATTACTGGCAACAATTCTTAAGTACCGGAAGTGTGGAAGATTACTTAAAATTTAGGGAAACGCAAGGAAAAGGGAACATATCGGAAGAATGTATATTTATGGGGGACAACCCGTATGCAGGAGTTTGTAAAGTTAACAGGAATCGTGCTAAAGACAGTGCCTATCGGGGATTACGATAGGCGCGTCGTTATTTTGACAAAAGAAAGGGGGAAAATCTCCGCCTTTGCCAAAGGGGCAAGAAAGCCAAACAGCCGTCTGGTGGCTGCGGCATCCCCTTTTGCTTTCGGGGAATTTAAGCTGTATGAAGGAAGGTCTTCCTATAACATTATGGAAGCGGATATCAGGAATTATTTCGAGGCGTTAAGGGATGATTTTGCGGCGGCCTGCTATGGGATGTATTTTCTCGAAACGGCTGATTACTATACGAGGGAAAATGCCGATGAGATTGGGATGCTGAAACTTTTGTACCAATCCTTAAGGGCGCTTACGGTACAAAGCCTGGAAAAGGAACTGGTACGCTGTATATTTGAAATCAAGGCGTTGGAAGTAAACGGGGAATATCCGGGGCTGCCGGAAAATAGGCCGTGGGAAGAATCCACAGTGTATGCCATGAATTACATAGAAAAAAGCCCGGTGGAAAAATTATATACGTTTACTGTGACGGAAGAAATATTAGAAGAGTTGAAAGCAATTGCCGGGATGTACCGGAAAAAGTTTATGGATAGGGAGATGAAAAGCCTAAATATTTTGGAGGGGCTGGGGGATGTTTTTTAAAAGAGGGCAAGTGGTCAATAGGGCGGATAGGCAACGGTCCGGTTTTTGATTTTGCGGTTGCCGATTTCCGGCAGCGGAATCATTTTTATGTTGAAAAAAGGGCATAAGTCGGATATAATAGTGTGAATGTAAATGGAGGATTTTACTGTAGAAAAACCGGAGGGGAGAAATCCGGTATTGGAGGATAGTGGAATGGGTAAATTCAGATGGATTGCAGGCATACTTTTGATAAGCGCAGTGCTGTGCGGCTGTGGGGAAACAGAAGAAGGGAAAAGCAAAACGGCTGAGGCAGCAGGGGCGGAAGTTGAGATTTTAAAAGACGGAAGTATTTTGGAGACGATGACGGAGACGTTTGATAAGTCCTATTATGATGAAACGAATTTAAGGGATATGCTGTTAGCTGAGGTGGCGGATTTTAACGAAGGCCTGGAAGAAGGGAATGTGACCGTGGACAAGTTTGAAAACACGGATGGAAAACTGACAGTAAGCGTCAAATACCCTTCGGCGGATGTCTATTCGGCATATAATACAGACCCATATAATAACAAGGCTTTATTTTCCGGAACGATTGCCCAGGCCCATGAAGCAGGGCACTCTTTTGATATTTCCATGACGGATGTAAATGGGGAGAAGACCATCGGAAAGGATGATATCCTTGGGATGGGAAGCTCGATGGTACTGATTTCGGAGTCGCCTATGCGTGTTAAGGTTGCAGGGAAAATCTTATATGTGGGGGAAAATGTGGAAGCCCTGGGAAAAGGCCGGGCGGAGATGAAGGCCGGAGAAAACGGGGAATCTTTGGGGAAATATTATATTATTTATAAATAAGGAAATGGATGCAGCAGGAAAGGAGAATGGGTATAAAGATGGAAAAAACAATGGATAAAATCGTAGCGTTGGCAAAGGCGAGGGGATTTGTATACCCCGGTTCCGAGATATATGGCGGTCTTGCCAATACGTGGGATTACGGCAATCTTGGCGTAGAATTGAAAAACAATGTAAAAAAAGCATGGTGGCAGAAATTTATCATGGAGAACCCGTATAATGTGGGGGTGGACTGTGCGATTTTAATGAATCCCCAGACTTGGGTAGCTTCCGGGCATTTGGGCGGTTTTTCCGACCCTTTGATGGATTGCAAGGAATGCCATGAACGTTTCCGGGCGGATAAAATTATTGAAGATTATGCGGCGGAACACCAAATAGAGCTGGATGGTTCTATAGACGGCTGGACGCAGGAAAAAATGAAAGCTTTTATTGAGGACAATCAGATTCCCTGCCCTACCTGCGGCAAACATAATTTTACAGATATCAGACAGTTTAACCTGATGTTCAAGACGTTCCAGGGCGTTACCGAGGACGCAAAGAACACCGTGTACTTAAGGCCGGAGACAGCACAGGGAATATTTGTGAATTTTAAAAATGTACAAAGGACTTCCAGAAAGAAAATACCTTTTGGCATCGGACAGATTGGGAAATCCTTCCGTAACGAGATTACGCCGGGTAATTTTACATTCCGTACCAGAGAATTTGAGCAGATGGAACTGGAATTTTTCTGTGAGCCGGATACGGATTTGGAATGGTTTGCTTATTGGAAGCAATTTTGCATCGACTGGTTAAAGAAGCTGGGGATGAAGGAAGAGGAAATGCGTGTCAGGGATCATGATAAAGAGGAACTTTCTTTCTATTCCAAAGCAACGACGGATATCGAATTTCTGTTTCCTTTTGGCTGGGGGGAACTTTGGGGGATTGCGGACAGGACGGATTATGATTTGACGCAGCACCAGAATACTTCCGGGCAGGATTTATCTTATTTTGATGATGTAAAAAATACAAGATATGTGCCTTACGTTATCGAGCCGTCTCTGGGCGCGGACAGGGTAGTGCTGGCTTTCCTTTGCGCAGCTTATGACGAAGAAGAAATTGGGGAAGGGGATGTGCGCACCGTGCTGCATTTCCATCCGGCGCTTGCACCGGTAAAGATTGGCGTATTGCCGCTTTCCAAGAAATTGAACGAAGGGGCGGAAAAGATTTTTACCCAATTATCCAAGAAATATAACTGTGAGTTTGATGACAGGGGGAATATCGGAAAAAGATACCGCAGGCAGGATGAAATCGGTACCCCGTTCTGCGTGACTTATGACTTTGAATCGGAGACGGACGGCTGTGTAACCGTACGTTTCAGGGATTCTATGGAGCAGGAGAGGGTGGCGATTGCCGATTTGGATGCTTACTTTGCAGATAAATTTACTTTTTAAGGATAGAAAGGAACATAGACAGCCATGAAACAGTATGGAGTAAATGAGTTAAGAAGGATGTTTTTGGAATTTTTCGAGAGCAAAGGGCACTTGGCGATGAAGAGCTTTTCGTTAGTTCCCCATAATGATAACAGTCTGCTTTTGATTAATTCGGGGATGGCTCCTTTAAAACCGTATTTTACCGGGCAGGAGATACCGCCGAGAAGAAGGGTGACCACATGCCAGAAGTGTATCCGTACCGGGGATATCGAAAATATTGGCAAGACAGCAAGGCATGGAACCTTTTTTGAAATGCTGGGCAATTTCTCCTTCGGCGATTATTTTAAGCATGAGGCAATAAGCTGGAGCTGGGAGTTCCTCACGGAAGTAGTGGGACTGGATGCGGATAGGCTGTACCCTTCCGTTTATGAGGATGACGAGGAAGCTTTCCGGATTTGGAATAAGGAAATCGGCATTGCGCCGGAGCGGATTTTCCGTTTCGGGAAAGCGGATAATTTTTGGGAGCATGGTTCCGGCCCTTGTGGTCCTTGTTCGGAGATTTATTATGACAGGGGGGAAAAATATGGCTGCGGCAAACCGGGCTGTACCGTAGGCTGCGACTGCGACCGTTATATTGAAGTATGGAATAATGTGTTTACCCAGTTCGACAACGACGGAAAAGGGAATTATTCCGAGTTGGAGCAGAAAAATATTGATACCGGCATGGGCTTGGAACGGCTGGCCACAGTGGTACAGGATGTGGATTCCATTTTTGATGTGGATACGATTCAGGCATTGCGCAATAAAGTCTGCGGGCTGGCAGGGAAAGGGTATAAAGAAAAATACGAATGGGATGTGTCCATCCGTATCGTTACCGACCATATCCGTTCCGCAACTTTTATGATTTCCGACGGCATTATGCCTACCAATGAAGGCAGGGGATATGTGCTGCGCCGCATTATCCGCCGTGCGGCAAGACATGGCAGGCTGCTTGGGATAGAGGGGCAGTTCCTTGCGGATTTGAGCAATACGGTAATTGAAGGAAGCAAGGATGGCTACCCGGAACTGGAAGAGAAAAAAGATTTTATTTTTAATGTGCTGACACAGGAAGAAAGCAAATTTAATAAAACCATCGACCAAGGGCTGACGATTTTGGCGGAGATGGAAGCTGTCATGGAAAAAGAAGGAAAGAAAGGGCTGGATGGAAAAGAAGCCTTTAAACTATATGACACGTATGGTTTCCCTCTGGATTTGACAAAGGAAATTTTGGAAGAAAAAGGCTTTTTTGTAGAGGAAAAAGGCTTTATAGAAGCGATGGAAGAACAGAAGGTAAAAGCCCGTTCGGCGCGCAAAGTGACCAATTATATGGGCGCGGATGTGACGGTATATGAGTCCATAGACCCTAACGTAACCACAGAATTTGTAGGGTATGACAGGCTGGCTCATGATTCTTCCATTACGGTGCTGACGACGGAAACGGAAATTGTAGAAGCGCTGACCGATGGGGAAACAGGAACGGTTTTTGTGGAAGAAACGCCTTTTTATGCGACGATGGGTGGACAATGTGCGGATATCGGCAGGATTACCACCCCGGACGGAGAATTTGAGGTAATGGATACCGTAAAATTGCTGGGCGGCAAAGTAGGCCATATCGGCAAGGTAACAAAGGGGATGCTGAAAGTGGGGGATAGGGCTTCCCTGCAGGTAGATGCGGCAAGAAGGGCGGATACATGCAAAAACCACAGCGCAACCCATTTGCTGCAAAAAGCGCTTAGGACGGTTCTTGGCACCCACGTGGAACAGGCCGGTTCTTATGTGGACGGGGAAAGGCTCCGTTTTGACTTCAGCCATTTTTCGGCTATGACAAAAGAAGAGATTGAAAAGACAGAAAAAATAGTACAGGAACAAATTGCAGCGTCGCTTCCGGTTATTACCAGTGTAATGTCAATCGAAGAAGCGAAAAAAAGCGGTGCGATGGCGTTGTTTGGAGAAAAATACGGCGAAACGGTACGTGTAGTTAAAATGGGGGATTTTTCCACCGAGCTTTGCGGTGGTACCCATGTGGCGGATACGGGCACGATTGCTAATTTTAAAATAATATCCGAAAGCGGTGTGGCGGCAGGGGTGAGAAGGATAGAAGCCCTGACCGGAAACGGTGTACTGGCATATTATGCGGAAATGGAAGAGACCCTTGCGCAGGCAGCAAAAACAGCAAAAACTACACCGGCCGGATTGGTGGAACGTTTGGAGCATTTGATGGCGGAAATGAAAGCTCTGCAAAGCGAAAACGAGTCCTTGAAGAGTAAAGCGGCTAAAGATGCCCTTGGCGATGTAATGGACAAGGTGCAGGATATCAAGGGCGTAAAATTTTTGGCAACGAAAGTATCCGGTGTGGATATGAACGGCCTGCGGGATTTGGGAGACCAGCTCAAAGCCAAGTTGGGAGAAGGCGTTATCGTGCTTATTTCCGATTTGGATGGGAAGGTGAATCTGGTTGCGTTCGCTACGGAAGAAGCGATGGCAAAAGGCGCTCATGCAGGTAACTTAATCAAAGGGATTGCAGCGTTAGTAGGCGGCGGAGGCGGCGGCAGGCCGAATATGGCACAGGCCGGAGGCAAGAACCCCGCCGGAATCGACAAAGCAATGGAAGAAGCGGCGAAAGTGCTGGATGGCCAGTTGAAATAAAAACAGAGGATTGTGGGAGCATTTGGCAGGGCAATCGGCTTCACGGTTAGATATTTTTGCAAAAAGGAGGAGCGGGGATACCGGCTCCTTTTTGCATTAACATATGGACGGCGCGTAAAATGCAGCAGCCATTGTAATAGAAATGCAGCATTCAATGTTTGAGAAGCGATATGGCGGAAAGGAGGATTGGCATGAAAAATTATTCGGAAGATGCAAGCAGGCAGTACCATATACAGGTGGCGGCAGGGGAAGTGGGCAAATATGTGATTATGCCGGGCGACCCGAAAAGATGTGTGAAAATTGCACAATATTTGGAGAATCCGGTTTTGATTGCGGATAATAGGGAATATATTACCTATACGGGGACTTTGGACGGGGAGAAAGTCAGCGTGACTTCCACCGGAATTGGCGGGCCTTCCGCATCGATAGCGATGGAAGAATTGTATCGCTGTGGCGCCGATACTTTTGTCCGTATCGGAACTTGCGGCGGTATGCAGACGGAAGTAAAAAGCGGGGATGTGGTGATTGCCACCGGGGCAATCCGTATGGAAGGAACGAGCAGGGAATATGCGCCGATGGAATTTCCGGCGGTGGCAGACCTTTCCGTGACAAATGCTTTGACAGCAGCGGCCAGAAAAAAGGGATACCCTTTCCATGTCGGGGTAGTACAGTGCAAAGATGCATTTTACGGGCAGCACGAACCGGAGACGAAACCGGTCAGCTATGAGCTGATAAATAAGTGGGAAGCGTGGAAAAGGCTGGGTTGCCTGGCTTCCGAAATGGAATCGGCGGCTTTATTTGTAGTGGCAAGTTACTTGAAAGTAAGGGCAGGCTCCTGTTTCCTCGTAGTTGCCAATCAGGAGAGGGAAAAGCTGGGGCTGGAAAACCCGGTAGTGCATGATACGGACATGGCGGTTCAGGTGGCGGTGGAAGCAGTCCGCACTTTGATAAAAGAAGACAAGGAGAAGGGAAACGATTAGGAGAACAGGAAATGGATAGAAATGAAATTTTAAAGCATGTGGAACATACATTGCTGCAGCCGACGGCAACATGGGAAGAAATAAAGCAAATCTGCGACGATGCCGTAAAATACGGAACCGCGTCCGTATGCATTCCTCCGGCCTATGTGAAACAGGCCATCGGATATTTGGCGGGGAAGATGGCAGTCTGCACGGTTATCGGCTTCCCGAATGGATATATGACCACAAAAGCAAAGGAATTTGAAGCAAAAGAAGCCCTTGCGGACGGCGCATCCGAAATCGATATGGTTATCAATATCGGTTGGCTGAAGGATAAAAAGTACGATTGTATAGAAGAGGAAATCCGGATTTTGAAGGCGGTGTGCAGAGAAAATATTTTAAAAGTAATTATCGAAACCTGTCTATTGACAGAAGAAGAAAAAATTAAAATGTGCGAAATTGTAACAAATGCGGGAGCGGATTATATTAAGTCATCCACAGGATTCTCCTCTGCCGGGGCAACCTTTGATGATATCCGGCTGTTTGCGGAGCATATAGGGCCGGAAGTAAAAATAAAAGCGGCCGGCGGCATTGCTACGATGGAAGATGCAAAAAAATTCCTTTCGTTAGGCGCTGACCGCCTTGGCACAAGCCGGATTGTCAAACTGGTTAAAGAGGAAGAAACGAAGGGACAAGATTAAAGAATTGAAAATAAAAATTTTTAAATGGGGAATTTGTGTCCAAGCGTTGCTTGCCGCAAAGCCGTTCTACCCAGTTTCGACAAAACTGAGATAAAAACCGCGTAGAAGTGGGGTGTGAATATGGATATAAAGAAGATAGACGGGAAGATAGGTGAAAGGAAGGAAGATGAAAAAAAGATAGAAGAGAAAAAGATAGAAGAGAAAAAGATAGAAGAGAAAGAGATAAATGAGAAAATAGTTGAAAAAAGGATAGGTGAAATGATTTCCCTTGCTATAGGGCAGCTGGAATATTCGTATGCGCCATACTCCTGCTTCCGGGTGGGTGCTGCGCTTCTTTCAAAAAGCGGAAAAATATATACCGGGTGCAATATAGAAAATGCCGCTTATACTCCTTCCAATTGTGCGGAACGGACGGCCTTTTTTAAAGCGGTCAGTGAAGGGGAGAGGGGGTTCCTGGCAATCTGCATAGTAGGGGGTAAGGCGGGGAAGCAGCCCCTTTCAGCGTTAACGGTTGCACCTGAAGGAGCGGATAAAGGGCACAAAGACGGAATTGGGATGGAATATACGGCCCCTTGCGGCGTTTGCCGTCAAGTGATGATGGAGTTTTGCAATCCGGAAACTTTTCAGATTATTTTGGCAATCAGCAAAGAAGAATATAAAATTTTTACGTTAAAGGAGTTGCTGCCCATAGGCTTTGGTCCTGAAAATCTGGCCTGATGGAACATCTGGGCGGTAATGGAGCGTGTGGCGCAATCGGGGGTAAAAAGCAGTATGGAAGGTATCTACAAACCTGTTTATGCGCAACCGCAACAAGGTTGAGATAAAACTGGGCAGAAATGGAGGTAAAAATGAACGGATATAAAAGGGTTTTTTTAATCGTCCTCGATTCCCTTGGAATCGGGGCAATGCCGGACTCCCACAAATTTGGCGATGCCGGGGCCGATACCTTCGGGCATATTTTGGAGAAGATGGGAACGTTGGATATCCCGAATCTTAGGAAGCTGGGCTTTTTGAATCTTCATAAGGCGGGAAAAATGGAGGGCGTGGAGGAACCGCTTGGACGGTATATGCGTCTGGGGGAGGCGAGCAACGGCAAAGACACGATGACCGGCCATTGGGAAATCATGGGGATAAAAACAATGACTCCATTCCGGACTTTTACGGATACGGGATTTCCGCCGGAATTGATAGCGGAATTGGAAATGCGGTGCGGGAAAAAGATAATCGGAAATAAGAGCGCCAGCGGTACGGAAATTTTAGAAGAGCTGGGCGAAGAGGAAATCCGCACGGGGGCGATGATAGTCTATACATCGGCGGACTCCGTGCTTCAAATCTGCGGAAATGAAGAGACCTTTGATTTGGAAAACTTATACCGTTGCTGCCGGATTGCGAGGGAACTTACGCTGAAGGATGAGTGGCGGGTAGGAAGAGTTATTGCAAGGCCCTATGTAGGGAAAAAGAAAGGGGAATTTAAACGGACCAGCAACCGCCACGATTATGCTTTGAAGCCGACCGGGCCAACGGTGCTGAATGCTTTAAAGGATGCCGGCCTGGATGTGATTGGGGTAGGGAAAATCAATGATATCTTCTGCGGGGAAGGCATTACACGGACATATCATTCCGACAGTTCCGTCCACGGAATGGAACAAACGATTGAAATCTGCAAAGAGGATTTCCACGGGCTTTGCTTTGTCAATCTGGTGGATTTTGACGCGGTATGGGGACACCGCAGGAATGTAAAAGGCTATGGGGAAGAAATTGAGAAGTTTGATAAAAAGCTGGGGATTCTTTTGGAGGAGCTGGAAGCGGACGACCTATTGATGCTGACGGCTGACCACGGGAACGACCCTACTTACAGCGGTACCGACCATACAAGGGAATATGTGCCGTTTTTGGCATATTCAAAAAAGATGGAGGGCGGAGGAGCCTTGGAAAATGAGGATACCTTTGCGGTAATCGGGGCGTCGGTGACCGAAAACTTCGGTGTTAAAATGCCAAAAGGCACCATTGGAAGCTCTGTTTTAGGCAAATTGATTTAAATATACGCATTGTCTTTAACAAAATATGCTAAAATATTAAAAAACAGGTTGACTGTAGGGAAATATGTGCTATAATAATTAAAGCGCATGGGAGTACATAAAGCGGTCTATGTGCAAAAAAGAATAAACCCAATCAGTCGAGTTACTAGAAGGGACTGAAGGGAGGTCGGGTGTGGAATGTCTAATGTAATTGTAAAAGAAAATGAAACTTTGGATAGCGCTTTACGTCGCTTCAAAAGGAGCTGTGCAAAAGCTGGTATTCAGCAGGAGATTCGTAAAAGAGAGCATTACGAGAAACCAAGCGTAAAACGCAAAAAGAAGTCTGAAGCAGCAAGAAAACGTAAATATAATTAATCATGTGAATAACGGGTCCCTGATTAGAGAATCAGGGATTTTGTTATATTATATCAAGTAGTGGATTGCACCAAAATTTGCCGCTTCGGAAAGGGTGTGGTTATTTTTATGTGGACGAAGGAGCTTTTTGGTACGGATGTATATCATCTGGTTTCGGCATTTATCATTTATAGTATGCTGGGCTGGCTGGTGGAATCCATTTATATGTCGTTTTGCAACAGGAGGCTGACCAACCGGGGATTTGCAAAAAGCCCGTTTTGCCCGATTTATGGTTTTGGGGCGGTCATCGGTTATTTAGTGCTTTGCCCGTTGCGGACGGATTTGTTCCGGCTGTATTTAACCGGTGCGGTTATGGCAACTGTGTTTGAATTTCTGGTAGGAAAACTAATGCTTCGGCTTTTTGGCGAGGTTTGGTGGGATTATAATAATAAGCCGTGCAACTATAAAGGGATTGTATGCTTGGAGAGTACGGTGGCATGGGGGTTTTATGCAGTAATTATCATTGTCTTTCTCCATTCCAGAGTGATGGATTTTATTGACAGTTGGAGCTTTTCTATGGGGAGCCGGATATGCACTTTGATTTTAGGGGTGGTGACGGTGGATTATATTATCCAGCTTATGAATGTGCTGCATATAGACATAAGTGAGCAGAAGGAAAGGCTGATAGACAGATACCATGAGTTTAAAACGAGGTGGTATTAAAAGGCATACATAATACTTTTTGTTTCGGGACAAAAACGGTTCTAATCGGAACCGTTTTTTTATATTTATAGTAGTAGAACACCTGACGGGAGTGTGTAATGTGAAGAGATTGGTGAGAACTACGATATGCTTTTTTTTCAGCGTCTATCTGATGCTGTCCTGTATCTTTTGCGTGCAGGCGGCGCCGGATGTATCTGCCCCTTCTTATTTATTGATGGAAGCGTCTACCGGGCAGATTATCTGTGAACAGGAGGCGGACGTAAGGCGGAGCCCGGCGAGCATAACGAAGATTATGACGCTGCTTCTTATTTTTGACCATTTGGATACGGGGCGGATAAAGCTGGAGGATGAAATTATTACGAGCGCCTATGCCAAGTCTATGGGAGGCTCCCAAGTCTTTTTGGAAGAAGGGGAAGTACAGACATTGGATACGATGATAAAATGTATTGCGGTGGCGTCCGGCAACGATGCATGTGTGGCGGTAGCGGAGTACATAGCCGGAAGCGAAGAGGAATTTGTAAAGCTGATGAACCAGAAGGCGGAAGAACTTAGGATGGACAATACCCATTTTGTGGATTGCTGTGGCTTGTCGGATTCCGATGAACATTATACGACGGCAAGGGATGTGGCGATTATGTCCAGGGAACTGGTAACAAAGCATCCGGAGATTTTGAACTATACGAAAATCTGGATGGAAGATATCACCCACGTGACGAGGCAGGGGTCAACTACTTTTACCCTATCCAGCACCAATAAGCTGTTAAGGCAGTACGAGTGGACGACAGGGCTGAAGACCGGCTCCACCAGCAAAGCAAAATATTGCCTTTCCGCTACGGCGAGCAAGGACGGCATTGATTTGATTGCTGTGGTCATGGCGGCGCCGGACAATAAAGTGCGGTTTCAGGATGCTATGGCGCTTTTGAATTTTGGATACAGCGTAAGCAATATTTATATTGATGAAAATAAGGAAGCGCTTCCTGCCCAGAAGATTAAAGGCGGCGTAGAAGATATGGTGAATTTGAGTTTTGCAGGGGAATTTCGGTATTTGGACACAAAAGGGAGCAACCTTTCAAAAATAGAGAAAACGATTACACTGCCGGAAGAAGTGGTTGCGCCGGTGGAGGAAGGGCAGGCTATCGGTGAAGCGGTTTATAAATTGGAAGGGCAAAGAATCGGAGGAATATCTATTGTAGCGGCTAAGAGTATCGGCAAGGCGGGGTACAAGGATTATGTGAAGAAAGTATTGCGGAATTTCCTGCTGTAACAGGCAGCCATAAAAGTTGACCAAATAATTTTGCATTTTGCCGCAAAATGCGCAAGGATGTATATACGTGGGAACAGAGCCCGGTTTTTGCGGACGGATAGGAAAATTATAATCGGAACTTTTATAAAAGGTAAAAACGTGGTACACTAATTATCGGCTGGGGTATTTTGTAAATATCCAGCCGATGTTTCATTTTTGGAGGTTTGGGATGCAGGAGAGATGGTGGAATATGCTGGCTGTAGTGTTTGGTGCGGCGGTTGCCGGCGCCGGGGCGGTGATTGCGTTTGACAGCACCCGGTTTGTCAGACGGGAATATAAGGTTTATTCAGATAAAATCAAGAAAGGATGCAAAATTGTGCTGCTTTCTGATTTGCATAATAAAAGATACGGGCAAGACAACCGGAAACTGCTGGAAGAGATTGACAGGATAAATCCGGATGTGGTGCTGACAGCAGGGGATATGATGACGGCAAACGAAGGGAAGACATGCTGTTTTGTTCCGATTAGGCTGTTTGGGCATTTGGCGGAAAAATATCCGGTTTATTATGGAATGGGGAATCATGAATACCGGATGAAGGTATACCGGAAGGCATATGGAGATATGTTTGACGTCTATAAAAAAGAATTGAAAGAATGCGGTGTCCGTTTCCTGGAAAATGAACGGGTTTATTTACCGGAATATAATATAGAAATCTGCGGGTTGGAAATTGAGAGGTATTTATATAAAAGGTGGTACCGTAAGCCTATGGAGGAAGGCTATATAGAACGTTTGTTAGGGAAGGCAAAAGAGGAACGCTTTGAACTGTTGATTGGGCACAATCCGGAGTATTTTAAGGAATATGTAAAGTGGGGGGCGGATTTGACCGTTTCCGGCCATGTCCACGGGGGCGTGGTGAGAGTTCCCTTTTTTGGGGGATTGATTTCGCCTTCTTTGCGTATTTTCCCGGAATATGACGGCGGACTGTTTGAAAAACAGGGGAAAAAGATGGTGTTGAGCAGAGGGTTGGGAATGCATACCATCCCTCTTAGGATGTTGAACCCGGGGGAATTGGTGGTGATACATTTAGAAAGATGATAGGTTCTTGATGAAGTGCCGAAGACACTTTTTTATAAAATGAGGGTTGAAATTATCGGGATTTATGGGTAGAATAGTGAGACGGCCCAAATCGGGCAGGAGAATCTTTTAGGGGAATAAAGCGCGGTAAGCGGCATTTGAGGTAAAGATATGGCAATTCCGGTGAAATTGGAGGCGTTTGAAGGTCCTTTGGACTTGTTGCTCCATTTGATTGAAAAAAATAAAATTGATATTTACGATATCCCTATTGCGGAAATTACGGAGCAATATTTGGACTATATCCGGCAGATGAATACGGAAGACATGAATGTGATGAGCGAATTTCTTGTGATGGCGGCGACTCTAATCGACATTAAATGCAAGATGCTTCTGCCGAAGGAAGTGAATGAAGAGGGGGAAGAGGAAGATCCAAGGGCGGAATTGGTACAGAAGTTGTTGGAATATAAGATGTACAAGTACATGTCTTTGGAACTAAAGGACAGGCAGGTGGATGCGGAACGGACGCTTTACAGAAAGCAGCATTTGCCGAAAGAAGTGGAGGAATACAGGCAGCCGGTGGATTACGGGGAGCTGCTTAAGGATGTAAGCTTAAGCAGGCTGCAGGAAGTGTTCCGCTTTATGATGAAACGCCAGGAGGATAAGATAGATCCGGTAAGGAGCGCCTTTGGCAAAATCGAAAAAGATGAAGTGGATATGGACAGAAAAGTCCTGTACGTGGAAGAATACATAAGAAGCCATCAACGGTTCAGCTTCCGTCTCCTTTTGGAAAAGCAGCATAGCAGGATGGAGATTATTGTCACTTTTCTCGTTGTTTTGGAAATGATGAAGCTGGGGCGGATTGATATTGAGCAGCAAGATATTGGCGATGACATTATGATTACATCAAGGGCGATGGCAAAAGGATGACGGAGAATAAAGAAAAGAAATAGGGAAAGCTGAGGAAGAACGTGGAAAGAAAAAAAGCGGAAGCGGTAATGGAGGCGGTTCTTTTTACCATGGGCGATTCCGTAGAGATAGCAAGGCTTGCGGAAACCATAGAAGAGGATGTGAAAAAGACAAAAGAAATACTGGAGGATATGAAACAAAGGTATGAGAAAGAGAATCGGGGCATAACGCTGATTGAGCTGGAGGAATCGGTGCAGCTTTGTACAAAGCCGCAGATGTATGAGTATTTGGTCAAAGTGGCTAAGACGCCGAAAAAGTTTGTCCTGACGGATACGTTGTTGGAAACTTTATCCATTATTGCTTATAAACAGCCGGTCACAAGGCTGGAAATCGAGAAAATACGAGGGGTAAGCTGCGACCATGCAGTAAACCGACTGCTGGAATTTAACCTGATTACGGAAGTAGGACGGTTGGATGCGCCGGGAAGGCCGCTGCTTTTCGGAACGACGGAAGAGTTTTTGAGGAGTTTCGGGGTCAAATCTCTGGACGATCTGCCGGAATTGAATGCAGTGCAGATGGAAGAGTTTAAGCAGCAGGCGGAAGCCGAGGTACAGTTGGCGCTGGATATTTGAGGAGAGGCACGACTATTTCACTGCCCTAAAGCATATATTTTAGATGACAAAATAAAGCAGAACCGGGTTGTGGAATGGAAAAAAGGAAAAAAGGGTATAAGAAAAAAGTTTTTGCATTGGCAGTCTGTATTTTACTTGGGGCAGCAGGGCAGGACTGGATGTTATCAAAGCAAATTTATGCGGCGCAAAAGGGAACATCTATCGGAGAAGCATATTCGGAAGGAAAGGAACCTCATTTTACAGAGGGGTTTTTGGAAGCACAGGAAAACGGAAAAGAAGAAAATAGTACAAACATACAATTATACGCCCGTTCGGCAGTCCTTATGGATGCGGATTCCGGGCGTGTTTTATTTGGGAAAAACGAAAATGAACAGATGCCGATGGCGAGTACGACAAAAATCATGACTTGCATTCTGGCATTAGAGAACGGCAATATGGATGACATGGTCACCGTTTCTGCCTATGCGGCCAGCCAGCCTAAGGTACACCTTGGCATGTATGAGGGGCAGCAGTTCCGGATGAAGGATTTGCTTTATTCCCTTATGTTGGAATCCCATAACGATGCGGCAGTGGCAATTGCGGAGCATATCGGGGGCAGTGTCGAAGGGTTTGCGGCAATGATGAACCAAAAGGCAAAAGACATCGGCTGCTTCGATACCTTTTTTATTACGCCTAATGGGCTGGATGCTTCTGCCACAGACAGCGAAGGCAATACAAGGGTGCATTCCACTACGGCAAGGGACTTGGCACGGATGATGAAGTATTGCATTGAAGAATCGGAGAAAAAAGAGGAGTTTTTGGAAATTACGAGGGCAGGGAGCCATTCTTTTGCAGATGGGGAAGGAAAGGGGAATTATTCCTGCAATAACCACAATGCCTTTCTGCATATGATGGATGGTGCGCTTTCGGGGAAAACCGGTTTTACCAATAATGCAGGATACTGTTATGTGGGGGCGCTGCGGAAGGAAGGGAAAACTTTTGTGGTAGCGCTTTTAGCCTGCGGATGGCCTAACAATAAGAATTATAAATGGAGCGATACAAGAAAATTGATGGGATACGGTCTGGAAAACTATGAATACCGGAATGTTTATGAGCCTGTGGAACTGGAGCCGCTGTTAGTGGAAGGTGGGGTGCCGAAGAATGGGAAACCGTATGGTGAAGCGTATGCATTGCTTTCGGTAGAAGAACAGGAGGGGGAACTAAATATTTTGCTGAAAGAAGGGGAAGGAGTGGAAAAACAAATCCAAATCCCGGATGCCCTGGAGGCCCCGGTGAAAAGCGGGAGTATGGCAGGCAGCGTGAAATATTACCTGGAAGGGGAATTGTTAAAAGAGTACCCTATTGTAGTAAATGAAAACGTGGAACAAATGGATTTCCCGTGGATACTGAAATATATATGGAAGCAGTATGCACTGTAAAAAACATGTTAAAAAATAAAAATAATTCTATGCTATTTTTCACTTTTGTGTTATACTACTACAGTGTAATCATGGGGAAGTTTGTTCCCCGTTAAATAGTTTTTATTTTTTTAATATAAAATGGAGGGCTGAAAAAATGAGTACTACTTCACAAGCGAGTCAAAGAATCAATACTTTACTCGACGAAAACAGTTTCGTTGAAATAGGGGCGCTTGTTACGGCAAGGGCAACTGACTTCAACCTGAAACAGACAGAAACTCCTTCTGACGGTGTCATTACCGGTTATGGAGTTATCGACGGCAATCTTGTGTATGTTTACAGCCAGGACGCTTCCGTATTAAACGGAACCATTGGTGAGATGCATGCGAAGAAAATTGCGAACCTCTATGATCTGGCAATGAAGACGGGCGCACCCGTTATCGGTTTAATCGATTCTGCCGGGCTCAGGCTGCAGGAAGCTGCGGATGCATTGAACGGTTTTGGTGAGATTTATATGAAACAGGTGAATGCGTCAGGCGTAATCCCGCAGATAACGGCGATTTTTGGAACCTGTGGCGGCGGTCTTGCAGTAGTTCCTACATTGACGGATTTTACTTTTATGGAAGAAAAGAAAGCGAAGCTTTTTGTTAATTCCCCCAATGCCATCGACGGCAATGAGATTTCCAGATGCGATACTTCCAGTGCAGCATTCCAGAGCGAAGAGGCAGGCATTGTAGATGTAGTAGCAGGGGAAGCTGACATTTTGGCGCAGATTCGGGAACTGGTTTCCATGCTTCCTGCCAACAACGAAGACAATATGTCATTTTCGGAATGTGCTGATGATTTGAATAGAGTATGTGAAGGGTTGGAAAATTGTGCAGGGGATACTTCCATTGCGCTTTCCCAGCTTTCCGATAATGGCATATTCTTTGAAACAAAGAGGAATTATGCCAAAGATATGGTAACCGGATTCATCAAACTGAACGGCGCTACCGTAGGCGCTGTTGCAAACCGTAGTGAAGTTTATGGTGAAGAAGGCAAGGTTGCGGAGAAATTCGATATGGTATTGTCGGCAAGAGGATGCGAGAAAGCAGCAGATTTTATTGCATTCTGCGATGCATTTGATATTCCGGTATTGTCCCTTACCAATGTAAAAGGGTTTGCATCTTCCAAATGTTCCGAGAAGAAGATGGCTAAGGCTGTAGCGCGCCTTGCATATGCTTTCGCAAATGCAACGGTGCCGAAAGTAAATGTAATTACGCAGAAAGCCTACGGCAGCGCTTATGTTGCAATGAACTCCAAGGCAATCGGCGCAGATATTACGATGGCATGGCCGGATGCTGAAATCGGGACAATGGACGCAAAGCTGGCTGCAAAGATTATCTGCGATGGACAAGGCTCCGATGCCATCGACGCTTGTGCAAAGGAATATGCACTTCTTCAGACAAGCGCAAAGAGTGCGGCGAGGAGAGGGTATGTGGATCAGATTGTAGCGCCGGAGGATACGAGGAAATATGTAATCGGCGCATTTGAAATGTTATATACAAAACATGAAGACCGCCCGGCGAAAAAACACGGCACAGTCTAGAAAGGATGCTGCTTCATTATGAAAAGATGGTTATTAGTATTAGGTATGATTACCTGTATCCTTGGAGTGAGCGCATGCGGGAGTAAGCAGGAAGAAGTGGGGCCTGCATGGACGGATATGATAGAGGAAGAGGCAATCTATTATGGGGAGCAGGTTTTCCAGAACCTTCGGGAAATTTGTTCCGGCAATTATGAAAATGAAAAAGCCCAGATTGCCAAGGCGGATGCCGTATCTGCATCTGCATTCAGCAGTTGGGACAGCGCGCAGGAAGATATCGGCGAGTTTGTGGAGATATCGGAAGAGAATGCGCAGATTAATGACGATGGGTTTGTTGTCAATCTGAAAGTAAAAGGTACGATTCATGATGCAAATATCGAAATCATTTTTGATGATGAGATGATGTTGACCAGTATGTCTACAAACGTAATTTATTCTTTTGGGGAATTGATGGCAAAGGCGGCAATGAATACGCTGCTTGGTATGGGAACTGTGTTCGTGGTGCTTATCCTAATCAGCCTGATAATTTCATGCTTTACCTTTATCCCTAAGATTCAGGCATCGTTTACAAAGAAATCCCAGCAGCCTCAACAGCCTGTTGCAGCGCCGGCTCCGGCAGCGGTTGCGGCAGTGGAAGAAGAGGAAACAGATGATTTGGAACTGGTGGCTGTTATTGCGGCTGCAATTGCAGCGAGCCAAGGCGCAGCTTCTACTGACGGTTTTGTTGTCAGGTCAATCAGGAAAAGAAGAACATTTTAAGCGATTGCATGCAGAGTGTTTACTGTATGCGGATGGAATTTATAATTTAGGAGGAATAGAAGAATGAAAAATTATACCATTACCGTAAATGGCAACGTATATGATGTAGTAGTAGAAGAAGGAGCATCTTCAGGGGCTCCCGCAGCAGCTCCGGCAGCGCCTAAGGCAGCTCCGAAAGCGGCTCCCAAGGCAGCAGCAAAGCCGGCAGCAAGCGGTGCGGCAGGAAGCGTTAAAGTAGAAGCCGGTGCGGCAGGAAAGGTATTTGCAGTGGAAGTGAAGGTAGGACAGGCGGTAAAAGCAGGTGACACGGTAGTCGTACTGGAAGCTATGAAGATGGAAATCCCGGTTGTCGCTCCTCAGGACGGTACGGTAGCCAGCGTGGATGTATCGGTTGGCGATCCTGTAGAAGCAGGTGCATTGCTGGCAACTTTAAATTAATCATAAGAAGCATGGCATCTGTTGCTGTGAATCAAAACAGGAGGTTAAAATAATGGATTTCAGTTATATAACGAATACATTAGACAACCTAATACATCAGACGGCTTTTTTCAACCTTACCTGGGGAAATTACCTGATGATTGTAGTAGCTTGTGTATTTCTTTATCTTGCTATCGCAAAAGGTTTTGAGCCTTTGCTGTTAACGCCGATAGCATTTGGTATGCTGCTTGTAAATATTTATCCGGATATTATGTTAAGCATTGAAGATGCGGCAAACGGAACAGGCGGCCTGCTTTATTATTTCTATCTCTTAGATGAATGGGCAATCCTGCCTTCCCTGATTTTCATGGGCGTGGGTGCAATGACGGACTTTGGTCCGCTGATTGCCAATCCTAAGAGCTTTTTGCTGGGCGCTGCTGCACAGTTCGGTATTTTTGCCGCATATTTCGGCGCAATCGGGCTTGGGTTCAATGACAAGGCAGCAGCGGCAATTTCCATTATCGGTGGAGCAGACGGCCCTACTTCTATTTTCCTCGCAGGAAAATTAGGACAGACGGCTCTGCTTGGCCCTATCGCAGTAGCGGCTTATTCCTATATGTCGCTGGTGCCAATTATCCAGCCGCCGATTATGAAGCTTTTAACAACGGAAAAAGAAAGAAAAATCAAAATGGCGCAGTTGCGTCCGGTTTCGAAATTGGAAAAGATTTTGTTCCCCATTATCGTTACTATCGTTGTATGTCTGATTCTTCCGACAACAGCTCCCCTTGTTGGTATGTTGATGCTCGGTAACCTGTTCAGGGAGTCAGGGGTTGTAAGGCAGTTGACAGATACGGCATCCAATGCATTGATGTATATCGTAGTTATCCTGCTGGGTACATCCGTAGGGGCAACTACCAGTGCGGAAGCATTCTTAAACTGGGCAACGATTAAAATTGTGGTACTCGGTTTGATTGCATTTGCATTCGGTACGGCAGCCGGCGTATTGTTCGGGAAGTTAATGTGCATAATCACGCATGGAAAAGTCAACCCGCTTATTGGTTCCGCAGGCGTTTCCGCGGTGCCTATGGCAGCCAGGGTTTCCCAGAAAGTCGGTGCGGAAGCAGACCCGACGAACTTCCTGCTTATGCATGCAATGGGGCCTAACGTAGCCGGAGTTATCGGTACGGCGGTAGCGGCTGGTACCTTTATGGCAGTATTTGGAGTATTTTAATGGCATATGAGCCAGTTGTGGTTTTGCAATTGAAATTTAATAGGAGGAATAAAAAATGTCAGAACAGGTGAAAAAACCGATTGGAATTATGGAAACCGTTCTCCGCGACGCGCATCAGTCATTGATTGCAACGAGAATGCCTACGGAAAAAATGCTTCCAATCATTGAGAAGATGGATAAAGTTGGTTACCATGCAGTAGAGTGCTGGGGCGGCGCTACCTTTGACGCTTCCCTTCGTTTCCTGAAAGAAGATCCTTGGGAGAGGTTGAGGAAGTTAAGGGACGGATTTAAAAATACGAAATTGCAGATGCTTTTCAGAGGGCAGAATATTTTAGGATACCGTCCTTATGCAGATGATGTGGTGGATTATTTCGTTGAAAAATCCATTGCCAACGGTATTGATATTATCAGGATTTTCGACTGCCTCAATGACCTTAGGAACCTGCAGGAAGCAGTAAATGCTACGAATGCGGTGAAACAAAGGGAAGGCAGAGGCCATGCACAGGTTGCATTGTCTTATACATTAGGTGACGCTTATACGTTGGAATATTGGGTAGATATGGCAAGAAAGATTGAAGCGATGGGAGCGGATTCCATCTGTATCAAGGATATGGCAGGTCTTCTTGTTCCTTACAAAGCGACAGAAATGATTTCCGCAATGAAGAGCGCAACTAAACTTCCGATTCAGCTTCATACACATTATACTTCCGGTGTAGCCAGCATGACATACTTAAAGGCAGTAGAAGCGGGCGTGGATGTTATCGACTGTGCAATTTCCCCTTTTGCACTGGGTACTTCCCAGCCGGCAACGGAAGTTATGGTAGAAACCTTTAAAGGAACCCCTTACGATACCGGTTATGACCAGAGCATCCTGGCAGAAATCGCTGATTACTTCAGGCCTTACAGGGATGAATGTCTTGCAAGCGGGCTGATGAACCCGAAGGTTATGGGCGTTGATATTAAGACATTGCTGTATCAGGTACCGGGCGGTATGCTTTCCAACATGGTAAGCCAGTTGAAAGAGCAGAATGCAGAAGACAGATATTACGATGTATTGAGGGAAATCCCTGCAGTACGTAAAGATTTAGGCGAGCCGCCGCTTGTTACTCCTTCTTCCCAGATTGTTGGTACGCAGGCAGTATTCAATGTACTTCTGGGTGAGCGTTACAAGATGGCGACAAAAGAAACAAAAGCAGTTTTGCGCGGTGAATATGGTCAGACCATTAAACCGATGAATCAGGAAATTATTGATAAAGTTATTCCGGGCGAAGAGAGGATTACTTGCCGTCCGGCGGACTTAATCGAAAACGAGCTTGATAAATTGGAAGCAGAAATGAAGGAATGGAAGCAGCAGGATGAAGACGTACTCTCCTATGCACTTTTCCCTCAGGTTGCTACCGATTTCTTCAAATATCGTCAGGCACAGCAGGAAAAAGTGGATATGACTCAGGCAGATACGAAGAATGGGGCTTATCCGGTATAAGAGAAGAATGGGAAGAGGATTGCTTGGATTGTTTGGGCAATCCTCTTTTTTACCGTATAGGAAAGTTTTCCGAATTTCCCATATGGTAAAAAGTAATTATCGCGCGGCGGTGGGAAAGTATGTCGCTGCTGCGGCCCGCCGCAGGCGGAGAATCCTGCAAGCAGGATTCTTTTTTTATGTGCAGAGGAAATATGTCGTTATGGGGGACGACCGGAGTTGCGTGCATGGGCGGGTGGGGGTGTATGGTTTTTGTAGGGGTTTACTAAGCAGAATGGGGAGGCTGTGGATGGCGGACAGGTCGTCTGCAAGCGGCATCCATGCCGCACGCAGACTAACCGTGACATCCATGTCACGGTTCCCTTGGTTATCGAACATTCTGCTAAGTAAAACCCCACTACAAAAACCAAAACACCCTCACCCGCCCATGCACGCAACTCCTACATTTTCTATCCCTTTAATAAAGAGAGTTTGCTAGATGCCTTCCTCTCTCAATAAACGGGGGATTGCCACATCAATGTCATTTAGTTAACGGTACCGGACGCCGTGAGGAACATAAAATGCTCCGTCACCACGCTTTCGCTCGGTAAAAAGCGTAACGGACACTAAACTCGTGAGGAACCTCGTTAAGTGCCGACGTTTTTTAACGGGTTCCTTGAGCATTTTATGTTCCTTACGGCTGAATCAAGGCACTAACTAAATGACATTGATTGCTACATTAAACAGGGGATACGGTAGGAAGTTGGGGAAATGGGTGGTGGTGGGGTGAGTTGGTTTTTGTTGAGGTTATACTTAGCAGAATGCCCAACCAACTAGGGTAACTGTGACAAGGAGGTCAAAGTTAGTCTTTGTGCGGCAAGGATGCCGCTTGCAGACGACCCGTACGGAATCCCAACCTTCCCCATTCTGCTTAGTAAAACCCAACAAAAACCATCCATCCCACCACCACCCATTTCCCCAACTTCCGGACTCCCCCACTCACCCCCAATCCCTCCCATCCCCACCCCCCCCAACAAAAACATTGCTATTTCCCCAAAAACCATATATACTGGAAAGAAAATATGTAAGAGACGATAGTTTTATGCCGTAGTATGCGGCATGGCTGAGAGTGAGTGAAGGATTACGTAAGATGGAAATGGAAAGAAAAAAGGGGGAAGAAGGGGATGTCATATCCAAGATGAATGAGAGATATCCCCAAATGAGCAAAAGCCATAAGGCAATTGCCGCATATATTACCAATCATTACGAACAGGCAGTGTTTATGACAGCAGCGAAGCTGGGGGAAACAGTGGGAACCAGTGAATCCACCGTCGTGAGGTTTGCGGCAGGCATCGGCTATGACGGATATCCGAAGTTCCAGAAAGCGCTGGAAGAATGGGTAAAGGACAAGCTAAATTCAGTTCAGAAGATTGGGGTAAAATATGGGAAAAGCTCGCAATCGGAGATATTGACATCCGTGCTGGAGGCGGATATTGAGAAACTACAGGATACAATAGAACATTTGGACGGGATTTCTTTTGAAACGGCAGTGGACATTATTTTGGAAGCCCGTACCGTATATATTGTCGGAATCCGCAGTTGCGAGCCGTTGGCGGATTTCCTTTGTTTTTATTTGAATATGATTAGAGGGAATGTGGTGCAGCTCAGGACGACAAGCGCCAGTGAGATGTTCGAGCAGATGATACGGATTGGGGAAAAGGACGCAATTGTGGGAATCAGTTTCCCAAGATACTCCATGAGAACCTTGAAGGCAATGGAATTTGCCAATGACAGGAATGCGAAGGTGATTGCCATTACGGACAGCGTCCATTCCCCTATGAACCTTTATTCTTCCTGCAACTTATTTGCCAGAAGCGATATGGTATCCATTGTGGATTCGCTGGTAGCCCCCCTCAGCTTAATCAATGCGCTGGTGGTAGCGCTTTGCTTAAAGCGGCCGGAGGATGTAAAGCAGAATTTGGAAGAATTGGAGCAGGTTTGGAATAATTATCAGGTATATCTGAATGATGAAATTAATTTTATTGATGAGGAACCGATATTGAATTACCCTTTAATGAAAGAGAAAGATTAAACAAGGAGCAGAAAGCGAAGAATGAAAAAAGTGATAGTAGTCGGCGGCGGGGCAGCAGGGATGATGGCGGCAGCGGCAGCGGCGGAACAAGGTGCAAAAACCGTATTATATGAGAAGAACGAAAAACTTGGGAAGAAGCTGTTTATTACGGGAAAAGGAAGATGCAACCTTACCAATGCCTGCGATATGGAAGAGCTGTTTCAGAATGTGGTAACAAACGCCAAGTTTTTATACAGTGCCTTTTATGGGTTCGATAACCGGGCGGTGATGGATTGGTTTGAAAAGGCGGGATGTCCGGTGAAAATAGAAAGGGGAGGCAGGGTATTTCCTGTTTCGGATCATTCGTCGGATGTGATAGCTGCTTTGGCTGGGCAGTTGAAAAAAAGAGAGGTGGATGTCTGGCTGAAAACAGAGGTAAAAGGGTTGGTAGTCAAGGAAGGCTGCGTCAAAGGCGTGAGGCTGGCAAACGGGCTGGAAGAATATGGGGATGCTGTTATCCTGACAACAGGAGGGCTTTCTTATCCATCCACTGGTTCTGATGGGGCTGGTTACCGTATGGCAGCGGAAAGAGGACATACGGTAAAAGAAACGTCTCCTTCCTTGGTTCCCTTTCACATACAAGAGACATGGTGCAAAGCATTGCAGGGGCTTTCTCTGAAAAATGTAAAGGTATATCTTGGTTTGAAGGGGAAGAAACCTTTTTATGAGGGGTTTGGGGAGATGCTTTTTACCCATTTCGGTGTGAGCGGGCCTTTGATTTTAAGTGCAAGCAGTTATTATGGAAAGAAATGCAAAGGAGAAAAGGCGGTGCTGCGTTTGGATTTAAAACCGGCGCTTACCCCTCAACAGCTTGACAAAAGGCTTTTACGGGATTTTGAAGAAAATAAGAATAAACAGTTTAAAAATTCGTTAGGGGAATTGTTCCCTTCTAAGCTGATTCCTGTTATGGTGGATTTATCCGGCATAGACGGGGAAAAGAAAATCCATGAAATTACAAAAGAGGAAAGGCTGCAGTTTGCCCATTTAATAAAGAATATGGAAATGACAGTGACAGGAACAAGAGACTATGCGGAAGCGGTCATTACTCGCGGCGGCATCCATGTAAAGGAAGTAAATCCTTCTACTATGGAATCCAAAAGGATAAAAGGATTGTATTTTGCAGGGGAAATTTTGGACGTAGATGCATTGACCGGAGGATTTAATCTGCAGATTGCATGGTCTACCGGATATCAGGCAGGAGTTTTTGCCGCAGGGAAGGAGCAGAAACAATGAGTTATAATATAGCAATTGACGGGCCGGCAGGGGCAGGAAAAAGCACAATAGCAAAAAAAATCGCAAAAAACATGAGATTTATTTATGTGGATACGGGGGCTATGTACCGGGCTATGGCGCTTTATTTTATCCGCAATGGCATCCCGGCAGAGGATGGGGAAAAAATAAGCAGGGAATGTAAGGATGTGGACATTACCATACGTTACGTAGACGGGGAGCAGGTAGTATTTTTGAACGGTGAAAATGTAAACGGGCTTATCCGGACGGAGGAAGTGGGCAATATGGCTTCTGCCAGCAGTATAAACCCGGATGTCCGTAAAAAACTGGTAGAGTTACAGCAGCTTTTAGCCAGGGAGTCAGATGTGGTGATGGACGGCAGGGATATCGGAACCTGTGTGCTTCCGGATGCGGATGTAAAAGTTTACCTAACGGCAAGCAGCACGGTCCGGGCAAAGAGAAGATATGATGAATTGACGGCAAAGGGAATCCATTGTGATTTCGCACAGATAGAAAAAGATATTATCGAGAGGGATGAAAGGGATATGAACAGAGAGATTTCCCCGCTCCGCCAGGCCAAGGATGCAACGCTTGTGGATTCCTCGGATATGACAATTGAGGAAGTGGTTGAGGTAATTACCGGATTATGCAAGGAAGCTTTTTAAAGGGGCAGAAGAGAGAAAATACGGAAAAAAGGATTTGAGGAAAAAAGGGACTGAAGAAAAGAAAAAGGATTTGAAGAAAAAAAGGAACTGAGGAAAAGAAAAGGAACTTGAAGAAAAAAGGAACTGAAGAAAAGGGATTGAAGTAAAAAAAGGATTAAAAAAGAAAAGGGTTGGGAAAAAAGGGGATTGAAAAAGGAAAAAGGGGTTGGAAGAAAGAGAAGGGATTGAAAAACGAAAAGGGGTTTGGAAGAAAGAGAAGGGATTGAAAAACGAAAAGGAGTCTGGAAAAAGGATGGAAGTAATAAGGGCAAAGAGCGCCGGCTTCTGCTTTGGGGTAAAAAGGGCTGTGGAGAAAGTATATGAACAGTTGGAAAGTGGAAGGAAGATTTATACCTTCGGCCCGATTATCCATAATGAAGAAGTAGTGAAAGACCTGGAAAGTCAGGGAGTCGTTGTTGTAGAAGATATAGATGGCTTAAGGCAGCTGGAGGACGGAACAGTCGTTATACGTTCCCACGGTGTAGCGAAGGATGTGTATGAACTGCTGGAACGCAAAGGGCTGGAATGCGTAGATGCTACATGCCCTTTTGTTAAAAAAATCCATGCAATTGTGGAGAAGGAAAGCGGATTGGGGAAAAGGGTTGTAATTATCGGAAACCCCGGCCATCCGGAGGTGGAAGGGATAAAAGGATGGTCGATGACAGAGACGGCAGTTATCGACTCAAAGGAACGGGCCCAAGCATTTGTAAATGAGGAAAAAAACCTTAACTTAAAGGGGGAAGAAATATGTATTGTTTCCCAAACGACATTTAACTACAACAAATTTAAAGAATTAGTTGAAATTTTTTTGAAAAAAGGTTACAATGTTAGTGTTGTGAATACTATATGTAGCGCAACGGAAGAACGGCAGACTGAGGCGAGGCAGATTGCAGCTCAGGTTGAAAACATGATAGTAATAGGGGGTACTCACAGTTCTAATACAAGAAAGTTGTACGAGATTTGTAAAGAAGAATGTGAGAATACTTATTTTATACAGACACTGGATGACTTGCGTTTAGAACTACCTAAAACGGCTTCACCGGTCGGTATTACTGCCGGGGCGTCTACCCCAAATAATATTATTGAGGAGGTTCAAAATTATGTCAGAATTAACTTTTGAACAAATGTTAGAGGAATCATTAAAGACAATTCATGCGGGAGAGGTAGTGGAAGGCACAGTCATCGACGTAAAGCCTGAAGAGATTATTCTCAATATTGGCTACAAATCAGATGGCATATTGACAAGAAGCGAATACACTAACGAACCCAATGTAGATTTAACAACAGTCGCTAAGACAGGCGATACGATGGAAGTCAAGATATTGAAAGTAAACGATGGGGAAGGACAAGTTCTCCTTACTTATAAAAGGTTGGCGGCTGACAGGGGCAATAAGAGGATTGAAGAAGCGTTTAACAGCAAAGAAGTCCTTACCGCGAAAGTGGCACAGGTTTTGGACGGTGGTTTAAGCGTAGTAGTAGAAGAAGTAAGGATTTTTATTCCGGCAAGCCTTGTATCCGATATTTATGAAAGAGATTTATCCAAATATGCAGGACAGGAAATACAATTTGTCATCAGTGAATATAATCCTAAGAGAAGAAGATATATCGGTGACCGCAAACAGTTGATTGTAGCAGAAAAAGCTGAACTTCAGAGAAAACTGTTCGAGTCCATTAAAGAAGGGGATGTAGTAGAAGGAACCGTTAAGAATGTAACCGATTTCGGCGCATTCATTGATTTGGGCGGTGCAGACGGTCTCCTCCATATTTCAGAGATGTCCTGGGGCAGAGTGGAGAACCCGAAGAAGGTATTCAAGGTTGGAGAAAAATTAAAGGTATTGATTAAAGAAATCGCAGGAAATAAGATTGCATTGAGCCTTAAATTTGCAGATGCTAATCCGTGGAAAGATGCGGCGGAGAAATATGCAACAGGCAATATCGTGACAGGAAAAGTAGCAAGAATGACCGATTTCGGCGCATTTATTGAGTTGGAGCCGGGCGTGGATGCATTGCTTCATGTTTCCCAGATTTCTAAAGAACATATTGAGAAACCGGCAGATGTTTTAAAAGTGGGCGAGGAAATTACGGCGAAGGTAGTTGATTTTAACAATGAAGACAAAAAAATCAGCTTAAGCATCAAAGCAATGATTGCTTCCGAACCGAAAGTTATCGATGAAGATGCAGATGTAGTATCGGTGGATATCAATGCGGTGATTGCCGAAGAGCAGGACAGCTCCGAAGAATAAGGGTTTGTTTTTAAAAATATTAATATGACGGTAGGTATTTGCCATGGCTTATGATTACGAATGGTTTAAAAAAGCGGTGTACGACCTTACAAAAATTGATTTGAACGCTTACAAGGAAAAACAGATGAAGCGCCGTATTGATACGCTGATTGCAAAGAATAGTATAGTTGGTTATGACAAATATATGACTTTCATCAAGACAAACACGGCAAAATTTGAAGAGTTTATCAATTATCTTACGATAAATGTTTCCGAATTTTACCGCAATGCGGATCAATGGAAAGTATTGGATACACAGATTATACCGGAGCTTATTTCCAAATTTGGCAAGAATCTGAAAATCTGGAGTGCGGCATGTTCTACAGGGGATGAACCGTATTCTCTTGTGATGGCATTGTCAAGGCATATCCCGATAGAACAGGTTAAGATATATGCTACAGATTTGGATAAACAAGTAATTGCCAAAGCGAAAGTAGGCTTATATAGCGCTAAAAGCGTGGCAAATGTGCCGGAAGATTTGAAGAAGAAATATTTTACAAAGGTTGGTTTGTCATATCAGATTTCAGATGCTGTGAAAAAGCGGGTGGAGTTTAGCCAGCATAATCTGCTGAAGGATGCATACCGTGATGGATGGCATATGATTGTCTGCCGTAACGTATTGATATATTTTACGGAAGAAGCCAAAGACGAAGTGTTTGTCAAATTCCAAAAAGCGCTGGCGCGTAAAGGGCTGCTGTTTATCGGAAGTACGGAGCAGATTATCAATTATAAAGAAATAGGCTATGAGAGAAAAAATTCTTTCTTTTATGAGAAACCATGATAGGATTTAAAGCACATAATCCTTGAAAAATAAAGAGGTAAGTTCCTTTATCAGGAGCTTACCTCAAATTTTTTATGCGCAGCCCCGTGCAAAGGAAAGGTGCCGCTATGCGGCGCACGGGGCGCGCAGCGAGTAGGGAAGATAGACCTCCCTACTCGATTGTGTAATCTGTCAAACAGTTTTGCCGGACAGGCTATGATTTCGTATAAGAAGCAACAATCATATTTATGATGTGCCCGGCATATTCTGAAAAAAGCCGGCGTTCTTTTTTCATTTCTTCCGTAAGTTCAAAGAAAATATCCCTGTCTTCGTAACTTCTCTTAAAGAAGGGCTGGAATAAGATATCCCACTGGGGAAGATAGGTAGAAAGCTTGCGGGTGTAACAAGTCTTGGCTGTTGCCTGTATACGGTGTTTTTTATCTACATAAGAAGCTACCGACTTGTGGATGGCGCAATCTTCTTCCGGCAGATAATAGTAGTTCTTATAATTGGAGTAAAAATATTTCATTTCTTCTTCATAAAGGGGCACCCGGAGCGTAGCTTCTGTGCCTTCCCCTTTAAAGTAGCAACTTTCTGCCGTGCCGGAAAGGGGTTGGGGCAAAGGGGAAGACAAGGTTAGCTTCATAAGCAATTCCTGATGCCGTTCTCCATTAATATCGTGGTAGTAGTTGGCCTGTACTTTTTTCGGACGCGGCAATTCGTTGATTAAGTCATAATAGGAGAGCAGCGGAAGGATTTGCAGCATCCCTTTCATATCGTCAGCATTGTGGAGGGCAAGCGCTTGAAAACCGTAATCGGTAGGGGTTTTCACATATGTGTGGTATACGCTGATAAGTTCGCCGCCGCTATAGGTATCTTCCCTCTCAATGCCAAGGAACTGCTCCAATGTTTTCTGCTTGCAGTTGGGAAGGCGCAGGAACGATTTATAAGGCACAATCCTGCGGTAAATATCAATCCCTTCAAAATCATTGAAATGGTAAGGCAAATCGTATTGGCTGCATTTTTGAAGCAGAAATGGAAGGTCAAAGTTATTGCCATTAAAATGGATAAGATGGCTGTAGCCTCTGGCAAAATTGAAAAATGCCGAGAGGATTTCCGGTTCTTCCTCATATCCGTTTGCAAACCATTGCTTAATATACCATTTGCCGTCTTCAAAATAAGTGGTGCCAATCATATATAAAGAAGAGCTTTTAGCAGTGAAACCTGTAGTTTCTATATCAAGGAAAAGGATTTTATTTAAAGGCGCAATTTTCTCCAAAGGATAGCCAAGGTTTGGGAAATGTATGGTTTGCCGTAGTGTTCTCATAATATATCATTTCCTTTCTGGTAAAATATTTCCTTGTTTATTTTATCATGTTTTTTCAAAATTCAGTAGTATTTTTTGTAGAAAAATAGTATATTGATATTAAAAGTCGTCGCGTTCGACATTATAAGAACTGACGTTTGAATTCTGAGAGAAAGAAGGGTGACAAATGGCTAAGTTAACATTCGTGGGCGGTATTCATCCTTACGACGGAAAAGAGCTGTCGAAGGATAAGCCAATAAAGGAAGTGCTGCCCAAAGGGGATCTGGTGTATCCTTTATCCCAGCATATTGGCGCTCCGGCAACGCCGGTTGTGGCAAAAGGCGACCGGGTGCTGACCGGGCAGAAGATCGCGGAGGCTTCCGGTTTTGTATCGGCTCCGATTTATGCTACCGTATCGGGAACAGTGAAGGCGATTGAACCAAGGCGTGTAGTAACAGGGGATAATGTGATGAGCATCGTAATCGAAAACGATGGGGAATATGAAGAAGTGGAATATTCGCCGGTAGAATCGGCAGAGCAATTATCCAAAGAAGAGATTATTGAAAGGGTCAAGGAAGCGGGGGTCGTCGGTATGGGCGGCGCAGGTTTCCCTACTTTCATTAAGCTTTCGCCGAAGGAGCCGGAAAAGATAGATTATGTTATTGCTAACTGTGCGGAATGCGAGCCTTATCTGACTTCGGATTACCGGAGGATGTTGGAAGAGCCGGAAAAGCTGATTGAAGGGCTGAAAATTATGCTCCGGCTTTTCGATAATGCGAGAGGGATTCTGGCGGTGGAAGATAACAAGCCGGATTGTATTGAGCTTTTGAAAAAGCTGACAAAGGATGAGACGAGAATCAGCGTAAAAGCATTGAAGACAAAGTATCCGCAGGGGGCGGAGCGCCAGATTGTATATGCGACCACAGGGAGGAGCATTAATTCCAAGATGCTTCCGGCAGATGCAGGCTGTGTAGTAAATAATGTGGATACGATTGTAGCTATTTACCATGCGGTAATGCTTGGGAAACCGTTGATGAACCGTATTGTGACGGTAACGGGGGATGCAATTGCCGACCCTCGCAATTTTATTGTAAGGATTGGAACGAATTACCATGAATTGGTAGAAGAGGCAGGGGGATTTAAGGAAAAACCAGTGAAAATTGTTTCCGGCGGGCCGATGATGGGCTTTGGTATTTTCGATTTGGATGTACCCACCACCAAAACGGCTTCTGCGCTTTTATGCCTTACTCAGGACGATGTTTCCAAGATGGAGCCGAGCGCCTGCATTAACTGCGGGAAATGTGTGGAGGTTTGCCCGGGAAGGGTATTGCCGAGAAAATTGGCGGATTTTGCGGAACATTATGATGAAGAAGCATTCCTCTCCTACAATGGAATGGAGTGCTGTGAATGCGGGTGCTGCAGCTTTGTCTGCCCGGCAAAACGGCCCTTGACCCAGACGATTAAATCCATGCGTAAGATGCAGTTGGCAAAGCGGGGTAAAAAGCCTGCGCTGAAGGATGACGGGAAAAAAGCAAAGGCTTAATTAGGCAGGCAGTAATGGATAGAAAAAACAGGAGGTACGAAAAGTGAGCGATTTGATGAAGGTGTCATCCAATCCCCATGTAAGAAGCAAGGTGACTACAAGCAGCATTATGCTGGCGGTAGTGATTGCGCTTCTCCCGGCAGCGGGCTTTGGGATATATAATTTCGGGATAGATGCGCTTATTTTGATAGCAGTGACGGTGGCAAGCACGGTTTTGACGGAGCTGGCTTATGAAAAATTAATGAATAAAAAGGTAACAATAGGGGATTATTCGGCAGTGGTGACCGGGCTTTTGCTGGCGTTGAACCTGCCTTCTACCGCTCCTTGGTGGATTGGCGTTATCGGCGGCGTCTTTGCCATCCTTGTGGTGAAAATGCTTTTTGGCGGGCTGGGGCAGAACTTTATGAACCCGGCTTTGGCGGCAAGGTGCTTTTTGCTCATTTCCTTTACTTCGATTATGACGAATTTTGAATGCGATACATATACGGGGGCGACCCCGCTTGCAGCGATAAAGAGCGGAGAATCAGTTGATATTTTGTCTATGGTCATCGGCAAGACATCGGGGACCATCGGGGAGACTTCCATGATTGCGATTGTATTGGGCGCATGCTTCCTTATTCTTCTCGGCGTGATTGATTTGCGCATTCCGGGCAGCTATATTGTAAGTTTTGCGTTGTTTGCCGGGCTGTTTGGCGGGCACGGCTTTGACCCGGCTTATATCAGCGCCCAGATTGCAGGCGGCGGGTTGATGCTCGGGGCGTTTTTCATGGCAACGGACTATGTGACAAGGCCCATTACGAAGAACGGGCAGTATCTATTCGGGATATTGCTGGGGGTATTGACGGGGATTTTCCGTATTTTCGGGCCGTCTTCGGAAGGAGTTTCCTATGCGATTATTATCGGGAACCTGCTGGTGCCTTTGATTGAAAAAATAACCCTTCCGAAAGCATTTGGCATGAAAGGGGGGAGGCGCGCATGAATAACGGAAAAGAAAACAGCATGATAAGGGATGCCCTTATTTTGTTTGCCATTACGTTGATTGCCGGACTGGTTTTGGGGGCGGTATATCAGGTGACAAAAGAACCGATTGCGGTTCAGAAGGAAAAGGCGAAACAGCAAGCGTGTACGGAAGTATTTCAGGATGCTGCCTCCTTTGAAGCGGTGGAATCGACGGCAAAGGATGAAAGCAGCGGGAACCAGGTTGTGCCGGACGGCTGGGCGGAACTTGGCTTTGAAGGCGTGGATATCGGAGAAGTAATGGCGGCAAAGGACGGAAGCGGCAGTGTGCTTGGCTATGTCATTACCGTCAATGACCATGAAGGATATGGAGGAGATATTGAGTTTATGATGGGGGTTAGAAGCGATGGTACTTTGAACGGGATTTCGCTTCTGTCCATATCGGAAACGGCGGGGCTTGGTATGCGGGCGGAAGAAGTGCTGAAGCCTCAGTTTACAAATAAGAATGCAGAAAGCTTTGAATATGTGAAAACCGGTGCGGCGGGGGATAACCAGATTGACGCAATAAGCGGTGCAACGATTACTACCCATGCGGTTACCAATGGAGTAAATGCCGGGCTGCATTATTTCAGGGAAATCTTAATGGAAGGAGGAAGCGGCAATGAATAACAGCAATGCGATGGAACGGCTCTATAACGGCCTAATCAAAGAAAATCCGACTTTCGTGTTAATGCTTGGCATGTGCCCGACCTTGGCGGTAACCACATCGGCCATGAACGGTTTGGGCATGGGGCTGACTACTATGGTGGTACTGGCATTGAGCAATATGATGATTTCCATGCTGCGGAATATTATTCCGGATAAAGTAAGGATACCGGCTTTCATCGTTGTTATCGCTTCTTTTGTAACGATGGTGGAGCTTTTGCTGGAAGGGTTTATCCCGGCGCTTTATGATGCGCTTGGCCTTTATATCCCGTTGATTGTGGTAAACTGTATTATTTTAGGACGGGCGGAATCTTATGCTTCCAAGAACCCCATTCTCCCTTCGCTGTTTGACGGGATTGGTATGGGGTTGGGCTTTTCTTTTGCTCTTACCTGTATTGGCGCAGTGCGTGAATTGATTGGTGCAGGGGAAATCTTCGGGCTTCATATTATGCCGGATTCTTATGTTCCATGCGCAATTTTCATTATGGCGCCCGGTGCGTTTTTCGTTCTGGCAGCCCTTACGGCAGTACAGAATAAAATACGGATGAATGGGGAGAAGAAGGGGAAAGATATGTCGAAAGTCCAGTCAGGCTGCAGTGAGGATTGTATGAATTGCGGCGAAAAGGGCTGCAGCCATAGATTTTACGGCGAGGGAAAGGAGAGTGAGCGGAATTGATTAAGGATTTGCTTATTATATTGGTAAGTTCCTCCTTGGTAAATAACGTGGTTTTGAGCCAGTTTTTAGGTCTTTGCCCTTTCCTTGGAGTGTCTAAGAAAACGAATACGGCGGCAGGCATGGGAGTAGCGGTTATTTTTGTTATTACTTTGGCGTCTGCGGTATCCGGGGTGGTTTATAAATTTATATTGGAAAAATTTGATGTCACTTATTTACAGACGATTGTTTTTATTCTGGTCATTGCGGCGCTTGTGCAGTTTGTGGAGATGTTTTTAAAGAAATTTATGCCTCCCCTTTATCAGGCTTTGGGCGTTTACTTGCCGTTAATTACGACAAACTGTGCGGTTTTGGGGATTGCCCTTACGAATGTGCAGAAGAAGTACGGTATCCTGACGGGGATTGTAAATGGTTTTGCAACTGCGGTAGGGTTTACTGTTGCCATTGTCATTCTGTCCGGCATCCGTGAAAAGATGGAATACAACGATATACCGGAATCCTTTAAGGGAATGCCCATTGTGCTTGTTACGGCAGGCTTAATGGCGATTGCATTCTGTGGATTCTCCGGTTTACTATAGGAGGTGACAGAATGATAATAGGTGTGATTACAGCAACGGCAATCGTAGGCGGCGTTGGCCTTTTTATCGGGCTGTTCCTCGGTGTTGCTGCTATTAAGTTTAAGGTGGAAGTGGATGAAAGAGAGGAAGCGGTATTAAATGCGCTTCCCGGAAATAACTGCGGCGGCTGCGGCTTCCCGGGCTGTTCCGGTTTAGCGGCTGCCATTGCCAAGGGGGAGGCCCCGGTGAATGCCTGCCCGGTAGGAGGCGAACCGGTAGGGAAAGTGATTGCCGGAATCATGGGTGTAGAAGCCGGGGAAGCGGTAAGGAAAGTGGCATTCGTGAAATGCCAGGGCGATTGCGAAAAAACTAAGGCGGATTATGATTATCATGGGATTGAGGATTGTAGGATGCTTGCCTTTGTGCCCAACGGAGGCCCGAAATCCTGTAATTACGGTTGCCTTGGCTATGGCAGTTGTGTATCGGTCTGCCCCTTTGACGCCATTCATGTAATAAACGGTGTGGCAGTGGTGGATAAAGAGGCTTGTAAAGCTTGTGGGAAATGTGTGGAAGTATGCCCGAAGCATTTGATTGAGTTGATTCCTTACGATGCTAAGTATGCAGTAGCATGTAGCTCCAAAGATAAAGGGCCGGTAACGATGAAAGCATGTACGGCCGGATGCATCGGCTGCCAGCTTTGCAAAAAGAACTGCCCGTCGGATGCGGTTACGGTGGCGGATTTCAATGCGGCCATTGATTATGAAAAATGTACGGGATGTGGTACTTGTGCGGAGAAATGCCCGCGCAAGTCGATTGTGAAGGCTTAAGAAACAGGCAAAAAGTTTGGCTATGGAGCCAGGTTTTTAAGGCCGCTGGTAGCATGGATGTTTCCGTCGGAGGTGAGGAAAACGGCTTCTGTATTTTCCAGGGATTCGATAAGGGCTATGCCTTCTTCTAAGCCGAGAAGGAAACAGGTAGTGGATAGGGCGTCCCCGTCCATAGAGGACGGGGAGATGACAGTGACTTCAAACAGGTTATTCTGTATGGGATAACCTGTTTTTGTGTCCAGAATATGATGATAAAGGGTTCCGTCCAGCTCAAAATAGCGTTCATAGACACCAGAGGAAACGACGGAAAGGTCGGTGACGGGCAAAGTAAGGGCGGGGGTACCGGATGGAGCAAAGGGTTTTTGGATACCTATCCGGAAAGGGGTGCCGTCAGGGCGGGAACCGATGGTGAGGACGTTGCCTCCTAAGTTGATGGTAGCGCTGGAGACTCCTTGGGAAACAAGATAGTCCTTCATGCGGTCAGCAATATATCCTTTGGCGATGAAGCCTAAGTCAATTTCCGTAAGGGGGTCCGAAAATGAGACCGTATCCTCTTTTATCGTTACTTTTTCATATCCTACATGGGATAATGCTTCATGCAAATCGTCCAAAGCTGGAACGGAGGCATCGGAGTCGGAGGAAAAATCCCATAATTCCGTAACCGGGCCAATCGTAGGGTCTGCTTTGCCTTCGGAAAGGGCGGCATAGGAGAGGGCGCAGCGGAGGACTTTTAAAGTTTCACTGCTGACGGCAACCGGCTTTCCCTTTCCATGATTTATGTTCCAGACATCACTGTTTTCCCTTGTTTTGCTCAACATATTTTCATAAAATTCCGCAAGGGCAAAACATTCGTCCAATAGCGCATCGTCCTGTTTATCATAAAGGGTAATGGTTATTACCGTATCAAAATAAAACCCGGATCGTGCAAGCGGTTCCGCTGGTTTTCCGCAGCCGCAAAAAAGGAAGGGCATCAAAATGATGATTCCGGACAGCATCCATCCGGACAGCCTGGTTTTCGGATCCGCTATGCCGCGTTCGCAGCGTGGGCGGCTGCCATAAAAGGGAATCCTATACTTTATGCGGCATGGAAGGAGGAAACCCGTAATATTGGCAATAAGAAAGGCCGGAAGGAAAATAAAAGAAATAAAAGGCTGCCTATTTAAAAAAAAATTATTCATAATGATGTCGATGCTCCCTTCTTTGCATGAAAAGTGGTGCCTTAAGACACTGCAATAAGAAAAAACCTGTAATGGCGCCCGTTTTTTACGGATAACAGAACGACAGAGCCGATGGAGGAACGGCTGCCACAGAAGCCAAAGAAGCCCTGGAATCAAAAACCATTGCAGACTTTTGCATTTCGTGTTAAATTCATAGTAATCATAAATGATATTATTTTAATAGTAAATATAAAAATGAAGAATTTGTGGATGAAAGTAACGGTTCATGTAAGAGACGGCATTTGAACGTAACGGTTCATGTAAGAGACGGCATTTGAACGTAATGTTTTGTGTAAGCAACAGCTTTAGAATGTAACGAGTTCAGGAAGCAGCGGTTTTTGGCAGCAGCAGTGCCTGGATGAAATGATTCCTTAAAATGTGCAAATGCAGGAAAAGGTTTTCGCTTTTTGCAGTAAGCAGATATTAGGAACAGCTGAGTTCGGCGAAGGCGGAACGGGAAGCTTTATTGTGACAAGAAAATGAATGAACGGAGGAAGGATATGCGGTTACCCGGTGAAAGTGAAGAAAGAAATGCAAGACTGTCCATGAAGTATATGATGATGGGTGTCAGTTTATCAATATTGCTTATTCTTGGAGTGGTGGTCTATACGAATAAGCAGGAGGCAGAAAGGAAAGCGCAGCGGCAGCAGAAGGGAACGACAGTGGCGGCTTTGGAATATGGAGAGGGGCAGGAAGGAGAGGAAGCTTTGAACGGCGACAGTGAGGCAATGGGCGGAACCGGAGAGGGAGAAAGCGCTGTAGTGACAGAAGAGGTTCCTGTGGTAGGCTATGCGGGAAGAAAGAGTTTGCAGGAAGTGGAACGTTTATATCAGGAAAATAAACTGACCGCTTCGGATTTGGACTTCTGGGATATGTACCCGGAGGAGCCGCAGTATGTATCCAGTACGGAAACTGAGAAAGAGGACGAGAAAGAGAACGATAAAAAAGAAGAAGGAAGTTCTTCCAGATATGAGGAAAGGGCCAAGCAAGTGGAGGAAGAGGAAGCCGCAGCAGACCCTTCCAAGGATGGGAAACATACGCTTTTAACCTATGCGGACGGAACCGAGGAATGGGTTCTTATCAATCCCTACCTGGAACAGAATACTTATGATTATACGAATCTGGAGAAGAAGGCCGACCAGATGTCTTATTACGATAACGGAAGGGATATTTCGTATTTAGGGGCGGACTTATCCAAATATAACGGCGATGTGGATTTTAGGGCATTGAAGGAAGCGGGTGCCGATTTTGTCATGCTGCGGATTGGGTCAAGGGGATATGGCAGCGGTCAGATTGTGCCGGACGAGAAATTTGAAGAGAACATAAAAAAGGCGATTGACGCAGGATTGGAAGTGGGCGTTTACTTCTTTTCCCAGGCTATCACGGCGGAAGAAGCGGTGGAGGAGTCAAACTATATTATACAGGTTTTGGCAAATTACCAAATTACATATCCGGTGGCTTTTGATATGGAGTATGTGCAGAATGACAAGGCCAGGATAGAGGTTTTATCCCGGGATGAAAAGACGGCGGTTGCCAAAGCTTTTCTGACAAATATAAAAGCGGCTGGCTATAAACCGTTACTTTATGGAACAAAGGAGTGGCTCATTAAACATATCGATTTGACAAAACTGACGGATTTTGATGTCTGGCTCTCCCAGCAGAAGGATATCCCTGACTATCCTTATAAGTTCCAGATGTGGCAATATACTTTAAGCGGGGGTTCGGACGGTGTAGACGGGGATGTGAGCTGGAATATCAGCTTTGTAGATTATTCGGAAAAATAAACGTGTGGACGAAGATACTTTGACTGGCAGAATATCAGGTGTTTTCCGGCGTAAGACGGAAGATGTTTGGAGAAATCTGCAATTTGGAATAAATATCGGCATAGGCAGCAGGAGAAAGCCCTTCGATGTAATTCGGGGTAAAATTCCGGTCTATGCCGTTTTTTTTCAGGATATCGATGGCTTTGTTATAGGCGATGGCTGCTTCTGTTTCGTTCCCGTAGACTCCTACGATATAATTGCTCCGGATATGGATGCGGACTTTATACAGGCAGCCGGTATGTTTTTTGTCCGGGATACAGGCAATCCCGTGGAAACGGTTTATTATTTCGATATTTTCATAACGGAAATCAGAACAATCTCCGTTGATAAACCGGTAATCCTTTCCGCATACCGAATAATTTTTTATGCCGTAACGGTTCAAGATACTGCATTGCATACCATAATCATTGACAAAAAGATGCCCGCCCCGACGCATAATCTTTTTGGAAGAATAATAGAACAAGTCGTCAATATCGAATTTTAAACAGTAGGATGGCTCCAAATAATAAAGGAAATATTTTTTTTTCAAATAAATGGGGATGGAAAAATAGAGGCCGTTATCTCTGTAATTTATCAGGGTTACCCATTTGAAGAAAGGAAGGGGTGAGGCAGAGGTATAGTCGTCTAAAGAAAGGGAGGCTGTTCCTGCCAGAGTGAGGGCCTCCTGATAAGCCAGGTGCGCCGACCACTCATCGGGATAGCTTCCAAGGCTGATATGTTTTCCGCAAAGCGTGATAGAAGAACGATAGTAAATAGAGTTGTCTTTTTTTTTGGCAGTATAAACGCCAGGTAGGTTTTTATTCAAATTTTTTCTCCTGCAAATCATAATATTATTCGTTTAATTATACCATTTTAGCAAAAAGAATACAAATTTAGAAATTTTTTAGAAATAATTCCGGGGCTCTTTGTATAAAATATTAAAGAAGTGTTACATTTCTATGACAGAAGTGTTTTTGCACAAGGTTTCGATTGGGCATGTGCCAGATGGCTTATGATATACCGGAGGGCACCGTTCCTGTTGGACAACAAGTATAGGAAGAGGATGGAAAAATGTATAAGTATAAGAAAAGTTTAACTGCATTGCTTTTGTGCCATATGATTTTTGCAGTATCATGGTTTACGGTGAAGGAGCTGCAAATTAACCGTATTGCATCGACGCCTGCTTTTCAGATTCGTTTCATGGAGGAGAGGGCTGGGCTGGACGCATCCAGTTTTATGGGAATGGTAACGGAAGCATCTTCCGGGCAGCGGATTGTGGATTATAATCTGCTGGAACGGAAGGCGAAGTATAATTTATCCCAGGAGGATTATGATGTGCTTCTGCGTATTGTGGAGGCGGAAGCCGGGTGTGAGGACATCAAAGGGAAAATGCTGGTAGCCGGGGTAGTGATGAACCGTGTGGAAAGCAGTAGATTCCCAGATACCGTAAGGGAAGTAGTGTTCCAGAGGGGCAACGGTACCGTGCAGTTTTCACCGGTCCGGGATGGTCGCTTAAACAGGGTAAAGGTCAGTGAAGAAACGAAAGAAGCGGTAAAAAGAGTATTGTACGGGGAGGATATTACGGAAGGGGCGCTCTATTTTGCGGCGCGCAAGTATGCGGATCCGGAGCGGATGAAATGGTTTGATAATAGCCTGACTCTTTTGTTTTCTTACGGCGGCCATGAGTTTTTTTCCTGACATTGCATGGGAAGGGAAACTATGTTATACTTAACGGCAAAGCTTTGTGCCCGACAAGGGGGCAGGAAAGGCTGGAATAGTACCTGTGCCGGATAATCGGACAGGCAGGAACGGGAGAGGAAGCGTAATGGAAATTTTATATAGCAGTACGAGGAATGGGAATATTCAGGTGAAAGCTTCGGAGGCCATTTTAAAGGGGCTGTCCGATGACGGAGGGCTGTTTGTGCCGGATAAAATACCTGCATTGGAAAAAGACATGGCGGATTTGGCACAAATGAGCTACCAGGAGGTAGCGTATGAAGTGATGCGGCTCTACTTAACGGACTTTACGGAGGAAGAATTGAAGCAGTGTATTGCAAATGCTTATGATTCCAAATTCGATACCAAAGAGATAGCGCCAATGGTTCATACGGACGGCGCTTACTTTTTAGAGCTGTTTCATGGCGCCACAATTGCCTTTAAGGATATGGCTTTATCCATTCTGCCCCATTTGATGATTACGGCAGCGCGGAAGAACCATGTGGAGAATGAAATTGTGATATTGACGGCTACTTCTGGGGATACAGGGAAGGCGGCGCTTTCCGGTTTTGCCGGGGTAAAAGGAACGAAAATTATCGTATTTTACCCTAAAAATGGTGTTAGCCCCATACAGGAGTTGCAGATGGTAACCCAAAAAGGGGAAAATACATACGTAGTAGGTATTCATGGCAATTTTGACGATGCCCAGACCGGTGTAAAAAATATTTTTGCGGATAAGGGGCTGGAAGAAAAGATGGGCAGGAAAGGCTGCCAGTTTTCTTCGGCAAACTCTATTAATATCGGACGTCTTGTTCCGCAGATTGTGTATTATGTATATGCTTATACCAGGCTTTTAAAGGATGGGAAGATAAAAGGTGGGGAGGCGGTAAATGTGGCAGTTCCCACCGGGAATTTCGGCAACATTCTGGCGGCTTTCTATGCGAAAAATATGGGGCTTCCTATCCATAAGCTGATTTGTGCATCCAATGAAAATAAGGTGTTGTATGACTTTTTCCGTACCGGGGTGTACGATAAGAACAGAGAATTTGTACTGACCAGCTCACCTTCTATGGATATCCTGATTTCCAGTAATTTGGAGCGTTTGGTTTACCGGGTAACAGGCAACGATTCGGAAAAAAATATAAGCTTTATGAAGGCTTTGAATGGGGAAGGCAAATACGGAATCACGGAGGAGATGCAGGCACAGTTAAAAGATTTTTACGGCAATTATGCTTCGGAAAAGGAAACCGGGGAAACTATCCATGCATTATGGGAGAAGACAGGATATGTGGTGGATACCCATACGGCGGTGGCGGTCTGCGTATACCGGAAGTATTTGGAGGAGACAGGGGATAAGACGCCTGTGGTGATTGCGTCTACCGCAAGCCCCTTCAAGTTTACGAGGAGTGTAATGGATGCCATAGATGAAAAATACAATACGATGACGGATTTTGAGCTGGTGGATGAACTGGCTCGTCTGGCAAAAGTGGAAGTGCCTCCTGCAATAAAGGAAATCAGGACGGCGCCTGTGGTACACAATACTGTTTGCGGAAAAGATGAGATGAAGCAGACAGTAGAAAAAATTTTAGGATTGTAATAATAGGTTTACAATAATTAAATTACAATATTGGAATTACGATAATAGGACTGCAATATTGGAATAACGATAATGGGGCTGTAATATTGGAATTACGATAATAGGACTGAGATATCGGAATAACGATAATGGAACTGCGGCATTGGAATAAAGATAATCGGGCTGTAATATTAGGATTACGATTATAGGATTGCAATAAGATGAAAGATTGAAAATTGAAAATTTTCAATCCCATGTTTGTGACTGCGCGGCATCCACAAACATGATATGCGCAAAAGCTGCGCAGAAATGGGGTTAAATATGGGAAATATCAATATATTCGATTTGCTGATAGCGGGCAGCGGCATTTATCTCATGTATACTGCAATTATGATGAAGATGAAAGGGGAACTGAAGACTGGTGTTATTATCAGCAAAGACGTGGATGTGAATAAAATAAGGGATAAAGAAGGGTTTATCCGTTACATGTACGGCAAAGTGCTTATTTTAGGTCTGCTTGCCGTTGTTGTGGGAGGAATCGGGATATTCAATACGAAATGGAACGGCCCGGAATACCTTTCCCTGATAGGCATCGGATGCTATTTGGTTGTGCTGGTTATTTTCGGGGTGGCTTCTTCCAAGGCGAAAAAGAAATTTATAGACTGAAGGATATTCTTTTGTGCCCCTTGGCAAAAGAAGCCGATTGCCGAAGAAAATATTCCTTTGAATGATAAGTGGGAAAGGGAAATGGGCGGCTGCTTTTATGATACTATAGAATATCCCCGTATAGGGCAATGAAGTATAAAAGCCTTATATGGGGATATTTTTACCATATGGGAAAGTTCTCCGAATTTCCCATATGGTAAAAATATAATTATCGCACTGCGGCGAAGGGGAAGTATGTCGCTGCCGTGGCCCGCCGTAGGCGGAGAATCCTGCAAGCAGGATTCTTTTTTACTTTATAGGAAATTCCTTCGCCAGAAGGAAATAAATTAAGGAAGAACCGAAGGTTCTTCATGAAGTGTCGAAGACACTTTTTTACTATATGGGATTCGGGTGTCAAAAGGTCTTCCCTGCAGTGCCGCTTGGATTAGAATAGGCAAAATTCATTTAGAAACGGGAAGAAATATCCTTATACGGATGGTCAATTCCAATGGGTTTATAAGCCGGACGGATAATCTTGCCGTTGTTGGCCAATTCTTCCATACGGTGTGCGCTCCAGCCGGAAATACGTGCCATTGCAAAAATCGGTGTATATAATTCCATCGGAAGCCCAAGCATATGGTATACAAAACCGGAATAGAAGTCCACATTGATACTTACCCCTTTATAAATCTGACGCTCTTTTGCAATGACTTCCGGGGCGAGGCGCTCTACTAAGGAATACAGTTCAAATTCCTTTTGCAGCCCTTTTTCCACAGATAATTTTTCTACAAAAGATTTCAGGATAATAGCACGTGGGTCGGATTTGGAATAAACGGCATGTCCTACGCCATAAATCAGTCCGGCATGGTCAAAAGCTTCTTTATGAAGGAGTTTGACCAGATAAGCCGATACTTCCTCTTCATCAGTCCAGTCGGATAAAGACTGCTTCATTTCTTCAAACATCTGTACTACTTTTATGTTGGCCCCGCCATGCCTTGGCCCCTTTAAAGAACCGATGGCAGCCGCAATAACGGAATAGGTATCGGTAAGGGAAGAGGTCACCACATGGGTGGTAAAGCTGGAGTTATTGCCGCCGCCGTGTTCCATATGTAATACCAGGGCAATGTCCAGTATCCGGGCTTCCAGAGGCGTGTATGCGCTGTCCGGACGAAGGATGCGCAGGATATTTTCCGCTGCGGAAAGCTCCGGCAAAGGAGAGTGGATATATAAGCTCTTTCCATCATGGTAGTAACTGTAAGCCTGATACCCGTAAATCGACAAAAGAGGGAAAAGGCTGATAAGCTGTAAACATTGACGTAGCACGTTAGGCAAAGAAGTATCGTCGGCCCGGTCGTCATAGGAGTAAAGGGTAAGGACGCTCCTTGCCAATGTATTCATCATATCTTTGCTGGGCGCTTTCATAATGATGTCCCGGACAAAGCTGGTAGGCAGATTCCGGTAAAAACTAAGTAAATCCCGGAAATCACCCAATTCCTTTGCCGTAGGCAATTTATCAAACAATAATAAATAAGTAGCTTCTTCAAAGCCGAAACGGTTGTCCTTTGTGAAGCCGGCAACCAAGTCTTTTACATTATAACCCCTGTAGAATAAATCCCCGTGAATGGGAATCTGCACACCGTCCACAATCTTGTTGGCGCGGACGTCGGAAATACGGGTAAGTCCGGCCAGTACGCCTTTGCCGTTCAAGTCCCTTAACCCTCTTTTGACATCGTACTTGGTAAAAAGGTCGGTTTCGATAATGTCCGCCGTTTCACTCATTTTGGCAAGCCGTATAATTTCGGGTGTAACTTCTGAATAAATATTGTGATCCATAGCTGGCCTCCTTTCCAATGATTGTTAAGCAGTTGCGAAAACGAAAAATTAGCTGAATGTTCCGGTAATATTTTCGGCAAAAACCCCTTTGAACTATAAAATCATGGCAAAATACCGTGAAAGCTTTTTTGGTTGGAAATCGTGGCTGCGTTGCTGCCGGAACGATTTGGCCCTTATGGGTTTGGTAGAGTGTCGGGCACAACTGGATTTTTGCCGAAAATATTGTTAGAATACTCTCAGAGTTTGGAGCTTTGCAAATGCTTAGATATACTATCAGCTCTTGGTAAATGTGGTCTAAAAAAGACAATTAATATACCTATGATATCACAAATTTGGCATGATTTGTAGGAAAATATGAAAAATTTTTGGTGATTGCCTGTCCGGCCGCTTTTTAAGGCAGTTTTCTGCTTTGAGATGGGAAGACTAGTCTTTCTTTTTTCGGTAAAACATATTACAATAGATGGGAGAAGTAAGGAAGGAGTGGGAACATGAATGCAGTGATACAAAAAAGGTTGGGATTGATTCGTGAAGAGATGAAAAAAGAAGGGATAGCTTATTATATGATACCGACTTCCGATTTCCATAATTCGGAGTATGTGGATGATTATTTTAAGGCGCGGGAATATTTTTCCGGTTTTACTGGCTCTAATGGAACGTTAATTGTGGGTCAGGAGATGGCGGGGCTATGGACTGACGGAAGGTATTTTATCCAGGCAGCGCAGGAATTGGAAGGAACAGGGGTGGATTTGTTCCGTATGCAGGAGGAAGGGGTGCCGGAAATCCCTGATTTTCTGTATGGGGAAATGGAAGATGGCCAGACGATTGGTTTTGACGGACGGACAGTAAGCTGCAAAGAGGGTCGGAAGCTGGAGGAGAAACTGGCGAAAGAGAAAGGGATAAAAATAAATTATGGCATGGATTTGGCGTCCAGGGTTTGGACGGACAGGCCGGAACTACCCTGCCATAAGATGACAGTCTTACCTGAGGAAATCAGCGGGGAGAGTACGGCGGAAAAAATGGAAAAGGTAAGAAAGAAAATAAGAGAAGCCGGCGCGGAATATCTCCTTTTAAGCAAATTGGACGATTTAATGTGGCTGTTGAATATCCGGGGCAATGATGTGGAGTGCAATCCGGTGGCATTATCTTATGGATTCCTGACACAGGAAGAAATGTATTTTTTCATCCAGGAGCAGGAAGTAACGGAAGAATTTGCAAAGTACGCTGAAGAAAACCATATCAGGGTAAAAAGATATGAGGATATTACAGCTTTTTTGGAGGAATATACTTATAACGGAAAAGTTTTATTGGACGAGGGGAACAGCAATTATGCTTTATTCAAGATAATTACGGAGCGGGCGGGATATGTATCCGGGGATAATCCGACGGAATTGCTCAAGGCCATAAAAAACGAAACGGAGCTGGCAAGGATGGAAGAAGTATACCGCAAGGACAGCGCTGCCATGACGAAATTTATCTATTGGCTGAAAAAGAATATCGGAAAGCAGGAAATAACGGAAGTGGACGCAGCAGACTATTTGGATAATCTGCGCCGGAATACGGAAGGGTTTTTGGATTTGTCCTTCCCTACCATCAGTGCATACAAGGAAAGCGCAGCAATGATGCATTATGAGGCTACGGAAACCAACCATAAGACCTTATCACCGGAAGGGATGCTTCTGATAGATTCCGGTGGACAGTATATGGGCGGCACAACGGATGTGACAAGGACGATTGTGCTGGGAGACATTGAGGATGAGGTAAAAATGCATTTTACGCTGGTTGTGGTGGGGATGCTTCAACTGACAGACGCAAAATTCCTATACGGGTGTACCGGAAGGAATCTGGACATTTTGGCTAGACAGCCTCTGTGGAGCCAAGGTATTGACTACAAATGCGGAACCGGCCACGGTATCGGTTACATGCTGAATGTCCATGAGGGTCCTCAGAACATACGGTGGCGTTTTACGGCTGCTATGAAGGAGGCGGTAATCGAGCCGGGGATGATTGTCTCCAATGAACCGGGCGTCTACAAAGAAAACAGCCACGGTATCCGCATCGAGAATATCCTTGTTGCCCGGAATGCCGAAAAGAACGGGGATGGGCAGTTTATGCATTTTGATACGCTCACTTTTGTTCCGATAGACAAAGAAGCGATAGATGTTTCTTATATGCAGCCTGCAGACATCCAACGCCTTAACCGTTACCATGCCGAAGTATACGAAAAAACACAGGAATATCTGACGGAAGAAGAACGCGAATGGCTGAAGGAAGCAACAGCACCCATAGTAGGGTAAGAAGGCAGTTAGTGTTTATCATTATTACGAATAGCAGGGGTGAACTGTACCCCTTATCAAGGACAAGAAAGAGAAGGCGTTGATTCATATTTATGTTTCAACGCCTTTTAGTATGGCGTTTTTCCGGCCTTTCCTCACTAATAAAGAAATATCTTTTCACCTATCTCCAAGACAGGAAAATCACTAATAGAATATTAGTAAGTAGATAAAAAAATAATGATGCTAATTAAATATAAATAAAATGACAATTTATAAAGAAAATTAAGGATTTTTGTGTTATAATGTGTAGGCGATAATATTTAGTTATCTGCTAAGTATAAAAAATATGAGGGTTACATTATGACTC